>NZ_CP118957.1:1217500-2592500 GCF_029023825.1 Enterococcus saccharolyticus subsp. saccharolyticus | reverse complement strand
GGTTTCGATGGAGCAGTGCTTTCCCTTACTGGCGATTATGATGGGGTCTTAAATCAAGAAAAATACCAAAGTGCGAAACAATTTTTACCGAAAATGACACTGTATCAAACTATTACTGGTGGAAATCATGCTGGATTTGGAAGTTATGGGGACCAAAAAGGAGACAATCAAGCTAAGATTACTAATAGTCGGCAACAACAAGAAATCAGTACGTTGCTCATTCAGTGGTTAGAAACGTTATAAGAGAGAAAACGGCATGATTTTTCATGCCGTTTTTTTATTATACTTAGCGGATGTTAGCGAATATGATACAATAGAAAAAAAGCAAGGAGGCGGATTTTTGAAAGGACAAATTAGAAAAGCATTGAGTGGCTTTTACTATGTACAATCAGAAGGAGAACTGTATCAGACACGTGCACGTGGAAATTTTCGTAATCGTAAAATTACACCATTAGTTGGCGATGAAGTTGTATTTGAAAGTAGCAATTTGACCGATGGGTATTTGTTGGAAATTTTACCACGAAAAAATGAGTTGGTACGTCCAGCAGTCGCAAATGTAGATCAAGGTGTAATTGTGACCAGCATGGTGGAACCGAATTTTTCGTATAATTTATTAGATCGCTTTTTAGTAACCTTGGAATATACAGCTATTGAACCGATTATTTATTTAAGTAAAACGGATTTAATTGATGACAAAGAAAAAATACAAGAAGTAATCAATTGCTATGAAAGTATCGGTTATACAGTGATTGCGTCTACTGAAGATGAGAGAGCAACAAAAGAATTAGAACGACTTTTTCCCAATCAATTGACTGTTTTTATGGGACAATCAGGTGCTGGAAAATCAACGTTATTAAACCGTATTGTTCCTGAGTTGGATTTAGAGACAGCTGCAATTTCGGAATCATTAGGTCGTGGGAAGCATACGACTCGTCATGTAGAATTAATACCAATTGCCGATGGATTAGTTGCGGATACACCTGGATTTAGTTCAATTGATTTTCTAGAAATAGAAGCCCGTGAACTATCTAAACAGTTCCCTGAATTTGTTGAGGCATCTACGGATTGTCGTTTCCGTGAGTGTATGCATATCAATGAACCACAATGTGCTGTCAAAGAACGTGTGGCAAGCGGTGAAATTGCGCAAACACGTTATGATAATTATGTCCAATTTCTAGAAGAAATTGAAAAACGAAGACCCGTTTATCGAAAGAAAAAATAGGAGGAATTTTATGAAAATCGCACCGTCAATTTTAAGCGCAGATTTTGCAAATTTACAACGAGATATTGAGTTTGTTGAAAAACATGGAGCAGATTATATCCACGTCGATGTTATGGATGGTCAGTTTGTTCCGAATATTACGTTTGGTCCTAACGTCGTGAAGGCGATTCGTCCAATAACGAAATTACCGTTAGATGTTCATTTAATGATTGTTGATCCAGAACGTTATATTCATGATTTTGCGGTTGCAGGCGCAGATATTATTGGCGTACACGTGGAAGCAACACCGCATATTCATCGTGCGATTCAAATGATTAAGGCAGAAAATGTCAAAGCCGAGGTTGTGTTAAACCCTGGTACGCCAGTGGATAGTATCAAACATGTATTATCAATGGTGGATCAAGTCTTGGTTATGACAGTGAATCCTGGTTTTGGCGGCCAATCATTTATTGAAGAATCTCTGGATAAAATTCATGAATTAGCCGCATTAAGGGAAGAACATGGGTATCATTTTGATATTCAAGTGGATGGTGGAATTGTCCCTGAAACAGCCAAACGTTGCAAAGAAGCTGGCGTAAATGTTTTTGTCGCAGGTAGTTATATTTATGACGCAGAACAACCGGAAAAACAAATTCAATTGCTGAAAGAAGCGATTCAATAATGAAAGTATTAGTTGTGGGTGGCGCACCGGTTTCAACTTGGCCGTCGTTAGAAGAATATGAATTGTATGTAGGAATTGATCGTGGTGGTCTCTTTTTGATTGAACAAGGATTACCATTATCAATTGCAGTCGGCGATTTTGATTCCTTAGATGAAAAAGAGCGAGATCTCGTTTTTGCGGCAGCACAAGAAGTCAAACAATCACCTGCTGAAAAAGATGATACTGATACACAATTGGGTTTAGATTTAGTCTTGACCCGTTATCCTGATGCGACAGTAACGTTGATTGGTTTAACAGGTGGTAGAATTGATCATTTTCTAGCAAATTTATGGATGGTGTTGGAACCTCGTTTTATGCCACATTGTCAGCAATTATTCTTAAAAGACCAACAAAATAGTCTGCAGTTTCTGTTGCCAGGAACCCATACCGTCTATCAAGAAACAGGAATGACCTATTTGGCCTATTGCTGTTTAATGCCTGTTTCCAATTTGACATTAACAGGTAGTAAATATACACTAGAAAATCAAGAAGTTGCCTATCCTACTTCGTATGCAAGTAATGAATTTTTAACGAAACAAGCGCAAATTTCCTTTACCAGTGGAATTGTCGCCGTTGTTCAGAGTAAAGATAACTAAAAAAACTCCCACTAATGTTTTTCTCGAAAAAGTTTTCAAAAAAAGCATTAAGAGTGGGAGTCTTTCTTTTGTTTAAAGGGATTTAGTGGTACAATTTAAGCTATCAGTTTGAAATTTTAGAGGTGCTTCGGTGAAAAAATTTAATCCAAATAAAAATATTATTATTACCTTGATTATAGTTATTATTGCAGTAGGTTCATTAAGTTTAACTGTTGCCCAACGCGCAAAAGATGAGAAAACTTCCGTAGTTCAAGTTGTGATCAATGATTCAGTTGCGTTTGTTGATAAAGTCGTATTTGCACCAGCACGTTGGTTTGATAATAGCGTGCGTGCTGTACAAAATCTCCTTGTTACATATGAAGAAAATGAACGTTTGAAAGAAAAAGTGGACGCTTATGATGCAATGGATCGTCAAAATAAAGCGTATGAACGTGAAATTGCCGCTTTAAAAGAAGAATTAGAATTAAATGCTACATTAACCAATTATCAAAAAGTAACGGCGAATGTGATTACGCGTTCACCAGATTCTTGGCAAGATATGTTGGTCATTGATAAAGGTGCCAAAGATGGGATTGAAGTCAATATGGCCGTGATGGCAAAACAGGGCTTAATTGGTCGCGTATTGGAAGTCAATGCGATGTCATCTAAAGTCGAATTGTTAACTTCTGAGAATCAAACGAGCAACCATTATCCAGTGCGTATTAGTACGAAAAAAGGTGAAGTTTTTGGCTTATTAAAAGGGTATGATGTGACACGTGATGCACTAGTTGTCGAGCAATTAACTGGTAAAACACCAATTTCTAAAGATGATATCGTACAAACATCTGGTTTAGGGGGCAATTCTCCCGCAGATTTACTGGTGGGAACAGTGATTGAATCTGAAGTAGATAAATTTGGTTTAGATCAAAAAGTTTACGTAAAACCTTATGCCCATTCACATGACTTGTCAGTCGTTACTGTGATTGAACGAACAGTAGGGGATGAGTAAGTATGAACAAAGAATCCTTTAAATATTATGCAGCCCCAATGTTCTTTTTCTTGATGTTAGTCGATGCGCATTTAACTAGAACATTTGCTTCTTGGAGTCATGGAAATTATATTTGGAGTACGCATCTACTTTTATTATTGATGTTTTTTGCAGTTCCACGTTTATCTCAACGATATATGATTGTTTCAGCGTTAGTTATTGGTAGTATTTTTGATTTGTACTACATTGGTGTTTTAGGCATTTATGCAGTGGCGTTTCCTTTAGTAGTCTGGTTAATGTATTTACTAGAAGAAACTCTTTATAAAAATCTGCTCACCGAGAGCTTTGGTTGGATTATTTTGGTGACGAGCATTGAATTAATCACTTTAGGCATTCAATTATTGTTTAAATTAACAGCCGTCAATGTTGTTTATTTTGCAGCTCATTTCTTAGGACCAACGTTACTCGTGAATCTTGTACTGTTTGCAGTTTTATATTATCCATTATCGAAACTATTTTATCAAAAATAGTTTCTTTTTTTAGGAAAAAAATGAAAAGTTTTCAGAAAAACAAACAAATGTTCGGTTTAAATGAAATATATTTGTAATATTTCTTTTATTGTCCTGTCATATGCGTGTGTTACAATCGGTTTGTCGTTGAAACAAGATGTTTAAGAAAATTTAAACTAACTTAACTATTTATTAAATAAAACCAGTCGGAGGAATGAAACGTGAAGAAACGTGTACTTACCGCATTACTAACATGTTCATTAACACTTACAGCAGTTGCAGCACCAGTTGCAGTTTTTGCTGATGACTTTGATCAACAAATTGAACAAAAAAACAAAGAAATTAGTGACTTGCAAGCACAACAAGCAAGTATTCAAGATCAAATCAGCTCATTAGAAGGACAAATTTCTGATATTAATACCAAAGCTGAAGAATTAATTGCGAAACAACAAGAATTAGCTGCACAATCACAAAAATTACAAGAAGAAATTGCTGATTTAGAAGTCCGTATCGAAAAACGTGAAGAAGCAATTCGTAAACAAGCACGTGACGTACAAGTAAATGGTTCAGATTCTAACCTTGTTGAAGCTGTATTGAATGCTGATTCATTAACAGATGCAATTGGTCGTGTACAAGCGATGAGCACTATCGTGAACGCAAACAACGAGTTAGTTAACCAACAAAAAGAAGATAAAAAAGCTGTAGAAACGAAAAAAGCTGAAAATGAAGCAAAACAACAAGAAATCGCTGAAAATCAAACTGCGTTAGAAGCACAAAAAGGTGAAATCCAACGTAGCCAAGCAGATTTAGATTACTTAAAAGCTGATTTAGCATTACAACAATCTTCAAAAGAAGATGAGAAAAAAGGTATTCAAAAACGTAAAGCGGAAGCAGAAGCTGAAAGAGCACGTATTGCTGAGCAAGAACGTTTAGCAGAATTGGCACGTAAAGCCGCTGCAGAAGCAGCAGCAAAACAAGCACAAGTTGAAAAAGAAGCACAAGAAGCGGCGAAAGAGCAACAAGCGCAAGTTTCTTCTCAAGAACAAGTACAACAATCAACACCAGCGACTGAAGCTGTTGCAGAATCGACAACGGAAGCACCTGTTGCGAATGCAACAAGTGAAGAACCAGCTGCTGTAGAAACACCAGCTGAAACAAACCAAAATACAACACAAGATACACCAACTTCAACACCAGTAGTTGAAGAAAAAACAGTAGAATCAACTCCTGTTCAAGAAGTAGTAGAAACACCAACTGTTGAGACACCTGCACCAGTAGAGCAAACTCCAGTTGTGGAAACACCAAAAGTTGAAACGCCTAAAGTAGAATCTTCTGCGCCAACTGGATCAGTTGTTGCTGAAGCATACAAATACATTGGTGTACCATATGTATGGGGCGGAAAAGATCCAAGTGGATTTGACTGTTCAGGTTTCACAAGCTATGTTTACCGTAAAGCAACTGGCCGTGAAATCGGTGGCTGGACTGTTCCTCAAGAAAGTGCTGGATCAGTTATTTCTGTAAGCGAAGCAAAAGCGGGTGACTTATTATTCTGGGGTTCACAAGGTAGCACATACCACGTAGCAATTGCATTAGGTGGCGGACAATACATCCACGCACCAGCACCAGGACAATCAGTAACAGTAGCTTCAGTAGCTTACTTTGCACCAAGTTTTGCAGTAAGTATGTAATTTCAAAGCTGACGAATTTTCGTCAGCTTTTTTTATTTTATAAAAAATATGCGACAAATAATCCCAAACTTAAAAAGGGAACAAAAGGCAGTCGTTGTGGGGGCTGTTTCCGAAATAAATAATTTCCTAAAAAAACAACCAAGGCTGACAGACTAGCTACAAAAAGTAATAATGAGAACTGTTCTAGTGTTAGCCAAGGCACCCAAAAAGCTAATAACAACCAATCCCCCATTCCCATCGAATCACGCAAACTAAACCAAAAGAAGATCCCTAAAATCACAAGCAATAAAAACGTCGAAACATAAAAAGGTTGATGAAAATAAAACATGCCCCCCCATAGCAATAAATGAAGTGGGTAGAGAATTTTCGGTTCAACCAAAAAGTAAAAATAGTCAGTTAGCGACAGTAACGTGGCAGCTGTCAGCCAAACCAACGCAATGAACTGCATAAATGTCGATGATTGTGTGCAACAAAAATAAAAAATCCCGCCATAAATAATTTCCACTAACCAACTGATGAATGAAATTCGTTTTCCACAACGCTGGCAGTGAAAACATAGGAACAAACCAGAAATAATCGGGATTAATTCCCAAAAACGTAGGGTCTTTCGACAATGGTCACAACATGAACGAGAAAAAATAAAATCTTGTTTTAACGGAAGACGTTGTGCAACCACGCATAAAAAAGAACCTAAACAACTACCAAGTAAAAAGTAAATCATATTATTCCTCCTTTATCGTAAAATACGCAAAAAGCATAAAGGAATCGATAAAGAATCTTTGAGAAAATTTCTCAAATAGAGGGTTTCATTGTACATTTTAGGCAATCCGTACTATGCTAAATATGTAGAAAATTTTAAGGAGGAATCAGATATGAGATACGAAAAAACAAAAGAAATTTTAAATCAATTGGTTGCTGACTTAAGCCAATTTTCAGTTGTAATCCACCAAACTCATTGGTATATGCGTGGACCAGAATTTTTAACTTTACATCCTTTAATGGACGAATTTATGGATGAAATTAACGATCAATTAGACGTGATTTCAGAACGTTTAATTACTTTAGATGGCGCACCGTATTCAACATTACAAGAATTTGCTGATAACACAGGAATCAAAGATGAAATCGGCACATACGATCGTACGATTCCAGAACGTATGGAAAAATTAGTTGAAGGTTACCGTTACTTATCAGACCTTTACAAAGAAGGTATTGAAGTGGCTGGTGAAGAAGGCGACGATAGCACACAAGATATTTTCACTGGTTTCAATACAGATGTAGAGAAAAAAATCTGGATGATTCAAGCAAAATTAGGTTTTGCACCAAATATCGATCCAGCACATGAAAAAGTAAACTAAGAATTGAAGTAAGAAGCAGGCTTTTTGAAAGCTTGCTTCTTTTTTTCATTTTGTAAGAGAAAAACGTTGACTTTATGCATTATTCTAGGTAATATATTAAATGGTATTGTTTGCCCCACAAGAGCCCCGGAAACTCAAGTGTATGTCAAACATTCGAAATCGAAATTGGAGGAAAAAAATCTTGCGTACAACATATATGGCCAAAGCTGGCGAAGTAGAACGTAAATGGTATGTAGTAGATGCAACTGATGTTCCTTTAGGACGTCTATCAACTGTAGTAGCATCTGTACTACGCGGTAAAAACAAACCAACATTCACACCACACGTGGATACAGGTGATTTTGTAATCGTAATTAATGCAGATAAAGTAAAATTAACAGGTAAAAAAGCGACTGATAAAGTATACTACCGTCACTCAAATCACCCAGGTGGATTGAAATCAATCACTGCTGGTGAATTACGTGCTAAAAATTCTCGTCGTTTGATCGAAACTTCTGTAAAAGGCATGTTACCTAAAAACACTTTAGGTCGTGCTCAAGGCATGAAATTGCATGTATATGCTGAGGGAACTCATCCACATGCAGCTCAACAACCAGAAGTTTTAGACATTACTAACTTAATCTAATAGGAGGGAATTTCATTGGCACAAGCACAATATACAGGCACAGGCCGTCGTAAAAATGCAGTTGCTCGCGTACGTTTAGTACCAGGAACTGGTAAAATTACTGTAAACAAAAAAGACGTTACTGAATATATTCCACACGCTGACTTGCGTGAAGTTATCAACCAACCTTTCGGCGTTACTGAAACAAAAGGCGCTTACGATGTATTCGTAAACGTTAACGGTGGTGGATACGCTGGACAATCTGGCGCAATCCGTCATGGTATCGCTCGCGCTTTACTAGAAGTAGATCCTGATTTCCGTTTAGCTCTTAAACGCGCAGGCTTACTTACTCGTGATGCACGTATGGTTGAACGTAAAAAACCAGGTCTTAAGAAAGCTCGTAAAGCTTCTCAATTCTCAAAACGTTAATATCGTTTATATATCAACGTTTCAGACACTTTTCAATTTTTGGAAAGTGTCTTTTTGTCTTTTTACTAGATAAAAATTACCACCATTCAGCTTAAAAATAACATCTTTCATTGAAAAGTGATTCACCTAACGGACTACTAATTATATCGGGTGCATTAACATAATTTTTTGTAACGTGAGTATCACTATGTGTTAGAGCTTCCGAAATTTCTTCTAATGATTTCCCTGATTGTTTAGCCAATGTAGCTGCTGTGTGTCTTAATTTATGAGGGAAGCCGAATTTTATTTAGCAACGCTACACTGCGAGAAGGTCTTGCTTTGAAGTCAACCGTGGAACCGACGTGAGCCTGTAGTCTCACGTCTTTCAAGCTTCAAAGGCTCAGTTGCCAATAAAATTGGCAACTGAGCCTAATTCACATTGAATTCTATGCACGGTGACTACACAAGCCGTCTCTCCGTTACGCTAAAGCAGCTTTTTCAATCGTTAATAGCCTTCATGATATGAAACTGAAACAAATTTTCTTTTATTCTTAGCAGAATGAAATCACAAGGCTGCGAGGTCCCTGTGTTGAAATTTGGCAGATGTCAGTCCTACTTATTCAGATCTTTAATCCTTTTAAAAATAAACGATGAGCAGTGTCAGGTTGATCTCATTTTTGATAAAAATTGGCTAAAAAATGTCAGTCAATAAAACATAATTTCTAAACTTTTGACTGCTGTTTACTACATAGAAATATTGAATAGATACAGATATATCTGTAAAACTGATCTTCTGAAAGGACTGTCTGATTGGAATTAGCGATCAGTTTAAAGCAAGCGGCTTTGGAAATCCTCCATAAAAAAACAGCTTTTGAGAATCTTATGATAGAAGAAAGGTATCAGTCGGATGATTGACACTGTCTAGCCAACTACCGTACACTGGTGCCTATATCAAAGAGAGACATGGCTAGTTGTAGATACCCTGTAAAGACGAAAACCAGTCTAGAAAGCAGGAGGAAAAAACAGCTTCAAGGGTTCGCTTGTGAGTAAGAGAGCAAGCGGTGATCCTTTTATGAAGAGATGTTTAATGAAGGAGGACCAAATGAATAAAAAGGAACGATTCAATCAGGTGCTGTCAGGAGAAGCTAGTCAGTATCCGCTAGTAAGTAGTTGGCATCATTTTTTAGAGGCAGAGTATGAGGCGGAGGCTTTGGCTGAGGCAACGATTCAATTTGCACAGGAACACGATTGGGATTGGATCAAGATCAATCCTCGCGCTGTCTATCTTGCTGAAGCATTTGGAAATGTGTACGATCCTGATGATTATCGCGACGTATTTCCCAGACAGTTACAGCAACGCATTCAAACACCCGCTGATGTGTGGCAGGTGCCGATAGTCGAGGCGGCAACTTCTGCGCCATTACAAGAGCAGTTGCAAGCGGTCAAACAGATTCGTAGTGCCTTGCCAGAGATGCCACTGGTTCAAACACTTTTTTCACCTTTGACGATCCTTTTATTTTTAACAGGAAATACTTCCTACGTGAATCAAACGATGTATGGCAGTAACGCACCTCTCGATGTGAAAAAATTACTGGAAACCGAAGGCGCAGGTGTTCATCAGGCATTGGATCATATCACAGAGACGATGATCGACTATCTCAAAGAGTTAGAGAAGAACGGGATAGATGGGGTTTTCTATGCCGTGACCGGCACCGCAAATGAAGAATTATTTGCCAAAGAAATCTTCGATGAATTTTCTTTGCCTTATGATTTGCGAGTTCTAAAGGCTGTTGCAGGCAAACGATTGCTTCATACTTGTGGCGAATTTTCTCAGCCGGAACGTTTTGATGACTACCCGGTTGACGGAATCAGTTGGGATACTTATGCAAAAGGCAATCCGGATTTGTCGGTTCCGTTAAAAAAAGTCAAGATCGGTGGTCTGGATCATCAGTTGTTTGGGCAAGATAAACGAGAAACGATTCGGCAGCAAACGGATCAGGCATTGAAGCAAATGGAGGGCGTACCCTTTTTATTGACGCCAAACTGCGCCGTGCCAGTCAACGTGACGCCGGCTGAATTACAAGATATCAAAGAAAATGTGGAGAGAAAGAGGGAAAAGAGATGAAAAAATACCTGATTGGATTAATGGGATTGTCCTTGTTTGCGTTGAGTGCTTGCGGCTCAGGAACGACCCAAGTAGAAGAGGATAAAAATATCGTTGTTGGTTTTGGTGTAGGAACCTATGAAGAGCAATTTCGACAAGGAATCTTGCCGATTTTGGAAGACCAAGGCTATAGCGTTGAGATCAAGACACTAGGACATAACAACCAGGTGAACCCAGCGATGGCAGATGGTTCGATCGATGTTAGTATCTTCCAGAGTATTGCCTACATGGAAGGAGTCAATGACGAATTGAACATTGACATGACAGCAATCGCTTTTGCACCGAGCGCTCCACAAAGTCTACACTCTGAAAGACACACCTCCTTGGAGGAAGTAAGCGATGGAACGACCGTTGCTTTGCCAGATGATCCAGTCAACCAAGAACGTGCCGTACGTATTTTAGAAGATCTTGGCTGGGTAATAGTGGATGAAGATGCGGGAACGATCGACTTTGATGTCAGCCAAGTTCATCCAGGGGATTATGATATCGACTTCAAGATTTTGGATCCGGCGCAAATCCTCGTTTCTTTACCGGATGTGGATTATGGTGTGATCAACGGAAACTATATTGCCGATTCAGACAAAAAATTGACAGACAGCTTAAAAATTGAAAATACACCGGAAGAGCATCGCATCATTGTTTCGATTTTAAAAGAAAATGAAGATACACAATGGGCCCAAGATATCAAAGCAGCTTACGAATCACAAGAATTTGAAGACTATATTTTGTCGCAAGAAACATACGATGGCTTTATTTTTCCGGAAGCATGGGAAAATAATTAAGGGAGGAAGACGATGACTAAACGAATTCATTTTATCGGTGGTGGACAAATGGTCGAAGCGATCATTCGCCCATTATTAGCCAAACAAATCGTTTCAAAAGAACAGCTGACAGTCGCAGATATCAATACGTCACGAAATGTCTACCTGCAAGAGACCTATCAGATTCAAGCGCAGGCAGAGCAGGAGGAAGCCCTTCAGCAAGCCGACATTCTCGTGATCGGAGTTCGTCCGCAAGATGATCTGGCTGCCGTAGCTCAGGAGTTGCAGCAAAGCAAACCAGAAGCCGTGATCGTTTCGATTGTAGCGGGTGTCACGATCGAAAAATTGGAAGCCTTGCTAGGTGTTCCCCGGAGTATCGTCCGAGTGATCCCCAATACTTTGACTGACACAGGTTTAGGGTACAGTGGTGCCTCTCTCAATGAGTTGGCGAAGCAGGAAGAGGTAGACTTCTTCCTGACTGGCTTTGGCAAGGTCATGTACGTGGAAGAACGTTTGATCGATGTTTTCACAGGTTATGGCGTCGCCGGTGCCAACTATGTGTATTATTTTATTGAATCTTATACAGATGCCGGTGTGCTTGCCGGTCTGCCTAGAGAACAGGCCTGGACGATCGCACTTGAGAACACGATCGGTGCAGCCGCGATGCTGAAGCAAACAGGAAAACATCCTCGAGAATTATTGGATATCAATAATTCCGCTGGGGGTGTGGGCATCCATGCGCTGTACGAATTGAATGCGTCTGATTTTGCTGCCGGATTGCAGCGCAGTGTTCTACGTGCTGTTCAACGGACGACGGAGCTAGGAGAAGAGGGGGAGAAGTGATGGCGAGTATTAAATGGGATCATACGGTACATTATGTGAATGATTTGGATCAAGCCATCCAAACCTTTCAACAAGCGGGATTGGTCGCTGCATTTGGTGGTAAGCACACAGACTGGGGCACGTACAATGCTCTGAGTTATTTTGATTTGTCTTATCTTGAATTTTTGGGAGTAGAAGATCCTGGGTTAGCCAGTCAAGCAGACCCGCAACATGTCGTGGTTAATGATGCGGTCAAGCATTTGCCGCAAGAAGAAATCTTAAGTCGAGTAGCCTTGCGAACAGATGATATCGAAGCATTAGCAGTCCAACTAAAAGAACGTGGAGCTAAACTTTCTGAGATTTTTGACGGGAAACGTCACGATGCCGAGGGAAATTTGATTGAATGGCGTATGCTTTCTATTTTAGGAGACATAGACGGTTTGCCTTATCCTTTTGTTATCCAGTGGGGAGGCACAGAGGATCAACGCCGGAAACAATTAACCCAGGCGAAGGTGATCCAACAACATCCAGCCGGAGAATTGGCAATCGTACGTGCTGTTTTTGAAGTGGCTGATCCAGAAAAGGTGATTCAACAGTGGCAGCAGTTCCTTGGATTCCAGCAAGTTGAGATCAATGGAGAAGAAGCGCTTCAAGTCGGCAACCAGTCCTTTGTCTTTACCACGGGACCTGCCAATCGTTTGCAACAAATCGTTTTTGAAGGCAGTCCAGCATTGAAAGGGAAACAACTGACGATTGGTCAAGGAACGTATCTGTTTCAATAAAGTGTCTCAATTAGCCTCATTTGCAACAAAGGTTGGTTTTTGTTAAGGTAATAAAAAGACCTTTGAATAAGCGGTGAGGTGAAAGCAAATGATTTATCGGGACAAAAAATGGCTTCTAGTGCTGTATCTTTTTTATACGGCTATACTGATTGCCGGAACGTATGTATTTGGGAAACAAGCCTTGTCAGGTCGCCCCTTGTATTATTTGATCCTGCTGTTGTTATGGTTAGGTGTAGCTAAAAATATCTGGATTCTTGAAAAAAGACGAAGAGGAAAATAAACGAACACCCTGCAAATTTGGCTCTTTGTCAATAAGGACTGATGAAGAGGAATTTTATAAATCAGAGTAAGTAGAGAAATCGTCTTACTCTGATTTTTTTGTTTGGAATGGCAACCCTTTTTTTGACAAAAATTATAAAGTGTAAAAATCAGGTGCTTGTTATCTAATCCGATTTCGAATGCTGATTGGTGTCTCATATCCCAAAGAACCGTGTAACCGAAGATAATTCCACCAATTGACGTAATCAAATAATTGCAGTTTGAGTTGATTCAATGTGTCAAATGTGTTCGGATAAACAAATTCTGCTTTGAATGATTTATAGGTTGATTCTGCCACTGCATTATCATAAGTTCGTTCTCTAACTTCGGTAGATACCGTTCCATCTTCATTGTTTAAAAATACTTCTCGACGTAATGCGGAAAATTTTAACCGTCCAAAAGTTTTTTCTTTGTCGATAATAATTCCTTGTGCTAATCTCATGTGTGTTTTCCTCCTTTAAGCTTTGACCATATCATCTGCATGCAAAATATAATTCGTGAAACCACGTTCGCCAATCTTATAACCTTCTGCGACAATCCGTGGGTTGACTAGTTGAATCGTCTCTTCAAATTCAAAGAACTTTTCTCCAGCAGTATGAGGCAAAATGACTTCAATATCATCTGCACGTTGTACATCTGAATATAAGTTGTAACTACGAGAAACAGTGGTTAAGCGACCATTGACGCGTCGTTGTTCAACGTTTCCTTCACCCGCAAATTCTAAGTGTCCAAATGTGTCTTTCATAATCGGTACTACGTGTTTTAGTTCCATTGTTTTTCCTCTTTTCATTAAATTTTTTGATATTGAAAGTGAATGCAAAGTAGGGTTGATTCCTAAGTAACTGGGGGAGAACGTGGAATATTGTTCATATCATTCATTCCTTTCCACAAAAAAAGCAATCAAGATTTTTCTTGATTGCTTTCAATAGGCTTATTCTATTTCTAAATTCTGTATTTTTCCCTTAATTACATCTCTAACTTCTCTGAATTTATTCATAATTTCTTCTTCACTACCTATTGCTTTTGCAGGATCTTCTAATCCCCAATGGATATGTGTCGCTGTTTTAGGGATTACTGGACAATTATCTTTGGCATCTCCACAAAGGGTAATAATTAAATCTGCTTCATTAAAATATTTTTGGTCGATTAAATCCGACGTTTGAACCGTTATGTCAATGCCATCTTCTTCCATGATTTTAACAGCTCTAGGATTTAAACCATGTGTTTCAATACCCGCACTGCGAACTTCAAAGCCTTTATCAGTTAAATATTTTTTGCCATAGCCTTCTGCAATTTGGCTACGACATGAATTTCCTGTACACAAAAAATAAACTTTTTTCATCATTTCCTCAATTCTTCGCTGGTTCAAACCAACCGCGAGTTTTATTTACTAATTTTACAAGAAGTAACATCACTGGTACTTCTGTTAAAACACCTACTGTACATACAAGAACAACAGGTGAATTGACCCCAAACAAAGTAATTGCCACAGCAACAGAAAGTTCAAAGAAATCTGAGGCGCCTATTAAAGCTGCAGGTGCTGCTACATTATGTGGTTGTTTAGTCAGTTTACAAGCAAAATAAGCAAAATTTGCTGTAATAATATTTTGCAAAACTAGTGGGACGGCAATCATTAAGACATGCCAAGGATTACTGATAATAATACTTCCCTGATAGGTAAAAATAATAACCAACGTTAGCAGTAACCCAATCGTTGTAATTGGATCAAATTTAGGTAAAAATTTTGTTTCAAAGTAATTTAATCCTTTAAATTTAATCACTAAATAGCGAGTTAATGCACCACCAATCAAAGGGACTAAAACAAACAATGCTACTGAAGCAAAGAGAATCCCCCAAGGAACAAAAACATTGTTGATTCCTAGTAAGAGCGAAACAATTGGAACAAATAAAACGATAATTAGCAAATCATTAATTGATACTTGAACCAGCGTGTGCGCAGGGTCACCTTTCGTCAGATTACTCCAAACAAATACCATAGCCGTACAAGGTGCTGCTCCTAATAAAACTGCCCCAGCAACATAATCCCTTGCTAAATCTGTAGGAATAAAATTGCGAAAAACAACATAAAAGAAGAAGGTTGCGAGCCCAAACATTAAAAACGGCTTAATTAGCCATGCGGTAATACTTGAAATAGCTAGTCCTTGATAATTCTTTCGAACATCTAAAATAGATTTGAAATCAATTTTCATCATCATGGGAAAAATCATAATCCATGTCAATACAGCAATCGGAATATTCACATTCGCAATTTGAATCTTTTCTAATTCTTGAGAAAAGGAAGGGAAAAATTGTCCAATTAGTATTCCTAACATCATACAAAGTAAGACCCAAACCGTCAAATACTTCTCAAAAAAATTAATACCTGTATTTTCTGTTTCTTTAGCCATTTGCATTCGCCTCCGTTTTTCCTTTAGGAGAACATTGGCTTGTTTCATGACAAATACAACTAGATTCACTTGAGAAAAGTTGTTGCATAGAGCCATTAAACTCTTCTACAAAGGTTTCTGTCAGCGCATAATAATGCCAGAGCCCATTTTTTGTAACGCAAACAATACCTGCTTTTTCTAATACTTTCATATGGTGGGATAACGTAGGTTGGGTAAAATCAAAATGTTCTAAAATATCACAAGCACACATGGTTCCACACGATAAAATATCCACTATCTTTAAACGTTTAGAATCAGCTAAAGCTTTTAGTATTAAAGCTAGTTTTTCATAATTCATAATTGACACTCCTTATATCGACAGACATCTATGTATTAATATAGATGGTTGTCTATATAAAGTCAATTACTTAATAAAATTCTTTTTTATTAAATTATAAGATAGGTGCCATCTGATAGCTCAAAAGTATCTTCCAAAACACCTTGATCAGTTGGTTTTTCTTTTAAGTGTGTTAATTGATTTAATCGCTTTAAGGCATCTTCGTGAGATTCAAAGACATCCAAGTCAATCAATTCATCCAAATAGGGAAATAGGTCATAGTGACTGTTTTCTTCTATTAAGAGCGCTAAACGATTGAGTGTTAGAATATCTCGATCATCCATTAATCGGAAAGGAGCTTCCCAATCTTCAATTTCATAACTTTCATCTGTCTCCAGTTGTAACTTTTCTCTTAATTCATCTAATGATACTGCAAATGGGCATTAGAAGATGAATGATAGTAATTTCTTTTTGAGAATGCTTTGTGTATGTTTATCATTTTATATCAACATCTCAAGACACTTTCCACTTGGAAGGTGTCTTTTTTTATAAAGTGGTTTATTTTATGATAAGATAATAAATAAAATGTTTTGTATCCGTTTTCTATTATTTGGTGGAGGAAAAAAGCATGAATAAAGACGTAAAAGAACTCGCATTAGAACAAGTGAAGCAAAATGGAGGGCTGCTTTCTGTTGTACCAAAAGCGGTGATCGAAGCTCCAGAAGATTTGAGTGTGGTCTATACACCGGGAGTGGCGGCTGTTTCTACAGCGATTGTTGAGGATAAGGAACTAGTACGTGAATTAACGATGAAAAAA
Organism: Enterococcus saccharolyticus subsp. saccharolyticus; assembly: GCF_029023825.1. Taxonomy (NCBI): domain Bacteria; kingdom Bacillati; phylum Bacillota; class Bacilli; order Lactobacillales; family Enterococcaceae; genus Enterococcus; species Enterococcus saccharolyticus. The sequence goes on along the minus strand of NZ_CP118957.1, from coordinate 2,576,060 downwards.
AATACGATTGCGATGGTCAGTGATGGTTCTGCTGTATTAGGGCTAGGAAATATTGGTCCTGAAGCGGCTTTGCCGGTGATGGAAGGAAAATCCGCTTTGTTTAAACGTTTTGGAAATATTGATACGATTCCTATTGTGTTAGCTACACAAGATGTGGAAGAAATTATTCAAACGGTCAAAGCAATCTCGCCGACATTTGGAGCTATTAATTTGGAAGATATTAGTGCACCGCGCTGTTTTGAAATTGAACGACGATTGAATGCTGAATGTGCTATTCCAGTCTTTCATGATGATCAACATGGAACGGCGATTGTTGCGTTGGCAGCGACGTTTAATAGTTTAAAACTAATTGGAAAGTCGAAAGAGGACATCAAAGTAGTGATTAATGGTGGGGGCGCTGCCGGAATTGCCATCACTCGAAAATTTTTAGCAGCGGGGATTCAACATATTCTTGTTGTAGATAAAACAGGGATTTTAAATGAACGAGAAAGTGAATCGTTGGTGTCACATCATGTAGAAATTGCTAAAGTGACGAATCGCCAATTTATTTCTGGTACGTTGCCAGATGCGTTGGTGGATGCAGATATTTTTATTGGGGTTTCACAAGCGAATGTCTTACAAGCGGAGTGGATTCAACAGATGGCGGAAAAACCTGTCATTTTTGCTTTGGCGAATCCAATACCAGAAATTTTACCAGAAGAAGCGTTAGCAGCAGGAGCATATATTGTGGGAACCGGGCGGAGTGATTACCCGAATCAAATAAACAATGTTTTAGCTTTTCCGGGGCTTTTTAGGGGAGCGTTGGATGCACAAGCAACGAAAATTACCGAGGAAATGCAGATTGCTGCGGCAGTAGCGATTGCTAATTTGGTTCCCGAAACAGAATTAACCCCAACGAATATTATGCCGAAAGTTTTTCAACAGAACGTAGCCGAAGTTGTCGCACGAGCAGTGATAGCTTCTGTATAAATGATGGACAAAAGAAGGGGCTATTAAACTAAAAGAATTTTCAGTATAATTATTGATAGAAGGGTTGGTTATACTGTGTAATTATTTTTGATTGCGCTTTCAATAAAATGGTTAAGAGGAGAGAAAAAGATGAGGAATCAACGACGGCTTACTAGAAGTGAAAAAAAGATTATTTTTGCTCTATTAGTTATACTATTGTTTATATCAATTATTAGTACGGGATATTTTATCGTTTACAAAGGACTGACAGCACCGAAAACCAATGATGTGCATGCCACAAATACGACAGCAACTAAAAATAATGAACCGAAAACAATTACAGTTACCGCAAGTGGTGATATGCTATACCACAGACCACTCTATTTGAGTTCGTTTGATGGCGTGAACTACGATTTTGCCAATGATTATGATCAAGTCAAACCACTGATTTCTTCGGCAGATATCGCATTAGGTGACTTTGAAGGAACGATTAATCCTAATAAAGAAATAGGTGGCTTTCCTTTGTTTAATGCTCCTCCAACGGTTGTTGAGAGTATAAAAGATGCCGGTTTTGATGTCATTGATTTGGCACATAACCATATTTTGGATACTGGTATTGAAGGGGTAACAACGACAGCAACGGCTTTTCATGATGCTGGGTTAGATACGATTGGTGTGAATGTTGGCGATAACGGCATTTTAGTAAAAGAAGTCAACGGTATCAAAGTGGCGATGTTAGCTTATTCGTATGGATTTAATGGGATTGAACAAAGCATTAGCCAAGAAGATTATGACAAATATTTAAACGATTTATCAATCGACAAAGTGGAAGCTGATATTAAAGAAGCGGAGAAAATTGCGGATATTACGATTGTTATGCCGCAATCTGGCGTAGAGTATTCGTTAGAACCCACTGTAGAACAGCAAACCGTATATCGACAAATGATTGATTTTGGTGCGGATATTATTTTTGGTGGACATCCACATGTTGCTGAACCGACTGAGATAATTGAAAAAGATGGTGAAAAGAAATTTATTATCTATTCGATGGGGAATTTATTATCAAATCAACGATACGAAACTGTTAATTACAATTATTGGACAGAAAGAGGCGTTATTCCGGAAGTAGAAATTACCAAAGAAGGCAAACGCACGTATTTGAGCAATATCACCTTACATCCAACTTGGGTTTCCAGAGAACCAATCGTGAATCATACCTATTATGATTTCGAGTATGGCGATATGCAGGCCTATGATTTTCAAGTGGTATTGGCAGAAGATTATTTGCCAGATGGAAAATATGCAGATCAAGTACCAGAAGTAACACGACAACGCATTGAAACAGCGTATCATGAAATGCTGAGTTTATTGAATTTGGAATGGTAGCAATAGATAAGAGACACTTTTTCAATTTGAGAAAGTGTTTTTTTATGTTTGTTTTGCTATAGCGCATAACTTTCTCTTTCATTCTGGTAAGGGAAATTTTATAATGAATATCTGATAATTATCAGAAAATTTGTATTTTTTGGTTGAAAGTGAAAAATAAAAAGATAGGTGGTTTCTATGAAAAAAATTGCAGTAATTGGGAGTAGTGGTGGAAATTTGCGGTCACAAGGTGGAAATGATCCGCAAAAAATGATCGAAGAGATTTTTGCACAAGCAAAATCAGCAGGCATTGAGGTAGCTGCTGTTCAATTTGTTTTGACAGCAAGTAGTATGGATAATGTATCGCTGGATGCGAAATCACAGCTCTTTACTTTAGATGAAACAGGACAATTAATCAGCAGCGATGAACAAACGTTATCAGAAATTAACGAGCAAGCAAAATTGATGGATCATCAGTTGGCACAGAAAATTTTAGATGGAGAAATTGATGGGTTATTGTTGCTAAGTTGCGACCCTAAAGACGTCAATCGGCAAGCATTACTTGCCTCTGCGCAAAAAAAGATTCCTGTGACTGGAACAGGTGGGACATCGATGGCTGATGCGGCTAGTTTGGGTGTACACATTATTGCCCAATCTGGCACAACAGGAACAACCAATCGGACACGTGCGATTTCAGCTATGTCTGCTTTTGCGAAAGAATGGCAATTAACCTATAAACCGGTGATTGGTAGCAGTAGTGCGCAACGTGAAGACAATGTATTTAAGAGAATTAGTTTACGTGGCATTATGATGGCGGCGATGCCGGGATTTATTGGTATGGCGTTGAGCTTGGCTTTAAGTAAATTACCCGGTTTGTCAGGGTTAGAGGAGATTTTCACCATATTGGTTGGTTTCTTACCAGTCATCGTTGCTACGATTGCAGCAAAACAAATTTCTGGAATGGATGAAGTCGGAATTGTTGCGGGTGTCTTAGCGGGCGCATTAGCAGTGGATGGTGGCATTATTGGGGGAATGGCTGTCGGGATTCTTGCCGGAATTTTAGTGTATTATATTAGTAATTTTTGTTTTAAGCATGGAGTTCCTGGAACGACAACGAATATTGCAGCCGGGGGACTGTCTGGTTTATTCGCGGGATTAGTGGGCAAATATTTGTTGTCACCAGTAGCATTAATGCTTGGCAATGGGATTAAACAGGCAATTGATGCTGTCTTAGCATTTAATCCAATTTTAGCTGGCACTGTTGCTGGGGCACTTATTTGGTTTGCAATTATTGGTGGTGTCTATCACGCAGCTATTTTACCGATTGTTTTATTAGAAATGGAAGCAACAGGATTTAGTTTTTTAGGTGCCATTGACATGGTCTGTCTCGTAATTGTCTGTGCAGGAATTCAGCTAGCGTACATTATTAAGCCGAGAAATGCAGGAGACCGACCAACGGCTACCGCTAATATCTTTATCAATTTGCTCTTTGGCACGTTTGTAGAAGCAGCGTATCCCTTTATGTTTTCGAATAAAAAAGTCTTTGGTGGGACTATTTTAGCTGCAACGTTAGCCGGTACGCTTGTCGGACTCTTGAATGTACGTACAACTGCTTACGTCCCTGCATTCATGGCACCTTTAATGTCGAATGATAATTTAATTGCTACAATCCTTGTCATGGTGTGCGCTTTTGTGATGGCTTGTGTGTTTACCTTGTTGGCGAGTTTGGGTGGGAAACAGAAAGATTGATTTTTATATGGAATGTAAGAGTAACTTCAATAAGTTAGCGATAGTCTGAACTTATTGAAGTTGTTTTTTTGTTGAAATGTTGTAGGAATGACAAAGTAAGGCTGGTAAACCACTCCAATCATTGCTAATATTAGAGTAAAACTTACGATGGGGGAGAGTGTAAGTTGGTAGAACAAACATCAAAAACACTTTATCAAGCATTATGGAATAGTGCAGATATATTGCGTTCAAAAATGGATGCGAATGAGTACAAAAATTATTTATTAGGTTTAGTTTTTTATAAGTATTTATCAGATAGACTTCTTTATCATGCAGCAAATCTTTTAGAAGAAGAGGTAACTGACCTTAACGCTGCTCAAAAAGTTTATGAAGTTGCTTTTGAAGATCTTGAGATTAAAGATGATTTGATTGATGAATTGAAATATGACTTTTCTTATGCTTTAGAACCACAATTAACTTTTACGGCAATGGTTCAAAAAGTCTACAAAGGTCGCTTTGAATTAGAAGATTTAGCACAAGGATTTAGAAATATCGAACAAAGCAGTGAATTATTTGAAAATTTGTTTGAAGATGTTGATTTATATTCAAAAAAATTAGGCGCAACCCCACAGAAGCAGAACCAAACCATTTCAGCAGTGATGAAAGAATTAGCTTCTCTAGATATTGCACATGAAGGGGATGCGTTGGGCGATGCGTATGAGTATTTGATTGGACAGTTTGCTTCTGACTCAGGCAAAAAAGCGGGTGAATTCTACACTCCTCAACCAGTATCTACGTTGATGACGCAAATTGTTCTAGCTGGTAAGGAAAATCAAAAAGGATTCAGTGTGTATGATCCAACTATGGGATCAGGTTCTTTATTACTGAATGCGAAAAAATATTCTAATGAACCAGGAACGATTAACTATTTTGGGCAAGAATTAAATACATCTACGTATAACTTAGCGCGAATGAATATGATTCTACACGGTGTAGACATTGCGAATCAGCATCTACACAATGGTGATACCCTTGATGCAGATTGGCCTACAGAAGAACCAACGAACTTTGACGGTGTATTAATGAATCCACCATATAGTGCAAAATGGACAGCTGAAAAAGGATTTTTAGATGATCCACGCTTTGCCTCTTACGGTGTTTTAGCACCAAAATCGAAAGCTGACTTTGCTTTCTTATTACACGGTTATTATCATTTGAAAGATACTGGTGTGATGGCTATTGTATTACCGCATGGTGTCTTGTTCCGAGGTGCAGCAGAAGGAAAAATTCGTAAAATTTTACTTGAAAACGGCGCGATTGATACAGTGATTGGGCTTCCTGCAAATATTTTCTTTAATACAAGTATTCCTACAACGGTTATTATTTTGAAGAAAGATCGTGAAAAGAAAGATGTCTTATTTATTGATGCGTCAAATGACTTTACAAAATCTAAAAATCAAAATTTATTGGAATCTGAACACATTGAGAAAATCCTAGAAACATATACGAAACGTGAAGATGTAGAAAAATATGCACATGTCGCAACATTTGAAGAAATTGTCGAGAATGATTTTAATTTAAATATTCCACGCTACGTTGATACTTTTGAAGAAGAAGAACCGATTGATATGGTTACTTTAAGTCAAGAAATAGTTTCTTTGAATAAAGAAATTGCTAAAGCAGAATCAGAATTTTTATCTATGTTGGATGAATTAGCTATTACGGATACTTCGAAAGAGCTGATTGACGCTACTAAGGCGGTGTTCTCTCGTGAGTAAGAACATCCAGAAAAAAGTTCCAGAAATACGATTTTCTGGATTTGATGACGATTGGGAACAGCGTAAGGCAAAAGAATTATTTATTCCTAAAGCCGACAAAAATCAACCTGAACTACCAGTCCTGTCTGTTACACAAGATCATGGAGTGATATATCGAGAGCAAGTAGGAATTGACATTAAGTATGATAAGGCAACTCTTAAGAATTATAAGGTGATTCACCAAGGTGATTTTATAATTAGCTTACGATCTTTTCAGGGCGGATTTGAACTCTCTGACAAACTTGGTATTACTAGTCCTGCATATACTATATTTGTTCCTAAAAATATGAATAGTCAAGATAGTTTATTTTGGAAGACTAAGTTTAAAACATTTACTTTTATAGAATCATTAAAAACAGTCACGTTTGGAATTAGAGATGGAAAATCTATAAGTTTTTCTGAGTTTGGAGATTTAAAGCTATTTTACCCAAAAATTATTGAAGAACAAAAAAAAATCGGTGCTTTTTTCAAGCAACTCGACGATACTATCACCCTTCATCAGCGTAAAATCGAAGCCTTAAAACAGATGAAGAAAGGCTTTTTGCAACAGCTTTTCCCAGAACAAGGAGAAAGTATCCCAAAACTTCGATTTGCTGATTTTAAAGAAGAATGGGAACAGCGTAAGTTGGGGAAATTATATCAAAGAAATACAGAAAGAAACAAAGGTCAATTTGGGTCAGAGAAAACAATCTCTATAGCGACTATGCGATTCAAGCCTGAGGGAAATGGTGCAGCAGAAAATTCATTGAACGGATATAAAGTTCTTCGTATTGGAGATATTGCTTATGAAGGGCATACTAGCAAAGTATTCTCATTTGGTAGGTTTGTTCTTAATGACATTGGAGATGGGATTATGTCACCTCGATTTACGACTCTCAGACCAATTATATCTATGAACATTTTCTTTTGGAAACAGTACATTATTTATGAGCCGATTATGAAGCATGTACTCGTAAAGTCTACAAAACTAGGAACTATGATGAATGAGTTAGTTTTGGATGATTTCTTTAAATGCAAAATATTTGTCCCTTCAGATAACGAGCAGGAATGGATAGGAGAGTTTTTCAAGCAATTAGACGATACCATCACCCTTCATCAAAGAAAACTTGACCAATTAAACAAACTAAAAACCGCTTTTTTACAAAAAATGTTTATTTAACCCAATATTTACACAAAAATAATCCCCCTAGATAATATGTGAGATGGTTTATTCATCGACTTATTATCTAGGAGGTTTTTTATTATGGTAGCAAAAAAAAGAAAAGAACAACTGTTTCACGAGTACTTTAAAGAGTGGGTAAGTCTTTATAAAGAGGGCGCAGTTCGTTCAATTACTTTGCAAAAATATCATATTGCAGAGCAAAGATTACAAGAACTTGTCCCCCACTTAAAATTAAAAGAGCTTACCCGTACGAATTATCAGCAATTACTGAACGATTATGCATCTACACATGAAAAACAAACTACTATGGATTTTCATCATCATTTGAAAGGCGCTATTTTGGATGCAGTTGATGATGGCACACTTACTCAAAATCCTACAAGAAAAATCGTTATCAAAGGTAAAGCACCACGACCTAAAAAAGCAAAATTTCTCAATCAATTTGAAGTACAAGCACTATTGAAAGAACTTGAATTAACGGAAGAGATTAATTGGGATTGGTTTATTCTATTGATTACAAAAACAGGACTCCGCTTTTCAGAAGCACTAGCATTAACACCAAATGATTTTGATTTTTCCCAACAAAAGATAACTATTAATAAGACTTGGAATTATAAAAAATCAAATGGTGGCTTTCAACCAACTAAAAATGAATCTTCAAAAAGAAAGGTACAAATCGATTGGCAGTTAGCTATGCAATTTTCACAATTAATTAAAATGAGAGAATCTGAAAAACCAATTTTTATAAAAAATAGAGTGTTTAACTCCACCATTAACAATCGTTTGAAAGTATTATGCAATCGCGCAAATGTCCCTATTATCACTATTCATAGTTTACGACATACACATGCTTCTTTATTGTTGTTTGCCGGTGTTTCAATTGCCAGTGTAGCCAATAGATTAGGGCATTCTAGCATGACAACAACCCAAGAAACTTATCTACACATTATTCAAGAATTAGAAAATCAAGACAATGATAAAATTATCCGACATTTATCACTGTTAATGTAATAAAAAAATTCCACCTAGACTTAGAATAAACTAGGTGGAATTTTTTTATATAAACATATTTTGTAAAAAAGCGGTTTTTAGTTTTTTTAATTGATCGAGTTTGGTTTGATGAAGAGTGATGGTGTCATCGAGTTGTTTAAAAAAATTCCCGATTTTCTTTTGTTCCTCAATTCTAGTTGGAAACAAGACTTCCGTTTCTAGTAGGTTTTTTTTACTTATCGCAGAGACTTTAGTTCCTTGCATTAATCTTAATAGTTGTCTGTGATATATTTCAGAATTGATATAGTATCCTAAAAAGAATTCTGCCATTTTTCCCTTAGGTCTTGCAACTATTGTATGTAGACCCGATACAAGATATTCGTCAGTGAGAGCATTGACTTCTACAGCCTTTCCTACTGATTCATCTTCAGCTGCATCCGCAAAAATAAGATCTCCATTTTTTAGTAGGTTTGATTTGAAATTTTCTCTAGTACCATTATTAATAAATGGTATTTGGGCAGTTTTTACATTGAGGATAGCTGGATATTTTATTAGTACATCTCCATAATGAACGCTTTTAACTTCACCTCTATCATAATTAAGCATTGCTCTTGATAAAGAATTAGTAGATACTGGGAAATTAAAACTATCTTCAAACTTACGCTGTTCCCATTCTTCTTTGAAATCAGTAAATCGTACTTTGGGGATATTTTCCCCTTTTTCTGGAAAAAGTTGTTGTAAAAAGCCTTTCTTCATCTGCTTTAAGGCTTCGATCTTACGCTGATGAAGGGTGATGGTGTTGTCGAGTTGTTTGAAGAATGAACCAATCTGACGTTGTTCAGCAATACTTGGTATCAAGAGAGGCATCTTCGCCATCTGCTTTCCAGATACTTCCACGAATGTTGAACCAGCACCAGTCACTTCACCGTAGCGTTTCAATTCGTTAGTTCGTGAAAAAATAAAATAACTGTCTAATTCATCTTTATGAGGAACGATTGATTGAAAACCTTGATTAGTAGTAGCTTCTTTAGCTAGAATAGCGGTATTTCCTATGCCAGCACGAGAAGTAAAAAGAACAGTTCCTACTGGTAATATCTTCGCAGAACTCTTTTGTTGACCAAGTTCAGTGATTGTCCTTTGACTCTTGCTGACGTAAATTTGCTCGCCAATTTCAGCAGGTGCATACCAATCAATGTTGCCATCCCAATATTCAGGATTTGCGGTGCTAGGAGTTCCACCACCTACAATATCGGCGACATCCCCTAACTTACGCTGTTCCCAAGCCTAAGTATTCCCAATTTATCAGTTCTCTCCGCCTCTTTCTATGCTATAATTTGATTAATACTTATAAAAAACGGGGTGTTTAAATGGTGCGTTTTACAGGGGAGCAAGTGTTGGAAAACAATTTGATTGAACGATTAATCAGTGGGGATTCGCAATGGACATATCGAGATGATTTACATACAGAAGAAGAGTTATGGGCGAACTTTCGCCAAAAGCTAGAAGTGAATAATAAAGACGTATTACAAGGTGTACCATTGACTGAACAGGAATTTCGCCAAATCCAAAATCAGTTGAACTTTTCTAGTTTCTATAAAGCCGCAATTTGGTTAGCTGGCGAAAATGGTGTAGCGAAAGTTGAAGTTCAACGAGAAGATGCTAAATTGGGAACAATTCGACTACGTGTGATTAATCGTCAAGATATTGCTGGCGGGATATCTTCGTATGAAGTAATTAATCAATTCAAATCGAATAAACGTTCATTAGAAGATATGAATCGTCGTTTTGATGTGACCTTATTGATTAATGGTTTACCGATGATTCACATCGAATTAAAAAATCGTGCCCATCCATATATGGATGCTTTTCGTCAAATTAAAAAATATTTGAAGGAAGGTAAATTCACGGGGATTTATTCGACACTTCAAATGTTTGTGGTAACTAATGGCACGGATACAAGATATATTGCATCGGCACAAGATACTAAATTAAATGAACAGTTTTTGACTAAGTGGGTTGATTATGAGAATCAACCAGTCACAGATTATTTAGAATTTACACAAGATGTATTATCTATTCCGATGGCACATAAAATGGTGACCCAATATACAGTGATTGATAACGAGAAGAAAGCTTTAATTTTATTACGACCGTATCAGATTCATGCCATTGAAGCAGTGAAAAGGGCTTCTGGACAACATAAATCAGGTTATGTTTGGCATACAACAGGTTCTGGAAAAACGCTGACTTCGTATAAAGTCGCACGTAATTTATTGCAAATCCCATCGATTAAAAAAACTATTTTTATTGTTGATAGAGTGGATTTAGACCAACAAACAACGACCTCATTTACTTCGTATGCTGAAAATGATGTAATCGAGATTGACGAAACAGAGAATGTCAACGATTTGATTAAGAAACTATTGTCGGATGATCGTACAGTGATTGTCACAACTATTCAAAAATTGAATTATGTGATGCGACGTTTCGCTAACCAAGTCGGATCGAAACGTTATGAACAGATGACGCAATTAAAAGTTGCGTTTGTCGTTGATGAATGTCATCGTGCCGTTAGCGCCCAAAAAAAGCGTGAAATTGAAGAATTTTTTGTTCAATCGTTATGGTATGGATTTACTGGTACGCCGATATTTGTCGAGAATGCTAAAAAAGCTGTTGGGGATTTGCCGCGGACAACAGCACAACAATACGGGGAACGATTGCACGAATATACGGTGAAAGAAGCTATTCATGATAATGCTGTTTTAGGTTTTCAAGTGGAATATAAATCTACTTTTTCGGAAGAACAGTTAGATAAAGCAATTTTGGCTGCGGATGCAACAGGAGAGCTAGATGTAGACTTGCTTAGATTAGAAGATAAAGAAGCACGATTGCCGAAAAAAGTATATGAAGATGAGCAGCATATGTTAGAAGTACTCAATTCGATTTTTAATAAATCGCGTAAAAAACTTGGGTTTACGAAAGGCGTTGGACAGACATATAATGCTCTTTTAACGACATCCTCTATTGCACAAGCGCAACGCTATTATGATTTAATTCAAAAAGTTAAAGCAGGTGAGACGTCTCTTGTGATTGATGAGGAAACAAAGCGAATTTTGCCAGATTTTCCTAAAGTAGCGATTACTTATTCAATTTCTGAAAATGAAGAAGCATCTATTAATAATCAAGATAAAATGAAAGAAGCACTACATTTATACAATGAAGAATTTGGTACCAGTTTTAAAATAGATACGATGCGTGCATACAATCGAAATGTGAATGATCGATTGGCACGTAAAAAAGAAAAATACTTTGCTCGCTCCGAACAGTTGGATTTAGTTATTGTGGTTGACCGTTTATTGACCGGATTTGATGCACCTTGCTTGTCAACACTATTTATTGACCGTGCACCGATGCAACCACATGATCTAATTCAAGCTTTTTCTAGAACAAATCGTTTATTTGACAAGTATAAAAAGTATGGACAAATTGTCACTTTTCAGACACCAAAAACATTTGAAGAAAAAGTAAAACAAGCGTTGGTTCTGTATTCAAATGGCGGAGAAAATGAGGTGTTAGCGCCAAATTGGGATGAAGCCAAAGAAGCTTTTCTCGAAGCTATTCGAGAGTTACGTCATACGGTGACTTCACCTCAGCAAATTGATATTGAACGCATGAGTCTTGCGGAATTAAAAAAATTTGTGAAAACCTATCAAGGTCTAGATAAAACTTTCACTGCGGTTCAAGTTTATACAGATTATGACGCTGAACAGATGGGAACAGATTTTCCAATTGAATTTTCTGAGATAGAAGAATTTGCTGGAAAATACCACAATGCTTTAGAAAAAATCAAAGAACTTACCATTACTACTGGTGATGAAGTGATTGAGATTGATATTGCGTATGAGTTGGAATCGATTAAAACGGAAAATATTAATTACGAATATATTTTGATGTTAATTCAAGCTTTTGTACCGAGCGGGGATGACGAATATGAATTATTGGGTCGTGAAGATGCTAAAGCTTCGGCTGAAGTCAATCGTTATATCGATGATTTAGCTAAAAATAATGATAAATTGGCAAAATTAGTTCAACACTTATGGGATGACATTCAATTAAATCCAGAAAATTATCGGAATCAAAATGTGTCACTTATCTTAGAAAATATGCGACAAGAAACAGAATACAAAGCAATTCATACTTTCTCTCAAAAATGGGCTGTTGAAGAAGATGTTGCTTCATATGTTGCATTAAATTATAATCCTAAAAAAATGAAGCAGAGCGGAGAAAATGAGATGAAGCGCTCGGCGAACTATGAAAAATACAAGCAATCAGTGGCGAATCCTGTACCTAAACTTAAATATTGGAAAAGTGTACGTACAGACTTTGTAGAAATGGTTCAAGAAGAAATCTTACCTTTAAGAGACAATTAATCAAAATAAAGCAGGAGCCAAATGTTTGTTCATTTGGTTCCTGCTTTATTTTGTTAATGTGTTTGCAACACCCGCACCAATTCACTTCTCCAAGCAGAGCATTCGTCCATGGATAGTTGATCGAAGTCACTTTCAGCTTCTAAGTTATACAGCATGATTTTTCCGACTTTTGTTTCGCGATGAAGAAAGATTTCGGCATAAAATCCGAGGTATTCGCCACCGTGGTAATACCAATCATCGAGAGCCATCCAGCCGAAACCATAGGGATTGTGCCAAAGGGTGAAGGTACGATCCCAATCGGTTGGGGATAAGAGTTGTTGGTTTAATATAGCTTGCATCCATTTCAGCATGTCTGCAACGGTCGAGACCATGCCCCCATCTGCGGAATCTAAGCACCCTGTTTCAAAACGTCTTCGTTTGCCATCGACCCAGCGGTAACTGACAGCCTGGCTATCAAGTGATGTGGTAGAAGTATGGTTCATCTGCAAAGGAGTAAAAATAGTTTCTTGGAAATAGTCTCCAAAAGATTTACCGCTTATCCGAGAAATTATTTCGCCCAACAAGCCATAATTCGTATTGCTATACGAAAATTTTTCGCCTGGTTGAAAAGCGAGTGGTTGACCATTGAGTAAGTCGATGATTTCTGCCCAAGTGCTAGAATTATCATCAAGTTCTTTGGTTGCAAGATAATGTGCTTCGGCTTCAGAGAGACCTTGGGCACGCGCTTTTTTTAAGCTTTCATCGTATATGATATCTGTGTAATTAGGGATTCCTGAAGACATATGAATCATTTGTAATAAGGTAATATCCTTTACATGAACATAAGTTGGATAAAATTCAGCGAGTGTAGCAGTTAGATCAATTTTATGTTCAGCTGCTAACATCAATAGGGCGGTTGCTGTAAATTGTTTGGTAAGCGAACCGATACAGGTTTTGGTGGTCGTAGTAAAAGGGTTTTTTCTGTCAAAATCACTGTACCCCATCGCATGCACATGTAAAATTTCTTGATCCGTCACGATACCATACGCACCGTTATAATTGGTTTTTTGATAGATATCATCTAGTTGTTTAAAAAGTTTTTGTCGTTGTTTATTTTGTTGCATAATATTCTCCATTCATTGAACGAAAGCAACGGGTCAACAAAATTAATTTGTCATTGGGATTCACCAACCTTTGTTATTTATAAAGCTAGTATGACATATTTTCGAAAAAAGTAAACGTTTACTTTATTTTGGGGATATTTTATAAATAGATATTATAAAACAAACTAGATAATCCTCGCCTTTGCATCTCGTTTCCATTCCTAGTATAATAACCATGTTTTCAGTCAGGAGAACCCACAAATGGGGAGATGGAAGGAAGTATATATAATGAGTAATAATTTTTGGGCAGAATTACCCAAACCATTTTTTGTTTTGGCACCAATGGAAGATGTGACAGATGTGGTTTTTCGACATGTGGTAAAAGAAGCCGGTGCACCAGATGTCTTTTTTACGGAATTTACGAATTCAGATAGTTATTGTCATCCAGATGGTATTCAAAGTGTACGTGGACGTTTAGTTTTTACTGAGGATGAACAGCCGATGGTCGCTCATATTTGGGGAGATAAACCTGAGTTTTTCCGTCAAATGAGTATTGGCATGGCAGAAATGGGCTTTAAAGGTATAGATATTAATATGGGCTGTCCGGTACCAAATGTCGCAGACCGTGGCAAGGGAAGTGGCCTGATTCGTCGACCAGAAGTCGCAGCAGAATTAATCGAAGCGGCGAAGGCGGGCGGTCTACCAGTGAGTGTGAAAACACGAATTGGTTTTACAGAAACCGATGAATTAGAAGGATGGATGACTCATTTATTGCAACAAGATATTGCGAATTTGTCTGTTCATTTGCGGACACGTAAAGAAATGAGTAAAGTGGATGCACATTGGGAGATGATTCCTCAAATTGTCGCCCTACGCGATCGTATCGCACCACAAACAACAATTACAATTAATGGCGATATTCCTGACCGTCAAAAAGGTTTGGAATTAGCCGAGCAATATGGGGTAGATGGTATTATGATTGGTCGCGGTATTTTCAAAAATCCATATGCGTTTGAAAAAGAACCCAAAGACCATTCTTCGCAAGAATTATTAGGGCTATTGCGTTTGCAACTGGATTTACAAGACCAATACGCAGAAATGGTTCCTCGTTCAATTATTGGTTTGCATCGTTTCTTTAAAATTTATGTCAAAGGTTTCCCAGGTGCAAGTGATTTACGCGTGCGTTTGATGAATACTAAATCGACTGCGGAAGTTCGTGCGATTTTAGATGAATTTCAAGTATAATTTAGGCAGAACCACTTTTCAGTAATGAGAAGTGGTTTTCACTTTTTTTCAGGAAATACTATGAAAAAATAAGTTTTCCGTTATAATAGATGTAATTTAATAAGGAGGAGTTGCTTTTCAGATTTTTGAAAAGTAAGAAAGCAAAATGAAAAATAAAGGAATTATTTATGGACTGAGTGCCTATATTCTATGGGGATTAATCACGTTGTATTGGAAATTAATCACCGGAGTCTCGCCACTTGAAACCATGTGCTATCGTATTATTTGGTCCTTTGTGTTTATGATCATCTTTTTAGTTCTAAGTGGAAATTGGCCACAATTTACCAAAGAATTAAAGCGTTTATGGGAACACAAGAACTATCTGGCATTGATGGCTGTAGCGGCATTGTTAATTTCAATTAATTGGTTTACCTTTATTTTCACTGTCAGTGCAGGGCATGTGATGGAAGTAAGTTTAGGTTATTATATTAATCCGCTAGTCAATGTATTGTTAGCGACACTTGTGTTGAAAGAACGCTTGAGTCGTAGTGGTCAAATTGCTTGTGGATTCGTCGTTATCGGTGTTGTTTTGCTTTCAATTCAAACCGGAAATATTCCGTATTCTTCGCTGATTTTGGCATTTTCGTTCAGTATTTATGGTCTAATTAAAAAACGGATTCCTATTAGTTCGATGACGGGATTAACGGTGGAAACATTTGTGATGCTTCCCTTTTCATTACTGTATATTTTATTGGCTTCACCAGCTGGTTTTATGCACTATCCATTACACACCAACATTTTATTAATGGGTGCGGGTGTTGTAACAGCGATTCCATTGTTACTGTTCGCCGAAGCAGCGAAGCGTACATCGTATATTACGCTAGGTTTTATTCAGTATGTTAATCCAACGATGATGTTGTTATTTGCTGTTTTCTTGTTTCATGAGACGTATTCTTTGGCGCAATTTACAGCGTTTGGTTTCATCTGGTTAGGAATAGTTGTGTTCACTTATGGAACGACGCGTTCGGCAATGAAAACGAAAAAATTAATTCAATAAGAGAGAAAGCATCTTCGCTTAGGAGATGCTTTCTTTGTATAATAAAAGTAAAGGAGTGAAAAAAATGTCATTGACTGCACGTTTACATTCCAAAAGACCTGTGGATCAGCAATTACAAGCTTTGTTACGCGCACTTAGTCCACGAGCTGGCGATTTTTATACGGTTAAGTGGAAAAAAGCTTTTTCCAAAGACTATGAGTTATTGGTCCCTTATGGATTGCATAGTGCTGCTGAAGCAAGCTTAGTGGGCACAGCCTTTGATTATTTTTTACGATTAGAGACTGCTAAGAAAACAGGTATTTTCTTTAAGAGTGAACAGTTGGTTGCAGTATTCGGTTATACGTGTTGGTGTGCGCATGTTCCGTCAGCACGTCGGATTGAAGCGCGTGTAAGACAGGCATTAAAAAATATCGACGCCTATCAACGTGAGTATTTGCCCATTTATGAAGATTGTTTTTTATTAGCAAAATTGGAAGCAATGTATCGTTCTGGTCGTTTCTCGGAGGATGTGGAAGAAGTCGTCAAACCTCCGCATGCACGTTTGTTAAAAGAATTGCGCGACTTGCAAACTGTGGCAGAAAGCGCGTTTTTATCTCATGTAGAGACAACGACTGATGTGAAGTACAATCCTTCGTTTGGACTAGGTTCAGAACTAGTCAATGGTGCAGATGGAGATATCATCATCGACGGACTATTGGTTGATTTCAAAACCTCTAAAAAGTATAACTATTCGTGGCAAGATACCGCTCAAATTGTGGGGTATTATTTTTTAAATCGTCTCAATCAAGTGGTTCGTGGGGACAACACGATGGACTTTCATAAAGTTGCGCTCTATCAAGCAAGATATGGTGAAATGGCAATGATTGATTTAGCAACATTTTATCAAGGACAAGAAGAGGATTTGTTGCGACAATTAATGATGATATTGCAAAAAGGATAATTTCAGCACTATGCAGCAATCTAAGGTACAATAATCATAGCATGAACAAATTCATAAAGGAGCGGGTGTGATGAAAAAGAAAAGTATCTATGTTAATTATAGTTGGGTCGGGTATTTGTTAATCGGAATGGGGCTGGCGTTTTTCATTCCAGCGTTTATTATGCAAGTTGTTTCCTTTGGTCCAGAGAATTTTAATTTTACGGTTAATGGTGTGCGACAGCCTTACACGGTTGAAAATCTACGAATGTTTCGTCACATTTTTCTTTTTGCTTTTGGGACACCAGCTACTATTTTAGTCCTAATTGGTGCGGTTATTTTTATGTTACAAAGACGTAAAAAGAAACGAATGGAAGAACTAAAACAAAAGGGGCAAATGATTGTTTGTCAGAATTTAGAGATTGGTTATTCAGCCATTCAGGTTAATCATCAATATCAAATGCTCTTAAATTGTTCTTATACGGATCAAAAGGGCGATACCTACCTTTTTAAAAGTCGGACTTTGCGTTATGATCCACGTCCGTATCTAAATGGTCAAGTAAGTGTCTATCATGAACGTGAAAACATTAAAAATTATGTGGTAGATGTGGAAGGTAGTATGAGTAATGTTTACGAGGTATAACCAAGACACTCCCTAGGTAGGGAATTACCTAGGGAGTGTTTTTTTGCTTTTATATCAAGGTTTTAAAGATGTGTTTGCACCTTGGGTTAACCGAGGGTTCGCCATGAGTTCACCAAGTAACGTTTTAAAGTTCAAATTGATGGCATCATCAAAGAAGGCTTTGTTTTTCACCAAATAAATAGTGCGTGTTAAGCCGATTTCTGGCAGATTTCGTGTAGCTAATTTGTTATTAGCGAGTTCATCTTGCACTAATAATTCTGAAATAAAGGCAATTGTCTGTCCATATTCCAATACTTTTTTCATAGAGGTAATGGAATCTAATTCAATGCCGTTTAATTCTTTAATCGGATAATCCAACCACTGTTCGAGAACTGATTTACTCGAACTTTGTTTTTCGTGGAATAAAATAGTTTGATTTAAAATGTCTGCCTTGGAAATCGTGGCTTTTTGGGCGAAGACATGCTGAGTACCAAACACTAATTTTAATTGATCGGTTCCTAATTTTTCGTAAATTAAATCCGGATGTTTTTTAGGAGAACCAATCAAAATACCATAATCTAATTGAAAGCTGGCAATTAGTTTTTCGATTTCAGGTGAAGTATCGGATACAACGGATAAACGGATTTGTGGGTATGCTGTCGAAAATTGATGAATAATTTCAGGTAAAAAAATCTGATTCGCTAAACCACTCACACCCAAACGGAACATGCCACGAGTTCCTTGTTGGCTTGTTTGGGCAAAATACATCAATTCTTCTTGCAAATGGATAATGCGTTGGGCATAGCGATGCACAACTTCTCCTTGTTTGGTTAAGATGAAATGCCCAGATTTTCGATAAAATAGTTGAAGACCTAATTCATTTTCCAAAGATTGAATATGAAAAGAAACTGTAGAAGGGGTAATGTCGAGTTCTTTAGCGACAATTGCGCCTTTTTTGCGTTCACATAACTTGCAGAAAACTTGTAATTTAAAGTAATTCATAGAAACTTCCTTTCAAAAATTCGAATAATTGATTGTTTCTTCTAGTTTATCGTAGTTATTTTGATTTAATGTTAACAATTCGTTAACGTTAAATCAAAATTCAACCAGTATGATGATTACGAGGGGGAATGAGTAACACATGACGATTCAATTAAAAGGAATTCAAAAAAATTACGACAATAAAGTTGTTTTAACGAATATTACTCTAAATTTGACGCAAAAATTCACGACGATTTTAGGTGAATCGGGTTGTGGTAAGACAACGTTATTAAAATTATTATCCGGACTGGTGGAACCAGATGAAGGAGAAATCATTTTTAACCAACAAACAGTTTTTTCAAAGATAGAAAAAATAAATGTTCGTCCCAATCAACGTGATTTAGCCATGGTATTTCAAGATTTTGCTTTATGGCCACATATGACTGTTTTTGAAAATGTAGCCTATAGTTTATCTGGAAGCAAACAAGAAAAGCACGACCAAGTGATGACCGCGTTACGTATGGTAAATTTAGAAGATTTTGCTAAAAGAAAACCAAGCGAACTATCAGGTGGGCAACAGCAACGTGTTTCATTAGCACGTGCCTTGGCGCCTAGACCGAAAGTAATCTTAT
Source organism: Enterococcus saccharolyticus subsp. saccharolyticus (assembly GCF_029023825.1). Lineage (NCBI taxonomy): Bacteria > Bacillati > Bacillota > Bacilli > Lactobacillales > Enterococcaceae > Enterococcus > Enterococcus saccharolyticus. The sequence goes on along the minus strand of NZ_CP118957.1, from coordinate 2,557,106 downwards.
TTGATGAAGCTTTATCAGCACTTGATGCTGTTTTACGTGAAAAAATGCAAATTGATATTGTGCAATTAATCAATCAAACAGAAAGCCAAGCCGTTTTCGTCACGCATGATCAGCACGAAGCGATGTCGATGTCAGACGAAATTATTGTGATGGAAAAAGGCCAAGTGAGCCAAACTGGTTCACCGAAGCAAATTTATGAAACACCAGCCAATCATTATGTGGCGCATTTTATTGGCAAAATCAATCATATCGAAGCAGATGTGCTCGTTCGTCCAGAATTTATCCAACGCGTATCTAGAGAAAATACCTTAAAACGTACAATGCGGGTTTTACGCAGTCAATTTACTGGGCAACATTACATTATTCATGGTGTTGTAGACGGCTACCCATGGTTATTTTATTCAGAAGAATCGTATGCTACAGATACTTTTTGTGATGTGTATTTTGAAGAAAAACATTTAATTAAAATCGGAGGATAATAAAAATGAAAATGACGAAATTAGGCGTATTATTAGTAGGAATGGTTGCTTTAGCTGGTTGTGGCAATAGCAATGCGACTGAAAAGAGTGTAGACAGCACAACTAAAGCAAGTGAAACAATGAGTGCCGAAGAAGCAACGATTGAAGGAAAAGAAATTACGGTCTATTCTGCTGGTCCAGATGGATTATCGGAAAAAATGAAAGTCGCGTTTGAAGAAAAAACAGGTGTAAAAGTCAATCTATTCCAAGGAACGACTGGCAAAATTTTAGCGAAATTAGAAGCTGAAAAAGGCAAACCAATTGCAGATGTAGTCGTTTTAGCTTCGTTAAGCTCAATGGATAGTTTAAAACAAGCAGGCGAACTACAAGCATATCCAGATGCACTTGGTAAAGAACATTTAACGGTTGAGTGGACAGATGCCGATGATTTTTATTTTGGCTATAGTGCGTCTGCTTTAGGCATCACTTATAACACCAAAAATGTCACAGATATTCCTAAAGATTGGTCGGATTTAGCGGATGCGTCTTGGCAAGAGAGGTTTAACATGCCTGATCCAACATTGTCAGGTTCAGCTTTAGATTTCTTATATGGTTATACAACGACAGATCAAGGTTGGGAGACGATTACTTCTTGGTTTGATAATGGGATGCAAATTATGGGAGCGAATAAGAGTGCGTTAGATGCTGTGATTACTGGTGAAAAAAATGCCACTATTTCAGGTGTAGATTATATGGCGTATAAAGCTAAGGCAGATGGCGAACCGGTGGATATTGTTTATCCTGAAAGTGGTACCGTTGTGAGTCCTCGTGCAGTAGGGATTACGAAGTCTGCAAAAGAACTTGCAGCGTCACAAGCCTTTGTTGATTTCTTGTTATCAGATGAGGGACAAGAATTAGTAGCCGATGCGTATTTATTGCCAGGAAATAGCAACATTGCTGTCAAAGATCGCGCAGCATTAGATGAAATCAAACAAATTGATGTTGAATGGAAGGATTCTGAAGAAAAACAAATGGACGTATTGCAAAAATTTGCGAGTATTTCTCAAAAATAAAAGTAGGGTGTTAGATGATTACGAATAAAAAATATTTTTTAGCTGTGTCTGTAGCGCTAGGCTTTTTCACGGTTTTACCAATTGTAGCTTTATTTCAATACGCTTTTTTCCCCGAAGGACGTTTTTCCTTAAGTGAGATGATTCCTGTTGTAACGAATGAGCAAACCTATCGTTTGCTCATTCAATCTTTAAAGTTAGGGGGATGGGTTGTTTTAGGTACTTTGTTGATTTCATTTCCTTTGGCATTAATTACCACCAAAACAACGCTACGAAAATATGAATGGTTAGATATTTTATTTACATTGCCCTTTATGACACCGCCCTATATTGGCGCGATGGGATGGATTTTGTTCATGCAAAAAAATGGCTTTTTAATGCAGTTATTTCCTAAATTATCGGGGCTTTCCGCACCGTTCTTCTCGTTATTTGGGATGGTAATGATTATGAGTTTACACTTATTTCCAACGTTTTATTTGATGTTAAAAAACAGTATGTTGACATTGGAAGGTTCTTTTCAGGATGCTGCTAAAATTTATGGGAAAAATAGTGTGCGGAACTGGTTAAAGATTTCGTTACCATTATTGGTTCCTAGCTTTCTATTAGGTGCATTGTTTATTTTTGTCAAAACGTTGGCAGAATTTGGCACCCCCGTCACTTTTGGTACGCGGATTGGTTATAAAGTGTTTACCACAGAAATTCATACAAACCTTGCTTCTTGGCCTGTGAATATTCCCAAAGCTACGTTTCTTTCAGTGATTTTGTTCGTTTTGTGTTTTGTTCTATGGTTGATTCAAGTGAAAGTCATTCAACGATTTGTTTATGGAACCATTTCAGGTGCAACCAAAGAAGCAACAGTGGTGACGAATAAATGGATACAAGGACTCGCTGTTGGGTTTGTGGTTATTCTCTTTTTCTTGGCGATAGGTATTCCTTATTTCTCTATTTTAATGACATCATTTATGAAAGTTCGCGGCGATGGTTTAGCATTTGATAATTTAAGTTTTGATGCCTATATTCAGCTATTTGTCAATCAAAATGGCGGCTTGTCGGCCTTTGTCAATAGTTTTCTATTTGCTGCATTAACTGGGCTCATTACAGCAACTATCGGCTTTTTTGCAGGTGTCTATATCTATAAAGGGACACGTTATTCACAAAAGGTCGTCGATTTTTTAGGCTTGATTCCTAACATTGTTCCCGGGATTGTGTTAGTGGTGGGGTTAATGCTTTTTTGGAATGCGGCTTGGTTACCAGCTACTTTTTATAATACCAAAGCGATGGCTGTTTTGACGTATTGTGCTTTGTTTTTACCGTATGCAATTCAATATGTCAAGAACAATATGATGCAATTAAGTGAAACTATTTTTGAAGCAACGGATGTGTTTAGTCGCACCAAGCGCAGTGCTTTTATGCAGGTTTATTTCCCTTTGTTAAAACGGGGTGTGTTAACCGGAATGATGATGACGTTTATTATTTCTATGCGTGAATTAGTGGGTTCGTTATTGATTTTACCGCCGTCTGTTGAAACGAGCGCAACGTTTATTTACCGTCAGTTTGAACAAGGAAACGTCAATGCAGGGATGGCAATGGCTGTGCTAACGATTATGATTACTTGCTTTTTTGTTATTGTGATTGAAAAAAGCAAAAAATAGGAGGAAAAAACCATCAATATCGAGATATTAGGCGGTTGTGCAGAATATGGTAGGAATTGTTTTTATGTTGAAGTTAATCAACAAGCCATTTTATTTGATTGTGGTGTGATGAATGATGAAACTCAACGTTTACCCAATTTAGAAAAACGCCACGTCGAAAAGTTACAGGCAGTGTTTATTTCACATTTACACAAAGATCATGTTGGTGCGCTCTCTTTCTTAGCAGAATTGGGCTATCAAGGTCCAGTCCTCTTATCAGAAACGACGAAGGACTGGTTACCTTTTACGGATACTTTGCAGTTCGTTTCTTTTCAAACGACCCAACAAGCGGTATGGCAACAAGTTACGCCCAATTTAAAGTTTATATGGGGAAATTCGGGGCATGTCCTTGGAAGCGTTTGGTATAGTGTCCTCTTTCAGGAAAAACAAGTTTTCTTTTCGGGCGATGTTTCTTTAACGTCTCCGTTGTATCCTGTTGATGCGCCCCCACGATTGGTCTATGATGTGGCATTTATTGATAGTGGCAATGCCGGACAACTCATCAATAATTTGGGGAGTAAGGAAGAGATTCGTCAACTGATTGCAGAGGAATCCACGCTTTCCTTTAAGATTGAGAGTAAATTTACCTCCAAATGTGTGGAAATTTTATTGTATTTATTTCAAACAACTAAAACCAACTTATTTGTCGATGAGGCGATTGAGCAATGGTTACATTTTCATTGGAAACACCGAGACAATCTTTTAAAACAAACGCAAATGGATCTCCAAAATTTGTTAGCAAGTGACCGTTTGCAACGGGCGACCAAGCGGGAAAATGGCGTTTATTTTCTAACCAAAGAACAGTTTTTGGCGACGAAAATGGAAGATAGTTTGAATCGTATCCCGTTTAAAAACCATTTGGATACTAGTGATATTTATTATGTTAGTACCTATCTAGGCGCAACAAAAACCATTTATTTTCATAATGAAGCATGTACAGCAGACACAACATTAGCAGAAATTATCGCATTAAATCAAACCGGAAATTGGAAGGATGTTTAAGATGAAAAAATTAAAAGCAATGTTAGGTACAACCATCATTTTAGGTATTGCCACACTAGGGATAACGCCCGTTGTATCTGGTGCATCCATCGAACCAGCAGTGGAAATTAAATACAATTTAGACCCAACAGTATTTTCCAAACAACAAATTAAAGCTACTTTTTCGGCGAAAGAAGAGGAGCGAGTAAAAGTCTATTTCTTCGATACCGCAGAGCGGACATTTTTTGCCAATGATTCCATTCAACGATTGCGTGTATATGAAGGAAAAGACACATATGATGTTACGTACAAAAAGAGACTGCAACAGCTATCGTTAGCAGAAGCAATCGAGGAGCTAGAAAGTCATGGGTTTACAGGTTCAGAAAGCAATTACAAATTTGAAATTGATAGTAAAAATGGACAAGACCCTTTATCAGTGAGCCGTAAAGAAAAAATAAAAACTACGAAAAATATTTCGTATAATATTGTTGATGAAAAAGCTGCCATCAAAGCAGTCCAAGAAAATGTACCAAAGAAAATTGAAAACTGGGACCCAAAAAATTGGTTTAAAACGACTTTACAAGCAAGTCAAATGACTGATCCTGCCAATGTTCAAACCTATACGGGCGTGTATCAAGGAATTGATGCAGAAATTGAGTATTGGGAATACCACGGGAATACCATGGTAGAATTGTCAACGAAAACAAGTGTCGAAAATGCCACGCAAGTGAAAGAAAACTGGGGAAAACAGTTACAAGAGAGTCATTATTTAAGTGAGGATCAACGTGGTAAAACCAATTTTGTTTTGTTTGAATAAGTAAAAAAAGAAGTGGACTTCTGATTGTTAGAAGTCCACTTCTTTTTATTCACCCCAATAAGCAGTAGCAATTTTTTGACCTTGGTCAATTTTTGCCCATTGTTGCGCAATGGATAATTCATTGCCGCAATCACATGAAGCAAAGCCACACTGATGAGATAAGAACAATCGCTCCTTAGGTAAAATTTCGCTGGCTTTATCCAATAAGGTAATGACGCGTTTTTCGTCATCTAAAGTCGCTGTTTTACTTGATAATAAACCTAAAACAACTTCAACTTCGGGACGGTCTTTTAAAACTTCTAGGGCAGAAATATCGCCAGCACGTTCATCATCCCATTCCAAGAAGAAACGGTCATAATGTTGGTCACGTAAGAACTTTTCAGCAATCGCTTTATAAGTCCCACTAGCTGCGTGACGACTTTGGTAATTCCCTCGGCAATTGTGTGTCCAAACTTTTAGCCCTAATTCATGAGCAAAATCTGCTACTTCATTGTTAATTGCTACAAATTCATCTGCTAAATCTTCTAAGCCACCATTGCCTTCTGCAAAGAAGCTTTTATCATTGTCTTCTGCAAATAATTCCCATAAGCAATCATCAAATTGGACGATTGTTCCACCAGCTTCTTGGTATTCTGTGAGGAATTCTTTGTAGGCATTGATTAGACCAGTTCGTAGTTCTTCTTTGGTCGCATAAACTTGGCCTTCACCAACAAGATTATTGAAAACAGTTAATTCGGTAAAAGCATGGGCAGCACCCCAAACGGTAATTTTAACCTCACGTTCACCAGCTTGTGCTTGTGTGTCTTTGTATAAATTTAAATAATGATGGTTTTTACCGGATAAAGGAGCAGTGATACGAATTCCGATGTCTTTACGAGTTTCAAAATGGCTACCATCTAGGTCTTCAAACGCATAACCATGATCAGAAATATAACGTTCAACACCTGCTAACCCCCATAAGAAGTCTAGATGCCACATTGAGCGTCCGTATTCGCCATCAGTCACCACGGTTAAGTCATGAGCTTTTTGTTCAGCAATAATTTGCTGAATCGCTGCTGTTTCGACTTCTTGGTAGCCAGGAAACGCATCGTAAAAAGGGTATTGAATATCGTCCCGGTGTTCAATTTTTGTTTTGTAATCTAATAAGTCTGTTGGTCGTAAAAGAGAACCGACTAATTGAAATTTATCTGTCATATGTGATGCCTCCAATTAAAATAAGTGATGTATTCATTGTAGCAAGAAGCAAATAAGATAGATAATACATTTTATTTGTAGATGATTATAGATTTTATTTATAACCTTTTAGATAGTGATTGTTATTTAATTTATAAGAATGAAAAGAAAGGTAGATTAAAATAAAGCGTCAAAAAAATGATAAAAAACATTGTACAAAAAATTTTTTCGTGTTATTATTTCCGTGCAGTTAATCTGCCAGACGAGAGAGGCGAGTTTATCTTTGCCAAACTTATTGCTGTTGGGAACAACAGATTTGATGTAGTAAAGGGGCTGTCGCGCCCATTGAAGAGATAGTGAATACTGTCGACTCAAATTTTTTATAAGGTAATGACTTGGATAGTTAATCTAACATTATGCTTGTGAAAACGATTAGTAAGAGTGGTAAAAGTAAACCTACTAAATAGACTCTAACGTTCTACCGGTAAACGCGATTTTATTTTCATGAACTCATTTGAAGATAAGAAGACAATGATGGAGAAATCGAATGCACTCAAGTAATAGATGACTATTGCTTGGGTGCATTTTTTGGTTCCCAAGCTTCCAAAAAAAGAGGTGGGGAAAATGGAGACACAAAGACAAGAAAAGATGCCGATTGTTGAGGCGCTTCAGGAATTAAAACGACAACGATTAGTACCATTTGATGTTCCTGGGCATAAACGAGGCAAAGGAAGTCTGGAATTGACTAATTTTTTAGGTGAAAAGGCGATTTCGCTCGATGCGAACTCGATGAAGCTGTTAGACAATTTGAGCCATCCTGTATCGGTCATTAAAGAAGCCGAAGAAATTGCGGCAGAAGCATTTGGTGCCAAACATGCTTTTTTTATGGTCAATGGCACAACTGGTGCGGTGCAAAACATGATTTATGCAACGTTGAAAGAAGGCGAAAAAATTCTACTTCCGCGAAATGTGCATAAAAGTGTGATTAATGCGCTAGTCATGTGTGGAGGTGTCCCAGTCTATATTGACACACCTTTGCATGTGGAATTAGAAATTTCAACAGGAATGCCGTTAGCAGAAGTTGAAAAAACGATCTTAGCACATCCTGATGCCAAAGCGATTTTGATTAATAATCCAACGTATTATGGCATTTGTTCGGATTTGCGTCGGATTACGGAAGTGGCACATGCACATGGGATGAAAGTATTGGTGGATGAAGCACACGGGGCACATTTGTATTTTGGTGAAGGTTTACCAATGAATGCGATGGATGCCCAAGCTGATATGTCAGCTGTCAGCATGCACAAATCTGGAGGTTCGTTAACTCAAAGTTCGTTTTTGCTTTGCAATAATGATATTGATCCAGAATATGTGCGACAAATTATTAATTTAACGCAAACGACAAGTGCGAGTTATTTATTGATGTCGAGTTTGGATTTGGCTCGTCATAACTTAGTGAAAAACGGCAAGAAAATTTTTGAACAAGTGATTCAATTATCCCAATATGCCCGGGATGAAATCAATGAAATTGGTGATTATTATGCGTATTCAACTGAAGTGGTGAATCGGACGTCCATTTACGATTTTGACGTGACAAAATTGTGCGTGAAAACGACAGATTTAGGTCTAACAGGCAGTGAAGTGTATGATTTATTACGTGATGAATACAATATTCAAATTGAATTTGGTGATACAGCCAATATTTTAGCTTATGTTTCAGTAGGAGATCGCCCGCATGATATTGAACGTTTAGTGGGTGCTCTTTCGGAAATTCGTCGTCGTTTTAAACGAGATAAAAAAGGGTTATTGGTCTTTGATATTGCCAAAACCGAAGTTGTGATTTCACCCAAGACGGCTTTTTTTGCCCAACATGAAAGTTTAGCAATTGCCCAAAGTGCTGGTCGAATTTCAGCGGAGATGGTGATGTGTTATCCGCCGGGAATTCCGATTGTGGCACCTGGTGAATTGATTACCGAAGCAGTTGTTGAACATATTTTATACGCGAAAGAAAAAGGCTGTTTCTTGATGGGAACAGAAGATGCGACCTTACAAACAATTAAAGTCGTTAAGGAGGAGAACTAAGTGGATTTATGGTTTTCAGAATATCATCAAGACGGCGTAAAATTGTCGATTAATGTCGACCGTGAAATTGTCAGTTGCCAAAGTGACTATCAAAATATTGCGCTATTTGATTCCAAAGAATTTGGCCGTATTTTGACGCTTGATGGACAATTAATCAATACCGAAAAAGATGAATTTTTTTATAGCGAGATGATGGTACACGTTCCATTGGCAGTCCAACCAACGATTAAAGATGTTTTGGTTATTGGCGGTTGCGATGGTGGGGTGTTACGCGAATTGGAAAAATATGCATCGATTGAAACGATTGATGTGGTAGAACTTGATGAACAAGCCATTCAAATTTGCCAAGAGTATTTCCCGAAAAATCAAGAAACGTTTTCAGATGAGCGGATTACTTTGTATTTCCAAGATGGATTAAAGTTTGTTCGAGGCAAAGAAGATGCTTATGATTTGGTGATTGTCGATACCGCCAATCCATTTGGTGTCAATGAAAGTTTGTTTACCCGTGAGTTTTACGGCAACTGTTACAAAGCATTGCGAGCAGAAGGAACGTTGATTAGTCAGCATGCCAATGGGTTTTATGAGGAAGATGAAGAAGCGTTTCGTCATATCCGCCAACGCTTGACATCAGTATTTCCTATTAACAAATTATATTTAAGTAGTGTGCCGAGTTATGCGGCAGGATATTTACTATTTGGTTATTCAGCAAAAACGGCTGATCCCGAAACCGATGTGCAAAGTGAGGCGTGGGAAAAACAAGCGATTCGCACGCGTTATTACAATACAGATGTGCATCGTGGTGCGTTTTGCTTACCAAATTATATTAAGGAGTTGTTGTAAATGCAGGCAAATATTGAAACATTTATTGGGTGTGACGCTTCTTTTGAAGAAGCGCAAACGGTATTGTTTGGGGCACCGTTTGATTCAACGACATCTTTTCGCCCAGGGACACGTTTTGCTAGTAAAGCAATTCGTGGCGATTCGTTTGGTTTAGAAACGTATAGTCCGTATCAAGACAAAGATTTAACAGAGATTGCTGTCTTTGATGCTGGTGATTTAGAATTATCGTTTGGTCGTGTTGATTTAGCATTAGCCGGCATTAAAGCACACACTGCTGACATTTTAGCAGCCGATAAACGCCCGTTTATGATTGGTGGCGAGCATCTGGTGACGTTAGGTGCGTTTGATGCTGTCTTGGAAAAATATCCGGATGTACATGTGATTCAACTCGATGCGCATACAGATTTACGACAAGACTATTTAGGCGCAGAATTGTCACATGCGACAGTGCTTCGCCGTATTTGGGATCGTGTCGGCGATGGACGCATTTTTCAGTTTGGTATTCGTTCAGGCGAACGTGCAGAATTTCAGTTTGCGCAGGAGCATACCCATTTACAGAAATTCAATTTTGATGGTTTGGCAGAAGTCGTGGCGCAATTAAAGGGCAAACCAGTTTATTTGACGCTTGATTTGGATGTGTTAGATCCGTCTGCTTTTCCCGGAACAGGAACACCAGAAGCAGGCGGGGTTAGTTTTGAGACATTATTAGCAGGTCTTTTAACAATTTCAGAATTAACAATTGTCGGAGTAGACGTGAATGAGCTATCCCCACAATATGATTTAAGCGGCGCTTCAACCGCGTTAGCATGTAAAATTATTCGCGAGTTATTACTTGCAATTCATTAGGAGAGTGAAAAAATGGCAAAAGCATTGATCATTGGCGCAGGTGGCGTCGCAGGAGTAACGGTTCATAAATGTGTGCAAAATAGCGCTGTATTTGAAGAAATCTGTATTGCTTCAAGAACCAAACAAAAATGCGACGATTTAAAAGCAAAATTAGATGGACAAGGTTGTAAAATTTCGACAGCCCAAGTTAACGCGGACAACGTGAACGAATTGGTTGATTTAATTAACGATGTTCAACCAGATATCGTCATTAACTTGGCATTACCTTACCAAGACTTAACGATTATGGATGCTTGTTTAGCAACCAAAACACATTATTTAGATACTGCGAATTATGAACCAGAAGATACAGCAAAATTTGAATACAAATGGCAATGGGAATACCGAGAAAAATTTGAAAAAGCGGGTATTACAGCAATTTTAGGTTCTGGATTTGATCCAGGTGTGACGGGTGTTTTCTCCGCATATGCTCAAAAACATTACTTTGATGAAATTAATTACATTGATATTTTAGACTGCAATGCTGGTGACCATGGTTATCCGTTTGCGACGAACTTTAACCCAGAAATCAATATTCGTGAAGTTTCAGCGAATGGTAGTTATTGGGAAAATGGTGATTGGATTGAAACAGCGCCTATGGAAATCAAAAAAGTCTATGATTTTCCGGAAGTTGGACCGAAAGACATGTATTTATTACACCATGAAGAATTAGAATCATTGGCTTTAAATATCAAAGGTATCAAACGTATTCGTTTCTTTATGACGTTTGGTGAAAGTTATCTGACGCATTTGAAATGTTTAGAAAACGTGGGGATGACATCGATTGAACCAATCATCTATGAAGGCAAAGAAATCATTCCGTTGCAGTTTTTAAAAGCTGTGTTACCAGATCCTGCTTCTTTAGGACCACGTACGAAAGGGAAAACGAATATTGGCTGTATTTACCGTGGTAAAAAAGAAGGTAAAGATGTGAATTATTATGTGTACAATGTTTGTGACCATGAAGCCTGTTATGCGGAAGTTGGCTCACAAGCAGTTTCATATACAACAGGCGTACCAGCAATGATTGGTGCAATGTTGGTTGTGAATGGTACATGGAACAAACCAGGTGTCCACAATGTAGAAGAATTGGATCCAGATCCATTTATGGAGGCATTGAACACATGGGGATTACCATGGGTAGAAGATTTTAATCCAACCTTGGTGAGCGAATAATGACACCAGAAATCAATTGGGATGTCGCAAGTGTACAAACCCCTGCATTTGTAGTGGAAGAACACTTGTTGCGTAAAAATTTGGCTCGATTACAGCACGTTAAACAAGCAACAGGTTGTAAGATTTTATTGGCACAAAAGGCATTTTCGATGTTTTATTTCTATCCGTTACTAGCCGAATACTTGGATGGTACGACAGCTAGTGGGATTTATGAAGCACGTTTAGGATTTGAAGAATTTGGCGGGGAAACCCATGTCTTTTCCCCAGCCTATCGCCCAGAGGAATTTACCGAGGTACTGCCTTTGTGTGACCATGTTGTTTTTAATTCGTTAAGTCAATGGCATTACTACAAAAAAGAAGCTATGGCAAGTGGTAAATCGTTGGGGTTACGCATTAATCCGGAATGTTCCACCCAAGAAGGACATGCAATTTATGATCCTTGTGCTCCTGGTTCACGCTTAGGTATTTTGGCTCATGAATTGACAGCCGAAGACTTAGTGGGCATTGATGGCTTACATTTTCATACTTTGTGTGAACAAAATGCAGATGATTTAGTGACAACCTTACAAGCAGTTGAAGCAAAATTTGGGCACTATTTGTCACAAATGAAATGGCTTAATTTTGGTGGGGGACATCATATTACACGTGAAGACTATGATGTTGCTACTCTCATTCAAACCATTCAACGAATACAAGACACGTATCAAGTGACGGTTTATTTAGAACCAGGGGAAGCTGTGGCCTTAAATGCGGGGTATTTAGTTGCGCAAGTCCTAGATATTACGCAAAATCATGGTGTGACGAATGCTATTTTGGATACGTCAGCTACTTGCCATATGCCTGATGTCTTAGAGATGCCGTATCGTCCATTTGTAATAAATAGTGGACAAGCGAATGAAAAAGCTTATACGTATCGTTTTGGTGGACCAACTTGCTTAGCAGGTGATGTGATTGGAGAATATTCTTTTGACGAACCATTAACGATAGGCTCTAAAGTAATCTTTTGTGATATGGCAATTTATTCGATGGTGAAAACCAATACATTTAACGGCATGCCTTTAGCGAAAATGATGGCGGTCGATACGGAAAATAACCTTACACTGGTAAGAGAATTTGGGTATGCTGCATTTAAAGAACGCCTGTCTTAAGACACAAAAAAAGCGAAGGAAAATTTTCCTTCGCTTTTTTGATGTTATGCTTCTTCGCTACCCATGAATTTGGCTGCAAATGAAGCAATTGCTGAACCTACAAGTGGTGCTAAACCAGCATTGCCATATTTTTTGCTTGTTACCATTAAGATGACGAAAACGAATAAGAATGTAATGATTGCTTCAAATAAGAATGCTTGCCCAGCAGTGATATTTGGGAAATCTGTTTGTCCAAATCCATCTTTTGGTAAACCTAAGGCGTTAATGAAAGTTGATAACACACCTGATGCTGCAATGGCACCTAAAAATTGAGAAATAATATAAAAAATACCATCTTTTACTTCTAAGCGTTTGTTTAACATCATCGCTAGAGACACTGCCGGATTAAAGTTTCCACCAGAAACGCCACCGACCGCACATGCCATAATTGTAACAGCCAAACCGAATGCTAAACCAATACCAAGGTAACTAATCGCTGTTTCTCCAGTGTTTGCAATTGCAACGGTACCTGTTCCTAAAAAGACAAGGACGAACCTGCCAATAAATTCTGCGCAATATTTTCTCATGAAAATCGCTCATTTGTTATTCTATTTTTCTACATTTTAGTATACACCAAAAAATAAGCTTGCTTAAACCTAGAGAAATAACAACTTTGTTCATGAATACGTTTGTAAATTAAGTCTTGATAAATCAATGATTATAAGATGATTAATCGGATGTTTTTTTCGTGAGCATGTATAGCGATTAGCGTGACAGTTTTTGAAATGTATAAATTTATGTTTTATATTTGTTTTGTTATTTAATGTTTTTTGGATGATAGACTTTCTCTTAGTTTGTCATATAAGATAGGTTACACTTATTTAGACAGTAAAAATAAAATAGTTAATAGTAGAAAAATATGAATCGACCAAGAAAACAAAAGAGTACCAAAAATCAAAGAACACCCTATCAACAAATGAACGAAATGAAACAGGAAATGAAGCAATTACGTACTGAAAACAAGGAGTTACGATTGCAGAATTTATGTTTAAAGTAAAAAACGCTGATATGGAAACGAAAAGACATTTTATTAATGAAAACAAGGAAAGATATTCTATCTCAGCGTTGTGCCAAACTTTAGGTATCTCACGTGGGACGTATTATTATGAACCACAAGTATGTACTTTTGATGAAAAGGTGCGTTATCATGTAGAAAATGAATTTAAAAAGAGTAAAGGAATATATGGTGCGCGTAAATTAAAAGTCAAATTAAAAGAACAAAAATTGATTGTTAGTCGGCAAAAAATAAGACGCATAATGAAGGAATTAGGATTAGTTTCAAAATATACACAAGCGATATACAAAGTAGAAAGTCAATCTTGTAATGAAGCAGCTATTGAAAATCTTTTGAATCGGCAATTCAAAACTAAGAATCTCCTTGAAGTCGTCGTATCCGATTTAACTCGTGTAAAAGTTGGCACCAAATCAGCCTATATTTGCTTTATAGTGGATTTATATAATCGAGAAATCATTAGTTTTACGTGTAGTTTTAAAAAGGATGCAAAGATGGTTGCAGAAACATTGGAGAAAGTCCGTTATAATTTACAGGATATTCAAATCTTTCACACTGATCGTGGAACGGAATTTGCCAACTATCGGATTAGTGAACTCTTACAAAAGCATCAAATTAAGCGGTCTTTAAGTAAAAAAGGCTGTCCTTTTGATAATGCAGTAGCAGAAGCAACCTTTAAAGCATTGAAAAAAGAAGGCGTTGAAGGAGAAAAATTTCGTAATTTGAAAGATTTACATGATAAGATCTACGAATTTACTTATTGGTGGAACTATGAACGAATTCATGCAAGTTTAGATTATCGAACACCTTTTGAAGTTAGAAATCAGAGATTGGCGCAAGCGAATACTTGATAATGAGTCAGAGTGTGGTACTTCTAGAGAAAGGATTAATTTTCTGAGTCTCTTCACCCAAAGTGAATCACGTTCTAAGAGGCTCATTGTCAAGTGCAATCGGAGCAAGCAAAAATTGTCTAAATATGTAGAACCATACCATTTTCAAATAAAGAGAGCGAGGATTTTCTATGGAAAAAGTATTAACTGCGAGTTATTTAGTTGTTGGCAATGTAGAACGGTATCGTCAAATTATGCGCTTTTTTTATAAGCGTCATCGACAAATGCAAGGAATTTTATATCGTCCAGAAATTCTACAAATGATGCAGGAAGAATTTTCTTCAAATTATGGACAATTAGAATTAGATCAAGATTTAGAGCAATTGGTAATATGGGGGAATTTACAAAAACAACAAGAGATGCTCCGTCCAAAAACAATTGAGGAATATCGTAACAAAAATTTTCGCTATCAAATTACGGAGAATGGTATCTTAATTGAAGAGATGGTCTATCAATTAATTCATCAGAAACATACAGCAAGAGGTGCATTGGATGAAAAGGGGATTCGAACACTGTTGCGATTATTAGAAAAATTAATAAATGAACCCGAAGATATTGTGGAATTATGGCAAAAAATTCGCGAGGAATTTCGCAAAGTCGGGGAAGATACAGCAAACTATATTGGTTATATTACTAGTCCAGAAGTAGATAGTCGAATGAAAACAGAACAATTTCTTGTATACAAAGATAAATTTGTTTCTTATTTGCGTGATTTCATTAGTACTCTACAAAATTTGTATCACCAATTTATTGTTGTAGTTAAACAATTTGATACAATTGAACAAGGAAAATTAATTGCAGGTATTTACCAAAAAGAGCAAGAAGTACCCATGATGGATCAGATTACTTATGAAGAGGTACAGGAGCAGGTTTTAGGAGAGATTCAAGCATTAAAAAATTGGTTTATTGGTACTGCAGATCGACCGAGTGAATACGAAAATTTAATGCAACAAACGGATCAAATGATCACTAAAATTACGGGTTTAATTTATTACTTTGGTCAAGAAATTCATCAATACCAAAGTCGTAACAAAGATTATTTACATTTGGCTAGATGGTTCTATCAAGCAGAAACGCTTGAAGACGCACAAAAAATGTATGCAGGTATTTTCGGGCTAGAACACAGTCGTCATTACTATGTAAATGAAGGAAGTAATACAACAAGTAATCGTGCCGATAGTTGGGCGTTACTTCCAGGAAAATTGCTTTTTCATGGACGAGGACGTGGCGTAGGTCAGGAACGACGTGCAAAAAGTTTTACCTTAAATAAAGTGGAACAACAAAAACAATTAGCAGAATTTAAAAAACAACAAATCCAATTTCGCCAAAAAATTGATAGCTATTTTCAAGAAGATTATTTAGATTTTTCTACGATTCAATCACTCGACAAACAAACTCGAACGGTATTTTTAAAATGGATAAGTTTGGCTATTTCTTCTTATATGCCTACAGCAATACAAAAACAAACAGTAATTACACAAAAAATTACGACAGAATTAGATTTTGCAGTTATGGTAACAGTTGATTTAACACAAGATATTACGGTTAGTTGTGAAGACGGTCAATTAGAGATGCCTAAAGTAGAGATGAGGAGAGTTGTATGAAACCAGAAGAATGGCGAAGAGCATTCAAACTACTTTTTGAAAATTTTTGGATTGTTCGTACAGTAGATTTTGATAGTTATAATTTTTTAAGGAGACATCAAAATGAATTACAAAAGGAATTACGGCGACGTTTTGGCATGAGTTTAGTGATTCGTCAGCAGTATATTCAATTGCTTAAACGACCACATAAACTTGCCTCTTGGATGGGTGATATTGGTTTTCAATCTTCTTTTGATTATGCCTTATTTTGTTGCGCTATGGCGTATATTGAAGGATTAGAAAACGAGACGCCTTTTATGTTAGATGAATTGATTCGTGATTTAGAGTTATTGGCGCCTGAAGAAATTTTTCTTGACTGGACCAATTACAATCAACGGAAAAGTTTGGTACGGGTAATCAAAAAATTACAAGAACTACATCTCATTGAAAAAATTCAAGGAGAAGAAGAAAATTTTGAGCAATCAGAAATGAACCAAGAAGTGTTGTTTACAACAACGACACAAGCACGGGCATTTTTATCGCGGGCGCCACAATCGTATATAGCGTATGAAAGTTTTGAGCACTACTGGCAAGACTTACAAACAAGCCGCAATCTGGAAGGAAACCAATTGTTATATCAACGTTTAATGATGGAGCCAGTCATTTATCGCACCGCAGAAAATGAAGAGATTTTTGTCCGCTTACGTAATTATTACTTCCATACACAAGAGTATATTGAAGACTACACAGATTTTTATTTTGAACTCTATCGTGACTATGCTGCGTTTACTCTCGAAAAAAGGGAAGGTTGGTCAGAAGTATTCCCTAGTCGACGGGTGGTTGATGAAATACTGATTCAATTAGCAACAATTCTCAGAGCAGATGGAGCAGATTACTCTGTGTATGGAGTGATAGAATTGACCGTAGAAGATTGGGAAGTATTGGTCAGAAAACTGCAACAAAGCTATTCTTCTTATTGGTCAAAAGAATTTAAAGAGATGTCGTTAGAACAACTATCAGTGACTTTACTGAATCGAGCAAAATCTTGGCAATTAATAGAAGAGAACGAAACAATTTCAATTTTGCCAGTCTTTGGTCGTTTAATTGCGGAAATGGAGGCGAAAATATGAGTAAATGGCTAATTAATCGGGTAGGATTGTTGAATTTTTGGTATTATCAAAATCAAATTTTTGAATTTGCCAATGGGAAAATGCTATTGCGTGGAACGAATGGTTCGGGAAAATCATTGACCATGCAAAGTTTATTTCCAGTCTTATTTGATGGGGATACAAGTGCATACCGTTTGGATTCGTTTGGTTCACGTGATCGCAAAATGGATGAATATTTGTTAGGTGAAAAAAATGTATCTGAAGAGGATGAGCGTACAGGCTATCTTTTTTTAGAAGTCAAAAAAGAAAATCGTGAGGAGTATTTAACGGTAGGAATTGGCTTACACGCACGTCGTGGAGGGAAATTAAGTAAGTGGTTTTTTGTTGTAGAAAATAATCAACGAATTGGGATTGATTTGGAACTTTATGAAGAGATACGTAAAGATGAATTGGTGCCGTTTACAAGAATAAAATTGAAAAATCGTTTAGAAGGAAAAGGACGTTTGTTTGAGACGCAACACGCATACAAAAAATTTGTGAATGAGCGAATTTTTGGTTTTAGTACTATGGAACAATTTGATGAATTGATTGCGTTATTAATTAATTTACGAAGCCCTAAATTATCTAAAGACTTTCGACCAACTGTGATTTATGGTATTTTACGAGACTCTTTACCTAAATTAAAAGAAGAAGAAGTGCTCACCTTATCGAAAACGATTGAACAATTAGAAGGACACCAAGAACGTTTAGGGAGTGTCACTACTGAAATCCGTGATTTGGATCGTTTTGCTAAAGTGTATATTCGCTGGCAGGAAGAGTTTATCGGACAAATTGCCGAAAAGTGGTTAGAGATTCGTAATACGAAAAATAGACGAACCAGAGACGTACAAACATTAAGTGAAGAAAATAAGCAAGTCATGTTGGAATTGAATCAAGAAGAAGTTTTGAAAATAGAAAATAATAATCAGTTAAAAGCATTAGAGCAGATTATTGAAGAATTACACCAACATGATGGAATTAACTTAGTCAGACGGGGAGAAGAATTAAAAGAAACATTAGATAGTATTGCACAAGATATTCACAACCAAACACAAAATAAACAACTAAAGCAACAACAATTAACAGATTATCAACAGACAGTGGATGCACAACAGCAACAACGAGAAAAATATGTGAAAGAGATGGAAGAATATCTAGAGGATAACGAGTGTGAAGGATATGCGACATTACTTCATTTAGAATTATTGGATAGCGACTATACCAAAAAATTTCAAGCGACTCTTTCCGAAAAAGAGTATGTGTACTGGCAATCAGAAATTACCAAACGAAAAAAACATTTTCAAGAATTGTCTCAACGTATTCAAAAATTTGAATATTTAGAAAGACAATTACGAACAGAAGAGCGAGCATTAGGTGAAATCCAACAAAAATTGGATGAATTACAACGTGATATGCGCCATTGGCAACAAACAAGACAAGATGAAATTGAACATTGGAAACAAGCTTTGGAGAGCTGGAGACAACACGCAGCTTTTCCGTTATCTGAGAAGCAGTCTGCTACAATTAGTTATCAAATGAATCTGTTATTGGAAGAAGAAATACGTGAAGAACAAGTGTTAGCGTTAGTGACAGAGAGCTATCAACAAGCTTTAACTGATAATCAAACACAACTGGTGGCATTAGAAAGCCATTGTCAAGAAGTCGAACAAAAAAAACAAAGACTTCAACAAGAAATCAGAGAATGGGAAGCACAAAAGATGCCTGTCGTTCCCCAATCTAAAGACCGACAAAAAAATCGTGACCAATTGACAGGAAAAAACTATGTACCATTTTATCAAAGTGTCGATTTTCTACCATCTGTTTCTCAAAATACGAAAGATGGCTTAGAAGGGGCGTTGTTTGCTTCAGGATTATTGGACAGTTTAATTTCCACAGAAGGCTTGTTATTGGCAGATGATAGCCAAATTTTGCCTAAACCAAAATTTTTTACGACGACACTTTCTGATTTTTTAACAGTTAATCAAGAAATTGACCCTATTTTACAACCATTGGTAGCCGATATTTTGCAAAGTGTTGTGGTTGACGAAGTGGATAGTGAATTGCCGAGTATTTTCCAAGAGGGTCATTATTATTTAGCGAATATCAAAGGGCAAATGCCAATCGACTATCAGGCTTCTTATATTGGTGCGACGAGTCAAGCTCGTTACCGACAAACGATGATTGCGAACTTACAACAAGAATTAGCTGTATGGAGCGAAGAGAGTCATCAATTAGCAATGCGTGTGGAAGAGAATAAAACAATACGTCAGGCAATTCAACAATCATATCAACAACGTCCAAAAGGCACCGAAGTTTATGAAGCAATTGATCAAAAAAACAAAGTATTAAATGAATGGCAGTCAGAACAAGGCGTATTTGAGCGTAAACAGCAAGAAGTCAATCGTTATATCCAGCAAATGAGGCAAGAAACCATTGTGCTCCATGACTTAGCTGCAGGAGATGGACTCGCTTTAAAATCAACTGTGTACCAGGAGATGGTCACTTATGCAGAAAATTATAGTGCAAATATTAAAGATGCCTATACACAATACCAATTGTTAAGTAGCAATTATCAACATATGGATTCTTTGCAAAAAACAGTCCGTTTATATCAAAGAGAAGTAGAAGAATTAATTCAAATGATTGATGAGCTAAATGCTGCCTACCACCGACATGAACGTTTTGTTAAAGAAAATTTAAAACAACAAGAAATTGCTAATGTTGAAGCTTTACAACAACAGCTTCATACTGCGCGTCAAGAAAAGCATAGTCGTGATGAACTGCGTAATCGTACAGAAGATAACATCATTCTTTTGAGTCAAAAAGTAGCTGAAAATCAAGTAAAGCTAACGGCGAATCAAGAAGAATTGGCACTGATTACGTACCAAGAACGTCTTTGGCAACAACTATTTGAAAAAGAAGTCTATCAAATGACAAATGATAGCAACTATCAAAATCAATTGGTTACTTTAGCGAGAGAAAAACGTCGAACAGTCGATGTGAAACGTTTGAAATCAAGAAGTGATAATGTGATTAAACAATTCAGTTTTATTCGTGAGCAATTACCAGATTATCAACCGAGCTTGAACACAGTCACTTGTGTAGATATCCCATCAGAAAACCAACAATTGGGAGAATTTTTATATTATAACCAATACCAGAAACCTGCCTTTTTATCTGAAGGACAAACACAGACTGTTTTTGATTTATTAGAACAATTAAAGGCACAAAAGTTAACCTTGCAAGACTTATTACAAAAAGACGATGAAAAATTATTTAAACGAGTGATTTTGGAATCCGTTGGCAATATTTTGCGTGTTCGGATCAATCAGTCCATGGAATGGATTGAAAAAATGAATCGTTTGTTGCAAGAACAAAAAAATTCTTCAGGATTATCATTATCTATTCATTGGAAAGGTCTTGCAAGTACGTCAGAAAAAGACTTAGGAACTAAAAAACTAGTGTCGCTATTACAAAAACCAGTAACACTTTTATCTGAAACGGATCGTCTGGCAATTTCACGCCATTTCCAAGAAAAAGTACAACTTGCACAAGACATCGCGCAACAAAATGAGGAAAATCGTAGTACGTTATTCCAAGCGATTACACAAGTCTTGGATTATAGAGATTGGTTTGAGTTTGAGTTGACATATAAACGGGCAAATGAAGGCTATCAATCACAAACTCTTTCAGACAAGAAATTCAATCAATTTAGTGGGGGAGAAAAAGCTATTTCGATGTATTTACCACTTTTTGCGGCAGTTCATTCACGCTATTCAGATGCCAAAGAGTTTTGTCCAAAAATGATTACTTTGGATGAAGCATTTGCTGGTATTGATGATCGTAATATTGCGGAATTATTCAAAGCATGTGAACAATTAGGATTCAATTATGTGATGAATTCGCAAGCGCTATTTGGAGACTATCCGACTGTTTCTCAACTGATGATTTATGAATTGTTACGTCCACAAAATATCAATTTAGTAACGGCAATTCGTTATTATTGGGATGGCAATCAGAAGCATCTTTTATTAGAGGAGTTGATAATGGATGAATAACGGAGACTTTTTCAATAAGCCCATTTTTTTCTTATTAGCTAAAGAGTGTCATCGAAGATATTATTTAAATGGCGATTTCGGTAAATCCATTCAAATAAAGTCATTGGGCAAAGTTGATACGCTACCGCTGGCACAATTTTTGGGTTATACACCTCTTGAATGGCGTAAAAAAAAACAATTATCGATTCCAGAGTTCGAGCAAGCTCTGACTGAAAGTATCTTATCATGGACGATTGTAGATTTTATTACTTTTTTAATCAAAGAAGAACTTATTTTAAAGGCAGATGTAAACAAACAAAACGAAGATAGGTACATGCAATTTTTAAATAAATTAGAGACTATTGATCCGCTTTTTTGTAGACAGCTTACCGATAAACAACTTCAGAGTTGGTTTAAAAAAGAGGAAATGTCATGGGACAGTTTTAAAATAGTCGCGGATGCGTTGAAAAATCTTCCCAAAAAATACACACGAATGCCTGTGTTTGCTTTTCAGCAAACAGGAAATCCTCACGCTTTTGATGAAGGAACAGAGACGGGTAATTTATTCTTGCAAGTATTAACTACTTATTCAACTGCGGATGACTCTACTGAGATAGCAGAAACAGAACACAAGCATCAGTTGTTAGGAGAGTTTTATTTATTAAGAGACGACATCAAAAATTATGTTGCAGCAAGTGGTTTATTGGGATACAAGGAAGATAGGAACGAAATGTGGTATCAAGCTTGTTTGACACAGTGCTCTTGGAATATTCCGTTGAAAGAAATTTTACAGACAACTACTATTCAACCGTTTGTGGGTAATAAAGTTTTAGTTGTTGAAAATTCAGGTGTGTACTCTATTTTGATAGATAGATTTCCCGATGTTCCTATTATTTGTTCTAGTGGACAATTTACCTATGCTGTTTGGTGTATGTTACGAAAATTAGTAGCAAGTAAGACACAGTTATATTATGTGGGAGATATGGATCCAGAAGGCCTAATCATGGCGCAAAAGTTGTTAAAGTTATTTCCTGATCATGCTCAGACAATAGGCATGTCACTTGTAAATTTTACCGAGGCGTGTACCGAGGTAAAGTTGAACGAAAGACGCTATAAAAAATTACGTGCTATTGAAGATGTACAACTAAAGGAAATTGCCCAATACATGCAACAAACACAAACAATTGCAATGCAAGAAGGGTTTATTGAATTGCTAATAGAAGAAATCACAGAAGTTTTTGTATCATAGGAATCATCCACTGAAACTATCGCAATGTAGTTTTGGTGGGTTTTTACCGATTTGTTATTTTTGCAAAAGCCGATATTATTACCAATCATATGAACCTAAATGCAACCAATATTGCTTTTTTTGCTAAAAAACATTTTCAAAAAATGCAACAAACACCTTATTTTCTAAATATGGGGCGTGGCGCTTGTATCGTTGAAGAAGATTTGGTGGAGGCGTTAGATAGTGGTAGCTTAAAAGGGGCTGCATTAGATGTTTTAGCCGATGAAACACCAGATTTAGTCAATCATCCCCTAGTTGGACGAACCAATGTCTTAGTAACCCCACATGCAGCATTTTATACAACAAACTCTATTCGAGAACTGCAACGTATTTCTGCCGAGAATATTGTGTACTATTTACGTGGCGAAAAAGAGAAAGTGTTTCGGTTGGTGGAGTAACTGAGGAAAGTTTAGTAGAATGGAAATAATACGAAATTGTAAATACTTTTGAAGGATGCGTTATGCAATGATAAAAAAACAAATTAATGTAGTTGGTGCTATTTTAATAAATGAGGGAAAAATTTTATGTGCTCAACGTGGTGAAGAAAAATCTTTAGCATATTTATGGGAATTTCCTGGTGGAAAAATAGAAACGGGAGAGACTCCTAGACAAGCGTTAAAAAGAGAACTGTCAGAAGAACTGTTAATTCAGGTTGAAGTAGCAGAAGAAATCTTTGAAACAACAACTCACAACTATGACTTTGGAACAGTTCAATTAACCACGTTTATTTGTCAATTAAAGCAAGGCTCACCAATATTGACAGAACATATTGCAATAAAATGGTTAGAACCTTCTAAGTTGACGTCTTTAGATTGGGCGCCTGCGGATATTCCTGCTGTAAAAAAAATTCAACAAATAATGTAACGGGGGGCGAAATATGGATGTACTAGAAAGATCTTTATATAAAGGATTTATTGATAAAAATATTGCCAATTCTGTATATGATCCCAAAATCATCATTAATAATCCAGATAGAAAAGAGTTTTTTTTAAATACATTACAAGCCGAACTGGAACTATGTGATGATTTCTTTTTCTCGATCGCATTTATAACTCAAAGCGGTTTGAGTGCGCTGAAAACGCAATTATCTGATTTAAATCAACGTGGAATCAAAGGAAAAATTTTAACATCTACTTTCTTGGCATTTAATAAACCAGAAGTTTTCGAAGACTTATTAAATTTGCCCAATGTTGAAGTGAAGATTTCAGATAAAAAAGGATTCCATGCTAAAGGATATTTATTTACACAGAAAGGTTATCAATCCTTTATTATTGGTAGTTCTAATCTAACAATGAATGCATTAAAAATTAACTATGAATGGAATATTCGCCTCACTTCTTATGATCATGGAGATGTTATTTATCAGCTAAAAAATGATTTAACTACGACATGGAATGAAGCAAGGCCATTGACGAAAGCCTGGATTAACGAATATCGTCAAAATTATCAACCAATTTTGAGAAAAACATTGGAAAAAAGTGTAGTGGAGGATAATTCACTTCCGTATATTGTACCTAATAAAATGCAAACAGCTGCTTTAAATAATCTAAAAATATTAAGATCAAATGGTGAAAAAAAAGGATTAATTATTTCTGCTACTGGAACAGGAAAAACCTTTCTTGCGGCATTTGACGTTTTGCAATTTAAACCTAAAAAAATGCTTTTTATTGTTCATCGTGAGCAAATATTAAACAAAGCGATGGCAGATTTTAAGAAAATTATTGGTGGAGAAGATACAGATTTTGGTATTTTATCTGGGAATAGAAAAGACGTCCATGCGACCTATTTATTTGCCACTATTCAAACTATTTCTAAAGAAAAATATCTTCATGGATTCTTAAAAAATAGTTTCGATTATATTCTAATAGACGAAGTTCATAAGGCGGGGGCTCAATCTTATTTAAAAGTGCTAGATTATTTTGAACCTGAATTTTTGTTAGGTATGACTGCGACTCCTGAGCGTACTGGAAAAGATGAGCGTCTAAATATTTTCGAATTATTTGATTATAATGTTGCTTATGAAATTCGTTTGCAAGAAGCATTAGAAGAAGAGTTGCTATGCCCATTTCATTATTTTGGAGTAACAGATTATGAACGAAATGGTGAGATAATTTCAGAAACAAGTGATTTACAAGATTTAGTTACACATGAGCGAGTGAATTTTCTGATTGAAAAAATTCACTATTATGGATGTTATGAGAATAATCCTAAAGGGCTTGTATTTTGTAGTCAAAAAGAAGAGGCAAAAAAACTATCGCAAAGTTTTAATGAAAGAGGATTTCCTTCAACATATTTGACAGGAGATCATAGTATTGAAGAACGTGAAAAACAAGTTATCCTGTTAGAAGAAGGAAAATTACAATATATTTTTACAGTGGATATTTTCAATGAAGGTATTGATATACCTAAAGTCAATCAAGTAGTAATGCTTCGGAATACGCAATCAAGTATTATATTTATTCAACAATTAGGGAGAGGTCTACGTAAAGATAGCTCAAAAGAATATGTGACTGTGATTGATTTTATAGGCAATTATAAAAATAACTATATGATTCCAATGGCGCTTTCAGGAGATAATACACGAAATAAAAATAATCTAAGACAGGATACGTTTGAAACAAATTATATTACGGGAGTTTCAGTAGTCAATTTTGAAAAGATTGCAAAAGAACGTATTTTTGAATCGATTAATGCAGCATCTTTAGACTCAATGAAAGAATTAAAAGCAGCTTACTATCAATTAAAACATCGCATAAATAAGGTACCATCTTTACTTGATTTTCAACAATCCGGTGTGATTGATGTGGGAATTATCGCTACTAAATATAAGAATTATTATGAATTTTTAGTCAAGTTAAAGGAAAATGAAGAGATTATTACATCAAAGGAAAGCAAAATTCTATCTTTTATTACCACAGAAATTTTACCTGGTATGAGAAAACAAGAGATAGTTTTATTACAAGAATTATTAATAAAAGAAAGTTTGACTTATGATGAATTACAATTATTATTTTTTAAAAATCACTTATCAAATGATTTTCTGACAATTAAATCTGTTTTAAAGGTGTTATCTTTAGAATTTTATACAGGAACTTTTAGAACAAATTATAAAGGCGCTGAATTAATTGCAGTTAATCAGGAGAATATTTGTTTGTCCGAAACACTAAAACAAGGGAAAAAAAATCGCTATTTTATGAAACTTTTGGAAGATTTAATTAAAGTTTCTGAAATTCGTTCTCAAGAATATGATACACAAAATCCATTAACTCTATATAAAAAATATCGTCGACGGGATGTCTTGCGTTTATTAAATTGGGAAGAAATGATGGTTGAACAAAATATTGGCGGTTACACGTATAAAGAAGAGTACAAAAAATTTGTCATTTTTGTGACTTTAGAAAAGGGAGATAATTTCCAAGGTGCTTTATTAGCTTATGAAGATGAATTATTGGATCAGGATAATATGAAATATTTTACCAAAGCTCCTAGAACAATTAATTCTCCAGAAGTAAAAATTTTTCAAAGTCATCAAGATTGGGAATTTTATATGTTTGTCCAAAAATCAGATGATGAAGGAAGAGATTTTTATTATTTAGGACAAGTAGAGCCTGTATCTAATACAATTAAACAAGAAGAAAAAGTAGTTAATGATGGAAAAAAATTAAGCGTTGTTCAGTTGAAATTAAAATTTAAAACCACGATAGAGAATAAATTGTATCATTATTTAAAAGAAGATAAATAATGATATATCCCTACAAAAATACTCAATCAAATACATCAATTAATTGAGTGTTAGTTGTAGAAGTGATTATTCAAGAGAAAGTCCAAAAAATGCAATCAACGATCCGATTGCTAACAACGAAAGGAGTAGTCTTATGCGAGCATTAATTTTTGATGTGGATGATACGTTATATGATCAATTGGTTCCATTTGAACGAGCGATTCAAGAACAATTGGTCTTTCCAGCAGAGAAAATGGAAAAATTGTATTTGGAATTTCGAAAAGTGAGTGATGCGTATTTTCATTTGTCTGAAAGTGGCGGTATTGCGATGGAAGATATGCGGGTTTTGCGCATTCAACGGGCGTGTGATCAATTTGATATTGAACTCTCTCACCAGCAAGCATTGGCTTTTCAAGCGGATTATGCACGTTTTCAAGGTGACATTGAACTAACTGTTGATATGAAAGAGGCACTACAATTTTGTCAGGAAGAGAATATTCCAACAGGCGTCATTACCAATGGACCAACCGCACATCAATGGAAAAAAGTGCATCAATTGGGCTTAATGAAGTGGATTCCTGAAAATCAAATTTTTATTTCTTCTCAAGTCGGAATTGCTAAACCGGATGTACGACTATTCCGTCATGTGGAGCAAGTGATGTCGTTAGTTCCCGAAGAAACAACGTATATCGGCGATTCGTATGCCAATGATATTGTTGGCGCGAAAGATGCGGGATGGCAAGCCATTTGGTTGAATCGCAGGCAGCATCCTGCAACGGAGATGACACCTAGGCAAGATTATTTATTAGAAGAAAAGCAACTCGCCACACCACTCATTAAAAAAATATTTTTGAACTAATGCTAAGTATTTCTAATCAGCAAATGATTGGAAATACTTTTTTTATCGAATGGCAACAAGTTACATTATTCACGATTTGTGCATAAATCTAGTGAATTTCAACACAATATATGTTGGAAAATTATTCTGCTTGTGATAATATGAATTAGTTGCAAGGAGGATAACGAAATGATTGAATTAATCGCTACTGTTGAATCAATAGAACAAGCAAAAGAATTATTGCCAATCGTTGATACGATTTTCTTTGGAGAAGAATTATTTGGGCTACGTTTGCCACATTCTTTTTCAAGAGAAGAACAAAAAGAATTAGTCAAACTTGCGCATCAAGCTGGCAAACAAGCGATGGTCGCTGTTAATGGGCTGATGCATCCTGAAAAAATGAAGTTGATTCCTGAATATTTAGCTTTTTTAAACGAACTGAATGTCGACAAAATTTCTGTTGGGGACGTAGGTGTTATCTATGTTCTTAACAAACACCCTGAATGGCAATTATCCTTTGTTTATGATGGGGAAACGCTAGTTACCAGTGCGCGTCAAATTAATTTTTGGGCAAAACGTGGCGCAAGTGGTGCTGTATTAGCGCGTGAAGTCCCTATTGATGAAATGAAAAATTTGGTTGAAACTGTGGAAGTTCCTGTAGAAGTTTTGGTCTATGGCGCAACGTGTATCCATCAATCAAAACGTCCGCTGTTGCAAAATTACTATAATTTTACGCAACAGACAGAAGACAAAAGCAAAGCGCGAGGCTTATTTTTATCTGAACCCAAAAAAGACCATACGCATTATTCGATTTACGAAGATAGTCATGGCACACATATTTTTGCTAGTAATGATGTTTGTTTAATCAAAGAATTGGATGATTTAAACGACATTGGTTACCAAACTTGGAAGCTTGATGGGGTCTTTAGTAGTGGTCAGCACTTTGTTGAAATTGCGCGTTTGTTTCATCAAGCACGTCAAGCGGTGTTAGCGAATGAATGGACGGAAGCTTTAGCAGAAGACTTGTACAAAAAAGTACAAACTTTACATCCAGAAAATCGTGAATTAGATACCGGTTTTTATTATATTGAACCAAGTAAAATTAAATAAGGAGCAAACAATATGACGGTAAAACAAGCGTTAAAACGCCCAGAAGTCTTAGCTCCAGCTGGGACTTTAGAAAAATTAAAAACAGCCATTCGTTACGGCGCAGATGCGGTATATATTGGCGGGAATGCTTATGGACTTCGTAGCCGTGCAGGGAATTTCACTTATGAACAGATGGCAGAAGGTGTAGCATTTGCGAAAGCACATGATGCAAAAGTGTATGTTGCAGCCAATATGGTCACGCATGAACAAAATCAAGCAGGTGCAGGAGAATTTTTCCGTGAATTGCGTGATGTAGGAATTTCAGCCGTGATTGTCTCTGATCCAGCATTAATTGAAATTTGCGCGACAGAAGCACCGGGATTGCCGATCCATTTATCGACGCAAGCTTCTGCAACGAACTACGAAACGCTTGAATTTTGGAAAGAAGAGGGCTTGGAGCGTGTGGTTCTTGCACGTGAAGTATCAATGGCCGAAGTAGCCGAAATTCGCAAAAATACAGATGTTGAAATTGAGGCATTTATTCATGGTGCGATGTGTATTTCATACTCTGGACGTTGTACGTTATCCAATCATATGGCCATGCGTGACGCCAATCGAGGAGGATGTTGTCAGTCTTGTCGTTGGAAATATGATTTATACGACTTGCCATTTGGTGGCGAACGTCATAGTTTAACTAAAAATGGCACGACAGAAGAATTTTCCATGAGTGCCGTAGACATGTCGATGATTGAGCATATTCCTGATTTGATTCAAAACGGTGTCGATAGTTTTAAAATTGAAGGACGTATGAAATCCATTCATTACGTATCTACGGTAGCGAATGTCTATAAAGCAGCAGTAGATAGTTATATGGCAGACCCTGAAAATTATGTCTGCAAACAAGAATGGATTGATGAGTTGTGGAAAGTTGCTCAGCGTGAATTAGCAACAGGCTTTTATTACAATACGCCTTCTGAAAATGAACAACTATTTGGTGAACGACGCAAAATTCCCGAATACAAATTTGTCGGTGAAGTGTTAAGTTATGATGAAATAACCAAAATGGCAACGATTCGCCAACGTAATTTATTTGAATTGGGTGATGAAATTGAGTTTTATGGTCCAGGATTCCATCATTTTGAGCAAGTCGTTACAGAGATGTACGATGAAGAAGACCAGTCTATTGATCGTGCACCAAACCCGATGATGTTGCTAACGATGCCCGTTGTACAACCTGTGCAACCCGGAGATATGATTCGTAAACGCAAATAAATGTAAAGCTAAAACAGAGAAAACCAATCTGTTTTAGCTTTTTTGTTTTTATTGTATGATACAGAAAATAGAGAAAGAACAAAAATATGCTTTCTGTAAGGGGGTTAGGAAAAACAAATGGAGATAACAGAAGTTCATTACGTAACTCCAGCACATCTAGAACTGTTACTGGAGGCCGATCCATCAAAGGACTTAGTAGAGGAATACCTAGACAGAGGAACGTTATGGGAAGCAACCATTACTGGAAAAATCGTTGGTGTCATAGCCATTATCCCCACACGTCCAGAAACAGTGGAAATTGTTAATCTAGCTGTACATGAGGATTACCGAGGTCAAGGAATTGCGCAGGAATTACTGAATTATATCTTGAATGAAGCTAAAAGAAGTCACTATCGAACGGTAGAAATAGGCACAGGCAGTACAGGTATGACGCAGTTATATTTGTATCAAAAATGTGGGTTTCGAATGACATCTATTGATCGTGATTTTTTTGTGCGTCATTACGCAGAGCCAATCATTGAAAATGGGTTGGTTTTAAAAGATATGGTACGCTTATCGCAAGACATCTGAAATTCTTGACGGATTAGCAGGCTAATGATAGCGTGAAGAAGAAAGTAGAATGATTGGAGGAAATCGTGTGGAAACATTTGATTATATTGTTATCGGTGGAGGTAGTGGCGGAATTGCCTCGGCAAATCGTGCAGGAATGTACGGTGCAAAAGTCTTATTAATAGAAGGTAATGAACTAGGTGGTACCTGTGTAAACGTCGGGTGTGTACCTAAGAAAGTTATGTGGCAAGCAAGTGAAATTTATGAAACCATTAAGCGTGATGCAAAGGGTTATGGGATTTATCCACATGTGGATAACTTTGATTTCAGTGAACTTGTGGATAACCGAGAAAAGTATATTAAGTTCTTACATGGGGCATACCAAAGGGGACTAGATAGTAATAATATCAAGGTAGTTAAAGGTTATGCACAGCTTGTGGATAACTCGACTATCGAGGTAAATGGAGAGAAATTTACCGCGTCAAATATCTTAATTGCCGTGGGAGGACAACCGAGTGCCTTGGATGTTCCTGGGGGAGAATATGCGATTGATTCTAATGGTTTTTTTGAGTTAACAAAAGCACCCAACCATTTAATTGTTTTGGGAGCAGGTTATATTGCAGCCGAAATTGCAGGTGTTATGAACGGTTTGGGGAGTAAAGTCTCATGGGCTTTCCGTAAAGAACGTCCATTACGTCATTTCGATAAAATGTTAGCAGACAATCTAGTAGAAATTTATCAAGAACAAGAAATGGCGATTTATGCTAATTCGGTTCCAGCAAAAATTGAAAAAAATGGTGAAGAATATACTGTTACGTTTGAAAACGGTCAGTCGTTAACGGGTGATTGTGTATTATTTGCTGGGGGACGTAAACCAAGTGTGGATAACTTGGGCTTAGAAAATACAGATGTCCAATTAGACGAACGTGGATTTATCCACGTGGATAAATTCCAAAACACTACTGCTCAAGGTATTTATGCAGTAGGCGATGTGATTGGGAAAATTGATCTAACGCCTGTTGCTATTGCCGCAGGTCGCCGTTTATCGGAACGTTTGTTTAATGGACAAACGGATTTGTACTTGGATTATAACTTAGTACCAACCGTTGTCTTCACACACCCACCGATTGCGACGATTGGTTTAACGGAAGAAGAAGCAGTAGAAAAATATGGTGAAGAAGTCAAAGTCTACCGTTCTCGTTTTACCCCAATGTATTTTGCTTTAAACGAATATCGCCAAAAATGTGAAATGAAGTTGGTCTGTGTTGGGAAAGAAGAAAAAATCGTTGGATTGCATGGTATTGGTGTGGGTGTCGACGAGATGCTTCAAGGCTTTGCTGTGGCAATTAAAATGGGCGCAACCAAAGCTGATTTTGATAACACAGTAGCGATTCACCCAACTGGTGCAGAAGAATTTGTAACAATGCGTTAAGGAAAAGTCTGGTTGCGACCAGACTTTTTTTACGAACATTTTCTGCCTTTTTTTCAAGAAACGATGAGGATTGGTTGACCTGTACGTGGGAAAATTGTAGGATGATGGCAAGGTTCTTTGTTGATAAGGAGGGGTTAGATGGGAAAATATTTAGTTTTGCAGACGGATTTTGGTTTAAGTGATGGTGCGGTGAGTGCGATGCATGGTGTTGCACATATGGTTAGTTCAGAGGTAGTGGTGCAAGATTTGACGCATGATATTCCACCATACGATATTTGGGTAGCGTCTTATCGTTTGTATCAAACGGTGAAATACTGGCCGAAAGGGACGGTCTTTGTGTCCGTGGTCGATCCGGGAGTGGGGAGTGATCGTCGAAGTATTGCTTGTGAAACAAACTCGGGACATATTATTATTACACCAGACAATGGTTCTTTGACACATGTTCAGCATTATGAAGGGTTGAAAGAAGTACGTATAATTAATGAGGTAGAAAGTCGTTTACCTCATTCAGAAGAAAGCCATACAT
Source organism: Enterococcus saccharolyticus subsp. saccharolyticus (assembly GCF_029023825.1). Taxonomy (NCBI): domain Bacteria; kingdom Bacillati; phylum Bacillota; class Bacilli; order Lactobacillales; family Enterococcaceae; genus Enterococcus; species Enterococcus saccharolyticus. The sequence continues at coordinate 2,525,361 of NZ_CP118957.1, read as the reverse complement.
TTCACGGCCGAGATATTTATGCGTATAATGGCGCACGCTTAGCGAGTGGTGAAATTTCATTTTCTGCCTTAGGTGAGGTTCTGCCAAGCGAAGAAATTACCACACTTCCATTAGTGGAGGCTACGAATAACCAACACATTTTAACTGGAAGCATTGATGTGCTTGACGTTCGTTTTGGTTCACTTTGGACCAATATTCCCTTAGCTTTTTTACAAGAGGAAGGCATTGTGCATGGTGATTCATTACAAGTAACAATTTTCCATAATGGCAAAAAGATTTACCAAAATATTCTTCAATTTGCCCGTTCATTTGCGGATGTTCAAGTAGGAGAACCTTTAGTTTATGTTAATTCGTTAGTGAATATTGGCGTTGCGGTCAATCAGGATTCTTTTTCGGACTTATATCATATTGGTACAGGCACGCAATGGCAAATTCAACTACGAAAAGCACCAAAAATAATTTTTGAGGAAGTGTAAAAATGAAAAAAGATTTTTCAGTGAAGACCATCGTTGCCATTGGGATTGGCTCGGCAGTATTTGTTATTTTGGGTCGTTTTGCTTCGATTCCTACAGGTGTACCGAATACAAATATTGAAACCACATATCCATTTTTAGCTTTAATGGCAGCTTTATTTGGTCCATTACCGGCTGCATTGATTGGTTTTATTGGTCATACATTAAAAGATTTAACATACGGCAGTCCGTGGTGGTCATGGATTATTTGTTCAGGGATTGTCGGTTGGATCTTAGGATTTGCCGCACGCAAGATTGATTTAACTAGTGGAGAATTTTCTACAAAAGAAATGATTCGTTTTAATGTGGTTCAAATTGTTGGTAATGCTATTGTTTGGGGCTTTATTGCTCCAACATTAGATGTATTAATTTACAGCGAACCAGCAAACAAGGTTTATTTCCAAGGCTTAATTTCAGCTACAGCTAATTCGATTGCCATTGGTGTGATTGGTACTTTACTGATCAAAGCTTATGCTTCGACACAAACGAAAAAAGGCAGTCTAAAAAAAGATTAAACTGGAAAGAAGGAAGATGTTATATTTTCCTTCTTTTTTTGCGACAATATCATTTCTGGCAAAATTTTGGTAAGATTGGGGAAGAATAATTACTGAGGAGAAAACAATGACAGAACCAATGATTGTATTTAAAGATTTTTCATTTCAATACAACAGTCAATCAGAACCAACGTTAAAGCAGATTAATCTGACGATTCAACAAGGCGAAAAAGTGTTGATTGTTGGCCCATCTGGGAGTGGAAAATCGACGTTTGCCCATTGTTTAAATGGGTTAATTCCAAATCAATATACAGGAGAGATAACTGGCGAGGCGTGGATTGCAGGCAAAAATTTGCAGGAAACCTCGTTATTTGATTTGTCTTTCACCACAGGAACCGTATTGCAAGATACAGACGGACAGTTTATCGGTTTGACTGTTGCGGAAGATATGGCCTTTGTTTTGGAAAATGATGGTATCGAACAAGCAAAAATGCGTGAAAAAGTTGCGCAATGGTCTGAATTAGTTGATATTGCCAATCATTTAGATAAACGTCCCCAAGACTTATCTGGTGGACAAAAACAACGGGTATCGATGGCAGGTGTCATGATTAATGATGCTCCGTTATTATTATTTGATGAGCCTTTAGCGAATTTAGATCCAGCAGCAGGGCAAGACGCGATTGAATTAATTGATACTTTGCATCAGCAAACGCAAGCGACCGTGGTGATTATTGAACATCGATTAGAAGATGCTCTTGCCAAACCTGTAGATCGGATTATTGTTTTTAATGACGGGCAAATTGTCGCCGATCAGAAACCAGATGCGTTGTTAAAAACGGCAATTTTAGCAGAAAATGGTATTCGTGAACCGCTCTATGTGACAGCGTTAAAATATGCACAAGTTGATTTACAAACAGTGCACCATTTAGCTGATGTCAAACAACTTACTGGTGAACAGTTAGCTGAGAAAATGACCAAATGGCAAAGTGCCTTATTTGATTTAGAAATACCTACTCAAAAAACCGCTTTGTTGGAATTAGCCAATATTACTTACCGTTATCGTCCCCAAGATGAACCTGTTTTAAAGCATGTATCTACTACGCTTTACCAAGGGGAACGCCTAAGTATTGTTGGTAAAAATGGTGCGGGAAAATCAACGTTATTCAAAGCATTATGCGGTTTTATTCGCCCAGATGGTACGATGCACTGGCAAGGAAAAGATGTCAGTCAAGATACAATCAAAGAACGTGCGGATAAAATTGGTTATGTCATGCAAAATCCAAATCAAATGATTTCGCAAAAAATGATTTTTGATGAGGTTGCCTTAGGTTTACGTTTGCGTGGGATTGAGGAAGCAGAAGTTGAAAACCGCGTCTTTCAAGTGTTAAAAGTTTGTGGATTGTATCCATTTCGTAAATGGCCGATTGCGGCATTAAGTTACGGACAGAAAAAACGGGTCACTATTGCTTCCATATTGGTTTTGGAACCAGAAATGTTAGTGCTAGATGAACCAACTGCAGGGCAAGATTTCCGTAATTATACTGAAATGATGGCGTTTATTGAAGAGTTGAATCACCTAGGTAAAACAATTGTCATGATTACTCATGATATGCACTTAATGTTAGAATATAGCGATCGTGCATTAGTGATTAAAGATGGGCAAATATTGGCGGATACGACACCTATTCAACTATTGACGAATCCAGAATTGGTGCAAGAAGCTTCGTTAAAAGAGACCAGTCTGTTCACGTTTGCGAAACAGCTTCATTTAGCGGACCCAGTCGCGTTTACCCGCAAATTTATTCAATATGATCGAGAGGTGCGCAAGCGATGAATCAACAAACATTAGGGTATCATCCTGGGAATACTTTTTTACATCGTTTAAATGCCACAGCGAAATTACTTTTTTTGTTGCTGGTGACTATTGCGACAATGACAACGTATGATACCCGCTTTCTAGCATTTGTGGGTATTGCTTCGATGCTGTTATTTAAACTGGGCAATATTCAGTGGCATCAAATTTCGTTTGTGGTGAAATTTATTTTGTTTTTCTCTGTGCTAAATATTCTAGCAATTTATTTGTTTGAACCAGAATATGGTGTTTCTCTCTATGGTACTCGTCATGTTATTTGGGAAGGTTGGGGGCGATTTACCTTGACACAAGAGGAATGTTTTTACCTAGGGAATGTGGCGCTAAAATATTTCAGTACCATTCCTTTAGCTTTGACTTTTTTGTTAACCACCAACCCAAGTAGTTTTGCATCAAGTCTAAGTAAATTAGGAGTTAGCTATAAAATTAGTTATGCAGTCGCGTTGGCACTCCGTTATATTCCAGATATTCAAGAAGACTTTTTTAGTATCTCTCAAGCACAACAAGCACGTGGACTGGAAATGTCGAAAAAAGGCAAAATTTCACAGCGTATTAAGGGAATGTCACAGATTCTTTTACCATTAATTTTTTCTAGTTTGGATCGAATTGAAACAATTAGTACAGCGATGGAATTGCGTCGCTTTGGACAAAAGAAAAAGCGGACATGGTATGTTGCGGAACCGTTTAAAGCAAGTGATTACCTAGTCATTGTCTTAGGATTAAGTTTATTTGGGATGACATTGCTGTTGTTTCATCTCAATGGCGGTCGATTTTATAATCCATTCCAATAAAAAGTTAGCCTCATGATGTGGGCTAACTTTTTTTGCGTATAGATTAACAGCATGCTGTTAAAGATGCAAAATGACAGCGAGCTGTTAAGTGAGGAGGAAGAACATTGAATGAACATGATATTGGTATGTTGATTAAACAACTGTATGATGCCAAGGAAAAACGAGCAAATGAGAAATTAAAACAATTTGGTTTAACTTTTTCGCAGTTTCGATTGCTCATTTATATTCATGAACAAGGCGAAGTATCGTTAAAAGAAATGGAACATTATTTTTCATTAACGCAACAGACGGTCGCTGGAATTATTAAACGTTTGGAAGAAAAGGGGTTTGTAGTAACATGTGCAGATAGTTCAGACAAACGCGCTAAAAATGTGCAAATGACTGAAAAAGGAGACGACAGCTATCAAAAGGCAATTGCATGCTATCAACAAGCACAAGACCTGTTGATACAAGACTTTTCTACTGCCGAAAAAAACGAGTTTCAACGCTTATTGACAATGGCGTTGCAAAATATCAAGAAAGGTGAGGAACGATGAGTTTAAATCAACGACAATTAGCGCAAACTAGATTAGAAATGGCGAAGAACTTTGAAGAATTGAATCAATCATCAGAAGAAATCAAAAGAGATTTAGGTTTTAGTTCATTAGATTTAAAAAATGCATTAGAAGTGGTACCCCACTATAATCCGACAAATGTTTGGAAATTACGTGATTACCTAGAAGAAAAAATCTATGAACAAGGAAAAACGTTCTATCCGTTTTCAGTTCTGCAAACAAATTATTATTACACTTATGAAAAAAATTGGTCATCTCACTAAAATAATTGAAAAGAGGAATAACTGATGCAATATACAGGTTTTGGTTTAGGTTGTGGGAGTATTTCCGTTGCAAATGAACAAGCAGCGAAGGAAAGTAAGGCGATTATTCAAGCCGCATTAGCACAAGAAATTACTTTTTTAAATACGGCAGATTTTTATGGTAGTGGCGAAAGTGAGTTGGGCATTGTGGAAGCGTTGACAGGTTACAATCGTGAAAAAGTTTATATTTCTGATAAGTTCGGGATGTTAATGTCACCTAAAGGAAATATGTATGGGTTAGATGTTCATCCAAGTCGAGTCAAAAATTATTTGGCGCATTCACTAAAACGCTTAAAGACAGATTATATTGATTGTATCAGCCAGCAAGAATTGAGCCAAGTGGATGCAGAGACGTTACGTTGTGCGAAAGATGTTCATCCTATTGCATCGGTTGAAATGGAATATTCTTTATTTAATCGTTCGATGGAGCAAACGATTTTACCAACTGCAAGAGAATTAGGGATTGATGTGGTTGCTTTTAGTATTTTAGCCTATGGATTGTTGAGTGGTGCATGGACCAAAGAACGTGTAGCAACCGGCGAAATGGCACGCAATGCGTCATATATCGAAATTTTTCAAAAAGGGCATATTGAAAAAAATATTCTGCTCGTTGAACAATTGCGCGTCATTGCTGCGGAAAAAAATGTATCGTTAGCGCAACTAATCTACGCCTGGTCATTGACCAAAGGAAAGGATATCATTCCCATTATCGGTGTCAGCAAACTATCTCAATTTAATGCATCCATCTTAGCTCGTGAGATTGTCCTAACACATGAAGAAGTGGAGCGTATCGAACAAACAGTGCCTGTAGCAGCCATTTCAGGACGTAGTTTTCCAAATTAAGCAAAAAACTGTCGTATAAGTGTCTTTATTGAAGTACTATCAAACTTTATGTTACCAACCTTATTTGTTTCTATTGGTGTTTTTTTAGCAGACATAAAGAGTAAACTAATTCTTAGTAAAGTTCTGATATTGATTGGGTTTTTGTGGTATGTCTATGTTATTTTACATTATTTAATCGGGCTATATAATCCTTATTGGCAATAGAAAAAAGAGTCTCAGCAATCCATCTGCTGAGACTCTTTTTAATTTTCTCTTGTCAAAATACTTTCAGTGATTGCAAGTAAGGTTTCTTTGGTTTGTAATGTATTGGTTGGCAATTTTTGAATCCCTTTAAGTGCCTTTTGGGTGTAATCAGTAGCTAATGCTTGTGCTTGTTGGACACCACCTAATTTATGAACCAGTCGATGGACTTGTTGTGTGTCCGCTGGGGTCATCGCTGCTTTTTTTTCCAATAAAGGGATGAAGACTGCCCGATTTTTTTGTAAGGCATACAACAAAGGCAAAGAATAAATTCCTTGGCGAACATCTTCAAGGACTGGTTTGCCAATCGTATCAGCAGTTTGCGTGTAGTCCAAAATATCGTCAATAATTTGAAAAGCCATCCCAATTTGCTGCCCGATTTCACCCGCTTTTTTGGCAAAATGCGTGGTTGTTCCACTTTCTAATGCGCCGATAAAACAGCTTAAAGCGAATAATTCAGCAGTCTTTCCAGAAATATTTTCTAAGTAATCTGTGACGGTCATGTCTAAGTTGTAATGATTGTCCATTTGCCCTAATTCACCAGAAAGAATTTTTTCCATACTGCGTGAATTGAGTTGCAGACTTTTCATTGATCCAGCATAATCAGCCATTAATTTAAAACAGCTGACAAAAAGGTAATCGCCAGCATAGACAGCAGTGGCATTATCGAAAGTGGCACGTACAGTGGGTAAATTCCGCCGAACATTGGCATCGTCGACAATATCGTCATGAATTAACGTTGCTGTGTGGAGCATTTCAATTGCAGCTGCGAGTGCGACAGCTTTTTGTCGGTCTTGTTCTGAACCAAATTGTGAAAAAAGCAATTGATACGCGGGGCGTAAAAGTTTTCCACCCGCTTGAATCATTTCTAAAATGGCTTGTTGAACTGGTTTGTTTTTTAATTGGATGGCGTTTTCCATCAGGGTCAACGTTTGAGTCAACTCTGGTTGTAAGTGTGGATACGCCTGCCACATTGGATGAATTTTCATAAAAATCTCCTTTGTTACGTTTTCCATGAGACGTGTGTTTGTTCTTCATATTCCGTTTGAAAGCGCCGCAAGGTATCGACCCGTTGCAATAGATAATTGGCTGAGATACCGATCGCAATTCCTGATAAGATACCTAGAAAAGAGAGTATCGGTAAATAGAGCATTACCGTCCAAGATTGAGCAATCCATGAAGCGGTGACCAATTGTCCGACATTATGCATAAAACCACCCGTTGCACTGATACCGATAATGCTGACACGTTTTGGACCAAGTTGTTTCACTAGTAGCATGCCACCGTAGCTTAATAACGCACCACTCATGCTATATAAGAAAGTCGAAATCGTTCCACCTAATAATGTGGTTAGAATTAATCGCATCCAAATCAGCATAAAGCTTTCTCTTTTAGGCATGGTGAATAAAGCGATAATCGTGATTAAATTAGCTAACCCTAATTTAGCACCCGGAGCAAAGGCAAAGGGATAAGGAATCATATTTTCAATCAGACCAATGATGACACCTTGGGCAACTAGTAACGCAATAAAAATAATTTTTCGTAATCGGCTCATAGTGTGGGACGATTAATAAATTAAATCGTCCATGTCACTCCCATCTGCGGTTTGGATTTCAATGACAAGTTTATGTGGAAGGCACACGATGGTCTCGCCATTTTTTGATGCCCAACCGCGGCGGACACAAATTTGATCGCCACAATCGGCTTCTTTGATACGAATGCGATCTCCTTGAATTTCAATTAAATTAAAATCGCCATCGTCATCTTCGTATAAGTAAGTATAGGTTGCTTGTCCTTCAATTAAATTGAAAGTTTTGATTTCTTCCCCGTCAACACGCAAGATTGCTTGTTTTTCAACAACAGCAGTTTCGGCGGTTTGTTGCATGGAAAAAATAATAATGGGTAAAAAAGAACTCATAATCAAGACCAAAACGATGACACCATCCCATGGTTTTAAGCGACTATTTTTGATAAATTCTTTGATATTCACGAGAGGGTCCTCCTTTTGCTGATTTCTTTTTTTATTCTAGCATAAACTAAAAATTCTGTATAAACATTTTGAAAATGGCTGGAACGTGATGAAGTCTCTGTCCCAGCCATGATACTTATTTTTTATTTTTGCCCATACATTGATTTAGGTTTCCCGTACCACCAGTTACCTAATGTACGTTGTAACCATGGAATTACCCAGCGGTCTAATCCGACTGCGCGACCAGAACCGTTCATTAAAGCAAAGGCAACTGGAATGAACCAGATATTTACCCAGAAGAACATCCCCGATAAACAGAATGTTGCTACTAAAACAATGGTCGTTGCACTAAATAACCAAGTAAATAGACCCGCGATGATTGCCAAGGCAATCCCAATTTCCACAAAGACCATCATTTTTTGGAAGAACATCGCTACTTCCATATTTGGCATAATGACTTTCATGATACTCACAAACCAATCAGGCGCTTTTTCAATAACGGCCATTGGTTGCTCGCCATATCCATAACTTAAACCAAAGTGAGCGACAGTTTCAGCACCCGCTCCTGCATCAGCGGCACCACTGGCAGCACTAGCGACATCCGCACTTGCTGAGCTGGCTGCGTCTGTTGCTGCTTGATAATCCCACGTCCAAGGGAAAACACTGTCGCCTTGGAACCATGAACCTTCACCAAACCAAGTGCTTGGTTTTAGCCATTCACCTTCACCAACGATTTTCTTAAAGGCTTCTAGTAACCAAACCAATCCGTAGAAAATACGTAAAGGAACACTCCATAAGACATTTCCGTAACGAGAAGTATGTCCACGAGCGACGTTACGATCGTCTTTAATGTGGAAGAACTCGTGCATGATATATTGGAACATGTAGTAACCAGAACGAATATCAAAGAAGTATTTCAAGTTTACGATATGTTTCATGATAATCGCTAGGAAGCCACTTAAATGAATTTTATTGAATAAATTCGCGACACCCCATTTAGAACCAACTGAAACCATAAACCCTTGATAATTCCCTTTGAATTTATGCTTTTCGCCCCCTTTAATCGCTGCCACAATATTACTTGCAGCCGTGTGTCCTGTTTGTTCTGCGGCTTGTACGATTTGTGGAGTTGGTGTATTTGGGAACTCTTCATAGAATACTAAGTCACCGATCACGTAAATGTTTTTATCTTCGTAACCTTTTGCTTCCATGTATTCATTAGCAACCAAACGATTACCACGGGCTTTTTCTAATCCGAAATCAGCCGCATCCGAAGTCGCTTTCACTCCAGCAGTCCAAATTAAGGTATGTGTTGGAATCGTTGACCCATCTTTTAATTTGATATGGTCAGGTGCTACTTCTACGATTGGGGCATTTAGCACTAGTTCCACATTTTTGGCTTTCAAGTAACGTTCTGCTTTGGCAGCATCGTTACGACCCAACATATTTAAAATAGTTGGCATTGCTTCGACAACTTTTAAAGTGATTTCGCTTGGATCTAATTTATGATCTTTGGCTAAACGTTCTTTCCAGTCGATTAATTCACCGACCATTTCAATCCCAGTAAAACCAGAACCACAGACAACAAAAGTTAACATTGCTTTGCGTACCGCTGCATCCGGTTCTAGGGCAGCTTTGGCAACAGTCGTTAAGATGTGTTCACGGATGCGCACCGCATCTTCAAATGACCATAATGTAAAGCCATTTTCTTTCACGCCAGGTGTGCCAAAGTCATTTGGTTCGCCACCCATACCTAATACTAGGTAATCGAATGGATAAGATCCTAATTTAGTTGTGACCACTTTGTTTTCCTTGTCAATTGCTGTTACCGTATCCGTTACCAATTGAACGTTTTTCTTGCGAGCGAATAAATGCTGTAAATCATATTGAATTGCTTCTGGTTCTACACGTCCTCCAGCAACCTCGTGGAGTTCGGTCATCATTGTATGGTAAGAGTGACGGTCGATCAACGTGATAGTGACATCGCTGTCTTTTTTTAGTTTTTTCGCTAAAAATTTAGTGGCAGATACTCCAGAGTAACCTGCACCGACAACGACAATATTTTTCTTTGCCATTGAAAATCTCTCCTTTGATAATAAAAATATTATGGTAATAATTACACAATCTACTACATTATATCGAGAATTTCTTCGTTTGTCTAAACTTTTTTAAAAATTTCACAAAAAAAATTAAAAAAGATTGTAGCCTGTGAAATTAAAAAAATCAACAATTTTTGATTCTTTTTTTGATAATATGGTTGACTTATTTGAAAATTCCTTTAAAATGTTATATGAATCACAAACTTCTTTGTGAATAATTTTTTAGAAAGAAAAAGGTGGGAACGAGATGAAAACAAAAAAATTTATGGTAGGGTTTACAGTATTCGCTTTTTCAGCGTTGGTGTTAGGAGCATGTTCACCAGATAACAATGGTGAAAGTGGTGCCAGCAGTTCAGCAGCCGCTTCTTCTGAAGTAGTTGAGTCTTCAACAGCAACATCTTCTTCTGCAGCAACTGAAACAACAGAAGCAGCATCAGGAATTGTCTTGCAAGATGGAACATACAACTTAGAAGAAAAGAATTATAACAACGGCTACCGCGTGGTCTTCTCAATTGAGGTAAAAGACGGCAAAATTGTGGCATCTAACTATGATAACGTCAATGAAGCAGGCAAATCAAAAGTTGAAGATGCAGACTACAACAAAAACATGAAAGATAAAGCTGGCATCTCACCAGAAGAATACATTCCTAAATTAAATGAAGAATTAGTGGCAGCTCAAAGCGCTGATGGCGTAGATGTAGTAACAGGAGCAACACATAGCTCTCATTCATTCCAAAACTATGCACAACAATTAATTCAAGCAGCTCAAGCTGGCGAAAAAGCAACAATTGAAATTGACAATGGTGCAGAATTAAAAGATGGTACCTATACTTTGGAAGAAAAAAATTACAGCAATGATTATCGTGTTGTTTTCTCAATTGATGTCAAAGATGGCAAAATTGTAGAATCTAAATACGACAACGTCAATGAAGTAGGCGAATCAAAAGTTGCAAACAAAGAATACAATGAAATGATGAAATCAAAAGCCGGTGTATCACCAGAAGAATTTATTCCGAAATTCAACGAAGCATTAGTTGCTCAAATGGCGAACGAAGATGGCACACCTGGAGACATCGAAGTAGTATCTGGTGCGACACATAGTCACCACACATTTGTTCTTTATGCGGAGCAATTAATCAACGCTGCTGAAAAAGGCGACACAGCAACAATTGAAATTGATAACTTTGTAGAAAAATAAAGAAACAATCTATATTTGAGGAAAGAGGCTGGGAATTTTCATTCCAGCCTCTTCTTTTTTGAAAAAAACTTTTCAATCAGGTAAAAAAAAGCTATGATAAACAAGACAATAAATAGAAAGAGGAACAACATGAAGAAAAAGTTAGGTCTGCTTTTGGCAGCACTCATTATGGTCGTTAGTGTCACTGCGTGTAGCAATGAGACGAAAAAAAATGCCACCACCGAATCTTCTGTTTCCGTTGCAAAAGGCTTACGAGAAAAACCTTATGCAAAAGAAGAATTTTTGTTAGGGACATACGTGCGTATTCGTGTGTATGATGAAGGGAAAGAAGATGCGTTAGCGCCCGCTTTTGAGCGTATCGCTGAACTAGGGGATAAGATTACCATCAATCAATCTGGTTCGGAAATCGATGCGATCAATGAACAAGCAGGCATTGCTCCTGTCACAGTATCCGATGATATTTACGAGTTGTTAAAACATGCATATGACTATAGCGTGGAATCAAATGGCGGTTACAATATGACGATTGGTGCCATCACTCAATTATGGCGCATTGGCTTTGACGATGCGCGAAAACCAGCGCAAGCAGAAATTGATGAAGCCTTAAAACATATTGACTATCATAAAGTGACATTCAATGATGCAGATAAATCTGTGTACTTAGAAGAAAAAGGCATGATTATTGATTTAGGTGCGATTGCCAAAGGATACATTGCTGATGAAGCCGCAAAAGTCTTAAAAGAACAGGACGTGACATCTGCAATTGTTGATTTAGGCGGAAATATTTTGGTTGTCGGTCACAGTTGGCGTGGTGAAAATGAAGATTGGAATGTCGGCATTCAAGACCCCAATAACGCTCGCGGAACAATTTTAGGGTCAATTAAAGAAAGCGATAAAACGATTGTTACTTCAGGCATTTATGAACGTTACTTAGAAGTTGATGGCGAGAAATACCATCATATTTTTGATTCTAAAACAGGTTATCCTTATGATAATGATATTGCCAGTGCAACGGTTATCACGGAAAAATCCATTGACGGAGACGGTTTGACAACAGTCATTTTTGACAAAGGAGTCAAAGAAGGACTGGCGTACATTGAACAACATACACCAAAAGGCACGGACGCTATTTTTGTAACAAAAGAAGGTAGAGTATACGTGACAGACGACATTAAGGACACTTTTAAACTGAATCAAGCATCTGGTTATACCATGGGTGACCGCAGTGAACTTAAATAGCAATCTAGGAGGAAAAAATGTCACTGAAGAATTTTTTAGAAGTTGTTGAGATCCGCACAAAAGTTGCGAGTCTTTTTCCATTTCTTATAGGAGTGCTTTATTCATTAGCACGTTTTAATGAATTTCATGGGTTTTATACGGTGTTGTTTTTCATCGGTATGATCACTTTTGATATGACAACAACAGCAATTAATAACTATATGGACTTTAAAAAAGCCCAATCTCAAACGTACAAATACGAACAAAATGTGATTGGTCGCGAACGAATTTCACCCGCGCTCGTCCGCAAAATGATTTTAGTTATGATGGGGATTTCAGCTGTTATTGGATTATTGTTAAGCTTGATGACGGGTTGGTTATTTCTAATTATGGGAGGACTCGTTTGTCTAGTTGGGATTTTTTATACATTTGGTCCCATTCCTGTTTCACGTATGCCGTTAGGTGAATTGGCGAGTGGTTTGACGATGGGGTTAGGCTTATTTGCTATGACTGTCTATTTAAATACAGTCAACCAACGGGTATTTTACCTAGATATTAGTTTTAAAAATGATAGCTTTTCTTTAGGTGGACAACTTTGGGGGATTTTAGCTATTTTTGTCGCTTCATTACCTTTAGTATTTACGATTGCCAATATTATGTTAGCGAATAATTTGCGTGATTTAGAAACAGATGTAGAAAACAATCGCTATACCTTGGTTTATTATATTGGTCGCAAAAAAGGGGTCCAACTTTTCCAAGTATTGATGTATGGTTGCTATGGTGCGATTTTATTAGGCTTTTTATTCTGGGTATTCCGTTGGCCAATCTTAATTGTGTTTATTAGTTTACCGAAAGTTCGTCGCAACTTGATGGAATTTAAAGAAACATTACCAAATCCAAATAGTTTTAACTATGCGATTCAAAATATGGTGCTATTTAACGCGAGTTATGCGTTTGCGTTATTAGTAAGTTTACTTTTCTAGTCTAGACGTTTGAATTAAGGTATGTTATACTTTTAAAAAAATTGAATATAGAAACATTTGGGGTGCTGTAAAGCTGAGATTATACCCATTGAACCTGAAACAGTTAATACTGGCGCAGGGAAATGTGTGAATTATTGTGATGAGTGCCTGACTAAGTAGTTTATTTAGTCAGGTTTTTATTTGCCATAAATTGTCTGTGAACAAGACTCCTTTTGCTTCTATTTTGGAAATGAAAGGAGTCTTTTTTATGCAAAAATGGTCATTGCAACAAGTGGTGTTACTCGCGTTTTTAGCTTTTTTATTTGGTGGGGTATTTATGGGGGCAGGCGTTTTGTATGCTTTGTTAAATGCAGCGTTAACCCCGTTTGGACTTAGTCCGTTTGCCAATGAAATTTTATTTGGATTATGGACAATGGCCGCACCAGTTGCCGGGATGTTAATTCCTAAAAAAGGAAGTGCCACGCTCGGAGAAGTTTTAGCTGCTTTGGCAGAGATGTTATACGGTTCGTATTTTGGTCCGGGTGTCTTGCTTTCAGGTTTGATTCAAGGGTTTGGTACGGAGTTAGGCTTTATGGTGACTCGCTATCGACGTTATGACAAAGTGGCGTTGTTTTATGGCGCAATTGGAACGACCGTGTTGAGTTTTGTCTATGAGTTCTTCAAATTTGGTTATGGGACGTATGGATTTGGGATGGTTGCGGCATTGTTGGCGGTGCGTTTTGTTTCGGTTGTCTTTTTCGGAGTAATCTTAGTGACACAAATCATGAAATTGTATCAAAAAGTGCAAGATGCTAAGGTGTCTGTTTCATGATTGAATTACAAGCAGTTACCTTCCAGCAACAGGAAAAAATGATTTTTAATCACGTCACCTTTGCTTTTCCAGCACATCAACTGACCTTGGTAACTGGCGATAGTGGGAGTGGCAAATCGACATTGTTTCGCCTAATTGCTGGATTTGCGCAATTGTCGTATCAGGGAAATATTTTGTTAAATGGTGAAAATTTAGCGACAGCCTCAATGAAACAGAAAGCGCAAGCAGTCGGCATGGTCTTTCAAAATCCGAGCCAACAATTTACGATGCGTACTTTACGCAAAGAACTCATTTTTACGTTAGAAAATATCGGTTTGGCTCCTGTTGATATACAGGAGCGTATGAACCACGCATTGGCATTAGGGGAAACCACAGATTTAGCTGATAAAGCAATCAATCAATTATCTGGTGGGGAGAAACAACGAGCAGCATTAACTGTGGTTTTAGCGTTAGATGCGCCAATTTTATTATTAGACGAACCATTTGCTAGTATTGATCCAGAATCGCGTGTCCGTTTTATTCAAAAACTCAAACAATTACGTGACCAAGGAAAAACAATTCTTTTAAGTGATCATGACTGGTCAGGGTATCACGAGGTGGTCGATGCAGTGGTTGAAGTGACGGAGGGGCAATTACAGTTTGGTTCTCTGGATAAGTTAACAGTTGATACGGTTTTTCATTTACAACAAGCGGATACTACGCCATTTTTTGATTTTCAAAAAGTGCAGATCACACGCAATCAACGCTTGTTAGTTGAGACAACGAGTCAGTTACAAACAGGAATTACCACGTTGACGGGTGCAAATGGCGGGGGGAAAACCTCGCTATTAAAGGCGATGGTACAACTTGAAAAATACCATGGCAACATGTTTTTGCAGGGAAAAAAAATTCGAAAAAAGCGCCAACTTTATCAAACGATGTCATTAGCAGTTCAAGACGCTGCTAAACAATTCGTGGCGTTGACTGTGCAAGAAGAATTGGCATTTTGCAACAATCAACAACCCGAAATTCTAACGCAACAGCAAGCAGCGTTAGCATATTTTAATATTTCCAAAAACCAAAGTTTATTTCATTTAAGTGAAGGGCAAAAAAAGATTGTGCAGCTAATTAGCATGCTGAGTTTACCGCTGGATTTTCTTTTGTTAGATGAACCCTTTGCTGGATTGGATCAACACGCATGTGACTATTTTGTTGAATGGATACAACAGCAAGCGACACAACAAGATTTTTTAATCGTGACACATCGGTTAGCACCATTATCTGGTGTGAGTCAGCATCATCTAGTGCTTGCAAAGCAAACATTACAGGTAGGTGAACAGCAATGAAAACGACGAATACCTTGAATATGTCCCTATTTATTCTCATCCTCACCCTGGAAATTTCTTTTACACGGACGATTACGTTGAATTTATTTTTAATTGGATTAGCCGTGGTATTTTTCTTGGTTCATCAGAAATGGCGCAGTTTGCTTTTATTGATTTTTTTACCATTGATTCCGGCATTATCCACGTATTGGTCCGTCATGCTACATGGAAGTGGCAGTGGGGACGCGTTATTGCTTTTGACGCGCACGTATGCTTTTGCGGCATTGGGCTTATCGTTTGCTGTGGGGGTTGATTTAGAGGAGTTGCTTTTGGTGTTAGAGCAAAAAGGGGTGGCACCGAATTTTGTTTATGGTTTATTAGTTGTCGTGCATTCGTTACCGGCGATTAAAGAGGAAGTTCAGGCGTTAAAAGAAGCGAGTTTGTTAAAAGGCAAGCAATTACATTTTTGGTCACCCATGTTTTATCTTAAAACAATTTTTCTCGCATTTTCGTGGCGAGATCGTTACACCGAAGCGATGTATTCTCATGGCTATGATGAAATAGGAGAGAGAAGTCACCACCAACGATACATCAACTCGCTGAGTGGCGCAATTTTATTGGGGGGATTATTTGTCATCGGTAATTTATCATTGGTTATCTAGTAGAAAGTAGGAGGAAAAAAGATGTTTACAGCACTAGCAAGAGAAAAAGCAAATCCATATTGGGAAGGCAGTTTTCAACATCCCTTTATCCAACAATTACAAGCGGGAACGTTAGCACCAGAAATTTTTCGTTATTATTTGATTCAAGACCGATACTATTTAGAACATTTTGGTAAATTGTATCAACTAATTGGTGAACAATCGGAACGACCAGAAGTGAAGAAATTAATGGCTACGAACGCGGAACATTTAGCTTTAGGAGAGTTAGCGATTCGTGAAACTTTTTTTGCGGAACTAGGTATTACAGATGAAGAAATCAACACGACAGCGATTGCGCCAACTGCCTATCATTATGTGTCGCATATGTACCGTCAACTGGTTGAAGGTACACCCAATGTGGCGGTTGCCGGAATGTTGCCTTGTGCGTGGTTGTATCAAGAAATTGGCACACGTCTGATTGAACAAGGCTCACCACATGTCTTGTATCAACGCTGGATTGAAACGTATGCTGGCGAAGAATCAAAGGCGGCTATCCAAGGAGAAAGAAAGTTATTGGATCAATTATATGCTGAGAGCACACCAAAAGAACAAGAGCAAATGCTTGCTGCATTTGTGATTAGTAGTCAGATGGAATATGCTTTTTGGGAAATGGCTCAAACATTAGAAACGTGGGACTAAAAAAGAAAAAGCTATCCAAACAAGTGCAATCTTGCATCACAGGACCTACTTTGTTTGGATAGTTTTTTTAAGGCAAAAATTTATTGTTTCTAATGAATGGATTGCAGACTAATTTCACCAGAGGATAAAATTTTCATACCATCTGCAGTTAAAACGGCTAGTTCACCTGTATCAGAAATCGTTTTGGCGATGCCGCTGTAAGTGACACCTTGTTGTGTGAAGGTCACGGTTTTGTTTAAAACAAATGATTTTTCACGGTAAACTTTTAGGTAGCTGTTATCAGGTAAACCAGCAAGCAATTCAAAGAAATTTTGCCAGATTAAGTGCATTAACTGATTACGTGAAACTGGTGCGTTGCCTTCAGGGAAAAGCGAGCTGGCTTTTTTCTCAAGACCATCTGGAAATGTTTCAGGTGGAATGGAAAAGTTAATGCCCATCCCTAAGACCACATGAGAAATTCGACCCGTTTCAAAATCACTGGTTGCTTCCGATAAGATACCACAAATCTTTTTCCCATCTAAATAAATGTCATTGACCCATTTGATATCGGTTTTGCGTCCGGTCACTTCATCAATTGCTAGTGAGACAGCAACTGCTGCTAGCAACGTGTATTGTGGTAATTCTTCAAATGATTGGTTGGGATTTAACAAAAGACTCATATAAATTTGCCCGCGTGGACAAAAGAAAGGACGACCAAAACGACCATGTCCACCTGTTTGTGTTTCAGCAACATATAACGCAGGCGTGGTTTGCTGTGCCAGCGCCCCTAGTTTCGCATCTTTCATCGTTGAGTCGGTTTCATCCAGTAAAAAAATATTTGCTGCTTGTAACTCATTGGTGGCGATGCTGTCAGCTTCCAATACATCAGATGGCAAATACTGATAGCCATTTGCATGGCGCTCAATTTGATAGCCCATTTTTTCTAATTCACGAACAGCTTTCCAAATGGCTGTGCGCGAAATACCAATTTCTTGTGCCAATTTTTCTCCGGATAAAATCGCACCGTTTTGGCGTAATAATGCGAGCACTTTTTGTTTTGTATTCATTCGAAAAACGTCTCCTTCCCCAGTGTTAATTGCTAAAATGTTTGCGGAAAATTTGAATGGTCAATAAGTTATTGGCAAAGATAATATCAGCCTTATCAATCATGACACCTAATAAATAATAATCCTCTTCTTCATGATGTGACTGTGAACCGCCTAAAAGTTCATCGTAATAACTTTCTAAATTCAAATCACGAGGTGTGTTGAGCATTTCTAAAAAGTCGTAAATGTCTTCTGGTAATTCGTGGCATTGTCCTTGAATTTTCGCATGGAAACCTTCTGTTGGAAAATCCAATTCAATAGATAATTGTTTAATATCATGAGAAAAGAAATACATTAATAATTCATCGACAATTCGTCTAGATTTTTCTTTTTCCAGCATGCTTTTTCCCTCTTTTCACTTGGGTTATTGTATCCAACAACGGTACCATAAAAGCGGCAACAAAACCACAAGAAAATCCATTATTATACAAATTTAATCCCCCGTGTAAATACGCCACGTTTGAGACTAAGGTCATGTGGAAAAATCCAGCCAAAATACCATAAAATGCGCCGTAATAACCACTGATTGGCGCTAAACTTGTCCCAAAAATTGCTGTTAATAACACGGTAAATGTTTCACGTGAAAACTCTGGTGATAATTTTGAAGCTAAGACGACCCCAATTAAGATTGGCAAACTATTGCGCCAATGATTCCCAAAAGCACTAAAACCAACTACTGTTAAAATACCACCTATCAGTGGGCCAGAAAGTTCGCCACCCATTATAAAAATGAAACCTAACATTAAAAAGCCCATCAACGCCATGTTCATAAAGGTGGCGCCAATTTCAGCAATTACGACAAAGTCTGTCACTAATTTTCCAGAAGAAGCAAAAATGGTACGCATTCCTTTAAATGATCGGTGATTTAACAAGTATCCCATGATAAAGAGTAACGTAAATAAAACGAATAAGAAAATAGCCGATTTGACGTGGTATTCGGTCGACAGCAAATTAGGAATCGTGATGTCGCCACCAAATAAACGAAACGCACTGGTCACAAACATCGCAACAATTCCTGAGGTGAAACCAACATTATATAAAGAAAAACCTTGGTGAAATTGGAGAAATTGTGAGGCAAGTGGTGGTAAAAGAAAGCCCACTAAAATTCCGACAGCATATCCTAATAAAATACCCAACGGCAAAGGCAAACCTGTTCCAAAGGTTAGATAACTAATCACCGGTGAAGAGGAACTACCAAATAACGCAACCAACAAGAATTGCGAATAGGGTTTACGCACCGTTTTGGCGTACAAATATACACCAATAATAATCGGCAATGAGTTGTACAAATTTTTCCCAAAAAATGAAAAGCCAGATACGGTGAAAAAGGCAGCGATGAGCGGCCCGCTAACGGTGACCCCACGAGATTTTACCAAAAGGACACTAGCTAACGTTAAAATACCACTATTAAAAAAGGCACTTCCAAAGTTTCCAACAGCAAAATAATCGGTTAATAAATTACTGGGAGACATAAAAATATGCACAGTTCCCGTCCATAAATCGTGCGGTGTTTCACTGCAAACGCCGATTAAAATTAATAGCAGACTATACGCAATCATTAACCGGTATTTGAGTACTTGTGAGTTTAAGTTGATTAATTTATTGCGTGTGTGTAACGTAATTGTTTTGTTTTCCATAATTCACTTCCTATATTGTCATTTCTAGGTAACTATACAGTGAAATTTTTCGGAAAGTCAATTTTGAAAACTGAATGTAAATTTTCAAGTGTTAGACCTTGACGAAAATTTACCGAGTGTGTATAATAAGTAGTTGCAAAAACTATCTGAAAAGAAATGAGCAGGAACGAAATATTGTCCGTTTCGGCTTGGTAATAGGGAAACAAAAGTAGAACCTTCAAAAAAGAAGCACCTCTATTTTTGGTTTTTTTTTGCTTAAAAGCCGCAAAAAATGTTCGATGTTACACGTTTTTAATGTTTGTAACATAAATGTAATTATTGGATAGGTATTTTGAAAGACTTTTTAGAGGGGTGAAGAACTTGGCTGGACACGTAGTAAAATACGGAAAGCATCGCGAACGTAGAAGTTTCGCACGTATCAGTGAAGTATTGGAATTACCGAATTTGATTGAAATTCAAACAGATTCTTACCAATGGTTCTTAGATGAAGGACTAAGAGAAATGTTTGAAGACATCTTGCCAATCGATGACTTTAATGGAAACCTGTCCTTGGAATTTGTAGATTATGAGTTGAAAACACCGAAGTATACGGTAGAAGAAGCACGTGCACATGATGCAAACTATTCTGCACCATTACACGTAACCTTGCGTTTGACAAACCGCGAAACAGGCGAAATCAAAGCGCAAGAAGTATTCTTTGGCGATTTCCCATTAATGACAGAACAAGGAACATTCATTATTAACGGAGCAGAACGTGTTATTGTATCCCAATTAGTACGTTCACCTGGTGTGTACTTCCACGGAAAAGTAGACAAGAACGGTAAAGAAGGTTTTGGTTCAACTGTTATCCCTAACCGTGGCGCATGGTTAGAAATGGAAACAGATGCGAAAGATATTTCTTATGTACGTATCGACCGCACACGTAAAATTCCATTAACAGTATTGGTTCGTGCCTTAGGTTTTGGTTCTGACGATACGATTTTTGATATTTTTGGTGATAGCGAATCACTACGTAACACAATTGAAAAAGACTTGCACAAAAACGCAAGCGATTCTCGTACGGAAGAAGGCTTAAAAGATATTTATGAGCGTCTTCGTCCAGGCGAGCCAAAAACAGCAGACAGTTCTCGTAACTTGTTAAATGCACGTTTCTTTGACCCACGTCGTTACGATTTAGCAGCGGTTGGTCGTTATAAAGTAAACAAAAAACTAGACTTGAAAACACGCTTATTAAACTTAACATTAGCTGAAACATTGGTTGATCCTGAAACAGGTGAAATCATTGTTGAAAAAGGAACTGCGTTAACACACCAAGTGATGGATGATGTTTTAGGTAAACACCTAGACAACGGCTTAAACTCTGTAACTTATTACCCATCAGAAGACGGTGTCGTTACCGATCCAATGACTGTTCAAGTTATCAAAGTATTTGCACCAAAAGATCCAGAACGTGAAGTAAATGTGATTGGTAATGCGTATCCAGATACAGAAGTACGTACAGTACGTCCAGCGGATATCATTGCTTCAATGAGTTATTTCTTCAACTTAATGGAAGGAATCGGCAATGTCGATGATATCGACCATTTAGGAAATCGTCGTATTCGTTCTGTTGGTGAATTATTACAAAACCAATTCCGTATCGGTTTAGCACGTATGGAACGTGTTGTACGTGAACGTATGTCTATTCAAGATACTGAAACATTAACACCACAACAATTAATTAACATCCGTCCAGTTGTTGCAAGTATCAAAGAATTCTTTGGTTCTTCACAGTTGTCACAGTTCATGGACCAAACAAACCCA
This sequence comes from Enterococcus saccharolyticus subsp. saccharolyticus, assembly GCF_029023825.1. Classification (NCBI taxonomy): domain Bacteria; kingdom Bacillati; phylum Bacillota; class Bacilli; order Lactobacillales; family Enterococcaceae; genus Enterococcus; species Enterococcus saccharolyticus. The sequence continues at coordinate 2,504,308 of NZ_CP118957.1, read as the reverse complement.
TTGGGTGAGTTAACACATAAACGTCGTCTATCAGCCTTAGGGCCTGGTGGTTTGACTCGTGACCGTGCCGGTTATGAAGTTCGAGACGTTCACTATTCTCACTATGGTCGTATGTGTCCGATTGAAACGCCTGAAGGTCCAAACATCGGTTTGATTAACAGTTTGGCTTCTTATGCGAAAGTGAACAAATACGGATTTATCGAAACACCGTACCGTCGTGTTGATCGCGAATCAGGTAAAGTAACAGAACACATTGATTATTTAACAGCGGATATCGAGGACCACTATGTAGTAGCCCAAGCAAATAGCCCATTAAATGAAGATGGTTCATTCAAAAACGATATTGTTATGGCGCGTGCGACAAGTGAAAACTTAGAAGTATCTATTGATAAAGTTGATTACATGGACGTATCTCCTAAACAAGTAGTTGCGGTAGCGACAGCATGTATTCCTTTCTTGGAAAACGATGACTCCAACCGTGCCTTGATGGGTGCCAACATGCAGCGTCAAGCAGTACCATTGATTAACCCTCAAGCTCCTTGGGTAGGAACTGGTATGGAATACAAATCTGCTCATGACTCAGGTGCAGCATTACTATGTAAACATGATGGTGTTGTTGAATACGTGGATGCGTCAGAAGTACGCGTTCGTCGTGACAATGGTGCATTAGATACTTACACAGTAACGAAATTCCGTCGTTCAAACTCTGGAACAAGCTACAACCAACGCCCATTAGTTTCATTAGGCGAAAAAGTTGATGCAGGCGATATCTTAGCTGACGGACCATCTATGGAAAGTGGCGAAATGGCATTAGGTCAAAACGTCTTAGTTGCCTTCATGACTTGGGAAGGTTACAACTATGAGGATGCTGTTATCATGAGCCGTCGTTTAGTAAAAGACGATGTGTATACTTCTGTGCATATTGAAGAATATGAATCAGAAGCTCGTGATACAAAATTAGGCCCTGAAGAAATTACACGCGAAATTCCTAACGTTGGGGAAGACGCATTAAAAGACTTAGACGAAATGGGTATTATCCGTATCGGTGCCGAAGTACAAGATGGCGACTTATTAGTAGGTAAAGTCACTCCTAAAGGGGTAACCGAATTATCTGCAGAAGAACGTCTATTGCACGCAATCTTCGGTGAAAAAGCACGTGAAGTACGTGATACATCATTACGTGTTCCTCACGGCGGTGGCGGTATCGTTCACGATGTTAAAATCTTTACCCGTGAAGCAGGCGACGAATTATCTCCAGGTGTGAACATGTTAGTTCGTGTTTATATCGTGCAAAAACGTAAGATTCACGAAGGAGATAAAATGGCGGGACGTCATGGTAACAAAGGGGTTGTCTCTCGCATTATGCCAGAAGAAGACATGCCATTCTTACCAGACGGCACACCAGTTGATATCATGTTGAACCCACTAGGAGTACCATCTCGTATGAACATCGGACAAGTATTGGAATTACACTTAGGGATGGCTGCACGTCAGTTAGGCATCCATGTAGCTACACCAGTATTTGATGGTGCATCAGATGATGACGTATGGGAAACAGTTCGCGAAGCGGGCATGGCGCGCGATGCGAAAACTGTTCTTTATGACGGACGTACGGGTGAACCATTCGATGGTCGTATCTCTGTTGGGGTAATGTACATGATTAAACTTGCCCACATGGTTGATGATAAACTTCATGCTCGTTCAATTGGACCTTACTCATTGGTTACACAACAACCTCTTGGTGGTAAAGCTCAATTCGGTGGACAACGTTTCGGAGAGATGGAAGTTTGGGCGCTGGAAGCTTATGGTGCAGCGTATACCTTACAAGAAATCTTGACATACAAATCAGATGACGTTGTTGGTCGTGTGAAAACATACGAAGCTATTGTTAAAGGTGAACCAATTCCAAAACCAGGTGTACCGGAATCATTCCGCGTATTAGTAAAAGAATTACAATCACTTGGTTTAGACATGCGTGTATTAGATATCGATGAACAAGAAATCGAATTACGCGACATGGATGATGAAGATGATGATTTAATCACAGTTGATGCGTTAACGAAATTTGCGGAACAACAAAATGCCCGTGAATCTGAGAAAAACGCACAAAGCGGAGTAGAAGTAAAACCTGCTGATGAAGAAAATTCACCAGTAGATGCTCCATTAGATTAGACAGTAAGACAAGATTTTTAAAGATATGCTGGGAATTAGAGAATTTTCGAATTCTCTAATTCTGGTGTATTTTATCAAGATTTGTTCGTCTGTTTTGTAGCCATTAAATGAAATGGAGGGAACCCCTTTTGATCGATGTAAATAAATTCGAAAGTATGCAAATAGGTTTGGCTTCTCCCGAAAAAATCAGAAGCTGGTCTTATGGTGAAGTAAAAAAACCTGAGACTATTAACTATCGTACATTAAAACCTGAACGTGAAGGGTTATTTGACGAGCGTATTTTCGGTCCTACAAAAGACTGGGAGTGTGCGTGTGGTAAATACAAACGTATCCGTTATAAAGGGATTGTTTGTGACCGCTGTGGCGTAGAAGTAACGCGCTCAAAAGTTCGTCGTGAACGTATGGGTCACATTGAGTTAGCTGCTCCAGTTTCTCACATTTGGTATTTCAAAGGTATCCCATCACGTATGGGTCTTGTCTTAGACATGAGTCCTCGTGCTTTGGAAGAAATCATTTACTTCGCTTCTTACGTAGTAATTGAACCAGGAAATACAAGCTTAGAGAAAAAACAATTATTAACAGAACGTGAATACCGCGAAAAACGCGATCAATACGGCCAAGAATTTACAGCTGAGATGGGTGCAGATGCCATCAAGAAATTGTTAGATTCTGTCGATTTAGATGGCGAAGTGGCTGAATTGAAAGAAGAGTTAAAAACGGCTTCTGGACAAAAACGTACACGTGCAATTCGTCGTTTAGATATTTTAGAAGCATTCCGTGCTTCAGGAAATAAACCAAGTTGGATGGTTATGGATGTTATTCCAGTTATTCCACCTGATTTGCGTCCAATGGTTCAATTAGAAGGTGGTCGTTTTGCGACTTCTGACTTGAACGATTTATACCGTCGTGTCATTAACCGTAACAACCGTCTAAAACGTTTGTTAGACTTAAATGCACCAAACATTATCGTTCAAAATGAAAAACGTATGTTACAAGAAGCAGTAGATGCTTTAATTGATAATGGTCGTCGTGGCCGTCCTGTTACAGGACCAGGTAACCGTCCATTGAAATCTCTTTCTCATATGTTAAAAGGGAAACAAGGTCGTTTCCGTCAAAACTTATTAGGTAAACGTGTAGACTACTCTGGTCGTTCGGTTATCGTTGTTGGACCTTTCTTGAAGATGTACCAATGTGGTCTTCCAAAAGAAATGGCCATTGAATTATTCAAACCATTTGTAATGCGTGAGTTAGTTCAACGTGAATTAGCATCAAACATTAAAAATGCGAAACGCAAAATTGAACGCGGCGAAGATGATGTCTGGGATGTATTAGAAGACGTTATCAGAGAACATCCAGTTCTATTGAACCGCGCACCTACTTTGCATAGATTAGGTATCCAAGCCTTTGAACCTGTTTTAGTTGAAGGTCGCGCCATTCGTTTGCATCCACTTGTGTGTGAAGCCTACAATGCCGATTTCGATGGGGACCAAATGGCGGTTCACGTACCTTTAAATGAAGAAGCACAAGCGGAAGCACGTATGTTAATGCTTGCGGCACAAAACATCTTGAATCCAAAAGACGGTAAACCAGTAGTTACACCATCTCAAGATATGGTCTTGGGTAACTATTACCTAACAATGGAAGAAGATGGTCGTGAAGGTGAAGGCATGATCTTCCGTGACATGGATGAAGCCGTAACTGCATGGCGTAATGGCTACGTTCATTTACACTCACGTATTGCGGTAAATCCAAATACCTTGGGTGATAAACCATTTACAGCAGAACAAAAATCTCGCTTGATGGTAACAACGGTTGGTAAAGTGATCTTTAACTCAATTATGCCACCAGAATTCCCTTACTTGAACGAACCAACTGACTTTAACTTGACTGTTCAAACACCAGACAAGTACTTTGTAGAAGCAGGAACAGATATTCCAGCATTTATTAAAGAACAAGAATTAGTTGGCCCATTCAAGAAGAAAAACTTAGGAAATATTATCGCTGAAGTCTTCAAACGTTTCCGCGTGACGGAAACATCTCGTATGTTGGACCGTATGAAAGATTTAGGTTACAAACATTCAACACATGCCGGTATCACTGTTGGTATCGCGGATATCATGGTGTTGCATGAAAAACACGATATTATCGAACAAGCACATAAACAAGTGGAATCAATTACCAAACAATTCCGTCGTGGTTTAATCACAGATGATGAACGTTATGAACGTGTAATTGCTGTTTGGAACGCTGCCAAAGATGCGATTCAGTTAAAACTGATGGAATCTTTAGATGCGAAAAACCCAATCTTCATGATGTCTGATTCTGGAGCCCGTGGTAACATCTCTAACTTTACGCAGCTTGCGGGTATGCGTGGTTTGATGGCCGCTCCGAGTGGTAAAATCATGGAATTACCGATTATTTCTAACTTCCGTGAAGGGTTAACCGTCTTAGAAATGTTTATCTCTACCCATGGGGCTCGTAAAGGAATGACCGATACAGCCTTGAAAACAGCCGATTCAGGTTACTTGACTCGTCGTTTGGTAGACGTAGCCCAAGACGTTATTATTCGTGAGGATGACTGTGGCACTGACCGCGGTATTACTATCCAAGCAATTCGCGAAGGAAACGAAATTATCGAATCTCTTGAAGAACGTTTACTTGGCCGTTATACGCGTAAATCAGTGGTCAATCCTGAAACAGGTGTAGCATTAATTGGACCAAATGAACTAATTACAGAAGATATCGCAAAACAAATTATTGATGCAGGAATCGAAGAAGTATCGATTCGTTCTGTCTTCACATGTAACACGAAACATGGTGTATGTAAACATTGTTACGGCCGTAACTTGGCAACTGGTAACGAAGTTGAAGTTGGAGAAGCAGTTGGGACAATCGCCGCTCAATCTATCGGGGAACCTGGTACACAGTTAACCATGCGTACGTTCCATACCGGTGGGGTTGCCGGAGACGATATCACACAAGGTCTTCCTCGTATCCAAGAAATTTTCGAAGCGCGTAATCCGAAAGGGCAAGCGGTCATCACTGAAGTAACAGGTGATGTGGTTGATATTTCTGAAGATGCAGCAACACGTACGAAAGAAGTAACAATCAAAGGCGAAACTGATACACGTACGTATGTGGTGCCATTCACTGCACGTATGAAAGTGGCGCAAGGCGACATGATTAATCGTGGTGAACCATTGACTGAAGGGTCAATTGAACCAAAACACTTGCTACAAGTTAGTGATGTACTTTCAGTAGAAAACTATCTATTACGTGAAGTACAACGCGTTTACCGTATGCAAGGGGTAGAAATCGGCGACAAACATATCGAAGTAATGGTTCGTCAAATGTTACGTAAAGTTCGTGTCATGGATCCAGGTGAAACAGATATCTTGCCAGGAACATTGATGGATATTGCTGACTTTAAAGACCGCAACTACGAAGCGATTATTTCTGGTCGTGTACCAGCAACTTCTCGTCCAGTATTGCTAGGTATTACGAAAGCGTCATTGGAAACAAACAGCTTCTTATCTGCTGCGTCATTCCAAGAAACAACTCGTGTGTTAACTGATGCTGCCATTCGTGGTAAGAAAGATCCACTTCTAGGCTTGAAAGAAAATGTTATCATCGGTAAGATCATTCCAGCTGGTACTGGTATGCCTCGTTACCGCAACATGGAGCCAAAAGAAGTGACTGTTGCTAGTGAAAATGTTTATAGTATTTCAGACATCGAAGCACAAATGGCTGCGGAAGATGCACTGAATGAGTTTAAATAAACGACTATTTTTAAACGAGAGATTGTCTTATGAGACAGTCTCTCGTTTTTTTATAGTCAAAAATAATTTTAAATAAACACTTCTTCCGCATTAATATTTATAGAAATAAACCGAATGTTGCAAATGTTTATTTCAATAAGGGACGTGAAGGCAGTCAAACATTTACCTTTGCTTCGATTCTTGACAACGAATATTCGAGTGAAACTGGAGCGTTACTACGCTCTTTAGCGGTTGTCGCAGTGGTCTTGTTGGTTGTGGTGATTGTGTTTGCGTTGGCTATTCAGAACTTAGTAAAAGAGATTATTCTTGTTTTTGAATCGTATTTCAATGAAATGAAAGGCGGAACGTATCGTAGAATTAAACGACCAGAAAAACAAAAAGGCACTCGTTTTAATCTTAAAGCGAAAGCACAACGCTCGGTCTATCCTGACGAACATGGGACTGAAATCCAGCGCTTAGCCGCTAATTTTAATACGATGATTGATGGCGTGGAAGAATTGATAGTTAAATCGCAACGACAAAGTGAGCAAGTTGCGGAAATGGCTGATTCATTATTAGAATTAGCGCAACAAACAACCTCTGCAACTAGCGAAGTGACTGATACGATTACAGGTGTAGCGGAAATGACAGGAACACAAGCACAAGAAACAGAATATAGTGTGAGTCAAATGCAACAATTGTCAGATGTCATCCGAGAATTAACTTCTAATGTGATTGCATTGAATAACCAATCGCAAGATGCAAGTTCAAGTAATCGTCAGAGTATGGAAGTCATGAATGCAGTCAATTCGAGTTGGCAAAAAGAAATGGAACAAATGGGTGACTTGGTTTCTGGAATGAATGGGATGAATCAAAGCATTCAAGCAATTAACCAAATTATTAACGTGATTAATGATATTTCTTATCAAACGAATTTATTAGCATTAAATGCTTCGATTGAAGCGGCACGTGCTGGCGAATCGGGCAAAGGTTTTGAGGTGGTTGCTTCAGAAATCCGTCAGCTAGCCGAACAGAGTAAAAACTCAACAAAAGAAATTGAAACGATTATTAGTATGATTCAAGGACAATCTGAGCAAATGGTAGCCCAAGCCTCTCGTTCATTAGAAGGTGGCGAAAATCAAACGCATTTGATTAACCAAGCCATCACTTCTTCACAAGATGTCTTTGAACGAACCTCAGCAATGTTGGCAAATATCAAAGAAATTGAGGCTTCAAACGATCATATTGTGACGATTCAGAGTGGAGTACTGGGCAATCTGGAAAGTATTTCCGCATCAACGGAAGAAAATGCTGCTGGAACGGAAGAAGTTTCTGCCAATGCGGAAGAAGTCTTAGCGACAATGGAAGAATTTGTGGGACATGTCAGCGAGTTGCAAGGAATTGCTACCGACTTGAAACGCATGATGTCGGCACTAACATTTATTAAATAAGTATCAAAAAGAGGTTTAGTATAAGTAAAATGAAGACGAAAGTATCTGAACGAAACATGAGCGTTTTCGACGAGGCTCCACTGGACCGGAGAAGTAAGCTCTCTATTGTTCGGATACTTTATTCCTACAGAAGCTTAGATTACAGCCTCTTTTTTTTCGATGATAGCATCTCGCTCTAAAGTATTGTATGATAAGAGAGTGGAAGGAGGGAAAGCGATGCCAACAATTAAAGATGTTGCAAATTACACAGGAGTGAGCCCAACAACAGTTTCCAATGTGATTCATGGCCGGACGTCTAAAGTCTCGGAAGAAACGAAAGAAAAAGTGGAAAAAGCCTTAAAAGAATTAAAATACCATTCCAATATGGGCGGACGATTATTGGCAAAGAATGGTTCTCGAATTATTGGTGTGATCTTTCAGGATGATAGCGCTATCTCTATGCATACATATGACAATCCGTATTTAGGAGAGTTTGTACAGGCCGCTGAAACAGCGATTCGAGAATCCGGTTATTTTATGATGTTTCAACGCGTGTCGTCAATTGATGAGGGATTGAAATTAGTACAGATGTGGGACTTAGAAGGGGTCGTTCTCTCTGGGACCTCACCGAAAGATTTACAAGAATGGACAGAAAGCTTAAATATTCCGATTGTCTTTTTAGATATGTATCCACTGCATAATGAAGCAATTTTGAATATTGGTGTAGATGATTTAAAAGCAAGTTATGAGATGACGCATTATTTAGTTGATAACGGACATACAGAGATTGCTTTTATCGCTTTTGGAGAATCATTTGATGATTGGGTTGGTGTGGATGCCAGACGGGCAGAAGGCGTTAAAAAGGCCTTAGACGAACATCACTTACAACCACATTATTTTATTGCTCCTAAAAATGAAGAGGACTTTGCAGTATTTATCAAAGATTTTGCTGAAAACTATATACATCAGATAACTGCTTTATTTTTCGCTTCAGATTTGATGGCAGTTCGTGCGCAGTCTGTGTTATACAATCATGGCTGGCAAGTACCTGAAGATTTCTCGATTGTCGGATTTGATGGAACGTTATTAGCTAAATTAGCTACGCCACAAATTACAACTATCTATCAAAATATTTTGCAAAAAGCCGAAAAAGGCATCGAATTATTAATAGCTGATATTACTGGACAAACAATTCGACAACGGAACATTCAAATTGATTCAATATTTCTTGAAGGACAATCAGTCAAAAAAATAAAATGAAAGCGTTGACTATTGTTGTCAGAAAATGTATAGTATTAACAGATGGTGTTGCGAAACACCTAAATCAATCTCCAACGCCAGAATAAAAGGATTTCTTTTATTCTGGTAAAAAAATACAATTAGGTGTTACGTAACACCTGAGAGGGGCAAAACGAGTGAAACGGAAAATTTTAATGGTAGCGTTTTTAGCAATGGTTATTGGTTTAGCTGCTTGCGGCAAACAAGATACAAGTTCGAAAACCAAAATTGAAGTATTCAGTAGTAAATCAGAGAATCAGTTGATTTTTCAAGATTTAGTCAAAGAGTTTGAAGCGGAAAATCCTGACATTGATGTTGTTTTTACATCCCCAGCTGATGCAGGTACGGTATTGCGTACTCGATTGGTTAAAGATGATATTCCCAATGTCATTGCCTATGGTGGTGATATGACCTATACGGAACTAGCAAATGTGGGCATGTTAAAGGATTTTTCTCAAGAAAAAATTGTAAGCGATTTATCCCCAGCCTATGTACAAATGACCAAAGATTTGCAAAACGATCAAGAGAAATTATATGGCATTCCTTATGCGACAAATGCTTCAGGCGTTATTTATAATGTGGACTTATTTGAAAAATATCATTTAGAAATACCTAAAACCTGGCAGGAATTTATTGCATTGTGTGAGTTCTTTAAAAAAGAAGGTATTACACCAATTGAAGGAACGTTTAAAGATGCATGGACGTTGCAATCAGTCTTTAATCCTTTAGCCGGTATTTTATCACCAGAAGGTTTCATGCGTGAGCGTCGTGACGGTAATCAGCTTTTCCAAGACGAATGGCAACCTGTCTTTGAAAAATTAGCCACAATCATGACCTATACGCAAAAAGATGCGATGGGAACAAGTTATGCAGACGGTGTACAGGCGTTAGCAAAAGGGGAAGCGGCAATGTTAATCAATGGGACATGGGCGATCCCAGAAGTCATGAAAGCCAATGAAGCAGCTAACGTGAAAATTTTTGCTTTACCTGCCAGTGATGTTGCAGAAGATAATTTTGCGACGAGTGGTGTCGATGTCATGTTAATGATTGGCAAAGAAACCCCTAATCAAGCAGCATCCTTACGTTTTATTACATTTTTGACAGAAAAAAACCAAGCACAACGTTATAGTGAAGATCAATTTGCTTTTTCAGCGGTAGAAGGTGTCACACAAGAAGATGCGTCCTTAGCTGATTTAAGTCCGTTAATTGAATCTGGAAAAGTTAATGACTTTGTCGATCATCTGTTACCAAATGGGTACGACTTAGGAGCATTATTATCTGAATTTGCTATGAATCAAACCAGCAAACCGCAAAATTTAGAGACGAATATCAAGCAAATTTTAATCAAAATGGATGAAGCATATGATGCATCATATGTAGAATAGGAGGACAAAATGAAGCAAAATAAAACACATTGGTCGTTCTTTGTAATGGTCATGCCATTAGCTATTTTATTCTTTATTTTCCATACGATTCCTTTTTTACAAGGAATTTTCTATAGTTTTACTAACTGGCGTGGGTATGGTGAATGGGATTTTGTTGGGTTACGCAATTATTTGCATATGTTTCAAGATAAAGACATCGCCAATAGCTACTTGTTTACCTTTAAGTTTGCCTTAACAGCAACTATTTTAGTCAACATCATTGGCTTAGCGATTGCTCTAGGTTTAAATGCCAAAATTAAATTTCAAAAATTCTTAAAAGCAGTTTATTTCATGCCATATATTTTAGGAACGTTGATTGTTGGTTATGTCTTTAACTTTATTTTTGCTCATTTATTGCCACAATTTGGAATTGCGGCAGGAATCGAAGCTTTAAGTGTCAATATTTTAGGAACCGAGCATGCGTGGATAGGCATTGTTGTCGTGACGGTTTGGCAATCATTAGCATTTAACACATTGATTTATTTATCTGGTTTACAAACATTAGACCGTGATATTTATGAAGCGGCTGATTTAGATGGTGCCAGTGGCTTTACACTATTTAGAAAAATTACTTTCCCATTATTGGCGCCATTCTTTACGATTAATATGGTTTTATCTGTCAAAGGGTTCTTAATGGCGTTTGACCAAATCGTGGCGATGACAAATGGTGGTCCAGGGGTTTCGACAACGTCAATTTCATTATTAATCTATAAAAAAGGATTTACCGGCGGACAATTTGCGTATCAATCAGCAAACTCAGTCATTTTATTCTTAGTGGTTGTCATTATTTCTATTTTCCAATTACGGATACTTGAAAAAAGGGAGGCAAAAATGCAATGAGCACTCTGACAAATTTCTTTCGAAAAAGCAATGGCCGCATCAATTGGCCGTTAACGATTTTATTATTGTTTCTCGCATTGTTTACGATTGCTGGCCCGATTTATATGGCGCTGTTAATTGCGGTAAAAGATCCCACACAGATGGACAATATTTTAAGTTTTCCAACAAAATTTCATTGGAGTAACTTTAGAGATGCTTGGACATTGACGGATTATCCGAGAAAATTTGCGAATACGTTGTTTATTACAGCGATTAATTTAGTGTTTACCATTTTAACCAATAGTTTGGCGGCGTATGCTATTACACGAAACCGCAAAAAGTCAAAATGGTTTAATATGCTGTATTATTATTTTATTAGTGCGATGTTTATTCCATTTAATGTGTTGATGTTGCCATTAGTAAAACAAGCTGCCGCGTTTAATTTGGATAATATTTTAGGCATTACTTTCTTATATATTATTTTCGGTTTGCCAATGAATACGTTCTTGTATACTGGATTTATCAAAAAAATTCCAGAAGCATTGGACGAAGCAGCTGCGATTGATGGTGCAACACCGTTTCAAATTTTTTATTTGGTCATTTTCCCGATGTTAAAACCGATTCATGCGACAGTGGCAATTTTAAGTTTCATGTGGACCTGGAATGACTTTTTAATGCCGTTGATTTTATTAAGCAATCCGGATGACCAAACATTACAGTTATCACAATTTATTTTCCAAGGACAATTTTCAACACAATACAATTTAGCTTTCGCATCGTACTTATTGGTTATTTTGCCAGTTTTAATCATTTATGTATTCTGTCAAAAATGGATTATTGCTGGTGTTACAGATGGTGCAGTCAAATAGGAGGAAGAAAACATGAACAAACATTGGTGGCAAGAAGTGGTCGTCTATCAAATTTATCCCCGTAGTTTTAATGATAGTAACGGGGATGGAATTGGCGATTTACGTGGGATTATTGAAAAATTAGATTATCTTGAAAAGTTAGGCATTGGGGCAATTTGGTTGTCACCTGTGTATCAATCACCAAATGATGACAATGGTTACGACATTTCGGATTACGAAGCAATTATGGATGAGTTTGGTACAATGGCAGATATGGATGAATTGTTAGCTGAAGCGAACAAACGCCAGATTAAAATTGTGATGGACTTAGTGGTCAACCACACGTCAGATGAGCATGCTTGGTTTGTTGAAGCTAAAAAAGGCAAAAACAATCCGTACCGTGATTATTATGTATGGGCTGATCCAGTTGACGGTCAGGCGCCAAATGAATTGCGTTCCGCTTTTTCTGGTTCTGCGTGGGAATTTGATGACGCTAGTGGGCAATATTATTTGCATCTTTTCAGTAAAAAACAACCTGATTTAAATTGGGAGAAATCAGACGTTCGTCAAGCAGTCTATGACATGATGAATTTTTGGATTGACAAAGGGATTGGCGGTTTCCGCATGGATGTCATTGATCTAGTCGGTAAAGTTCCTTTAGAAGGGATTACTGGTAATGGGCCACATTTACATGATTATTTGCAAGAAATGAATCAAGCCACGTTTGGCCAACATGATTTATTGACTGTTGGTGAAACTTGGGGAGCAACTCCAGAAATTGCCAAATTATATTCAGACCCAGAACGTCATGAGTTATCTATGGTTTTCCAATTTGAACATATCGGTTTAGATCAACAACCGGGGAAAGAAAAATGGGATTTAAAACCAATTGATATTGCTGAATTAAAAGCCGTTCTAGTCAAATGGCAAACAGAGTTAGGAGATGAAGGTTGGAATTCATTATTCTGGAATAACCATGATTTACCACGGATGCTCTCACGTTGGGGCAATGACCAAGAATATCGTGTAGCCAGCGCTAAAATGCTCGCTATTTTACTGCATATGATGAAAGGGACGCCTTATATTTACCAAGGGGAAGAAATTGGTATGGTGAATACGCCAATTACTGATATTTCTCAAGCAGAAGATATTGAAACCATTAACTTGTATCATGAGCGTTTAGCAGAAGGATATACGGAAGCAGACATTTTAACGTCAATCAATGCGAAAGGGCGCGACAATGCACGTCGCCCGATTGCTTGGGATGCTTCAGAAAATGGTGGCTTTACGACAGGGACGCCTTGGTTGGCATTAAATGCTAACTATCAAGAGATCAACGTAGAAGCAGCATTAGCAAATCCGCAGTCCATTTTCTACACGTATCAGCAATTAGTGCAATTACGTAAAGACAACCCAATTATGATTTGGGGCGATTTCGAGCTAGTGTCAACGGTGGATGAGGTGTTTAGTTATTATCGCACATATGAAGGCGAACGTTGGTTAGTAGTCACAAACTTCTCCAACGAAGCACAACCATTTACAGCAGAAGATGAAATTAGTGCACATGTGATTGATAATGGTGAATCTGTTACCACACTAAAAGACATTACCTTACAGCCATGGCAAGCTTTTGTTGTGAAAGTCAATTAAAATAAGTAGCGCACAGCCTTAATGGTTCGTCTACTCTAATGAATGAGAATTGAAAACACTTGATGAAATCTGTTGTTAAACATTGATTTCATCAAGTGTTTTCTTTTTATTTAACGTCAAATTGATTTGTTAGTTGATGGAGACCTTCAGAAATGGTTTGTAATTCAGCGACATGTCCAACGAATTCTTCCATCGTTGCGAGAACTTCTTCGGCATTAGCAGAAACTTCTTGCGTTCCCGCAGCATTTTCTTCTGTCGAAGCAGAAATATTTTCCAAGTTTTCTAACACAGCGGTTTGAATAGCCACAATTCGTTCGGTTGCTTGTTGGATGGTGGCAATATTGTTAATAACGGCACTGCTATGTGCAAAGACCTCATCTGAAGAGGTAATCGCTTGTTCAATCAATAGCGATTGTTTTTCGCCACCATTCACCGAACGAGAGGTTTGGGCAACGACATCTTGTGATTGTTCTTGAATTTGGGCAATAATTTGTTCGATTTCCAGCGTGGACGTTTTGCTTTGTTCAGCTAATTTACGAATTTCGGTTGCGACGACTGCAAAACCTTTACCAGATTCACCAGCACGTGAGGCTTCAATGGACGCATTTAACGCCAACAAATTGGTTTGATAAGAAATATCGTTAATCACAGTGATAATTTGATTGATATTTTGAATATTGGTATTCATAGCATTCATTTTAGTGACTAATTGGCTCATTTGCGCTAACTCGTTTTGCCAGTTCGTATTGACTTCTGCCATAATTTCCATACTTTGTTGGTTGATACCGACTGATTCTTGAGATTGTTCGTTCATCCGTGTGACATTGGTTTGTAATTCTTGGACAACATCGGAAAGCTGTTGTACTTGATTCACACTAGCTTCTGTTTCTTGCGCTTGTGTCCCTGTCACTTCAGCGATACCAGTAATGGTTTCGGTCACTTCCTCGGTAGCGGCGTTGGTTTGTTGCGAGAGTTCTAATAAGGCGTCAGACATGGTTGCGACATGATTGCTTTCACCTTGGACTTTACGAATCAAGGTACCCATTGTTTCAATCATCCTATTGTAGCGAGCAACGAGTTGTTGAATTTCATTGCCTTTTTCTTTTGGCGACACAAAGCGACGCGCGAACCCGTGAATTCCTTTGCCACTTTCCGCTTTTTTTATCGTGTCTAAACGTGCCAATTCCCCATGACTAATCTTGTCAAATTGTTGTGCTAAAATAGCGACAATTTGGCGAACAAGCGATGTCGTAATAAAGACAACTCCTGCGACGATGGCCATCATAACGAGAGCGACAATGCCGGAATTGAGTAGTAATGATGTTTTTTCTGCTTGATATTCACTGTTTTTCGCGCTAATCAGTACCCAAGTTGTACTATCTGCGCCACCTTTATTAAAATAAATACTGTTACGTCCCTCATTCACAAAACCAGAGGCGTCAGGTAATGCCTTAATTTTTTTGAAATCTGCAGTATCAGCGAGATTCTTGCCTACTTCTTCTTCGTTGGACGCATTTAATACTTGTCCTTCAGAAGAAACAAAATACAGTTCACCAGTCCGACCAACTGTTAAATTATTTAATGCCGTATTGACACTATGATAAGATACGTCAACTGCGATGACCCCTTCTTCCCCATCTTTATTTTGAATGGCTTTCGCCAACGTCACTACATAATCCGTTTCCGAACCTGCATCTAAGTAAGGTTGTGTTCGAATGACTTCTCCTTTTTGTTGCATAGCTGCTTGATACCAAGGTCGGGTTGTCGGGTCAAAGGTTGGATCTTCAGGGTAGGGTACACTTTCCGCATAGGCGCCATCTGCTTTCGCAAAAATGATATATCTGACATTAATATCCGCACTTCCTGAAGTCTCTAGTAGCTTAGTAATCGCTGGTAAATCGAAGGTATTTTGAAGTTCTGGTGTGGCTTCAAGTTCTTCAATGCGGTATTTTGTGGCATCCATTAAGTCGTTTTTAATCGCCATGATCGTATTTGCGGCGCTTTTTTGTGTTTCGCCATTGCGTTCTGTTAACAATGTTGTCGTACTTTGTAAAGAACTGAGCAACATTGCAACTAAAGGAACTAACGCTGTAAAAATTAAAATAAGAGCGACAAATGTGCCGATACTTTTTTGTTTCTGTTTCATTGACAGTCAACCTTTCTGTGTGGAAGAAATTTCATTGCTTCACTCTTTTAATCGGTTACAGTTAACGAAAATTAAGACATAAAAAGTTTTTTACAGCAGATTTGTTGCATCTTTTATCTTAAGAATGGAGATGGTGGAAATTAAAAGCAGCACCAATTAAATTGGCATTGTTTTGGTATTCACAGGCACGAACTTTTGGCATCACAGAAGGGACACCAGATGCTGTTAATAATGCCAACAAACGTGCTTTGACTTCTTCTGTGACTTCTGGACGGGCGGAAATACCCCCGCCAATAATAACCATTTCTGGATCAATTGATACTTGAATATTGTAAAGGGCCTCGGCGATGTTTTGATACATCTCATTCAATGCGTTGGTTGCTTGTGTATCACCGGCATCTTTTCGTTCGAATAATTCTTTCCCCGTAATTGTTTCGCCTATTTGTTCAGAAAAACGAGCCGCAGTATTTACCGCCGTACCATTGTAACTTAAGGTATTCCCATTATGATTTTGCATCAAGCCGAATTCGCCACCAAATAGATGGGCACCTTTGTACAGTTTCCCATTAATGAAGATAGCACCACCGACACCAGTGCCGATGACCACAAAGACCGCATGATTCACACCTTGACCGGCACCGCTTTCAATTTCACAAATTCCCGCACAATTCGCATCGTTTTCAATTGCAACGGGTAAACCTAAATAAGCTTCTAATTCATCAAAAATCGGACGTTCATGAATATAGGGGACTGCGCTAATGCCATCAATGCGACGCTCGGGTACATTTACTGCGCCTGGTGCGCTAATTGCGACCCCAGTGATTGTTTCTTCGTAGGCATCAATCACTACTTTTAACTGGGATTGAAGTGCTTCAAAAGTAGTTGGTGTTGGAAATTGGTTGGTGTGTTGCAATGTTTCATTTTCCCATAAGCCATATTTTACGGCAGAACCGCCAATGTCAAATACTGCAATACTCATGTCATTTTCTCCTTTAAAATCCATTATTTTCTGCTAATTCTTTGTACCAAAGACCACTCTTTTTCAAACTACGAGCGAAATTATTGTCCAAATCGACACGATAGAAACCATAGCGATTGCGGTACCCATTTAACCATGACCAACAGTCAACAAACGTCCAAGTGTGGTAACCAAAGCAGTTACTGCCTTCTACAATGCTTTTGTGCAAGTAAGCTAAATGATCTTGCATAAATTCGATACGATAATCATCTTGAATCATGCCATTTTCCATAAAACGTTCTTCTTCCGCAACGCCCATCCCATTTTCGCTAACATACCAAGGAAGATTGTTGTACTCATTTTTCATCATAATGGCCACGTCATAAAGCGCTTCTGGGTAAATTTCCCAACCGCGATAAGGATTAATTTTCTTTTCTGGCCAATCGTAATGTCCGTATAAATCACTCGGCATTTTCGCTGGAAACGCTGGATTTTCAGGTGCTTGGACACGACGTGGTTGGTAATAATTTAAGCCAATAAAATCAACGGTATTTTCTCGTAAGAGTTGTTTATCTTCTGTTTGAGTCATCGGTGTTAAGTTGTGTTCTTTTAATAAGGTGATCAATGCTGCGGGCACTTCACCATGGACAGCGGGATCAAGGAAACTACGAGTATTCAATAAATCAGAGACTTCCTTGGCTTTTTTGTCTTCTAGTGACTCACTGCGGGCATAGGCAGGCGAGATATTTAAAATTAACCCGATTTGTCCTTTAGGTAAGACTTCACGAAACGCTTTGACCGCACATGTATGGGCTATTAAGGTATGGTAACCGACTTGGACTGCTTTTTTGAAATCAACAATCGCTGGATAATGGAATTCAAATAGATACCCGCATTCAATATGCACCAAAGGCTCATTAAAGGTCGTCCATTTTTCAACAAGATCGCCAAATAATTCAAAGGCTGTTTTTGCATAAAAAGCAAAAGCATCGACAGATTCACGAATTTCCCAACCGCCTTTTTCCATTAGCCACATGGGCATATCAAAATGGAACAAATTAACAATTGGTTCTACGCCGTGATTGATCATTTCTTGGAAGTAATCGCGATAGAAAGCAACGGCTTCGTCATTGACGGTTTGACCATCAGGCAGGAGACGTGTCCAAGCAATGGAAGTACGTAGAGAATTCAATCCAATTTCTTGCATGCGTTGGCAGTCCTCTTTATATTGTTCGTACATATTGGATGTATCTGTGGGCCCTTGATTGTCGTTAAATTTTTCAGGATTGGTTTGATACCAATAATCCCATGTTGAAGCAGACTTACCATTTGTTAAACTATGTCCTTCTGATTGGGGAGCGGAGATAGCAGCACCCCAGAGAAAGTTGTTGGGAAATTTTTTCATTTACTTATTGTCCTCCAAAAGATGTTTTTTAGCGATAGAATCGCGCCATAAGATTTCATTGTTGCATACGTAGGTAGTTGATGTGACAGTTTCTTTTGTTTGAATACGTTCGATGATGCGTTTGGCAGCTAATTGACTAATTTCTTTGATTGGTTGCCGTAAAACAGTTAATTTAGGATAAACAATCTCACTTAAATCGAAGTAATCGAAGCTAGCAAAGGAAATGTCTGCGCCAATTTGTTTGTCGCTCTCGTAAATGGCTTGTAGTGCTCCGAGTGCCATTTTGTAGTTACAGATAAAGACTGCCGAAACGTTCTTTGTAAGTAATTCTTGCATGCCTTGATGCCCACTTTTTTTTGAATAGTCACCAAAGTAGATGGTGGTAACAACGTCAGGATGGTTAGCAGCTGCCGCTTGAATACCAGCGAGACGTTCTTTTGCAATAGGGTCGTGTTGTGGTGCAGCGATAATCCCAATATGTTCGTGACCATACTCAATAATTTTTTCAATTACTGTTTGTGTACTTTGCCGATTATCCATCACAATCGAATCAACATTTGCTAAAGGTAGGGGTGTATTAATGGATGCAACAGGAATGGTTAAGCGCTCGATATATTGCGTATCAATTGCAGTAGGTTCAATTTCAAATAACAATAAACCGTCAATTTGTCGTGTCATTAGAAAATCGAGTTTTTCTTTTAACCGACTAGCATCATCTCGTAAAGCACTCACAACAATGCTATAACCAAGCTTTTCTAATTCATCAGAAACACTGGCAATAAAGGTTGCAGAAAATTGGTTTTGTAAGTGGTTCATCAATAACCCAATGGAACGTGTTTGTTTATTTTTAAGACCACGTGCCAAAAAATTTTCTTGGTAATTTAAATCTTTGATAGCGTTTGCAATTCTTTCCATATTTGTAGGTTTTAATTGATGGCCATTTAAATAACGTGAAACACTCCCCACTGAAACGCCAGCATGTGCTGCTACTTCTTGAATTGTCGCCATATCTAAGCTCCATTCTTTTCTATTTTTGAATCGATTCAAAAATAGGTTATCACAAATAAAATTAAATGAAAACCCTTTTTTGAAAACAAATTTAAATTTCTATAATTATTCGAGAATTTAATTTTACTATTGACTTTTGGAAAACAATTCTGATATATTTATTACAACTTCATAAATAAACACTGTGAAAAAGAAAGTAGTGAATTCGTTTTTTTAGTCAGAGAGTCTCGGTAGCTGAAAAGAGATAAAAAAATACGTTCAACGAAAATGGCTTTTGAGTGGATCTTCTGAATAATTAAGAAGATACGGTTTGCGCCGTTAACAAGCAACGGTCTCCACAAGTAGTGGGTACTGGTTGAGGTAGTATTTGTGAGAATACTACATGATAAGGTGGTAACGCAGAGTAATGCCCTTAGATGTCTTAGGATATCTAAGGGCTTTTTTTTATAAAAAAGGAGAGATATGATGATGACTATTCCATTTCGTTGGGATTAAGTAGGAAGTTTCCTACGTCCAGAAGAATTAAAAGCAGCACGTGCAGCGTTTAAAACAGGCACTATCACGCAAGCAGAACTCACAGCAGTAGAAGATAAGGCAATTATTGCTTTGATTGAAAAACAAAAAGAAGTTGGACTAAAAGCCGTAACTGATGGAGAATTTCGCCGTCGTTGGTGGCATTTGGACTTCATTGCTGGTTTAAATGGCATTACGGTATATGATTTTGAAACGACCGCATTTGGGATTAATACCGAAGCACAAGGAACTTATGTTAGTGGCAAGGTATCATTTGATTCAAACCATCCATTTTTAGATCATTTTCGTTTTACGAAAGAGCATGTAGGAGAGGCTGTGGCAAAACAAACCATTCCTGGGCCAAATATGATTTTCATTGATTCATTTATTTTATCGAAACAATACAATGAAAATCCTGTTTATGAGACGAAAGAAGCTTTCGTTAAAGATTTAATCGCGACCTATCGTGAGGTGATTCAAGGTTTTATGCTGCTGGTTGTCGTTATTTACAATTAGATGATACTAGTTGGGGTGGCTTGTTTGATGATCGTTTTCGTGGATTGATTGCTAGTAATGGCTATGATCCAGATGAACTCATTCAAGAATTTGGTGATATTACCGAAGCCGTTTTAGAAGGAAAACCCGCTGATTTGGCTGTGACATTCCATTTTTGTAAGGGGAACTTCCAGTCTCATTGGTTGTATAATGGTTCTTATGATAAGCTTGCTAAGCGACTATTATCCATTGAAGAATTTGCTGGCTTCTTCTTGGAATTCGAGGATGAACGTTCATGAAGTTTTGAACCTTTGCAACATATTAAAGATCAACGCATTGTTTTAGGCTTAGTGACAACAAAAACGCCAGAATTAGAAGAAAAAGCAGCGTTAAAAGCTCGAATTAAAGAAGCAAGTCAATATGTGCCATTAGGACAATTATGTTTAAGTCCGCAATGTGGCTTCTCTTCTACGCATGAAGGTAATAAAGTCAGCGAAGAAGATCAATGGAAAAAATTCGCATTAATTATTGAAACAGCCAAAGAAGTCTGGGGCGACCAATAGTCGTACCCAGTGAAATTTAGGAGGAAAAGATTATGGCAGAAGTAGAAAGTTTTACACTAGATCACACAAAGGTTAAAGCTCCTTATGTGCGTTTAATTGCAGAAGAACATGGAAAAAAAGGTGACGTTATTGCCAATTATGATTTGCGTTTCTTACAACCAAATGAAAAAGAAATGCCAACAGGAACCATTCATACGTTAGAACATTTGTTAGCAGATTTAATGCGTGATCGTTTAGATGGCATTATTGATATTTCACCTTTTGGTTGCCGTACTGGGTTCCATTTAATTACTTGGGGAGTACCTAGCGCAACAGAAGTAGCGAAAGCATTGACCGAAGTTTTAACAATTGTGGTGAATGATATTCAATTTAAAGATATTCAAGGTGTATCTGAAAAAGAATGTGGGAATTATCGCGATCATTCATTGTTTGGTGCGAAAGAATACGCCAAACTAGTAATTGAACAAGGAATTAGTGATAACGCTTTTGAACGTAATGTAGTGAAATAAGGTTAGTTTCCATTACCTCGGTATATCTAAGTTGTACCAAAGTGATGCCGAGGTAATTGCTTTTTGTTCAAATCACCAGCTATTTATACAAAGGATGAAGGAGGATGGCAAGTGGGATATTTTCCTGAGCTAGTGAACAAGGTTGTTTTGGTTATTGGTAGTAAGCAAGGAATTGGGGAATCAATTGTAGCAACCTTTTTAAAGGAAGGAGCCATTGTTGTTGCAGCTGATATTGGTTTTTCAGAAGAAAACCTAACAGCAATCAATGAGCAACTTTATCAAATTAAATTAGATATTAGTCAAGAAACTGCAATCGAATCTCTTGTGGAACAGCTAGAAAATTACCGAGTAATTCCCGAGGTGTTTGTAGATGTGGCTGGAATATCAACTATGGACTTTTTAACGGAGAGTCAAACCACTGATTTTGATAAAGTTTATGCAGTCAATACTCGTGGTGCGTATTTAAGCAGTAAACATATTGCAAAATTGATGCAAAAACACCAAATACAAGGTCGCATTCTTTTTCTCGCTTCGCAAGCGGGGAAAAATGGGTATCGTGGCATGTCAGCCTATGTGGCATCCAAACATGCTGTTTTAGGGTTATGCAAAACATTAGCTTTAGAAGTAGCAGCACAAGGCATTTTAGTAAATGCGGTGTGTCCAGGAATTATTGAAACACCAATGAAACATCGTGAACGGATTGAAGGTGGCGCAATTCGTGGGATGACAGCGCAAGAAGTGCTTGAAGAAGATAATAGCCAAGTACCTTTAGGGCGAACAGGAACCCCTCAAGATGTTGCAAATGTCGTTTTATTTTTAGCGAGTCCTTTAGCAAGCTACATGACGGGACAAGCGATTAATGTAACAGGCGGTATGACAATGAACTAAAAGGAGAGAATCAAATGAAAAAATGGGTAAGTGGTTTATTAATAGCAGGCGTTCTTTTGTTAGGTGCTTGTGGCAATCAAGCAAAGACCGAAGACACAAAAGAAACAACGAATGCAGCTAAAGAAGAAACAATTCGCATTGCTTCAGTGGGACCAGATGCAGAGATTTGGCGTTTTATCGCAAAATCGGATGCAGCCAAAGAAGCAGGCATTAAATTAGAAGTGCAAGACATTACGGGCGGTGCGATTACTAATAACGCAGTGGCAGATGGTGACGCAGATGCGAATGCTTTTCAATCGATTGGTTATCTTGAAAGTTTTAATGCAGAAAGTCCTGTCAAGTTAGTTCCTGTCGCAACGACATATATTGAACCAATGGGTGTATATTCAAATAAATTCAAATCAATTGAAGAGATTACTGACGGAGCTAACGTTGCTTTAGCGGATAATCCATCAAATACTGCGCGTGGTTTACGTGTCTTAGAATCAGCAGGTTTGATTAAATTAAAAGCTGATTTTGATGATGGTATCGGCACCCCTGATGATGTTGTTGAAAATCCTAAAAATTTACAGTTCACATTAATTGATGATTTGACTGGACCTCGTGTATTACCGGATGTGGATTTAGTTTTAATTAGTAACACAATTGCGTTTGAAGGTGGTTTAAACGTATTGAAAGATTCGATTTATCGTGAAGAAGCTGATGCATCGACACGTAAAAGCATTAACATCATTGCTGTGAAAGAAGACCGTGCAAATGAAGAAGCGCTCCAAAAATTAGGGGAACTGTATCATGATCCTAAAGTTCAAGAGTTTGTGACGGAACAATTTGATGGTACCAAAGTAGAGGTTGATGAACCAGTGAGTGAGGTATGGGAATAAAGTGAAAATTGCAATTGTTGCCGCAATGGCGGAAGAATTAGCCCCGTTTCGAGCGAATTTTCCTGCAACTGTCGTGTGGCGTAAAGGAAAAACGATTATTGAAGAAGTCAACGATACCTTATATTTAGTAGAATCAGGCATTGGTAAAACCAATGCGGCTGCTACAGCCGCTTGGTTGTGTGAAAAAGTGCAACCTGATTTGATTATTAACACTGGTACAACCGGTTCTTTTCGTACCGATTTTGCGTTAGGTGATGTCGTTTATACCGACAAATTTGTGTATAGTGATGTGGATGCAACGGGGTTTGATTATGCGTTTGGTCAAGTACCACAAATGCCCGCGGATTATCCGGTTGCTCAAAAGTGGTTGGAAAAGATTGAGTTTGCTTTGAAAGATAGCTCTGTGACAGCACATTTGGGAACGATTGTCACATCAGATTCTTTCATGAGTGATACACAATCCATTGCTGCGATTCGTCAAGTATTTCCAACAATCGCTGCTTCTGATATGGAAAGCTGTTCGTTGGCACAAGTGGCAAGTTTCTATGATATTCCAATTGTCAATGTTCGTGGAATTTCTGATCATGTAGGCGATGCCGCGCCCGATACATTTGACAATACCTTGGATCATGCTGCCGAACAAGCATTTCAAGCAGTGAATCTTCTTTTAAATCAATGGGTATAAAAAAACTGGTGTCAGTGGGCACCAGGTTTTTTTAATGTCGTCAAGTGGACAATTTTTCTCACGCATGTTAGACTTACGTGTGATTAGAAAGGATGATTGTCGTGTTTTATAAATCCTATTTAAAATTCATCAGAAAAGCAGCTCTTAACAATTGAGGATGAAGCATTGTTAAGAGCCCGCTATAGATACTTCATCAAAAAAGACGAGGTTTATTTGTGGTGTCTTTTTTGAGAAGTGATAGATAAAGCCGTGGACAATGCGTCTACGGCTGTTTGTTTGTACAGATAAAGAAATGGAGAGAAAAAATGCTAAGTTTAATAAACATTACCCAACAATTTGGAGATAAAATTTTATATGAGGAGTTGAATCTACAAGTCAACAAAGGAGAACATGTCGGTTTAATTGGACAAAATGGTGCTGGAAAATCGACGTTAATCAAGATTATTACCGGCGAGCAATTGCCCGATGAAGGACGTGTCGAAATTGCGAAAAACTGTCACATGGGGTATTTAGACCAATATGTTCGTGTGAATGAGACGTTGACCATTGAAGAGTTCTTAAAAACAGCCTTCCAAAAAGAATTAGACATTGAACAAGAGATTACCGAGTTATACACGAGATATAGTGAAACATTCGAAGATAAGCTTTTAGAACGTGCAGGTCGTTTACAGACTCAACTGGATCAAGGGGAATTCTATCAAATGAATACCTTAATTCAAGAAATGGCTACAGGATTAGGAATTGATGTTTTAGGACTAGATAGTTTATTGAAGAATTTGAGTGGTGGACAACGTTCTAAAGTCATTTTAGCGAAATTATTGTTAGAAAAACCTGATATGTTGGTGCTTGATGAACCAACCAACCATTTGGATGATACGCACGTACAATGGTTAACGGAATTTCTAAAAGGATTTAATGGTACATTTTTGGTTATTTCGCATGACCGTGCTTTTTTAAATGAGATTACAACACATATTGCGGATATTGAATTTGGTCAATTAACCAAATATACGGGGAATTTGACAAAAGCTTTAAAACAAAAAGAAGCGAATCGTGAAAGTTATTTACGTCAATATGAAGCCCAAAAACGCCATATTGAAAAAACTGAAGCATATATTCGTAAATATAAAGCAGGTTCACGTTCGACAATGGCGAAAAGCCGTGAGAAACAATTAGATAAAATTGAGCGTTTAACACCACCAAGTGATACGGCGAAACCTAATTTCCAATTTCCCTACAAACCGATTGTTAGTACACTTGCTTTAACTACCGATGCTTTAGTAGTGGGCTATGATAAACCTTTATTAAATCCTATCAATCTAACTATCCGTTACGGCGAGAAAATTGCCATTCGTGGTTTTAACGGAATTGGGAAATCAACGCTATTAAAGACATTAATTGGTGAAATTCCTGCTATTTCTGGTGAATTCCACTTCCCAGCAAATACAAAAATCAACTATTTCTCTCAAGAATTAGTGTGGGAATCACCTTTGGAAACACCTCTGCAATACCTAGGTAATCTATACGAAAAGGCGACAATTAAGGATTTGCGCCGCCAACTTTCACGAGCAGGATTAGTAAATCAGCTGGCACAAGAACCTTTGAAAATGTTAAGTGGTGGCGAACAAACAAAAGTAAAACTTGCTCAAATGACAATGACAGATGGCAATCTATTGATTTTAGATGAACCAACCAACCATATCGACCAAGAAACAAAAGAGAGTTTGCAACAAAGCTTAGCAGAATATGAAGGAACTGTTATTGTGGTTTCTCATGAACAAGATTTCTATGAAGCATTTGTTGAGCGTGTGATTGAAATTGAGGGGTAAAAGACAATGTTTGAACAATTTAAAGACTTAAACTTAACAGTGATGGAACTACCTGTAGAAGTTATTGAAGATAAACCTATTTATTCGGGTTTTCTTAGGGAATTACCTTTTGTTACTGGGGAAGGTAATTCTCGTGTGGAAATGTATCGGATGTTGATGGAACAGTATCAAGAGTATGTTGAAAGACAACAGATAGAAGAGTCTACCGAGGAAATAACCTCGTCATTACTTAGTGTTGACCAACTGTTAAAATATTATGATGGTGAAGTATTTGATGGTTTTGAAATAGATTTGGACAAATAAGTACGTGGAAATTGAATGATAAATAGTTAATTGGATGCTAGCGTTATATGGGAGCCATTTATCAAAACAAATAGAAAATGTTGGGGCTGTGACATAAGTTAGTTAGTTACGGCCCCTTTTTTATGTGAATATTACAAAATATATTGTACAAGTAAAATGCCTATGCCTACTAAAAAGATAGCTAAGCCTGCCCAACGCATGATTTTTTTCATTGGTAATGGCGGTGTATGTGGACGTTTGCGATTGGCTAGTTTCTCTTTGTCTTCGGGGACAATTGGGATGAAAATGGACATTAGTAAGAAAATAAGCCCTAAGAATGTCGTGCCCAAAGCGAGAATTGTTAATTTAGTAATCTCAATAACATTAATAAGTTGTGCTAAAAAAGTGTGTTGATCAATATTTTTTTCAATGTTTGAAGTAATCTCACGATAAGATACCGATAAAGGCAAGGCTGTATCAGAGATAATTGGCAAGGCATCTGTTAAGGTAAGTGTTTCGCCTTGCAAGGTGAACGTCGGTTGACTGCCTTTTTTGACCACTGCGTACCAATCATTTTCGACTAGGACGGTTTTGTCATTGATTTCTTGTTGACCAGCGGAAACAATTTCCTTGTATTCATAAGTATCAAAAATTTGCTCCATTAAGGTATTACTAATCGGATAAAGGGATCGTTCACTTTCCGGCTGAGCTGAGTCCCCAACGCCTGTCAACACAGTTATAAGACGTAATCCATTGCGACGTGCTGTAGTAATGGCATTAAATCCTGCTTCGGAGTGGCTAGTCTTGAGACCGTCTGCTCCTTTAAATGCAAAGGGGCGACCATATAAGGTGTCATTATCTGTTTGAAATGTTTCTTCATACAATGAATCCGGTAAAATCGTAAAAGAAGTTTCTTTGGTTGTATCTAAAACAGAAGGAAAGTCACGTAGCAAATGATAAGCTAAACTGGCTAAATCTTTTGCGGTGGTGATATTCTCGGCATTACTGTCATAGCCTTCTGGTTGGTAATAGCCCTCAAATTGAACTGCCGGAATACCGGTAGCAGTATTAAAAGTGGTCTGTGTCATCCCTAATTCGACCGCTTTATTATTCATTTTTGTCACAAAGCGACCATCTTGCTCTTCTAATAAGTTAGCGAGCATTAAAGTAGCGACATTTGATGAGGGAGTGACCGCCAATTTAAGTAAATCTCTAACAGTATATTCAATTCCTGCGATGATATTATTGTTGTTGAGTGATTTTATTTGCCCAATCGCTTCGTCATTTTGAGTGGCGATGACTTTTGTTTCTAAGCTTAACGTACCATTATGAATGGCTTCAAGAACCAAATAAGTGGTCATTAAATTGGAAAGTTCTGCGGCATTGATACTTTTGGTGGCATCTTGCTCCCAAAAAATTTGACCATTTTCTGCTTCAATGACAATCCCTGTTTCTGGTAAATCTGATTTAGGAACATTGTAGTCTTTGTTTACTTGTTCCAGCAACGTATCTGCTACCACCGGCTTTGTTGTTGTCAATATATAGAAAAAAGCCAAGAGACTAAGTAGAAATCCGATTTTTTTTGTTTTCAAAATAACTCTCCTTTGAATGTAGTGTCAGCTATTATTTTAGCATAATTTCAGAAAAAGTGAGTCAACGAGACCGCGTCCGCAATGAATAACATTTTCACGAACGGAAAATAACCAAAAAAATACTCAGCAAAAGCGAGTATTTTTTTGGTTGGTAACGTTAGGTTTACAGTCACAGCTTTTACTGAGAATTGTAACAAGAGAAAACTGCTATTTTGGGTTTCATCATACGCATCGCTTCTGACGTGATATTTATGTGTGCTTATTTTTCTTGCTAGAAAGACGACGTTCATTGATTGTATAACCAATGATACCGACCAACAGTGCAATAGCAGAAACAATCAAATCATACGTAGTTATATCGTGGAATCGAAGGATGGGTGCAACCAGATTCACGAGACTAAACAAAAATAGTCGTTCACTTTTATGAGCGGTTGGTTCATAGGGCATACTGGTCCATGTTATGTGAATCATATGATTCCGCCGTAAATATTTCCACAAAATAACTAATAATACAATTGTTAGGACAATCAAAATAACTGCTGACATCCCATAATACGTTATTTGTTGAATAAGAGAAGAAGTAACTAATAAAAGGACATACAGCCCAATTAATCCTATATAACGTTTCTTTTGATGATTATTCATTTGACGCTCTTCTATTCTCTACAAAAATGGTGTAATCCAGTTAACCCAAAGCCAACTAAAAGGCATGACTAAAATCATTGCTGGAATCATGTCCGCCGTTGGAAACATCTTAACTTGAATCATCCGAAAGCCTGTTGCTAACATTAAAAAGCCTCCACATGCTTTGAAATCTAAAATCATTTCTGGGGTCGTTAAAGGAAAGATGACGGTTGCTGTATAGAATAACGTACCAAAAATCAGTAGTTGCGGTACAGCAATCACGGAAACCACAAAGCCTAAATTACAGGCAAAAATCGCTGCGGTAAAAAAATCCAAAATCGATTTTGAAATTAAAATCGAATGATCGCCTGTCATCCCAGCATCCAAACTACCGTAAATTCCAGTACCACTGGCGCAAAATAAGACGATAATTGTGACCAATGAACGGACAAATTCATCTTCATCAATCGTTAGATGTTCTGAAGGGAAAAGCTTGGCAATCGGTCGTTGCATGAGTATTGCGCCGCGATTGATTTTATCACCAAGACGAAAAGCTAAACCAAGACCAGTCCCAATCACTAATGCAAAAATGACAGCGGGCATATATTGCATGGGCGCAATAGCATAGATCCCCATTCCCATGGAACAAACCCCAAAAATCATTGTTAAATTGTTCTTAAATTCTTCACTAAGACGATTGCCGAGTAAGCCGCCTAAAAGCCCTCCAAACAAAATCGCTCCTGTATTTATTAACACACCTGTTGGCATTTCTACTCCTTCTTTCTATCACTCTTCATTTAGTCTAGCAAATGCTACCTAATATTATCAATAGCAAGTTGTTTTTTCGCATTTACAGAATTTTAACTTTTCTAACAAGATGTCAACAAACTTCATAGACTCTTTGCGTAAATTTGGTCAGAAATTAAAAGAGCTTTGTTACGATGATTTCATCAAACGATGAGGTGAAAAAATGAAACTTTCAAAAAAATTTACACTTTTAACATTAACAAGTGCACTCTTATTACCAATGTTAGGTGCTTGTTCATCTGAAACGAAAGAAAGCAATGTCTCTGAAGATGATTCATTAGAAACAATTACTGAAAAAGCGAAAGAAGAAGGCGCTATTGCCAGTTTGGGTATGCCTGATACTTGGGCAAACTGGGTGGATACTTGGAACGATTTAAATGAAAAATATGGATTATCACACACAGATACAGACATGTCGAGTGCGGAAGAATTAGCAAAATTTGAATCAGAAGGCGCAAAAGGAACTGCTGATATTGGGGATGTTGGGATTAGTTTTGGACCATTGGCTGCCGGCAAAGAGCTAACCTTACCTTACAAAACGAGTTACTGGGATGAAATTCCTGAGTGGGCCAAAGATCAAGACGGGCATTGGTTGTTAAGTTATACCGGAACAATTGCCTTTTTAACCGATAAAAACAATGTTAAAGAAGCACCAAAATCATGGGAAGAATTGGCAAAAGGAGACTATCAAGTCGCTGTCGGTGACGTTACCAAAGCCAATCAAGCACAATTTGCTGTTTTAGCCGCAGCTATTGCCAAAGGTGGCGATGAAGAAAATATTCAACCAGGATTGGATTATTTCCAAGAGTTTGCGAAAAATGGCCGCTTGTCGTCAGTAGATGCAAGTGTGGCGAACTTAGAAAAAGGCGAAATTGATGTAACGATTGTGTGGGATTTCAATGGGTTAAATTACCGCGATCAAATAAATGCGGACCGTTTTGAAGTGACGATTCCCACAGATGGTTCTGTGATTAGCGGATACACAACAATTATCAATAAAAATGCCCCACATCCAAATGCAGCAAAATTAGCGCGTGAATATATTTTGTCAGATGAAGGACAAATTAATTTAGCGAAAGGTTATGCTCGTCCAATTCGTGAAAACGTCGAATTACCAAAAGAAGTGGCGGATAAATTATTGCCAGCAGCAGAATACGAAGCAGCACAACCAGTCAAAGATAACGCTAAATGGGATGAAACAGCGATGACACTTCCTGAATTGTGGCAAAAGGAGGTTCTCAGCCATGCCAAATAAGGCAATGGATGAAAAGTTAATTCTGATTGTATTAGATGGTTGCCGGTATGATACGGCACTTGAACAAATGGGTGTACTAAATCATTTTGTGGCACATCATCAAGCAACCCTAATTAAATTGATTGCTGAAATGCCGAGTAATTCACGTCCTCTTTATGAAGTGCTAGCGACCGGAGTTCCGAGTTATCGTAATGGGATTTTAACGAACGGACATGTTCGTCGTTCAAAAGAAGTCTCAATATTTGATTTAGTCAAAGAAGCAGGTGGGATTACAGGAGCAGCTGCCTACTATTGGCAAAGTGAATTGTTTAATGAAGCACCTTATGATATTGCGCGTCATCGCATCCAACACGATGAAAAAAATGCCATTCAACACGGAATTTTTTATAGTGAAGATCACTATCCAGATTCGCATGTATTTGCGGATGCGAACTATATTATCCAGACGTATGCACCTCATTTTATGTTGATTCATTCAATGAACATTGATGATGTGGGGCATAAATTTACCGCTGCGTCTCGAGAGTATGCGGCAACAGTGAATCAAGCCGATGCTATCTTAGGTATGTGTTTGCCCACATGGTTAGAACAAGGCTATCAAATCCTAGTGACCGCCGATCATGGCATGGATGACAAAGGGTTGCATGGAGGAAGTTTAGCAGCGCATCGTGAGGTTCCTTTGTTTATCTTTTCATCAAAATTCCCAGAAAATAGCGGCATACAACAAATGAATCAGTTGGAATTAGCACCGTTAATTTGTAATTTACTAGAAATTGACGCTTCTGGAAATATGCAAATCGGGACGACAAGGGGGCAAATTTCATGAAAAAGTATGTAGGATTACTCCCCTTAATCAGTTTGCTAGCGGCATTTTTAATTGTGCCGCTGCTTTTCATGCTGATTGGTAGTTTTCAAAACGATCAAACAGGTGCATGGACGATTACGAATTACACAGAATTTTTTAGTAATTCTTATTATTATCAAGCATTTTTTAATAGTTTGTTGATTACTTTGGTTTCATGTGTTTTAGGATTGCTTGGTGCTATTGTGTTATGTATTTGTTTGTTACAACTGTCTGAAAAAACACAAGAAAAAATTACCTTTGTCTCCAATTTAGCA
This sequence comes from Enterococcus saccharolyticus subsp. saccharolyticus, assembly GCF_029023825.1. Classification (NCBI taxonomy): domain Bacteria; kingdom Bacillati; phylum Bacillota; class Bacilli; order Lactobacillales; family Enterococcaceae; genus Enterococcus; species Enterococcus saccharolyticus. The sequence goes on along the minus strand of NZ_CP118957.1, from coordinate 2,473,370 downwards.
GCGAATTTTGCTGGTATTCCCTTGGCATTTTCTTTTATTATTTTACTAGGTAATGCCGGGGTACTAAAGTTAATGATGCCGTCTTTACAGGCTTTTGATCTCTATTCATGGTGGGGATTGGGTTTAACTTATGTTTATTTTCAAATTCCTTTAGGCGTGTTATTCCTCTATCCAAGTATGCGTGAATTAAAAAAAGAATGGGCCGAAGCAGCTGCGACTTTAGGAACAGATTCGTTTTATTATTGGCGCAAAGTTGCCTTGCCATTTTTACGTCCCTCTCTTTTAACCACGTTCATTATTCTATTTGCCAACGGAATGGGTACCTATGAAACTGCCTATGCGTTAACAGGAAGCAATGTGAATTTATTGACGGTACGGATTGCCTCACTGGTATCAGGGGATGTGTTTGCAAAACCCAATATGGGGAGTGCGTTAGCTGTGTTATTTGGTTTGATGATGGTGACATTGATGACCGTTGTAGGAAGAAGGGAGAAAAAATGAAAAAAGTTGTTGTGACGCTTATTTTAAGTTTATTTGCGCTTTATTATCTCAGTCCGTTACTGGCTACTTTTTTCTATGCAAGTTCTACTTCTTGGGAAAAAAGCATTTTACCTGATGATTTTACCTTGCAATGGTTTGTTCAATTATTAAGTGATTCTGCCTTTTTATTTGCAGTAGGACGTTCGTTGTTATTGGCAAGTTTGATGAGTCTAGTTGTATTCGTTATATTAGTTCCAACGATGATTTGGATTCATTTATACTTTCCACGTTGGGATCAAACATTGCAAAAAATTGTGTTATTACCTTACGCAATTCCTGGGGTAATTTTAGTTACGGCATTGCTTCGAACCTATTCAAATTCTAATATACCAATGTTTTTTGTGCTGTTAGGTGCGTTATTTATTTCGATGTTACCTATTGTTTACCTAGGTATTAGTAATCAAATGAAATTGGTAAATATGAAAGAACTTGTTGAAGCAGCCGAAACGTTAGGGGTTCCAATGTTTCCTATTATTCGTAGCGTATTGATTCCTAATTTAAAAGTAGGGACAACGCTAGTTTCATTAATGGTCTTTTCTTCTGTGTTTGGTGAATACATGTTAACCAATTTATTAATCGGTGGCCGTTTTGAAACCTTGCGTATCTATATGTTGCGTCGAATGAATGAAAATGGTCATGTTGCCAGTGCGGTAATGATTTTGTATTTCTTGTTTTTATTAGCAACGGCATTTAGTATTTTCTATTTCAATAAAAAACAAACGAAAAAAGTTGTCGTAAAGGAAAAAGTGGAGGAACCTGTTTATGAAAAACTACTTGAGCATTCGTGATTTGTCGCTATCTTTTGGTGAAAAGAAAATTTTGAAAGAAATTTCTTTTGATGTTCAAAAAGGTGAATTTGTGACGCTGTTAGGTCCAAGCGGTTGTGGGAAATCAACTTTACTACGTTGTATTGCAGGTTTGGAACAACCGCAACAAGGCGCGCTTGAATTAGATGGGCAAGCGATTCAACAACGACCGACAAAAGAACGTGACATCGGTTTTGTGTTCCAACATTATGCGTTATTTCCAACTATGACAGTTTTTGAAAATGTCTCTTTTGGTTTAAAAGCACGAAAAATGGACAAAGGAACGATGAATCAACGAGTCTTTAAATTATTAGATTTAGTCCAATTAACCGATTTTGCAGATACCTATGTACAACGACTTTCAGGTGGCCAAAAGCAGCGTGTTGCTTTAGCCCGTGCTCTTGCGACAGAACCAAAAATTTTATTGCTAGATGAACCATTAAGTGCATTGGATGCCAAAATTCGTAAACAATTGCAAAAAGATTTACGCCATATTCAAAAAGAATTAAATATGACCATGATTTTTGTGACGCATGACCAAGAAGAAGCAATGTTGATTAGCGATCGCGTGTTTGTTTTGGAAGCGGGCGAAATTGTGCAAGCTTCGTCACCATTCGAATTGTACACTTCCCCAGAAAGTCCCTTTGTCGCAGAATTTATTGGTAATAATATTTGTTTTGATTGGGAAGAGTTGGATGAATACACGCCTGTTTTTTCAGGAATGGGCAATCGCCATTTGTATTATATCCGTCCGGAACTAATTTCAACTAAAGCCATCAAAGGCACGTTTCGCATTCCTGTCAAATTAAAAAATGTTATTACACTAGGAAATATTCGTCGTTATCGCTTTGAAACAAATCGTGGCAAAGAAATCTTTGTGGATCGTTTAAACGATTGGCATGAGATTCCAGAAACCAATTACTTGTATATCGATGCGGAAGATATGATTGTGGTCGATGTTCCGCGTGTGATAAACGAATAACTTGAAGCACTTACCATTGTTGGTAGGTGTTTTTTTGTTACAATAGATTGGAAGATTTGAGAGATGAGGCGAAGGAAATGGATAGGAAGAAAGTTATTGGGATTTTTTCTCATGTAGATGCTGGAAAAACGACCTTAACGGAGGCATTGCTCTATAAAAGTGGACAAATTACGCAACTAGGAAATGTCAATAAAGGAACGACTTTTTTTGATCAGCATCCGCTTGAAAGAAAACGTGGGATTACCTTTTTGAGTAAACCTGTTTCGGTTGATTATCAAGAAGGCTTTACGTTAATTGATACGCCAGGGCACATGGATTTAACGTTTGAAATGGAGCGTAGTTTGCAAGTCACTGATTTAGCGATTGTGTTATTAAGTGCCACAGAAGGTGTGACAGGATATACAGAAACCATCATTGATTTATGTGCGACTTATCAAGTACCCGTTATAGTATTCATTAATAAATGTGACTTACCAACTAGTGATGTGTCAAAAGCTTTCGCAGGATTAGAAAAAATAGACGAGCGTTTTGTCCTAGTTGAAGAATCAATTCATTCGCAAGCATTCCAAGAAAACTGGGCATTGCTTGATGAAAAGTGGTTGGCGCAAATCGATAAAGCAACAAGTGAGCAGTTCAACCAAGCATTTAGTCAAGCGGTCCAACAACGAAAATTGTTTCCTGTTATTAAGGGTTCTGCCGCACAATTGGAAGGAGTGGACATGTTGCTTGAATTAGTGATGTCTGTACGTTATGAAGCGAATCAAACGGACAACATCGGTCAAGTGTATAAAGTTTTGACAGAAAAAGGGCAACGAATTCATTTTGTTAAAGTATTATCGGGACGTTTTGCTGTCAAAGACCGTCTACATAGTCCACAATTACCAACTAGTGAGATGAAGATCAATCAACTCTTTGCGCAACATGAAAAATTAGTAGCTATTCAAGAAGCACATGCTGGCGAAATTGTTGGTATTGCCGGTATTACGGAATTGAAAATAGGCGATATTTTGGCAACTACGGATGTTTTCTTTGATAAACTTCCCCAAGTTCGCACATTAACTCGCGAACCAGCGTTAGAAGTCCAAGTTTTATCGGAATTATCGAGTGATGCGTTGTTACAACATTTCGCACAATTGGAGGAAGAAGATCCTTCTCTACAAGTACGATATGAGGAAGCGAACAAAGAAGTATTTATTCAGGTGATTGGACAGATTCAAATGGATTATATCCAAGAAAGTTTTGCTTTACGCTTCAATGAAGCCATTACATTTTCAAGACCAAGTGTATTGTACAAAGAGACGTTAGTTGAACCAGTACGTGGCAATGGTCATTATGAGCCTCTACGTCATTATGCTGAAGTTGCGCTTTGGATGGAGCCTGGGGAACAAGGACAAGGAATTCTCTTGAAAAATCAATGTTCATTGGAACAATTAACGACAAATTATCAAAAAGGCATCCTGCAGCATCTAACGGAAAAAGTGCATCGCGGTGTGCTAATTGGGGCACCTTTAACCGATGTAACAATCACTTTGCTTGCAGGAATTGCGCATCATCCAGAAACAAAAGGTGGCGATTTTCGTGAAGCAACTTATCGAGCTGTACGCCAAGGATTAATGAAAGCGACCAGTCAATTATTAGAACCGTGGTATCAAGTTAAAATTGTGGTACCTACAGATTTAGTCGGCAAAGTAGTTACTGATTTACAAAAATATAAAGGCGAAATTGCGCCAATTGAAGAAGCCGATGAAGAAACAACCACGATTGAAGGTATGGTTCCAGTAGCAACATTTTTAGATTATCCGATAGAATTTGCTTCTTTTACTAAAAATAAAGGACGCTTAACTACTACTGTAAAAGGTTATTATCCTTGTCATAATGAAGCCGAAATCATTACGGATTATTCATATGACCCAACTAGTGAATTGAACAATACCCCCAACTCGATTTTCTTTTCAAAAGGAAAAGGATATGATGTTGTGTGGCATGAAGTGGACGCAAAATGTCACATCCAGTTGAAATGAAACAAGAAAAACCATCAAAAACAGCATGGATATAAGGTGAAAGAGTGATTTTGGGTGTTACTTTGGTAGTTACTTGGTTTTTATATAGGTAATCATCGAGTGATTTTTGGATCTCTTCTTTAGTTAGTTTGCTGATAATAAGCCATTCGTTTGTATATTTATTAATTTCTATAATTTAAATCCCTTTAGGTTTACCAAGTAATTCGCTGGTGTTTACTAGGTTGTCTTTTGACGAGAATTGAACGCTGTAACGAAGAAAAGATGTATATCTTGTTTGTTTAGTTAAAAGCAAAGCCACCACTATTCGAAGAAAAGTCGCAAAGACGAAAAACCAAAGCCATTCTGTAAGTAGTGTATAACCTAAAAGTTTTGAACCTATTAATAATGTAAGTAAACTTAGTTCTACAGCTAACCATTTTTTCATAACTAAAAACCCTCCTTTATATATAATAATTATAGCGATTTCTGTAGGGCGTAACAAGAAAAGACAACGCACTTTCTAGTTAGTTGCATCGTACAATGATTGATTTTTATGTTAATATAATCACAAAAGGAGGTGGCAACATGCAAGCAACGATTTCCCATTCAACCGATTTAATAAATGGAGGATGTAATGCATGTCCAACAATCAAAACAATGTCATACACTCTTACGTTAGGTCAAGTCACCACTCCTCTTGAAGAATTGGATGTACCTTCCTTAGTTATGGCAATTGTTTTACAAGCTGGATTTCGGCAAACATTAGTCATGGATTTTATGGATGAATGTATCGAGTTCCAATATGAAGAGAAGCGAGTTCGATTTGTGGAACAATTTGGCAAACAAATCTATAAAACCGATGAACAGGAAATAATTTCTACGCAACACCAAAGTACAGAACTACTTTTTCAGCAGGTTAACCAGATTTTGACGGAGCTATTTGAGATAGAAGCAGTAGCATTTGTAGTTGTTTAGGACATGTGTTTTATTGAAAGAAAAATATAAAACAGGCTAGCTGACAATGAAGCACGCATGTCAGCTAGCCTGTTTATTTTTTCTCAATACAAAATAAAATAGGTGGTTGGTTTTGTTGATTGATAAATTGATAAGTTAGTACATTAAATAATTTTTGTGGAAGTGTTCGACAGTAAGTAGACACTGTTTCTAATTCTTCTTGCCCGCCTTCATGCCCATAATAAGAAACAATGATAATCCGTCCTTTGCGCACAAGGTGATTTAAACAACTGTCCAAGGCTTTCCGAGTTGTTTCAGGCAAAGTAATCACTTGTTTATCACTTTGGGGTAAATAGCCTAGATTAAAAATAGCTGCGTGAATTTCTTGATCTTTACCTAGGTAATCATCAAGATGTTGATGCCCATCATGAATTAACTGCACTCGATGTTCTAAATCATTGTCAATTAAACGTTTATGTGTAGAAATCAGTGCTTGTTCTTGTACATCAAATGCGTAAACTTTTCCGGTTTTACCTACTAATTCAGCTAATAATAAGGTGTCATTGCCATTTCCCATAGTAGCATCAACAACATAATTCCCAGGTTGTACCACTTCTTTTAACAAAGTATGACTAAAATGCAAGGCGGTTTGTAGCATGTAAAGGTTCCTTTCGTACATTGAATTTTCCTTGGTACGAATTTCTTCGCAGTAATTCTTCATCAATTGCATTCAATGTTTCCCATTTTTTTAAACTCCACATTGGACCTACCAACATATCCCGAGGAGCATCACCTGTTAAACGGTGAATGATTATTTCTGCTGGAATCATTTCCAACTGGTCACAAGTGAGTTCTATATATTGTTCTCGTGAAAGCAACTGTAAGCGACCTTCATGATAATCACGCAACATACGTGTATTACGCATCAAATGAAGCAGATGTAACTTAATCCCTTGAATATCTGAATCTAAAATTGTTCGTCGTACATTTTCCAGCATCATTTCGGGGGTCTCTTGTGGCAAACCGTTAATTAAATGGGTGCAGACACGAATCTGATGTTTACGCAATTTAGCCACACCATCAAGATAAGTTTGATAATCGTGGGCACGATTGATTAGATGACTCGTTTCTTCAAAAGTTGTTTGTAAACCAAGTTCTACCCAAAGATACAAACGCTCATTTAATTCTGCTAAGTAATCCACGACATCATCTGGTAAACAGTCGGGGCGTGTCCCGATTGATAATCCCACAACACCCGGTAGATTAATTACTTGTTCAAAGCGTTCTTTAATTTCTGCAAGGGGTGCATGCGTATTTGTGAAATTTTGAAAGTAGACGATATATTGATCAACATGGGGCCATTTTTGATGCATCCGTTTGATTTCTTTATTGAATTGGACTGGTAATGGGTCTTCAGGCGCTAAAATCATGTCGCCTGAACCAGAAACACTACAAAACGTACAACCACCATGGGCGACAGTTCCGTCACGATTCGGACAATCAAAACCGCCATCAATCACTACTTTAAAAATCTTACAACCAAATTCTTGGCGCAATGCATAATTCCAAGAGTGATACCGTTTATTTTTATCTTCTGCATAGATAAATGGATTCATAAGTAATGCTCACCTTCTGTTAAAGTTGCTTATTTTTAAAGCGCCAAACAAAGCGTTGTTTTTGATAATACGGGTAAGTTAACAATAACCACCCTAGACCTAGTGAAAAACCTCCAACAATATCACTAGGAAAATGTACGCCTAAATAAATACGACTCATACCAATTAAGACAATCCAGATACCTAAAAGAACTTGAACACCACGTTTTAAATAGGTGTTTTGGATAAATAAAGCAACAAAGAAAATTAATGTTCCGTAAAGTACCATACTTGCTGTCGAATGCCCACTAGGAAAACTATAACTATGCTCTGTGACTAGATGCTCAAGAGTTGGACGTTCTCGCATAAAGAGTAATTTAATCAAGGGATTAAAAATTCCAGCAATTCCAATAACCCCTAGAGAAAACCAAGCTGCTTCTGCATAACGTTTGCCATAGATCAAAACAAATAAAAGTGCTAGAAACAAAACGACAATTGTACTTGGATTGGCAAATTTAGTAATCCATAAGAAAAAAGGATTCCATGTCGGATACAACGAGCGTACACCATTGGTAATCACTTGATCGAAGGGCTGAATCCAAACTGGATAAAATTTGACAACGTAGCCCAAAAAAGCAAAAAGAACGAGTGAGCAACTGCCCACAAATTGTGTGTATAGTTTGTTATTCATAAAAACTCCTCTATATTTATTCAATTTAACGAATACATTATAGCATAGACTTTTTCGATGATAAAAAATCCATGGTAATTTTCCCATAAAAAATTAATAAAATATTCTGCGGAAAAACATGCTGAAACGTTGGTTTAATAAGGTTTTTTTAAGGATGTGTAGAAATGTACATATTACAAATATTTTACAATTTACATTTTGAGATATTTAAACTTTTATTAAGAAAAAATAACCTGTATACTAAAAAATGTAGTAAAAAAAGGTAATTTAAAAAAATGGAGGTCAAAAAATGGAGAAGGCTTTATCGAGAAAAGAACTGAAAAAAATAGAACAGCATCCTCTCTTATATCGTAAGATGAGAAAAAGTGCTGCAGTTTTGGGAAGTACTGTCACAGCTATTTCTGTTGCGACACCACTTTTACCAAGCGTTGAAGTAGAAGCTGCTGAAAATGAGTCTCAACAAAGCACTGTCTATTCTTCGACAAATTCTAACGCATATATTGAGCAATTAGCTGGTCATGCACAGACAATTGCTGGTCCTAATAACTTGTATGCATCTGTCATGATTGCACAAGCAGTTATTGAAAGTGGTTGGGGTCAAAGTGGCCTTTCTCAATCACCATACCACAATTTATTTGGTATTAAAGGTAGTTATAATGGAGAGACTGTGTATATGAATACACAAGAATATTTGAATGGACAATGGGTAACCATGAAAGAACCATTTAAAAAATATCCTTCATTCTCAGAATCATTCCAAGACAATGCAAATACATTAAAAAATGTTTCTTTGCAACCAGGTGTCTACTATTATTCAGGTGCATGGAAGAGCAATACTTCTTCTTATCGTGATGCTACTGCGTGGTTAACAGGTCGTTACGCTACTGCACCAAACTATGCGAGTGCTCTAAATAATGTTATTGAAAGCTACAACTTAACACGATATGATACGCCAGCTTCAGGAAACACTACTAATGAAGCGACGAATACAAATACAAGTACACAAAATAAACCGTCTACACCACCAACTCCGTCTACACCGTCGAAGCCAACTGCCAATGGTCAAAATTATACGGTTCAATCAGGAGATTCGGTTTGGTTAATTGCTGATCGCTATGGAATGACAATGGATGAGTTGTGCAGCCTAAATGGGATTCAAAATAATTTCATCTACCCAGGTCAAAAATTAATCGTATCAAAAGGTGACGCAACTTCTACTAACAAGCCAAGTCAACCAACCACACAACAAAATAAACCAAGTATACCATCCACACCAACAACGAATAATGGGGCGACATACACGGTCCAATCAGGAGATTCAGTTTGGTTAGTTGCTAATAAATACAGCATGACAATGGATGAGCTATGTAGCTTGAATGGGATTCAAAATAATTTTATCTATCCAGGTCAAACATTAAAGGTTAAAGGTGACGCAGCTTCTGCCAATAAGCCAAGTCAACCAAGTACGCCAAACAAACCAAGTACACCATCCACAAATACTGGAGCAACTTATACGGTTCAATCAGGAGATTCAGTTTGGTTCATTGCTGATAAATACGGCATGACAATGGATGAATTATGTCGCTTGAATGGTATCCAAGATAACTTTATCTATCCAGGTCAAACATTAAAGGTTAAAGGTGATGCGGCTTCTGCCAATAAGCCAAGTCAACCAAGTACACCATCTACGCCCAATGCAAATAGTGGAAGTCAAACAACTTACACAGTGAAATCAGGGGATTCAGTTTGGTTCGTTGCTAATAAATTTGGTTTAACAATGGACGAATTATCTAGTTTAAATGGGATTCAAAATAATTTTATTTACCCAGGTCAGACATTAGTAGTTGCTAAAGGTGGTTCTGCAAACACAAGCACACCAAGTCAACAAACGACACCAAGTACACCGACCACCCAAGCGCCAAATACTGGAAGTCAAGCGACCTATACGGTTCAATCAGGAGATTCGGTTTGGTTAGTTGCTGATAAATACGGCATGACAATGGATGAATTATGTAGTTGGAATGGGATTCAAAATAACTTTATCTATCCAGGTCAATCATTAGTTGTAAAAGGTAACTCGACTTCTGCCAATAAGCCGAGTCAACCTAGTCAATCAACCACACCAACAACTCCAGAACCATCAGCGCCACAAGCCAATAGCAACACTGGTAGTTATACAGTTCAATCAGGAGATTCGGTTTGGTTGATCGCTGATAAATTTGGTCTTACGATAGATGAGTTATGTAGTTTGAATGGAATTCAAAACAACTTTATCTATCCAGGTCAATCATTGATTGTAAAAGGTAATTCGACTGCTGCCAATCAGTCAAATCAATCAATCACGCCGTCAACACCAACTACCAACGTTAGTACAAACAATAATGCAGATAATGCGAATGTTACAACTTACACAGTAAAATCAGGAGACTCCGTTTGGTTAGTGTCAGATAAGTTTGGAATCTCAATTGATGAATTATGCAGTTGGAACAACATAGAGAATAATTTTATTTATCCAGGGCTAACTTTAAAAGTTGCTTAATCGTGAATTTCAGCGAATAGTTTGATAAAGTTCGTTTTTTCACAAATTTTCAAGAATAAAACAAAATCATTTTCAGGTTTTGGAAACCGATAAATGATTGATTTAAGGCACTTTCTTCTAAGAAGGTGCCTTTTTTATAAGTTTCTCATCCTATTTTAACATTAAAATTATGAAAAATTAATAATAATGTTCGTTATATTGAAAAAAGATTTGAAAAAGACAAAAGAAAAAAAGATTGACCAACAATCAATTGGTTCGTTACTATAGAAAATAAAACGAATCAGGAGGGGAAATGAGTGAATATCCAACAAATGCGTTATGTCGCAGCAATTGCCAATAATGGTAGTTTTCGCGAAGCCGCTAAAAAATTATATATCTCGCAACCAAGTCTTTCGCACGCAATTAAAGAGTTGGAAAAAGAGTTAGATGTGCAACTATTTGAACGTACGAGACAAGGGGCATCGTTAACTTCTGAAGGAATGGACTTTTTTCAATATACACAACCGATTTTGGCACAAGTTGAATTATTAGAAAATCGTTATTTAGCGAATGAAGAAAATGAGAAACATTTTTCGATTTCTAGTCAGCATTATGATTTTCTATCAATCATGATTAGTCAATTAGTGAAAGATTTTCCCGATTACAATGATTTTCGAATTTTCGAAAGTACCACTTTAAATGTAATTAAAGATGTCGAACAATATCGCAGTGAATTTGGTATTTTATTATTCAATGACTCCAATCAAGCAGGATTAAGTCGTCTATTGGAAAATGGGGAATTGGACTATGAAATTTTAACCACTTTCCAAACACATATCTTTATGCGTGAAGGACATCCTTTAGCGACGAAATCAGTGATTGAATTATCAGATTTACATGATTATTCGCAAGTTCGCTTTACACAAGAAACCAATAATTATACGTACTTTGCAGAAGATTTAATTGATTTTCCGGGGATTACACAAGTGATCCATACAAGTGATCGAGCGACTTTGACAGGGATTTTACAACGAACGGATGCTTATGGATCAGGTTCTGGATTAGTGGAAGATCCGCGCGGTCAAGGGATTGTATTAATTCCTTTAGCCAACTCACCAGAAAACAAAATGGTGATGATTAAAAAGAAAACCAGAAAGATTTCAGCAATTGGGGAAGCCTTTTTGACAAATTTGAAAAAATATTTCATTGATTTTCAAGAAACACAGAAAAATAAAAAGAAATAAATTGAATTTAACCTGCTTTTTTGATAGTATGAAGGCAATAATGACTTATGCATGTTTGAAAAGGAGTAGTAAGTAGCGTTCTTTTTTTAGAGAGTACATGGTTGGTGAAAATGTACAAAAGACCTGTTGAACTCGCCTTTGAGTGTATTGTTTTCTTAAAGCTTTAATCAAAAGTGTGTAGAGAAGACACGGTGTCGGCCGTTACAACGATTGAGGTTGGAGCATGTCCAACGAATATAGGTGGTACCACGTCAATTACGTCCTATAAGAGGCTTTTTTGTGCTTCTTATAGGACTTTTTTATTTTATTAAGGAGGAGTCAAGTAGTGAATTACAATCACAAAGAAGTTGAAAAAAAATGGCAAAAGTATTGGGCAAAAAACAATACATTTAATACGCATGATGAAGAAGGCAAACCAAAGTTTTATGCTTTAGACATGTTTCCTTATCCATCTGGTCAAGGGTTACACGTAGGGCATCCTGAAGGGTATACAGCAACGGATATTTTAGCACGTTTTAAACGTAGCCAAGGTTATAATGTGTTACATCCAATGGGGTGGGATGCGTTTGGTTTACCTGCAGAACAATATGCGTTAGATACAGGAAATGATCCAGCAGAATTTACAAAGAAAAATATTGAAACTTTCCGTCGTCAAATCAATTCTTTAGGTTTTAGTTATGACTGGAATCGTGAAATTAATACCACTGATCCAGAATACTACAAATGGACACAATGGATTTTTACAAAATTGTATGAAAAAGGGTTAGCCTATGAAGCAGAAGTAGCTGTAAACTGGGTACCAGAATTAGGAACAGTTATTGCGAATGAAGAAGTAATTGATGGCAAAAGTGAACGTGGCGGCTACGATGTTGTTCGTAAACCAATGCGTCAATGGATGTTAAAAATTACTGCTTATGCAGATCGTTTATTGGAAGATTTAGAAGAGCTAGATTGGCCAGAAAGCATTAAAGATATGCAACGCAACTGGATTGGTCGTTCAGTAGGTGCGAATGTGACATTTAAAGTCGCTGGGACGGATAAAGATTTCACCGTTTTTACTACACGTCCAGATACCTTATTTGGTGCAACTTATGCAGTATTAGCTCCAGAATTAGACTTAGTGAAGGAAATTACGACACCAGAACAAAAAGCGGCAATTGATGCTTATATTGATGAAGCTTCAAAAAAATCAGATTTAAACCGTACAGATTTAGCCAAAGAAAAAACGGGCGTCTTCACAGGCGCATACGCAATTAACCCAGTCAATGGCAAAGAAATTCCAATTTGGATTGCTGATTATGTGCTAGCAACTTATGGAACGGGCGCAATTATGGCGGTTCCAGCTCATGATGAACGCGACTATGAATTTGCTAAAACATTTAATTTGGAAATTATTCCCGTTCTTGAAGGTGGCAATGTAGAAGAAGCGGCGTTCACAGAAGACGGCACGCACATTAATTCTGATTTCTTAGATGGTATGAACAAAGAAGATGCGATTGCTAAAATGATTGCTTGGTTAGAAGAAAATGGTGTTGGAAAACAAGAAGTGAGCTATCGTCTACGTGATTGGTTATTTTCTCGCCAACGTTATTGGGGTGAACCAATTCCTGTTATTCATTGGGAAGATGGGACAACTACAACTGTTCCTGAATCAGAATTACCATTGCGTTTGCCAAAAACAGATGATATTCGTCCAAGTGGAACAGGTGAGTCACCATTAGCCAATATTGATGAGTGGGTAAATGTCGTTGACCCAGAAACAGGTAAAAAAGGCCGTCGTGAAACGAATACCATGCCACAATGGGCAGGTAGCTCATGGTATTTCTTACGTTTCGTTGATCCACATAATAAAAATGAACTAGCAAGTTATGAAAAATTAGAGCGTTGGTTACCAGTGGATATTTATATCGGTGGTGCCGAACATGCTGTATTGCATTTATTGTATGCACGTTTCTGGCATAAATTCTTGTATGATTTGGGTGTAGTCCCAACTAAAGAACCATTCCAAAAATTATACAATCAAGGAATGATTCTAGGCTCAAACAACGAGAAAATGTCTAAATCACGTGGCAATGTCGTGAATCCAGATGATGTAGTAGCACAATATGGGGCAGACACTTTGCGCATGTATGAAATGTTCATGGGTCCATTGGATGCGTCCATTGCTTGGAGTGAAAATGGATTAGAAGGAAGTCGTAAATTCCTTGATCGTGTATGGCGTTTAATTGTGGATGAAAATGGTAAAATGCGTGACCGTATTACCACATTCAATGATGGTAACTTAACAAAAGTTTACAATCAAACAGTTAAAAAAGTAACTGAAGACTTTGAAAATCTGCATTTCAATACCGCTATTTCTCAAATGATGGTCTTTGTTAATGAAGCGTACAAAGCAGATGCACTTCCTTATGAATATGTTGAAGGGTTTGTTCAATTACTTGCACCAATTGCGCCACACTTGGGCGAAGAATTATGGTCAATCTTAGGAAACGAGCAAGATATTTCATACGTTGGCTGGCCAATTTATGATGAATCAGCGCTTGTGGAAGATGAAGTTGAAATTGTCTTACAAGTGAATGGGAAAGTTCGCGCTAAAGTAAATGTACCAGCTGAAGCTAGTCGTGAAGAGTTAGAAGCAATTGCGAAAGCTGACGCAACTATTCAAGAACAAATTGCCGGAAAAACAATCCGTAAAGTGATTGCAGTACCTGGAAAATTAGTTAATATCGTGGCAAATTAATACCACTTTCGCTCCTTCTGTATTTTGCAGGAGGAGCGTTTTTTCTTTTGATAATAATTTGTTGGAATAAATGTGATACGTTAAAATAGTACTAAACAAAAAGGACGTGAGCCAATGAAAGTCGTAGCGATGATTGATTCATTTAAAGGATGTGCAACATCGGAAGAATTAAATGCTGCTGTTTTAGCAGGTTTGTCCGATGAAATTTGGACAGAAAAATGCAATATTCCGATTGCCGATGGTGGGGAAGGGACAATGGCAGCTATTTATGCAGAAATAGGTGGTACTTGGCAAAAAGTAAGCACATCTGATCCTATAGGAGAGCCAATTGAGGGAAGTTATTTGTTAAGCTCATTGGATGGTCAGACGATTGCTGTGATTGAATCAGCGGTGTTTATTGGCATTCATCTACATGAACCGTCTGATGCTGTAATTCGCCAAGCATCTTCTTATGGTTTAGGTAAAGTCATTCAAGATGCCCTCACGCACCGTGTTACAAAAATTTATTTCACTTTAGGTGGTAGTGCAACATCAGATGGTGGGTTAGGATTGTTACAGTCCATTGGTGCAACTATCGATGCGTCTTTAGGGAATCCTTTATTAAGCGTCCAATCGCTTGATTTAACAGGGATTCAAGATGTGTTTAAAGATGTTGAATTCATTGCATTAGCGGATGTGACGAATCCTTACCTAGGTAAAAATGGCTTTGCACAAACCTTTGCACCACAAAAAGGAGCCTCTGAAAAAACAGTTGTTGAAATGGAAGAACACGCACAAATTGTAGCCAAAGAAATTCTACACTTCACTAATTTGGATTTATCTTCTATTTCTGGTGCTGGAGCTGCTGGTGGTTTGGGTGGAGCGGTTATGCTACTAGGTGGAAAAATAGCACCAGGTTTTTTGACATTGCAGCAACTGTTGCGTTTAGAAGAAAAATTACAGCAAGCAGATTTGATTTTTACAGGTGAAGGGAAAATAGATGAGCAAACAGACCAGGGGAAAGTTCCATATGGTGTGATGAAACTTGCTCAAAAGCTTGAAATACCAGTGATTGGGTTGTGTGGGAGTCGTACGGTAGACATCGGTAAAATGACCGAGGGAACCCTCGGTGTTTTTAGTATTCAACAAGGGCCGATTTCTTTAGAATTAGCGATGGAAAAAGAGCGTACCCTAACAAATATTCAACATATCGCCCAAGAGTTAAGTCAGGTTTTTATGTATAAAAAATGAAGAGGCTAAGATAGTAGCCTCTTCATTGATGGTATTATTCTGCTTCGTATGTTACTTTGACATTGCCGTTAACGGCTTTAGAATATGGGCAAATGTTGTGTGTTTCTTCCATATATTTCAATGTTTCTTCTTTTGAAAGACCTTCGATTTTACCAATTAGATGGACTGCTAAATGTAATGTGTGGTAATCTGGTAAATCACCTAATAATGTTACTTCGGCACGAACGGAACGAGGTAAATCACCATGTCCATCACGTTCTAATGGGAAAATAAGTGCGCCGTTGAAACAAGCAGCAAAACCTGCAGCAAACAACTCTTCAGGGTTTGTATAACCTTCTTTTTTCGTTCCAGATGTTTTTACTTCAAAATCACCATTTAACGACTTACTTACGCCTTCACGACCGCCTTCGTTAATTACTGTTGAAACGCCTAATTTTTTACTCATACAAGAAACACCCTTTCGTTTTTAATCTATCTTAACTATAGTATAAAACGTGCAGAATGAAAACCGAAGTGCCTTATTATTGTGCACAAAAAAAGAGCGCAATCATTACGCTCTCGTTTATTTTTTTGTATAAGCAATTCCATAAAATAGTGCACCTGTAGCAATAATTGGTAAGAACAATACCAAAATTAACCCATGCGGAAGTGCTGAGCGAGTGTGCAGATGAGTGACATCTGGTAAACCTATCACACCCATTGCTGTTAACATTTTCCAACCTAAGAAACTAGCGATAACAACGACCAATGCAATAACTGCATAATAAAGAAATTTTCTTTGTTTGCCCATGAAGCGTATCCCCTTTAATTTTACATTCACAATTATTATACAAGAAATTAAAAGAAATGACAGAAAATTTTTTATAAATTTTCTATTGTAATCTTTTTGCAATAATTAGGCTTGGTTTTCGCGAATTAATCGTTGGGTAATATGGAAATCTCCCTCGTAAGGTTCTTGCACACCACGAACTTTCATCATTTGTTCGGTTCCTTTACCAGCTAAAATGACCGTATCTTCGGGTTGTGCCATTTCAACAGCTTTTGTCACAGCTTTGGCACGATCTAATTCAATCTCTACAGGTAAATTCGGATTAGTAATGGCTTGATAAATTTCCTCGGTAATTGCTGCAGCATCTTCAAATCCTGGATCATCGCTGGTTAAAATCGCAACATCCGCACATTCGCTTAGTGCGCGTCCGATATCAGGGCGACGAGAGAGCGCTTTGTCACCTGCACTACCAGTCACGATAATGACACGTCCATTGGGTCTTAATTCTTTGGCGAATTCGCCAATTGCTTTAATGCTTAAATAGTTATGTGCATAATCGATGAAGACATAGGTTCCATTTGGTTTTTCCAATAAGTTCATTCGACCAGGGACATGACTTTGTGGCAGACCGTTTTGAATGATTGTTTTTGACACGCCAGCTAAACGAGCGGTTAAAATAGTTGCTGCAGCATTGTCATGATTAAAGGTACCAAACAAAGCAAGTTGATAATCGCCGTTTGCTTCTAAGGTATCTTCGGATGCTTCTAAATGGAAACAGCGTGGATTTTCTAACGCTTGAATACGGTAAGTACCAGTTTTTTGTCCAAACGTGTAATAAGGAATCTGTTCTTTTTGGCAAATGTCTTCTAAAACATCAAAATGATCGCTATCATGATTTATCACCATTTGTTTACTGTTCAACAGCAATTGACGTTTGCATTCGAAATATTCTTCAAACGTAGCATGTTCAATGGGACTGATATGATCGGGACTGATATTTAAAAATATCCCTGTTTCAAAAGTTAAATGAAAGACACGTTTGGTTTTATAAGCTTGTGAAGAAACTTCCATTACTAAATGTGTCGTGCCACTTTCCACAGCTAAGGCCATTTGACGATATAAGTCTAAGGCTTCGGGGGTGGTTAATTTTGAGGCATAAAAATTTTTCCCATCTAATGTTGTTTCTTCGGAAGAAAACAGCGCAACTTTTTGTTGGAATGCTTCATCAAACACTTTTTTGATGAAATACGCAGCGGTTGTTTTTCCTTTTGTACCTGTGATTCCGATTTTGTACAGTTTATCTTGTGGTTGTTGATAAAATGCTTGGGCAACAATGGCCATTGTTTCGCGAATATCTGTGACCAGAATCCCTTGTGCATCGACTGCATAAGCGACTTCAGAAAGATAATAGGTGACCCCATCACGCACAGCAGCTTCTAAAAGTTCGGCTTTAAAATTAAGACCTTTACAAAAGAATAGCGTCTGCTCTTTTAGATCACGTGAATCATAAGAAATATACGTAAAGCTAGGGCCGGCTGTTTCTTGTGCCAGTTGAACCCATTTTTTTGTATCTTCGTTTTCTTGAAGTAAATTGTGTTTGATTAAAAGGTTACATAGTTCATTCATTGTCATGGAATACATAAATAAGTTTACTCCTTGTCCTAAAGTTCTAGCTAATTATAGCATAGGATATCAGAAACGGGCATTTTCGCAAGTTGAAATATTAAAAGGGTGTAACGAATAGAAAAATAGATTGCGACAAACAGCATTTCGCATTAGAATAAGAGATATGTATGAAAGAAAGTGGAGAAGAACTCAATGACAGATAATACAAAACAGACTTCATCTGAATTGACAAATGAAGACAAAATGGCGCGTGGTTCTGCTTGGATGACCATTGGCAATATTGGCTCTCGTTTGATGGGCGTTATTTATATTTTGCCTTGGTATTATTGGATGGGTGAGTACGGCGATGTAGGGAATGCTTTATTTAATATGGGGTACAATGTTTATGCCTTGTTCATTATGGTGTCAACAGCAGGAATTCCTGCAGCGATAGCTAAACAGGTCGCATACCACAATTCCAGACAAGAATATCGCATAAGTCAGCGCTTATTCCATCGTTCCTTGCAAGCAATGGCGATTTTAGGATTGGTCAGTGCGTTAATTATGTATTTTGCCGCGCCGATGTTGTCACAAGCTGCGGGTGGTGGTGTTGATTTAATTCCTTCGATGCGTTCGTTAAGTGTCGCAATTTTAGTTATTCCAGTGATGAGTGTCATTCGCGGATACTTCCAAGGGATTCAAAACATTGCGCCGTTTGCGATTTCGCAATTAGTGGAACAAGTGGCACGCGTTGTGTATATGTTGATAGCGACCTTTATGATTATGGAATTAGGGGATGGCGATTATGTTGCGGCTGTCACACAATCAACGTTTGGCGCGTTTATTGGTGCGTTAGCAGGTACAGCTATTTTAATTTATTATTTCCGTAAAGAGAAAATTAAAATGGATATTTTAGCAGAACATAGTAAAGAAACTGGTGAAGTTGATACCATTAAATTATTGGTTTCAACAGTAAAAGAAGCTATTCCGTTTATTATTTTAGGAGCAGGATTAACAATTTTTAAATTAGTTGACCAATATACATTTGTTCACACGATGAGTAGTTTTACGGAATATTCTCAAAATCAATTAATCGCTTTGATGGCTTTATTTGGTGGGAATCCTGACAAATTATCAATGGTAGTCATTGGTCTAGCAACTTCAATGGCGATTGTGGGTATGCCATTGTTAACAGAATCTTATGCCAAACAAGATTATGCGGGAATGGCAAAATTAGTGAGCAATAACTTACAGTTATATGCATTTGTGATGTTACCTGCAACGCTCGGTATGATGATTTTAGCGTATCCCTTAAATACGATGTTTTATAAACCAGATCAATTAGGTGCGAATCTATTGATAGCAGTCTGTGTGTCTGGTTTGATTCAAGGGCTATTTATGGTTACGTCTATGATGTTACAAGGAATCTATGAAAATGGTTCTGCTGTGTTGTTCTTTGTCATTGGTTTAGCTGTTAAACTAGCGACACAATCTGTGTGTATTCACACGTTAGAAGCATATGGACCGATTGTTTCAACCACTCTAGGAATGGGCGTTACCTGTTACTTAAATTTATGGAAAATCCATAAAAAAACCCGTTTCAATATGAGTCTTACGTGGAAACGCACCGCATTGATTACTGTGATGACAGCGATTATGGTGGCATTTGCTGGAGTAACAAAGTTTGGTTTAGAAATGTTCTTAAATCCCGATAGCAAAGTCCAATCCTTCCTGATTATTTTGATTGTTGCAGGTGTGGGTGTGCTAGTCTATGTCTATATTGCCTTGAAACTACGCTTAGCAGATAAATTACTTGGCTCAGGGATGGCTCGTTTTAGAAGAAAATTACACATTAAATAACAGGTTCGGAAGGCATTCTCTTCCGAACTTTTCTATTGAAAAGGAGAAAAAATGCGTTTAGATAAATATTTAGCCGATATGGATTTCGGCTCACGAAAAGAAGTGAAACAGTTTATCAAAAAAGGATTGGTTTCAGTCAACGGTACCGTTGTGAAATCAGATAAATTTCAAGTCAATGAAAACGAAGACAACGTAGTATTTGATGGTGAACCCGTTGTCTATCAAAAATATTTTTATTATTTGTTAAACAAACCAGCCGGCGTTATTTCAGCAACTATTGATGATTATGATGAAACGGTCATGGATTTATTTGATGATGAGGATTATCGGGATGATTTATTTCCAGTGGGGCGTTTAGATAAAGATACAGAAGGCTTGTTGGTTATTACCAATGATGGTGCATTAGCTCATCGCTTGTTGTCACCAAAACGTCATGTTGAAAAAGAATACTATGCGCAAGTGGCAGGTATGATGACGCCAGCCGATGTTGTTGCTTTTGAAAAAGGCCTAACGATTGATGGCGGCGAAGAATGTTTGCCTGCTAAATTAATGATTGATACTGTGAATGAGGTTGAAGAAACCTCTGAGATTCGTTTGATTTTGCATGAAGGGAAATTTCATCAAGTGAAGCGAATGGTTCAAGCGGTGGGGAAAGAAGTGACCTATTTAAAACGGATTCGGATGGGTGGCTTGTCTTTAGATGAAACACTTGATTACGGGGAACATCGGGGGTTAACCGAAGCAGAATTGGTATTATTAGAGCAAAAGTCGTAAAAAAAGCTTTGATTCGCCCTCGAATCAAAGCTTTTTTATTCCCACAATCCGGGTTTGGCGGTTACGTGCATTTGTTCTTTCGTAAACGGATGCACTAAAAACATTTCCGAAGCATGGAGTAAGAGTCGCTTGCCTTTTTTATTTTGATACAAAGGATCGCCGACAATCGGATGACCAATACTTGCCAAATGAACGCGAATTTGATGGGTGCGACCAGTGTCTAGGACACAGTAGACTTCACTAGTTTTTTGTTGCACGGCATGGACTTCGAGATGCGTAATCGCCGTTTTTCCTTTTCGTTCGTCGATGACACGTTTGCGTCGGTCATGACGGTCACGACCGATTTTTTTGGTAATCGTGCTATTTTTAGTCAATTTTCCCCAAACAACTGCTTGATAGCGTCGATAAATGGTTTTTTGTTCCAATAATCGACCTAAAATAGGCAAAACGAGCGGGTTTTTAGCAAATAAAATCACGCCACTGGTTTCTTTGTCTAAACGATGAACAACATACGCACGTTGTTGTTTTTCAGCGAGATAAGCAGCTAAATCATTTAATAACGTATCGGTTTCATCTGGTTGGTTGGGATGTGTTTTGACACCAGCGGGTTTATTAACGAGAATAATATGCTCGTCTTCAAACAGCGGTTGAATGGTTTTTTTATTACCAAGGTGGATATCTTGATACTGATAATCGGTTTCTTCTAAGCGTAACGTGATAACATCGCCCGCTTTAATTTCTTGATGAAACATCGCTGTTTCATGATTTAATAAGACATTTTTTCGAACGCGTAAAAAGTGTCGGACTTTTCGAGGAACCAACCATTCCTTTTCAAGTAAGTCGCGAATTGTCATTGGTTGTTGTGAAGCAGGTAAAGTAATTGAATATTCCACAGTCAATGCTCCTTTCGCCTGTCATTATATCATCTTTAACGCTTTTTTAAGAAAAAAACAACGAAATTGTGACATTTCAATGGTAAACTAGGCAAAGTCGAAGTCTGTGTTAAAATGACGGAACTTACGTCTTTAGTCGTATTTTTTTATGAGAAAAATGTGCTACACTTTGATAGAGGAGGGGAAGCGATGGATTTTCAGCGCTTTTTAGCTACAATTAAAAAATATTTAGGCATTATAAAAGAATATTTGATTCGTTTTTGGCAGTGGGTGAAACCGTATTTGATTCAATTTCATCAATGGCGCAAACGGGTATGGAAAAAATATCATGTCAATAAAATTATTATTTTATTCGCATTAGTTGGCGCTTTAGTCATGAGTATCTACTTATTTTATATTGCAAAAACAACTAAGGTCTCAGAATTGGAATCTGGCTTGCGAGAATCCACGATTATTTATGACAAAGATAATCAAGAGGCTGGACGAATGTCGGCACAAAAAGGAACCTATGTGGATTTAGAGCATGTCTCGCCTTATGTGGTAGACGCAGTTATTTCTACGGAGGACCGTAGTTTTTATAGTCACCATGGGTTTGACATTAAAGGGATTGGGCGTGCAGCCGTCCGAATGGTGATTAATCGCAGTACTAGCGGTGGTGGTGGGAGTACCATCACACAGCAATTGGCCAAAAATGCCTATTTAACGATAGACCAAACATTTAATCGAAAAGCCAAAGAAATCTTTTTAGCTATCGAAATTGAAAAAAAATATTCGAAAGATGAAATTTTGGCAATGTATTTAAATACATCTTATTTCGGCAATGGGGTTTGGGGGATTCAAGATGCGTCTCAAAAATATTTTGGTGTGAATGCGACAGATCTAACTATTGGTGAAGCAGCAACTTTAATCGGAATGTTAAAAGGGCCATCGATTTATAATCCCATTGACGAACCAGAAGCAGCAACGAATCGTCGGGATACTATTTTGCAGTTGATGGTTGAAAATGGCAAATTAGACCAAGCATTAGCTGATCAAGAAAGCCAAGTCGCCATTACTGATTTATTATATGATACGTATGACCAAACGGATGCTGGCTATCAATATCCATATTACTTTGACGCGGTGATTAATGAAGCAGAACGTGAATATGGGATTGAAGACGATGATTTAATGAATCGCGGGTATAAAATTTATACTTCATTAGACCAAAATTACCAAAATGCGATGCAGGACACGTATGCAGAAAATGGGTATTTCCCACCGAATGCTGAAGACGGTACGATGGTACAATCTGCTTCTGTAGCGTTAGATCCTGCGACAGGTGGGGTTCGTGGATTAATTGGTCGTCGTGGGGACTACACCTTTAGAGGATTTAACTTTGCGACAGACATGAAACGTTCACCAGGTTCAACCATTAAACCATTGAGTGTGTATGCTCCTGCACTAGAAGCTGGCTACAAACCAGATAGTATTTTAAAAGATGAACCACAAAGTTATTATGAGGCAAAAAACTACAGTGGAACCTATGAAAATGAAGTGCCAATGTATCAAGCTGTTGCGCGTAGTTTAAACTTGCCAGCAGTGTGGTTGTTACATGAAATTGGGCTGGACAAAGGATACAATAAAGCGAAAGCATTTGGTTTGAATTTGACCGAATCTGATAAGTATTGGGGTGTCGCATTAGGAGGATTAGAATACGGTGTTTCTCCAATGACGATGGCTGGCGCGTATGGTGTTTTTGCCAATGGTGGAACTTTATATACACCGCATTTGATCACGAAAATTATCGACTCAACCGGTGCGGTGATTGTCGATAACACCCAACCAAAAGGCAAGAAAGTCATCTCTAAAGAGACAGCCGATGAAATGACAAGTATGTTATTAGGGACCTTCTCAAATGGAACAGCGATGGAAGCTGCACCTTATAACTATACTGTTGCTGGTAAAACAGGAACAACTGAAACGAATTTTGATGCTTCAAAAAATAATGACCAATGGATTGTAGGTTATACACCAGATGTGGTCATTTCTACTTGGTTGGGATTTGAAAAAACCAGTAAAGACCATTATTTAGTCGGAACCAGTGGTGAAACAGTGGGGCCAATTTTCAAAGCTCAGGCAGAAGGGATTTTACCTTATACAACGGGTACTAATTTTGCTGTTGCTGACGCTTATTGGACAGATGGTCAAGTAATGTCACCAGACGAAGCACCAGAAGAACAGACAACGCCAGAAGAAAAACAACCATGGCAAGACGACTTAGATAAATTTACCGAAGATGCCAAAGAAGGCATGCAAAAATTCGGCGAAAAAGTCACAGAAGGTGCTAAAGACCTATTCCGGGGAATTCGGGATAGACTAAGATAAGCATTAGCCACATGAAATAGAACATGTTACAATATGGATATCTTTAAAGAAAAGCGAGGGACAATTATGTCTAACATTTATGATACAGCCAATCAATTAGAACGTGAAATTCGTGAAATGGAGCAATTCCAAGAATTAAGCGATACATTTGCTAAACTAAAAGCAGATGAACAAGCGTTTGGTCTGTTCAAACAATTCCAAGAATTCCAAATGTCACTACAACAAAAAATGGCTGCTGGTGAAGAAATGACTGATGAGGATGCACAACAAGCACAAGCATTAGCTGAAGAAATTCAAAAAGAAGCATTGATTGCTGATTTAATGCGTGTGGAACAATCATTTAGTACTGTGATTAACGATTTAAATCGTATCATCATGACACCTTTAAGAGAATTATACCAAGACTAATTAAAAAGGAGCGGCATGCAACAGCATGCTACTCCTTTTTTTTAATTTTTCTTTTTCCAGAATTGGTACCATTTCTTTTGTTTGGCTTCTAAATCAGCTTTCAAGTCCGCTAATTCTTTTTCTAATTGCTCTTTTTCAGTTGATAGAGCTTCTGCTTTTTTCATTTGTTCTTCTAATTTAGCAACTTGTGCTTCTAGCTCTGCTGAACGTTTGTCTTCTTCTTCATTTGATTCTTTCGGTGCTTCTAAAGCGAAATATTGATGCAATTCTTTGATTAATTTTTTATCTTCGGCATTTAATTGTTGTTGTTGATCGATTAGTTTTTGTAATTGCTCAATTTGCTCATCTTTTTTCGCTAATTGCTCAATTAAATAATCATTAATTGGGCTACTTACTTCCTGTTGAGGTGTTTCCTCATTGATGTCTTCCCCTAGTTCATCAATAATGCGTTGAACCCCATTTTCTTTAATGTAAATAGTGTTGTTTTCTTTATAGTAATGATCTTCAGGTAATTTCTTGTAACGATAGATTATTTTATCGCGAGATACGCCTAATTCATTCGCTAATTGAGTCAGTGTTTTGCCTGTTTGTTCTGCCATAATTTTTATTTCTCCTTTACCTAGTAATTACTTAGGGATTATCTAAGTATTTCAATAGGTAGATTCTATCATAAATTTCACAAGAAAGCTTGAATAATCTCTATATTTTTATTTTTTTCTGCGTAAGCGCATTGTTTTACCGAGGTAATGATGATGGGGAGGTCAAAAAAACAGTAGAGGCGAACGAATTTTCGTGTTTTGCTGACTAGAAAGTGAAAAAATGGTAAAATAATAGGAAAAAGAGGAGGGTTTTGAATTATGTTGCGATTTATTCATTGTGCAGATTTACATTTTGATCGCTCGTTTGAAGGGCTACATTTAATTGCGCAAGTCAAAGCGTTACCTCTTGTAAATAACCAAGTATTGGAAAAAATCGTCACCCTTGCTTTAGAAGAACAGGTCGATTTTTTGTTATTTGCAGGAGATATTTTCCATCAAAATCGTCCGAGTTTAAAAACACAACATCAGTTTTTTAAACAAATGAATCGATTGAAAGAACAGGATATTCCTGTGTATATGATTTTTGGCAATCATGATTATTTTGAAAATGAACGCTACTGGTTTGACTTTCCAGAGAATATTCATCTGTTTACAGAAGAACAAGTAACAACCATTCACGGTGAGACAAAAACGGGTGAACAATATGCTATTAGCGGGTTTAGCTATCAACACCCTTGGATTACAACATCTAAAGTGAATGAATTTCCTCAAAAACAAGCACCGTATCATATCGGTATGTATCATGGGGATAGCAATGGAGAGCGTTATGCACCGTTTCAAGTGCAAGAAATGCGCCAAAAAAACTATGACTACTGGGCATTAGGGCATATTCATGTGCCGACAGTCGTATCTGATAATCCACCAATTATTTATCCAGGAACGCCACAAGGGCATACGCAAAAAGAGAAAGAAACGGGCATTCAATTAGTTACGCTAGATGGTGTAACGGTGCAATATGAAGCAAAAGACGTAGCGGCAGTAGTATGGCAGGAATATGAGTTATCATTGGCGGGTATCAAGACTCGAAAAGAAGCGTTACAAGCGATGAAAGATTTCTTTCAAACATCAGAACGACAACTAATCAAGTTTTCGTTAACAGAGACAGAACACTTACCAATAGATTGGCTCAATAATCGAGAAAAACCCGAATTAATTGCGTATCTTAATGCGTATTTAGCAAGCAAACATTTTGAACAAATTGTGTATCAATTAGAAATTAATCAGGTTCCTGAAAATGAAAAATTAGTGCTGACAGGTAAAGATGTGATGGCACAATTATTGATGAGCTATCAAACAGAAGAAGTTTTTGAAACCATCATTGAAGAATTGGTGACCCATCCGCTAATTAAACGAACGATTTCTCCTCAAGCACTGAAAGAAGAAACTTTAGAAAAAGTGAAAACAACACTCGCACAAGAGTTTTGTTGGAGTGAGGAAGAAAAATGAAGATAACAAAAGCAGAAATTGTAGGATTTGGGCATTATCGGCAACAAACGTTTGAATTTTTACCCGGAAATCAGTTATTCTTTGGTCAAAACGAAGTAGGGAAATCAACGTTATATCAATTTATTCAAGCGATTTTATTTGGTTTTCCTAAAAAGAACTTGCGTAAACGCGACTATACACCACAAGATGGGGCAGCATATGGTGGGAAATTATGGTTAGAAATCGAGCCGTATGGTGAAATTATGGTTGAACGTTACCGCCAAGTCAATCGCGGACAAGCAAAAGTTTGGCTAGGTTCTGAAGAAGGCGATGAGCAGTTGTTGTTACGTTTATTGGCGCCTTTAAGCCAAGATGTTTTTCAAGAAGTTTTTACCTTTCAGCAAGAACAATTGTCACAAATTGAACGGATGCAAGAAAAAGAGTTGCATGCCGCACTGATTTCTTTAGGAATTAGTGGCAGTAAGCAATTAATGGAAAAAATTCAAAATTATCATAAAACCAACCAACAATTATTTAAACCACGTGGGCAACGTTTACCATTAAATAAACGGTTGAACGAATGGCAACGTCTAAGAGAAACGATTCAACAAAAAGAAGCCCAAGAAAACGATATGAAACAAGCCTATCAACAGGTGTCAGCGTATACCGAGCAACAAAAAGAATTACGCCAACAATTGCAACAATTACAACAGTATGAACAAACGTTGAATCAACAAAAAATGAATTGGCCATTATATGAAGAATGGCAACAGCTACAACGATTAAAAGAAAGTAGCATGTCAGAAAAAGAGCATCAGCAGTTGCGGCTTTTTTATCAAGAGTACCAACAATTATCGGATGAAATGGCTAAAAAACAAGCAGAGTTATCTCGTTTAGAACATGGACAAGAGTCGAGTCATTATTTCTTTTATCTGGATAAAGAAAGCAAAATTCAAGAGTTATTGCGTCAAAAAGTTCCCATTATTCGAATGGTCGATGAATATGAGCGCTTAAATGACGAGTATGAAAAAATTCATCAAGCATTCGCGCAATTGGTAGAACGATGGGGCTGGAAGCAAGAAATTGCGCCACCAGAGTTAGACGAACAAATATTTTCGTTGTTGCATCGTTTAGAAGAATTGGATGAAGCACTTGCACAGCATGAATTACGGGTCCAATGGTTAACGGAAAAAAGCCAACCGGTTGAAGAGGAAATCACCAAAATTGAGAACAAATATCCTGAATTATTGACAAAAACGACTACTCAACCTTATCTTTTGCCAGCAATTGGTGGGGGTCTTTTTCTTGTCAGTTTCTTGTTACCTACGCCGTTAAACTATGTGGGGATGCTCTTAGGTGGTGCTGCATTAGTTTTTGGTGGAGGATTGTATGTTTATAAGAAAGTCAATCCTGCTTCACAGATTAAACCACTTTGGCAAGAAAAGCTTCTGCAATTAGATGCGTATGCTGCAGAAATTGAAGCTGAAAAAGCTGCTTTGACACAGACACAACAAGAAAAAAATCAGTTGTTGACGTATTTGCAACCGTCATTTGGCAACAATACAAACTATCATACTTGGCACCAAGTGTTAGAAGAATACGAACAAGCAGTCACAAATTTCCATGAATACACGACACTATTAACGGAAAGTAGACAACAACAAGAACATCTTATTCATGAATTAGGCGAAGTGGAAGCAGAATTTCAAGCCTTTGTTGAGTGGTTACCATTAGAGAACAAAGAGATTCAAGACAAATTAACGGTTTTAGAAGAATTTGCGGATAAAATGCAAGATATTAAATTAACGCGTCTCCAACAACCGAGTACTTTAATTGCACAACAGCTAAAACGAACCAAAGAAGAACGCGATGCACTATTTGCAAAGTATCAACATTTACTAGAGAAATTTGGGTTAGAGCATCCAACAGAGATTCCATTATGGATGAAACAATGGGAACAACAACAAAAGCAAACAGAGCGTAAAGATGAGTTGACGCAACTTTTAACCCCTCTTTTTCCCAAAAAAATTCGTTTTGATGAATTAACGACACAGTTACAAGCGATGCAAGAGAAACAGGAGAACTTGCAACAAGAACTGTCAAAATTATTAGAGGAAAAACAACGGGTACAATTACAAATTGAACACTTGCAAATTGACGGGGTGTTGGATGAATTGTACCAAGAAGAAAGTCGTTTGCTGTCTGAAATTGAAGATTTAGCTGTCACATGGAGTACGAATCAAGTGTTAAGTGCCAGTTTAAGTGATTTGGCAACAGAGTTATCCGAACAACAATTGCCACAGTTGCTACACCAAGCGTCACATTACTTCAATCTATTGACTAATGGCCGATACAATCAAGTCTTATTGTCTGATGGTATCTTGCATGTAGCAACCGAACAGTCATTCTTAGACATCTATACACTTTCAACTGGAACCAAAGATCAATTGATTATGGCGGTTCGCTTTGCGTATTTATCTTTACAAGGACAAGCGATGGTTAGTCCAGTTATTATTGATGATGGTTGGTTACATTACGATAGTTCACGTAAAGAACAACTAGCAAAATTATTTGCAGAATTTGGCGAAAAACATCAAGTCATTTGTTTGTCTTCTGACCGAGAAATGGTAAGCTATTATCAAAGGCTGCAACAACCAGTAATTGAAATTAAGCAAAGGATGTGAGAGACGTTTTTTTACCTAGGTAAAAAAAACGTTAAAGCAAATGAAAAAATTACGAGAATTAGCAGTAGACGAGGATTTTCAAGCATTTGTATTAATTAAAAATGCGGATGTACGGGTCGCAAAAAATGGCAAAAAATTTATTGCCTTTACTTTTCAAGATACTTCTGGCACATTAGATGGTAAATTTTGGGATGCATCAGATGATGAAATTAAACGCTTTGAAACTGGTCGGGTGGTTTATTTAACAGGGAAACGGGAAGTCTATCAAGGGAATCCCCAGGTGAAAATTTTACAACTCCGTCCTGCCAAAGCAGAAGAACCCAATGATGCAAGTTTGTATATGGAACGTGCACCTATGCAAAGAGAAGCGATGGAAGAAGAAATTAGTCAAACGCTCTTTGAAATTACCAATCCTCATTGGAATCGAATTGTTCGTTTCTTGTTAAACCAGTACACAAAAGAGTTTTTTGAATATCCTGCAGCAAAACGAAACCATCATGCGTTTGCGGGTGGTTTAGCGTATCATACAACTACGATGTTACGTTTAGGAAAAGCAATTGTTCGCGAATATCCAGAATTAAATGCTTCGTTGCTTTATGCAGGCATTATTTTACATGACCTAGGTAAAGTCATTGAGTTAAGTGGACCTATGTCGACAGAATACACGTTAACTGGCAATTTGGTGGGGCATTTGATTTTAGTGGATGAAGAAATTACGAAGGCATGTTTAGCATTAAAGATTGATGAACGAGAAGAAGATGTGGTTATCTTGCGTCATATGGTCTTGTCACATCATGGCCTATTAGAATATGGTTCTCCGGTTCGTCCTCGAATTATGGAAGCGGAAATTCTTCATCAAATTGACAATTTGGATGCTACGATGCAAATGCTCTTAACATCGATTCGCCAAACAGAACCTGGTGAATACACGGATCGTATTTTTGGTTTGGATAATCGTAGTTTTTATGTTCCGAAAAACATTTAAAAAATCCCCATCACAATTTCAAAAAATTGTGATGGGGATTTTGTCTTATTTACTTTCTTCAGTTGACGCTTTTGTTTCTGATTCTTTTGTATCAGAAGATTTTGCATCAGAGTCAGATGATTTTTTCGTTTCAGCAGCATCAATAAAGTTAGTTAAGATGTTTGAGAATGCTTCATCTTTGATTTTAACATTCGCATCAACTAATTCTTCACCAATAGCTTTTGTTGTAAATTCGCTATCGTTTAATTTGGTATCTGTAGCGATTTCTTTAATTTTGTCTTCAAATTTAGACATGTCGTTTCCTTTTGATTGGTTTTTAACCATTTTAACAACGTAATAGCTTGTACCATAAGCTGAGTTCACAGCGATTGGTTCAGAAACTTCACCGTCTTTTAATTCCCAAGCAGCAGCTTTTACTTCTTCTGGAACTGTTGTTGCAGGTGTTGATGAATCGAATTTCACTTTACCGCTATCTTCTTTTGAAGCATCGACAGATTTTTCTTTGGCAACTTTACCAAAGTCTGCATCTTTTTTGCTCACTTCTTTTTTGACTTCTTTTGCTTCATCTTCGGTCATCACTGCAATTAATTGTGCTTCAACTTCTGGATGGAAAGAATCCCAAGCAGCTTTTAAGTCCGCATCTGTTAATTTCACGTGTGCTTTTAATCCTTCTTTAAAGGCTAAGCTATCACGAACACTTTTTTCGACATCTTTACGTGTTAAACCGGATGCTTTTAATTGATCTTCGAAAGAGTCACCAAAAACGTTTTTGATTTCTTTTTCAACATCTTTGTCGGTTACTTTATCACCGTATTTCGTTGTGAACACTTTTGATAAAATCATATCAAAAACAACTTGTTGGCTGTTTTGATCTGTTTTTGCTTTTTCATAGAAATCCTCAACGGTTAATTTACCGCCTTTCATACTTGCGATTTCTGAATTTGTGTTACCTGAGCAAGCAGCCAATGTGAAAACGCTCATCGCGCCGACAACTGCTAAAAGAATTTTTTTCTTCATTGTGTTAAGCACTCCTGTTAGTTAGATTTCAATATGTTCATAGCCCTAACTATACCATACTCTTTTTTAGAAAGGAAAGTGTTGGCAAAAACTTTCGAACAAAATTCATACAATTATCTTTTTCTTTACTTTTTCTTAGTCTCGTTTTGAACAGGAAGAGAAGCAATATGTTGGTTCATTTCTTCTACTTGTTCATTGATTCGTGCCAGTCTCGGCTCAGCTTGAAACTTAAAGGCTTCAATATCTTTTTGTAATGATTTGATAAAATAAGGAATTGTTTCTTCCACCGTTTGTTGAGTTTGTGCCAAGGCTTGTTGGAAATTTTGTAGACTTTCATTAAACTCTTTGGTTGATTCTGTTACGTCATCAATATATGTTTCGACCATTTGTTGGGTTTCTTTACCACTGCGCGGTGCCATTAATAGGCCACCTACACCACCAACTGTTGCACCAAATAGCAATCCTTTTATAAAACTCATTTAGTTCACCTGCGCTTTGATTTGATCTGCGATAGCAACCATTTCTTCAGGAGTATAATCGTCCATATGTTTGCCAAAGTGCATCGAGAAATCATCTTCTTTACCATAACGAGGAATTAAGTGGACATGTGAATGAAAGACCGTTTGATATGCGACTTCACGATTGTTGTTAACAATATTTAACCCTTGCATTTCGGGAAAGGCGGCTTCCAGTGCGCGAGCAATTTTAGGAATGCGTGTAAAGACATCTGTGGCTAATTCTTCATCGTATTCGAAAACATCAGAAACATGTTTTTTAGGAATAACTAAGGTATGCCCTTTGGTTACTTGCGTAATGTCTAAGAAAGCATAGACTTTTTCATCCTCATACACTTTATAACTTGGAATTTCTTGATTGATAATTTTGCAGAAAATACAGTTTTCCATAAAAATTTCCTCCTCTTTCTTTTATAGTTACTTTACCATATTCTCGAGTTTAGCTGTAATTATTTTTCCTTTGCACAGGACCTTGCTTGTTAAAGCGTTTTTTTTCTTCTATACTATAGAAAGAAAAGTTAATTGAAGGAGTCTTCACGATGTATGTAGGGATTGATATAGGTGGTACCCAAATTAAATATGGTTTAGTTGATGAGACAGCGCAAGTCTTTGAAAAAGGAGCTGTCGATACACCTAAGGAAAAAGAAGCTTTTTTGACCCAAGTTGCAACGATTATTCAAACGTATCAAGACCAGCATACTGACATTGAGGGGGTTGGTATTAGCGCACCCGGAGTAATTCAAAAAGACGGGATGATGACAACTGCAGGTGCGATTCGTTCCTTATACGGTACCAACTTAAAAGAAGAAATCGAAGCACGAACTGGTTTATCAGCGGTCATTGAAAACGATGCGAATGCTGCGGCAATTGCAGAAAAATGGGTTGGCAATGCGCGTGATTTCGATACGTATTTATGTATTGTTTTAGGAACAGGTGTTGGTGGCGGGATTGTAATCAATGGCGAAGTCTTCCGTGGGGCACGGGGGATGGCTGGCGAGTTTGGTTGGGCAATCATTAACGAATTACCTGAAGAAGGCAATGTGGAATTTGCGAGCTTAAATCTGCGTTCGGCAGTCATTGGTGGATTGTGTCGTCTTTATAATGAAGCGTTGAAAGAAACTCAACCAGAGGCAACACCTACTTGGGATGCGCGGGAAATCTTTCAACGTTACAGCGAAAATGACCCGATTGCCCATAAAGTAGTGACCCGTTTTTATCAAGATTTAGCAATTGGATTGATGAACTTAATTAGTCAATTTGATCCGGAAGCAATTTTAATTGGTGGTGGAATTAGCGCCAATGAGCAATTTATTGAAGGACTCCAAGAAGCGATGAACACGTTAGAATCACGACATGAAAGTATCACCTTTATCAAGCAATACGGTTGGGCGCCTATTTTACCAACCAAATTAAAAAACGATGCGGGCATTATTGGTGCCGTCTATCCATTGTATAAAAAATCACAAAAGTTATGAAAACTACCTGTTGAAAAATTCTGAAAATATCCAGAGTTTTGGTTGCGAGAATGTTTTTTTATCAGTACAATAGTTTGAGAAGAAACAAGGAGGCCGTGAAAAAATGTCAGGTTTTAATTTAGGCACAACTACTGAACTAGCAACGGTAGCGATTCGTGTCAAAGATCGTGATAAAATGATTGATTTTTATCGTGATTTGATTGGTTTTGTCTTAAAAGGGGAAGAAAATGCCTTAGCGATTATGGGAACGATTGAAGATAAAAGTGAAGCGTTGTGGTTAGAAGAAAGTCCACGTGCGCAAGATTACTTTGGAGCAGTCAAAAAATTACAACACCTCGTTTTGCGTGTTGGTCATGTAGCAGAATTAGGCGATATGTATGCACGCTTAAAAAAAGCAGATTATCCATTAACGGTTTCTTTTCATGAGACGGAGGTCCGGATTGGTTTAATGGACCCAGAAGAAAATCAATTAGAAATCTATACACAAACAAACGAAGCAATCACTCAAGAAGCAGCGTTATTAGCAACAAGCACTGGCGAATATTTGCATCTCTCAGCGGATACTCACTTTGAACACATTCACTTAAACGTGTCGGACATGACAGAAGAAGCAACATTTTTGCATGAAGTATTGGGGCTTGAAAACAAAAAACAAACATATCACTTAAATGCGCAGTCGTTTCATGTTGGCTTAAATCTAGCAGAAAGTGACGCAATTGATGTCGAGAGTCATGAAATTCTTGGTTTAGAATTTTTAAAATTCTTTATCAGTGAGGAAACGATTTTGGCATTAGAAAAACATTTAATTGATTTGCAAAAAGAATTCTTTATTGATAAAAAGAAATCTATTTTAACGATTTACGATGCAATAGGCATTGAATGGTGGTTCGTTCGTCATTAAAAAAAGTCATAAGTTATTGCGCCATGCATGAGCTTATGACTTTGTTTTTGCGTTTTCTTAGAAAGGAGAACATAATGAAAGTAGCAATTTTAGGGTATTCAGGTAGTGGAAAATCGACGCTAGCAAAATACATTTCTGAAAAGCAACAGATTCCTTGCTTGCATTTGGATACTGTCCAATTTATGGAAAATTGGCAGATTCGTTCTGATGAGGACGCTAAAGCTGTTGTTAAAGAATATTTAAAACAAAAAAATTGGGTGATTGATGGGAATTATACACGTTATTATCAAGCCGAGCGCTTAGCAGATGCCAACCAAATTATTTTGTTATTGTTTCCTCGTAGGCAAGCACTTTTTCGTGTGGTAAAAAGATATTTCACGTATCGAGGAAAAACCCGTCCTGATATGGCCGCAGGATGCGAAGAAAAAATTGATTGGGCATTTTTTTGGTGGGTTTTGTATCAGGGACGAACAAAACCTATTCGACAGCATTACCAAGAAATTCAAGAAAAATATCCAAAGAAAACAATAATTGTTCGCAATCAAAAATCTTTAGAAAAATTATACCGCACATTTGGTTAAGAGAAATACCTAGGTAATTACCAGAAAAGGAGTCACCATCATGTATCCTCAAACACAAGCATTAATTGCACAAAAACACGCACAAGGCGTGTTTCCAGGTGCTGTCTATCAATTCATTGAACCACAGAAAACTGAGACACAACTCTTAGGTGAAGCAGCTATTTTACCATATCGGGAACCAATGACACGTCAGCACGTATTTGATGTGGCTTCTTTAACCAAAGTGATTTGTACGACAAGTGTGGTCTTACGATTATGGGAACAAGGAAAAGTAGCGATTGATACTCCTTTAAAAGCTTATTTACCTGCTTTTGAGGATGAAAAAATTACGTTGCGTCATTTATTAACCCATACCTCGGATATCCAAACATGGATTCCTAACCGTGACCAATTATCGGCTAGTGAATTACGTGCTGCCTATTTGACCTTACAATCGGGAGAAAATCTTGGGATTACAATGAAATATACCGATGCGGGCACGATTTTATTAGGCTTCATGTTAGAAGAATTGTTGCATAAACCAGTCACAACTATTTTTCAAGAAGAAGTGTTGCAACCAATTGGGATGATTCATAGCCAATTTCCACCCATTACCCAAGGATTAGTTGTTCCCACACAGCAATTAGCAAACGGTGAAATCTTAAAAGGCGTGACGCATGACCCGAAAGCACGGGTGTTAGGAAAGCACGCTGGAAATGCCGGTTTGTTTACGACCATTGATGATTTGTCACGTTTTATTCAAGCTTATTTTGAAGGCAGTTACTTAACACCAGCAACCATTACTTGGTTATTACAAGACCATACACCTACTAAAAAAGGGAAACGGTCATTAGGTTGGGATTTAAGAGGCGATATGTTTTTTCATACCGGTTATACGGGTACCTTTCTTTTGATGGATCCAAGCAAACGGCAAGCTTTCGCCTTTTTATCCAATCGTGTCCATTTAAAAGATGAACGTGAAGCGTATATCCAACATAGAGATGAAATTATCGCCATGTATTTGTCCGAAAAACGATTACAAAACGTGTTATAATAGCCGAAGAAAAAGAAATGAGAGGAGATCAACAATGCAACCATTATTTATGGAACCTGTATTTCAAGAAAAAATTTGGGGAGGAAGTCGTTTAAAAACAGTCTTTGGTTTTGATATTCCCAATGATCATATTGGAGAAGACTGGGCGATTAGTGCCCATCCACATGGCGTGAGTGTGGTAAAAAATGGCCCTTACCAAGGACAAACATTAGATACGTTATGGGCGGAGCATAAAGAGTTGTTTGGTCAACCAAGTGAAGATGTTTTCCCATTACTAATCAAAATTTTGGACGCGGAAGATGATTTATCCGTACAAGTTCATCCAGATGATACGTATGGATTGAAGCATGAAGGCGAACTTGGCAAAACAGAATGTTGGTATATTATTGATGCGGCACCTGGAGCAGAAATTATCTATGGTCATTCAGCAACTACCCGTGAAGAGCTTGCCCAAATGATTGAAGAAGAACGTTGGGATGATTTATTTGTTCGGGTACCAGTTAAAAAAGGTGACTTCTTCTATGTTCCTAGTGGGACTATTCATGCGATTGGTAAAGGCATTTTAATTTTAGAAACACAACAAAGCTCTGATACCACGTATCGTGTTTATGATTACGATCGAACAGACGATCAAGGGAAAACGCGTGAGCTACACATCCAACAATCAGTGGATGTGACAACTATTCCTGCTCGTACACCAGAACTAAGTATTACCGAGGTAAGGCATGGTGAATCTGCAGTGGTTACTTATTTAAAAACAGACTTTTTCAATGTTTATGAGTGGCAAGTAAAAGGCGTTTTAGGCTTTAAAAAGCAAGCACCGTATACCTTAGCTACGGTTATTGAAGGGGTTGGAAAATTAGTAGTTGCTAGTGAAACTTATGAATTGGCATTAGGAACTAGTTTTATTTTGCCAGATCAAATTACAAACTGGGAAATTCAAGGCGATGTAAAAATTATTGCTTCAGAACCAGGAGAGAAATAATTAACCTCAAAAAAACGAGCTGAAACCAGTAACAATTGGTTTCAACTCGTTTTTTATTGTCGCTTCATCACTGATTCACGTTTAATCAAACGATGAGGCACAACGACACGTACACTACGTTGTTGTTTATTATTTAATTGGTCCATTAATCGTTGAGTAGCGATTTTACCTAGGGAAGGAACATCAATATCAATGCTTGTTAAATAGGGATGAATCAATGTGGCAAAAATGGAGTTGTTAAAGCTAATAATGGAAATATCCTCTGGCACGCGATAGCCATATAAATTAACCAACTGCATCATTCTTACAGCAAATAAATCATCCAATACCACAATAGCCGTTGCCTTGGTATGCAATAACGTTTCTTCAAATGCCACATAATCATCAGGCGTTTCAAACGTTGCGGCGGGATAAACTGGTAAATTGGCCATCATTAATGCTTTTTGATAACCAAAAAAGCGTTCATAATACAAATTTTCATGTGTGATATTGCTGGCAAAAAGGATTTGTTCATGTCCTTCTGCAATGAGATATTCCGTTGCTTGTTTGCCTAGAAGTTGATTGTCATTGTCCACATAAATCGTTTTTTCTTCTGAAATATACGGTTGGCCAATCAAAGTAAAGGGTACTTCTTTTTCTAAGAGATAGCGAATAACCGGATCATCTTTATCTGAATAAGTTAAAATAAAGCCGTCTACTTGTTTCTGGCGGTGCATGCGTTGGACGTTTTCTAAAAGCGTATCGAAATCTCTCGCAGAAGCAATGGCAACCGACATGTCGTAGTTGCGTGCTTCATCATTAATTGTTTCAATGGTTTCTAAATGGAAAGGATTGCCAATCCGTTCTTTTGAATCTAACGGAGGTAATACTACCCCAATTGCACTAGAAATTTGTTTTCCTAAATTGCGCGCTGCTAAATTGGGTGTATATCCTAATTCAGCCATTACTTTGCGTACTTTTTTCTTTGTCTCTTCCGAAATACTCGGATGGTCATTGATGACACGGGAGACGGTCGATGTCGCCACACCCGCTTTTTTTGCTACATCTTTTACCGTAATACTCATGTTTTTCTCACCTCTCGAATATAGTATCACAGGGAACAAGCACCCGCTAGCTTGATTTGAAAAAACGTTCATTTGTCACTGACAAATGAACGTTTACAAGCAGACTTAGTTTTTCTTCACAGGAATTTCGAGCGTATCTTCGAGTGTATAACTATCTTTATAAACTGTTAGTGTTAACGCATCACCTTCCAGTAGTTTCAAGGTCACTTGTTCTTGTGTAACAGACACTGCCAATAAGCGGCCGCGGTAGTTGATATGGAACGCATAAGAATCCCAAGTTTTTGGTACAAATGGGGCAAAGCTTAATGTTTCATCGAACGTTTTCATTTGAGCAAAGCCTTGAACAATTCCCAGCCAGCTACCTGTCATTGAAGTAATGTGTAGCCCATCTTCTGTGTCATTGTTGTAGTTATCTAAATCTAACCGTGCTGTACGTTCATACATTTCTAACGCTTTGTCTTCCATGCCTAATTCAGCTGCTAAAATAGCATGAATAGAAGGTGATAGAGAAGACTCGTGAACAGTCATTGGTTCATAAAATTCAAAGTTGCGACGTTTTTCTTCTTCTGTAAATTGATTATTTAGGAAATAAATACCTTGTAATACATCAGCTTGTTTGATGAAGCAAGAACGTAAAATACGATCCCATGACCAGTTTTGATTTAATGGTAAATGTTTTGGATCTAATTCCGTAACGTGCATTAAATCTTTATCTAAAAATGTATCATGTTGAACGAATACACCTAATTCTTCATCCACAGGGAAGTACATTTTTTCGATGATTTTTCGCCATTTTGCTTGTTCTTCCTCTGTAATCGTAATGGTTGTTTCTTCTTGGTAACGTAGGTAATTTTCCAAAGTATAATTTAAGACCCAGGCAGCAATTGTATTTGTGTACCAGTTGTTGTTAATATTGTTTTCGTATTCATTTGGTCCAGTTACCCCGTGAATCATGTACGCATCATTGCGTTTTGAGTAGTGGACACGATCTGCCCAGAAGCGTGCAATTTCGACTAACACTTCTAAACCATTTGTTTTTAGGTATTCTGTGTCACCTGTGTAGTTTGTGTAATTATAGATTGCATAGGCAATCGCACCATTACGATGAATTTCTTCAAAGGTAATTTCCCATTCATTATGGCACTCAACTCCTGTAAAAGTAACCATTGGGTAAAGTGCACCTTTAAGACCTTGTTGACGTGCGTTATGTTGTGCTTGTGGTAATTGGTTGTGACGGTATTTCAAGAGATTTTTAGTCACGTTAGAATCTGCTAATGCGAGATATAATGGTACGGCATATGCTTCGGTATCCCAATAAGTAGCGCCCCCATATTTTTCACCAGTAAAGCCTTTTGGTCCAATGTTTAATCGTTCATCTTCCCCATAGTAAGTAGAGAAAAGTTGGAACAAGTTAAAGCGAATCCCTTGTTGTGCGGCATCATCGCCTTGGATGGTCACATCTGCTAAATCCCAACGTTTGCGCCAAGCATCGGCTTGTTCTTGACGTAAAGAATCATAATTTGAACCAAACTTCGTCACATAATCAATCGCTGTTGCAACTTGCTGTTCTTCTGCAACGTCACGACTAGTTAGAACCACGACTTCTTTTTCTAAATGAACTTTTTCTCCCGCATTTGCTTGGAAATCAAACGTAGCAGCAATCGCTAAGTCACTTGTCTCAATCGTTGTCGGTAACACATTATGCGTCATGGCAGAAGTAACGGTAAATTGTTCGATACCAAATGGATTCGGGACAGTACGAGTTGTTAAATGATTGATATCATTCGTTGTTCCTTTTGCTAACTCTTCCCAGAACATTTCATCGTAGTTACTGTCTTCATTTTGAACATTGTTATCTAATTTTGAAACAATATGAATATCTGCATGTCCTGCTAAGACTTCTGCGTCCATTCGAATCATCGCGAGTTCTTTTTTGACGATACTTAAAAAACGCTCAAAAGAGAAAGCAATCGTTGCACCGCCAACAGTCACCGTAAAACGACGGGCCAAAATCCCTGTTTCCATATCTAATTCCATATAGAAATCTTTTGGTTCAATGACGGAAAGGTCAACTGCTTCGCCATTCACAAAAATATCCATGGCAATAAAGTTCACTGCATTGATCACTTTACCGAAATATTCTGGATACCCATTTTTCCACCAACCAACTCGCGTTTTATCGGGGAACCAAACGCCTGCCAAATAAGTTCCTAAATGATGGTCTGCGCTATATTTTTCTTCAAAATTTCCACGCATCCCCATGTAGCCGTTTCCAATACTTGTTAAAGATTCTTGCAAACGACGATTTTCGACATCTAGTTTCGTTGTAGCGATTTTCCATGGATGAATATCAAAAAGACGTTGAATATGTTGCATAATTTATTTCCTCCAGCTCGTTTATTTTATAAGTCTATATTAAACGCAAACGATTGCGTTAGTCAAGGGTAATTTTATAGATTGGTTTATTTTCTTTTTTAAACGAAACAATAGAGAAACCGATTGCGTTTTATTTGAATAGGGGGTAATACGACTCAAAAAAGATGGTTGTTTCGCTATCCGAAGTGTACTACAATACTTGAAGATGTTGCTGTTGGTCGTAGGT
Organism: Enterococcus saccharolyticus subsp. saccharolyticus; assembly: GCF_029023825.1. Classification (NCBI taxonomy): domain Bacteria; kingdom Bacillati; phylum Bacillota; class Bacilli; order Lactobacillales; family Enterococcaceae; genus Enterococcus; species Enterococcus saccharolyticus. The sequence goes on along the minus strand of NZ_CP118957.1, from coordinate 2,433,528 downwards.
TTGAGAGTGAGGAACGTAAAAAGTAATGAAAGTATTAACGTTAAATACACACAGTTGGATGGAAGAAAATCCAGAAGAGAAATTTGAACAATTAGCAGAAATGATTTTAAAAGAAAATTACGACGTGATTGCTTTGCAAGAAGTGAATCAACAAATCAATTCAGAACCAGGAATTACAGGGGACTTGTATTGTCCAACAACGGATATGACGATTCATGAAGATAATTTTGTGTTACGTTTAGTCGATTATTTAGCGGCAAATGACGCAGAGTATTATTGGACATGGACATTTTGTCATATTGGCTATAAGAAATTTCATGAAGGCTTGGCATTATTATCTAAAAATCCGATTTTGCCAAAAGATTATTTGGTTGCACAATTTGAAGATGCTGAAGATCATCGCCGTCGTCAGTTATTAACAGGTCTTACTGAAATTGACGGACAAATGGTTCGTGTATGTAGCGGACACTATTCTTGGTGGTCACAAGAGGGCTTTGTGGTCGAATGGCAAAAGACAGTGGAGGCATTAAAAGATAGTGAGTATCCCTTAATTGTGATGGGGGACTTTAATAACCCAGCGGACACAGAAGGCTATCAATTGGTCACGACAAGCGAATTAGGCTTGCATGATACATTTGTATCATCGAAGCAACAAATCGGCTCATACACCGTTTCAAAGGCTATTGATGGTTGGAAAGATAATAAAGGGCAATTACGCATTGATTATATTTTTGCCACAGAAGAATTTGTTCCAGAAACCTATCAAGTGATGTTTGATGGAATTAGCGGACCAGTGGTTAGTGATCACTTTGGTGTTGCAGTAGTATTCAACTAAAAAAAAGTTGTGAGGAAAAACCCTCACAACTTTTTTTAATCTAGTGAAAAAATTTCTTCTTTAGCAGAAACACTGCGCTCTTGGACGCTAGGTAAATCTTTTTCCTCTGGGAATAAGACCATCAACGTTGACGCTTTTCCTTTGGCTTTTAATAGCGAATGGTCGACACGTACTAACAAGGTGTCAGGTGACACTTTATCGCCTTCTTTTACCTGAATATCAAATCCTTCACCGTTTAATTCTACGGTATCAATGCCGATATGCAATAAAATTTCTTTGCCATTTTTTGATTTTATGCCAATCGCATGTTTCGTAGGAAAAACAGTCGTAATTGTTCCTTCGACAGGAGAATAGATTTCGGCAATTGAAGGTTCAATTGCTACACCAGGGCCCATCATTCCTTCGGCAAATACTGGATCGCTGACTTTTGATAGTGGGATTAAGGTTCCTGTAGTAGGGCTGTGTAGGGCTGCTTTTTTCTTTTTAAATAGTGAAAACATTTTTTACGCTCCTCTCAAACGCCAAGCAATAAATAGCGTTAGAAAACTTAATAATAAAATAAATCCAATTGCAAAGTAAAAAATTAATTTAATTTGAGATGATGTATTTTCTTTTACTGGTAATAAGGCACGTCGTAAGAAGAAGGTTAACAGAGCACCAATAATATTCCCTGTCATCGCTTGTTGAAAAATTGAAATAAAGACAAACTGTCCTAATAAACCCTCTCTACTTTGTGAAACGCGACTAACAAAAAAGAGAACAGCTGCTTGAAAAAGGGTCAAACAAGCAATAAGATTCCCCAATGCTATCCCAGGAACATATTGAATTAAGTCTTGTATTGCTACGTCTTTCATTATACTAGAAATTAGCAAATAAACATAAAATAAAATAGGGAAGAGGACCCAATAAGTTAATAAGATTTGTTGTAGTCGCTTGGAATTCGTTGTCCATCGCAGCATAGTTATCCCTCCGTTAGTTGGTAAATCCCGTAAGAACGATACAAGTAATCAATTAAACAATGCAAAGTTATTAATGAAATGACTTCACTATGTTTTTTCCCGATAGTAAAAGGGGAGCAATAGTAGTTTAAGTGATGCGTACTATTACGAGCAAAATAGTTATTGCCAGATGCTGTAATCGCAATTACAGGGATTTGACGCATATGAAATGTCGTCAGATTTTCTTTTACATCTGCTGTTTCTCCACTGACAGAAGTCACCATAAAGCAATCATCACTAGTAATCATAGGCATAGCCATATCTAATTCTGTTTTATTGGGTAAGATAATGGCTCTTTTTTCTAGTGATAACATCATTTTTGAAAATTCTTCTAAGGGCTTTTTCTGAGAGAATCCAGTTGAGTAACAATAGATCGTTTTACTTTTACTAAGTAGTTCGTTAATTGGTTGCAAATCAACGGAGCGGATATAATCCAATGTTTGTTGGATATCATCCAATTGTTTGTCGTAGATTTGTTTTTCACTTTCTTCAACTATTAAATGTTGTTGTTCTTGTCGCAAAAAATATTTGAATTCAGAATAACCGGAAAAGCCCATTTTTTTCGTCAAACGTAAAATCGATGACTTGGATGAATGGACTCTTTCGGCTAAATCAAGAATGCTTAAGCTAACAACTTCATCTGTGTGTTCTACAATGTAATGCAAAATTTCTAAATCTAGCTCACTTAAGTCTTTGACATAGTGATGAATCAAACGTTGTAATTTCATCAAATCCCTCCTTCTTCTGTTATTATAACTGAAAAAGAAGAAAGAGGGATAAGTAACTACTAATAATTAGTTTAATTCAGGCCAAAACTCTTGATTAGCTTCGATTAAATCGTCTAATAATTGTTTAGCAACTCGCGCATTTGGCACGATTCGTGATAAGGTTAAGGCTTGCCATAGTTTTTGGTAAGAACCTTCTACCCAAGCTTCCACTACTAATTTTTCAACGGATACTTGTTGTTCCATCAAACCTTTTTGGAACTGTGGAATTTTTCCTTGTGTCAATGGTTCAGGACCGTTTGAACCAACGATACAAGGTACTTCAACCATAGCCGTTTCATCAAAGTTTACGATGGCACCATTATTCGGTACAATCAATAACATTCTTTCATGTGTGTTATAAGCAATCGCACGGGCTAAATCGACAATATAACTTGCGTGTTCATCGATTTCAAGTGTTGTTCCTTCTGTATTGCCACGTGCAGCAATTGCATTACATTCCCCAAAGACATGTTTTTCACGGCCAGCCATTACTTCATTGGCACGTGTGTAATCAGGGTTTGAATGAGCCACTTCATCTTGAGGGTAGAAATAATATTTCAAATACGTATTTGGCAAAGTATCTGGATCAACAGCATAGACTTCACGTGCTTTGGCAAAGGTGTGCATCCAGCTTTCATCTAAATGTTGTGATTCTTCGATTTCATTTTGTAGAGAATAACCATATTGTGCTACATGTTCTTTAATCTTTGGCATTAAGTCATTGCCCTCTTTATCACGAATGTCTGTCCACCAGCCAAAATGATTTAATCCGTAGTAACGCACAACCATATCTTTGCGTGAGTTTAAGCCAACTGCACGTGCCATACGTTCTTCAATCCCCACTGGCATATCGCAAATATTGATGATTTTTGAGTTTGGACGTAATTTACGTGTTGCTTCTGCAACAATAGCTGCTGGATTAGAGTAGTTCAACATCCAAGCATCTGGTGAGTATTTTTCCATATAGTCTAAGATTTCTAAAACACCACCAATGGAGCGCATACCATAAGCAATTCCACCAGGGCCACATGTTTCTTGACCAACAACGCCATATTTTAATGGGATTTTTTCATCTTTTTCACGCATTGCATATAAACCAACGCGGATGTGTGCCATGACGAAATCAACATCTGTAAAGGCTGTTTCTGGATCAGTTGTCGCAACAAAGTTGATTTCTGGGGCTTTTTCTTTTAATAAGATTTCACAGGCATCGGCCACTTGTTTTTGACGTTCTTCGTTATTGTCATAAAATTTAATTTGACGAATTGGGAAACGGTCTAAATTGTCTAATAACATTAGCACAATCCCTGGAGTAAATGTACTTCCTCCACCGGCAACGACGATTGAAAATTTCTTCATAATTTTAAAACACTCCTTAATCTTTAATGTCTAATAATTGTTCGAATTGTTCACGTACTTGCGGAACATCTAGTCCTACGATTACTTGGAACGCTTTTCCGTTACGCACCACACCATGTGCACCACCAGCACGGAAGGCATCATCCGCTGCTACAATTGCAGGGTCATTTACCGTAATACGTAAACGAGTGGCACAGTTATTTACTTTTTCGATATTATCGGCACCACCAAAGGCTTCTAAATAAGTAGCTGCCGATTCGCGGTAACGGTTGCCTTCTGGTTCACCAGCATCACTAGCGCCTCCAGCTTTTTTCGCTTTGTAATCTTTTTTCGTAAATAGTTTAATATCATCTGAAACAGCTTCACGTCCTGGTGTTGGTAAATCCCATTTTAGAATTAAGAAACGGAAAATTAAGATATATAAAACAGTAAATGCTAAACCAATCGCTAATTGTGTGAAGATTTCTGTTTTATGGTTAGCAAACATTGGAATCCAGTTTTTCGCCAATAAATCTAGGAAACCACCACCCATGTCTCCAGAAACACCAAATGCGTACATTGTTGCTGTCATGGAAGCGGCTAAGACAGCATGGATCGCAAACAATGGAGGAGAGATGAATAAGAAAGTGAACTCTAACGGCTCAGTGATACCTGCTAAGAAAGCAGTCAATGTTACAGGAATTAAAATAGAAATAACTTTCTTTTTGTTTTCTGGTTTTGCAGTAAGATAAAAAGCAGAAGCAATCCCGATAGAACCAAACATTTTAGAATTTCCATGCATAGCAAAACCACCTTCTGGGAACAATTGTTTCAATGGTTTTGTAGATGCTGCAAAGTCATTTAAGTTTGCCATCCAAGCACGTGTAATACCATCTGGTGTTACGGCTGGACCAAAGACAAATGGAGAATAGATAAAGTGATGTAACCCAGTTGGAATTAAAATCCGTTCTAGGAAAGTATATATCCAAACCCCGAGTACGCCTGAACTTGCTAAGAAACCTTGCATAGAGTTAATGCCACCTTGAATTTTTGGCCATACAAGCGCTACAAGGAAAGCGATTGGTAACATTAAGAAGAAACCGATAATAACAACAAATGATGAACCTTGGAAAATACCTAACCAGTCAGGTAATTTTGTATCGAAATAACGATTGTGAATCCAAACAACAATTGCAGAGATAACAATTGCACCAACAATCCCTGTATCTAGTGTTTTGATATTTGCAATTAATTTCAAACCACTTGTACCACCAGCATCCATTGCGTAATCAACACCAAAGAAATTACTGAAGTTTTTTAACATGCCACCAACGAAGTATTGGAAAGTCAAGTAGACGACAAAGGCTTCCATGACTGCACGAGCATTGGCTTTTTTTGCTAAACCAATTGGCAATCCAATAACAAATAATAATTCCATTTGATTAAAGACTGTCCATGCACCGTCTTCGATAATTGACCAAACTCCGTACCATGCGGTTCCTTCAGTTGCGATACTTCCTACTAACATCGGATTTTTACAAATAATTGCTAATGAAACCATTAAACCCGAAAATGAGAAAAGTAGAACTGGTGTAAACATTGCGCCACCAAAGCGCTGAACTTTTTCCATCATAATTGAGAAAACTCCCTTCTAAAATAACTTACGTGATTACTTTAAGTTAAATTGTGAGCGTTTACAATAGATGGAGTTACTTATGGGACAAAAGAGTAGAAGCTGGTACTAGGTATCAGACGGCGGGAAAATTCCCACAAAAAAGGGGCTGTGACATAAGTTAGTTAGTTACGTCCTCGATAAAAACAAAATGCACGCGAAAATATTTTTATTTTCGCGTGCATTTTGTTTTTTTAGTATAATTGGTTGGTTTAATTACTTATTTTTGCCAGTTTCATCATATTGATTGCCGTAATCAATAACCCTGATTGCTTTCTTACATTATCTAACCCTCGAACTGTGAATCGAGTGAAGCCTAAACAAGCCTTCATAAATCCGAAGACTGTTTCTACATCGATCTTCCTGCGACTATAAACCTTTCCGGTTTCAGGGGTAGAAAGAAGCTCATTTTGTTTGGCTTTATGATATTCCCAAGCAGGGTTTACAGTAATTTTTCTAATATACCCCTTCGGTGTTAAAGCTGCGGGAATCACTTCTTGATTTAGATCGATTTTTTCTGCTTGATATTCTTTAAAATCTCGAATAAATCCATCTTTATCGGTTCTTTTGCGATAGACATGAAAATTAAATCGCACACCTTTAGGATCGATATAGTAATCTTCCTGTTCACTGTAAGTCCAGTTCATTATTTTTTGCTCATCGGTTTTCCACTTTTTACTTTTCTCTTTTAAAAAAGTCCCGTAGGGAATAAGCGCGGTATGTTGAGGGAGTTCATCTTCTAGATATCGATAATTACTTTCAGAGCCATACCCTGCGTCTGCGACAATATATCGATGTGATTGGTTAGTCACATTCATTTTTTCAAGTAATGGTTGTAAGGTTCTAGTGTCAGTTGGGTTTTGAAAAACATCATATCCTAAAACAAATTGATTACAAGTAGCGATTTGTAAATTGTAGGCTGGCTTTAATTGACCATTCATCATATGATCTTCTTTCACGCGCATGAAAGTAGCGTCATGATCGGTCTTTGAGTAACTATTTCTGGCACCATAAATAGAAAACTGATCTTGGTGTTCAATCAGCTTCTCTCGTTTTACAGTTAATTTGCGTACTTGACTTTTTAGCGTTCTGCGCTGTTTTTTTGCAGGATTAGGTGAAATTCGTTTCGTTGACTGGACTTCTTTTTCAATTTCTTCCAATCTCAGTTCCATTCGTGTCAACAGCTCATCTACCATGTCTAGTGTAAGGGAAGTCCCTTCGGGAATCTCTTTTACTGCATACGCTTCTTTTAATTCCGTCATCAATAAAAGGAGTTTTTCACGATTCATCTGATCAAAACGGATCGTGTTTTTCTTCCAGACAAAGCTATATTTATTGGCATCGGCTAGAATTTTCGTGCCATCGATAAACAACGCATCATCAATCAGATTGCGCGCGCGAAGATACTCGGTCAGATGTGTTAATCCTTTATTCGTCAGTTCCTGCACATCATTGGACACGCAGAAACGGGCAATCGTTCGATAAGAAGGGACACGTTCTTGGGTCAACCAACGGGCATATAAATTTTCTTCAGCCAAGCGCTCAATCTTGCGACTGGTGAAGGTTTCTCTCGTATAGGCAAACAGAACCAGCTTCATCATCGCACCTAGGTCATATTCTCTAGGGCGTCCAAAAAGATACGGCTCATTGATTTGAAGAGATTCAACTAATTCGTTGATGAAAACAGCGACATGATTTTCTTTGGGAGAAAATGAAGTTGATAAGTCCAAAGTGAGTTGATCCATGTTATAATAGGTATGCATATTTTTAGTCCTTTCAGGATTAAATGTTTGAAGCACAGGGTGCAATCTGTGCTTCTTTTATTTTAACTAAAAAAGCGCATGAAATGAACAGTTTTTCTGAACTGACCCAAAATAATAAGACACAATAAAAAAGCTGTTTCACTATACTAAAAAACAAAAAAAAACAATTATTTTAAAAAAACAAAAAAATAAAACAAAAAAACGAACAAAAAGATTGATTTTGTGTTTGGTTCTGTTTATAATGAGGGCATAAGGAAATAAAAACGCTTCCGGGAAAATGAATTGTGATTTTCCAGACTGTCTTCGTAAGATCATTAAAATATTTTTAGTAAGGAGAAATTAATATGGCTATTGTACTGGGGACGGATTTAGCGGGTAAGGAATTGAAATCAATCATTACAAATCCAAGAAGGTGAGCAAGCTGCACGTAAATGGTAGCGTAAGACGGGCTTTAATACTATCGAGACACTAAGCAAAGTTCTTGGAACGACAGCAACATCTTGGAAAGAAAATATCTGAAAAAATTGGAGGAAATGAAAATGAACAGGGAAGAAGCTACTTTATTAGGGTTTGAAATTGTTGCCTATGCAGGTGAAGCGCGATCGTACCTTTTGGATGCTTTAAAAGCAGCGGAAAAAGGTGATTATGATAAAGCCGAAGCATTATGTGAAGAAGCAAATACCAGCATCAAAGAAGCTCATAAAGCTCAGACAAGTTTGCTTACTATGGAAGCTTCAGGTGATGATATTGCGTACAGCGTTACGATGATGCATGGACAGGATCACTTGATGACAACATTGCTGCTTAGGGATTTGATGAAACATATGATTGAATTGTATAAAAGAGGGAGTAACTAATTATGATGAATGCATTGATTGCACAAATTGAAAAAGCTAAACCTTTCTTTGAGAAAGTGTCCCGTAATATCTATCTACGCGCAATACGTGATGGCTTTATCTCAGCGATGCCTGTTGTTCTGTTTTCAAGTATTTTCTTATTGATTGCATATGTTCCTAATATCTTCGGTTTCTCATGGAGTGCATCGACTGAAGCTTTGATTATGAAACCATACGGATATACAATGGGGATCTTAGGAGTTTTGGTTGCCGGCACAACAGCAAAATCTTTAACGGATTCCTTTAACAGAAAGCTGGAAAACACCAATCAAATTAATTTCCTTTCCACTATGTTGGCTTCCATATCCGGTTTCTTACTCCTTGCTGCGGATGCAGTTGAGGGCGGTGGATTTGCAAACGGATTCTTAGGAACAAAAGGACTATTGACAGCGTTTCTTGCAGCGTTCATTACTGTGAACATCTATAATATCACTGTGAAAAATAATGTGACAATCAGGATGCCGGAAGAAGTACCACCAAACATTTCACAAGTATTTAAAGATATCATTCCTTTTACCTTAGTGATAGTCGTTCTTTATGGTTTGGATATAGTGACCAGGAACATTATGGGCACGAATGTGGCTGAGTCTATCATTAAGTTATTCGAGCCCCTGTTCACAGCGGCTGATGGTTACTTGGGCATTACAATCATATTTGGTGCATATGCACTGTTCTGGTTTGTTGGTATACACGGACCGTCTATCGTTGAACCTGCTATTGCAGCGATTACGTATGCGAATATTGAAACTAATTTCCAACTTTTACAGGCTGGACAGCATGCCGATAAGATTCTGACGTCCGGAACCCAGATGTTTGTCGTTACAATGGGTGGTACCGGTGCAACGCTAGTTGTTCCATTCATGTTCATGTGGTTATCAAAATCAAAACGGAATAAGGCGATCGGCAGAGCGTCAGTTGTACCAACTTTCTTTGGGGTTAATGAACCCATCTTATTTGGAGCACCTATCGTTTTAAATCCAGTATTTTTTGTGCCTTTTATTTTTGCACCGATTGCCAACGTCTGGATTTTCAAATTCTTCGTTGATGTTCTTGGGATGAACAGCTTTAGCGTGAATTTGCCTTGGACAACACCAGGTCCTTTAGGGATCGTTATCGGAACAGGATTCGGGCTGATGTCACTTGTTCTTGCTCTTACATTGATTGTAGTGGACGTAGTGATTTACTACCCATTCTTTAAAGTCTACGATGCACAAATTCTTGAAGAAGAAAAAGCTGGAGTATCATCTACGGATAGTTTGAAAGAAAAAGTTGAAGGCAGCTTTGATACTAAAAAAGCCAAAGCGGTCCTTGCAAGTGTTGATGCGAACGAGAATGATCCGAAAGTTTTTGAAAATAAAATAATAGAAGCTAAAAATGTTCTTGTCCTTTGTGCCGGCGGTGGAACAAGTGGCCTTCTTGCTAATGCTTTAAATAAAGCTGCGGCTGAATATGGGGCTCCTGTAAAAGCAGCAGCAGGTAGCTATGGGGCGCACATGGATATCATGAAAGACTATGATTTAGTCATCCTGGCACCTCAAGTAGCTTCGAATTACGAAGATATCAAACAGGATACTGATAGATTGGGCGTTAAACTTGCTAAAACGCAAGGAGGTCAATACATTAAATTGACCCGTGATGGCCAAGGAGCTCTTGCATTTGTTCAGGAACAATTTGAAGACTAGATAGGAGAATATACTATGAAAAATCTACCAAAAGATTTTATTTTCGGGGGCGCAACAGCAGCCTATCAAGCTGAAGGGGCGACGCAAACAGATGGCAAAGGCCGTGTAGCTTGGGATACTTATCTTGAAGAAAACTATTGGTATACAGCAGAGCCAGCCAGTGATTTTTATCATCGTTATCCTGTGGACCTGGAGCTTAGTGAAAAATTCGGTGTAAACGGCATTCGCATTTCCATTGCATGGTCACGCATTTTTCCGACTGGTTTTGGTGAAGTAAATCCTAAAGGCGTTGCATACTATCATAAGCTCTTTTCAGAATGCCATAAACGTCATGTGGAGCCTTTTGTCACGCTGCATCATTTTGATACTCCTGAAGTGTTGCATTCAGATGGAGACTTCTTAAATCGTAAAAACATTGACCATTTTGTAGATTACGCTGCGTACTGTTTTAAAGAATTTTCAGAGGTTAACTATTGGACTACGTTCAATGAAATAGGCCCGATAGGTGATGGTCAGTACTTAGTCGGTAAATTCCCACCAGGGATTAAGTATGATTTTGAAAAATTATTCCAATCTCATCACAACATGATGCTTGCACATGCAAGAGCTGTTAGGGTCTATAAGGATAATGGATATTCAGGAGAAATAGGTGTCGTTCATGCGCTCCCAACAAAGTATCCTTATGATCCATCTAATCCAGGTGACGTGCGAGCAGCAGAATTGGAAGACATCATTCATAACAAATTTATTCTGGATGCCACTTACTTGGGGAGGTACTCTCAAAAAACGATGGAGGGTGTTAATCATATTCTCTCCATAAATGGTGGCAATTTGGATCTTCGTGAAGAAGATTTTGAAATTCTTGAATCAGCTAAGGATTTAAATGACTTTCTGGGCATTAATTATTACATGAGCGATTGGATGCGTGCGTTTGATGGTGAATCAGAAATTACGCATAATTCAACCGGGGCTAAAGGCGGATCTAAATATCAGCTGAAAGGTGTCGGAAGAAGAGAGTTTGACGTAGATGTTCCACGAACTGATTGGGATTGGATGATCTATCCACAAGGCTTATATGATCAAATGATGCGGGTCAAAAATGATTATCCTAATTATAAAAAAATCTATATTACTGAAAATGGCTTAGGCTATAAAGATGAATTTGTAGATGGTACAGTCAAGGATGATGCACGTATCGATTATGTTAAAAAGCATTTAGAGATCATTTCAGATGCAATAACAGCAGGTGTGAACGTGAAAGGTTATTTCATATGGTCATTGATGGATGTCTTTTCATGGTCAAATGGCTATGAGAAACGCTACGGATTATTCTACGTGGATTTTGAAACGCAGGAACGTTATCCGAAGAAAAGTGCTTACTGGTACAAAAAGTTGGCAGAAACTCAGATAATCGAATAGCAGGTTTATTCTTATGGAGCAGGAAAGTATAAAATTATTCAGCTGTGGAATGTGATGATAGCACATGTTCCACAGTTTTTATTTTGGTTTCACAGTGGTAATGGGATCACCTACAAACGCCAGCGAGCCAATCGCTGCGGACCGATATATTGCTTCAATCGCGGAAGCCGTCTTTCACCGGAGCACAGCTCCCGGTGATTCGGTAACCTTGAGCAACCCCGCAACTCCACAAAAAGAGAACGCACAATCGGTTGGCCGATTGTGCGTTCTCTTTATTTTTAGGCTTGCTCCGCGAAAAGGCGTTGCGTGAAGCCATGGAAGTCTGTGATGACGCCATCCTTGCAGAGATTTTCCTTCTGGAAGGTTTCCCGGTTCTTGAAGAACGGGTCGATTGCGATGATCATACCGATGTTCGCGGTGTTGGCCGCGCGGAGTCCGGAATAGGCGTCCTCGATGACCAGACATTCTTCGGGGGGGACCCCGAGTTTTCTGGCGGCATGCAGGAAAATATCCGGCTCCGGTTTTCCGGGGAAGGAACCGTCATCGAAGACGACTTTGTCCGGATCGAACCAACGATCAAGCGCGAAGGTGTCGAAATAGAAGTCGACATTTTCTTTGATGGTCGCGGTGGCAATCGTCAGCGGCAACTTGCGCTCCTTCAGATCGTCCAGCACTTCGATCAAGCCGTCCGTCAACACGAGTTGTTCCGGTTTGTTCAGGCAGAGTTTGCGGTAATGTTCTTCCTTCTCCAAAGAAAGTTTCTGCACTTCCTCGTCCGTCAGTTCAGAGGAAACAAAATGACGCAGGATTTTGTCGTTCGTGCGGCCGTGTACGTTTGTCAGAATCTCTGTTTCTGTAAGCCCGTTGCCTGGACTGTACTTTTGGATCATGTCGATCCAGGCCTGTTCGTGCAGATGCGAATCCTGGAACATTGTACCGTTGAAGTCAAAAATGATGCCGTTCAGTTTCATAAGTTAGCTCCTTCTTCTGTTTGGGCTTGGGTAAGGGTGACGTACTGCGAGTAATGCGTGACCAAATCCGCGCTGATATGGTCATCGGTGACCAAGTGATCGATGTCGTGCAGGTTGTAGAAATTGTAGAAATCGTCCCGGTTGAATTTCTTGTTGTCCGCAAGCAAGTATTTTGTGCGGGAGTTGTTCAGGGCGATGTTCTGGGTTTCGCCTTCCGCCATGCTATAGGTAGAGATCGCTTCATTGTGGATGCCGTTGGCGCTGATGAAGCATTTGGAAAACTTCAACTTTTTCAGGTTGTCGTTCGCGATCGGGCCGAAGAAAGCACCTGTATTTTTCCGGTAATCGCCGCCAATCATAATGATATCCGCGGTGTCGTATTGGCGCAGATTTTCGAAAACCGGATAGCTGTTTGTGATGATGCGGATTTTTTTGCCGCCGAGATAGCTAGCCAGTATTTCGATCGTCGTTCCCGGCCCGAGGAAAATGGTGTCCCCATCCTCGACGTAGCTTGCCGCCAACTTGGCAATCGCTTTCTTTTCTTCTTTTTGGACTTCTTGTTTTTCCGTATGCGAAAGCTCCTGGTCCAATGCGTAGCTGATGCTTTGTGCTCCGCCGTGGATGCGCAGGATTTTTCCGGCCTTATCGAGTTCGTCCAGATCCCTGCGCACGGTCATGTCGGAAACATTCAGTTGCTTGACGATATCGGCTACGGTGATGATGCCTTCCTGGTTGACGATTTCAGTGAGTATCAACAGGCGTTCTTTTTTTAACATTTTCATTCACCTCTTTATATTATCCATAATTTAGCACAATTTCACAGTTTGGTCAACTTAAAACGAACAAAAATAAACAAAAATTCAACAAAGTAGTGGGGTTCGAACAAAAATATGTTTTTTAATGCAATTAATTGCTTTTTAATCGTTTGGATGCGGTTTCCGAAAATACGTAAAGTAACACAAACAATCATTAATGAACATGGATAGGGGAGAGGTAGCTGTTTCGATCACCTGAAGATCTTATTTTTGGTGGGGCCACTGCTGCATATCAAGAGGGTGTGGACTTCTACCATAAAGTCTTTGCGGAATGCGAAAAAGAAGGCGTGCTTCCTTTCGTGACGCTGCATCATTTCGATACGCCGAAACGACTCTTCGACCAAGGCAATTTCCTGAACCGCGATACGATGGATGCCTTTGTCGTCGGAAATAAAATGGGTCGCCACCTCCGGCGAGGCGATGTTAGTCGGAGGAGGATACCGAAAAGCGGCACTCACCTCCGGCGAAGCTGTCGTTCACCGGAGCACAGCATCAGGTGCTCCGTCGATGAATCAGTGAAACGGCTCTCTCATATCTTTCGTAAGCGCTTGTAATGAAAATGAAATAATAAGTTCCCTGGGTACAGTGATATAATGAATCCTGAATTATTCATACTACCCAAAAAGTTGGCATGAACCATTCTATTTAGGTTTTGATGGTGGATTTTTTGTGATTTTGAAGTTTTTTCTATCTCGAGTAGCTCCTTAAAGGTGATAATTGGCACGGTATGCTATGGTTATCGTGTTTTTAGGCAGAGTAACCCCTTTGTCCGAACGAGATTTTTTTAAATAGGGGAATTCACCAGGACAAGGATTGAATTTCTCGCAGAATGTGAAAAAATTCTTCTTGGTACACATGATGGGTGCTGAGTTTCAGTATCATCCGTCTCCCGGTGTGAATCAGTTTCCCTGCAATCTTGAAAAACCGAAGACGGATACTCTGTATCTGCAGACCTTTGGCCTTTTCGGGGAACGTTAGCGTACGCATAAAATTGTTGATATTGTAGGAAAGCACGCTGACCATCATGCGAACGGCATTCTCCAAGAAATGAGAACTGTCGGTCTTGTCGAAGAAAAAACCATTTTTCGCTTCCTTGATGAAGTTCTCCATCGTACCTCTCTTCCAATACGTTTGGTAGACGCGTTCAGCCGAGGTAGCATCGGATAGATTGGTGATGATGAATTCGTGATTGAAAACCAGCTCATCCGCTTCCCTGACGGAACGAATACAAACCCTACGGTCATGCTTCCAAGTGCCGGCTTGATAGCGGATCGAGTAGAAATGTTCTTCCCGCTTACTCCATTCGGTCTCATCCCCAACTTGAACAAACTCCTCTGCCATTTTGAATAAGCGGCGATTTCGCTTGAGTCGAATGACGTACTGATGCTCTTTTTCTTCACAGAGGTCATACAGTTCCGGCGCTGCAAAGCCACTATCAGCGCGAACAAGGATTGCGCTAATCGGAACCGTCTGATTATAGTGCTCAAGAAGGGGATTCAAAAAATTGGCTACTCCGGTTGAGCAGTATGTATTTCCGGAACGCAGTTCCGCCTTGAGAAAGTCCTTGGTGAGCCCGTCGAATGCCACGAGAGGATGATAACCGGTTGTTTGGTAATGGGTGTTGAAGGCCGTTTCCTCTTGGTCGCCGTAGGTGTCACAATAGGTTGAATCCAAATCCAACACCATTTCTGTTGTATTGCGTTGTATGCGTACCTTATCCAGCATCGCTTGGTTGAGGGCTTGGAGTTGCATAAGCGCATTAGGGCTTTCACTGATTCGATCCCAGAAACGCGATATTGTGGGTTGTGAAGCCAATGCACTTTTTTCAAGCATCTGCTGGAAGAAAGGATCATGACGTAAGATGTTGGCAGAGGAATCGGTATCATAGCCTGCAGTTAATTGAAAGATCAGTTGTTCAAGAATCGATTCATTCAAATGGGTAGGTGCAAGACGGTCATCCTGAAAATCAAGCGTCCCTTCCATTAGCTGTTCAAAGCCGATGGAGTGGAGGAATTCCTTCACCAGAACTAAGCCTGCATCGGTGGAAAGATTACCTCCAGTATTGTAACGGTCATTTTTGCATTGAATTTTAGAGTGTTTTCGTGTAAAGTTGCCATTGAGAAAACTCCTTTCTATGGTTGTTGGTGGTACATTAACCATAACAGAAAGGGGTTCTTTTTTCACACCTTTTGGGTGTAAACTGGAAAGACAAAATATATTGGCAGACTAACGTTTCAAGGTGTTTTCTGAAAATCTATGAATAATTCAGGTCAATAGAAGTTTCTTAAGCAAAAGCAAGTGTAGAAGGAATGAGTATAGCTCCCATAGCTACAGATGGCATTAATATTCCCCCTTCTTTTTTTATGAATTAACTATCCCATATTTTTTCTATTTACACTAGAAACCATTCGTTTACATAGGGGCAATCAAAGAGAGCGTTCCTTATATATCAAATGTATTCGTTTTCAATTAGTAATGTAAAAGAAAAGACTGTAGATTGCATCCCTAATATGGACTTTGTCTACAGTCTGAAACGAGACTCCTTTATAAGTCTCGTTTGCAAATTATGCTTGATATTTACGGTTGTATGCTAAATCAATTAAACGCTTTGCTAATACTTCGTTACGAGCCAAAATTGGACCATGGAAATATGAACAGAATACATTGCGATAAATGGCGCCTTCTGTTTGGTCTTCACCATTGTTTCCAAAACCTTCGACTACTTTTCCAAGTGGTCGTTCGCCTTTTCCTAAGAAAGTACGGCCATTATGGTTTTCAAAGCCTTCGTAAGTTTCGTCAAATTCTTCATTGTAGATTTTAACATCCCCGATAAAACGATTGTTGTCTTGGCTTAGAGTATAGTGATCTAATGCGCCAATACCATGGATTTTTTCACCATCAGCACCGATGTAGTAGTGCCCTAATAGTTGATAACCACCACAAATGGCTAAAATTACACCGTCATTTTCGATAAATTCAGTTAAGCTTTCTTTTTTTGATTGGATATCTTTTGAGACAATAACTTGTTCATAGTCTTGTCCACCGCCAAAGAAAATCAAATCATAGCGTGTTGGATCGAAAGGCTCGTGGATACTGACAATTTCAATCTCCAACGCAATATCCATTTTTTGGGCAACGTAATTTAACATCAAAATGTTGCCATTATCGCCATAAGTGTTTAACAGATTCCCATAAAGATGGGCTAGTCGTAATTGTCGTTTAGCCACGTGACATTCCTCCTTCCATGTAACCTTTATCTGCTAACTTCTTACGTAATTGTAAAACAGCAGTATAGGTTGCTAGGATGTAGACATGCTCTGTTGGTAAATCTTTGATGTTATCGATGACTTCATCAAGATTTTGTGTTTCGGTAATTTTGTTTTCATCAATGCCAGCGACTTTTAAGCGTAATGCCATATCTTTATGACGATCGCCACCTGCAATGACTTGTGGAATGTCCATTTCAGCAAATGACTCATGATTACCATCCCAAATCCAGCTCACATCAATCCCATCTGCATAGTTGGCATTTAACAAGCAAACCAATGAAAATTGATAAGGAGATAGTCCAATCATATCAATGACTTGATTGAGTCCCACGGGATTTTTAACTAAGACTAACGTACATTGTTTGCCATCAATTTCAATGACTTCTTGACGACCAAAGACTTTTTCATCATAGCCTAAACCAGCACGAATTTTTTCCGGACTCACTGTATAGTATTCGGCAACTGCTGTGGCAGCGAGTGCGTTGTAAATATTGTACATGCCACCAACTTCTAGTTTGTACTCATTGCCATCAATGATAAACTCAGCCGATGTATTCGTCATATTTTTTAATTCTGTCAATTTATAATCTAATTCTGGACGATGGAAATCGCAGTTTGGACAGTAATATTTGCCAAGATTTGCGTAAGTAATCATTTTATAGTGTAAAATATGTTGGCATTTTGGACACAACACTCCATCAGTATTGTAATGCGCCATTTGCTCATGATCTTCTTCATGGTCAAACCCATAATATTTACGAGGATTCACTGTATCGATTGAATTGAAGATAGGTGAATCACCATTCGTTAAAATGGTTGCATTCGGCGATTTAGCTGCACCATCAACAATTAGTTGATACGTTGTATAAATTTCACCATAACGATCCATTTGATCGCGGAAAATATTTGTAAAAACAAATAATTCTGGTTTGATGTACTCTGTAACTTTACTTAGACTGGCTTCATCAATTTCAAGGACAGCAAATTTTTTCCCACTTGTTTTTTTCGCAGAAAGAAAAGTAGAGACAATTCCTTGCACCATATTTGCACCAGTTGGATTTGTCAACACATTATCAAATTCTTGACGCAAAATATTCACAGTTAAGGCAGTCGTTAATGTTTTGCCGTTTGTTCCAGTAACCACTACAACTTGATAGTCTTTTGCTAGGTAATCTAGAATGTGCGGATCAATTGATAATGCTAGTTTTCCAGGAAGACTTGATCCTCCCTTAAAAAAATTCTTTAGTATCCATTGTGAGGTCTTGCCGACAAATGCAGCAAAATAACTTCGGATTCCCATAAAAAACCTCCATACGTAAAATGAAATATTCATTACAAATTCAACTTATCATACCATATCTTTGGCAAAAGATTAATCAGCTACCCTTTTTCTTTAAAATTAAGAAAAAATTTAACGAGAAAAAACAGATCTCTCTTATAATAAGATAAAAAAGGAGTGGAGAAAATGAAAAAACGCCAAGAACGTCTCCGAAGATTTGGCAATCAATTGCCTTTTGCAAAAGTTTATTATCGTGAAGATTGGGGTACCATCTATTTTGAAGTAGCTGGAAAAATGTTTGGTACGATGAGTCCCGAAGCAAATGAATCAACCATCCTCACTTTAAAAGGTCCGCCAGAAAAAAATGAAGAATGGCGAGAAGTCTATTCAGATGTTACAGCAGGTTACCACATGAATAAAAAACATTGGAATTCTATTGTTTTAACTACTACCGAATTGAGTGATGAAGAACTTGAGCAGATGATCTTGCTTTCATATAAGCTAGTTTGGCAAAAAATTCCTGCAAAAACGCGAAAAGCATTAGAAAAGGAATCTACCTAGGTGATTACTGTGGTGGAAAAATGAAATCCCCCTTGCTCAGCAAGGGGGATTTGTCTAACCAATAATAATTTTTTCAGTTGGGTATTCGTACCCTAAATCTCTTGTTTCTTTAGGGATAAATAATAATAATGTGTAGAGCATACCAATTCTTCCAATAAACATCAATAAGGCGATAATCAGTTTGCCTATCACGGAAAGTTCTGGGGTAATACCTAGGGATAAACCAGTTGTTCCAAAGGCGGAAGTCACTTCAACAATAATCGCAATCAATGAAACATCTTCAGTTGCTGTTAAGAAAATGACACAACCAAAGCACATTAACAAGGACAACATGAACACTACGACTGATTTACGAACATCCTCATTATCAATTTTACGACCAAAGATATTGATATGACTTTCGCTTTTTAAAAATGAAATCAAATATAAACCAATAATCGCGACAGTGGTTGTTCGAACACCCCCACCAACTGAACTTGGGCTACATCCAATAAACATCAAGACAGAAAAAATCATAAGCGTAGTTGTTTGGAATTCATTTAAATCATGGATTTGTAACCCGGCATTTCTTGTTGTCATCGAATAAAACATACTATTGACCCATTGGCCAACTGCCGTCATATTTTTAAACAGGTGGTCTTTTTCTAAAAAGAAAATCGTTAAGGTTCCGCCAATAAATAGCACGACAAAAGCTAAAAAGGCGATTTTAGTAAAGAGCGTAAAACGAAAAGGTAATTGGCGTTTCTTTTTGAACACTTGATAAACCAGCCATTCACGAAAATCCATAATTACTGGAAACCCAATTCCGCCAATAAAAATTAAAAACATAATACTGACTAAAAAGAGCGTATCATTCGCATACGGTACAATTGATTCACCAGTGACATCAAAACCAGAATTGGTTACGGCAGAAATCGCTTGATACAGTCCATAAAAAATAGCATCGGTCCAATGTTCATAATATCCCATTGTTTTAAAATAAATACCAAAAACGGTCCCACCGATAAGTTGACAGACTAAAATAATGGTAAAGGTTGTACGAATCATGCGGACAATCCCGCTCAAACGAGGCTGATTCATGTCGGCCATAATTAACTGCCGTTGTTTCAACGAAATCTTTCGCCGAGAAACGATGAAGAAAAAAGTTGAAATCATCATGACCCCGAGACCACCAATTTGAAAGAGGATTTCTAATAAAATGACACCGCGTTCGTTGAACACTTCGTCAATTGGAAAAGTAGATAATCCTGTGACACTAATGGTGCTGATGGCCATGAAGAACATATCAATAAAAGAAACATAAACATCAGGTTTTCGAAAAATCGGCAAGTAAAATAAAATAAGCGCAAATAAGGTCATTAAAATATAATAGGTAACAATCAGTTGAATTGACGAAATATTTTTTGAGAAAAAGTTTTTTCCTCGACGCACTGTAAGACGCGTAAAACGCCCAAAGTTCATAAGAATATCTCCAATCTAAAAGTATTATTCATTAGTATAACAAAAGTAGAGCAAAAAATGGCAAATATTCAGAGAATATACCATAGAACTAGGATAAAACAACCTTTGTTCGCAAAAGATAGACGTCAATTTTCACGAACAGTCGCTAGCTATGTTATAATAATGGCATATTCGAAATAACTAGTAGGGGAGCATAACCTTTGAAAGAATTTATGAAAAACTGGGGTACGTTTATTTTTTTCGTCGTCCTATTATTAATTATCCGCTTATTTGTAGTGACACCGGTGTCAGTAAAAGGACATTCGATGGACCCTACCTTAGCAGATGGCCAAAAATTATTTACGTTCCAACTTTCTAAAATTGAACGCTTTGATATTGTGACCACCCAAGAACCAGATGATTTAGAAAAACTTGCTGTCAAACGTGTCATCGGTATGCCTGGCGATAAAGTACAAATGAAAAATGATGTACTGACTGTAAATGGTGAAGAAGTTGATGAAACGTATTTGGCAGAATACAAAGAAAAATTTGGAGACGATAAGCTGCAAACAGAGTACGCGTATAGTACTCGATTCCAAGATATCGCTGACCGAGCACTTACATTTACGAATGATTTTTCCTATGTTGTTCCAGATGGAAAATATTTTGTGCTAGGAGATAATCGCTTGATTTCAAAAGATAGCCGTATTTTTGGTTTTGTGGATCAGTCGATGATTAAAGGTGAAGTCTTTATGCGTTATTGGCCGTTGAATGAAATTTCACTGGTTAAGTGATTTGTTTTTAACTATTGACACGCGTTTACGGATACTGTAAAGTACAAGAAAACTTATATATCTATCCGTTGAAGAGCAGTGTCATCTTGCGAGTTTGCGATTTTTTGCAAGAAGAACGAGTTCTCTGAGGAAAATTGTCGATAATAGGCAGTTTCGACTTGTTCAATTGTTACCTTGAACGTTCTGTTACGACAGAAGAGAGAAGTGTTACTTCTGAAAAAGGTGGTACCTCGAAATTTCGTCCTTTTATCAGCATGTTTATGTTGATAAAAGGGCATTTTTTATTTTCAGGAGTAAAGTCAAAACGGAAAGAAAAAAACAAAAGGAGAATGGTGATGAAAAAAGGTTGGAAAAAATTAGTGACAGGTATTTTAACTGTCGGTGCGTTAACATTATTAGGGGCATGCGGTTCAGGTAGTACCAAAGAGACAGGTTCTTCAGAGGAAGCAAAAGCGGAAGTTGTTCGTTTAGGTGTTGTTGGGGAAAACAACGAAGCATGGGAACATGTCAAAAAAGAATTGAAAGATAAAGAAAACATTGCTTTAGAAATCGTAAAATTCACTGACTATCGTGGACCAATCACTGCTTTAGAAGATGGTTCCATTGATTTACATTCAACATTAACTGAAATCTACATGGATAATGTCAACAAAGAAGGTGGTTTCCATAACACAACCATCGCTTATACAACGTTAAATCCATTAGGTATTTTCTCAAATAAAATTGAAGACATTAAAGATTTAAAAGATGGTGCGACTGTAGCGATTCCAAATGACGTATCAAATGAAAGTCGTGCGTTGTTACTATTGCAAACAGCTGGTTTAATCGAATTGGATAAAGAAAAAGGTTTCATGCCAACAGTGAATGATATTACATCAAATCCAAAAGATTTAAAATTTGATTTATTAGATGCCAACCAAACGATTCGTGTGTTGGATGATGTGGATATTGCTTGTGTAAACAACAATGTAGCTGTGGATGCAAACTATATTCCAACTGAAGATGCGATTTTCTTAGAACCCATCGCAGATTCTTCTAAACCATACTATAACGTGATTGCTGCACGTGAAGAAGAAAAAGACAAAGACATTTACAAAACAATTGTGAAATACTATCAAACAGATGAAGTAAAACAAATCATTGAAGAAACAACGAAAAAATCTAGTGTGCCAGTTTGGTAAAAGATATCATTTATTGTGAGTGATTCAATTCCTTTATGACACTTTGACGTGACCTTTTCTTTTAGAAAGGTTAGCGTTACAGCAAAAGAGCATGGATAATCCTATCTGTGCTCTTTTTTTGTAGATTTTTTTTTAATAATTAATTTTACTATATAGAAAAAAGCTATCACGTGTACGTTGACTTTTTAAAATGAACCGTCTATTCTTTGGGAAAACAACAACTTGTTAAAGAGTTATTTCAGGGGGAATAATCAATGAAGAAATGGAAAAAGGGGCTTTTTAGTTTTGGTATCGTTGCTTTAGGGCTGGCTTTAGCGGCTTGCTCATCGGGAACTAGCAATACCAACGAATCTACGAATGCCTCAACAACAAAAGCTGATGATTCAACATTTACTTATGCGATTAGTGGCGATCCATCGTCAACGAATCCAATTAATACGAGTGATCGTTGGGGACTAACTGTAACCAATATCATTTATTCACCATTAGTGATTGTGGAAGGTGATGGGACAACGAAAAATGCCTTGGCAGAGTCAGTGGAACCTGCTGCTGATGGTTTATCAGTAACTGTTCATCTAAAACAGGATGTGAAATGGTCAGATGGTGAACCATTTACAGCAGATGATGTTGTTTTCACTTATGAACAAAAAGCGAAAAAAGAAAATGGGAATGCTGATAAATTATGGGTAGGCGACCAACCAATTAAAGTTGAAAAAGTGGATGACTATACAGTCAAATTTGTCTTACCACAAGCAAGTGCAGCAGCGATTAATAATATTGCGACAGAGACATTTATCATTCCAAAACATGTCTTTGAAGGTGTTGAAGATTTTTCAGTGAATGAATTGCCAGAGAATCCAGTTGGAACAGGACCGTATAAATTAGTTGAATACAAACGTGGCGAATATTTAACATTTGAAGCAAATGAACACTATTTTGGCGGCGAAGCTTCAATTAAAAACTTAACATTACGTATTATTGAAAGTGCGGATACAACAAAAGTTGCTTTACAAAAAGGTGAAGTAGATGCAGCATTTGTTTTACCATCTGATGTGGCTGATTTAGATGAAAAAACAATCACAACATATCCATATAGTGAAAACCGTGTGGGCTATCTAGGATTGAACACTCATTCAGAAGCATTACAAGATGTAAAAGTTCGTCAAGCAGTCTTATTTGCTTTAAACAAAGATGAATTAAATCAAGCTGCTTACTTAACAACGGATTATTATGAACAACCTTATTCATTCTTACCACCAAACAATCCATATGTAACAGAGGATGTTGAAAAATATGAAACGAACATTGAAAAATCAAAAGAACTATTAAAAGAAGCCAATGTAAGCGACTTGAAATTAAACTTAGGTTTTTCTTCAAGTGATCCAGCGCAAACGATTCAAGCAACCTTGATTCAACAACAATTACAAAAAGCTGGGATTACAGTTACCTTAGAAGGTGGCGATAGCACAGCAATTTTTGCGGAACTAAAGAAAGAAGGATCAACAAAATACAACCTTTTCTTAGGTGGTTATATTATGGGGAATGATCCAGATTTATATGGTGCGCTATTTGAAACAGATGGTAGCTCAAATTACTTCCAAACAGACAATCAAAAAACAGATGAGTTGTTTAGCAAAGCAGCTGTGGAATTAGATGAAACGAAGCGTAAAGAATTATACAACGAATTGCAACAAGCAATTGCGGAAGATGCACGTATCTACCCAATTGTTGATAACAAAAAAATTCTAGCAGTGAATAATCGTATTGAAAATGTTGAAACTGCAGGATTAATTCCAATTTACACATTTGAAGATGTATCTAAATTAACGATTAAATAGTGAATTGAGCTGAGAGTGTGACATAAATCAAAACAAAAATATCCGAACGAGATAGATTGAAACGTGCTAATTCCTGTGAATTGGCGACGGGGACCTGCCCGTAGGAACAATCTCTACGTTTGGATATTTTATTGTTAAACAGACTGATGTCATAGCTTCAGTCTCTTTTCATTTTTATCAAGAGAAAGGAAGCGTTACGTGTGCTACGATATATTGCGAAACGAATACTCCAAGCTATTCCATTGTTATTAATTATTTCGTTTATAGTATTTTCACTGATTCATTTGGCTCCGTATGATGTGATTGATTCGGTGACAACACCAAATATGTCACCCGATCGAGTGGAGGCATTACGAGAAAAATATGGATTAAATGAACCTTTTCTAGTGCAATATGTGACTTGGTTGACGAATATTTTTAAAGGAGATTTTGGCTATTCATTAGTATCACAGCGAAGCATCGCTGGAGAATTAGCAGTGCGTATTCCCAATACGATGAAATTAATTGTCCCTGCGTATTTGACTGCATTAATTTTAGCAATTACATTGGGATTACTTGCTGCAGCAAACAAAGGAAAATTTTTCGATAAATTAATTGATGGGATTGCTTCATTAGGAATTGCGATTCCGACATTTTGGTTTGCGATGATTTTGATTTATTTTTTAGGATATCGTTTGAATCTATTCCCAATTATCGGTATGAATACTGTCGGAAAAGCAGGCGATTTTAATGATTTTCTCGCACATTTCATCATGCCATATACAACTTTAACTGTGGCTTTTTTCCCAGAATTGACCCGGTATATTCGAGCTTCTGCACTCCAACAAGTGTCAGAAGATTATGTGACAGTGCAAAAAGCCTTTCATGCAACCAAAGGGCAAATTTTCCGTCGCCATATCAGTCGGAATGTTTTAATTCCAGTCGTAACGCAATTAGGCTTAGCTTTGCCAATGTTAGTGACGGGGGCGATTATTACAGAAACGATTTTTGGCTGGCCAGGTGTGGGTCCTTATTTAACGAGTGCAACCAGAAGTTTAGATTATCCAGTCATTATGGCGATTATGCTACTTTCAGCGACTCTGGTCATTTTAGGAAATCTGCTTTCAGATGTGCTTTATTCCGTCGTTGATCCACGAATTCGTAAGGGAGGAAAAGAGTAATGAAACGTTTGAAAAATGTATTCCAAGCGATTGTTTCTTCTCCGATTTATACCCTTTCTTTTGTTTTTTTAACCTTATTAATTGTCTTGTCGTTAGTCGCACCATTGTTGCCGATAGACCCAAATGCCACTGATGTAAGTAATATGTCACAACCA
This sequence comes from Enterococcus saccharolyticus subsp. saccharolyticus, assembly GCF_029023825.1. Lineage (NCBI taxonomy): Bacteria > Bacillati > Bacillota > Bacilli > Lactobacillales > Enterococcaceae > Enterococcus > Enterococcus saccharolyticus. Next base: position 2,408,695 of record NZ_CP118957.1, on the reverse strand, counting down.
CCCAGTTTGAAACATCTTTTTGGTACTGATGAAGTTGGACGTGATTATTTTATTCGGGTGGTTTATGGCGGACGTGTCTCTTTATTAGTAGGTGTCTTAGCGATGCTAACAGCGACTACAATCGGGACAACAATTGGTTTGGTTTCAGGGTATTTTGGAGGTTGGATTGATAACATTTTAATGCGACTTGTGGATATTTTATCTTCTATTCCATGGTTGGTCTTAGTGATTGTTTTGAGTGTCTTTTTAAAACCAGGACTGGGAACGATTATTATTGTTATCGGGTGTTTTTCTTGGATGAATATTGCCCGCTTAATTCGTGGCGAAACATTGTCTGCGAAAGAAAGAGATTATGTATTGTATGCCAATTTCATTGGGCAATCACCAGCAACCATTATTTTTAAACATATCTTTCCCTCGGTGTTACCGATGTTAATTGTTGCAGCATCGACCAGTATTTCAAGTGCTATCATGACTGAATCAGCTTTAAGTTTCTTAGGATTAGGAATTCAACAACCCATGGCATCTTGGGGAAGTCTCTTGCAAAATGCCCAAAACAGTTTGCAACGTGCGCCTTATATGGCAATATTGCCGGGGTTATTTGTTGCTTTGACGATTTATTCCTTTAACAATCTTGGCGATATGATTAAGCAAGTCTTGCAAAGGGAGGTCTAGTCGAATGAATAACAATATCGTAGAATTAAGTAATTTACGTGTAACGATTCAACCAAAGCGTGGTGTAGCTGCACCGATTCTTCGAGGAATTGATTTAGCAGTTCCTAAAGGCAAAGTGCTAGGAATTGTTGGAGAATCAGGCAGTGGGAAAAGCATGGCGATGAAAAGCATGATGGACATTTTACCTGAACAAGCACTGATGACAACTGATCGGTTTACGTTCAATGGCGAAACGGTTACGAATCCTAAAACTTTGCCGATTTCAATGATTTTTCAAGATCCGATGACTTCATTAAACCCGTTACGTACGATTGGGTACCATTTAACAGAAGTGATTTTGCGCAATCAAAAAATAACAAAAAAAGCGGCACATGAACGGGCTATTCAAGAACTAGAAAAAGTCGGAATTGCATTAGCTGAAAAACGAATGAAACAATTTCCTCACGAATTATCGGGCGGAATGCGCCAACGGGTAATGATTGCGATGGCTTTATTGGCGCAACCAGAACTTTTAATTGCCGATGAACCAACCACCGCACTTGATGTGACGATTCAAGCACAAATTTTATCTTTGATTAAAGAACTACAAGCTGACGAGAATCTTTCTGTTATTTTAGTTACACATGATTTCGGGGTAGTTGCAGGCATGTGTGATTATATCAAAGTGATGTATCAAGGTATTCTTGTGGAAGAAGGCACGACAGAAGAGATTTTTTATCAACCACAACACCCGTATACGAAACAATTGCTAAAAGCTGCGCATTTAGGAGATAAACAGGCGCAGTTGCATGTTTTTGATTATCAGGAAGTCTTGCCGGACGATTTGCCTCGTCATGACATATCACCAACGCATCATGTTTGGTTGAAGGAGGAAGAAAGATGACCAAAGAATTCATTCGTGTGGAACAGGCGACAAAAATTTTTCGCTCCAAAAACTGGCGTGGCTCAGTCACAGAAGTACGTGCGTTAGATGGCGTCAGTTTGGCCATCCATCGCGGTGAGACACTCGGTTTAGTCGGTGAATCTGGTAGTGGAAAAACAACCTTGGGGCGTAGCCTTTTAAATTTAGAGACACTCACACAAGGCAATATTTTTTTTGAAGAGCAAGATTTGACGACCTTATCTAAATCTGAAAGAAAATCGATTTATCAAAAAATGCAAATTATTTTTCAAGATCCTTATTCTTCTTTAAATCCGCGGATGACTGCGTTAGAATTAGTTATGGAACCCTTGTTAAATGAATCAAAAGCAACTGCTAAAGACAAAGCAGAACAAATTCTTGCTCGTGTTGGGATTGCTGGAGATGCGTTACACAAGTTACCACGTGCCTTTAGTGGTGGGCAACGTCAACGAATTGGGATTGCGCGTGCCGTAGTCAATCAACCAGAATTTATTTTGTGTGATGAACCAACTTCGGCCTTGGATGTATCGATTCAAGCGCAAATTATTCAATTATTATTAACATTGCAAAAAGATTTTGGGCTATCGTATTTATTTATTTCGCATGATTTATCCGTTATTCGTCATATTTCTGATCGGATAGCAGTGATGTATCAAGGGAAATTAGTCGAATTAGCGCCAACGCAACGTTTATTTGAAGCACCACAACACCCTTATACAAAAAAATTATTAGCTGCGGCACCGATTGCTGATCCAAAATTAGCAAGAGCGGCCTTGGCAAAAAAAGAAATCCAACAACAAATCGAAGTGACAGACGCCTTTGACTGGGTTGAAGTAGCGCAAGGGCATTTCGTAAGGAGGAACAAATGACAATCGAGACATTTACACTCATTCAAGGAAAAGAAAAAATCGAGTTGCCTCATGAAACCGGCAATTGGGTTTTAGCAAGAGAACAAGGCTATTCACCCGTGCAAATGCTTGTTTGTGCTGTAGGAGCCTGTGGAGGGTATGTTTACCAATCTGTTTTAGAAAATTCACATATTCCGTATCAATTTGAAAAAATCGAAGCCGATTATACACGTGATACCACTCGTCGTGCGGAACCCATTCAATCCATTCAATTACGTTTTTATGTAAAAGTTGAAGCAGAATTTCAAGAAAAAGCCCACCGTTGTCTAAAATTAGTGTCACCGAATTGTCCGGTTATTCAAAGTTTAGATCCTGCTATTGAAGTGGAAGAAACGGTAGAATTTATTTAAAAAAACTCCCTCATTCAACCAGATGAGGGAGTTTTTTTATCCTTTTTTAACAGGATCAGGTTGTTTTTCTTTTGTTAGTTGTAAGGTAATACCAAATGGGTCGCGCACAATCGTATAAAAATCTGCAAATTCATTTTCGCAAGGTGGTAGGAGAATCTGCGTTTCTTTATGTTGAATAACTTTTTGGTAAATTTGTTTAATAGTTTCTAAATCATTAAACGTAAAGCTCAAGGAAAAGTTGTTACCAGTGATAAGCTTATCGCCAGTAAGTGAAGTATCAGCAATTTGTAGCTGGGTCGTACCAATTTGTAAAATTGAATGTGAAATATAATCTTCTTGTCCTTCAGGAATTTCTAGCTGGGGATTTAAACGTTCCTTGAATTGTTGATTGGTAATCTTAAAAAGGAGTTTTGCTTGAAAAGTTTCTTGGTAAAAGATGATTGCTTGTGTTGCGTTACCGTCTAGTGTTAAAAATGTAGCTAATTGAATGGTCATGAGTAATCGTGCTCCTTTGCTTTTTTTCTTAGTATACGTTTTAATGGTGACAAAAGATGGCACCAAAAGGAGAAATCATGAAAAAAAGTGAACGGCTCAATCAAGAATTAATTTTTATTCACAGAAAAAAACAATTTAACTTGCGTGATTTAATGACCGAATTTCGTATTTCTAAACGAACGGCATTACGTGATACTATCGAATTAGAAGAACTGGGTGCGCCTCTATATGCTGAAAGTGGAAAAAATGGCGGATATCATGTGTTACCCCATCAATTACGAATACCAATTTATTTTAAAGAAACGGAATTATTGAGTATTTTCTTCGCTTTGCAATTATTGAAAAATCCCACGCCTTTTCCTCATTCCTATCAACAAATCAAAGAAAAATTAGCAGAGAAATTTTCAGTTACATCTTTAGAAGAATTGGAAACTGTGCTTAGCTATGAGGGAGTCCGAATGCCGATAGCTGTTCCTCAGTTGGAGATATTGTATCAAGCTATTTTAGCGCAGCATCAGCTACGCTTAGATTATCAAAAAGCACAAAGAGAAAATAAAATCATTCAACCTGTACGCTTAAATTATCGTCATGGTTTTTGGTATTGTTTTGCCCTAGATGTACAAAAACAACAATGGCGAACGTATCGTTGTGATAAGATGTCTAACATTCACTTTTTTTCAGAAGGACAAAAATATACTACACAAGAAATACAACAACAACTAGTTCAACAGCAACGCCCATATTGTTTTGAAATACAATTAACAGTCAAAGGATGTGAGATGGCTCAGCAGCAACTATTTCCTAATATGACTATTGTAGATAGTCAATTGAAAGGAACCTATCACGAAAAAGAACTTGATTTTTTAGTGAATTATTTATTGATGTTTGGCACTGAAGCCCTCATTCTTAAGCCACGTAAACTAAAACAAGCCTATTTGCAAAAACTACAAGATATACAAGCTCGTTACTGATTAGGTATAATGGAAAAAGAAAGAAGGGAATAGATGACTGAGTTAACACAACTACTAGAAGAAAAATTTGGCTATCAAACATTTCGGACAGGACAAGAAGAAATCATTCGCAAAATTTTAAATCGCGAAGATGTGCTAGGTATTATGCCCACAGGTGGAGGGAAGTCGATTTGCTATCAATTGCCGGCACTGTTATTTAATGGTTTGACAATCGTCGTCTCACCGTTGATTTCTTTGATGAAAGATCAAGTGGACAGTCTAAATGAAATGGGGATTCCAGCTACTTATGTGAACAGTACGCTTCACTTTTCAGAAATTCAACAGCGTCTAGGGATGGCAGCTCGAGGGGAAGTAAAGCTCTTATATTTGGCGCCTGAACGTTTAGAAACAGCAGATTTTCTAGAATTGTTACGCCATGTTGATATTGATTTAGTAGCCGTTGATGAAGCGCACTGTATCTCACAATGGGGGCATGATTTTCGTCCCAGCTACTTAAAATTAGCTGAAACCTTACGTTCCTTTGCCCAACGACCAACAATTGTCGCACTCACAGCTACGGCAACAACCCATGTTGCCAAAGATATCTGTCATTTGTTATCCATTCCGGCAGAAAATCAAATTAAAACAGGATTTGCACGTGAAAATTTGGCTTTTCAGGTTGTGAAAGAACAAAAAGATGTGTATTTATTGGAATATTTGAAAACCAATAAAGGACAAGCAGGGATCATTTATGCAAGTACACGTAAAGAAGTGGAACGTTTGTATCATTTATTGCGCCACAAAGAGATAGCTGCTGGAATGTATCATGGTGGACTTTCTGAGCAATCCCGTTCAAAAAATCAAGAAGATTTCTTATTTGATCGCATTCAGGTTATGGTTGCCACGAACGCATTTGGGATGGGAATTAATAAAAGTAATGTCCGTTTTGTCATTCATGCCCAAATTCCTGGCAATTTAGAATCGTATTATCAAGAAGCTGGACGAGCAGGGCGCGATGGATTACCAAGTGAAGCGGTTCTACTTTATGCAGCGCAAGATTTACAAATTCAACAATTCTTTATTGAACAATCAGACTCTTCTATTGATTATCAACAAAATGAGTATTTGAAATTACGTGAAATGAGTCAATATGCACATACACAAATGTGTTTGCAATGCTATATTTTACGCTATTTTGGGGAAGAGGGAACGCCTTGTGGAAAGTGTAGCAATTGCTTGGATGATCGTGAATCAGTGGATATCACCTTAGAAACACAAAAAGTTTTATCTTGTGTGAAGCGGATGGGGGAAAAATTCGGAAAATCACTGGTAGGTAAAGTTTTAACAGGTTCTAAAGACCAAAAAATTACGCAATGGCGTTTTGACCATCTGTCGACTTATGGTTTGATGAACGATTGGACGCAAAAAGAAGTCATACAATTGATTGATTATTTAACTGCGGAACAATATTTGACGCCATCAGAAGGGCAGTATCCGTTATTATCGATTTCTCCAGAAGGCATTGATGTGTTGCTGGGGAAACGGAAAGTCTATCGTAAGCAAGCGGCAGTGAAACAATTAGTGATGGATAATGAACTATTTGAAGAATTACGAGCAATACGTTTGTCATTAGCACAAGAACAAAATTTACCACCGTATATTATTTTTTCTGATAAAACATTACAAGAGCTAGCCGAAAAACAACCACAAACTTCCTTGGAATTTTTACAAATTAAAGGTGTTGGTCAAAATAAGCTAGATAAATATGGAGAACAATTCTTAACAATTTTACAAAAAGAAAATAAATAGTAGGAAGTGTTTCGATATTTTCTACTATTATATATGTCAAAAAACACATTTTCATCGAATTTTGCAAAAATTCATCATTATTTCTGAAAAAAGGTGCATTTGATATTCATTTGAAATAATTTTGTAACATTCTTTTTACCTAAGTGGCATAATAATATGTTAAGATTTATCTGTCGCTAAATTAGAACATGAAATTTTCTTATTAGAAGAAGTTAGATAATTATATTATAAGTCATCTCAGGGGGAACAATAATTTGAAGAAAAAATACTTAGCCACTTTAATGGTATGTTCATTAATGTTAACAGCAGTTTCAGCACCAAGCGCAACTTTGGCAGATACAATCGATGATCAAATCGAACAACAAGATCAAAAAATCAATTCTTTAAAAGGGCAACAAGCGGACGCGCAAGCACAAATTGATGCTTTATCATCAGAAATTGCAGCAGTTAGCGAAAAAGTTGGCGAATTAGAAGCAAAACAAGCTGAATTAGGTAAAGAAGCTGAAAAATTACAACAAACAATCGCTGATTTAAAATTACGCATTGCACAACGTGAAGAAGTTATCCAAAACCAAGCACGTGACGTACAAGTGAATGGCGATAACATGAACTTAATTGACGCTGTACTAGAAGCTGATTCTTTAAGCGATGCAATTGGTCGTGTTCAAGCAGTTTCAACAATTGTTAAAGCGAACAATGAATTAATTGAGAAGCAAAAACAAGATAAAGAAGCTGTTGAAAAAAATATCAAAGAGAATGAAAGAAAAGTCCAAGAAGTTGCGGCGACACAACAACAATTGGAAGCTGAACAAAATTCTCTTGCTGAAAAACAAGCAAGTATTAATGTCTTAAAAGCAGACTTAGCAGCACAACAAGCTACTGCTGAAGGCGATAAAGCAAACTTACAAAAGAAAAAAGAAGAAGCTGAAGCTGAAAAAGCACGTATTTTAGCAGCACAACAAGCAGCCGCTAAAAAAGCAGCAGAAGAGCAAGCACGTATTGAAGCTGCTCAACAAAAAGCAGCGAAACAAGCAGCAGCACAACAAGCTCAAGCTGAAGTTCAAGCAGAACAACCAGCAGTTCAAGAAGAAGCACAACAAACACAAGAGCAACCAAAGGCTGAAGAAACAGTAGAACAAACAGAACAATCTGAAACAGTAGAACAACCAAAAGCTGAAGAAACAGTAGAGCAACCTGCTCCAAAAGTTGAAGTAAAAGAAGAAGTTGTTCAAGAAGTGAAAACAAGCGAACCAACTGTTGTTGAAGAACCAGTTGTTGAAACAACACCAGAAGTGAAAGTTGAAGTTGAAACGCCAGTCGTTGAAACAACCAATAACAGCTCATTTGGAGGTAATTCATCAAGTGGTGCTGTAGATCACTCAGCATCAGGCAACATGTACGCTTGGGGACAATGTACTTGGTTTGTTAAAAACCGTGCACCATGGGTTGGAACATACTGGGGTAATGGCGCACAGTGGGGAGCATCGGCTGCAGCTGATGGTTACACTGTAAATGGTACACCTGCTGCTGGAGCAGTCGTTGTATTTGCAGCTGGTCAATCTGTAGGTGGCGTTTGGACAGCAGACGGCGTTTATGGACACGTAGGTTACGTAGAATCTTACGATGCAGCAAGCAATACAATCACTATTTCTCAAGGCGGAATGGGATTCTCTAGTCCTGGAGGCCCTAACACAGCAACAATGAGCGCATCAGGTTACACTTATATTCACCGTTAATTGATACTATCCAAGGTAGCAGACTTCAATGGAAGCCTGCTACCTTTTTTTATATGACAAAAATGTTCGTTCATTGTTATTTAAACAACTGGTAAAGTAGAGCAGACGTTGTTATATTAAAGAAAAAAAGAAAGTAGGAATTAATTATTTTTAATCGAAATCAACTGAAATTATTTATGCTAGTTTTAATGGTGTTTGACCATATTAGTCCGTTTGTATCTGTTGAAACAGCGGCGGTTTTACATGTGCTGACTCGCTGTGTAGGTGCTTTTTTTGCGTATATGAGCGTAGAAGGTTTGTTTTATACACGCAATCAAGAAAAATATTTAGTTCGTTTGTGGCTTGCAGGAGTGGGAATGTTATTAGGAAATCAAGTACTAAATACCTTTGTCTTTGCTCCAGAATATGCAGTACATAATAATATATTTCTGACGCTTGCTTTAGGGACAACAATTTTATATGTGATACAACGTTGGCAAAAGACGCATGGATTGGGACGTTTATTATGTAGTGCATGTATCGTGGGTTTAATTATTGTTTCACCAATGACTGAAGGCGGAATGATCCTAGTTCCGTTTATGCTGATTTCATATTTTGGTAGAAATAACATTTGGCTACGTAATAGTTGTTGGATTGTTTTTGCTATCTTGTTATTTTTCATGAGTTATGTGGATTATGGAGATTGGCAAACAACCCTCAATATGTTGGCAATGAATTCAGATTTCTTCTTTATTTCCGTTTTGCCATTTTTAGCGTTGTATAATGGGGAGAGAAGAAGTAATCATCCATTTTTTAAATATTTTTTCTATGTTTTTTATCCAGTCCATTTATATTTGATTGCTTTACTGGCGACGCTAATGATGTAATGAGACTTGTATTCATTGAAAGGAACTGTTATTCTATAACGAAAATGAGAGGATGGGTCTATGGATAGTAAGGAATATTGGCAGATATTTAGCCAAAAACACGGCTTATCAAAAGAAGTTCCGGATGCTTGGATGTTTGGCGATGGTTCAGAAAAAATGGGCAATGAGCTAGGACAGTTGGTGGTTCAAGGAATCAAAACGGGAACCTGTGCTGCAAAATGTGTCTATGATATTGAAGGCGAGCCATTTCCTAATGTAGGGGATTATGCGATTGTTTTAGATGGTCACAATCAGCCTTTAGCGGTTATTCAATACACCAAGATTGCGATTATCCCAATGAATGAGGTCACCGCAGAGTTTGCGATTTCTGAAGGTGAAGGAGATTTGAGTTATGCCTATTGGTACAATGAACATGAACGATTCTTTCGCTGGGAACTCAGTCAATACGGTTTAAACTTTTCGCCAACCATGGAATTGGTTTGTCAATCGTTTCAAGTGGTTGATATCAATCACTAAAAAAGGACTGTGACAGAAACTTGAACATTAGTAAAATATCCGAACGATAGAGGTTGTTTTTGCGCTCAGGTGGGTCCTTGTCGCAAGAGCATCTCTCATTTTCTATCGTTCGGATATTTTTACGTTGTTTTTACTGCTATCATAGTGCCTTTTTTGAGTTATTCTGCTTTTTTCGCGGTATCAGCAATGACTTGTAAATAACCTTTTGTATCGGCAAACGTTGCGCCAGAAACGACATCAGCAGGATTTCCGTCTTCGCCTTGTTTGTCTAATTCGCCGACAGCAACTTCGATTTCAGCAACAGTTTTCCCAATTGCAAAATCTTCGACAGCTTGCATATTTACAGCATATTCTTGGGTTGCTCCAGCTTTATCTTTCATCAAAGCGGAGTAAGCTTCATTGTTGGCTACTTTAGAAGCTAGGACTTGTCCTGCAGCGACGCCTTGTCCAAAATCTGTATCAGAATTAGGCACGCCACCAAACGCAGCAGCGTCGACATATTGGAACTCATCGACAAAAACAGCAGCTACTTTGTCACCATCCATCGCGACAGTAGTAATAGCAAAGGATTTATCGCCATGTGGTGCCCCTAATGATTGTGCTTGTTTCAAATCTGTTGCATCTGTCTTTGCACCAACAGCGACCATGCCATTTTTCGCAGTATCAACGATTGCTTGCAAGTAACCTTTTGTATCAGCGAATGTTGCACCAGAAACGACATCGGCAGGATTTCCGTCTTCGCCTTGTTTGTCTAACTCACCGACAGCAGTTTCAAGGTCAGCCACGGTTTTTCCTTTAACAAATGCGGTAATAGCATCCATACTTGCTTGCCATGTTTGTGTAGCACCGGCTTTATCTTTCATTAGTGCCGAGTACGCAGTGTCATTTTCAGTTTTACTTGCTAAGACAGTTCCTTCAGGGAATGCTTCACCAAATCCTGCATCTGCATTTGGCACGCCTTTAAAGTCTGCTGGGTCTAAATATTGGAATTCATCCACACGCGCGTCAATAATTGTTTCTCCGTTCATTAAAACATTTACAGCAGCGAATGATTTTGTGCCATGAGGTGCGGTATACATTTGGCGCATGACTAGTGTATCAGCCGGAATTTCAGTACCTGTATCCGTTCCTTCTGCAATGGTAATGTTAATAGCATCACTCGTGGTACTTTCAGAAGTAGCGCTTGATGCAGTTGTTTGTGCTTGATCCTCCGTACTTGAGCTGGCTGTATTTGAGTTATCTGGACTACAAGCAGCTAAGCTTAAACTTGCAAAAACAATAAATGTGGCAATTCGTGACTTTTTCATAATATCCTCCTAAAATTTATTTGTTAATTTATTCACATTTTATCATAAAAGGAAAACGTTGCCAAATGGTATTTTGATATTTATAGAAAAAAATGCACCTTTTTATTGTGAATAATAAATCAATGTTATTTCAATTTGCGGATTTCTTTCATTTTACAACGAAGAATTGAATAAAAATGATGGAAAGAAGATATTTAAAGCTGTAAAAAATCGTCATTTTCAAGTATACTAGCAAAGGAACAAACGGAGGATGACCACATGGCACAATTATTTTTTAAATATGGCGCAATGAACAGTGGAAAATCGATTGAGATTTTAAAAGTTGCCCACAACTATGAAGAACAGAATAAACCTGTTGTTTTGATGACAAGTGGATTGGACACACGCTCTGGCATTGGACAAGTCTCTAGTCGAATTGGTTTGGAAGAAAAAGCTATTCCTATTTTTGATGAGACGGATGTCTTTTCTGTCATTCAAGAATTAGACTACACACCATATTGTGTTTTGATTGATGAGGCGCAGTTTTTAAAGAAGGCGCACGTCCTTTCTTTCACACGAGTAGTTGATGAACTAGGAATCCCTGTCATGGCGTTTGGTCTGAAAAATGATTTTCGTAATGAATTATTTGAAGGATCAAAATACTTATTGCTATATGCCGACAAAATTGAAGAAATGAAAACTATTTGCTGGTTTTGTCATAAAAAAGCAATTATGAATTTACATTATATTGATGGAAAACCTGTTTATGAAGGAGCACAAGTACAAATTGGGGGCAATGAAGCCTATTATCCCGTTTGTCGGCACCATTATTTCCATCCAGAAATTTAAGCAAAGGAGCAAAATAAAATGTACGATCAGTTACAATCAATTGAAGACCGTTATGAAGAACTAGGCGAATTACTAAGTGATCCAGCTATCGTTTCTGATACCAAGCGCTTCATGGAGTTATCAAAAGAAGAAGCAAACACGCGTGAAACAGTAGAAGTTTATCGTCGTTATAAAGAGGTTGTTTCAGGTATCGCTGATGCAGAAGAAATGCTAGGAGAAAACTTGGACGACGAAATGGCAGAATTAGCTAAAGAAGAACTGTCAGAATTGAAAAAAGAAAAAATTGATTTAGAAGAACGAATCAAAATTTTGTTGTTACCAAAAGATCCAAATGATGATAAAAACATCATCATGGAAATTCGTGGTGCTGCTGGTGGCGATGAAGCGGCGTTGTTTGCTGGTGATTTATTCAGTATGTATCAACGTTATGCAGAGTCTCAAGGATGGAAAACAGAAGTCCTAGAAGCAAATGTTACCGGAATTGGTGGGTACAAAGAAGTCATCATGATGATTACTGGCGACAATGTTTTCTCTAAATTGAAATATGAAAGTGGCGCACACCGTGTTCAACGTGTTCCTTCAACAGAATCACAAGGACGTATTCATACATCAACAGCAACAGTGGTCGTTATGCCGGAAGCTGAAGAAGTGGAAATCGATATCGCGGATAAAGATATTCGGACTGATATTTACCATGCGTCTGGTGCGGGTGGACAGCACGTCAATAAAACTGCATCTGCCGTTCGTTTAACCCATCTTCCAACTGGGATTGTTGTGGCGATGCAAGATGAGCGTTCTCAGTTGAAAAACCGTGAGAAAGCAATGAAAGTTTTACGTGCTCGTGTGTATGATCAAATCCAACAAGAAGCGCAAAGTGAATACGATGCAAACCGTAAATCAGCAGTTGGTACTGGTGACCGTTCAGAACGTATCCGTACGTATAACTTCCCACAAAACCGTGTAACCGATCATCGAATTGGTTTAACGATTCAAAAATTAGATCAAATTCTAGCAGGTAAAATGGATGAAATTATCGATGCATTAATTGTATACGATCAAACATCGAAGTTAGAAGAGTTACAAAATGGCTAAAACTTATCAAGAAGTCCTGTCATGGGCTTCTTCTTTTTTAGAAGAACAAGGAAAAGAAGGATATGCGATTCAATACGTTTTTCTTGCAAGAAAAAACTGGTCAAAAACAGACTGGTTATTAAACATGCGTAATGAAATAACGAGCAAAGAAGAAGAACAACTTCAAAAAGATTTAACAGCGCTCTTAGCCAATCATCCACCTCAGTATTTGATTGGCCATGAAGAATTTTATGGTCGTCAATTTCAAGTGACAGAGAATACCTTGATTCCTAGACCAGAAACAGAAGAATTAGTCGAATTATGTCTGCAAACTACGTCACAGGATTCTTTAACAGTTGTTGATGTGGGCACTGGAACAGGTGCGATTGCGATTACCTTAAAAGCAGAACGCCCGACATGGCAAGTGGCTTCTGTAGATATCTCAGAAAAAGCCTTAGAAGTAGCTAAAAAGAATAGTCAATTATTAGATGTCGCCGTGGATTTTTACCTCGGCGATACCTTAGAACCGATTTCGGAAGCCATTGATGTATTAATTTCCAATCCGCCATATATTAGCCAAGAGGAATGGGATGTAATGGATGAGAGTGTTCGGTGCTTTGAGCCTAAGACAGCCTTGTTTGCAGAAAATAATGGGTTAGCTATCTACGAAAAATTAGCTGAGCAAGCCAAGGTAAAACTAAAACCTCAAGGGAAAATATTTTTAGAGATTGGCTTTCAGCAAGGCAAAGCAGTTCAAGAATTATTCCAAAAAAACTTCCCTGAAAAAACTGTGGAAATTAGAAAAGATATGGCTGGAAAAGATCGGATGATTGTTGTTTTTTAGTTATCCACAAGTTGTGGACAAAGGTATTTTTTGTTCGGTCTTTACCTAGGTGATAAAAATTACCGTGGTGAAAACCGAGATAAAAGCTCGGTATAATAGGCAGGGTTCTTATTGTGTGAGTTATCCACAGATTGTGGATAACTATCTAAAATTGTTGATAACTAAACAAATAATCATAGAAAGGGTGTGGATAAGCGATGGAAACCAAACGATTGAATGAAGAAGAATTAGATTTGGCAGTGGCAATGTTAACTGCTGATGGGTTAGTGGCTTTTCCTACTGAAACGGTGTATGGGTTAGGTGCGAATGCCTTATCGGAAAATGCGGTGAAACGCGTGTTTGCAGTAAAAGGAAGACCCAGTGATAATCCTTTGATTGTACATGTTACTGGTTTTGACCAAGTGAAGAATTATATAGTTCATGTGCATCCTTTAGCAGAGAAACTAGCGAAAACTTACTGGCCAGGTCCTCTTACCTTAGTTTGTCAAACGAAAGAAAATGCTTTTCCTTCAGTTGTTTCTGCAGGATTACCTACCGTTTCTTTTCGAATGCCAAACAATGACAAAACCTTAGCTTTGCTAGAAAAATCAGGTTTACCTTTAGTGGGTCCAAGTGCAAATACCTCGGGAAAACCAAGTCCCACAACTAGTGAACATGTGTACCATGATTTGAAGGGGAAAATTGAAGGTATTTTAGAAGATGGATCAACAGCAATAGGCGTTGAATCCACTGTGTTGGATATTAGTGATCCGACACAACCACCTATGATTTTGCGTCCCGGAGCAATTACCAAGGAACAATTGGAACAAGATTTAGGGATAGTGATTGCAGTTGATAAGCATCTAATCAAAGAATCAGAAGCGCCAAAATCACCAGGTATGAAATACAAACACTATTCACCAGATACTAACGTGGTAATGATTCGCGACAATGATTGGAAAAAAGCGATCACGGTTGCTAAAAAACAACACTTACATGTTGGCGTAATGGCAGGTCCAGGTATTGTAAATCAAGTCCAATCAGAGGTTACCGCAGTTTTTTGCTTTGCTGATGATAGTGTAGAAGCTGCGACAAAAGGATTGTTCGCCGGTTTGCGAGCGTTGGATGAGTCAGAGGAATTAGATGTGATTTATGTGGCGACTTTTCCGGAACAAGAGTTAGGCGTTGCATATATGAATCGCTTAAAAAAAGCTGCTGGGCAACAATTTTTTGAATAATACAAGCAGAAACACTTCTTTTTTCTAACGATAAAGGAAGTGTTTCTTTTTATTGTTCGTATATAAAGCGCTTTTTGTTTGAAAAAGAGAAAATGAATCGCCTTTTTAATTTTTTTTGGAGATTTCTTTGCGTGATTATGTTACAATGCTAACATCTTAGTAAAGGGGTGTTATGTGTAGAATGGATTATAAAGAGTTTGATAAAGATTTATGGACAGCGGTTGAAAATGAGGCAGAGCGCCAACAAAATAACTTAGAGTTAATTGCCTCTGAAAATATTGTTTCTGAAGGCGTAATGGCTGCACAAGGAAGCATCTTAACAAACAAATATGCGGAAGGTTACCCTGGTCGTCGTTACTATGGCGGTTGTGAATTTGTTGATGTCATTGAAAGTTTAGCAATTGATCGTGCGAAAGAAATCTTTGGGGCGAAATTTGCAAATGTACAACCTCACTCAGGTTCTCAAGCGAACACAGCAGCTTACTTAGCATTAATTGAAGCAGGCGATACAGTTTTAGGAATGGATTTATCTGCCGGCGGACATTTAACACATGGTTCACCAGTTAACTTTAGTGGTAAAACATATAACTTTGTAAGTTATGGTGTGGATAAAGAAACAGAATTGCTTGATTATGACATGGTTCGTCAATTAGCGCAAGAACATCAACCAAAATTAATCGTTGCTGGTGCTAGTGCCTATTCTCGTACGATTGATTTTTCTAAGTTCAAAGAAATTGCTGATGAAGTGGGCGCAAAATTAATGGTTGATATGGCACATATCGCTGGTTTAGTTGCTGCTGGTTTACATCCAAGTCCAGTACCTTATGCAGATATCACAACCACAACAACGCATAAAACATTACGTGGTCCTCGTGGAGGCTTAGTGTTAACAAACGACGAAGATTTAGCGAAAAAGATTAACAGCAATGTTTTCCCTGGTATCCAAGGTGGACCATTGGAGCATGTCATTGCTGGTAAAGCAATTTCATTCAAAGAAGCCTTAGATCCTAGCTTCAAGGAATATGCTGGTCAAGTAATCAAAAATGCAAAAGCGATGGCTGAAGTATTCAATGATTCAGCAAAAGCACGCTTAATTTCTGGTTCAACAGATAATCATTTATTATTAATTGATGTTACTGGTTTTGATATGACAGGAAAAGATGCAGAAAAATTATTAGATACTGTCAATATCACAGTGAACAAAAACTCTATTCCATTTGAAACATTAAGTCCTTTCAAAACAAGTGGTATTCGTGTTGGAACACCAGCGATTACAAGTCGCGGCTTTGACGAAGAAGGTTCAGCAGCAATTGCTAAATTAATCGTGAAAGTATTAGAAAATAAAGATGACGAAGCTGTGCATGCACAAGTCAAAGAAGAAGTTCGTGCATTAACAGATGCGCATCCACTATACACAAAATAATTGTCACTAAAGGAATTCTTCGGATGGGAGAATTCCTTTTTTGTATGACAGAAGAAACATTGTACGGACAGATAAACGTACAAAATGAGCGAGGAAAAGTAAGAATAAGCATGAAATACGAAATGATTCTTAGCAAAAACCAATGATTCACAACTATTCTTAAAAATTAGCGTGAATTGACGCAAGATAAGTTGTGCGAATTTTTGATTTGAATTACAATAAAAGAAAACTTTAAAGGAGAGCTGACAATGGGCAAATTTCAAGTAATCGATCATCCATTGATCCAACATAAAGTATCAATCATTCGTGACAAAAATTGCGGAACAAAAGTATTTCGTGAGGTTGTTGATGAAATTGCAATGTTAATGGCGTACGAAATTTCACGCGATATGCCAGTGGAAGATGTAGTTATTGAAACACCAATTACAAAAACTACACAAAAAATGTTAGCTGGTAAAAAAGTAGCGATTATTCCAATTCTACGTGCTGGCTTAGGTATGGTAGATGGTATTTTACAATTAATTCCAGCCGCTAAAGTAGGTCACGTAGGATTATACCGTGATGAAGAAACACTAGAACCACATGAGTATTTCGTAAAATTACCAGAAGATATCGATAGCCGTCAATTGTTAGTTGTTGACCCTATGTTAGCAACAGGTGGTTCAGCAATTATGGCGATTGATTCATTGAAAAAACGTGGCGCCTCAAACATCAAATTTGTTTGTTTAGTTGCTGCTCCAGAAGGTGTAAAAGTCTTACAAGAAGCACATCCAGATGTAGACATTTATACAGCAGCTTTAGACGATCACTTAAATGACCATGGCTATATTGTTCCTGGTTTAGGCGATGCTGGTGACCGTTTGTTTGGTACCAAATAAAACTAAAATATCCGAGCGAGATAAGAGGGGGCAAGCCTCTCTTAATCGCTCGGATATTTATTTTAAACCCGACTATATTTTTTTCATTTGTTTATAGTTAACAATAATAACACCATTACTTTTAGACATTAGCTGTTTGTTATCAGCAGTTTCATTGATTTCGATAACGGCTGAATTTTTTAGCTGTTTTGTGACAATACCTGTTTCTAGATGATCGTGAACTGTGAAAGCTACCGGAGTGTCGACGGTAAAGGTCTCACCGATTTCTGATGGGACGACTGTTGTTTCAAATTTACCAAATGTTGACATATTTAAAAAACCTCCCTTTCTGTGTTAAATTGTAACACATTTTTTGGAAATTTTCAGACAATAGGATTCTAAGGGAGTTTTGCTTTACAAAAAAAAGTTTTTTCACTATAATATTTTTGTATTTTTGCCAGCTTAGCTCAGTTGGTAGAGCAACGCACTCGTAACGCGTAGGTCACAGGTTCGATCCCTGCAGCTGGCATTTTTATAGACGTTGATAGAAGCCTTTTAGGTTTTTATCAGCGTTTTTTTGTTTGGGAATAACTGTTTGACAAGAAATGAACATAAAAGATATGTTTTTTCATTGATGACAGTTATTATGTATCGGTCGTTTTCTTTGCAGTATTTCTAAAATTTTTTTGAATGTCTTTGCGGAAAGCTTTCAATTCTAAATGTTTCCATCTATAATGAGAAGAGTATTTTTTAGGGAAAGAGAGAGCCGATGGAAAAAAAGAATGTGTTTAGAAATGATAACCAAATTGATTATGGGGTAATTTTACCTGTTTTTCTTTTATGCTTAGTGGGACTAGCGTCTTTATATGTGGCGTTGTTTCATAGTCATAATTTAGCAGAATCTGCTAATCCTATGCGGGGCGTGTTAAAACAAGGTGTTTGGTATGTGGTAGGAATTATTGCTGTTGCTATTATTATGCGAATTCGCTCAAAAATGTTGTGGTTATTAACTCCGTATATTTATGGTTTAGGACTGGTGGTTATGGCATTATTGGTTCGATTTTATGATCCAGTGATTGCAGCATCAACCGGCTCACGTAACTGGTTTAGTTTCGGAGCGTTTACTGTACAGCCTGCGGAGTTAATGAAAATTGCGATGATTATGATGTTGGCATTAGTGGTCACCAAACATAATGGCTCCTATCGTGAACGAACACTGCAAACAGATGGACTGTTAATCGGTAAAATGTTAGCTGTTACGTTACCAGTAATTATTTTAGTCTTATTACAAGAAGACTTTGGTACAATGTTAGTCTTTTTAGCTATTTTTGGTGGTATTTTCTTGATGTCGGGTATTTCGTGGAAAATTGTTGTCCCCGTCATTGCAACCTTTGTAGTCATCGGTGCAGGAACAATTTTTTTAGTGCTCACAGATGGTGGTCGAGCATTTTTGGAAAATATTGGCTTATTCTCTGAATATCAGTTTAAACGTATTGATTCGTGGCTAGATCCTTTCCATGATATTCAAGGTAGTTCTGGCCAAGTAGCCAAATCAATCATGGCGATTGGTTCAGGAGGCATGTTTGGTAAAGGCTTTAATGTGAGTGATGTGTACGTGCCAGTTCGTGAGTCAGATATGATTTTCTCTGTAATTGGGGAAAATTTTGGTTTCGTTGGTAGTACGTTTGTCATTTTGTTATACTTTATTTTAATTTATCGTATGATTCGTGTGTGTTTTGATACAAACAACGAATTTTATACGTATATTGCAACCGGCATTATCATGATGATTTTGTTCCATGTTTTTGAAAATATTGGCGCCAACATTGGTTTGCTGCCATTAACAGGGATTCCGTTGCCATTTATTAGTCAAGGTGGTTCATCATTATTAAGTAACATGATAGGTATTGGGTTGATTTTGTCCATGCGTTATCATGCAGTCGAACAACCGCAAGAAACAACAAGAAGTAGTAGAAGGAGCCGAAGATAGATGTTTACGTTATATTGGTACCCAAAATGTAGCACGTGCAGAGATGCCAAAAAATGGTTAGAAGCGCATGGACAACAAGTAGAAACCATTGATATGATTAGCCAACCACCTGCGCCAAAATTGTTGCAACAGTGGATGGAAGAAAGTGATTTACCGATGCGCCGCTTTTTTAACACAAGCGGGATGAAGTATCGTGAATTAGGCTTGAAAGATCAGATTGATACGTTTACACTAGAAGAAGCAAGTCAGGTGTTAGCATCTGATGGAATGTTGATTAAGCGACCGATTCTAGTGAAAGATGGTAAATTTTTATTGAATGGTTTCAGGGAAAATGAATACGAGGGAGTCCTTTAAAATGGAAAAAGCATGCTTAAAGAAAAAAGATAACTTATGGGTATTATTCAATGGTACAGAATATGTCGTAGGTTTAACGAAAGAAGCGCAAGATGATTTAGGAAAAATTACCTTTGCTTCTGTTCCGAAAGTAGGTCAAACATTTACACAAGGGGAGACATTGATTGAACTTGAAGCTGAAAAAGCTGTCAATGAATATATCAGCCCATTAACAGGTGTTGTCTCTTCTGTAAACGAGAAAATTGATGAAGATGTCGATGTATTAAACGACGATGATGAGTTAAATGCTTGGATTATTAGTTTAAAAGATGTCGATGCCACACAATTTGATGCATTATAATAAAAAAACCTGTAAAGCCGAAGCTTTACAGGTTTTTGATTTTATTCTTCTTCTTCACCGATGACTTCTGGTTCTACTGCTTCACCAGGTTCTTCATCTTCTACAATTTGTGCTTCATTCACTGCCGCGATTTGTTCTTCGGCATTTGTGACAATCGTATATTCATCAGAGGTTGGAATATCACCAACTGTAATGGATTGACCAATTTCTAATGCGGTCACGTCAACTTCAACATTTTCTGGTAATTTATCAGGTGTAGCGGAAACAGTCACGCTGTATAAGTTTTGTGTTAAAACACCACCAGCTTTGACACCAGTAGATTCACCTGTTAATACGACTTCTGCTTCAACTTCTGTTTCTTCTTTCATGTCAACGGATAGGAAAGCAACGTGTGTCACTTGACCTGTAAACGTGTCGGATGAATAATCTTGAACTAATGTGTTTACCTTTTTACTATCAATAGTTAAGGTAATCACCGTGTTTAATCCATGGGCACGTAAAATACGGTCAAATTCTTTGGCATCAATCGCAATTGGTGTACTTTCTACTTTGTACCCATTAACGATTGCCGGAATTTTTCCTTCGTGACGTAACTTGTTCCGAATAGAACGGGGGCGAACTTCTCTCTTACTTACTTTCAATGATACTGACATAACTCAATTCCTCCTAAATTTCCTGTTTTGTAACAGTAGTTTTTAAGCAAATTTTTGTTACTCATGCACATTTAAGTGGCACGTGATTGAGAACACGCAAAAAGGCAGTTGTATGCCACAGCTGCCCAGAAAGGTTGATTAGATCTTTCTCCACCAGGTTGTAACGCTGTGTGTAGTGAGAACTTTTATTTACTTTACCCTTTAACCATACGTGGATTTTTGACAGAAGTCAAAGATTTCGATTTTTTTGTTCAGACAATCTTAAAGAAAAAGAGCTATAATAGACCAGAAAGAAAGGGATAGCATGCGTTTAGATAAATTAATTGAAACCCAGTTAAAGACGTCTCGAAAACAGATGAAACGACTTTTTTTAATGGGGAAAGTGAAGATTGATGGACAAGTCATCTATCAAGAAAATAAAAATGTCGATAGTTTGATTCATCAAATTGAAATTGATGGACAAGCTTTTTTCACAAATGATGTCTATTATTTGTTGCATAAACCTCAAGGAGTTGTAACAGCAAAGAAAGACGATTTACCAACAGTGTTTGACTGTCTCAAACGTGACGATTACCGAGAAGAGTTAACAGCTGTCGGACGTTTAGACCGAGATACCGAGGGATTGCTCTTGTTGACGAGTAATGGCCAATTGAGTTACGATTTAATTCAACCAAAGAAAAAAGTAGATAAGGTGTACGAAGCAACCATCAATGCAGAAGTCACTGCGCAAGATGTCCGTGCTTTTGCCCAAGGAATTACTTTTATTGGTGGTCAAACATGCCAACCGGCAACTCTAGACATTCTTTCTGCCAGTCCAACTGAAAGTCAGGTACGTTTGACGATTCGCGAAGGAAAATTTCATCAAGTGAAAAAAATGTTTTTAGCAACTGGCAAAAAAGTTGTTTATTTGAAGCGAGTAGCGATGGGCCCTTTAACGCTTGGAGAGTTACCCACGGGTACTTATCGAGCATTGACCCAAGAAGAACTTTTCGCTTTAAAACCATATTTTCGTTAAAGGAGAACAATTATGCGATACAAGACCTTATTATTTGATGTAGATGATACGTTATTAGATTTTAAAGATGCTGAAAACCAAGCGTTGCGTTCTTTATTTGAAGAAGTGGAATTTGAGTTGACCCCAGAAGTAGAACTTACTTATAAAACCCTCAACTATCGCCGCTGGAAAGAGTATGAACAAGGCAACATGACCTCAGAAGAAGTGGTCAATGGTCGTTTCGGTGAATTATTTGAATACTTTGGTCAAAAAGTAGATAGCCCTGCTATGGAAAAACGTTACCGCTATTATTTAAACCAAGGACACAAACGACTAGGAAATAGTTTAGAAATCGTGCAAGATTTAGCCGATAAAGCAGAATTATATGTGGTGACAAATGGTGTAGCAACGACACAGTTTCAACGATTAACTGATTCAAAACTATTGCCGTATTTCAAAGATATTTTTGTCTCTGAAACGGCGGGTTATCAAAAGCCGAAACGAGAATTTTTTGATTATGCGTTCTCACGAATTCCTGATTTTAACAAAGAAGATACAGTTATTATTGGTGATTCCTTAACGTCTGATATTCAAGGTGGCAAAAATGCCGGAATTGATACCGTTTGGTTAAATCCTGTGGCAAATCAAGAGAAACTAAGTATCCAACCAACCTTCCATATTCAAACTTTGGAAGAAATTTATGGAATTTTAGTTTAATCAATGGATTTTGATAGTAATTTTGCCTATTTTCGTTATAATTTAAAGAGAATTGAAAACGAAAGAGGTAAAATTTGATGACGAAACATAAACCAATTATTATTGGCGTTACTGGAGGATCTGGAAGTGGAAAGACGAGTGTTAGCCGTGCGATTTTAAATCACTTTCCTGAACATTCAATTATGATGTTGGAACATGATTCTTATTACAAAGACCAAAGTCACTTGGCGTTTGAAGATCGTTTGAAAACCAACTATGATCATCCACTAGCTTTTGATACGGATTTATTAATTGAGCATTTATCAAAATTATTGAATTACGAAACAATTGAAAAACCTGTTTACGATTATGTCAAACATACACGTAGTGAAGAAACAGTGATTCAAGAACCAAAAGAAGTCATCATTTTAGAAGGTATTTTAATTTTAGAAGATGAACGATTGCGCGAGTTAATGGATATTAAAATTTATGTGGATACAGACGATGATATTCGAATTATCCGACGTATTAAACGTGACATGGAAGAGCGTGGACGTACGTTAGATTCAATTATTGAACAATATCTATCTGTCGTAAAACCAATGTACAATCAATTTATTGAACCAACCAAACGTTATGCAGATGTGATTGTACCTGAAGGCGGCGAAAATCACGTAGCGATTGATTTAATTAATACGAAAGTCGGTTCGATTTTAGAAGATTAAATAGTAGCCAAGACGCTTGTTTTATGCTAAAGTAATCTTCATGCGATGAGCCGAGACGGCTAGCTGATGCTAGTCAACTCAAACAGAGGCACACCGAGGAAACTCAACCTGCCGGATTGCAGGGTGTCGGATGATTGTTTTGTGGAGAATCAATCATCTACTAGCAATAGTACTGTCAAAAATGCTGCAACAAACAATTTGTTTGTTGCAGCATTTTTTTGTTGGAGTTGTTAACGTTTTCTTTTATGTGTAAAATAAAAAAGAGTCTGTCATCGTATCATGCAATGAAAATAAAGGAGGAGATGTTTTATGATTCGTTACGGCATTATTAGTGCCGCCAACATCGTTTCCATGCGTTCGCACAGGCAGCAAAAACGAATGTTTATGCGTTGTTGAATATTTCTAAATGGGGGATTGTTGAACAAGATGAATTGGCGGATTTATCTAAAATCCAAGAAGAATTAGTGACCCAAGCCTTGCAACAATTTCCTGAGTTTATTGTAGGCATCAAAGCACATATGAGTAAAACTGTTATTGGAACCAATGGCATTACGCCGTTGGAACTAGCGAAAAAAATTCAGCAAAAAAATGCTGTTCCTTTGATGGTTCATGTCGGATCGGCACCTCCTGAATTAGCTGATATTTTAGAGGTAATGGAAGCGGGGGATGTCTTGACGCATTGTTTTAACAGCAAAGTCAATGGTATTTTAGCTGCAAATGAGACGATAAAACCATTTGTGTTTGATACCTATTGCAAAGGTATTATTTTCGATATTGGTCACGGGACAGATAGTTTTAATTTAACGTGGCACAAGTCGCTTTGAATGAAGGCATTAAAGCCCATTCGATTAGTTCGGATATTTACATTCGCAACCGAAAAAATGGACCTGTGTATGATTTAGCGACTACCATGGAAAAACTAGCGGTCATCGGCTATACGTGGGAAGAAATTATTGAAAAAGTGACACTTGCGCCTACGCAAAATTTCCATTTAACGACGAAAGGGCAGTTGAAAGAAAACTTTGACGCTGATTTAACGATCTTTGAATTTATTGAAGAAGAAAAAGAACTCGTTGATTCTAATGGTTTTACCCGTGTGACTCCGGTACAAATTAAACCTGTTCAAACAATTATTGGAGGAAAAGTTTATGACAATGAATTATGAGATATTCGGTTTAAAAGAGGTGATTAATACTTCTGGAAAAATGACAATTCTGGGTGTATCAAAAGTGTCAGAACGCGTTTTAGCAGCCCAACGTTTTGGAGGAGAACACTTTTTTGAAATGGAAGATTTAGCCATTCAAACAGGAAAATACATTGCCGATTTATTGCAAGTCGATGATGCGCAAATTGTTTCTTCTGCTTCAGCAGGGATTGCACAATCAGTCGCGGCAGTTATTGGTCAAGGAAGTCTGCATCATGTCTATCATCCATACGACCCTCAGTTAACCAAAAGAGAGATTATCTTACCGAAAGGACATAATGTTGATTATGGGACACCCGTTGAAGTGATGGTTCAACAAGGTGGCGGGCAAGTTGTTGAGGCTGGGTATGCGAACATGTGCACGCCTGATCATTTAGCGATGATGGTAACCGAAAAAACGGCAACGTTTGCCATTACCAATGCTGTCTTTGCCCACACATTACCAGGCGATGTGCCGTTAACAACACGCGCGCAAATTCAGCAGATGATGGATTATCCAGGGATGGATTTAATTCGATGAGACAAGTGTTTATATTGGTGTGTTTAAATGTTTTCTGAGAAAAACGCCGTCCCAAAACTACTTTGATTCTGTCTCACTAGTAACCTTCAATATTGTTTTATTTATTAGATAATGTATCGAACTAAAGCAAAATCATCAGACAATATCTGGTGGTTTTTTTCGTTAAAAACTTCTATAATAAAAGAAAGTAGGTGAAAATATGCGTTTAGTAATTGATGGTGATGGTTCACCGGTCAAAGAAGAAGTGATTCAGTTAGGAGCAACATTCAATTTACCAGTCTTGATTGTCACTAGTGTGGATCATTATACAACCAAAGAATACCCAGATTTTGTTCAATTTATTTATGTGGATAAAGGCGCAGATCGCGCAGACTTTCAAATTGTGAAGGAGATTCAACCAGACGACCTTCTGATTACTCAAGATTATGGTTTGGCTTCTTTAGTATTGCCGAAAAAAGTTCGTGTCTTTCATCATTCTGGGAAAGAATATTTGCCAGAATCTATCGATCAACTGTTGGCACAGCGCTATGTTGGCGCACAGATGCGTAAAGCAGGGAAACGAACCAAAGGACCTAAAGCATTTACCAAAAATGACCGCCAACAGTTTTATCAAATTTTGGAACAAATTATTCGAAACTATTGTGAGTAATTCCGTTAAATGAAAACTCGTTAAAAAATCATTTGGAAGACGGACAAAATAACAGTTTATGATGTGACAAAGTTTCATTTTATGCTAAAATATGTGAGAATCATACGTGAAATGTGACTCTAAATACAGGAGGAAAAACGTTGAAAATTATTTTACTTTACGGCGGACAAAGTGCAGAGCATGATGTATCTATTTTATCAGCTTTTTCTGTACTTAATGCCATTTACTACAACTATTATCAAGTGCAATTAGTCTTTATTTCAAAAGACGGTCAATGGGTAAAAGGGCCTTTATTAACAGATAAACCGACATCCCCAGAAGAATTACACTTAACTTGGGCAACAGCAGGCGAAGCAGGCAACTTTACTGGAACAATTATTCAACCGGGTGATATTAAAGAAGACAATGCAATTGTCTTTCCGTTATTACATGGACCAAACGGTGAAGATGGGACGATTCAAGGATTCCTTGAAACCATTCGTATGCCGTATGTGGGTGCCGGTGTCTTAACAAGTGCCTGTGGAATGGATAAGATTATGACAAAATATATCTTACATTCAGCTGGAATTCCACAAGTTCCTTATGTACCCGTGTTGAAAAATCAATGGAAAGAAAATCCAAAACAAATTTTTGAACAATGTGAAGGCTCTCTACGTTACCCAATGTTTGTTAAGCCAGCGAATATGGGATCAAGTGTAGGCATTTCAAAAGCCGAAAATCGCGTCGAGCTGCAAAATGCATTAGAAGAAGCTTACAAGTATGATAACCGTGCAGTGATTGAGCAGGGCATTGAAGCACGTGAAATCGAAGTAGCGATTTTAGGGAATGAAGATGTTCGTACAACGATGGCGGGCGAAATTGTTAAAGATGTGGCGTTTTATGATTATAATTCAAAATATATCGATAACAATATTGTGATGCAAATTCCAGCACAAGTTCCTGATGAAGTGCAAGAAAAAGCACAAGAATATGCCAAACTTGCTTATACGATGTTAGGTGGAAGTGGATTAAGCCGTTGTGATTTCTTTTTAACAAATAAAAATGAATTATTCTTAAATGAATTAAACACAATGCCTGGTTTTACTCAATTTAGTATGTACCCATCATTGTGGAGCGAAACGGGCTTACAATATGGTGATTTAATTGAAGAATTAATTCAATTAGGTTTGAAACGTTATGAGCAACGTCAAAGCTTTTTAACAGAGATGAAATAAACCGACAAGGCATCATCG
Organism: Enterococcus saccharolyticus subsp. saccharolyticus; assembly: GCF_029023825.1. Taxonomy (NCBI): domain Bacteria; kingdom Bacillati; phylum Bacillota; class Bacilli; order Lactobacillales; family Enterococcaceae; genus Enterococcus; species Enterococcus saccharolyticus. Next base: position 2,382,585 of record NZ_CP118957.1, on the reverse strand, counting down.
AGCAAACTCGACGTGCCTTGTTTTTAGTATGAAGGAGAAAAAAATGAAGCTAACAGTAAAAGAACTAGCCGATGCGTTGCAAATCTCAGTTGTCGGTAATCAAGAAGCCCTTGTGACAAGTGTCGAATTTGATAGTCGTTTAATTCAAGCAGGTAGTTTATTTGTACCTCTAGCCGGAGCACGTGATGGGCATGAGTTCATTGAACAAGCGATAGCTAACGGAGCCGTAGCAACGTTATGGAGTAAAGAATTAGCCACTGCTCCTAGCGAAATTGCAGTGTTACCAGTGGCGGATGTGACGCATGCTTTTCAACAAATTGCGGTCTATTACCAACAAAAGGTTGCACCAAAAATTGCAGCAATTACTGGAAGTAACGGTAAAACAACGACAAAGGATATGACAGAATCTGTTTTAGCCCAAAAATTCCGTACGTATAAAACGCAAGGAAATTATAACAATGATTTAGGAATGCCTTATACTATCTTGCATATGCCAGAAGATACCGAGCTATTGATTTTAGAGATGGGGATGGATCATGCAGGTGAAATTTCTTTCTTATCAAAATTAGCTAAACCAGATGCAGCAGCAATTACGTTGATTGGCGAAGCACATATTGAACATTTAGGATCACGTGCCGGAATTGCCGCAGCCAAAATGGAAATTGTTGATGGCTTGAAGAAAGATGGCTTATTAATTGTACCGGGAGATGAGCCATTACTGACGCCTTTATTGACAGAGTTGTCACAGCAAGTAGCAACATTTGGCTTACATGAAGGCACTATCCGTGGTGAAATTTTAAGTGAAACGAAAGAGCAAACAACTTTTATGGTTGATGGCAAGAAATACCAGATTCCTGTCTTAGGCGGTTACAATGTGAAAAATGCGTTAATTGCCTATGGATTTGGTCGTTACTTTGGTCTAACTTCGGAACAAATTGCCAAAGGGTTAGCAGAATTTCAATTGACGAAAAATCGGACAGAATGGGTCAAAGCATCTAATGGTGCAGATATTTTAAGTGATGTTTACAATGCCAATCCGACAGCGATGGGCTTAGTCTTAGATAGTTTTGGACAATTGGCATTGCCTGGACGTCGTTTAGCTGTCTTAGCAGACATGTTGGAATTGGGGCCGGATTCAAAAGATATGCATCGTCAAATGGCTAATCACATTGGTGAGAAGTATGCGATTGTCTATTTATATGGGGAAGAAATGGCGGCTTTACGTGATGTCTTAGCTGGTACAGTCCATTATTTTGCACCTACACAAAAAGCAGAATTGATTGCACAAATTAAAGCCGATTTATTACCAACTGACAGTATTGTCTTAAAAGGAAGTAACGGTATGGGCTTAGCAGAAGTAGTCGCAAGTCTATAAGCGATGCACTGGAAGAAATTCATTGTAAGCAAGCGTGGAAACTTGCTGAAACTTTCAACCTGTGTTAGACTGTTTAAGTGCCGAAAGATGAAGAAAAAATTGGAATAACTGATAACCTAGACCATCTTGGTTTAGATAAAAAAAGCAATGACGATGTCATCATAAACTCAAAATGAGGCTAGACAAAAAGAAAGTATAGTTTTGTCCTAGCCTTTTCTAATGCCTTCAAGAAGCGGTTTTTCGGTGAGAAACGATTATTCAAATATGTCAGGGACCATGTTTGAAAAATTGTGGAAAAAATACACGCTTTAGCTTACAGATACTTAAAAGTATCTAGTTAAAAACCGACGAGATGAACAAATCATCTACGATCACACTTAGGAGGATCCATTTGAAATTTAAAGAATTAGAACTATCACCAGAATTATTGTCTTCGATTGAGCGTGCCGGCTTTGAAGAAGCAACACCAATCCAAGAAGCAACAATTCCTCTAGCATTAGCAGGTAAAGACGTAATTGGTCAAGCCCAAACAGGTACAGGTAAAACTGCTGCATTTGGTTTACCAATGTTAGAAAAAATTGACCCAGCAAAACAACAATTACAAGGTTTAGTAATTGCACCAACTCGTGAGTTGGCTATCCAAACACAAGAAGAATTATACCGTTTAGGTAAAGACAAAAAAATCCGTGTACAAGCTGTTTACGGTGGTGCCGATATCGGTCGCCAAATTCGTCAATTAAAAGACCGTCCACATATTGTGGTAGGAACACCTGGACGTATGTTAGATCATATTAACCGTCACACATTAAAATTAGCGACAGTTGAAACATTAGTATTAGACGAAGCAGATGAAATGTTAAATATGGGCTTTTTAGAAGATATTGAAACAATTATTGCCCAAGTCCCTGATCAACGCCAAACATTATTATTCTCTGCAACAATGCCACCTGCAATTAAAAACATTGGCGTAAAATTCATGAAAGAACCTGAACATGTAAAAATCAAAGCAAAAGAAATGACTGCTGATTTGATTGATCAATATTATGTTCGTGCAAAAGATTTCGAAAAATTCGATATTATGACACGTTTATTGGATGTTCAAAAACCGGAATTAACCATCGTTTTCGGTCGTACCAAACGTCGCGTTGACGAATTAGCACGTGGATTAGAAGCTCGTGGATACAAAGCAGAAGGTATTCATGGCGATCTTTCTCAACAAAAACGTATGAGCGTTTTACGTGCCTTTAAAGCTGGAAATCTAGATATTTTAGTTGCGACAGACGTTGCCGCACGTGGTTTAGATATTTCAGGCGTGACACATGTATATAATTATGATATTCCTCAAGATCCAGAAAGCTATGTTCACCGTATTGGTCGTACAGGCCGTGCTGGTAAAGGCGGTATGTCAGTGACTTTCGTAACACCAAACGAAATGAGCTACTTACACGTGATTGAAAACTTAACGAAAAAACGTATGTCAACATTACGCCCACCAACCGAAAAAGAAGCATTCAAAGGTCAAATCGGAGCGGCAATGGAAACTGTTGAAGAGAAAATGGATGCCAATGGGTTAGAAAAATACCTACAAGGCGCAGACCAATTATTAGAACAATATTCAGCACAAGATCTTGCTGCTTTGTTATTAAAAACATTAGCAAAAGATCCATCTGATTTAGTTCCAGTAAAAATCACACCAGAACGTCCATTACCACAAGGGAAAAAATCGTTCAAAGGCGGCGGTGGACGTCGTAGTAACAACAACAACCGCGGTGGCGGACGTCGTGAAGGCGGACGTGGACGTGATGATCGTAGAAACCGTGGCGATCGCGATCGCAACCGTGATGACAAAGACAATCGTCGTAGTAACAGTAAAGGAAGTTACAATAAAGACGGTGGTTCTCGTAAACCAAGTCGTCGTCCAAGCGACAAAAAACGTAGCTTCGTAATTCGTAACAATCAAGATTAAGAAAAAATTAATGATTTAACGAGTGGCTAAAGACGAAGGAATAAGCCTTTAAAAGACACCAATTTTCACCTGAGGAAAGAAATTTTCTCAGGTGTTTTTTTTCTTTCTGAAAAAATTTTCAGTGGTATTTCTTTTAAAGTTTGGTAGAATAAAGCTAACTTAAAAGGAAAGAGTAGGAACCTATGATTCAAGGTATCGGGATTGATGCGGTTGATTTAGCACGTATCAAAAAAATCATCCAAGAGAAACCAAAATTTATCGCACGAATATTAACACCCAACGAGCAACTGTTATTTGATGCGTTACCTCCAAAACGACAAGTCGAATTTTTAGGCGGACGTTATGCTTGTAAAGAAGCATTTTCAAAAGCATGGGGTACGGGAATTGGCAAAGTAACGTTCCACGATTTGGAAATTTTAGCCAACGAATTTGGTGCACCCGTTATGACAAAATCACCTTTTAAAGAAGGGCATGTTTTTGTTAGTATTACGCATACCGAGGAACTCGCATTTGCGCAAATTATTTTAGAGAAGTAGAAAGAAGGACATTCGATGGCAATTTCTTATCATCGCCCAACCAAAATAATCGTCGATTTACAAGCAATCAAACAAAATCTTAAAAATGAATTGGCACACAATCAAGGAAAAGATGTTTTTGTGGCTGTGAAAGCTAATGGTTATGGACATGGTGCCGTTCCTGTTTCTAAAGCAGCTCTTGAAAGTGGTGTCACTGGTTTATGCGTGGCGACGATTGATGAAGCAATTGAATTACGAGAAAGTGGAATCGATGCGCCTATTCTTTGTTTGGGAATTGTTGCTATTTCGGTGTTACCACTAGCGCTCACATATGATATTACTATCCCAGTAGCCACTCTTGATTGGCTATATGCAGCGGATGAAGCATTAAAAACGGCAACAAAACCGCTAAATATACATATTGCAGTTGATACAGGAATGGGTAGAATAGGTTTTGTTCATCCAGAAGATGTTCAAACAGCCGCGTTATTTTTGGATAGCGTAGAGACCATGACCTGGGAAGGGATTTTTACGCATTTTTCAACTGCTGACCAAGAAGAAGATATGTACTGGCAAAAACAAAACCAACGTTTTCAAGAAGTTTTAACGCAATTGCCACGTTTACCACGCTATGTACATGTCAGTAATAGTGCCACTTCTATCTGGCATGACGATTTAGGAAATATGGTTCGCTTTGGCATTGCAATGTATGGGTTAAATCCTTCGGGAACAGCCTTAGTTGAAAGTTACCCATTATATCCTGCGCTTTCGTTGGTCTCAGAGCTTGTTCAAGTTAAACAAGTACCCCAAGGAGAAGGGATTGGTTATGGTAAAACGTATGAAACCAGTGAGGAAGAATGGATTGGCACCGTGCCGATTGGTTATGCCGATGGTTATATACGTAAAATGCAAGGATTTCACGTTTTAGTGGAAGGGCAAGTGTGTGAAATTGTTGGTCGTGTGTGTATGGATCAATTAATGATTCGTTTACCAAAAGAAGTCGCAATTGGCACACGTGTAACCTTGATTGGGAAAGATTGTGGAAACGAAATTACTTTACAAGAGGTAGCAGAGCATGTAGGTACTATTCATTATGAAGTGAGTTGTTTATTTTCTGAGCGCATTCCACGAGAATATATATAAGAAAGACTAACTATATAAAGTCAAGTGAAAATAACTAAAATCTTCTGATTGAAAAATAACGAATAAGTGCATCACAAATAAACCTCAGAAAGATTATTTTTTTCACTACTGACGAATTTCATACGGTTCATTCTTTGTTAGAATGGCATGAATAATATAGCATAGCTTTCTTGAAACAGCGCCAATCGCTGTAAGATGGTGTTTTCCTTCTGCTCGTTTCTTATCATAAAAGGCTTTGAAAACTGGATCACATCTGGACGCAATGAGTGCCGCTTGAAACAGTGCTTTTCTTAAGTAGGGAGAGCCACGTTTACTCATCACGTTGTGAGTGGCTTCATATTCACCAGATTTTGAGACAGACGCATCGATTCCTGCGTAGGCTACTAATTTTTTAGGCGTAGAAAATTTCTGAATATCGCCAATTTCACCTAAAATCGTCGCACCAAGGACAGTTCCAATACCAGGAACGGTTTCTATGACCGAATGAAGAGAAGCCATTAATTGTGCAATTTCTTCTTCTGTTCGTTTAATTTGTTCTTCTAAAAAGCTGAGTTGATCAATCATAGAACGTAATTGAAAAACAAAGGCATCTTGAGCAAAACGAACACCAAAAGAATGAGCGGCGGCTGTTTTCAGTGCCTCTGCCTTGCTTTGTCCAACACGACTTCGACTCGCTACACGGAGTGTTTCAGCTAATGTTTCGGCAGAAACTTGATTGAATTCATCAGGAGACGAAAACTCAGATAGGACGGCTTTGGAGGCTTTGCCAAAAATGCCAACTTTTGAAAACACCTTTTCGTACTCAGGAAAGATTTGGTCTAGTATGGCAATGACTTTTCGTTTAAAGTCGCCAGCTGTGCCAACAAGATATGAACGATAACGAGTCAATTGACGTAAGGAGAACATGGTTTCGTCCGCTAAAGCTGTTTCGTTGAATGAACCGTAGCGAATTAAGTCAGCAATTAATACTGAGTCGATACTATCATTTTTTCGTTTACGAATTTCAGTTCCTTTTCTCCAGCCATCTGTTTGAATGGGATTGATGACGTAAACAAGAAACTGTTGTTCATCAAGAAATGAGAAAAGGGCTAACCAATAGTGACCGGTGGCTTCCATACCAACAAGAAAGTCCTCTGTGGAATCAGAGAAAGAAGTAAGTCGTTCTAAAAGAGCGTGAGTACCGTCCAAAGAATTCACAAAAGAGAAACCTTTAAGTAGGACTTTTCCTTCGTCATTCATGACGGAAGCGACGTGTGTTCGTTTGCCAATATCAATACCTAGATAAAACATAAGCACACCTTCTTTACAAAATTTGGATTGATTACCACTCAACTGAAAAGCGTCACTACCTTGTTCTAGATACGGAGTAAGGCATTTGCCTTCAACATCTAACTCATTCGTAAACAGCTTAACAGAGAGAGGGATTAGTCTTTCGATTACGAGTTTGAAAACTCAAGGAAGAAACAATCTACCTCTCAATCCATTAAGTATATTTTCTCAAATAATTGAGTAAATACCAAATAAAAAATAACAAAAGGTTCCTAAGGTTCTCCTCTAAAATCGGAAGATTAAAACCTTAAATATAATATACAAGGAAGATGTCTATGGTCAAACGTGGTGAAATCTACTTTGCTGACTTATCCCCCGTGATAGGTTCAGAACAAGGTGGTTTACGTCCGGTTTTAGTGATTCAAAATGATTTAGGGAATCATTTTAGTCCCACTGTGATTATTGCAGCGATAACCGCCAAGATGGCAAAACCCAAGTTACCAACACATATTGGGATTACAGCAGCGGGAACTGGTTTAGGTCGCGATTCTGTTATTTTAATGGAACAAATACGCACGATTGATAAATCACGATTAAAAGAAAAAATTTGTCGTCTACAAAACGATGTCATGCAGTCTGTTGATATTGCACTGAAAATCAGTGTCGGTTTAAACATTACAATAGACGAGAAGGGTTTAGTACATAAAAAATAAGTTGGTGAATAAATGGGGTATATCGTTGTCGGGCTCACATTGATTTTATGCGGTTGGTTTAGTTTTCAGCGCTTACACCAATCATTTTTGTTTCGTCCACCCGTTGAAAAAGCCGGTTATTATTTATTGGTGAAAAAATATGAAGACGCCTCTGGCAACTATTTTGGGGTCTTTCAACAAGGTGAAGAAGAAGTAGTCATCGCAATGTCCGCAAGTCTCTATGTCCGCGTGCAAGTTCCTATGCGAGGGTATTTAAAAGTAGCGAATCAGCGCGTGCAGTCATTTGAATAAGGAGTGAAGAACATGAGTAAAATTGGTTTTTATGGCGCAGGTCATATGGCAGAGTCAATGATCCATGGTTTGATTGAATCAGGATTGTATCAACCAGAAGATATATATGTGTACAATCATCGATACGAACCAACATTAAAAAAATAGCAGAACACTATCACATTCAACCCCTTTTGGATGAAAAAGCTTTATTTGTTGCTGCAGAAGTGATTATTTTAGCCGTCCAACCAAAAATCTTGTTACAGGTATTGCCGACAATCCGTGACTATATTCAAGACAATCAGGTTTTAGTTTCGGTCGCAGCTGGGGTGTCACTTGAAGAAATTGAAGCAGGGATAGGCAAACATAAAATTGCTCGGGCAATGCCAAACACACCAGTTACCATTGGTGAAGGGATGTCTTCTATTTCGGTGAATCATCAATTTACTGATGAGGATCGTCAAACGGTCGTCCAAATCTTTGAAAGCTTTGGTCGGGCAAAAATTCTTCCCGAACAACAAATTGATGCGGTTATCGGAGTGAGTGGTTCGTCACCAGCGTATGTCTATTTGTTTATCGAAGCTTTGGTAGATGGTGCAGTTGCAGAAGGGATGAGTCGCAAAGATGCGTATGAGTTTGCGGCACAAGCGGTGTTAGGCGCTGCTAAAATGGTGTTAGAGACAGGCAAACACCCTGCTGAATTAAAAGATGCTGTCTGCTCGCCAGGAGGAACCACGATTGCTGCTGTGGCGTCTTTAGAAAAAGATGGTTTTCGAGCAGCTGTGATGAATGCCGTACAAGCAGCTATTCAAAAAAATCGAGAATAAGACAGAACAAACAATCCGCCCCATTGCGAAAATGAGGGCGGATTCTTTACTGATGCCAACCTATCTGTTTAGGTGTCTTTTTGTTCACTAAATTCAGCTAATTCCATCGTAATGAAGGAACCAATCATTTCACGATAAAGGTGTTCGACTAAATCTGGATTTACCTCATATGTGATGGCTTTTTCGCGGACTTTTTGAATGACCGCTTCGACACGGGCATGGTCTTTTACTCCTTGCGTATCTTTTTTGAAACGAGCAGCTTGCATGACACATGCTTGTCGCTTGGCAAGCAGTTGAACGAGTTGCGTATCGAGAGCATCAATTTCGTGCCGTAATTCTTCTAAATTTTGAGCAGTCATTTGTTTCTCCTAACTCAAATGATTTACAGGTAAGATCATTTGGCGTTGTTCTGTTAATTGATAACTAGTGACAGGTTTATCATAAAATTTTGGCAACAAGTCGGGAGTTAAAATCTCCTGACGTTGTCCTTTCGCAAAGATTTCACCGTTTTTAAGCATCATCACGTGACTGATGAAAGGCAAAATTTCTTCGGTATGATGCGTAACAAATAACAAACTTGGCGCTTCTGGTTGTCGTACTAAATGGTCGATTTTAATTAATAACTCTTCGCGAGCAAATAAATCAAGACCATTACATGGTTCATCTAAAATTAATAATTCAGGATCTGCCATCAAAGCACGCGCAATCAAGACGATTTGACGCTCGCCTTGCGAAAGAAAATGATAATTTTTACCAATTAAACTTTTGGCATCCAATGAAATCAGAATTTCTTTGGCTCTCTCTAAATCTTCTTCGGTAAAGGCTTGATAGATTCCAATACTAGCAAATTTTCCAGATAATACAATTCGTTCGGCAGTATCATTGACATTCAAACGATATTGTAACGCTGTGCTGACCCAACCAATGCGTTTTGAAAGTTCAGGAATCGAGGTTTGACCAAATACTTGATCCAGCACCGTTAATTTACCTGCAGAAGGCCAAAGACTACCGGTAATTAGCTGGAGTAACAAGGTTTTTCCAGCACCGTTCAATCCTAAAATTGCCCAGTTTTCACCTTCTTGGATTTGCCAATTAATGTTGTTTAAGAGTGGTTGTTGCTGTCTGATAAGTGAAACATTTTCGAATGTTAAAATTGCCATACTAGCGCCTCCTTTTCTCTTATCATACCAGTCTGCGTTTTGTTTTACCAATAGTGTTTTGAATTTTCAAAAAAATTCGTGAAGCCTTCATTTTTTTGTTATTTTTGTTAGAATGATAACAAGAAGGTGGCGAGAATCATGGCGAATTGGCGAAAAACTGTTGCATTATGTAGTGATGAGAAACTATTTTGGGAAAATCATTATTATCGTTTCCGTAAATTAAATGATACGCATTATGAACTCGCGCGTTTAACTGCGGGAGCATGTGGAGAGTTTATGTATCACCCTAAAATTACGGTAATTGTACAAAATGAGTTGTTTGTTCCGATTGCGTATTTTGATAATGAAGAAACACCAGTGAAACAATTGACGCGTGAAGATGATGAAAGCTTTTTGGATCAAGCTTTTGTAACTTTACTCGACTCATTTTTACAAGCGAAACAAGCGCAAGAATAAGAGAGAAGTCAAGGGCTTCTCTTTTATTTTTGGACACAAATGATAATTTGTCCGAAATTTGTATAAAGGATAGGCAATTAGATGGAAAGAAGCTTGAAATCGTGATAAATTATCCAACGACATTGAAGAAATGATGGTGAAAAAAAGTGAATCATATCAAACAATTCCCCCAACATTTGAAAAATACTTGGGCATTATACAAACTGGATTGGAAACGATTGGCAAGCAATCCGATTACAATCTTTCTAGTCATTGCATTGATGGCGTTACCGTCGTTATATGCATGGTTTAATATTAAGGCACTATGGGATCCTTATGGGAATACCAACGAAATACCAATCGCCGTTTATAGTGATGATGAAGGATCAAAACTACAAGACAAAGACATTGAAATCGGCGATCAAGTGATTGAAACGCTCCATGACAACGATCAACTGGGGTGGCGCTTTGTGAATTCCAAAGAAGAATTGACAGAAGGCGTCAAATCAGGGAAATATTTTGCGGGAATTTACATTCCTAAAAACTTTTCCAAGGATTTGTTGAGTTTTACATCTGGTGAAATTAAGAAACCAGAAATCAATTATTATTTCAATGAAAAAATTAATGCGATTGCTCCCAAAATTACCGCCAAAGGAGCAAGCAGTCTCCAAGAACAAATTACAGAAAATTTTATCCGAACAGCTAGCGAAACGTTGCTGAAAGCTTTGAATGAAATCGGCTATAATGTGGAATCAAATCTAGTGTCGATTAATAAGATTAAAAACTTGATTTTAGAAGTTGACGAAAATGCTGATAAAATTGATGGTTACACTAAAGATGTACTTGAATTTCAAGCGAAATTCCCAGAATTAAAAGAAAAACTTGGTAAAGCTGATGAGTTTGTCGCACACATTCCTGAAATCGATGCAATGGGTGAAAAACTGGTAGCGATGAACGAAAAGATGCCACAAATTGAAAAACAGGCAAAAGTAATTTTAACGTTGCAAGAAAAAATTCCGGAAATTGAAAATGCAGGTCGTCAAATTGCAATGATTGATGAGGATTTTGATAATATTTCTGCTACCTTAACAGAAGGTATCGGAGAAGCAAAACAAGGATTACAAATCATTCAAGATGTACAAGCACTCTTACCAAAAGTGCAGCAATTAAGTGATGATGCAAGCTTTTTTGCGGATAAAACAATTGAAGCAGCTTCTAAATTAGATGATAATCTAGATGGAATTACTCAAGCTGTGCAAACCAACTTTGAGATGATCACTGGTTTGGCAACCACGGTTAATAATTGGGCAAATACATTAGGTACGATTGTCACTAACGCAGAAGACTTAACACCCGAAGAACGTGCTGCAATAAAACAAACATTAACGGATATTGCAACGAGTTTAGAACAACAGCAACAAATCGTGACAGATTTAATCAATTGGTTAAGTCAATTACAATCACAATTAGACGGTGATTTTAGTGGTCCAATTGCGCGATTAACGCAAGTTCGTGACTTAATGTCTTCTGCACAAAAGACAGCTGCTAATTTAGCAGCAAATGTCGGTACAATCAGTAAAGACGAAATTCAACAATTTTTACAACAACTAGAAAGTTTATCTGGGAATTTAGCTGCGTTAAGTAATGATGTGAACGTCGGCGAAATTAGCCAAAGCGTGCGAGCATTATTGGAAAATAAATTGATTCCAGGACTAACCAATGCGCAAGATTTATTAGCCGATGCAAATAAAATTGATTTAGATGGGTTATTAAGTTCTACTGCTCAAACTGTGACCAATGCGATTGACATGCTAGAAAAATATGAAAAAGAAATGCCTGCATTAGGCAAAGAAATTCACGATGCGAATATCATGTTAAATGGTCATATGGATGACATTGTTAATGGGATTAACAAAGGGGTTGACTTGTATCAAAATGACCTACCTGAATTAACGGTTAAATTAAATAAAGCCGCTGATTTTGTAGTCAATGATTGGCCCGGTTTAAAAAATGAAGTGACTACCACATTAAATACGGTACATGATAAATTACCAACAGTGGAGTCAGCCTTAGATATGGCAGCGGGCTTAATTGAAAACGAATGGCCGTCATTGAAACAAGGGCTGCATAAAGCTGCGACAGCTATTCATAAAGGCGAAGAAATTGCGGATTTAGGTGAGATTATCAAATTACTAAAAAGTGATGCCAAAGCCGAAAGTGATTTCTTCACAACTCCTGTAGAATTAAAAACAACTACGATGTACCCAATTGAAAACAATGGTTCTGCTAGTACCCCATTCTATACCGCTTTGTGTCTATGGGTAGGTGCATTGTTGCTATCAAGTGTGGCAGGAACTGGTTTCCATTTAGATGAAAAAGACAAAAAACGTTTCAGCAAACGTGAAATGTTTGTGGCGCGTATGATGACTTTCTTAACCTTTGCGATTGGTCAAGCACTAATTGTGACACTAGGAAACTATTATGCGTTAGGAGTCGATGTGCGAGAACCTGTGTATAGTGTGTTATTTGGCTTGATTGTGGCGCTCGCCTTTATGATGATGATTTATGTCTTTGTGGGACTCTTTGGCAATGTCGGCAAAGGGATTGGGATTATTTTATTAGTCCTATCCATTTCTGGTGGGGGAGGAAACTACCCAATTCAAGTTTCTGGCCCGTTCTTCCAATTTATTCATCCATTGTTGCCATTTACGTATGCCGTGAATCTGCTTCGTGAATCGGCTGGTGGAATTTATTGGGCAAATGCTACGACCAATTTATGGGTATTAGGTAGTATCTTTGTGGTCTTCGGTATTCTAGGAACTGTGCTTTGTCCATTTATGGAAAAACCAATGGCGCGTATTGAAGAATTGGCGCATAAGAGTCACTTTTTCCATTAACATCAAACTGTTTAAATTGACTGTTTTGTTCAGTTAATTTAAACAGTTTTTTTGCGTTTTCGTTAACCTCAAAAAATGTAATGAAAAAGTGAAAATACCTTAAAAAATATAATGAAAAACAACATCAAACTCCGTTGACTTTTGCTTGTGAGAGGAGTAGCATACAGTTCTGTTCCAAAGAAAACAGGACGAACAGGAAAAAGTGTAAAATAACAAAATATTCTTTTCAAGGAGAGCGAAAAAAGTGAATGCTTTAAAACGTTTGTTGGTAGGCAAACCGTTAAAATCTGCAGAAAATGATGAGCAGAAATTAACCCGTTTTGCAGCCTTAGCATTGTTGTCATCAGATGCGTTGTCATCTATTGCGTATGGGACAGAACAGATTGTTGTTGTGTTGATTACGTTATCTGCGGCAGCAATTTGGTATTCGTTACCGATTGCAGCATTTGTCATTATTTTATTGATTTCATTAACATTATCGTATCGTCAAATTATTCATGCATATCCTCATGGTGGTGGGGCGTATGTCGTAAGTAGCGAAAATTTAGGGGAAAAACCCGGTTTAATTGCTGGGGGTTCATTATTAATTGATTACATGTTAACCGTAGCTGTTTCTGTTTCGGCCGGAGCAGAAGCGATTACCTCAGCAATTCCGGCTTTGTATGGGCATCAAGTAGCGATTTCAGTCATCATTGTCTTATTAATTATGATGATGAATTTACGAGGATTACGTGAATCAGCAACTTTCTTAATGGTGCCGGTATATACGTTTATTGCGGTGATTAGTTTATTAATTGTCATTGGCTTGTTTAAGATTGTTACAGGAGCTGCACCTTTACATGCGACTGCGTTACCAGGAACGATGGTACCGGGAATTTCAATTGCTTTATTACTACGAGCATTTTCTTCAGGTTCTTCTTCTTTAACCGGGGTGGAAGCGATTAGTAATGCGGTGCCATTCTTTAAAAAACCACGAGCTAAAAATGCGGCAGCAACATTAACCTTAATGGCAGCTATTTTAGGTTTCTTCTTTGTGGGGATTACCTTTATTAACTATTGGTACGGGATTGTTCCTGAAAAAGAAGTAACGGTTCTTTCTCAAGTCGGTCAAGCAGTGTTTGGGCACGGCATTTTATTTTATGTCTTGCAATTTGCGACTGCTTTGATTTTAGCGGTTGCTGCTAATACCGGGTTTTCAGCCTTTCCAATTTTAGCGTATAACCTAGCAAAAGATAAATTTATGCCTCATTTATACCAAGACCGTGGTGACCGTTTGGGGTATTCGAATGGGATTATCACGTTAGCGGCTGGCTCAATTGTCTTATTGTTTATTTTCCAAGGATCAACGGAACGTTTGATTCCACTGTATTCGATTGGTGTTTTTATTCCTTTTGCGTTATCGCAAACAGGGATGGTTATCAAATGGCGGAAAGATGGCAAAGGCTGGTTACAAAAGTCTATTGCAAATATTATTGGTGCATTCATATCTTACGCCATAATTGCGATTTTATTTGCGTATCGCTTAGATGATATTTGGCCATTCTTTATTATCATGCCAATCTTATTATTTATTTTCTATAAGATTCACGATCATTACAAAAAAGTAGCCGAACAATTACGTTTGGAAGAAGACGTGAAACTGCATACGTACGAGGGCAATACGGTCATTGTACTTGTAGGGAATGTGACCCGCGTCAATATTGGGGCATTAAACTATGCACGCTCTATTGGTGATTATGTTGTAGCGATGCATGTATCTTTAGATGAAGATGTGAAGAAAGAAAAAGAAATCGAAGCAGAGTTTAAAGAAAAATTTCCGGACGTGCGTTTTTCTGTTGTACATTCGTCGTATCGTTCGATTGAAAATCCAGTTATTCGGTACGTTGATATTGTAAGTAAAAAAGCGCGACAACATAATTATACAACTACGGTCATTATTCCCCAGTTTGTACCAAAACGTCGTTGGCAAAATATCTTGCATAACCAAACGAGTTTACGTCTGCGTTTCCGTTTATCATGGCGTGAACACATTATTGTCAGCACCTATAGTTATCATTTGAAGAAATAAGGAATAAGTCTTACAAACTTCGTTATCTCAAACGAAGCTTGTAAGACTTATATTTTTATTTTGATAGGTATTGTTGATGTGGGAGGTCATTTAATTGAAATAGATTGCTCCAGTAAAGTATCTTCACTAGTTACAATCGTTTTAGCTTTTTGGGGATTTTTTTCGATTTGTTTTAATCTGCTTTTGCTATCAGTTATGATTAAGATACCAATCTTATTTTCGGCTATTTTTTATAGGGAATAAACTTTACCTGTTTGTTTTCATCAGAGCATTTTGAGCGTTTCATTAATTCAGGTGCGTTTTTATTGTATAAAATAAATTCAGAACTATTTTTTTGATTGGTATATTCTAAAACATAGGTTACTTCGATGGTATTGGTCATATCAGAAGTATCGATTACGTCGTTTTGCTTTTGTAATTGTAAGTCATTTTCTGTAAGATAGACTGTTTTTCCTTCTGGTTGAATAACTTCATATGTTATTTTTGAATCAGAAGTGTCAACTAACGTAATATAGGCAGCTTTGGTATCTTTTTGATAATTAAGAAATTACACGCCTCCTCCTATTGCAATAATTAAAATTGTTACTAAGATCGCTATTTTTTTCATAAAAAGTTTGCCTCTTTTTTTATTTAATATAAAATTTGAGATATACATATATTATAGCAGATTAGTTAACGTTTACATTTTTGTTGAAAGGAACTGTAATTTAGAGGTAGGAGAATAAATGACGGTTGATCTCATACTAATTATAAATAAAACATGATAAATCTAGTAAATTTTTAAACTTACTAATTTATCATGTTTTTTTATTATTCATTCACTGGATGGAATAGTATCAACTCTTATTTACTAGTCCGACTGGCTGGATCTAAGCGTCGTTCAATCAATCCTAAGAACCAATCGGTAAAAATCGACATCACGGCTGTCGGTAAGGCGCCGGCGAGGATAATCGCAGCCCCATCTGTCGCGTTTGTCCCACGAACGATAATATCACCAAGACCACCCGCACCTACGAAGGTTCCGATAGCGGTAATTCCGATGGCGACAACTAACGCGTTCCGAATACCAGCCATAATGACAGAAACGGATAAAGGTAACTCAATCATGTACAAACGTTGCCACGCCGTCATACCCATCCCTTTTCCGACATCTAAGGCGTTACGATCGACTTGAATCATCCCAGTGTACGTATTTTTGATAATTGGTAAGAGTGAGTACAAGAAGACGGTCACAATGACCACGTTCACACCTAAACCAAAACCAAACATCAAAATCGAAACCATCGCTAACGCTGGAATCGTTTGAATGATATTGGCAATTCGAATGACCCAATCCGCTAATTTTTTTCGACGAGAAATCATAATTCCAATTGGAATCCCTACAATTGCAGCAAAGAGTACCCCATAAATGGAAATCAAGAAGTGGCGCAAAAATTGAGCAAAGACATAACTGCCATTTTCTTGAAAGTAATAGAAAAATTGTTGCAGTAGATTCATTTCGTTCATATTCATTGCGCATCCTCCTCAAAGTAATGATGTTCTTCTAAAAAGCGTTCCGCAACAATGGAAGGTTCGACTAAATTATTATCCGATTCATAATTTAATTCTTGCATCTTTGTCGTATCAATTGTTCCGGCTAAACGTTTGATGGCATCTTCTAATCCAGGGGTGTCATCTAAAACTTTTTGACTGACAACGGGTGAGGCATCATAAGGTGGGAAGAACTGTAAATCGTCTTCTAGCATCACTAAATCATAACTTGCGATTCGTCCATCAGTGGAATAGCCTAATACCACGTCCATCCGATGAGCATCAACAGCATCATAAACGAGCCCGATTTGCATTGGCAAAATGGAAGAAAATTCAAAACCATAGGCTTCTTTAAAACCGTCATATCCATCACCTTCACGCGTCATCCACGCTCTGTCAGCGCCTACGACCAATTCATTGGCAATATCTTTTAAATCACTGACTTTTTTCAATCCGTATTTTTCTGCCGTATCTTTGCGAACTAAGAAAACATAGGTATTATCAAAGCCGTAAGACGGGAACCAGACTTGATTATAGCGCTCTTTAAATTCTTTTGTAACAATTTCTAAGGCTTCTTGAGGATCTTTCGTAGGTTCTAATAACAAGGTTGTCGTTAAATCTGTTCCTGTATATCGGGCAGAAGCAATGTCTGCATCTCCACGAAGCATCGCTTGATGCGTGATATTGGTGGTTCCTAGATTATTAATAATAGTGGTTTCTTTGTCTGTATAATGTTCAATCATACCCGCCACTAAACTACCTAAAATCTGTGATTCGGTAGTGATACCACCAGTAATGGCAATCGTATCTTCACTGGAATTGGAAGCGAGACCTGGAAATGAACAACCCGCAAAAAGAAATAATCCACCAAACAGTACGAGTAGTTGTTTCAACTTATTCATTATTCATTCTCCTCCTTTAATGCAGATGGAGTTAATTTATCTTCAAGTTTTCCTAAAAGATAATCGGAAATAATCGCCAGTAGGATAACTGGAATTGTCCCAGCGAAAATAAGTGGTGGTTGATAATTATCTAAACCGCTAAAAATCAAGACTCCTAAACCGCCAGCTCCGATATAAGAAGCTAGTGTTGCCCAAGCAATAACATAAACCGCAGCTAAACGAACGCCAGCCATAATCGTTGGTAATGCAATAGGCACTTCAACACTGAGAATTGATTGAAGATTCGTCATGCCCATCCCTTTAGAAACATCTAAATAACTCGGATCGACATTTTTCATCCCAATATACGTGTTACGTAAAATTGGCAATAGAGAATAAATAAACAACGCGACAATTGCTGGAGCAACACCGACGCCAAGAAAAGGAATCATTAGTGTTAACAGCGCCAGAGATGGAATTGTTTGTAGTGCACTGGTAATTCCAATCACGATGCTAGCAATTTTAGGGGTGCGTGTTAAAAGAACCCCTAAAGGAATCGCGACAACTGCTCCTAAAAAGAGCGCTGAAAATGAAATTAAAATGTGTTGTAAAATATTTGAAATTAATTGAGAACCATATTCTGAAAAGAACGCTTGCATCAGACTAGACCCCCTTTATTTCTTCAGGATTGAATGCCTCAACTGCTTCTATAATCGATTGTTCTTCTCCCCAAAGAACGTCGTAGACAATGTCTACTAAAGAGGCACGGGTTAAAATACCAACGACACGTTGCTTGTCATCGACAACCGGTACATATTTTAAACCACGCGTTAAAATACGGCGTAACGTATTACGCAATAAAGCAGTTTCTTTAACGAAAAAGACATCAGTTTTTAAAATATCGCCGACACTACTGGAGTTGCCACGGTGTTGGGTAATTGATTCGATATCAATATAACCTTTTAAAATGTGTTGATTATCTGTTACTAGTAGGGTATCTACGCGTTTTTCACGCATTAGTTTAATCGCTTCTTGCAAGGATTTCTCTGGCGTAATGGTAACGGCTGTTTTTAGCATGACTTCACTAACCGGTGTCGTATCTGGTTTGGCTTGTAAGAGACGGTCTTCACCGATTAATTCTTCAACAAATGTATTTGCCGGATGTTTCAAGATGTTTGAAGGAGTATCAAATTGAATGACTTTACCTTCGCTCATAATCGCAATGCGACTAGAAAGTTTTAACGCTTCGTCCATATCATGGGTCACGAATACAATCGTTTTCCCTAAACGTTCTTGCAAATCCTTGACTAAATCTTGTAATGAATCACGTGTAATCGGGTCAAGGGCACCAAATGGTTCATCCATTAAAATAATGTCTTGATCGGCTGCTAAGGCACGTACGACACCAATTCGCTGTTGTTGTCCACCTGATAATTCATGGGGATACCGATCGAGCATTTCTCGGGGTAATTCTACTAAATCAATCATTCGTTCAGCAATTGCGTTCCGTTCGTCTTGAGAAACTTTGAGTAATTTAGGAACTAGCGTGATGTTTTCGCGAATCGTCATATGCGGCATTAAGCCAATACTTTGAATGACATAACCGATTTTACGGCGCAATTCGACAGGGTTCATTTTTTGAATATCCTGTCCATCGATGAGAATTTTTCCTTTTGTTGGTTCAGTCATTCGATTAATCATCCGCATGGAAGTTGTTTTCCCACTTCCGCTGGTTCCGATAAAGCAAATGAATTCGCCTTTCTCAAATGATAAATGAATATCTTCGACAGCAACTTTTCCACCTTTATAAATTTTTGATACATGTTGAAACTCAATCATTGATTTTCACCTCAAATTATTTATTTTTAGTGTACCTGTTAGTAATAGTATGAACAAAATTGTCGAAAAATACAAACAATAATATATTGAGAACGTTGTCAAATAGGCGGGAAACGAGCGAAAATCAAAATGTTTCACATCAAAGACCAAATGCGCTATCCCTTGTACCTGTAAGGATAACTGATGTTTTCTAAGAAAATAAACAGGAGAAATCCATTTTTTTGAAACTTTTTGAAAAAAAGTGCTAAAATGAGTAGGCAGATTGAGAAAGAAAGAGTGAAGAACATGCTAACAACGGAAGATTTTGATTTTGAGTTACCAGAAGAATTAATTGCACAAACTCCTTTAACGGATCGTACAAGTTCACGTTTACTTGTCTTAGATTCAAAAACTGGAAACATGGAAGACAAACATTTTTATGATATCATCGATGAATTAAACGAAGGCGATGCGCTAGTGATGAATGACACCCGCGTATTACCCGCACGTTTATACGGTGAAAAAGTCGAAACAGGTGCGCATTTAGAGATTTTATTGTTAAACAATACAGAGGGCGATACATGGGAAACCCTAATCAAACCAGCGAAACGCGCTAAAATAGGCACAGAAATTTCATTTGGTGATGGTCGCTTGAAAGCAACCGTGAAAGAAGAATTAACTCATGGTGGTCGTATTATTGAATTTAGCTACGATGGTATTTTCTTGGAAATCTTAGAATCATTAGGTGAAATGCCACTACCGCCATACATCAAAGAACGTTTGGAAGATCCTGATCGTTATCAAACGGTGTATGCCAAAGAAAACGGCTCAGCGGCAGCACCAACAGCCGGTTTACATTTTACTGAAGAATTATTGGAAAAAATTCAAGCCAAAGGAATTGAGTTGGTTTTCTTAACACTCCACGTTGGTCTAGGAACATTTCGTCCAGTGAGCGTTGACAATATTGCGGAACATGAAATGCACAGTGAATTTTATCGTTTGACCGAAGAGGCTGCTGAAAAATTAAATCAAGTCAAAGCCAATGGTGGACGCATTGTCGCAGTTGGTACGACATCCATTCGAACATTGGAAACCATTGGAACAAAATTTGATGGTGCCATTCAAGCGGATAGTGGATGGACAAGTATTTTTATTACTCCAGGATATGAATTTAAAGTAGTCGATGCTTTTTCAACTAATTTCCATTTGCCAAAATCAACACTGGTGATGCTCGTGAGTGCCTTTGCTGGGCGCGAACAAACGTTAGCTGCCTACCAACACGCAGTGGAAGAACGTTACCGTTTCTTTAGTTTTGGTGATGCAATGTTTGTTAAGTAATTCCAATAAACAAAAAAACGATTGCCACAATTTACGTGGCAATCGTCTTTTACTTTGGAAGGCTTTGTTGAGTCATTATGCGTGGTACATGGAACAAAAATCTTGTCTGGAAATACAAACTCAACACTAATTTTTTAGCAAGTTTTGTTACAATGGGGTTCATGCTCTTCTATAAAAGAAGGGTGTAGCGTTGAAACATTCATTACGTTTACTTTCAAAATACTAGGTGAAACTTGTAACTGTGACAACTTTTTGTTGTGCTGTTATTTATTGTGAACCGACTCAACAAGTAACGCACCTTCCTTACACTCAAAGGATACCATAAAATGTTAGTGTTTACAAATATAAAGCATTTTATCATGGAAATAAGAAGAAATTGTGAAGAGGATATAGATAAAAATCAAAAAAATACCGAGACTCTATTCATTTTTTATGATGAATTTGAAAAATTATTTAATAGTTTTGGATAACCTAAGTTGAATGTTGCACAATAGGAAAAGTTCATGTTACAGTAGATATATACGCAAAGGAGGGGTTTAATGGAAGCATACAAAAAAACTATAGAAGAGGTTCGTCAGGAGTTACAAGCGACAAGTCAAGATGGGTTAACACAACAACAAGCATCTGAGCGTTTGGAAAAAGACGGACGTAATCGTTTTGAAGAAGCACCAAAAGAGTCGATGGTGAAGAAAATTTTACATAGTCTGTCTGACTTTACGACAATTGTCTTATTAGTCGCAGCAGCCATTTCATTTTATACTGCCGTAGCCACAGATCACGGTGATTTATTTGAAGGAATTTTAATTATTGCCATCGTTATTATCAACTCAGTATTAGCAATTGTTCAAGAAGGAAATGCTGAAAAAGCATTAGCCGCCTTGCAAGACATGAATAAACAGACGGCTTTAGTTATTCGAGGAGGTCAATTGTTAGAGATTGACGCCGAAGAAGTCGTTGTTGGTGATACGTTAGTTATCGAAAATGGTTCAATGATCGTTGCCGATGCCCGCATTATTAAAGGGTCACAATTACGTGTGGAAGAATCTGCATTGACTGGTGAAAGTGAACCTGTCGAAAAAGAAGTTGATTTTGTGGCGATACAAGATGAAAACTTAGGTGACCAAATCAACATGTTATTTAAAGGTTGTACAGTGGTTAATGGACGTGGACAAGCAATTGTTACTGCGACAGGCATGCAAACAGAAATGGGTAAAATTGCTGGTTTACTAAATGAAAGTACTAACCAAATAACACCATTACAAGCACGTTTGAATAGTTTAGGAAAACGTATCAGTTTGATTGCTTTAGTTGCTGCAGCGATTGTCTTTGGTTTAGGATACATGCAAGGTGAACCATTATTGGATATGTTTATGACTTCGGTTTCTTTAGCAGTTGCCGCAGTACCAGAAACATTAATGGTTATTGTTACCTTAGCATTGGCATTTGGTGTCCAAAAAATGGCGAAGAAAAATGCGATTATTCGTCGTTTGCCAGCCGTAGAAACATTGGGTTCAGCGAGTGTTATTTGTTCAGATAAAACTGGAACATTGACCCAAAACAAAATGACTGTTCGTCGTGTTTGGGCACATGGAGATGAAGTTGTCGATACCGAAGATGCGATGACGGAAGAAGCCATGGAAGTCTTGAAAATTGCTGCTTTATGTACCGATGTTGTAATTGAACAAGAAAAAGATGAACTAAACTATATTGGTAATCCAACTGAAATTGCGATTGTTCGTTCAATTCAAGAAAATTACCATTCACAAAAAGAATTACGCGAAGAATTCCCAAGAATTGGTGAAATTCCGTTTGATTCAACACGTAAAATGATGACAACTGTTCATAAACGTGGGAAAAAATATATCTCAGTTACCAAAGGCGCTTTTGATGTTTTATTACCACTTTTCCGTTTTGGTGATTTAGATCAAGCAACGGTTGTTAACGACCGTTTTGGTAAAAAAGCGTTACGTGTTATTGCTGTGGGTTACCGCGTGTATGATGAAGAACCAACTGAAATGACCTCTGAATTTTTAGAGCGTGAGTTGAAACTAGTTGGTTTAATCGGAATGATTGATCCACCACGTCCAGAAAGTAAAGCCGCAATTGCGCGTGCGAAAAAAGCTGGCATTAAAACAGTGATGATTACTGGTGACCACGTTGTCACTGCTAGTGCGATTGCCAAAGAATTAGGTATCTTACAAAAAGGCGACAAAGCGTTAACAGGTGCGCAATTACGTGAAATGTCAGAAGAAGACTTAGACCGTAATGTAAAAGAGTATTCTGTGTATGCACGTGTGACACCAGAAGATAAAATTCGGATTGTCCAATCATGGCAACGTACCGGTGCAACCGTAGCGATGACCGGTGATGGTGTCAATGATGCACCTGCCTTAAAAGCGAGTGATGTAGGTTGTGCGATGGGGATTACCGGAACTGATGTGGCTAAAGGTGCTGCCGATATAGTATTAACCGATGATAACTTTGCCACGATTGTTGATGCTGTAGAACAAGGTCGTACAGTATATCAAAATATTCGTAAGGCCGTGAATTTCTTGTTAAGTTGTAATATTTCTGAGATTTTCATTGTATTAATTGCGATGTTACTTGGATGGGGTGCCCCATTTACAGCGGTACAATTATTGTTTGTTAACGTAGTTGCCGATGGATTGCCAGGATTTGCTTTAGGAAAAGAACCAGCAACAGATGGCATTATGGATGAAACACCGATTTCACCAAAAGAAAGTATCTTTGCTCGTGGTTTATGGCAAAAAATTGGTATTAACTCATTAGTCTTTACAATTGTTACGTTATTTGGTTTCTATTTAGGCGCATTTGTTGATGGCGTAAGCCCTTGGGTAAGTGCTAGTCATGAAGTAGGACAAACAGTCGCTTTCTTGATCTTAGCTTATTCATCAATTATCCACGTCTTTAACGTGCGCAGTGAAAAATCGATTTTCCAAGTAAAAATATCTTCAAATAAATCGTTATTTGAAATGGCTGTACTAGCGATTATCATCACGACTGTCATTGCGTTATTACCATTCACCCAAGAACTATTTAACTTAGTTCCTGTTGGTTTGAATCATTGGATGTTAGCCATTGCGTTATCATTTGTACCAGTATTTGTTAACGAAATGATTAAGTTCCATAAATTACCAGAAGAAGATTAATTTGTTTAGAATAGTAACAAATAAAAAACCACGGATTCGAGTAGTTAGCGAATCCGTGGTTTTTACTTATTTCGGTAAATTGTTATAAAATGCTGCTTTAGTTGCTTCGATATATGGCGTTAACCATAAATAACCAATCCCTAATGTTGCAATGGCTAAGAGATGCCAACCGATAAAGCTTAAATCTAATAAGAACAACTGTCCTTTGTAGCCGTCCATTAAACGACGACTAGCAGTGATGGTATCTAAATACCCTGGTCGTTCGCCAGTCTCTTCAACTGTATCGTAATAAATCATGTAGGCTTGTGAGTAAGAATAATATTTGATGATACCTGGAATCACAAGTAATAATGACCACAACGTTGTGAAAATCGTTGTTAAAAGATACACGACTAAAACAGATAACGCATAAGGGGAACGGAAGCTACGGAAAATATCTCTGAATGGTTCAATCATTACTTTACGTCCACGAAAGACATCTAAAAATGTCCAACCGATAGCAACAGTGAAGTAAGTACCGATTAAGCCACTGACAAATCCGCCACCAGAACCACCGCTAGAATCTCCAGTAGATGTCATTGAACCATCAACATAGCTTGGAAAATCTTGTGTAATAACTAACACCGGAATCATTAAGATAGCGATGACAATGACACTTAAAATAGCGATTAACGTCGGAATCACGCACATTAAAACACTTTCTTTCCAGCGTCCTTGAAGCATTTGTTTCGCTTCCATTTTTAATTCAGCATTTGTTTTCATCTTATCGTCTCCTTTCAATAATATATGGTACATTGTCAGTGTAACAAAAAAATAACGTTAAGAAAAAAGAAACGGTAAAAAAGCTCCTTTGCTCCTCCAGAGTTGCAAAATGCCCCCCTACGATTTATGATGGAGAGAGGTATTTATTAACTAAAGAAAGTAGGGAAATGAATGTCGGAACCTGCCATTCGTTATCGATTGATCAAAAAAGAGAAATATACTGGAGCGCGTTTAGGAGAATTGATCACTCCACACGGAACGTTTCCAACACCTATGTTTATGCCAGTTGGAACACTTGCGACAGTTAAAACAATTGCTCCTGAAGAGTTAAAAGCAATGGGTGCAGGAGTTATTTTAAGTAATACGTATCACTTGTGGTTACGTCCAGGAGAAGATATCGTCGCTGAAGCGGGCGGTTTACACAAGTTTATGAACTGGGATCAACCAATTTTAACTGATTCGGGTGGTTTCCAAGTTTTCTCACTTGCGGATATGCGTAACATTGTTGAAGAAGGAGTTCATTTTAAAAATCATTTAAACGGTTCCCCTTTATTTTTATCGCCAGAAAAAGCGATTGATATTCAAAATAAATTAGGCTCAGATATTATGATGAGTTTTGATGAGTGTCCACCATTTGATGAAAGTTATGATTATGTGAAAAGTTCTGTTGAAAGAACATCACGTTGGGCGGAGCGTGGTCTAAAAGCCCATGCCAATCCTGATCGTCAAGGATTATTTGGGATTATTCAAGGTGCCGGTTTTGAAGATTTACGTCGCCAAAGCGCACATGATTTAATTAGTATGGATTTCCCGGGATATTCTATTGGTGGATTATCTGTTGGTGAGCCTAAAGCGGAGATGAATCGCGTCTTAGAATTTACGACACCATTAATTCCAGAAAACAAACCTCGCTACTTGATGGGTGTCGGTACACCAGATTCACTAATCGATGGTGTCATTCGTGGGATTGATATGTTTGATTGCGTGTTACCGACACGAATTGCACGTAATGGGACATGTATGACTTCAAAAGGTCGTTTAGTCGTTAAAAATGCACAATTTGCACGTGATTATCGTCCAATTGATGAAAATTGTGATTGTTACACTTGCCGTAACTATTCAAGAGCCTATATTCGTCATTTAATTAAATGTGACGAAACATTTGGTATTCGTTTGACGTCTTATCATAATTTGTATTTCTTATTGAATATGATGAAACAAGTTCGTCAAGCTATTATGGATGATAATTTACTAGAATTCCGTCAACACTTCTTTGAAGAGTATGGATTTAATAAGGAAAACGCAAAGAATTTCTAAAAAAGCTAGTGAATTTAAAGCGCATCTGCTAAAGTAAAAAAGGAAGCTTAAAATATTGAGGTGAAAAAAATGGAAATGCTTATTATGATTTTACCGATTGCGGCAATGTTGTTTTTCATGCAACGTTCTCAAAAGAAACAACAGCAACAACGTCAAAGTTTATTAGACAGTATGCAAATTGGTAGTCGTGTAGTAACAATCGGTGGTTTACACGGTGTTATTTCAGCGATTAATGAAACAAAAAATACGGTAGAAATTGATTGTGACGGGATTTACTTAGAGTTTGATCGTGCATCAATTCGTACGGTTCAAGCCCCATCAGTTTCTGAAGAAGTAACAATCGTTGAAGAAACAAAAGAAGACTAAAACAATACCGCAAGAGAATCTGATAGACATTCTCTTGCGGTATTTTATTTCCTTTTGCGTAAGGCAATGTATAAAACCAACCCTTCGACGACAAATAAAAAAAGATAAAGCAATAATTGAAAGGCATCTTGCATGATTGAAGCAGGGGGACGACGTAAATGTCGTGTGAAAGCAAATAAGGTGCAGAAGATAATGAAAGCTAAAATCCCAAGTGCTATTTGACGTTTTTTATACACTATGACAAACCTCTTTCTACCACGTTTTCTTGAGTGAAATATTTCGCTGTTATCAGTATAACGTGAGATTTGAAATGTTGGTAGTAAAGTGATAAAAATGTTCAAAAAAATTTTTTTAAAATTAATTGTGAAAAATATCACTAAAACTCTTTACAAATCTAAAATAATCGTGTATCATTCTATATGTGAAATAGTTAACAATAAAAAGTAGATAATCTTTAGGAGGATTACCATGGCTAAGACAGTAGAAAAAGAAGTTGGAACTATTGATGTATCAGTGATGATTGACGATTTGGCAGTGAAAGCAAATGTCGCTTTGAAAGAAATGGAAAATTTTGATCAAGAAAAAGTTGACCACATTGTGCATGAAATGGCAATGGCTGCGTTAAACCAACACATGCCTTTAGCAAAAATGGCAGTTGAAGAAACTGGTCGCGGAGTTTATGAAGACAAAGCAATTAAAAATATGTATGCTTCTGAATATATTTGGAATAATATCAAACATGATAAAACAGTAGGCATTATTAATGAAGATAAACAAAAAGGAATCATTGAAATTGCTGAACCAGTGGGTGTTGTTTGTGGGGTAACACCAACAACCAATCCAACATCAACCACTATCTTTAAAGCAATGATTGCTTTGAAAACACGTAACCCAATCGTTTTTGCCTTCCATCCAAGTGCGCAAAAATGTTCTGCGGAAGCAGCGCGTGTGGTGCGCGATGCAGCCGTTGCAGCGGGTGCTCCTGAAAACTGTATACAATGGATTGAACATCCATCAATTGAAGCAACCCAAGGCTTAATGAATCATCCGGGAATTGCGATTGTATTAGCAACAGGTGGTGCTGGCATGGTGAAATCAGCCTACTCAACTGGTAAACCAGCATTAGGTGTTGGACCGGGTAACGTACCAGCCTATATTGAAAAAACAGCAAAAATCAAACGTGCTGTAAATGACTTAATCGTTTCAAAAACATTTGATAATGGGATGATTTGTGCATCTGAACAAGCAGTGATTGTTGACCGTGAAATTTATGCAGCTGTTAAAGCAGAATTCCAAGCACATCAAGTATACTTTGTAAAACCAAGTGAATTACAAAAACTAGAAGATGCCGTGATGAACGAAGGAAAATATGCAGTAAACCCAGCGATTGTTGGACATTCAGCAATCGAAATTGCTGAATTAGCAGGAATTAAAGTACCAGCAGGAACAAAAATGTTAATCGCTGAATTAGAAGGTGTAGGCGCAGACTATCCATTGTCTCGTGAAAAATTATCTCCAGTATTGGCGATGATTAAAGCGAAAAATACCGATCACGGATTAGATTTATGTGAAGCAATGTTGAATTTAGGTGGATTGGGACATACAGCAGTGATTCATTCTGAAGATGAAAACTTACAAGTACGTTTTGGTTTACGCATGAAAGCTTGTCGTATTTTAGTAAATACACCATCAGCAGAAGGTGGGATTGGTAACATTTATAACGAAATGATTCCATCACTAACATTAGGTTGCGGTTCTTACGGTAAAAATTCTGTTTCTCGTAACGTATCAGCTGTGAACTTAATCAACGTGAAAACTTTGGCGAAACGGAGAAATAATATGCAATGGTTCAAATTACCATCAAAAATCTATTTTGAAAAAAATTCTCTTTTATATCTAGAAAAAATGGAAAATATTGAACGTGTCATGATTGTTTGTGATCCAGGAATGGTTCAATTCGGCTATGCAGATACAGTTCGTGAAGTCTTAGCTCGTCGTAAAAATCCAGTGCAAATTGAAATCTTCTC
The DNA here is from genome assembly GCF_029023825.1 of Enterococcus saccharolyticus subsp. saccharolyticus. Classification (NCBI taxonomy): domain Bacteria; kingdom Bacillati; phylum Bacillota; class Bacilli; order Lactobacillales; family Enterococcaceae; genus Enterococcus; species Enterococcus saccharolyticus. The sequence continues at coordinate 2,354,738 of NZ_CP118957.1, read as the reverse complement.
TGATGTTGAACCAAACCCTTCAACGAATACTGTTTACAAAGGAACAGAAATGATGGTTGATTTTAAACCAGATACAGTGATTGCACTAGGTGGTGGTTCAGCGATGGACGCGGCAAAAGGGATGTGGATGTTCTATGAACACCCAGACACATCATTCTTTGGTGCCAAACAAAAATTCTTAGACATTCGCAAACGTACGTACAAAATTGATAAACCAGAAAAAACACAATTTGTATGTATTCCAACAACATCAGGAACAGGTTCAGAAGTAACACCGTTTGCGGTTATTACTGATAGCGAAACGCATGTGAAATATCCATTAGCTGACTATGCGTTAACACCAGATGTGGCAATCATTGACCCACAATTTGTATTATCTGTACCAGCATCAGTGACAGCAGACACTGGAATGGACGTATTGACGCATGCGATTGAGTCATACGTTTCAGTGATGGCTTCTGATTACACACGTGGTTTAAGTTTACAAGCGATTAAACTAGTCTTTGAAAACTTAGAAAAATCAACCAAAACACCAGACATGGAATCTCGTGAAAAAATGCATAATGCTTCAACTATGGCAGGAATGGCCTTTGCCAATGCATTCTTAGGGATTTGTCACTCAATAGCGCATAAAATTGGTGGGGAGTATGGTATTCCACATGGACGTACCAATGCTATCTTGTTGCCACACATTATTCGTTACAATGCAAAAGATCCACAAAAACATGCGATGTTCCCTAAATATGATTACTTCCGTGCGGATCAAGATTACGCTGATATTGCGAAATTCTTAGGCCTAAAAGGTGAAACAACCGAAGAATTAGTTGAGGCACTGGCAACGGCAGTCGCTGATTTAGGAACTAGCTTGGGTATTGAAATGAACTTGAAAGCACAAGGTGTTACTCAAGAAACATTAGATACAACAGTTGATCGTATGGCAGAATTAGCTTACGAAGATCAATGTACAACAGCAAATCCAAAAGAACCACTAATTTCTGAATTGAAACAAATTATTATTGATGCATATAACGCGTAAAATAAAAAAGATAGTCGCTGTAAAAAACGGCTATCTTTTTTTCGTGCTACGAATCAATAGAAGTAATAAAATAAGTGTTATGACTGTAAAAATTGCACCCCCAGGACCGACACTGTTTAATCCTACATGTTTTACTAATAAACTGCCTGCTGCTGAGCCAAGAGCAATCCCAAAGTTTGTCAATTTTGGTTTTATTTGGCAATATTTCAATAAATAAATGGCATTCTCTAAACTAATAGAAATTGCCATTCTTTATTTATATACCAATTACTAAACTGTCTTTTGCAGCTTCAACTACATCAACTGTTATAACATCTAAATTATTAATCTTTAGTATCCTATCAATTTGAGCAAACAGTCGATGAATTAATCTGAAATTACCCTTAGTTATCTTTATGATAGTAGTAATAGCCTCATAATCAGAAAAATCTTCTAATTTTAAATCAATTCCTAAATCACTCCATTTATACTCTAAAATATGATGAGTTTCGTCTTTACTCAAATTATCAAATTCATGAGCAAATCCAATCCTTGAATATAATTGAGGATAACGAGATAGTCTTTTTTCAATACCTGGCATACCAATAAAAATCATAGCTAAATCATTCTCATCGTAGATGCTCCTTAACTGCTCTAGCTGTTGTAATTTCAAACGGTCAATTTCATCGACAATAATTAAATCAACATGCTTATAACTATTCATATTCTTATAAACTTCAGATTCTGTTTTTTTATTTGTTCTAACTAAATACATTTCTCTGGTTATACTATGATGGTAACATACAGTATCGATCAATGAACCAATTCTACTAGGTTTTTCAGCTGGGGCTGTGTAAAAGATAGTATTTGACTTTAATATATCTTCAGTTACTTTTTCTGCAATTTTATCTGCATATTTATAACTTATTTGCCGTTGAATTATATCCCAGTTAGCATAGTATCTTGATGAAAGAGTTTTTCCAACACCAGGTGCTCCATAACAAATACCAATGTATTTATATTCTATACAAGCGTTACAAAATTCTTCAAAACGACGATACTCTTTAGTTTCAATAAATTTTTTTGAGTTATTCATTGTAGTACCTCTTTAGTTTTGACTTATTTTTTTGTTTGTCTTGTTGAGTATTTAATTCTTTTTCTTGTACTAAAATATCAATAGAACTTAGTGATTGGATTTGTTTCTTCAAATTTCTCTTTCATTTACTTCTAGCAGAAACTAAATCTTGTAAGTCTACTGAGTAACTAGATAGTTCTGGTGAAATAGCATTACAAAGAAATTCGTTTTTGTAATAAATTCTAATCTCTACTAAATCAGATGGATTATACCGAATCAATACAGATTCTCCTACATAGGCAGTCAGGTTGGGATTAGTATAACGAATCCCTTGAAAGTGGATACCGTCAGAATGTACTTTTCTAGTTTTTGAAGATTCAAGTAATAGCATGTCTAGTGTTTCTAAACTATCGGGCATGTTAGGTAGAAATATATCGCTATTCCATTTTTCAATAGGTGTTACTCTTAATGAAGAATGAATTTTATGATTATAATCTTCAATAAGAAAATAATGTAACTTGTCTTTAAATTCTTCAATCGTTAATAAATTACTAGCATTTTTATTACCGATATAACCAGGTAAACTTTCTAATAATAATTGATTAACCGTTAGGAAAAATCGTTCAATTTTACCTCTACCTCTGGGTACTCCGATTCTTGAAAAAATCAAGTTTATTCTCAAATCTATTGTAACTTGCTCCAAGTGTTTAGAAGTAAAATCACTGCCATGATCTGTATAAAAATTTTCAGGAATGCCACATACTGGCCAACGTTGGTCTTTCTTTTGCCATATCGCTTGATGTAGCGTTAAAGATGTTTGAATAGCACTAGGAACATTAAAAGATAAATTGTAACCAACCACACTTCGGCTAAACTCATCTAAAATAATAGTTAACCATGGTCGATTTACTACATTTTTTTCATCAAGAATCTCAATATCTAACAATGTATGGTCTGCTTGCCATATTTCGTTTGCTCGATTAGCTTCACGAATATGAATTAAGTCATAGGTTTCATCGTATTTTTTACTCCCTTTATGCACCAAATAAACTAAAGAGGGCTCTATAGTTTTAATGACTTTATATACTTGGTAATAGCTTAATGAGTCAATTTTATGTTCCTTGATTATTTTTCTATGAATCGTAGCGATACTCATTTTTTTATTACTGAGATATAGTTGTTGAATTAATTGTTTAGTCTCATCAGAGATACGAATAGTTCCTTTATCAATACGATTTTTTCGAATTAAACCAACTAACCCCAACGAATTATACTGTTTTGACCATCTGTAAAGAGTTCTAAGCGGAATACCAGTTTCTTGAGAAACATCAGTCAATTCCTTTTGATTCTTGATATATGGTTTAATTATTTCATATTTTTTTATTGCTTCGTTTCTTTGCTCTTCAGTAAAATTAGTTAGTGTCTTTTTCCTTTCTGTCATTGTTATCTTCCTCCATCTTATTGAGGTAACGATAAATCGTTGTTCTAGAGACGTTCCATTTCTCAGCAATTGTCTTAATAGGAGTTCCGTTATCCACTAATGTTTTTAATAAGTCTAAATCTTGTTTGGTTAATTTTTCAGGGCGTCCACCAAACCGACCTCTTGCTCTAGCCGCTTCTCGACCAGCTGCTGAACGTTCAAGAATTAAATTTCTTTCAAATTCAGCAAAGGCTGCAAACAAATGAAACATCAATTGACCTGTTGAACTGGATTTATCCATAGTAATATTTTCTTGAATACTATAAAAACTAACACCTCTATCATTTAGTTGATTTACAATAGTAATTAAATCTTGCATATTCCTACCTAGACGGTCTAATCGCCAAACAACAATAGTGTCTCCTTCTCTTGCAAACTCCATCGCACTTTCTAATCCTGGTCTTTTACTTTTAGCACCACTCATTTTGTCAGTAAAAATTTTTTTACAGCCCTCAGAAGTTAAACTGTCTTCTTGTAAATCTAAATTTTGTAAACCGGTTGAGACTCTCGCATACCCAATTTTCAAAAATTATCCACTCCTTCGTTTTATTTATTGGTTTTATTGTAACATAACTTATACCTATCATATTAAATGAACATAGATAAAGTAATGGGTTTATTGACATAATAAATCAAAAATAAAGAAGAAAATTATATAAAAAAATAAGTGTCCAGTAAATCACGATTTACTGGACATTTATTATTCAAGTATAAACTTGACTATCAATTTGAATTACGTTACTATATGTTCAAATATAAATTTGAATGAGGTGTTTAATATGAACAAAGGAATTTGTGATGTTGATTTAATCCATGTTGAAGATGTAAATGATTGTAAGCAAGAATTAGAAACTAAAGATTTTAGTATTTTGTTAACTCAATTAAAACTAATTGCTGATGAAAAAAGGTTAAAAATATTAAAAAGTTTAACAATTAAAGAGGAACTTTGTGTTTGCGATTTGGCTAATATTTTAAATGCGACTATTGCTAATACATCCCATCATTTACAACAATTAAAAAAAATTGGTGCAGTTGATTCTAGAAAAGAAGGTAAATTATTGTACTACCGACTAAAAAATAGGGACCTTGTAGATATTATTGAGTTTGGAATGACCTTAAATAAAGGAGTTGAAATTCATGCCTAGTAAAGAATACAGAGTAGAGGGGCTTAGTTGTCCCGATTGTTCTGCTAAATTTGAAAAAAACGTTAAAGAACTACCTGAAGTAACAGATGCTAAAGTAAGCTTTAGTGTTGGGAAAATATCTGTCGTAGGTGACGTTTCGATTGAAGAAATTGAAAAAGCAGGAGCATTTGAAAAGCTAAGAATAATTGATGAATCAGTTGTTAAAACAAATAACGAAGATATCAAAAGGAATAAAATTATAGAGAATTGGCCATTAATTGTTTCACTTATATTAATTATAAGTGCTTTTATTTACCAGAGTTTTTATGGTGAAACAGCACCTGTAACAATTGGTTTATATGTTACAGCTATCTTGATTGGTGGTTTTAGTTTATTCAAAGAAGGCATAACAGACTTGTTGAAACTTAATTTTTCAATGCAGGCTTTGATGACAATAGCTATTATCGGAGCATCTATAATAGGTCAATGGTCTGAAGGGTCTATTGTGGTTATTCTATTCGCCGTTAGTGAAGCCTTAGAAAAATTTTCAATGGACAAAGCTAGACAATCTATTCGCTCATTAATGGATATCGCTCCTAAAGAAGCTTTGGTTATCCGTGATGGTGTTGAGGAATTAATTCACGTTAATGAGATAAAAGTAAATGATATTATGATTATTAAACCTGGGCAAAAGATTGCAATGGATGGTGTAATTGTAACTGGCCGTTCATCAGTTAACCAAGCAGCTATCACTGGTGAGTCAGTTCCAATAGAAAAAAAAGTTGATGACGAAGTTTTTGCAGGAACTTTAAACGAGGAAGGTTTATTAGAAGTTAAAGTAACCAAGTTAGTCACAGACTCAACAATTGCTAAGATTATTCATTTAGTAGAAGAAGCACAAGACGAACGTGCACCAGCACAGGCTTTTGTTGATAAGTTTGCTAAATACTACACTCCTGCCATTATGCTGATTGCACTATTAGTAGTAGTAATCCCTCCTCTATTTTTCAACGGAGATTGGAATACTTGGCTATATCAAGGATTATCTTTACTTGTTGTAGGCTGTCCATGTTCCTTAGTTATCTCAACACCTGTTTCTATCGTGTCAGCAATTAGTAATGCTGCTAAAAATGGCGTTTTGATTAAAGGCGGTATTTACTTAGAAGAAGTTGGTGGGCTTCAAGCGATAGCTTTCGACAAAACTGGTACCTTAACTGAAGGTGAGCCTGCTGTAACTGATTATATATCAGTCAATACTTCTAAAGAATCAGATAATTTTATGAAAATAGCTGCTTTAGAATCATATTCTCAACACCCCTTAGCTTCAGCCATTCTGAAAGAGTTAAGTCATAAAAAATTATCAATAGATCATATAAATATTGATAATTTCACTTCTATTACTGGAAAAGGTGTTCAAGCAGACATTGATGGTGTTACCTATTTAATAGGAAGTTCAAAACTATTCAATACAGAACTTAATCAAAGTGAAAGTCTTAAAGCTCAATATGAGCTACTCCAAAAAGAAGGTAAAACAGCTATGATTTTTGGAACTTCAACAGAAATACTTGCTATTATTGCTGTTGCTGATAAATTGAGAGAAACAAGTCAGTCCGTTATCACACAGCTACATCAAGCAGGAATTAAACATACAATTATGTTGACTGGTGATAATCAACATACAGCTCAAGCAATCGGACAAGAGGTTGGTGTAACTGATATAAAAGGTGATTTAATGCCACAAGATAAGTTAGACTACATCAAATCACTTAAAAATGACTATTTAAAAGTAGCTATGATTGGTGATGGTGTTAATGACGCTCCTGCACTCGCGGCAGCAAGTGTTGGTATTTCAATGGGTGGTACTGGAACAGATACAGCTTTAGAGACTGCAGATATCGCTTTAATGGGTGATGATTTAGAAAAATTACCATTCTTGATTCGCCTTAGTCGAAAAACATTGAGTATTATTAAACAGAACATTACGTTATCTTTAGTGTTAAAATTATTAGCTTTGCTACTTATTATTCCAGGTTGGTTAACATTATGGCTAGCTATTGTAGCAGATATGGGAGCTACTATATTCGTTACTTTAAATGGATTACGGTTAATGAAAATTAAATAGCAAAAAATAAATGGTTCTTTCTATGTAAAATAGAAAGTGCCATTTATTTATTTATACATTGCCAAATAAAACTAAAATTGACACCCAAAGTTTGCGAAAATAGAGTTTAAAGAAGACGCAAGAACCAAGGATTGTGGAAACTCTTTTTCAGCAATCCCCAAGACAAATAATTGAATCGGTGAATTAATCAAATACATCGTTAACCCAAGCAACATAATATCGATTAATCCTAAGACACGAATATTTAACAAGAGAGGAAGTAACAATAATAATCCGGCTTGAAAGACATAAATTTTTGGCATCGTGATTAACCCACGTTGTTCAGCGATTTTTCCACTAAATTGATTACTTAATAGCGACATAAATCCATACACAATAAATGCAATTGTAATCCATGACGTATTGATACGTAACTCTGTAGAGAAAATCGGACGTAAATAAGTATAGACAACATAAACACCAGCTAAACTAAACATAGTGATCAAGACACTTAATTGGATTTGACGGTGTTTAAAAATCGCAAGTTGTGCTTTCAAACGATTGGAACCAGAAGAAGGTTGACGAAAATCAGCTGGTAAACTCACTTTGATCAAAAATAAAATCATCAAGCTTAAAAAGGTAATAAAATAAAAAGCCGAACGCCAGCCAAATTGAGCACTTAACCAAGTTCCTAAAGGCACACCAAAGACCGAAGCAACACTAAATCCTGAATACAGCCACGCGATTAACCACGCCCGTTTCTCTCGAGGTGCTAAATGTGTCCCAAATGCCATCGCAACTGAAATCGCTGCACCTGAAACAATGGCCACGACAATTCGTGAACTTGCTAAGATGACATAATTGGGTGCTAAAGCTGTTGCTAAATTTCCGATGGTGAAAATGCCCATTAAGAGCAATAAGACGTTTTGTAAGCGACGAGGCCCAATTAATGTGGTAATCACAGGTGTGCTAAAGGCATAAATCAAAGCAAACATGGTCACTAAATACCCCACCGTTGACATTTCCACCGAAAACGCAGCAGATAAATCTTCCAAAATTCCAACAATAATAAATTCACTAAACCCCAAAATAAAGGCAATTGAAATGAGGATAATACTCTGAACCTTAAACTTTTGCATGAGAAACTCCTTTGTAAAAAAATTAGTCAAAAGACATCGAGCCAGTATAACAAATTTAGTTTTTAACCGTCAATGACTAAAAGTGACAAATTTTTCTGGTAAAAATGGAAACATGCAATAAAAAGAGTTATTCAATTGGAATGAGTAAGATGAATTTTTGAAAAGTGATTTTGAGAAGGAGATAATTAATAGATAATAACCAAATAATCACAGCAAATTCAAAAGAATCAGTTATTTACTCATGTTTTTGTACCTGTTTTTTTAACTGGTAGTGCCCAGAAATAACGGTGTTAAAAAAATCTTTTTCATCTTCGGAAACAATAAATTTATCCGCATACTTTAATTGAATATCAGAATTGAGTAAATTTGCTAAATCACAGTGATTTGTTTGAAGCTCAGAAGGTACATTTTTTAGACCTAATAGATAATCAGCACTCATATTGAAAATTTCTGTTAAACGAATTAATTCATCCGTAGTAAGTTTTCTAGAACCGTTCTCTATCTTACTTATTGTTGATTTACTCGTATCTAGTTTCTCTGCTAGTGTTTCTTGAGACCAGTTATGTTGTTTTCGTAAATCCATAATTTTTTTGCCAATAATATTGTCAGTCACTAAATCTCTACCTCTCTCTTTATATTTTCATGATAAGTGTAACATTGTTTCTAAAAAAGATACAAAAATGTTGATGGGATTTAATATAAAAAAACTTTGACGATAAGTAAAAATACGGACTATAACAAAAAAAAGATTTCTAAAACAGAAACATTTTATTTAATAACATATAATATATCCAAAACGTTTTTTATCATATATCCATAAAATTAATCGTATGTTACTTGCATTAAAAACCACAATTGTCAGTAAGCATTTTATTTTTATGGTAAATATTTTAATTGTTCTTTGCTAATATTAGAAAAAATTGTTCGGAAACTTTCTTAAAAAGAAACAATGTTAATAATTCTTTAAAATAACAAAATATAGTCACGAAAGCAATGGGAAAATAAAGTTTTATGAAAGAATAAAGACACTTAACCTGACCATTCTTATCGTAAAGATGCAGTCAACGAAAGTGAAGGAGGCATTTTAATGTTTGGTTTTTCAAAAGAATCTCGTTTAAAGAGAGAATTACTCTTATTTTTAGACCAACAAGAAGAGTATGTAACCAGTGAAATAATCGCATTATCTTTGCAAAAAGGTACCAGTCAAACAGTTCGGAAAGTGTTAAATGAGCTATCTTTGACTATTTCTTCTTTATACAAGCAAGAATAATTAAATTTACAAATTAGTACAAAATATGGAATTGGCCTGTTTCGTTATGGCACTAATTTCCAGAATATTTTTGAAATTATATATACAGAAGAATTGGTTTATGATGTTTTTAGACAACTTATTTTAAACCGTTTCTTTTTAACTGAAGATTTTTGTAAAACCCATCAAATCAGTGTTTCTAAGTTAAGACGACTCATTAGTCGAATTAATGCTTTTCTTAAACCATATGATTGCTTTATAAAGATAGGGAAAAAGGTGTCAATTGTAGGAAAAGAAAGTCAAATTCGTTTGCTTTTTTTATGTTTTTATATTTTGTGCATCAAAAAATTACACGTATTGAGTGGATTGAATCAGAAGAATATTTAGTTTTGAGTAGACGTCTTTGTCGCGCATTTTATCTAACACCAGAAAAAGAAAATATAGAAGTATTGGCATTGTGGTTATTTATCAACAATCAGTCTCAGTTACTAAAAAAAGAATTGGAAGAGATGTTTATTAATGCGGAATATTTAATGGAACTACCACAAAATTCAAGAAAAGACAGTTGGAAATACATATACTAAACCTATCAATGAATGTTTTTCTCATTTTGTCTAAATAAATAGCGGTTTTCTCTTGACGAATTTTTGCTTTGGAGTAGACTGTATCTATCAACAATTTAGGAGTGTGCAAAACAAAATGGCGATAGAAGAACAATTACGACAGCTTGCTGAATCACAAGTGAGTTTGGTGGCGTTACAACAGCGTTTATGCCAAAATCGTTCATTGATGAATCGTGAAATAACACAGACGTTTATTTTTGAATTACGTGATTATGCAGACAGCTTGTCGATTGTGACAGACTTTGTCGAAGGGGCAGCAACAAAAGCGATTGAACCAACAGAGATTTCTGCTTTATTAGGTGAGCAAAATCAATTAGTACGTTCATTGGTAGAAGAATTGGCGCAATTAATTGAAGAAGATGGCGAACTGTTTGGGCAAAAAGAAGGAGAACTTCGTCGTACATGGACTAGTTTGCAAGGTGTATTAGAATTAAATAGTTTGATGTTACAGGATAATTTGGAATTTCAACGCATGTTAAAAGATCAGTTGGTTGATTTAGATGAAGTCCCAGCTGTATGCAAACAAGGATTTTTCCAACGATTATTAAGTAGAAGATAATAGATAAGAGGCTGAGATACTGTTTTGTGGTTAAACAAAACGGTATCTCAGCCTTCTTTTTTAGCGTGAGCTATATTTTTTATAATCAATATTTCGTAGTTCACACCATTCTTTGGCATGACCAGTTAAAATAAGCGGCACTTTTTTTAGTTTGGCGGTTTCGGTTGTACCAGTCATCGCGTATAGGATATGCAATTCACTTTGCCATTGACGGACTAAAGCAATTGTTTCTTCTAAGCCATTTGATAATAAATGGTTTAAAATTGTACCTGCGATACCGACTGTTTGCGCACCAAAGCAGAGTGCTTTAAAGATATCGTACGCATTACGAATACCACCTGAAGCAATCAATTCAAACGGTACCGGAACATCTTTCGCTTCTAAAAGTGAAGCGACATTGGAAATGCCGAAGTTATCTAAATAGGCAAATTCACGCTGTTTGCGGCGTGCATTTTCAATTTGTGTAAAGCTTGTACCACCGCTACCCGCAACGTCAATGATGGTGACACCTACGGATAAAAGTTGTTGAATCGTTTCGCGTGTCATGCCAAAACCAACTTCTTTTACAATCACAGGGATTTCTAAGTGCGTAGCAATCTCTTCAATGGTTTGTAGCCAATTTGTGAAATCACGGTCACCTTCTGGCATAACTAGCTCTTGTGGCGCATTTAAATGGATTTGCAACGCATTTGCTTCAAACAAGTCCACTGCACGTTGCGCATTTTCTAAAGACGTCCCAGCACCAACGTTTGCTAAAAAACAACCATTTGGATGTTCTTTACGGACAATTTGATACGAATCTGCGACAGTCGGGTCTTTTAATGCGGCTGAAACGGAGCCAGTTGCCATCATTAAATCTGTTTCACGTGCTAAAATCGCGAGCTGTTGATTGTATTGTTTGGTTTTTTCGCTCCCACCAGTCATTGCGTTGATGAAAAAAGGATTGCTTAATGGCTGTTCAAAAAGCTCGGTAGCAATGGAAACATCACTTACTCGGACGCTAGGAAATGAACGATGGAGCAAAGCGACATCGTCAAAATCATTTCGTTTCGTTTTGTGAAAAGCTTTGGCTAAAGAGACGTGCTCATCTTTGCGGTTCATTTAATTCCTCCTCGATAATGATAGACATGTAAGGGTAGAGGGGTGATTTCGGCTTTTTCCCAACGACTCATTAAAGGCAAAATACCCGTTTTTTGATCGGCAATCACAATCCCACAATCACCGCCACCAGCTCCAGATGATTTAGCTGCGCCACCACATGCTTCAGCAAGATCGCACAGTTGCTTCAATGCAGGTGTTTCAATACGGACACCAGTAATGCAGGATAAATCAGCTAATAATTGTCGATTTTTACTAATCATTTGTTTAATTTTTGTGACATTGCCATCGACAAATCCATCAATTAAATCTTCGACACAAGTCTTGCTGTTTGTTAAAAATTGTTGATAAGCTTCTTGTTTTTCTGATTGGTTTTGTGTGGATTGATTCACTTGGTCAACTAAATCAGACGTAGACGCTGGACTACCTGTCCATCCGATTAACAAACGTAAATTTTTCGGCATGGCTAATGGTTTGATGGATAATTGTGGCCAGTCACTACTTAATAGATGTGACATAGACCATGTTTTTTGCTTTTCTTTTACCCAACTATGATCAAATGTTGAAAAAGCGAGCCATCCACCGTAACAACTTGCGGCAATATCCCCACACGAACCATTTCCTTGAACAGCTAAATGAGCTAATGCAGCAATTTTGAATTGCGTTAGTTGATCCATGTTTAAGTCGTAAAAGAGGTTCAATGCTTTGACAGTCGCGACTGTTACGGCACCACTTGAACCGAGACCATATTTTCTTCCATTCGAATTATCTAATTCACTGGTTACTTTTAAATCATAAAAAGCCAGCAAGGTTCCTTGTTCTAGTGCATATTTTTCAGTTAAACGAATTGCTGCTAAAATGTAGTGAAAAGGATTTTCTCGATGGTCTAACACTAATTCGCCATTGCGACGTGTCCAACGAATCGGTAATTCACTGTATTGTTGTGATTGAATACTGCCATTTTTCGTTGCACTATCAATCGTCACCGTAATAAATTGGTCTACAGCAACAATAATCGCAGGATGTCCTGGTTCAACGACCGCATATTCACCAGCAATATATAATTTTCCCGGAGCAGATACTTCAATCATTTTGCCACTTCCATTTCTAAAGATTTCAACCCTTCACCGGCATACGCACAGGTTAATTGTTCTTTGGTAAAGTCTTCTTGTAAGGCCGCTAAAATGGCGGAGACATCTTTTTTCTGACATAAGACTTTGACATTTGGACCAGCATCCATTGTAAAGTAACAAGCAAGTCCTGTTTGACGAATTTGACGGACTTTATTCATCGCTTTTAAGCTATCTGGTGACCAATAAGTAAAAGGTGGTGTTGCTGCTAAAGTAGTGGCGTGCATTTTTAACCCATTGGCTTCAGTTACTTCGCCTAATGCTTGGAAGTCTTTGGCAGCAATCGCTTGTTTCGCTGTTTGAATATCTCGGCTAACAGTTTCTAGCCAACCATCGTAAAAATCAGATGTAGCGACTGTTCGTTCCATACCATCACGACTAGAGACATCTTTTTGTTGGTCATTAATCAAAATAAAAATCATGGCCAATTCTTCTTCCCAGTCATCAGAAGGAACGACTTGCGCATAGGAGGTGTCATCTGAATGCCCTTTTTCCCATTCAACAAACCCGCCAAAGACACTACGACAAGCAGAACCAGAACCACGGCGAGCAAGTTGTGAGAGTTCTTTTTCTGATAAACCTAATTGTAAGGCATCATTACAAGCACCAGCTAAAGCAGCTAATCCACTAGCAGAAGAAGCTAAACCAGCAGCAGTAGGAACGAAATTTTGACTTTCAACTTGAGCAAAGTCGTTCACACCAGCTTTTTTACGAGCAATATCTAAGAAGCGGCTAACTTTGGCAGTCGCTTTTTCGTCTTGTAGTTGTCCATCTAATACAAAACTATCTTTGGTGTGATAGGGAGAGAAAGAGACACTTGTTTCTGTGTAAAAAGCATCTAAAGTTAAGGACAAACTATTGTTCATCGGTAAAATTAATTCTTTGTCTTTTTTTCCCCAATATTTGATTAAGGCAATATTTGTATATGCACGTGCTTTTCCATTATACATGTTGATAAACTCCTAATCCTTGAAGCCAAATATCTTTGACTCCATATGCTTTTAGTTTCGTCGCAATTATTTCGGCTTTTTCTTTGGTGTCACAAAGGACTAGAAAACACCCTCCACGACCGCCACCAGTTAGTTTGGCGCCAAGTGCACCTTCAGTTAATGCTAGTTCCATGCAAGTATCTAAGGTGTTATTGCTGACGGTTAATTGTTTTAAATAGTCTTGTGCTTTTGTCATAGCAAGTCCAAGTTTTTTGGCTTCGTTATGAACAATTGCTTCTTTGGCTGTTTTGGCTAATACCCCCAATTGATGAATAGCTAAACTGGTTTCATCGGGCGCTGTTTCAAATAAAGCTGCGACTGAACGAACAGCTGCGCGTGTTTGTCCTTTAATTCCCGTATCAGCGACTAATAAATAGGCATCAATATTTAGAGGGAAAGGCAAAAAGTCTTTGCCACGCTCAAAATAGATAGGGTTGTTGCCACTTGTTGCGGCAGCATCGATCCCACTTGGATTGCCATGCGCAATGCTTTCTGAAAAATTCACATATTCAAGCAAGGTTGCTTGTGACAAATTTTTTTCTTGCCAGTCAAAAAAAGCACGTGTCACAGCTACAGCTACAGCAGCGCTTGATCCCATTCCACGTTCAGAAGGAATAGTGCTTTGAATGGTTAAATGAAAGTTGGGCGTATGTAAATGTTGTTGTAGTTTGGTGGTTAATTGTTGGATATTTGCTAATCCTAAAGGTGCTTGGTCGAATGTTCCTTCGTGATAAGTAGAGCATAACGACACAACCTGATTTTCTTTCACAGTAGCGATAACTTGTGTCCCGCTAAAAGGAAACGCAATTGCTGGTTCGCCATAAACGACAGAATGTTCTCCCATCAAAATAATTTTTCCAGTGGCTTTTCCAATACCCTGTGCTAACATGACGTACCTCTTTCTTTTTCATAATAGAATCCTTTAGCTATTTTACTAGATTAATGCCGTCTCGTTAAGCCCTCAATGTTGATTCTAAGAAAAAATCCTAAATCTTAAGACTTTTTTTGAGAATTTTCTTACGTAAAGTTTAGCTAACTTTCGCTTGACCATACTATATATAGTGGGGTACAGTAGGTAAGTTGAAAAAATAATACTATATTTAGTGATGAGTGAGTTGGAGGAAATGAGTGTGATTGTATTAGCAGGAACGATTGGTGCCGGGAAGTCAAGTTTGACAGCATTATTGGCTAATCGTCTAGGTAGTCAAGCTTTTTATGAATCCGTTGATGACAACGAAGTGTTGCCACTGTTTTATGAAGATCCAAATAAATATGCTTTTTTATTACAAATTTATTTTTTAAATAAACGTTTTGACAGTATTAAACAAGCGTTAAAAGATGATAATAATGTATTGGATCGGTCGATTTATGAAGATTCTTTATTGTTTCATTTGAATGCGGATTTAGGTCGTGCAACGGATACTGAAGTACGCGTGTATGATGAGTTATTAGCCAATATGTTAGAAGAATTACCGTATGCTTCACATAAAAAACATCCTGATTTGTTGGTTCATATTCGTGTATCTTTCCCAACCATGTTGGAACGCATCAAAAAACGTGGTCGCGAGTTTGAACAAATTGAACACGATCCAGATTTATATGATTATTATGAAGAATTGAATCGTCGTTACGATCAATGGTTTGCTGAATATGATGCAAGTCCGAAAATTCAAATTGATGGCGATCAACTGAATTTTGTAGAAGATACGCAAGCTGCTGAAACAGTCTTGGATGTAATTGAAGCAAAATTACAAGAGATCCGTCAAGAAGTGCAGTAACCAAAAAAAGGCTGTGACATAAGTCGTTTAATAATAAAATATCCGAACAATAGAAGAATGTTCCTAAATTTGATGGCATTCATTCTAGTTTGTTCGGATATTTTTGTCTTGTTTTTACTTACGTCATAGTCCTTTTTTGAGTGTTAATGTCATCGCATTTAAGGCTACTACAATCGTACTAAGTGACATCAAAATGGCGCCGACTGCCGGACTCAATAAAAATCCAAAGGGGGCTAACACACCTGCTGCTAAGGGAATTGCCAGAATGTTATAACCAGCACCCCACCAAAGATTTTGAATCATTTTCTTACGCGTCGCTTGGGCTAAATTCAAGAAATGTAAAATATCTTCAGGATTGCTATTGGTCAATACGACATCGGCAGAATCAATGGCAACATCCGTCCCAGCACCGATAGCTACGCCAATTGTCGCACGAGCTAGACTAGGGGCATCATTAATACCATCACCAACCATCATGAGTCGTTTATCTTTTTTTGTCCAATCAGAGACAATCCGTTCTTTGTCGTCAGGCAATAAATTTGCGTAGTAAGTGGTCATGTTTAAATAGTGAGCTACATTTTTAGCTGCTTCTTCATTGTCACCAGTTAGCATGACCGGTTCAATGCCGCGTTGTTGTAATTGAGCGATGAACTGTTGGGCTTCTGGCTTGATTGTGTCTCCTAACGCGATAAACCCAATTAGCTGGTCGTCAATTATCAGAAAACTGATGGTATTGCCTTGTTCTTGATACGGTTGAAGCAAATGAGTATCGATGGTTTGTCCTATTCGTTGCAGCTCTTTTTGATTAATAATCTTAACCGTTTTACCTTCGATACTTCCAGATAATCCTACCCCAGAAATATTTTGTTCGTCTTGTGCTGTGTAAGGCGTGATTTGTTTCTCTTTTAAATAGTTCATAATTCCTGTTGCAATTGGATGGTTTGCGGACGCTTCTAATGCACCAATATATTTTAGCATCGTTTCACTAGAGTAAGTGGTATCCATCACTTCAACACCGGTCACAGCAAACGTTCCTTGGGTCAGCGTTCCTGTTTTATCTAAGAAAATCATCTCAATATCATGGGCATTTTCAAGCGCATTGCGATTTTTTAACAAAAGCCCACTTTTGGCAGCGATGGAAGTGGCGCGCGCTACTACTAAAGGAATAGCTAAACCTAAAGCATGAGGACATGCGATGATAAAAACGGTGACCATGCGTTCTAAGGCAGTCGGTAAATCGGTAAAAGAGAGCCAGATAATAAAAGCAATCAATCCTACGGTTAAGGCGACATAAAAGAGCCATTTCGCAACTTTGTCGGATAATGCTTCTAAATGCGATTTTTCAGCTTGTGCTTTGCGAACCATTTCCATTACTTTTGCCAAATAGCCCGTTTTGCCTGTGCCTGTCACTTGAATTTGAATCGTGCCATCGCCATTGACGGAACCCCCAATGACACGGTCGCCAATTGCTTTTTTAACCCCTTTGGATTCGCCAGTTACTGCAGATTCGTCAACAATTGATTGACCTTTCAAAATTACCCCATCTGTGGGCATCTTATCTCCTGCGCGAACGATTAAGATATCTTTTTCGTAAACAGCTTGTAGAGAAAGTCGTTCTTCATGACCATCAGCATGTAGCTTTGTTACTTCATCAGGCAACAGTTCAGCTAATTTTTGTAAGGCATTACTAGCATTAGAAACAGCATTCATCTCAATCCAATGCCCTAATAACATAATGACAATCAAGCTAGCCAGTTCCCAAAAGAAGTCCATCACATGTTGATGAAAAAAATGTGTCGCGACAAACGAATAAACACTGTAAAGATAAGAAACCGTAATTCCTAAAGAAATCAAAGTCATCATTGCGGGATTTTTTTGCTTGAGTTCCATTTTGGCGCCACTTAAAAAAGGTTGTCCTCCATAGAAAAAGAGAATAGTTGCTAAAATTAATACGACCCATTCTGATCCGGGAAAACTAAATTGAAACGGTAACTCCAGCCCCATCATTGGGGACAACACAATAATAGGAATTGCCAATACGAAAGAGAGCCAAAATTTTTGTTTGAAATTCCCCATATGCATGGAATGCTCCATGCCAGTCATCTGTTGATGGTTCATTTCGTGCATGTGAGAATGTTCATCGTGATGTGTATGATGCATTTCGTGATTATTGGGATTCATTGTAAGCACTCCTTTTTTTAGTTTACAATCGTAATCATTATTAAGTTTATTGTAGACTTGTCCATTTTGTCTGTCAAATAATAGCTATTTAGAAAAAAATTTCATAAAAAAGATTGGCATGAATCCATCTCATTCATGCCAATCTTTTTATTTATCGTCATCTTTATGTGAGAAATACACTTCTAATAAGTCATTGATGTAAGAGCGGTCTGTTTTAGAAAGAAAACCTTGATTATTGTAAAGAATCTTGTGCATTAGATTCTAATAAATCGTGAATATCGAAGGATGTTGTTTGTGAAGAAGTAGTGGATGAAGCAATTCCTAGTAAATAATCTGTTGAAACACCGAAAATTTCTGCCAACGATTTTAATTCGTCTGTGGTGATTTTGCGATGTCCAGATTCAATTTTGCTCATGATTGATTTGCTTAAATCCATTTTTTTAGCCAGCTGTGTTTGTGTCCAGTTCTTGCTTTCCCGTAAATCAATAATTCGTTTCGCAAGGTCATTGGTCATTATAAAAAAACACGCTCCTTTCCCAGAATAATTATGGCTTCATTTTAGCACCGTTGCGAAAAAAGCTACGAAATATTGATAAAAAAGAAACGAACTGTATTGACGTTTCTAAAATGGAAATATACAGTGAGAAAGAGAGGTGTTGAAAATGGAGGATGGAAAAGCCTATAAGATGAATTTGGAACTAATCAAAAAAGCCCGTATTGAAAAAGGGGATTCCTTACAAAAAATGGTTAATTTAATTGAAGTGTTAGATAAAACAAAATATTATCGGCGCGAGAACGGCATCATCAATTTTAAACCGGAAGAGATTCCGCTCATTGCGCATATTTTAGAGATTCCATTAGAGAAGATGTTTATTAAAGTTTCGAAAAAGGAGATTCATTGTTCAAAATAAATAAGATAGATAGTTAAAATAATAATAGATTTTTCTAACTATTAATAGAGGATATTTCTTATTATTTATAGAGGGTTAATTACAAAATGTTATTTATATAGGGATAAATGATTAAAAAAGAGAAATGTTAATCGATAGATATAATGCTACTTAATGCAGAAAGGCGTGTTTTCTAATGAATTTTAATTTAGACGCACAACAAAAAGAATTGTTTTTTAATTCGATGTTTAAAGAATTAGCAGTAATTATTTTTAATACCAATAAGGAAGTTGTTTTTTCTAATGAAAAGATGGCAGCTGCTTTAGGATACTCACAAGAGGAGATATTACATTTACATCATAAAACATTTTGTTTTGATGAGTATATTTATAGCGAAAATTATCAGAATTTTTGGGATTCTCTGCTTATATTGAAAAAAAGTTTCCAAGACAAAATTTTTAGAAAAAGGGAAAATGGTGAACAAATTATTTTAGAAAGTGTATATTTTCCTGTGTTAAATAATCAAAATAGCATTTGATATTACTAAGAAAGAGCAAATATTATCAGATACGATAAAGAAAGTTCAAGATAGTTCGGATGCTTTAACCGATATTTCCACAGATGGAAATGAAAAAATAGGTATTTTAACTGAGAATTTGAAAGACGTGGATACATTATCTTCAAATAACCAGTCAGCAACTAAAATTTTAGAAGAAGATATAAAAAAAATCTCATCTATCTTGGTTGATATTAATTCAGTAGCACAACAAACTAAGCTTTTATCTTTCAATGCTTCCTTAGAAGCTGCTCGAGTAGGGAACAAAGCTTCTGGCTTTAGTGTAGTTGCGAGTGAAATGCAAAAATTAGCAAATCAAACCAAACAATTAACGCAAGATATTCATGAAAATATTGAGTCCATTAATGAACAAACCATTAAAGTTTTGGAAAGTTCTACTTCCACAAACAATAAAATTAATGCATCGAAAGAAAATTTGGAAAGTCTGTTAGTTTCTTATAAAAAACTACTAGAGACAGCGAACAGTTTGAACGATGAAGCAACAATTTTAAAAGATGTCAATTAAGTGTTAGTCGCATCTTTTAATTGTAACTGTTCATTTGAAAGGGCTTCATAAATAACTAGCAGAGATTTTGATCCGCCACCATGTAGGGCTAAGATCTCTTTTTCAGTATAGCTAGCTAATTTTTGAAATGAATCGATTGTTGCATATAATAAGGCACTACGAGCAGGTTTTGATAAATTCGTTAAAAATTTTTCGTAGGTAGGGGTCATGAGGATTCTCCATTTTTTTTTGATTGATTTTAACATAAATGAAAATAAAAAGTGCCCGTCAGTGGGGGCTGACGGGCAAGGAGTAAAAATGAAAAAGTGTTTTAGGGTTGTTTGTTGGTATGCTTATACTATAAAGAAGAGATGTGAAAAAAGTGTGATGAAAATATTTCGTTTTAGTTAAATTACTAAAATAACAAAAAAAGTAAAAAAAAGAGCCTGCCAGTGGGTAGCTGGCAGGCAAGGAGTTAAAAATGAAAAAGTGTTAGTTAGGGTTGTTTGTTGGTATACATATACTATAAATAATAAATGTGAATTATTTGTGATAAAAGTGTTTTAAAGTTATTAAAAATCCGCGAAAAATAACTATTTTCGATCAATTAAGTACCAACTAATCCCAATGACAAAACCAATGAAAGCAGGTAAGACCCATCCCATGCCAATGGCGAACAACGGAAGATACTCTTCGCCTAAATGGATCATCCATTGGGCAAAACTCGTGTTAGCTAAAAATTTTGGACTAGCGTTTAGGCCATCGATAATTGAAGCAATTAATGTAAAATAAGTGGTCATTTGATAGACACGTGAATCATGTTTAAATAGTGGTCCGATAATTGCTAATAAAATCAGTGTCATTGCTAACGGATATAAGAACATCAAGACCGGTGTAGAAAATTCAATGATTTTTGTTAAACCAATATTTGCAAATAGACAGGCCATTAAACTGACGCTAGTAGCAAAAAAGAGATAGTTTTGTTTGGGAAACAATTCAATAAAAGTTTCTGAGAAGGCCGAAATGAGACCAATCGCTGTTTTTAAGCAAGCAATAATAACAATTAAAGCTAATACAATGCTACCAAACGTTCCTAGATAATGTTGAGCAATTTGTGCGAGCGCAATACCACCATTTTGACTTAACGCAAACGTCCCTAAACTCATGGTTCCCATGTAAGATAAAAGACTGTAGATAACGCCCATTAATACAATACTGATGGCACCCGATTTAATCGTGTCAATAGCAATGGTTGCAGGTCGAGTGATTCCACGATGACGAATGGTGGTGACAATAATAATTCCAAATGCTAAAGAGGCTAAAGCGTCAAGCGTATTGTAACCTTCTACAAAGCCTTTGAAGAATGCGTTTGATTCATAAGCTGTTTGAACCGGTGCACTATTAATCGCCCCCATTGGCTTAATAAATGCCATCAATAATAAAATTCCTAATAAAAGTAAGAACAATGGATTTAAAAATTTTCCAATATAGTCCAATAATTTTGACGGTTTACGCGCAAACCACCACGCAGTAAAGAAAAACAATAGACTGAATAAAGCTAACACCAATGTTATTTGCTTTTCAGGTATAAAAGGAGCTAGCCCGATTTCAAAAGAAGTGGTGGCTAAACGAGGAAGCGCGAAAAAGGGACCGATAACTAAATAAAGTAAAATGGTAAAAATAAAGGCATATTTCTTATTAATTTTTGATGCTAAATCAAATAATCCATTGCTTTGGGAACTCCCAATAGCAATCACACCTAAAAAAGGTAAGCCAATTCCTGTTACTAAAAATCCTAAATTTGCAGCAAAAACATTTGCCCCTGCTTCTTGTCCCATATGAACAGGAAAAATTAAGTTACCTGCTCCAAAAAATAATCCAAATAACATGGAACCAATATAAAGATAATCTTTGAATATTAATTTTTTTTCCATAACAAACTCACTTTCTAAAAATACTAAAAAATTGCTGTCCTCAAAGTAACAAACTATATCCGAAATAGCAATTCATATTATTATTTTTTCAGTAAATACTCATGAAAAGAAGAAAGTATCTTCTACATAAAAACAAGACAAAAAATTCAAGCTATCAGTAGAGAATCTGTAATAGCTTGAATTTTTCTATAATGCTTTACAATAGACGGGGTTAATCGTTTAATACACGATGTAAAAACTCCTTGGTACGTACTTCTTTTGGATGAACAAAAATATCTTCAGGAGTACCTTCTTCGGCGATAACCCCTTTATCCATGAAAATGACACGATCAGAAACTTCTTTAGCAAAGCCCATTTCATGGGTAACAATCACCATGGTTAAGCCAGTTTCTGCTAAATCTTTCATTGTTTTTAATACTTCACCAACCATTTCTGGATCGAGTGCAGAAGTAGGTTCGTCAAATAGCATCACATCAGGATTCATGGATAATGCACGTGCAATTGCGACACGTTGTTTTTGTCCACCTGATAATTGTGCTGGTTTGGCAGAAACAAAACGTTCCATGCCGACTTTTTTCAAGTTTTCTAACGCCACTTGTTTGGCTTCTTCACGATTGCGTTTTAAAACAGTTACTTGCCCTGTGACACAGTTCTCTAACACATCCATATTGTTAAATAAATTGAATGATTGGAAAACCATCCCTAAATGCGTACGGTATTTTGGTAAGCTGTAACCTTTTGCTAAAACATTTTCACCTTTATATAAAATTTTCCCGCTTGTTGGTTTTTCTAACAAGTTAATGCAACGTAATAAAGTGGATTTCCCTGATCCAGAAGAACCGATGATGGTTAAGACTTCGCCTTTATTCACGGTCGCATTGATATCTTTTAAGACTTCGTTTGAACCAAAGCTTTTCTTTAAATGGTTAATTTCAATAATTGCTGACATAATGGTTCCTCCTTATTGTTGGGTTTCTTCAGTTTCTTCTAAACGAACATACGCAGAAGGGCCGTCCATTTTCTTTTCCATTAAGCGTAAAAGACGCGTTGCTGTAATGGTTAAGACAAGATAAATTGCCCCGATAATGGTAAACGTTTGGAAGAACAATAAGTTAGTTCCGGCAGCAGCCGTTCCTTGATAGAACAAGTCACCAACACTGATTACACTTAAAACGGCAGTATCTTTAATATTAATGACTGTTTCATTACCGATTGCTGGTAAGATATTACGGACAACTTGTGGTAAAACAACTTTGGTCATTGTTTGGCGATGCGTCATACCAATAGCTTGTGCGGCTTCGAATTGACCTTTATCAACAGCGAAAATCCCCCCACGGACGATTTCAGACATGTAAGCACCAGTATTCACAGAGACGATTAATAACGCGGCAATGGTTCGATTTAAATCGATTTGGAAAGCAAGAGCTAAGCCGTAGAAGATAACCATTGCTTGTACCATCATTGGCGTACCACGGAAAACTTCAATATAAATTGTTAGAATCCAATTGATAATTTTTTGGAAGAAACGAGCAACTGGATTATCTGAATCTGGTAGTGTACGGAAAACACCGACTAATAAACCAATGAAAGTACCAGCGATAGTTGAGAAAATCGCAACGAAGACAGTAATACCGGCACCACGTAAGAATAAGCCACCGTATTGAGTAATGATATTTTTAAAGACTTGGAAAAGTCCAGCTTCTTCTTCATCTGATGCAGAAGGTTGGTTGGCTACCGCATCATCCATAATTTTATTGCGTTCTTCTTGAGGAATCGTTGCTAAAATGTCATTGACTTTGGCAATATTTTCATCGTTTTTGCGCATGCCGACAGCTACTTGGACATCTTCTGGATTCGTTTGGAAACCATCTGCTTCAGCAAACTCAAGCATTTTAAAGTTTTTGTTGACGTTGGCTGCGGTCACACCTTCTGGACGTTCGCTGACATACCCGTCAATAACACCTGAAGAAAGGGCAACACGCATTGCTGAAAAGTTTTGCTGAGCTTGTTGTTTTTGTACCCCTGGAATTTGATCAATCACGCTATAATGGAAAGTATTTAATTGTGCAGTTACTTTAGCACCTTCCAAATCGGCTAAACTTTTGGCATTTGCATAGTTGCCTTCTTTTTGAACAACTACGACTAAATGTGACTCATAATAAGGATCTGTAAAGGAAATTTCTTTTCGACGCTCTTCAGTCGGGGACATCCCAGCAACAATGGCGTCAATTTTATTGGAATTCAAGGCTGGTACAAGACCATCCCATTGAATTGCAACGACTTCTAATTTTTTGCCTAATCCGTCAGCAATTCGTTTGGCTATTTCAACGTCATACCCACCGACGTATGTATTTTTTTCTCCACTTTTCGGTACAGCACCATGTGCATCATTTGTTTGTGTCCAGTTAAATGGCGCATACGCTGCTTCCATCCCAACACGGAACGTATCGTCATTTTCATCTGCAAAATTTGTTGATGTGATTCCCAAAAATAATGTTGCGATAAATGAAAATAAGACCAATAAGGTTGCTTTCTTTTTCATAATAAATCCTCTTTTCTTTTTTACGAGCACGCCAACGAACAATAAAAAACAGCCGCACTCCATGATTGGAAAACGGCTGTTGGACGATCTTGTCAACAAACTTCTCACAAAAACATAGCGCACCTTAGCTGTTGCTAAGACAGTTCGCAAATTATTCACTTGCGACCCAACAGTTCTTTTAAGCAAAAAAAGACTGTTTCGGCGATGTTCCCTAGTTCTGTTTCTATGTGTTGCTTCACTCCACAGAGTTAATGAACCTCGCGACCTCTACCTCGTTGAAGGTATCTCGTATTCAATTTTGACTCTTGGGAAATTCTAGAAGAAAACACATGATTTGTCAACTAAAAGCTTAAGCTGCTTTTAGTTTTGGTTCACGTCCTAGAACTGCTTGAATAACTGTCAATCCAAGTAAGACAGCTAAAACTACATAAATTAAACTTGAATATTGTGTGACGCCGAAGCCCCATGTACGATAAATCACTAATGAAATTGCTTGAACAATTGCTGCAATTACGTTGAAAAATGCAAAGGCCCATAAATTTCCGTTTTCTTTACGAGATAAGTAAAAAATAGAAAACCATACACTTAAAACAGCCCAAGCAATACATACGAAAATAATCGCCCAATAAATAATAGATGCCAACATGTCTTTTTCACCTCACTTTTTTTGTATCCAATCACGTTTCATTTTAGCACGTTTTTAAAAGAGTGTCATGAAAAAATCGCAAATATTTCTCGGATTTGTGAAAAAATGTGAAAAATAAATGGTGAATAAAAATAAACTTTTTTCTGGATTTTTTTCAAAAAAAATCATTGAAATGCCCACAAATATTTTTTTACACGTATAATATGTTACGAGGTGAGAAAAATGAATCATTGTAACCGTCAGGAAGCGAAAAATCGATTAATGAACGCAACTGCAATTACCTTTTTAACAGGTGCAGGTATTTCAACACCCTCTGGTATTCCGGATTATCGTTCATTGAAGGGGATTTATCAAGGTTTAGAAGCGCCAGAATATCTGTTAAGTCGTACATGTATGCAAACTGAACCCGAGAAATTTTATACGTTTGTGATGAATTTGTATCATCCAGAAGCGAAACCCAATGTGATTCATCAAAAAATTGCTGCATTAGCTACGAATCAGAAGATACGCGTAGTGACACAAAATATTGACGGGCTCCATGAAAAAGCGGGAACCGCTCATTGTACAAATTTTCATGGAACTTTGTATGCTTGTACTTGTCGTCGTTGCAATCAAGCAGTTGCGTGGCAAGAATATATCCAATCAGACCGCCACGAATCATGCGGTGGACAAATTCGTCCGGATGTGGTGTTATATGGCGAAGGATTTCAACAAGCTGTTTTGGACGAAGCGATGCAGGCGGTTGCTCAAGCTGATTTACTCGTGATTGTCGGTACATCCTTTCAAGTACATCCATTTTGCGATTTGATTCATTATAAAAAGGCTTCGGCTGATGTTTTAGTTATCAATCAAACGGAGATTGATTTGCCCTATTCGTATCAATTATTACAAGAAGATGCGAGTCATGTATTTAAAGAACTTTAATTAATAGGAGGAACTCAGATGACGTTTCGTAGTGAAAAAGAAAAAATGATTGCTGGAGAATTATACTTTTCAGGTGATCCAGAATTAGCAGCTGATCGTAAATTTGCTCGCGAGCAAATGCGCTTAATTAATCAAGAAGTTGACCCAGAAATTCGTGGCCAATTGTTGAAAGAAACATTTGGACATGTTGCTAATCGTGCATATGTTGAACCCAATTTACGCTTTGATTATGGTTATAATATTTTTGTTGGTAAGAATTTTTATGCCAATTATGATTGCGTCATGCTGGATATTTGTCCAATTCGGATTGGAGATAATTGTATGTTCGCACCAAACGTGCAACTATATACAGCTTCTCATCCATTACATCCAGTAAAACGCAATAGTGGGCTAGAAGATGGTTCACCGATTACGATAGGCGATAACGTTTGGATTGGGGGCAGTGCTGTGATTGTTCCTGGTGTAACGTTGGGCAATAATGTGGTAGTTGGCGCAGGTAGTGTGGTGACCAAATCATTTCCAGACAATATGGTGATTGGCGGAAATCCAGCTCGTATTATCAAAGAAATCGAACTAGAACCCAACACATTGACACCTTTAGAAAAAGAACGACAAAAAATTGATCGTTTAGACAAACAAATTACCCAATTATTAGAAGACCGTATGAATGTTGTTGCTGAAATTGCACGTATTAAAAAAGAAAGCAAAACTTCTGTGTTGGATAGCTCACGTGAAGATAAGGTATTGGAGCAAGTACGTACCTACGTGGAAAAGGAAGAATATGCCGATACGATTGTGGATACGTTTAAAGATGTGATGAAACATTCACGTACGTATCAAAACCGTCACTTGGAGGAATAAAAATGGAAGGTACAAAACGACGTCAGCTTATTTTAGAGCAATTGGCACAAACGATTCAGCCGATTAGTGCGAGTCGTTTTGCAAAAGAATTTGGTGTGAGTCGTCAAATTATCGTGGGTGATATTGCTTTATTGCGAGCATCTGGCGAAGAAATTATTGCAACTGCTCGTGGCTATAAACGCGAAAAAATAAGTTGTGCGAAAGAACGTAAAATTGCTGTACAACATAGCGAAGCACAAACCCGAGCAGAACTTGAAACAATTGTTTCACTGGGAGGCGAAGTTGTGGATGTGATTGTTGCCCATGAATTATATGGGGAATTAGTCGGTCAATTGCAAATTAGTAGTATGCAAGACATCGAATTATTCATGAAAAATTATAAAAAATCACACGCACGATTACTTTCTCATTTAACAGATGGTATCCATTTGCATACAATTCGTTACAAAGATGATGAAATGTTCGAAAATATCGAGAAAGCCCTTGCTGAAAAAGGAATCTTATATCAGCAATAAAAAAATACTATCAGCCTGTTGACATTTGCTTTTGGATACTGTAAATTAATCACAACAAGCAATAAATATAACCATTCCGATGAAAAGGAAAGTAAACTTGGATGCTTTATAGAGAGACTCTGGTTGGTGAAAAGAGTTAAGTTCAAAAAAGTTGAAAATGGCCTTGGAGGAAAGAATATCGATACGTAGGTATTCTCGGAGCGTTCTACCGTTAAAAGGAACACCAATTTTTCTCAAGAGAACTGTTGGGCTGAGGGAAGGCAACTTCCGAACAAAGGTGGTAACACGATTTATTCGTCCTTTTACTAGTTAGACTAGTAAAAGGACTTTTTTTATACACTTTATACAAAGACATGGTAAGTAAAAAAGCAGATACTTTATCAGAGAGCTTCGGTAGCTGAGAAGAAGCAAGTAAACACTTTTTGAAAATGGCCATCGAGTATTCAATGTCGAGCAAATAAAACGTTGTAAGGAATTGACGGGAGCAACCGTTATATTGCGCAAGTATAGTATATGCTATACTGACAGAGGAGCTGATTTTTCAGCTTAAACTGAGGTGGTACCACGCAAAAAAGCGTCCTCAAGAAAATAAACAACGGCTTTATTTTCTTGAGGATGCTTTTTTTATACAAAAAGGCGCCCATCCAGAAATTGTGGAAAATAGGAGGAAAATAAATGATTGATTTAAAAGATATTTCTGTCACATTTACTCAGGGAAATCGTGAAATTCATGCAGTAAAAAATGTTAATTTAAAAGTAGAACAAGGGGACGTTTACGGAATTGTTGGTTATTCCGGCGCTGGTAAAAGTACGCTGGTTCGTGTAATTAATTTGCTACAACGTCCAACAAGTGGGGTGGTCGAGATTAATGGAACCGAATTTACGACCCTTACACACAAACAATTACGTGCAAAAAGAAAATCAATTGGGATGATTTTCCAGCACTTTAATTTAATGAAGAGCCGTTCGATTTTTGACAACGTTGATTTTTCTTTAAAATATTCAGGAAAATCCAAACAGGAACGTCGTCAAAAAGTAACGGAGCTCCTAGAATTGGTTGGCTTGTCAGATAAAGTAGATGCTTATCCAAGCCAACTATCTGGTGGGCAAAAACAACGTGTGGCGATTGCCAGAGCTTTAGCAAATGATCCAGAAATTTTACTTTGTGATGAAGCGACAAGTGCGCTTGATCCAAAAACAACCTTACAAATTTTAGCGTTATTACGTGAATTAAATAAAAAACTAGGGTTAACGATTGTTTTAATCACACACGAAATGCAAGTAGTCAAAGAAATTTGTAATAAAGTTGCAGTGATGGAAGACGGCGAAGTGATTGAACAAGGAGACAGCGTTCAAATTTTCAGTAGTCCACAAAAACCGTTAACCAAAGACTTTATCCGTACGGCTACACATATTGACCAAGCGTTAGAAACTATTTTAAGTAGCGAAAGCTTCTCACATTTGGAAGACGATGAATGGTTGGTTGAACTATCCTACGTTGGAGATTCAACAAGCGAACCATTGATTGCGAAATTATTCCGTGACTATCAATTAACGACAAATATTCTTTATGGAAATGTCGAAATTATCCAAGATGTGCCACTTGGAAGCTTAGTTGTCACGTTAGCTGGTGATTTAGAACAACGATACAAAGCATTTGACTTCTTAATTGCAGAAGGCGTGACCGTCAACATTTTGAAAAAAGCAGAAGAACATACAGCAACTATAAAGGGAGGTATCTAGTATGCAAGCTTTATTAGAAAAATATTTACCCAATGTGATTCAAATTCCTAACGAATTTGTCCAAGCAACGATTGATACATTGTATATGTCATTTTTTACGTCACTGGTTTCAGGAGTACTAGGTATTTTCTTCGGAGTTATCTTAGTCGTTACACGTCAAGGTGGGATTTTAGAAAATCTCTTCATCTTTAATGTCTTAGATAAAATTGTCAATATTGTCCGTTCAATTCCGTTTATTATCTTACTGTCCTTATTAGTAGGAGTGACGCGTTTAATTGTAGGAACATCCATTGGTGCAACAGCAGCGTTAGTACCATTGATTGTTGGTGTGGTACCTTTCTTTGCCCGTCAAATTGAAATTGCCTTGTTGGAAGTTGACCCAGGGGTAATTGAAGCAGCCGAGGCAATGGGAACAAGCCCATTAGGAATTATCTTCCGTGTGTATCTATTGGAAGGTTTACCAGGAATTGTCCGTGTATCTGCCTTAACAATTATTAACGTGATTGGATTGACGGCGATGGCCGGAGCGGTTGGTGCTGGAGGATTAGGTAGTTTAGCTGTTACACGTGGATACAATCGATTCCAAACAGATGTGACTTGGGTAGCGATGATTATCATCTTAATTCTGGTATTCATTAGCCAAGCAGTAAGTAACTGGATCATTAAAAAAATTAGTCATTAATTAATAATAGAAATCAATGGGGGAATTCAAATGAAAAAATGGTTGAAATTAACGACAGCTGCTTTAGCAGTTCTAGCATTTGCGACAGGATGTGGCAATCAAGCAGGCACGAAGGAAAGTGCAAGCAGTGAAAGTAGCAAACAAGAAGAAGTAACGGTTAAATTAGGTTTAATTGGCGCAGATACCGACGTTTGGGATAGTGTTAAAGATCGCTTGAAAGAAGAAGGGATCAACTTAGAATACGTGCAATTTACGGAATATAGCCAACCAAACACTGCTTTGGCAAATGGCGACATTGATTTGAATTCATTCCAACATCAATATTTCCTAGATAATTTTAATTCAGAACATGGTACAGACTTAGTTTCAATTGGCAATACAGTCAACGCACCATTAGGAATCTATTCTGAAAAAATTAAAGACATCAAGGAATTAAAAGACGGTGCTAAAGTTGCGATTCCAAATGATGTGACAAATGGTGGTCGTGCGTTGTTATTACTTCAAACAGCTGGTTTAATCAAAGTTGATGAAGCAGCAAAACAAGCACCAACTGTTTCTGACATTACTGAAAATCCAAAAAACTTAGACATCACTGAATTAGAGGCTTCACAAACAGCACGTGCTTTACAAGACGTTGATGCATCAATAATTAATAGTGGTATGGCGGTTGATGCTGGTTTTATTCCATCTGAAGATGCGATTTATTTAGAACCAGTAGATGATACATCACGTCCATACGTTAATATTATTGCGGCCCGTAAAGAAGATGAAAACAACGAAGTTTACCAAAAAGTGGTAGCTGCTTATCAAACAGATGAAACAGCCAAAGTAATCGACGAAACATCAAAAGGTTCAAGTATCCCTGCTTGGGAAACATTTGGTACAAAATAAAAAAGGAAACAATCTACTTGGGAGGATTACTACATGACAGCAAGAGAAGAAAAATATGCGACAATTAAATCGTTCATCCAAGAGCGTTTACCTGAATATAAAGAGGTAGCAATTGATATTCATGAACATCCAGAAGTAAGTAACTATGAAGTGTATTCTTCAGATGCGTTAATTGCCCAATTGAAAAAAGAAGGGTTTGAAGTGAAGAAGGATGTTGCTGGACATCACACCGGTTTTGATGCTCGTTATAAAGCAGCAAAAGACGGGCCAACTTTAGCCTTTTTAGCAGAATATGATGCACTACCAGGCATTGGTCATGCGTGTGGTCATAACCTATTTGGAACATATTCTGTATTAGCTGCGAGTGCGTTAAAACAAGTGGTTGATGAAGTTGGTGGTGAAATCCGTGTATATGGAACACCTGGTGAAGAAGGCGGCGAGAATGGCTCTGCCAAAGGAAGCTTCGTTCGTGAAGGATTCTTTGACGATGTGGATGCAGCATTATGTGTTCATCCTGCACATCGCTATTCTAAAACAACGCATGGTTTAGCCAACGATCCAGTGGATATTAAATTCTATGGTGTCGCTTCTCATGCAGCCGGTGCGCCAGAAAAAGGAATTAGTGCTTTAGAGGCGTTGTTACAAGTGTTCAATGGCATTAATGGTTTACGTTTGTACTTGCCAAAAGATGTCAATATTCATGGCATTATTACCGATGGTGGTGTTGCTGCGAATGTGATTCCAGAATATGCTGCAGGTCGTTTTTACTTGCGTGCTGCCAACCGTGCGACGTTAAATGATGTTTATGCCAAAGTAGAGAACATTGTCAAAGCAGCGTCCTTATCAACTGGAGCGACGTATGAATTTGGCTTATTCCAAAATGCAGTGGATGACATTATTATTACCCCATCTTTTGATGATATTTTCTTTAGTCATGCCCAAGCAGCAGGTGTACCAACAGATGAAATTGATGATACTGTACGCGCAAGTTTTGGTTCGTCAGATGTCGGGAATGTCAGTCAAGTGATTCCAACCATCCAACCAACTGTATCGATTTCTGATGAATATATTGCGGGACATTCGATTGAATTTAAAGCCGCTGCTCGTAGTGAAAAAGGCTTAAATTCGATTGCGATAGCAGCTGAATTATTAGCTAAAACAGCGCTAGACTTAATTGAAGAACCTGCTTTATTAGAGAAAGTCAAAGCAGATCATAAAGAAAGTTTAGCTAAAGGAAATTAAAGTAATACTTTCTAAGAGAGCCTTCCATTGCGAAGGCTCTTCTTTTTTATCCAATTAGTATACTGTTTTTTCAAGAGGCGTAAAAAAGTCTGTCTTAATTTTTTCACAAATCCGACTATACTGAAAGCGTAAACAACAGATAGGAGTGAAACACATGACAGATTGGTTAAACATTAGTGGAAAAACGGTCATTGTAACAGGAGGTTCTTCAGGTATTGGCAAAAGTATCGTTGAAAGTCTATTGGCGCAACAAGTCAATGTCGCAAATTTTGATATTGCCGACTCTGATTTAGAAAATGAGCAATTATTGTTTGTGAAAGTCGATGTGACATCTCGTCAAGAAGTAGAAGCGGGCGTTGCAAAAGTTGTCGCACATTTTGGGACGATTGATGGTTTAGTAAATAATGCTGGTATTAATATTCCACGTTTATTAGTAGATAAAAAAGAAGCCCATGGGCAATATGAATTATCCGATGCTGTTTTTGATAAAATCATTGCGATTAATCAAAAAGGGTTGTACTTGATGAGTCAAGCTGTTGGCCGTGTTTTTGTTGAAAAACAAGCAGGAGTGATTGTCAATATGTCTTCTGAGTCAGGCTTAGAAGGTTCAGAAGGGCAAAGTGCATATGCAGCAACCAAAGCAGCTGTGAACAGTTATACTCGTTCATGGGCGAAAGAACTTGGCAAATCCAATGTCCGTGTCGTTGGGATTGCTCCTGGGATTATGGAAGAAACTGGCTTACGTACATTAGCGTATGAAGAAGCGTTGGCGTATACGCGAGGAATCACCGTAGAGGAACTACGTGCTGGATACGCGAAAACGAGTACAATTCCGTTAGGACGTAGCGGTAAGTTACATGAGGTTGCCGATTTGGTATGTTATTATTTATCCGACCGAGCAAGCTATATTACAGGTGTGACAACCAATGTAGCTGGAGGTAAAACTAGAGGATAGAAGTGGGGGGGGACAAATGACACTAGTAAATCGATGGTATCAAATTCTACAATTGCTAGTAACCCACAAAGAGATGACCTTATCAGAATTACAAAAGCAACTAGCGATGAGTCCACAGACCGTTCGCAAAAGCATTGAAACGCTGAACGAAGAATTAGTCAATATTGCTTTAATTATTCAAGAAAATAATGAATTTCATTTGGAGATTCAACAATACGATCAATTTGATATCATTATGGCAGGTAGTTTGAGAAAGCAAAGTGATTTTAATTCTTCAAGTAAGCGTGTTGCGTTTATTATTAAACGGTTGATTGAAGCCGATGATTTTGTTTTGACGGATGATTTATCAGAAGAACTGGGTGTGAGTCGTGGCACGGTTGTGAAAGATATTCGGAGCATGAAACAACGAATTGCTCCGTTTGCTGTAAAAGTCATCGGCACACCGAATCGAGGGATGCAAATTGTCGGTGATGAATTTGAATTGCGTTTACTACACATCTATTATGTACAAGAGTATTTTGAAGAATATTTTTTAACCGAAGAAACCAAAGTGTTACTACAAGAAATGACCAAAACTTCGGGCTTGATGAAACAACATGGGATTCTCTTGCAAAAAGTGATTGCTATTGTGCTGCAACGCATCTTATCAGGAAACTTACTGTCTGCCTTACCTGAAGCGTATACGAATTATGTGCAGCATCATGACCAAATCGAGCAATTAATGTATCACTTAGAAATGACGTATAATGTGACGCTCAGTCAATTAGAACAAGCCTTTATTAGTTTTCCATTTAATATGAGCGCCACTGATTTACGAGAAAAAAATCGTCCGAATGATCGGCAATTACAAGATTATTTTTGCTTTATGCTCCAACGCATTCATCAAGTATTAGTCGTTGACATTGACGAAGAACGTCTGTTTAACGAAATGAAAGATCACTTAATGTATATGATTAATCGTTTAGTATTTCGCGTCGAGTTACAAGATTTATTTTATGGTGAAATTGAAACACAATACCCGTTTGCTTATGAATTAGCCAAAGTCGGCTTGCAAGGGTTAGGCGATGAGTTGCATCGTGAGGTACCGGCAGTAGAATGTAGTTATTTGGCTTTTTATTTTGAATTGGCGCTCCGCCGTCAACCAAATGATAAAAATAAAAAAGAAATTGCAGTCGTTTGTAGTACCGGTAAAGGCACGGCCTTGATTATTCGACGGCAATTAGAACGCGTCTTAGGTCCCGAAATTCGCATCACACATTTTTCTGAAGAAGCATATGAGAAAAGTGATTTAAATCAATATTTTGCAGTATTTACCACTATTCCATTAAAAAATGTAGACAATCACACACCCGTGATTCAATTAACCAATTTATTTAACGATACGTGGTTACGCAAAGAATGGAAACGTGCTGAAAAAGTCCGAGCAGCTAGCATTCAACAAGTACAATTGCACTTTCATCTGTTATCAATGACAGCTTCGTATGAAGAAAACGTCTCTAAAATGGTTGCAACTTTACACCAAGAAAACTTAGTAGATGAAGACTTTTCTCAGCGGATTGTGGAACGAGAAGCACAGCATTCAACGGTTTTTGAATCAGGAATTGCTTTTCCTCATACGATTAACAAAGCATCGACACAAATTATTTTATCAGTCGGTGTTTTTCCAGAAACCTTGTTAACACCTGCTGGCAAGATTGATGTTGTGTTGTTATTGGCAATTCCGGAAGATTTAACCATGAGTAAAGAACGAGAACTTTTACAATTATATGATCAATTATTTGCAGTAGCAGGAAACCCTGCATTACGTCAAGAGCTATGTCAACAAAGAGAGTTACCATCCTTGAAGGAATGGATGAGAAGAAAGGGGATTATTGCATGAGCTTCATTTATTTATTTGGTGCATTCGTGGTTGGTGCGTATTTAATGCAAGTGGTCTTAGGAATGAAACAAATTAAACATTTTAATCAAACGTATCAAGAACTACGTCGAAAAGGCAAAGTCGCTATTGGGCGCCGCGCCGGTAAAATTAAGGCGGGAACGATTGTACTTTTTGCTGTCGATCAACAAGGAAAAATTTTGGACGCCAGAAAAATGCAAGGTGTGACAGTGCTAGCAAAATTTCACACGTTATCCGCTTATATTGGAGAAGATATTCATTATATGGATAAATATCATCCACTTGTTCGCCAAGAAAATAAACTCATCCAACAAGCGATGGAGAATGCACGCGAAATTTATTTACGTGTCGAAATGGGGAACTACCAAGAAGAACAACCGTTATCGCCATTAGCTGGAACGAAAGTCCAGTTGCAATTATGGAAAAATCAAGTTCAAGCAAAAATGAAAAGGAGTGTTGAGTAATGGAGTATATTACTAAATTTGCGGAAGGGTTTATGAATCTGTTTCAAACGGGAGCAGAAACATTTATTTCATGGATGACAGGAATTGTTCCTGTTGTGTTAATGTTGATGGTTGCGATGAATACATTGATCGCCTTTTTAGGAGAAGATCGTGTAACCAAAGTGGCAAAATTATCTGCTAAAAATCCGTTTACGCGTTATCTAGTCTTACCTTTCTTGTCTGCTTTTATGTTGGGGAATCCGATGTCATTTACGATGGCCCGTTTTTTACCTGAATATTATAAACCTAGTTACTATGCGGCACAGGCACAATTCTGTCATACAAGTAATGGCGTGTTTCCACATATCAATCCAGGTGAATTGTTTGTTTGGTTAGGGATTGCACAAGGGATTACTACTTTAGGGCTTAACTCGATGGAATTGGCGATACGTTACATGTTTGTTGGTATCTTAATGAACTTTATCGGTGGTTGGGTGACCGACTTTACCACAGCGTATGTGTGTAAACAACAAGGGATTACACTTAGCAAAACAGTAAAAGCAACATTGGACTAGAAAGGGGTAAGGAACATGACTTATAATAGTATTCGAGTAGTAAAAGGTAATGGAGGCTACGGTGGTCCGTTAGTGATTACACCAACTGAAGAAAAACATAAATTTATTTATATCACTGGTGGCGGTGAAAAACCAGCAATCGTCGATAAAATTGTTGAATTAACTGGTATGGAAGCAGTGAATGGCTTCAAGACATCTATTCCTGATAATGAAATCGCTTTAGCTATTATTGATTGTGGAGGGACTTTGCGTTGCGGCATTTATCCCAAAAAAGGAATTCCTACAATTAATATCGTTCCGACTGGCAAAAGCGGTCCATTAGCTCAATATATCCATGAAGAAATTTATGTATCTGCAGTCGATAATGCTCAAATTTCATTAGCAACTGAAGAGCAGACACAAACTGTTGCAACAAAAACAACTGAACCAAAACGTGAATTTACTTACGATACGAGTAAAAAAATTACCGAACAAAGAGCAGAACAACAAAACTTCATTGCAAAAATTGGAATGGGTGCAGGGAAAGTTGTAGCAACCTTTAATCAATCTGCACGTGAAGGTGTACAAACGATGATTCACACAGTCATTCCATTTATGGCATTTGTATCATTGTTAATCGGAGTGATTCAAGGATCAGGAATTGGGAACTTCTTTGCCAACATTATGGCACCGCTAGCAAGCAATGTTGTTGGTTTAGTGATTATTGGTTTTGTATGTTCACTACCATTTTTATCGCCATTATTAGGCCCGGGTGCGGTTATCAGTCAAGTAATCGGTACGTTAATTGGTGTAGAAATTGGAAAAGGCAACATTCCTCCACAACTTGCTTTGCCAGCATTATTTGCCATTAATACGCAAAATGCTTGTGACTTTATCCCAGTTGGCTTGGGTCTAGAAGAAGCGGAAGCAGAAACAGTGGAAGTGGGTGTACCCGCAGTCTTGTACTCTCGTTTCTTAAATGGGGTACCTCGTGTCGTGGTAGCTTGGTTAGCAAGTTTTGGATTGTATAGTTAATTTCGTTTTTTAGGAGGAGAAGCAATGTCAGTATTTACTACAACGGTTCTGTCAATTGGACCAGAAGCAGAATTATTTAAAGAAGAAAAAATGGTGATTTTATTCGGAAAAGATGCCCCTGATGCGTTAGCCGATTACTGTTACAACATCGAAGTTCGTCCAACAACAGGCGCTATTACCGTCAAGCAAGAATTAGTTATTGATGACAATCATTATCAAATTACTTCGGTTGGAGATGTTGTTTTACCAAATTTAGAAAATTTAGGCCACATTACCATTAAATTTGATGGTGCGACAACACCAGAATTACCAGGAACGTTATACGTCGAAGATAAGCCGATGCCAGAAATTGGTGTTGGCACCACAATTAGTATCCAATAAAAACGTAGTCTGGATAGTTGTCTATCCAGACTTTCGAGCGGAGGCGACAAATAAATGGAATTCATGTTAGATACCGTAGACTTAGATAAAATCCGTTATTATCAAGCAATTTTACCATTAGCAGGTGTGACTTCTAATCCGACTATTTTAAAACAAGCGGGTAAAATTGATTTCTACACGCACCTAAAAGAAATTCAAACACTCATTGATTCAGCAAGTTTGCATGTACAAGTGGTGGGTGAGACATTGGAGGAAATTTTAGCGGATGCCGAGGAAATTTTATCCCATTTAGGTAGCGATGTGTATATTAAAATTCCGGTGAATGAAGCTGGTTTAGCAGCTATGAAACAATTAAAGCAAAAACAAGTAAAGGTTACCGCAACTGCAATTTACACAGAAATGCAAGGATATTTGGCGATTGCAGCAGGGGCCGATTATTTAGCCCCTTATTACAATCGCATGGAAAACTTAAATATTGATGCACGTGATGTGATTGGTGCGTTGGTAGCAGAAATTGAGCGAACCAATGCACCAAGTAAAGTATTGGCTGCTAGTTTCAAAAACGTTGCGCAAGTCAATGTTGCTTGTCGCCAAGGTGCACATGCCATTACAGCAGGCCCCGATATCTTTGCACAAGCCTTTAAAATGCCTGCCATTCAGCAAGCAGTAACCGATTTTCATCAGGATTGGCGAGAAACGTTTGAAGTCGAAACGATTAAGGAGTTATCACAATGATAGATACGATTATTTTTGATATGGACGGGGTATTGGTTGATTCTGAATATACATTTTTACGTTCTAAAACGGACATGTTGCATGCAGAAGGCCATTTCAAAGAAGAGTCGTACCAATACCAATTTATGGGGACAACAGCTGATTTTATGTGGCAAACGATGAAAGAAGAATTACAACTGCCACGTTCGGTAGACGAATATATCGCAGAAATGAATCAACGACGTGAAGCAATTATAGCTAAAGATGGCGTTCGAGCGATTAAGCATGTGCAAGAGTTTGTTAAAGCATTAGCCGAAGCTGGTTTCAAATTAGGTGTAGCATCTTCTTCACGAAAAACGGAAATTGAATCACATCTAATAGCATTAGGCTTACGTCCTTATTTTTCGCAACTGGTTAGTGGGGAAGAAGTTGCCCATTCCAAACCAGCACCGGATGTTTTTTTGAAAACAGCAGCGTTGTTAGAGGCCAATCCTAAAAATTGTGTCGTCTTTGAAGATACGCATAATGGGAGTAAAGCTGCCAAAGCCGCCGGAATGTATTGTATTGGTTTTGCCAACCCTGATTACCCTGTTCAAGAGTTGATTGCTGATGAGATTATTCAAGATTTTCGTGAAATAAATGTAGCAGAATTACGACAGAAAGCATAAAAAAGATGTGCCAACGACGGCACATCTTTTTTATTATTCAATGACTAAAATGCCTTCTTTTAACGCAAAAGGATTTTGTCCATTAATATGATCATAGAACATTACACCGTTTAAATGATCGATTTCATGTTGGACCACAATAGCAGTATAATTTTTTAAGCGAATTTTTTGTTGTTCGCCTTCTTCGTTAAAATAAGTCAACGTAATACGAGCTGATCGTGGAACATATCCCGGTACTTCGCGATCGACAGATAAGCAACCTTCGCCATCCGACAAACAAGCTTCTTGTACAGAATGACTCATAATTTTGGGATTATATAAAACCGCTTGGAAATCAGGTTCTTCACGTTCAGGGTCAGAACTTGGTACCAGCACTGCTGCCATTCGTTTTGACACATCCACTTGCGGTGCGGCTAAACCGACACCTCCACGCAAATCTAATTCTTCTGCTTTCACTGGATCTTGACTATTTTCTAAAAATTCCATCATATCTTTTCCTAATTGACGATCTTCTTCACTCAACGGAAAAGAGACTTCTTCAGCAACTTTTCGTAAAGTTGGGTGTCCCTCACGAATAATATCATCCATTGTAATCATTGATGATGTCTCCTCTCAAGTATAAATTCATATGTAAGTTCTTGTAGCCCGTCCTTTAGTTTAACACAAAATAAGAAATGGCGTGTAGCAAATGTTTGTAAATCACAAAATTGATTATTAAGTAACGTTATTTGTAAAAAGGAATATTTGTGGTATTGTTGGGGCAAGAAATAGAGAAAAAGGAGAGACCTAATATGAAGCATGTAGAAGATAAATTATTAGTTCAAATTGCCCAAATGTATTATCAAGAAGATAAAAATCAAAGTCAAATTTCAAAAGAGTTAAATATTCATCGAAGTACGATTAGTCGTTTATTAAAAAAATCGCGAGAAGAAGGAATTGTAACGATTACTATCAATTATGATTTAGCAGGTACGTATACACTAGAAAAAGAATTAGAAGAAGTCTATGGATTGAAAAAAGCAATTGTTGTTCCGACAGCAGTTGACATTCAATCAGAACAAAAACTACAATTGTTAGGTTCAGCTACAAATGATTATTTACAGTCTATTTTAGATGATAATATGACAATTGGCTTTTCATGGGGACAAGCGATGTCGATGGTAGCAGCAGAGCTTCAAGAAACAGAAGTACAAAATTTGATGTGTTTACCTTTAATTGGAGGCCCTTCTGGACGATTAATCGGAGAATATCATGTTAATACGATTACTTTTGAAGCATCCAAAAAATTAAAAAGTAAAGCAGTATTAATTGACTCACCAGCGTTTCCTGAAACGAAAGAATTAAAAGAAGCATTGATGGCAAATCAATTTAATCAAGATTTAGTTCAACTTTGGCAACAGTTATCCATTGCAGTTTTTGGAATTGGTAGCCCACAAATGAAAGATAGCGCACGCTGGCAACTTTTTTATGATGATAATATTTTAGAAGAACTAGAAGAACAAGTAGTTGGTGATGTGGTATCACGTTTTTATGATGCTAAAGGTCAGCACATTTCAAGCAAATTAGATGAACGCTTGATAGGTATCTCGATTGATCAGTTGAAAAAAGTGGATTATCGCATTGCTGTAGCAGAATCATTAGAAAAAGCTTCCGCTATTCGTGGTGCTTTACGTGGTAAATATATGAACGTATTAGTCACTACCCAAGAAACGGCAGAAGCAATTTTAAAAGATATTTGAAGAGGAGAGGCATGTTCCTCTTTTTTTGTTTTAACATATGTGATTATAGAATCAAAAAAGTTAAAAATGTGTTGACAATTTATTTGGTAGCGTTTACTATTTAGTTATAACAAATGTTAATTGTTTTTAACAAATGTGAGGAGAGGTAATATGAGTTGGTTAGATATTAAAGGTAAAACAGTGATTGTTACGGGTGGCTCATCGGGAATTGGTGCTGCCATAGTGAAAGAATTATGTCAATTGCAGGTCAATGTTGTGAATGCAGATTTAAGTGAAGGAAATTTTAGTCATGATAATTTATTGTTTGTTCAAACAGATGTTACATCTAGAAAGTCAGTTGAAGCAGTAGTCGAAAAAGCGATAACGCATTTTGGAAGTATAGATGGTGTAGTGAATAACGCGGGTATTAACATTCCAGCATTATTGGTAGATGAAAAACAAACAGAGAATGGCAAATTTGAAATTAATGATTCATTATTTGACAAAATAATTAACGTAAATCAAAAAGGTCTGTACCTTATGAGTCAAGCTGTCGGTCGAAAATTAGTTGAACAAGGATATGGAGTTATTATTAACATGTCTTCTGAAAGCGGTTTAGAAGGGTCGGAAGGACAAAGCGCGTATGCAGCAACAAAAGCTGCTGTTAATAGTTATACACGTTCATGGGCAAAAGAATTAGGAAAAAAAGGAATTCGGGTTGTTGGTATTGCACCAGGTATCATGGAAGAAACAGGATTACGTACATTGGCATACGAAGAAGCCTTAGCTTACACTCGTGGCAAAACTGTAGCAGAGCTACGCACTGGTTATAGCCAAACAAGTACGATTCCATTAGGTCGAAGTGGAAAATTATCTGAAGTTGCTGATTTGGTTGCGTACTTCTTATCAGAGCGTTCAAGTTACATTTCAGGTGTTACAGTTAATGTTGCTGGTGGTAAAACGAGAGGATAGGTGAAGCCGATGTCAAGTGTCGTTTTGGTTGCCCATGGAAAGTTAGCAAATGAAATGAAAAACTCTGCAGAAATGATTTTTGGTGAACTTTCAGATTTTCAAACTGTTGAATTTCTAAAAGAGGATGGTTTTGATTCATTAAAAGAAAAATTGCAGCAAGTATTGAATCAAACCGATGAATCGGTCATTATTCTAGCAGATTTATTTGGTGGCACGCCTTTTAATGCTAGCTGTGGTTTGGCGATGGAATATCCCAAAAAACAAATTGAAGTTATTTCGGGTATGTCATTACCGTTAGTTTTAGAAACAGCAACAGTCTATACTGATCGCGAAGCAAAAGCAGTAGCAGATTATTTGCAAGAAATTGCTAGTGACACTGTACGTACCTTTGTAATTGAAGAAGATGATGAGGAGGAATTATAATGCAAATTCGATTAGCGAGAATAGATGACCGCTTGATTCATGGACAAGTAGCAACTGTATGGGCAAAAGAAGCAGGAGCACAGCGAATTATTGTTGTAAGTAAAGAAGTTGCTGATGACCAGATTCGTAAAACATTAGTGAAACAAGCTGCACCTCCTGGAATTAAAGCAAATATTATAGATGTAGACAAAGCGGTGAGAGTGTATAACAATCCAAAATATGCAAATGAAACAGTTTTTTATTTATTTACAAATCCTTCTGAAGTATTAGAACTTATTCAAAAAGGCGTACCAATTCAATCTATTAATATTGGCGGTATGCAATATAAAACAGGAAAAACGCAAGTAACTAAAGCTGTTTCTGTTGATGCAACAGACGTGGTGGCTTTTAGAAAGTTAGCTGAACTAGGTGTAGAATTAGACTTGCGTGTTGTAGCAACCGATGGAAAAGGAGACTTTGCATTGAAACTAAAAGAAGCAGGTTTCTAGAAGGAGGAACTTCAATGGAATTATCAGTGATTCAGATTATACTCATTTTTTTATTTTCAAGTATTGCTGGGATGGGCAGTGTGTTAGATGAATTCCAAACGCATCGTCCAATTATTGCTTGTACGGTGATGGGGTTAATTTTAGGTGATTTGACTACTGGCGTTATTTTAGGTGGCACTTTGGAGTTAATTGCTTTAGGATGGATGAACATTGGCGCAGCACAATCACCAGATTCAGCTTTAGCAAGTACCATCTCTACGATTTTAGTGATTGTTGGTAGTCAAAGTATTCAAAATGGCATTGCGGTAGCTTTACCTGTTGCAGCAGCCGGTCAAGTTTTGACGGTTTTTGTACGTACGTTAACAGTCGCCTTCCAGCATGCAGCGGATAAGGAAGCTGAAAAGGCCAATTTTAAACGTATTATCTTACTTCATTTCAGTGCTTTGTTGATGCAAGCAATGCGTGTAGCTATTCCAACGACAATTGTCGCTGCATTTGTTAGTGCAGAAATGGTCGAAAATATGTTGGCAGCTATTCCAGATGTGGTAACTGGTGGATTAGCTGTTGCAGGTGGATTTATTGTAGTTGTTGGGTATGCGATGGTACTTAATATGATGAGTGTGAAATATTTAATGCCATTTTTCTTCTTAGGTTTCGTTTTAGGCGGTTATTTAGACTTTAGTCTTTTATCGTTTGGGATTATTGGTTTAATTATGGCCTTATTGTATGTTCAGTTGAACCCCAATTTCAATAAACAAGCTGCGATTGCTACCGTAACTGCAAGTAATACTTACGATGATTTAGACGATGAACTAGAAGATTAAAGGAGAGAACAAAATGGAAAATACCAATCAAATAACAATTCAGTCTAAAATCACCAAACAAGACTTAATTCGAACCTTTGTTTATTCAAATTTTCAACAAGCGTCTTTTAATTATGAAAGAATTCATGCATTAGCATTTTGTGTAGATATGATCCCAACAATTCAACGTGTTTATGAAACAAAGGAAGAGCAAGCAGAAGCGTTGAAACGCCATTTGACGTTCTTTAATGTGACTCCTGGAATGTGTGGACCAGTAATCGGTGTCACTATGGCAATGGAAGAAGCGCGAGCAAGTGGAGCAGATATTGAAGAAGGAACGATTAATAGCCTGAAAGTTGGTTTAATGGGACCGCTCGCAGGTGTGGGAGATCCTTTAATTTGGGGAACATTACGTCCAATTACTGCGGCTTTGGGTGCATCGATTGCATTAACTGGAAACGTTATGGGACCATTATTATTTTTTATTGCTTTTAATGCTGTTCGCTTAGCGTTAAAGTGGTTTGGTTTAACTTATGGCTTAAAAAAAGGTTTGGATATTGTTTCTGATTTATCAGGTAATTTATTACAAAAATTAACAGAAGGAGCCACGATTTTAGGATTATTTATCATGGGTGTCTTAGTAACAAAATGGACAACAATCAATGTGCCACTGGTGGTGTCAAAAACGACTGGACCAGATGGACAAGAAGTGATTACTACTGTTCAAAATGTCTTAGATGATTTAGTTCCAGGGTTATTGGCATTGGGCTTAACTTTATTAATGATGCGTTTATTGAAGAAAAAAGTGAGTCCGATTGTTTTAATTTTTGCTTTGTTTGCTGTCGGGATTGCTGGATATGCATTTGGCATTTTAGGGTAGATAAAGTAATGTAAAGGAGAGTTTAGAATGAAAACAAAAGCAGTTCGCTTATATGGTAAAAATGATTTACGATTAGAAGAATTTGAGTTGCCAACTATTCAAGAGGATGAAATTTTAGCTTCTGTGGTAACAGATAGTATTTGTATGTCTACTTGGAAACTAGCTAATCAAGGAGCAGATCATAAAAAGGCACCCGATGATGTTGCCACAAATCCGATTATTATTGGCCACGAATTTTGTGGAGAAATTTTAGAAGTGGGTGCTAAGTGGGCTGATCGTTATCAAGTCGGTGAACGCTATGTAGTTCAAGCAAATTTACAATTACCTGATCGTCCAGACTGTCCAGGATATTCTTACCCATATACAGGCGGCGATGCCACATATATTATTATTTCAAAAGATGTGATGGAACAAGATTGTTTAATTCCTTACAAAGGAGAAACATATTTCGAAGGTTCATTAGTTGAACCATTATCTTGTGTTATTGGTGCATTTGAAGCAAATTATCACCTGATTGAAGGTACGTATGAACATCAGATGGGAATTAAACCTGATGGGAATCTTTTAATTATAGGTGGAACTGGTCCGATGGGTTTATTAGCGATTGATTATGCTTTGCATGGACCAATCAAACCTAAGCACATAGTAGTTACCGATCGCCATCAAGAGAAACTAGACCGTGCTGCTAAATTATATCCTAGCCAAAATGGGATTACTGTGACCTATATCAATGTACGTGATGTCGATAATCAAGTTTCAGTATTGAAAGAGGCGATTTTTAATCAAGGATATGATGATGTATTTGTTATGGTACCTTCTAAAGAGGCCATTACAGACGGTTCAAGACTAATGAATCCTGATGGTTGTTTAAATTTCTTTGCAGGACCACAAAATAAAGATTTTTTTGCAGAAGTGAATTTTTATGATATTCATTATTCTTTCATGCATTATGTAGGAACTTCTGGTGGAAATACGGAGGATATGCGCAAAGCAGTCCAATTAATTGAAGAAAAAAAAGTTCGTGCTGCCAATGTAGTGACACATATTTTAGGTTTGGATGCAGTTGCAGAAACAACTTTAAACCAACCAACTATTGGCGGTGGGAAAAAATTAATTTATACTCATAAAGCGATGGAACGAACTAATTTGAGTGAGTTATCCGAAAACAGTGACTTGAGAAAAATTTTAGATAAAACTGACGGTATTTGGAGTAAAGAAGCTGAGGAGTAC
This sequence comes from Enterococcus saccharolyticus subsp. saccharolyticus, assembly GCF_029023825.1. Taxonomy (NCBI): domain Bacteria; kingdom Bacillati; phylum Bacillota; class Bacilli; order Lactobacillales; family Enterococcaceae; genus Enterococcus; species Enterococcus saccharolyticus. The sequence goes on along the minus strand of NZ_CP118957.1, from coordinate 2,310,105 downwards.
ATCTTAACGACCCAACCAGAAATTTAAGAAAAACAGTCATTACTTTGTGGTAATGGCTGTTTTTTCTACATATTCAAATTATTATTGTGCAAAAAAAGTGAGAATACGCGTGGTGATAAATAAAAAAGACTGTTCCCTAAGTTGTTGGGGATAGTTTCTGTTTGTTTTTTTCTTATACAGTAAAAATATAGAAGCTTATACCATCAAGTGTTTATAAAAATTTATGACCAATTTTTACAAAGTGAGTATTAGTTCTCTTTGTCCTAAACGTCGCTATTTTGTGCGTGAACGTGGATTGTTCATACTTTTTTCAAAACTTTTCACTTGCAAGTTAGTGATTTGGGTGTATAATGACACAGTGTCATATGACGTAGTGTCATAAATAACGTGAAGGAGGGAAACAGATGCCAACCGAAACTTTTTTTAACTTACCCAAAGAAAAGCAACAACGGATTTTAGATGCAGCAAAAAAAGAATTTTCAAGAGCATCATTGAAAGACGCCTCGATTGCTAATGTAATTAAAGATGCTGAAATTCCTAGAGGCAGTTTTTATCAATACTTTAAAGATAAAGAAGATTTATATTATTACTATTTTCAAACCGTGCGTCATGATGGTCATCGCTACTTAATTTCATCGATTCAACAAGCAAAGGGCGATTTATTTCAAGGATTTGAGGAGTATTTTGCATGGATGGTTCCTGAAATTTTTGTCGGCGATCATGCGTTATTTTACAAAAATGTTTTTACCAATATGGATTATCATGGTTTTCGTCGTGTTGCCCCACATTTAGAAAAAAATTCAGAGGCGTGTCAAGACAAACAACTGGCACATAAAAAACACCAGAAGGACTTATTGGATGCCATTGATCGCTCGACATTGAAAGTCGCTGACGACCATGAATTACATTTATTACTACAATTAGTGATGCATACGTTGTTTACAACGATAGCAGATGGGTATCGGCGTGTGTTAATGGATGGTTCATATGATATTGAGCAAATCAATCGGAATTTTGAAAGTAAAGTCAACTGGTTGAAAAATGGTGCACGAAAGGAGCAAGATGAATGATTAAACTATGGAAACGAATTTCTTGGGTCTCTGCATTGATGGCAGTAATTTTTATGATTGCACAAGTCATTGCTGATTTGTATTTACCAACCCTTACTTCGAACATTATTGATAAAGGGGTTGCGGTGGGCGATATTGATTATATCTGGCAAACAGGAATGTTTATGGTCGGCTTCTCCTTAGTCAGTATTATCGCTGCGGTTGGTAATACGTATTTTGCGACCAGAGAATCCCAAAAATTAGGCAAAGAATTACGGACAGATATTTATAACAAGGTGGAACATGCATCCATACGTACCTTTGATAAATATGGTACGGCTTCATTGATTACCCGTACGACAAACGATGTCAACCAAATTCAAATGGTGACCCAAATGTTTTTACGGATGATGATTAATGCACCGATTACCTTAATTGGTGCTAGCTTTTTAGCCTATTACAAAGATCCACAATTAACGAAAATTTTCTTGGTCGTCATTCCAGTTATTATTGTCGCAATTGGTGGCATTATGTATTTTGCGGTGCCATTATTTAAGAGTATGCAAAAGAAAACCGACCGTTTGAACTTGGTTTTTCGTGAAGGATTGACGGGTGTTCGTGTGATTCGTGCATTTAACAAAACAGCGTATGAAGAAAGCCGTTTTGATGATGCGAATAAAGATTACACACAAACAGCAATCAAAGTAAACACGATTGTCGCGCTAATGATGCCGTTAATGACGTTGATTATGAGTGGAACAAACATTGCGATTACTTGGTTTGGTGGGCATTATATTGCTGATATGACGTTAGAAGTTGGGAATTTGATTGCATTTATGACCTATGCGATGCAAATTTTAATTAGTTTTATGATGTTATCGATGATTTTTGTGATGGTTCCTCGTGCGCAAGCTTCGGCGGATCGTATTAATGAAATTTTAGAAGAGCCTGACGAAATCTTAGATGTTCAAAATCCAGCAACTATTTCACGTCAAGGAAGTGCGGCTAAATTAGTGTTTGATCATGTGAACTACCGTTTCCCTGGTGCAGAAAAATTAGCACTAAAAGATGTGCATTTTGCGGTTGAATCTGGACAAACAGTTGCCATTATCGGGGGAACCGGTTCTGGGAAAACAACGTTAGTGAACTTGTTGCCACGTCTATATGATGTGGAATCAGGAATGATTCGTTTAAACAATCAAGATATTTCAAAAGTAACGCAACATGATTTACGTGAAGTGATTGGTTTTGTTCCACAAAAAGCAGTGTTATTCTCAGGAACGATTCGTGAGAATATGCGTTACGGACGACCAGAAGCAACGGATGAAGAAATCTGGCAGGCCTTAGCTATTGCTCAAGCGAAAGATTTCGTTGAAGGGTTAGACGATGGACTAGATAGTCGTGTGGAACAAGGTGGAGGCAACTTTTCTGGTGGACAACGTCAACGTTTAGCGATTGCGCGAGCATTGATTAAAGAGGCAGATGTGTATGTCTTTGATGATTCATTTTCTGCTTTAGACTTTAAAACTGACGCGAATTTACGTGCAGCATTAAAAGAATCAATGACAGAAGGAATCATGGTCATTGTTGCCCAACGTGTCAGCACTGTCATGGATGCGGACATTATTTTAGTTTTGGATGAAGGTCAAGTTGTAGGACAAGGCACACACGAAGAATTATTAGCAGAAAATGCGACTTATCAAGAAATCGTGCATTCACAATTGAGAGAGGAGGATTTAGCATGAGTAAAGAAAAAACACAACCAATCCATGGTGGATCTGGACACGGTGGACCCGGACGTGGTATGGGTATGAAACCTCAAAAAGCGACGAATTTTTGGGTCACAACCAAACGGCTTTTTCATTATATGTCCAAACGTTCCTATGCGATTATCCTCGTCTTTGTTTTAGCGATTGCTGCAGTTGTTTTCCAAATTCAAACACCAAAAGTGCTTGGTCAAGCAACCACAGAAATATTTAATGGTGTGATGGCAGGCGTCAAACAAATGAAAATGGGCGAACAAATTAGTCGTTTCCCGATTGATTTTGATAAAATTGGTCAAATTATTTTGATTGTGATTGGTATGTATGTCATTTCAGCAATCTTTAATTTCATGCAACAATTTATTATGACACGTGTTTCACAACGAACAGTGTATGAAATGCGTCGAGATTTAGATGAAAAAATGAGTCGCTTACCAATTTCTTATTACGATACGCATAGCAATGGGGACATTATGTCGCGTGCCATTAACGATATGGACAATATCGCAGGGACCTTGCAACAAAACTTGACGCAATTTGTAACCAGTATTGTGACCTTTGTTGGGGTATTATGGATGATGTTGACCATTAGTTGGCAATTAACATTGGTCGCTTTGGCAACTGTTCCATTGAGTTTGATTGTTGTGATGTTGGTTGCACCAAAATCACAGAAACATTTTGCAGCCCAACAAAAAAGCTTGGGACTTCTAAATGACCAAGTTGAAGAAACATATGGTGGTCATACAGTCGTCAAAACATTTAATCATGAAAAAGCAAACCAAGAAGTATTTGAAGTTGAAAATGAAAAATTATATGAAGCTGGTTGGAAAGCCCAATTTATTTCAGCGATGATTATGCCATTGATGAACTTTGTTAAAAACTTAGGGTATGTCTTTGTGGCAGTTCTTGGTGGGATTAAAGTGGCAAATGGGAATATGAATTTAGGAGATGTGCAAGCATTCTTACAATATACCAATCAATTCTCCCAACCAATTACGCAAATTGCGAGCTTGATTAATACCATTCAATCAACAGTTGCTTCTGCAGAACGGGTATTTGAAATCTTAGACGAAGAAGAAATGCTGAATGAACCTTCATTATTACCAACAGAAGACAACGACTATAAAGTTCGTTTTGAAAATGTTCAATTTGGTTATAACGAAGACAAATTATTGATGACTGATTTCAATTTGGATGTGAAAGCAGGCGAAATGGTGGCGATTGTCGGCCCAACTGGTGCAGGTAAAACGACGTTAATTAACTTGTTAGAACGTTTTTATGATGTTTCTGGTGGGAGCATTCGTTATGAAGGCAAAGACACACGCGATTTCACGCGTGATGAATTACGAAATCATTTCTCAATGGTATTGCAAGATACGTGGTTATTTACAGGAACGATTTATGACAATATCCTTTATGGGAATGAACAAGCAACCAAAGAACAAGTGATGACAGCAGCAAAAGCAGCGCATGTGGATGAATTTGTTCGTAAATTACCAGAAGGATATGACACTGTGTTAAATGAAGAAGCAAGTAATATTTCACAAGGACAACGTCAATTAATTACGATTGCGCGGGCATTTTTAGCCAATCCAGATGTCTTAATTTTGGATGAAGCAACATCGAGTGTCGATACGCGGACTGAAATCTTAATTCAACAAGCTATGAATCGTTTATTAGAAAATCGCACCAGTTTTGTGGTTGCACATCGCTTGTCAACCATTCGTGATGCGGATAATATCATCGTTATGAATCAAGGTTCGATTATTGAAACAGGGAATCATGACACCTTGATGGCGAAAAATGGTTTCTACGCAGACTTATATAACAGTCAATTTTCAGAAGAAGTAGCTTAATGGAAAACGATGCTTACGATTAGCAGTAAGCATCGTTTTTTTTATTTGCCAACTAAAAATAGTTCAGCACCTGAATTTTTTCTCCTTACGCTTCGTGGTATAATAAATCTAGCAAACTTTGGAGGAAAACACATGACATTAACAATTAAAAACTTAACAGGGGGTTACAGTCAGTTACCTGTTTTAAAAGATATTAATTTTGAAATCAACGATGGCGAGCTAGTAGGTTTGATTGGTTTAAATGGTGCGGGCAAAAGTACAACCATCAAAGAAATCATTGGCTTATTGCAACCACAAAAAGGCAGTATTGAAATTGACGGTTTAACTTTAAAAGAAAATCCAGAAGAATACCGAAAAAAAATCGGCTATATTCCTGAAAGTCCTGCTTTATATGAAGAATTAACCTTGCGTGAACATTTGGAAATTACAGCGATGGCCTATGATATTCCTAAAGAAGTCGCGTTAGAACGTGCGGAACAATTACTAAAAACATTTCGTTTAGAAAACCGTTTGGAGTGGTTTCCAGCAAATTTTTCTAAAGGAATGAAGCAGAAAGTCATGATTTTATGTGCTTTTTTAATTGAACCAAGTCTATATATCATTGACGAACCGTTTTTAGGATTAGACCCGTTAGCGATTCATGCATTATTAGAGTTAATGAAAGAAATGAAAGAATCCGGCGCATCTATCTTGATGTCGACCCATGTGTTAGCGACAGCTGAAAAATATTGCGATCGTTTTATTATGTTGCACAACGGCGAAATTCGCGCCCAAGGATCGATGGCAGAATTGCAAGCACAATTTGGTTTAACAAACGCATCTTTAGATGAAATCTATCTTGCGCTGACAGAGGAGGCGTAGGAAATGAACGAATTTTTTCAACAACGACTGCGTTTGCATCAAAAAACTATACAGCGCTATTTAAAATATGTTTTTAATGACCATTTCGCGTTGACGATGACATTTTTAGTCGGCGGTTTGGGTTTGTATTATTCGAATACCTTAAAAACTTTGCCAAAAGGCTTTACTTGGGGCACAGTGATTGTCTTAGGTGTTTGGTTGATTGCTCTTCATATTGGTCAATTTGCGAGTTTAGCGAAACCTGCCGATGCGGTTTTTTTATTACCAAAAGAAAAACAAATGCGCGGGTATTTGACGCATGCGTTTAAATATAGTTGTTACTTGCCATTTGGTGTATTGGTTTTAATTGGTGGTGCAACGATGCCGCTAGTGGTGTTAGCAACAGGAATGGCATTTTCTACCTTTGCTTTTTTCTTACTCACTTTGTGGGGCTTGAAATTCAGTCAGTTACAGATTCAACGGATGGATTTGTTTCAAGATATGGAAAAAGCTACCAAAAATGCCTATCTTTTATGGTGGATGATAAGTTTGGCAACCTTAAGTGTGGGGTTATTTATTTATCCGTTAATTGGTATGCTGTTGTCCTTTTTACAAATGTATCTTTTCCACAATTTATGTTGGCAAAAAATGCAAGCACCGCTTGATTGGGATAAGATGATTGCGACAGAACAACATCGTTTGTATCGTTTGTATCGTTTCATTAATTTATTTACCGATGTTCCAGAAATTACGGCGCAAATTAAACGCCGCAAATACATGGATGGTTTTTTAGGTAATATTAAATTTATGCAAAAAAATACCTATCTTTATTTGTATGCACGTCGTTTCGTCCGTGGAACGGAGTTTAGTGGCTTGTATTTGCGCTTATTAGCGTTAGGAAGCATATTGTTGGTGTTTATTGTGGAGCGATGGTTTGCGTTAGGTATTGGCGCACTGTTTATTTATTTAATTGGTTTTCAATTATTGCCGTTGTACCATCAATTTCAATATATGACGAGTGTTCAACTTTATCCAGTATCAGAAAAACAAAAATTACGTGCGATTCAAACCTTATTGCGGATTGCTTTATTAGCGGTTGCGATGATTTTTTCGGTGATTAGTAGTGTTGTGATTGCGACTTGGGCAGACCGTGCGATTGTGACGGGAGGATTTTTTATTGTCGCTGTCCTTTTTGTTGAATTATATGTCCCATATCGATTGAACAAGGGCATACGCTAACTGAGAATATGCTAAAGATTGTCTGAAAAAAAGATTGGAAAGTAAAAAGTGAAAGAGATGTGCTTGACGACCTGTAGTTAAGGCGCTAGAATAAAAATTACTGTGAAAAAAAGAAGGAGGCACATAGGATGGCTATTCGTTTGGATAACGATTGGGATCTGCATCCAATTAAAGGCGATACTGGCAAGGCATATGTCGGTTTAAAAGCAGAAGACAAAGTATTCATCAAACGCAATACCACTCCGATGCTTGCTGCTTTGTCAAAAGAAGGCATTACCCCTAAATTAATTTGGACCAAACGCACAGGCAATGGTGACACCTTAACAGCCCAAGAATGGCTAGAAGGACGCATCTTAGGACCTGAAGAAATTGGTCAACGCAATGATGTCATTGATGTCTTGTATCATTTGCATCACTCGGATTCTTTAAAAGAGATGCTTGAAAAAATGGGTGGCATTGTGATGTCGCCACAACAGATGTTGCAAGAATATGAAACAGAGTTAGACAAAGAATTGGTTGAAAATCAATTTTTATCTTTGGTTCATACTTACTTAGAGAAAAATATTCCATCATTCAAACTTTCTGAAAAAGCCGTTGTGCATGGTGATGTGAATTGTCGGAACTGGATTGTCTGTAAAAACTATCTGTATTTAGTTGATTGGGATTCGGTGATGTTTGCTGATCCAGCAGTAGATATTGGCACTATTTTAGGTCATTATTTACCGATTTCTAGTTGGAATCATTGGTTAATGAGTTATGGCATTCATGGCAATAGCGAGAATATGGAAAAAATATATTGGTATGCGTTATTGAGTATGCTACAAGAAGTAAAGAAATACCATAAACGAAATGCTTTAAAAGAAATGAATCAAGAGATTTTACAATTAAAACGAATTTATACAGGATAAGACTTGTTGTAAAAGAGAGGAACAACTATGAGAGTAAGAAAACGTACCGGTGCAGAAGAATTAATTGCGTCTCATCCACAATTCGTTGTGGATCAACCCCAAGAATGGAAAGGTCGTTGGGCAGAGCGTTTTGGTAATGACCAACCGATTCATATTGAAATTGGAATGGGGAAAGGCCAATTTATTGCAAATATGGCAAAAGCACATCCAGAGATTAATTATATTGGGATTGATATGCAAGTCAGTGTGGTCTCATTTGCACTAGATAAATTGATTGAAGCTGAAATTCCCAACTTACAATTATTACACGTAGATGGTTCAGCATTAACCGAATATTTTGCTGACAGTGAAGTCGATCAAATTTATTTAAACTTTTCTGATCCATGGCCAAAAACCCGTCATGAAAAACGTCGCTTGACGTACAAAACATTTTTAGCTGTGGATGAACAAATTTTACGCCCCGAAGGTGAAATTCACTTCAAAACAGATAATCAAGGATTATTTGAATATTCTTTAGCCAGTTTTTCGCAATATGGATTAATCATTCAAAAAGTCTGGTTAGATTTGCACACAAGTACCTTTGAAGGGAATATTATGACGGAGTATGAAGAGAAATTTTCATCACGTGGACAACGTATTTATCGTGTCGAAGCCAAATTCCCAGATAAAACGAAAAAATAGGTGAAGTAGCAAGAAATTCTTGCTGCTTCTTTTTTTTGGTGTGCTAAAATAAACTAGAAATGAATGGAGGGGAATTTGTCATGTTTTTAGGCATTGATATTGGTACAACAGCAATTAAGTTTGCGGTGATTGCAGATGGGAAAATTAAATTTCAACAAACGAGTCCAGTCAGAACCTATCGCGACCAACAAATCTGTTACCAACGAGCAACAGAGCTATTAGAAGTGTTAAAAGTAGGCGTACAATCGATTCCCAAAGATATGCGTGAAGCACTTGAAACAGTGAGTTTTAGTGTGGCCATGCACAGTATCTTACCTTGGGGAGAAGGACTCGATGATGCGATTTATATTTGGTCCGATACACAAGCAGAACAAACGATTGCAACATTTAAACAACAAGAACGTGCCTCACTATTTTACCAACGAACGGGAACGCCGATTCATGCCATGTCACCTTTTACTAAATTATTGTATTTCCAACAACAAAATCGTTATCCGAACCACACACACTACTATGGCATCAAAGAGCTTATCATGCATTATTTTACTGGAGAATTTGTTCTTGATTATGCCACTGCTTCAGCAACGGGATTATTTGATTTACAGGAACGTCAATGGGATGCGGAGATTTTGGCATTCGTTGGTATTTCAGCCCAACAATTGGCTCCCTTAGTCGATACGACGACATCCTTTCCTTTAAAAGAACGTGCTGCTGTCGAATTGAAAATTCCGGTAACTGCAAAAGTAGTTATTGGTGCAAGTGATGGTTGTCTTGCTGCGTATGCGAGTTATATTGCGACAGGTATTCCTAATAGCTTAACAATTGGCACGAGTGCATCAGTGCGCAAAGTGACGAAAGAACCAACTTTTGATAGTGGGAAACAAAATTTCTGTTATTACTTAAATGAAACGTATTATGTAACTGGTGCTCCTTCAAACAATGGTGGTTGTGTCTTAGAATGGGCGAGTCATTTGTATGCAGATACGCCACAAGAATTTTTTGAAAATTTACCGAGTGCATTGCAACACTCGCCAATCGGTGCAAATGGGTTGCGTTTTGAACCGTATATCAATGGGGAGCGGGCGCCCTTATGGCAAAATGAAGTCACCGGAACATTAAAGAACATTCGGATTCAGCATACTAAAAATGATATGATTCGTAGTGTGGTGGAAGGGATTTTATTTAATATTCGGACACTCACTGAGATGGTCCATGTGACCGAAAAACTATCTTTAAGTGGTGGTTTTTTCAAATCAGAAATGCTTCGAAAAATGACAGCGGATGTCTTAGGCGTAGATTGTTATTTATCCGATTATAATGAACCGATTATGGGGTTGTATTATTTAATCTATGGCCAACAGTCGACAGCGGTGCCTATTGAGACAATTGCGTCATCGCAAGAGCAGTATGAACACTATACAGAAGTATTTAAAAACTATTTTTCTAAGTAAATAAAAATGAACAGTTTGTCTCGTAGCCAGACAAACTGTTGTTTTTTGTAAACAAGGATAGAAATATCATTTGTTATGGGGTATGATTAAGCTTGTTAATAATTATACTAGGAGTTTAAAAAGGTTAAGGAGAAGCTGTTTATGGGAAGTATGATGGTGCTAATTATCTTTTTTCCAAGTATTATTGTCAGTTTATTAATTACTATTGATACGGTTTTCAATAATTTAAAGAAAGTCGTTTCAAATAAATTTGTACAAATGATACTTATTGTTTTGTTGTATTCTACGTATTTGTTTTGTTTGCTGTCGCTTTCGGTTCATCTACTTGATGCGGTTTTTTATGAATATTCTCTAGTGTTATTTATCGCGTATTATTTTTTTCAAACATATGGCAAATATCTGATTTTATTGACACCATTTTTATTGATGAGTTATGCAAAATTGATTGATATCAAGATGTTTATTTCTGACGATCAACTCTTTATTATTGGGCTAATTATTTTTGCATTATTTGTGGTGATTGATTGGTTACCATTTGGCTGGCGAAATGGTAAATTTACAGGCTTGTTTATTTTGTCCATGCTTATTTCAGCTTGTTTTCATTTACAAGGTCTAGCTATCACTTCATTGTTTTCGTATGAAGATGGCATGGATGTTTTGATTGTTACGGGTTCCTTAGTAATTTTAGTATCTTTTTATCTGTATTTTTTATTACAAGAGAAGGAAAATGCTCGTATTCGAGAAGAATTAATTTGTAGTAAGATTGATAGTCTAACCGGCGCACATAACTATTCCGCATTAAGTGATAAGATTGAGTTTTTAAACGAGAGAAAACCAGCTGTGACTGTCGCAATGATTGATTTAGATTATTTTAAACAAATTAATGATCGTTATGGACACATTGTTGGAAATGAAGTATTACGCGATTTTGTGCAATTTTTAGACGCCCATTTGTCATTGTATCTTGAAAAAAATAAGATAGAAATTTATCGTTTTGGTGGTGAAGAATTTTGCGTCTTCTTTTATGATTTACCTAAAAATGAAGTTTATGACATCATTGAAGATTTTTGTTTGAAAATGGAAACCTATCCTGTGGCGCTAGAGGTGTCTGAAGGGATTTCAATTACTTTTTCAGCAGGGATTGAAAGTACAGTAAATCAACCTGATATTTTAGAAACGTTAAAAAAAGCAGATGAAGCATGCTATATTGCCAAACATGCTGGTCGTAACCGTGTGATTATGTATAATGTCGATTATTAAAAAGCCAAATCAGGACGATTCGGCTTTTTTCTATTGCTTCACTTTTTCTGTGAGATTTGTGGTTTTTCTTAAGTTAAGTGGATCTGTTGATTCAGGAAGCTGTTTGATTGTTTCAGAATGTTCGCTACTTACAGCAAATGAAGGGGGCAATAATCCCATTTTCAATAAGAGTTCTTCAGCAGAAGTGGCGGTCTTTTCTTGATAGGCACGTACTAAGAAAAGTTGTTTATAAGAAATAAATTTTTGTTCATAACGTTCATAAGCAAAATCAATGAGCGGTGTAGCAGTATCTAATCTATCTAATCCTTCTAAAATGGTTTGTTTTAAGGCATAAATCGTAGACACACTAATTTGATAGGTTGCTTCTAAACGATCTGCTACATCGCGTGGTGTTGCATCACAAAAAGCAAAGACATAATGATTGTCTGATTCTAAAATTGGCAAACAATACCATTGACGGAGTTGCTCACGATCAAACTTTTCCGCAAATTCTGGTTGCAGATAGGTTGATAAATTGGCAGCAGGTAGATATTGCAAATGTTGCACGTTAGCGAGAGCCTCTAATAAATGGTCTTCTGAAAGCAAATCATGAGCTAATAAATAAGCACCTAAAGCTTGTTTTTGCTCATTTGCGTTTTCCAAAGCTTCTTTCAAGCCTTTTGGTTCTATGAAGCCTTTTTCCAATAAGACATCACCTAATTTACGATGGTAACGCTGTAAGACATCTTTTTCTAGGAAGTGATGTTCGGTTTTATCCCAAATCAGTTGCTTTTGTTCACTTTGTTTATTTTTACGTTTTGCTTTCTTTTCTTTTTTTACAGGTGTTTGATTACCGAAAATCTTTTGCTTGAAAGCTTTCATGGTTGCGACCATGTTAATGATATTTCCATAAACAAAACGAATCGGCAAAATTGGTGGAAACAAACAAGCAAAGAAGACACTTCGCATACCGTAGACTTTCTTAATCGCTACTGCACGGAATAACTGTCTCTCGAGCATCATGATGGTAACCAAGACGCATAAATACCAAGATAACGAATATTTCGGATAAATTGGCGGTAAGTCCCAGAACAAAGAGGCAAAGAAATAAATTAAAACAGGATAACCAACAAGGACCAACATATTTCCAATTTTTGCTTTGAAGTCGCGGTAAAGCGAGTAGCGACCAGCAAAGGTCATTTCTTTGGTTGAAAAAATTTCTTTGAATTTAAAAGACTGCATGGTAATACCTAAAATCCAGCGTGTTTTTTGTTTGACCGCTGTTTTAAATGTGTACGGAAAACGACTACGTGTGGCGATAAATTCATGCACAAACTCATTTTTGAAATTAATTCGCGGGACTTGAATTAACGGATAATACATTTGAATCCCTTTTTGATATAAGGTTAAAGATAAGCGATAATCTTCAGTCAAACTGTCTTTAGGTAAGACATCTTCCTCACCAAAACTATCAATAACGGCACGTGAAAGAGTAAAGCCGGTACCCGCTGATGGAACAAATGCACCACTACTGTAACGACTAACCATCGTTGAAAAATGATTTTCTGCAAATTCATCGGCGTATGTATTCGTTACTAAATTTTTGAAGAAGTTACTGAATTTTGGCATTTCCATTAGTGGAAAGACTGGAAATTGAATCGCTGGATAAGTTTCTAACAAGTAATTTGTTACTTTTAATTCATAAGGATGCACGACATCTTCAGAATCATGAACATTTAAAGCTTCAAAATGCCACTGTTTTTCTTTTTCCATAGCTTTGATTTGGGTAATCACGTAATTAATATTTTGTGCTTTTGAGGTTGGTCCAGGTAATTCGTTAATAATCATATGGACATTTTCATATTTTTCCTCAAGTTGTTTTGCGACCGTAATCGTGGCATCATCATTGGGATAGACACCTAAAAAGACATGGTACATTGAATTTGGATAATGCACGGATGCAATCATGTTATCAATCACATCACCAAGTACACTTTCTTCATGCCAAGCAGCAATAGCAACAGCAAGTAATTTTGGGGGAACATCGTCTACTTTTTTTAAATCCAACAACTCTTTTTTATAGGGTTTACGTCTAAATAAAGTAATAATATCCCAAATGAAATCGTCAAAGCCTGTTAAGATGTATAACATCACTAATACTAAACCGATGATATACAATACATTTTCATCTATCATAGAAAAAACTTCCTTTTTTAAGTTACCTGTAGTGTATCTTTTTTTGCAACAGGGTGCAATGAATGCAACAAATTAATCATAAAATAGAGGAGACCTATTTATATCCGAAAATGGGAAGTATTTGGTAGTAAAAGAAATGCTTGTTGATTCTAAAAAAGAATGAATCACCGAAGTCATTCATTCTTTCAAATAAGCTATTTTATCCTAATTTTGCCATAGTTTCGTCAAATTCAGCTTTGACTTCCGCCAAAACTTCAGGATGTTCTAACAATTCTAATATCGTTAAAGATAACCCTTGGGCGGCTTTGATTAAGCCGCTTTGACCTTCTGGAGAAAGAGTGGCAGCTGCCATTTCTTTGGTATGTCCACCGACTTCAGGTCCACAAATTTTAATGTTTCCTTGAATTGTTGGGCAACGATAACTTACTGCACCGACATCGGTTGAACCACTTGCGACTTCATCAACCGGTTGGACGTCTTCCACACCTAGTTCTGCATATTTTTCCGCTAAAATATCCGCTAATTTGTAGTTAATAACTGTGTCTTCATACGGACACTCATACGTAGAAGTTTTGAACGTCACACCATTCGCTTGACAAATACCAGCGACTGCTTGAACCGCTTTTTCTGTTAATTCTTTGGCATATCCGATAGTAGGTGCACGGAAATAATACTCCATTGAAGCGTAGCCAGGAATGACATTGGCTGCTTCACCACCATCTTTGATGACACCGTGAATATACGTATGTGGTGCTGCAAATTGACGTAATAAGTTAATTTGTAAATAACTCATAACGGCTGCGTCTAGGGCTGATGCTCCCGAAGCTGGATCACACGCATGGGCATTTTTTCCAAAGAATTCAAATTTAATTGGATTTAAGGCATTTGAGCGACCACCCACACCATTTTGACTTCCCGGATGAACCATCAGTGCGACATCTACATCATCAAAAACACCGGCTTCTGACATACTGACTTTTCCACCAAAATTTTCTTCAGCAGGCGTTCCAACGACTAATAATTTCCCACCAAATTGATCAATTATCGCTTTGACGGCCTCACCAGTTGCGACACCAATACCGGCAATTAAGTTATGACCACAACCATGTCCCACTTCAGGTAACGCATCGTATTCACACATCACGGCGATGGTAGGTCCTGGTTTACCAGTATCGTATTCACCTAAAAAACCAGTCGGAACAATATACCCCGATGTTGTTTTAAAACCAACACTATCTAGGTAGTTCACCAATAATTTCATTGTTTCAAATTCTTCATTACCAATTTCTGGATTATCATACATAATCTTCACTAATTCCATATAGGCATCAATCTTATTTTCAATGGAAGCTAATAACGTTTCTTTGATTGTCATACTACTATTCTCCTATTCCTTTAAGGCATTTACCGCTTGTTCTTCTGATTCTTTCCGCCATTTTTCTAGGTTTCCATTCTCTTTGTTTTCTTGGATGACTTCATTTACGAGCGTAATAAATGAGGTAGTATCATCGCCTTTAGGAAAACCAATGACGTTTGTGCCATATTTATTTTCAGGGTCTAAGTTGAATGTTTCTTTTGGCAAGATAACTAAGTCTGGGAAAGTGGTTAGTAAAGGTTCAACAGACGAAGTTGAAACAGTCACTGCTTGTAAATCACCAGAGTTTAACGCTAAAATTGCGGCATCCATTGTTCCGAATTGTTTAATATTCTTAGCATCAGTTAATAAACTAGCCGTTTCAAATTGAATCGAACCACCTTGGGCACCAATCGTTAAGTTGGCATCTTTTAGTTCATCCATTGATTTGTATTTATCCGCAATTTCTTTGGATACTAATAATCCTTGGAAACCTTCACTCGCTTCTTGTTGGTATCCTTCCGAGAAATCCATGATGTCTTCACGTTGTTCAGTTGCTACAAATCCAGAAATCCCAAAGTCAACGCTGTTGGTTTGGATATTCGCTAAAACACCGTTAAAATCTGTGGCTTTAATTTCTAGTTCGACCCCAATTTTTTCGGCAACAGCTTTTGCTAAGGTAATGTCGCTTCCGACAATTTCTTTTTCACCTTTGTCATTTAAGATATAAAATTCTAACGGCGGAAAATCAGGAGAGGTACCAATCACTAATTTGCCCTTTTCTTTGATTTGTGCCAATTTATCTGTTTCACCAGCATCAGCGCCTTTTTTTGAATCTCCTGAACCACAAGCAGCCAATGTGATTGCTGCTAGACAACTGAATAAAGCTAACGTTAATTTTTTCATAATAAAAACTCCTTCGAATTAAAATGTAATTTGGTCTAAAAATTCTTGTGTTCGTTTTTCTTTCGGGAAATCAAATAGTTCAGTAGGTGTTCCTTCTTCAACGATGACGCCTTTATCAATAAACAGGACACGAGAGGCAACTTGTTTGGCGAAATTCATTTCGTGCGTCACGATGACTGTCGTTAAATTACTTTTGGCTAACTCTTGGATAACTAGCAATACTTCTTTGACCATTTCTGGATCAAGTGCAGAAGTTGGTTCATCAAACAACATGACTTCCGGTTCCATTGCTAGGGCACGTGCGATAGCTACCCGTTGTTTTTGCCCGCCAGATAATTTGTTAGGATACACATCTTTTTTCTCTAGTAGACCAACTTTTTTAAGCAATGCTTCGGCTTTTTGTGTCGCTTGTTGTTTGGTTAAATTTTTTAATTTCATCGGTGCTAAGATAATATTTTCTAACACAGTCATATTAGGAAATAAATTGAAATGTTGAAAAACCATCCCAATATTTTCACGAATTTGGTTAATTTCCGTTTCTTTTAATTGTGGATTTGTTAATAAAATGTCTTTAAAATAGACATCACCACTCGTTGGTGTTTCCATCAAATTTAAGCAACGAAGAAATGTTGATTTTCCTGAACCAGAAGGGCCAATCACGGCGATTGTTTCTCCTTTTTCGATATGGGTGGTGATGCCATTTAAAACAGACAACTCACCAAAATTTTTCGTTAACTGATTGGTTTTAATCATAGACATTTAACCTCGTTTCTAATTTCTTGATTAAAGCAGTAAGTGTAAAGGTTAGGAAGAAATAAATTAAGGCAACAATAATCAATGGTTCAAAAATAGAATACGTTGCGGCTTTGACGATGTTACTTGTGTACATGACATCAAAGATTCCTACAACAGAAACAATAGAAGATTCTTTAATCATCATGATAAATTCATTTCCTAAACCAGGGAGGACTACTCGGATTGCTTGTGGAATAATGACAGCTTTCATTGTTTGTCCACGACTTAAGCCCAATGAGCGTCCAGCTTCCATTTGTCCTTTATCAATTGATGCTAATCCCCCACGCAATAACTCACAGATATAAGCGCCAGAATTAATCGATAAGGCCACTATAGCGGTTAAAAATTCTCTTGATCCATATGTATTTCCAAGAAAAGAAAGGGCAGGTATGGAAATACCAATTAGTGGTAACCCGTATAACCAAATATATAATTGCACTAATAATGGGGTACCACGAATTACTTGTGTATAAATTGCTGCAATAGCGTTGAAAATTTTAAAACGTGATTGTTTCATCAAGGTAGCAAACAAACCTAGTAATGAACCAAATACAACTGTTATTAATGATAAAACGATGGTGACAATTGTCCCATCAATAAAAGTGGGAATCCACTTTACGGTTTTTCCAAAATCTATAACTACTCCTAACATTGCATCCATCGTAATTCCTCACTTTTTAATAATATTAATGAATAAAAATAATCTCATTAGGTATGAAATGTATATTAATACAAAAAAGATTCGTTTGCAACAATTTTTGAATTTTTATGCGTAAATTTCTATTAAACATCCTTAAATTGTATATTTTTGAGTGTTTTTGCATATAATACACTTGTTTTTTTTGTTAGCAATCAATCCAGTAACAATTTTAAGAAGAGCATGGTATCATACAATAAAGGAGGGAGAAACAATGAGTTTAAAAGACACATATACATTAGCAAATGGAATTGAAATTCCAGTAGTAGGATTTGGAACATGGCAGACACCTGATGGCGATGTTGCGGAATCATCGGTTATTGCAGCGATTAAAGCTGGGTATCGTCACATTGATACAGCGGCTATTTATAAAAATGAGGAATCTGTTGGTCGTGGAATTGCTAAAAGCGGGATTCCAAGAGAAGAGTTGTTCATTACGACGAAGCTATGGAATGATGCGCATGCTTATGATTTAGCCAAACAAGCAATTGATACGTCCATGAAAAAACTAGGTGTAGATTATTTAGATTTGTATTTGATTCATTGGCCAAATCCAGTGGCTTTCCGCGAAAACTGGCAAGAAGCAAATGCGCAAGCTTGGCGTGCGATGGAAGAAGCTGTTGAAGCAGGCAAAATTCGAGCGATTGGCGTTTCTAACTTTATGCCACATCATTTAGATGCCTTATTAGAAACAGCTAAAATTAAACCTGTCGTGAACCAAATTTATTTGAGCCCAAGTGATCGTCAAGAAGAAGTTGTGGCGTATAACACAAAACACAATATCTTAAGTGAAGCATACAGCCCATTAGGTACGGGGAAAATTTTTAGTGTTCCTGAATTACAAACAATTGCTGAAAAGTACGATAAAACAATTGCTCAAGTCGTTTTACGTTGGAGTCTACAACATGGTTTCTTACCACTACCAAAATCGGTTCATGAAGATCGTATTATTGAAAATGCTCAAATTTTTGATTTTGAATTGAGCCCAGAAGATATAGCTGCCATTGATGCCCTACAAGGAGCGGCAGGCGAAGCACCTGTTCCAGATGAAAAAACATTTTAATCCATAGCCACCGATTTTTCGGTGGCTATTTTTTTGTCATCTAACAAAAGTTATAGACTACCTAACAGTAATGAAAGTTCGTTTCAAGTAAGAATACGCTAGACTAGATTTACTAAACTGATGGAGGAACACAATGACAAAAAAATTTAGCATAACCGGGTATCAATTAAAAATTCTAGGAATTATTTTAATGGTCGGTGACCATATCTATGAAATGTTTATTTATACACAACCGCCAACTATTTTAAATATGTTTGGGCGCATTGTGTTACCCATATTTCTGTTTTTGAGTGCAGAAGGATTTCACTACACACGTAATCGTTTGCGATATATGTCTCGTTTATTGCTGGGCTTCTGGGGAATGAATATAGGTAATCGCTTGATTCCAAGCCTGTTTCCAATGGATGAAGTGATGATTATCAACAATGTTTTCGGTACATTATTGTTAGCGACACTAGTGATGTATTGTATCGAGGAATATAAGCAAAAACGTTGGCTAAAAGCTACTGCATTGTTACTGATGCCATTTGTGATTGCATTGCCATTTATGATTTGGATGAGTACAGGTGATGGCAGTCCAATTTTTATTTATATTCTACAAATTTTTCCTTCTTATCTCACAGTTGAAGGTGGTTATGTTGCAGTATTATTAGGAGCACTTTTCTATATTTTTAGAGAAAAACGTTATTTACAATTCTTATCATTAGCTACTGTATCCTTACTAGCTACAGGATTTGACTTTAGCCATTTATTAACGAACTATCAATGGATGATGGTTTTTGCGATTGTTCCATTATTCTTTTATAACGGAGAAAAAGGACGAAGCGATAAGTATTTCTTTTACGCTTTTTACCCAACCCATATCTATTTATTTTATGTGATGTCGTATGTTTACTTGAACTATTTGATGTAAGATTTTAAAAAAGGTATAATTAAAAAAGGATTTACATTTTTCGTTCCTCCTATCAATGAGAGGGGTGGAGAGACAATGCACAACGTAAGCACACCAGAAGAAAAAATCGTCATGAATAGCAACGAGGAAATCAAGGTTGCGCTATTTGGTATTACTTCTATGAGTACCACTTTTTCGCCACAGACTGTTTTATTTGTTATGAAAATGAATAAAGCGATAGAAAAGCAAGGGTTAGCTGTCACAATTCACAGGTACAGTGCTTCTCAGATAGATGAGCATGGATCAGCAGTTGTCACCCGAGCTCTATTTTCAAGAAAAAATGATTAAGGAAGCATTTCCTGAAAGAGTTGTTAAATTGATTAGCAAAAAAGCATATGGTTTATTAGAGGTAGACAAATTGCTACAAAAACTGTTTACTGCCAATTAGCAAACAGCAGATGCTATTCGGTTTATCTAGGGGGAGGAGGGGGTATTGATGGTTGATGTTATGAACACGTCAACGTTTTATTTGCTTTTTTACTTGATTGCTTTTATTGGGATTGGTGGATTTATCTATTTTATCATCAATAGTTTGCTGAATTTTACGGCATCACCTGTCACAATTACTGCCAAATTGATTGGCAAAGATACCGCTGTCTCAAGACATAATGATAATCATTCGCTCACGACCTACACACTTATTTTTGAAGAATCAGACGGGAAACGAATGAACTTAGATGTGAAAAAAAGTGTGTATCATCAATATGTTGTCGGTGATTCGGGATAGTTAACGTATAAAAGACAATGGTTTGTTGTTTTCGAGTTGAACCAATGAGAAAAAAGAAAAACAAGACGCCTTCAATTAAGGAAGAGCGTCTCGTTTTTCTTTTTTTATCTTAGACTACCGTCCATTCATCAATGGTTTTTCCGTCTTGATCTTTTAGCACTAACCAACTATTAGTTCCCGCATAATACAAGAAATGTCCAACTTCATTGACACTTTTTAAAATGACATCCTCTGTTGTGACGAAGTCTTGTATCTTATCGTCATGTTCCTCGCGAAGTTGCTTGGTGAAGCGGCCGGCTAGACCGATGGAACCATCTTTATTTAAAGGAATTTCTTGGCGTAAGACTGCGCCTTTTTTGATGCACATTTCATTGCGTTTTTGCCAAATAACCGTTGCTTTACTATCAAATTCATCGACGAAAAATTCAATCGTGCTGACTTCTTTCCGCCAGCGATGTTGTGCTTTCGTAGGTTTTGGCTTTTGTGGTTTTTCGATTTTGCGGAAAATAAAACCAAATTTTTCTAATAAGGTGAGCAACGTATCTTGATAAGCAGTAACTGTTGGATAATGGTTGGCTGGGATTTTTTTTGCATCTTTACTAGTGATAGTTAAACCACTTTCTTCTGCTGTTTCGACCAAACGCTGAATCAGATAGCCTTGTTCCATTTCCCAAGGAGGGGTAATTTGTATGAGCGTGTCGTAGGCTATACGTGTCCGCAACGTTCCTTGTGTTGCGCCAATCGCTTTTAATTTTTGTTCTTTAAACAAGAGATAAACACTTGCTTCAGGTGCTAACAATGTTTTGTCAGTAGAATAAAGAATCGAAATTCTACCTTGGTGGTCGGCTAATTGGAGCGTGAGCGTTTCCTTACTTAGTGAGAGTGCTGCTTGAATCGTCATAATCTTACTCCTCGCTAAAATAGTTTCGTTTGTATTATTATAACAGTAACAAAATTATGAGGGAATGTATTTGCTAGAAAGAAGGGATTCGCATGTCAATTGAAGACTATGAACAAACACTACCCGAAAAATGGCGTGAAAGTTATTTTCAGCTAAAAGAAGTGTTAATTACTCATTTACCGGAAGGATTTGAGTTGGTGATGCAATACGGAATGCCGACGTTTGTTGTACCATTAACGCGTTTTCCAGAAGGATATTTGGGAAGGCCAGATGAACCGCTACCCTTTGTTTCCTTGGGGGCGCAAAAAAATCATTTAGCTATTTATCATATGGGCTTGGTAGGAAACCGTTCGTTACTTGATTGGTTTCAAGCAGAATATGCCAAACAAGTACCAACTAAGTTAAACATGGGAAAAAGTTGTCTTCGGTTGACCAATCCCAAAACGATTCCCTACATATTGCTAGGGGAATGAATGGAAAAAATGACAGTCGATGAATGGATTACTCATTATACACATTATCAAGAAAAAAAAGTCAGGCCAATCGTAAATGATTGACCTGATCTTTTTTATGGAGCATTTGGAACGGTATTGCGAATTTGAGCGGCCCATTCAAAACCTTCTTCGGTTAAGGTACCATCACGTAAAAGATAGTCGCTCGTATGCGATTCGCCACCATCATAAGTAATTGTTAAGCGAATGCGATCATTTTCTAAATACTCAACCTGATAGACGCCTGTCATCGCTTCTCCTTTGCCATCTGAATAAACTTCAAAAGTACCATCGGGATTATAGTTCCAAACATTTTGAAAATCATATTCTTTGTTTTTCATGGTCCATGTCCCCAATAAACTATGGTTAAAATCAATGGGCTCGTGTTCGACGATTTCCATATAAGCACTATCAGCTAACGTATGTTCAGCGGTGCCTTGACGAGAAAATGTGCCTAAATAACCGAACGTCATTTTGCTACTGTCATGGTTGAAATGTGCAATAAAATAATTGCCAATACTATCAATCGAGACGTTAAATCCATACAATTTGACCATTTTGACATTGCCATTATCGACAGCGACTTTTAAACTTCCTTGGCTTGTAATACCATCAGTGAGTTGCCAATGTCCTTGATCATCCACTGTCAATGTGAGATTTTCTTGGGTCCAAGTTCCTACGATATTGGCGGATGTTTCGGCAGGAATGAGTTCGTTTGTTTCAGTAGTATCGCTTGAACTGGTTATCGGGATCTCACTGATTGTTTCACTCGTAGTCATTGATGTGGCTTGCATTGAATGGCTGCTTTCCGTGCTTTCTTCGGGTGTGGTGGTTCGTCCACAGCTAGCGAGTAAAAGCATAAATAGAACAAAAATGATGCGCTTCATTTCAATCGCCCCCTTTTCTTCAGTATAGATGAAAAGAACGTTTTCATAAAGCGTACGGACTTCTTTGGTAAAAGAAAAATGAATACGTTATACTAAAATAAAAGTAATGTGTGGAGGAGTTTTTGTGATAAAAAAATTCAAATGCATCGTGATAAACCCGTAATTAACTTACTTCCTAAAATTGTTTACGGTCATCGAATGGAAGGTAGCAATGCTGTCTATCGTCCATTGAGTTTAAGTTTGATGCGTCCACGCATGTCGTTTCCCTATGACGAAAAGCACACGAATTTGCCCGTAATTATTTGGTTGTTCGGAGGGAGTTTTTCCGCAATGGATCGCAATGTATGGACACCTGAACTCGCTTGGTTTGCGAAACGCGGGTATGCTGTAGCAAGTATTGATTACAGTGTAACTGCTCGAGCGAAATTTCCTGATCAAATTGAAGATGTGAAATTAGCTATTCGCTATTTAAAAGCCCAGAGGGTCCCTGCAGAGTTGTATATTTTTGAAGGTGCAGAACATGCGGATGCACCGTTCACTCAAGAGGAAACCAAACAACTTATTTTTGAATTTTTACAGCGAGTGGTAGACTAAACGTGAACCATAAAGGAGGAATTGTGGATGGAATTTGTAACATTGAACACAGGGATTCAATTACCAATTATTGGTAGTGGTACGAATACTTTTGGTAAAGTAGATCGAGCTTATATGGGCGAAATTAACGGAGATACCACGGAATTGCAAGATGCGATTGCGCTAGGGTATCGCCATTTCGATACCGCAATTGCTTATCGTAATGAAGCAGTAGTCGGTCAAGCAATCAAAGAAAGTGGCATAGATCGTAGCGCGTTCTTCATCACCTCAAAAATTCCTGGTACCAAAGAATATACCCAAGATACAGAAGCAGTGAAAAAAGGTGTACATGCTAGTTTAAAGGCTTTGGATACGACGTATATTGATTTGTATTTGATTCATCATCCATGGGAAGATTTAGAAGAAATTGTCGCTGTTTGGCGTGTCTTAGAAGACTACGTTGATCAAGGGATTTTAAAAGCAATTGGTGTTTCTAACTTTGAAGAAACAGAATTACGTTATTTACTTGATCATGCCCGAATCAAACCAGCGGTCAATCAAATTGAATCTCATCCAGGCAAGTGGAACGATGAGATAATCACTTATTCTTTAGAAAATGAAGTGATTCCTGAGGCTTGGGGGCCCTTAACGAAAGTGAGCGAAGAAGCCCAAGCAGTCTTAACGGAAATTGGCAATGCGTATGGAAAAACGTGGGCACAAGTCATTTTGCGTTACCAAATTGAACGTGGAGTGATCGTTATTCCCAAATCACATAATAAAGAACGCCAAGCATTGAATTTAGCATTATTTGATTTTTCGTTAACAGCACAAGAAAAAGCAACCATTCAAGCATTATAAGCAACACACGGTAGATAATAGTCATCTGCCGTGTTTTTGACTAGTGAGAAATTGGGTTGTTTCTTTCTTTTATTTCGAAAAGTGGCGATAAAAAATTAGAATCGTTCTTTTTTCCGTCAATGATTGCATTCCCTTGTTTGCTCGTTTACTATGGAAAGAAAAGGGGGGACTCATGACAATTAAAGGGATTGTGTTAGATATTGATGGCACATTATTAACGGATGAAAAGGTTATCAGTGAGAAAACGAAACAAACGCTAATTAACGCGCAAAAAAATGGTGTGAAAGTTATTTTAGCTGCTGGACGGCCAACAACTGGGATGTACGGTTACGCGAAAGAACTCGCAATGGATCAATTTGAAGGTTTATTGGTTTCGTTTAACGGTGCGAGTGTGGTGGATTGTAAAACGGATGAGGAATTATTTAATCAAGCCTTATCGGTGACAAATGCGAAAGAAGTCTTAGAACACATGAAACAATTTGATGTTCGTCCAATGATTAATAAAGACGAGTATATGTATGTGAATAATGTCTATGACAACTTATTAGAACTACCTGATGGACCGTTTAATATTATTGAATACGAATCTCGTGGTGGTAATTTTAAATTGTGTGAAATAGACGATTTGGCCGCTTTTGTGGATTTTCCTTTAAATAAAATTTTAATTGCTGCAGATGCGGCTTATTTACAAGAACACCATCAAGCGATGGCCGCACCGTTTGAAAACCGCCTAAGTGCTATGTTTACAGCACCATTTTATTTTGAATTTACCGATAAAGGCATTGATAAAGCGAAAGCCTTGGATACTGTCTTACCACAATTCGGTTTGCAGGCGGAAGAACTGATTGCATTTGGTGATGGTCATAACGATACGTCCATTATCGAATATGCTGGTATTGGTGTTGCGATGGAAAATGCCGTCGATGCTTTAAAAGAAATTGCGGATGAAATTACGTTATCAAATAACGAAGACGGTATTGCAGTCTTATTGGAAAAATATTTATAAGGAGGCGTGACTTTGGATAAAGAAACATTTATTCGTCAATACAGCGTTGAACGAAAACAAACCGATTCATTAAAATGGGATGCGTTAGAAGAGCGTTTTGGAGATAGTGAATTATTACCGGCGTGGGTTGCTGATATGGAATTTTCTGTACCAGAAACCGTAAAAAATGCGTTAGCCGAACGTGTGGCACATGGTATCTTTGGGTATTCATTAGTAACTACCGACTATTTTAATGCCTATAAAGGCTGGCAAGAACGTCACGAACAAACTGATTTTCGTGAAGAATGGTTATCTTTTTCGACAGGAGTCGTGCAATCGTTGTATGATATTATTGATTGCTTTACAGAAAAAGGCGACGCGGTTATCATTCAACCGCCTGTTTATTACCCATTTTTCCATGTCATTCAAGACAAACAACGCCAGTTAGTGACTTCAGATATTCAGTTTGTTAATCAACGGTATGTGATGGATTTAGAAGATTTTGAGCAAAAGATTATTGTGCATCAACCTAAATTATATATTTTATGTTCCCCGCACAACCCATTAGGACGCGTGTGGACCGAAGAAGAATTAGCTGCTGTTTTGGCTATTTGTGAAAAACACCAAGTTTTAGTATTATCAGATGAAATTCATTCCGATATTGTGTTAACAGGACATCGTTTTTGTTCCAGTGCCACAGTGGCGAATGGTCGTTTCTTAGATAACTTAATTCTCGTAAATTCTCCGTCAAAAACGTTCAATTTAGCTGGATTATTGAATTCACATGTGTGGATTCCCAACGAAAAATTACGTACTCAATACAACGAGTGGGCGAAAGAATACAAACAAACGGAATTTAGTTTGCTTGGTCAATTAGCAGCTAAAGTGGCGTACGAAACGGGCGATGATTGGACGACAGGCTTGTTAGCAACTATTGAAGAAAATTATCACTATGCAAAAGCGCGTTTAGAAGCAGAAGTGCCAGATGTGGTCGTTGCTGACTTACAAGGAACCTATCTCATGTGGGTAGATTTGCGTGCTTATGTTGCACCGGATGCAATCAAAGAAGTGGTTCAAGATAAAGCAAAATTAGCGATTGATTTTGGTGAGTGGTTTTCGCCAGAAGCAAAAGGATTCATTCGTATTAATTTAGCGACACCGCCTACCAATATCCACCAAGCAATCGAGCAATTGATAGCCGCACTGACCGCATAAATGAGTAATCCAAACGGTAGCAAAAACTCCTTAGAGTGATTGGCCGTTTGGTTTTTTTTGTTTTTTTCTAAGATGTCCATGAGAGGATTCTCTTCGTTTTTAACTAGCGATTGTGCTGCTCTCATGTTATGATGAAAAGCGGTTTTTGAAATTATTTTTAACGAGGGGAGGAAAGAAAATGAAAAAATTTTTTGCTCATCAGCAAGTGCAAGATGCGCTGTTTGTGATTGCGGGTGCATTTGTTTTAGCTGTTTCTATTAACTGTATTTTATTACCTAATCAAATTGTTGCCGGTGGAGCAAACGGGATTAGTGTCGTGCTTAATCATATGTTTGGTTGGAATGTGGCTGTTGTTTTGTATGCAATTAATATTCCTTTATTGATTTTATGTTTTTTATTATTGGGAAAAGAAGTGGGCTTGAAAACCATTTTTGGTAGTTTGCTTTATCCTTTTTTTGTTGGTGTTACAGCACATTTTCCAGTGATTACCCATGATTTATTTTTAGCGGCCTTATTTGGCGGTATTGTAACTGGAGTTGGTTTGGGTCTCGTTTTTCGTGGCAATGCGTCAACAGGTGGTACAGCTATTATTTCACAAATTGTGCATAAGTATTTCCATGTGTCCTTAGGTATCGCGATTTTATTTGTCGATGGGTTAGTGATTTTATCGGCTTTAATTGCTTTTGATACTGATGTCGTTTTGTTCTCCTTGATTAGTTTATTTTTAATTGGTCGTGTGGTAGATATGGTCCAAGTTGGTTTCGACCGCTCGAAGAATGTGATGATTGTGTCACAAAAGTACGAAGAGATTCAACATGCGATTACGACTACCTTAGATAAAGGAGCAACCTTGATTCCGATTGAAGGTGGTTATAGCCAAGCGCCTAGCAAATTGTTAATGACAGTGATTAGTGAAAAAGATTTTCCAAAAGTGAAAGAAGCGATTTTAACGATTGATGAAACAGCCTTTTTTGTGACGTTAAATGCTAGTGAAGTCAACGGTCGTGGTTTCAGTTTGAAAAAAGTTGCTGACGATTATGGCGTTGAAGTGAATCATTTATAAAACAGGGGATGGAGTGTCTACTCCGTCCTTTTTTGTTACAATGGATATAAAAGGAGTGATGAAATGATTGAATTACGAAATGTAAGCAAAGTGTATGGAACGAAAAAAGCGTTGAATGAACTGAATTTAACGATTCGACAAGGAGAAATCTTTGGCTTTCTTGGACATAATGGTGCGGGCAAATCGACAACTATTAAGAGTTTAGTCAGTATCATTCAACCAACAAGTGGCACAATTACTATCGATGGCTTAGATTTAGCAACAAATCGGATGGCCATTAAGAAAAAAATCGGTTATGTCCCAGATACGCCAGATTTGTTCTTGCAATTAACGGCTGGTGAATATTGGGATTTGATGGCTGCTGCATATGATATTCCGCAAACTGAAAAAGAAACACGCTTATTACCACTCGCACAATTGTTTGATATGCTGATTCATCAGGACGAAACAATCTCCAGTTTTTCTCATGGTATGCGCCAAAAGACCATCATCATCGGCGCCTTATTGTCTGATCCAGATATTTGGATTTTAGATGAACCGTTGCAAGGTTTGGACCCACAAGCAGCCTTTGATTTAAAAGAAATGATGCGTGCACATGCCGATAAAGGAAAAACCGTGATTTTTTCTACGCATGTGTTGGATACAGCGCAACAACTTTGTGACCAATTAGCGATTTTAAGAAAAGGAGAACTGCTTTATAACGGTTCAGTTACCGAATTGTTAGCGACAGCACCCGCAGAATCATTGGAATCCATTTATTTAAAAATGGCTGGACGAAATGCCACAGAAGCGGAGGGATTCCATGAATAAAACGCAGTTAGCTGAATTACTCAAAGTCAATTTGCGCTATGCTAATCCGCAAACGACGAATAAAGCGCGAAAAGCTGGCAAAAGTGGTGCACAATTGACACGTTATATTATGAATCAATATCTTTTATCAGGTGTGATTTTTATAGCCATTTATGGACTGACAATGTTTGCGATTGATTTTAGTCAGATGCCCGGATTTTTTACGTATTATGTGGCATTGTTTGGTATTATCGCTTTTTCACAAGGTATTTCGGCTATTTACAATGTCTTTTTTGAGAGTCGTGATTTAGCAGGTTATTTGCCATTACCATTTCGTCAATTGGATATTTTCTTAGCCAAAATTATGATTGTTACGCTGACCATTGTTCCCTTTACATTACCTGTGTTAATTGTTTTTATCATGGCAGGAATGCGTTCAGGTGTCTTTGTTGTTTTGGCAATTGTTTTAGCATTGATCTTGTTTGTTTTGTATTTAAGTCTTGTTTTTAGTGTCTGTAGTTTTATTGTTTTTGGTTTAACACGTACCAAGTTCTTTAAGAAGCACAAACAATTAGTGACCACTTTATTGTTAGTGGTTTCAGTAGGAATTGCAGTTGTCGGAATTTTAGTAATGAACAGTCAAAGTGGCGATATGAGCTATGAGATGGTTGACCGAGGGACGATTGCACTATTGCTGCCGTTTTTCTATATCACAACCAAGCCTTTTTCACTGGTTGCTCTTTTAAGTTTCCTAGGATTAATTGGTTTAAATGTATTGAGTATGTATCTCATTAAACTGACGTTATTGCCAAAAATGTATGAGCAATTACTCGATGCTTCTCCAGGGATAGTTTCAACCAAACGGAAACACAAACCGAATCAAAGTTTGCGTCAATTACTATTTAGTTATAATTCACAACTTATTCGTGATCCAAATTTAATCATGCAGGTGTTTTCGAACTCCATTTTAATGCCATTGATTTTTATTATTGCATTTGCTGTGACAGGACAATTCAATTTGAATTTTTTAGGCATTGAATTTATGGGTGTGTGTTTTACTGTTGGGATTGTTCTAGCGAGTTTATCGGTTAATCCAATGTCGTTTGTGGCGAATATTATTTCGTTAGATAAAGACAATTTTTTATTTGTACGTTCGTTACCGTTGTCGATGACCATGTATTTAAAAGAAAAATTTCGTTTTGCTTGTTTGATCCAGTTGGTAATTAATGCGGTCATTGTATTAGCAATGGGCATATCTTTTCGTTTATCATTGTTGTTACTAGCGAGTGCACTTTTAGGAAATTTACTCGCGACCTATTTATTATCCCTGCGTTATTTTGCCCGTGATTATCGTCTATTATTATTGGATTGGACAAATATTAGTCAATTATTTACACGTGGTTCTGGTAATGTCGGACTGGTTTTATTGATGATGGGGACTATTTTTGTCAGTGCCATTCTGCTCGTTTTGTATAGTATTGGTGTGATGATGTATCCATTTTGGTGGTTGAATGTCCCAATCATGCTTCTGCTTGCAATTGGAGGAGTGTGCTGGCATGTGTATTACCAACGTCATTTTTGGCAAAGATTTGATTAAACGAGGGAAAATCGCATCTAGACACTACAAATGAATTATATTATAATGGTATTAAGTGTGTTCAGATACTATCAAATCAAATAAACAATAAAAGATGAATTAGCAGCAGATTGTGCTTTCATTAGCTATATATTTTTGGAGGAGTCTGTCACCAGAGGAGAAGTATACCCTTTGGTGGCAGACTTTTTGTATAGATTTAAATATAACTATTATTATTTTAATCTTAAATAAATGAGTGAAAGAACTGAAAACTGAGGGGACTGCGCGTTGGAATCGAGAAAAGGTATTGGCGATGGTTTGATAGAATTGAATGATCTGAATGGACACATGTTGAAAAATTTTTATTTAAAAAGGAGGAATTGATTTGTCAGTGTTACATTGGGCGACACTTATGCCATTTTTGGCGGCTATTTTCGTTCCGTTTTTGTACAAGCATTTTCGGAAAATACATACAGGGTGGTTTGTATTAGTCGTGCCATTTATGCTCTTTGTTTATTTTTTATCTTTTTTACCAATCACAACTACTGGGAAAGTGGTCATGGAGCAAGCAAGATGGGTACCTTCATTGGGTATTGATTTTAATCTTTATTTAGATGGTATGAGTTTATTGTTTACTTTTTTAATCACTGGTATAGGGACACTAGTCATCTTATACTCAATTTTTTATTTATCGACAAAAGAAAAATTAAATAATTTTTATGTCTATATCTTGTTGTTTATGGGAGCGATGCTGGGGGTTGTTTTATCAGATAATCTGATTGTTTTATATGTCTTTTGGGAAATTACGAGTGTATCCTCAGCGCTTTTAATTAGCTATTGGTACCAACGTGAAGAATCAATTTACGGTGCACAAAAATCGATGTATATCACCGTTTTTGGTGGGCTATCTATGCTAGGTGGTTTTTCATTACTGTATCTTATGACGGGGACGTTTAGCATTCGGGAAATGATATCCACTACCGATATGCTTGGGTCACATGTCTTATTTTTGCCAGCGATGTTTTTAGTGTTATTAGGTGGATTTACCAAATCTGCTCAATTTCCATTTCATATTTGGTTACCCGGAGCGATGGCAGCACCAACGCCTGTCAGTGCTTATTTACATTCTGCCACGATGGTTAAAGCAGGTATTTATTTAGTTGCTAGAATGACACCTATTTTTGGTGGAACTGCTGCATGGTTTTGGACGATTACAATTGTTGGAATAATCACATTGTTATGGGGCTCAGTATCCGCTGTTAGACAAAAGGATTTAAAATCAATTTTAGCTTATTCCACAATTAGTCAATTGGGAATGATTATGAGCTTATTGGGGATTGGTTCGGTTGCTTATTATTTTAAGGATGGCGATAACGCCTTATATACCACCGCAATTTTAGCTGCTATTTTCCATTTAATTAATCATGCGACTTTTAAAGGTAGTTTGTTTATGACAGCAGGTATCATTGATCATGAGACGGGCACACGTGATATTCGTAAATTGGGTGGCTTAATGACATTGATGCCAATGACTACAACGATTTCATTCGTGGGGTTAGCTGCTATGGCTGGCTTGCCGCCATTTAATGGATTTCTTAGTAAGGAACTTTTTTTCACAGCGATGCTTAACGCAACAACATACGGTATCTTTAGTATAGAAACATGGGGCGTATTATTCCCCATACTTGCGTGGATTGCTAGTATTTTTACATTTTTATATTGTACGATTCTTTTTGTTAAGACCTTTACTGGGAAATTTCAGCCTGAAAAGCTACCGATAAAACACGTCCATGAAGCACCAATCGGCCTATTAATTAGTCCAGCGATTTTAGGAATACTTGTCGTTGTCTTTGGTCTATTTCCGAACATTTTATCTTATTCATTAATTGAACCAACAATGGCTGCTATTCTTCCGGGTGTCTTAGAGTCCGGACAGCAATTTGATGTGCATATTTCCCATTGGCATGGTTTCACATTCGAATTATGGATGACGATGGGCGTTGTAGTTATCGGAACGTCACTCTTTCTAACGATGAAAAAATGGTCACAATATGCGTTTTATGAAAAAGAGCAAGATGTATTTAATCGCGTGTATGACTATGGATATGATGGGTTAATTAAGAACTCTCAAGTAATTACTAAGATGCAAATGACCGGTAGATTACGTGATTATTTTCTTTATATGTGCACGTTTATCGTCTTACTTATTAGTTATACATTTGTTCGTTATGATGCGTTTGCGATTCGTATGGATGGTGTCTCACCAATTGAACCTTATATGTGGATTCTTGTTTCTTTACTGGTGCTTTCTGTGATTACGATACCGTTTATTAATCATCGAATGACCGCGATTATTGTCACTGGAGCGGTCGGTTTCTTAGTATCCTTGATGTTTACTATTTTTCGAGCACCGGATTTAGCATTAACACAGTTATTGGTAGAAACTGTCTCTGTGGTCTTATTTATGCTTGTTTTCTATTACTTACCTGACCTTCGAAAAGAAAAGATGACCACTTCATTTAAATTAACTAATTTAATTATTTCTATTGCAGTAGGAATGATGGTTACGATTGTTTCCATTAGTGTATTTGTTTTTAGTCAGGACACCAATTTCACGTCGATTTCCGAATACTTTATTGAAAATTCTAAAGTATTAGCGGGTGGTTATAATGTGGTCAATGTAATTTTAGTTGATTTCCGTGGCTTTGATACGATGCTTGAAATCTTAGTTCTCGGAACAGTGGCACTAGGAATTGTTTCCTTAATAAAATTTAAAGTCAAAGGAAGTGAAGACGTATGAAGCAAACACGACCAAACGATATGATGTTACAAGTGGCGATACGGATAATCTCTTTGATTATGTTTACTTTTTCGTTCTATCTATTCTTAGCGGGTCATAATAATCCAGGTGGTGGTTTCATCGGTGGTTTAATGACTGCCATTGCCATTTTAGTCTTGTATTTAGCATTTGATATGAAGACCGTTAAACAGGCGATACGAATTGATTTTCCAAAGTTAATTGGTATTGGTTTACTGCTAGCTGTATGCACAGGGACGCTTTCAGTTATCTTTGGCTATCCGTTTTTAACACAATTTTTTGACTATTTTCAACTGCCAGTATTTGGAGAAATAGAATTAACCACAGCATTGCTATTTGACTTAGGTGTTTATCTGGTTGTAGTGGGTGTGGCATTGACGATTATTTTAGCGATTGCGGAGGATGAGAAGTAATGGAAATCTTAATGTTAATTGTAGTCGGTATTCTTTTTTCAGTCAGTGTGTATCTTCTGTTATCAAGAAGGATTTTACGTGTGATTTTAGGAACGATATTACTTTCACATGGTGTTCACTTATTAATGATGACGATGACTGGACTAGGACGCGGTGCAGCACCACTTTTACATTTAGAAAATGACACACTAACCGATCCATTGCCACAAGCACTGGTATTAACGGCTATTGTCATTTCGTTTGGTGTGACGGCTTTTCTCTTGGTACTTGCTTATCGAACATATAAGGAATATCAAACGGATGATTTAGAAGAACTAAAGGGGGACGCTGATGAATAATCTAATTATTCTTCCAATAATCATGCCATTTATTATTGGAGCTGTATTAATTTTATTTGCAAAAAATCATCAACTGCAGCGAGTGATTAGTGGACTTGCTGCTGTGGGGATGTTTGTAATAGCCATTTATTTAGCAGTAACTGTTTATAACAAGGGCATTATCGTGTTGGATGTTGGTAATTGGCAAGCGCCTTTTGGGATTGTATTAGTGGCAGATTTATTAGCTACTTTAATGGTTTTGTTAACTAGTTTATTAAGTCTGGTTTGTCTGTTTTTTACTTTTCAAACAATTACACCACAAAGAGAACAGTTTTATTTTTATCCATTCTATTTTTTCTTATTAGTTGGTGTGAATGGGGCTTTCCTAACAGGCGATATATTTAACTTGTTTGTGTTTTTTGAGGTTATGCTCATTTCATCGTATGCGCTGATTGTCAATGGAGGTACCAAATATCAGCTTCGAGAATCTTTCAAGTATGTGGTTATTAATGTGTTTGCTTCTGCGTTATTTGTTATTGCTGTTGGTTGGCTTTATTCTGTGACGGGGACACTGAATATGGCACATTTATCGGAACGAATTGCTGAACTTGAACAAACAGGTGTTTTGACAGTCATCGCGATGATATTCTTTGTTGTCTTTGCATCAAAAGGAGCATTATTTCCACTTTATTTCTGGTTACCAAAATCATACTTCGGGCCACCAGCAGCTATTTCTGCCTTATTTGGTGGTTTGTTAACGAAAGTTGGTATTTACGCAATTTTGCGTACCTTTACCTTAATTTTCTATCATGAGATAAATTATACGCATCAATTGATTATGATTACAATCGCTGGATTTACCATGCTATTTGGTGTATTGGGTGCTGTCTCACAATTTGATTTTAAACGAATTCTTTCTTACCACATCATCAGTCAGGTAGGATATATGGTTATGGGAATTGGCATCTTTACACCCTTAGCCATTGCGGGAGCGATTTATTATATTATTCATCATATGATTGTGAAGACAGCGTTATTCTTATTTGCAGGTACTGTGGAACAGATAACAGGGACAACAGAACTAAAGAAAATGGGTGGTTTGCTTAAGACGCATCCTGTGTTAACATGGCTGTTTTTCATTAGTGCTATCTCGCTAGCAGGTATTCCACCTTTTAGTGGATTCTTTAGTAAATTTCCCATTATTTTAGCAGGCTTTCAAGAAAAAGCATATATTATTTCAGGTGTTGCTTTACTCGTTGGTTTTTTCACACTGTTTTCGATGATGAAAATAGTCAGTTATGCTTTTTGGGGAAAACCGAAACATACAGAAGAACAAGCGAATCGATCGATTCGTCAGTTGTTATTACCGATTGTACCTTTAGTAGCTCTTACGATTATTTTAGGTCTGGCTGCGGAACCTGTTTTTCAGTATTCGGTTCAAATAGCTGAGCAAATTATGGACCCATCCATTTATATTGAATCTGTTTTAAAGGAGTAGGACGATGGCTTTTCAAATTTTAATTAATCTTATCATTGCTGTTACATGGGCCTTTTTACAAAATAGTTTTACGGCTTCGCATTTCTTTTTTGGCTATGTTGTAGGGATTTTTATTCTATTTATTTTGCGAAAGTTTCTCATTTTTGATTTTTACATGGATCGAGTTTGGGCGTTAGTGAAGTTACTTTTCCTTTTTGTTGTCGAGTTAGTCAAATCAAATATTGATGTCATTAAAATTATTCTTAGTCCAAAATTAAAAAATAAAACGGGAATTATCGCGGTAGAGACAAGATTAGATTCTAAGCTAGAGATTACCTTACTGGCGGGGCTGATTTCGTTAACCCCTGGAACGATATCTATGGATTTTTCAGACAATGGAAAAACGATATATATTCATTCGCTTGATATTCCGGATAAAGAAAAAATGATTGAACAAATTCACAATACTTTTGAACGCGCCATTATGGAGGTGACAAACTAATGTTTCAACTATTTCTCTATTTTTCGCTTATTGTATTAGCTGGTGCTTTGGTGATATTCTCTATTCGTATATTTTTTGGCCCTTCAACAAGTGATCGGATACTGGGGTTGGATTCTTTTGGGATTACTTTAATCGGATTTATCGGTATTGTCATGATTTTACAAGATACATTAGCCTATGCAGATGTCATCCTTGTCCTTAGTATTCTTTCGTTTGTCGGAACTGTCGCTTTATCAAAATTTATTGAAAGAGGTGCTGTATTTGACCGCGACTGAAATTATCACAAGTTTGTTGATCTTCCTCGGTGTATTTCTGACATTTTTGAGTGCTGTAGGAGTGATGCGTTTTCCAGATGTCTATAGTCGAATGCATGCTGCAGGTAAAAGTTCTACTTTGGGTGTTGTTTTTTTAATGTTAGCGGTAGTGGTTTACTTTATTCCAAATGGTGGTATCAATATCAAGATATTATTAGCGATTGTCTTTGTATTTATTACGGCACCGTTATCTTCATTAATGATTACTCGTTCGGCCTATCGAACTGGCGTACGACTTGAAAAAAATCATGTGCAAGATGACTTGAAAAAAGTAAAGACTAAAGAAAACAACAAGTAGTGAATACACCAATCGATTCAGAAGCTATCGTAGCGATTGGTTTTGCTTCATGTAAGATAAAGAATAGTCAACATTTGTCGGAGATGCCGCAAGTATTGACTATTCTTTTTTGTTTGTTCATCATATTTTACTCATTGTTATATTATTATAAAGCAAAAAACTAGACTTACTTATTTATTGTAAGCTATAATGAGCACTCAATAAAAGAAAGTGAGGAAACCATATGGATAAAACGACTCGTTTGACCGTTAGTTTGGTCTTAGTTCGCGTCATTCTTGGTGTATCAATGTTGATGCATGGTATTTCAAAATTCAGTGATTTGGCGGGCACAGTGGGCTTCTTTAGTAGCTTAGGTGTACCTGCATTTATGGCATATTTAGTTATTTTAATCGAAATCGTAGGAGGCATCTTTATGATTATCGGTTTGCTGGTTCCATTAGTCGCATTAGGTTTTGTAGTGGTACTAGCAACAGCGATGTTTTTATTAGGACTAAATCGTGGCTATGTTGGCGGTGTCGAACTAGAAGTTATTTTGATTGTCTTAAGTATTGCGACTGGTTTCGCACATTTTGAGAAGAAATTATTTACTTTTTTACCAAATGTAAAATAAAAAAATGAGGTGTTGACATCAACGTGTGTCAATACCTCATTTTTGCTATTTCTCTTTAACTGCAATCCAAATTTCACTATATTTATCTGTAGAACTAGTGGCATAATCTGTAAATGAGATTTCTGGAGCATCGACTAATTCATAGTTAGAAGAAGGCAACCATTCTGAAAAAATTTGTGCCCATGTTTGTTGTAAGGTTGCCGGAAAAGGGCCTTTGCTTGGAAAAATTGCCCAAGTGTGTGGTTCTACTTCAAGTGTTTCCAAATATGGATCTGTGTTTGCTTTCGTAGTGAGAAAACCAATCATATGTTGTAACGTTCCTTGTTCAATTAAACGTTTACC
This sequence comes from Enterococcus saccharolyticus subsp. saccharolyticus, assembly GCF_029023825.1. NCBI lineage: Bacteria > Bacillati > Bacillota > Bacilli > Lactobacillales > Enterococcaceae > Enterococcus > Enterococcus saccharolyticus. The sequence continues at coordinate 2,273,960 of NZ_CP118957.1, read as the reverse complement.
TTCAAAATCATAGGAAACATTTACAACTTGCTTTGGATAGAGATTTCCTAATTCGTTCATGTACGTCCGTTGCTCTGGTGTAATTTGTTGCGCCAATTTGATGATTTCCTGATTGGTGCCTTCAAACTGAACAGGAACTCGCTTAGTTACACCGACAATTCGAAATGCAGCTTTTTCTTCAATTTTCACTTCCATTGAAATTCCTCCCTTAATATCAATAAAAAATGAGAGTTTAGGAAAAGTTTTTTGAATGTTACGTTTACTAATTTCTGAAGGTAAATAACCGCTCCATTCGCGAAATGCGCGCGAAAAACCTTCGACAGATTGATACCCATATTTAAAGGCGACGTCGGTTACTTTTGCGCCAGTTACTAATTCTTGATTGGCACAGGCGAGTTTACGATTTTTGATGTATTCCAATAAGGTCATTCCAGCCAGAAATGAAAATGTTCGTTTGAGATGATACGCCGACATCCCAAATTTTCTAGCTAATTCTTCGATGGAACACTCTTCGGTTAAGTGTGTTTCAATTTCGTCCATTAGTTGATTGAATTGTTGTAACATTTTTTTCCTCCTCATTTATACGTAGCTTAACAAAAGCAACGTTCGCTGACTTGATATAGTTGGAACAAATTTTATCGGTTTCCTTCGTTAAAGTCTTCCAAAAAATATTTTAGAAAATATTCTGAAAATTTAGATAAAAGTATTTACATTCAATAAAAGTCATGGTTAAATAAAGAAACAGTGAGAGTTTTCTCACTGGTGGATAATCGGTGCTAAAGGTGAGTATTCATCTTTCACAATAACCCCTGGGATAAAAACTCCCAAAAAAAGAGCGTGCTGCCTTAGGGCAACACGCTTTTTTTAATCTTCCTCTTTAGGGATAGTATTGTCTAAATCAGTGCGTACGATTAATACATCGCATGGTGCATGACGGATAACATATTCTGAAACAGAACCAATAAATAATCGTTCAACAGCATTTAAACCTGTTGCCCCTAACATAATTAAATCGACTTCTTTATCAGCAGGTAATTGTTTTGCAATAATTGCTTTAGGAGAACCATATTCAATCATTGTTTCGACTGCGGGTACACCATTACTTTTTGCTGTTTCGGCATACTCTGTTAAAGATTCTTTCGCCAAATCTGTCGCTTGCTCTGCTAAGACTGTGTCAAAAGAAGTAACTGTTTGAAACGCACGAGTATCAATAACATGAACCAATAACAACTCTGCTTGGTTTCTTCGCGCCACGTTTACTGCTTTGCGAAACGCTAGTTCTGCTTCCTTTGAACCATCGACTGCTACCATAATTCGTTTGTATTGTTGTAACATAACCCCACGTCCTTTCTGTTCTTCTATTTCTATTGTAAGCTATTTCATAGAAAAAAGAAAAGAGAAACCTTGGAATTTAGCGCATTTTTTTTGAAAACTGAATGCTAAATAGTGCGGATACAAGCATCATGACTGCAATAAAAGCCAAAATAAATAACATTTGGTTAACTGTTGCTAGCAAGGCACTGATGACACCTAAGACAAGATAAATCAGACCATACGTTTTTAGAAAACGACTATTTTTTTCATTATTTTCGATGAGGGAGAAAAATACGGTTTGTTTCATTAAAGTGATACCGAGGAAAATTAATACAACGGCCATCAAAATTAATAAGAAAATTGTCATTGTTACACTCCTTCCACTTACTGTAAAGTATAGGTGAGTTTTAGGATTCCTGCAATTTTTTTTGAAACCCAAGTAATCATTACGGATTTTTTCGTTATTTTTATATATAATGAACAGCATACAATTAATAAAGTAAAAGGTGGTCTTTGATGAAAGGTTTTAATCGTTTTGACAATATTGTTAGTTCTGTGGTAGATGTTATGTTGGGCTTTTTAGTCCTTGTGATACTTGTAGTGATGGGTGAAGCAATCTATCATATAATTACCGCAGTAATTCCGTTGCATTCACTATCTGATCTCTATACGTTGATTGAAGAAGTCGCGACATTGTTTATCTTATTAGAAATCATTTTGATGTTGTTACGCTATGTAAGAGATGGACACCATATTCCTGTACGCTACTTGATTTTAATCAGTATTACAGCTATTTCTCGTGAATTGTTGTTGGCTCATGGTGGCGGATTGGAGACCTTGTTTTTAGCGTTAGCAATTTTAATTTTAGTGATTGTGCTATTTGTTTTAGAAAAAGTCAAAGCCTTTCATAATAAAGACGCAGACGAACACAAAGAAATGTAATACTGACTGCTTCCTATCATTTGGATAGGGAGCAGTTTTTTTATGTGTATTGAAAACCCCTGGCTAAGCCGGGGGTTCCAAAGAGCTTCCAGCGAGGTATTAAAAAAGCCTCCCAAAAATGATAAGATGAAATTGGTTTCCCGACCACCACATCCATCAATTTAGGAGGTGCCTATTATGAAAAAGGCTAATGAAAGTTTATCACACACGACATGGAAATGTAAGTACCACATTGTTTTTGCACCAAAATATAGACGACAAGTGATTTATGGAAAGTATAAGAAAAGTATAGGTGAGATCATCCGAACATTATGTGAAAGAAAAGGAGTGGAGATCATCGAAGCAAATGCGTGCAAAGATCATATCCACTTACTCGTAAGTATCCCACCAAAATATAGTGTATCAGGTTTTGTAGGCTATTTAAAAGGCAAGAGTAGCTTAATGATTTTTGACAGACATGCGAATTTGAAGTATCGGTATGGGAACCGAAAATTTTGGTGTAGAGGGTATTACGTGGATACAGTAGGAAGAAATAAGAAGCAGATCGAAGAATACATTCGGAATCAAGTACAAGAAGATTATGTAGCAGATCAGCTAACATTGTTTGAAGAGTATGATCCGTTTACAGGACAAAAAAACAAGAAGAAGTGAAAGAGATTCTTTAAGGATCAGTGAGTAAAAGTGGTGCAAGTGGGAAACCGTTCAGGAAGCCTTTTAGGCTATGGCCGGTAAAAGAGGCTTTCAGCCGAAGAACAAACCTCCAGTTCACACTGGAGGTTTTGATTTATACAAAAAAACCTTTTGTCTAGAAGACAAAAGGTCCAATTGAAAATTAATGGGTAAGATCCGTCGATGCCGTTTATTGTCCCGGAGTATTGATCCCGCAAAGTGTAGCAGGTGGGTTCTACGGTTATAGTTTTCGAACTACCAAATGACAAGGCTTGTTACCAACTATAACACCGGACAGATCCCAAGATATCAATAAAAATGTTCGGTCAACACTAAATAGGGATAACTCGTACATCACAGATTTCCCATTTCCATAGTAGCACAAGGATGAAAAAGTAGCAATAGAGAAGTTCAATTAAATGTAAGCGTTTCTCATTTATGTTTTTTCCACTCTTGGAGTTGTTGATAACGCATGGCGAGCGCTTGTTCATACTTGCCCGTCATTTTGGGTTGATAATAGTGTTTGTCTTTTAATTTATCGGGTAAATATTGCTGTTTCACCCATGCTTGGTCAAAATCATGCGGGTATTGATAACCAATCCCACGATTTAATTCTGCGGCGCCTTTATAGTGGGCATCGCGTAAATGATTTGGTACATCGCCTGCTTTGCCATTGCGAATATCGGCAATGGCTTTATCCAATGCGACATGCGCACTATTGGATTTGGGCGATAAACATAAATCAACAACAACTTGTGCGAGTGGAATCCGTGCTTCGGGAAGTCCTAGTCGTTCGGCAGCTAATACCGCATTTACAGTTCGCGAAGCAGCATTTGGATTGGCTAATCCAACATCTTCATACCCGATAACCATTAAGCGGCGACAGATAATCGCTAAATCACCTGCTTCGACTAAACGACCTAAATAGTGCAAGGCGGCATCGACATCACTGCCTCGAATCGATTTTTGAAAAGCAGAAATGACATCATAATGAGCATCACCATCTTTGTCATGCGTTAGCGCTTTTCGCTGGACACATTCTTCAATAATTGCACGTGTTAATTGAATGGCCCCATCTTCTTGAGGGGGTGTTGATTTCACGGCTAATTCTAATCCATTTAAGGCACTGCGTAAATCACCATTGGTTGCTCGCGATAAATGCAAACGAGCATCTTCTGCAAGTGTGACTGGAAATTCACCGAGGCCTCGTTCTTTATCATGTAAGGCTTGGTCGATGGCTTGTAAAATGTCTGCTTCTTGCAAAGGAAAGACTTCAAAAATTTGCGTGCGACTACGAATCGCAGGGTTAATAGTGATATACGGGTTCTCCGTCGTAGCACCAATCATAATAATTTTGCCACTTTCAAGATGAGGCAACAAGAAATCTTGTTTGGTTTTATCCAAGCGATGGACTTCATCTAACAGTAAAATAACTGTGCCACTCATTTTGGCTTCTTCGGCAACAATTTGTAAATCTTTCTTCGTATCCGTAGCGGCATTTAACATACGAAAAGCATAGCGTGTGGAACCGGCAATCGCACTGGCGATACTGGTTTTTCCGGTTCCTGGTGGTCCATACAAAATCATGGAAGATAACATTTTTGCCTCAACCATGCGTCGAATAATTTTTCCTTCACCTACGAGTTGTCGTTGACCAACAACTTCATCTAATGTACGTGGGCGCATGCGATAAGCAAGTGGTTGTTGCATGAGACACACTCCTTCCTCTTTCTTCTACATATAGCATAGAGAAAAGCAGGACTTTTCGCTACAAAAAAGTATTAAGAATAGCAACGAAGCGGAGAATTGTGTATGATGGCAATAGGTGATGAAATGGAAGAAACAAAACAAATTTTTAATACAAAATCAACAGTGGAAATTGCACGTTATTTGATTGGTATGTACTTGGAACATGAAACACCAACAGGGATACTAGGTGGTTATATTGTGGATTGTGAAGCGTATCTTGGACCAGACGATCAAGCGGCACATAGTTATGGTATGCGTCATACACCACGTCTAAAAGCGATGTACCAACAACCAGGAACCATCTATTTGTACACGATGCACACGCATTTGATTTTAAATATGGTGACGCAACCAGAAGGCATGCCACAGGGAGTCATGATTCGTGGTATTGAACCAGTCGAAGGCATTGCGCAAATGGAAAAAAATCGTGGTCGTTCAGGGAAAGATTTATCCAATGGACCAGGTAAATTAGTAGCGGCACTAGGCATTACTAAAGAGCTTTACGGCCAATCTATTTTTACGAGTTCCCTTCATCTAGTTCCTGAGAAAAAACGAACACCTAAAAAAATTGAAACTTTACCAAGAATTGGTATTCCGAATAAAGGAGAATGGACCGATATGCCGTTACGGTTTGTTGCAAGTGGCAATCCATATCTTACAAATATTCGCAAAAAAGAGATCGATCCAGACTTTGGCTGGGTAGAAAAGGGGAAAAACGCATGGCAAAAGAAACAATGATTACGTACTTAGACAAACAATTAACAAAAAAAATAACCGAATATGACACAGCAATTGATTGGGACGCTAAAAACCACACGATTGAGTTAGTGATTCGTTTATTTGCAGAGAACACAACTGGATCTGTCATTGATGATGCAGAAGGTGTGGCGTCTGAAGAAGAAGTGATCGAATTTGAGGATGGTATTTTATTTTATCATCCAGAAAAATCACGATTTGAGGAAGAAGATTATTTAGCAGTGATTCCTTATGAAGGCAAAAAAGGCATTGAGCAAGCCGTGATTGATGGTTTAGTGGATTATTTACAAGAAGTATTAGACCAAGGACAAAGTGATTTGTTAGATTTCTTATCTGAAGAAAACGACGATGAATTTTTTGAGTTGGACTTTTCAGATGAAGCATTCGAACAAGCAATCGCAAAATATGGGCAAAAAGGTTATTTACCTTACCCAAGTTATTAAGGAGTAAACAAGATGAAGTGGAATGAAGTAAAAATCGAGACTGCTAGTGAAGCAGTTGAAGCAATCGCAAATATTTTGATGGAAGCCGGCGCAAGTGGTGTCGCAATTGAAGATGCCCTAGATATTGAAAACTTCCAAAGTGACGAATACGGTGAAATCTTGGATAAAGAAACAATTACCTCTTTAAAAGAAGGGGCCTACGTTGCAGCGTATTTTCCAGAAACTATTTTTTTACCAGAAATTTTACCATTTATTCGTGAAGAAGTGGCAAAATTGCCAGAATATGGTTTGGCAATCGGTAAAAATGAATTAACAGTGAGCGAAGTAGCGGAAGAAAATTGGGCAACTGCTTGGAAAAAATATTATCATCCAGTGCATATTTCACGTTATTTGACGATTGTCCCAAGTTGGGAAGAATATACACCACAACATACCGACGAAAAAATTATTACTTTAGATCCAGGAATGGCTTTTGGAACAGGCACGCATCCAACGACACGTTTAACCTTACAGGCTTTGGAAGTGACCTTGCGTGGAGGCGAAACAGTCTTGGACGTTGGAACGGGTTCAGGTGTTTTAAGTATTGCGAGTAAATATTTAGGCGCGGATGAAGTTCATGCGTTTGATTTAGATGATGTGGCTGTACAAGCAGCACAAGAAAATATGGATTTAAATGCCATTGCTAGTGATGTGCAAGTGAGTGCCAATGATTTATTGAAAGGCATAGACACGCCAGCAGATATCATTGTTGCCAATATTTTAGCGGATATTATTGTGTTAATGGTCCCTGATGCATGGCGTTTATTAAAACAAGAGGGTACCTTAATTGTTTCGGGAATTATTCATGAGAAAAAACAAATGGTCATCGATGCCTTGGAAGCACAAGGGTTTGAAGTAGATCAAGTATTCCAACAAAAAGATTGGTATGCCATCATTTTGAAGAAACCTGAGGAAGATTAAGATGCAACGATATTTTTTAGCTGAAAACTATACACCTAAAGAACAATATGAAGTAACGGGGGAACCTTACCATCATATGGTCCGTGTCATGCGCATGAATACTGGACAACAAGTGTATTTAGCCTTTCAAAATCAATTGTCGATTATTGCTGAAATTAGTGCGATTACCGATGCTAGTGTTATCTTAAAAGAAATTGAAAAAGAGCAACAAGAAAAAGAACTACCAATTTCGATTACAATTGCAAGTGGGTATCCAAAGGGTGATAAATTAGATTTAGTGGTTCAAAAGGGAACGGAACTAGGCGCAGCAGGGTTTATCGGTTTTCCAGCCAAAACCTCGGTAGTAAAATGGGATGCTAAAAAATTAGCAAAAAAACAACAACGCTTAGAAAAAATTGCTCAAGAAGCAGCGGAACAATCACACCGTCAAGTAACCCCGATTGTTGAGCTTTTGGCAACCGAAAAAGAATTTTTAGAAAAAGTAGCTACCTATGACGTCATTGTTGTTGCCTATGAGGAATCTGCGAAACAAGGAGAACATGCGCAGCTTGCCCGTATTTTGCAAAAGGTGGAAAAAGGTACCCGTTTATTGGCTATATTCGGACCAGAAGGCGGACTTGCTCCTCAAGAAATTGAAACATTGGTTGCGATGAATGGACAGCTTTGTGGCTTAGGTCCTCGTATTTTACGAGCAGAAACAGCGCCGTTTTATTTATTAAGTGCGGCGAGTTATCAATTAGAATTAATGTAAAAATTCCTTGATAACTTTGGTTTTACAGGTTTGAAAAAAACACGGAAAATTTGTATAATATAACTGGTACTTAGGGATAGAAATTCCCAATCGGTCTCTTGTATACAAGTATAACCAAGAAGAGTCTGGGCGTTCGTCCAGACCTTTTTTCTCAAAGGAGGTTCCTACAATGGCTAAAGAAACGATTATGTCAGGCCCAACAGTGGTAAAACTTGTCTCTTATTATATGAGTAAAGAGCATGTTGCGTTTGTCCAAAAAGCGTTGGATTATGCAACCAAAGCGCACGAAGGACAATTTCGTAAATCTGGCGAACCCTATATTATTCACCCCATTCAAGTTGCGGGAATTCTAGCAGAATTACATATGGATCCTCATACGGTAGCGACAGGTTTTTTACATGACGTTGTCGAAGATACAGATGTAACGTTAGAAGATTTAAAAGCAGAATTTGGCCCTGATGTGGCAATGCTGGTTGATGGCGTTACAAAATTAGGAAAAATTATGTACAAATCGCATGAGGAACAATTAGCAGAAAATCACCGCAAAATGTTGTTAGCAATGGCACAAGATTTACGCGTAATCATGGTGAAACTGGCCGACCGTTTGCACAATATGCGGACATTAAATCATTTGCGTGAAGATAAGCAACGACGGATTGCCCAAGAAACAATGGAAATTTATGCCCCTCTCGCACATCGTCTAGGGATTAGTCGAATTAAATGGGAGCTAGAAGACCGTTCGTTACGTTATTTAAACCCAAATCAATATTATCGCATTGTTCACTTGATGCAAACCAAACGTGAGGAACGTGAAGCGTATGTGGAAGGAACAGTTGAAGAAATTCGTCTAGCGACAGAAGAACTCGATATTTATGCGGAAATTTATGGTCGTCCCAAACATATTTATTCTATTTATCGCAAAATGGTGGATAAGAAAAAACAATTTGATGAGATTTATGATTTATTAGCTATTCGTGTAATTGTCGATTCTATCAAAGACTGTTATGCAGTTTTAGGTGCGATTCATACGAGATGGAAACCTATGCCGGGACGTTTCAAGGACTATATTGCTATGCCAAAAGCAAACATGTATCAATCCATCCATACGACAGTGATTGGTCCGAATGGCAATCCAATCGAAATTCAAATTCGGACCCATGAAATGCATGAAATTGCCGAATTTGGGGTTGCGGCTCACTGGGCATACAAAGAAGGACACACCGAAGAAATCAAACCAGATGCCATGACTCAACAGGTTGGTTGGTTTAAAGAAATTTTAGAGCTACAAGATGAAAGCTTTGATGCTTCTGAGTTTATGGAAGGGGTTAAAGGAGATATCTTTAGTGATAAGGTCTATGTCTTTACACCAAAAGGAGATGTCTCTGAATTACCAAAAGGATCTGGTCCGCTTGATTTTGCTTATAATATTCATACCGATATTGGAAGTAAGACAGTTGGAGCCAAAGTGAATGGCAAAATGGTTCAATTGGACTATAAGTTGAAAACAGGCGATATTGTAGAGATTATGACTTCGGCTAATTCATCTGGACCAAGTCGTGACTGGTTAAAATTAGTCGCAACAAGCAAAGCGAAAAATAAAATCAAACGTTTCTTTAAAACACAAGATCGTGAAGGAAACATCGAAAAAGGCCACGAAGCAGTAGTCAAAGCGTTGCAAGATTTAGGTTTTGTTCCTAAAGAAATGCTCTCTAAAGCTAAAATGCAAGAAGCATTGCAACGCTATAATTACCATACAGAAGATGATTTATTTGCAGCAGTTGGTTATGGTGAAGTTAGTCCAACTACTTTAGCCAATCGATTAACTGAAGAAGAACGTCGTGAGCAACAAATCGAAAAAGATAAACAACGTATGCAAGAGATCATGAACCAACCGGCGAAAAAAGAGCCAGAAAAGATGAAAATTCGCCATGAAGGTGGCGTTGTGATTCAAGGTGTGGAAAACTTATTGATTCGAATGAGTCGTTGTTGTAATCCGGTACCAGGTGATGCTATCGTGGGCTATATTACGAAAGGGCGCGGTATTTCTATTCATCGTGCGGATTGTCCTAATGTGACGAATGCGCCCGAATATGAAAATCGTTTGATTGAAGTAGAATGGGAAGACACAGCAAGCAATCAAAAAGAATATGCCGCCGATTTAGAAATTCATGGCTATGATCGTTCAGGATTATTAAATGATGTGCTACAAGTCATTAGTTCTCAATCGAAAAAACTTCTTGGCGTGACAGCACGTTCAGATAAAGACAAACAAGCAACCATTCGTCTCTCTGTTTCAATCCAAAATCTGTCTCACCTGCAAACCATTACAGATAAATTGAAACAAGTACCGGATGTTTACAGCGTCCATCGTGTGAAAGGATAGAAAAATGCGCGCAGTTATACAACGAGTAAGTGAAGCAAGTGTCAAAATTAATGGCGAAATTACAGGTGCTATTGCACAAGGATATATGATTTTATTAGGGATTCATACCGAAGATACCCAAGCAGATGTCGAGTATTTGATTGGTAAAATTGCCAAGTTACGTGTTTTTGAAGACGATGAGGGCAAAATGAATCGCAGTATTGCAGCTGTTTCTGGAAGTATTTTGAGTATTTCACAATTCACGTTATATGCAGAAACGAAAAAAGGTAATCGTCCAAGTTTTATCAAAGCAGCACGTCCAGAAATAGCCATCCCATTATACGATGCGTTTAACGAGGGGTTACGCCAGTTAGCGATTCCTGTAGTTACTGGAGAATTTGGCGCGGATATGAAAGTATCTTTAGTCAATGATGGTCCTGTGACAATTATTTTTGATACACGAGAATAAAAAAGAGGCTGTAACATTGGCCTCTTTTTTTTGTAGATACGCAATGGATAGGATGTGATAATTATGAACAATTCTAATAAACTCTCTCTTGTAGTTTTCCCCTTATTTATTCTTCTTTATATTCTGCCTTCGTTTCCTTTTAAAAAATGAATCGTGATTTTATTGGGCTTGGTTACTTTTGGGGGCTTGCTTTATGCTAGATATCAAGCAAAGAAGATGGGCTAGGTTGTATCGTTCACTGAGAAGTGAGCGATTTTTTTGTAACGTTTAGGCATAAATTTGCAACGTTCAGGGTAAAAACGATTTTCACACGTATAAAAAAGGTATACTAAAAATTAAAGTAGCAATGATTATCTATTATTCATTTATCCGTGTCTTACAAAACTGTTAGTTCCTTTTACTAGTGCATTTTTGAAAAAAAACGATCGGAAAAACGCGGAACGAACGCTTTTTGATGAAGTTCATTTTTTTTCGGTATGAAAAAGACAACAGCCGTATGTGAAAAGCTTAGAAAAGGGATTGTAAGCCTTTTGCATCTGTGGAATAATGAATAGAAATGTGATAGGGAGGATTTAGGAGATGAAATTTTGGCAACGAGCACTGAAAAGTGTGACACGAAGAAAAGGGCGATCATTTATTTTGTTTTTAGTCATTTTTATTTTAGGTAATGTAATCGCTGGCGCAGTTGCAATTCAACAATCTACACAGAATGTTGAAAAAGAAACGAAGAAACAAATGGGAGCACAAGCAACAGTCGAAATGGATTATGAAAAATTTGATAAAGATCAACAAAAAAATCCCGAAAAATTTGAAGATGATAAGTGGTTTACGACACCGCCTACGAAAGAGTTAGAAGCAATTGGCAAATTACCTTATGTTAAATATTATGATATGTCGATTTCTGCGTTTATTGGTACCAATAAATTCAAGGCATATTCACCAGAAGAAGGTGGCGTCAGTTATGGAGGCAGCTATAAATATAGTTTCAACATCAAAGGCGTGAACCGTAAAGAAGTTGTTGATTTAGAAGAAGGAATTATCAAATTGGAAAGCGGCGAAACGTTTACCGACAAAGCGATTAAAGATGGTGAAAACACGGTATTAATCAGTCGTGAAGTGGCGGAAGCAAATAATCTTTCTGTGGGTGATCAAGTAGCCATCGATGTTACAGGTGAAGTTTTCTCTGAAGAAATGATGTCAGAAGACAATGAAGAACCAGCTACTCCAGAAATTGCTACTTTTGATTTTCCAGTTAAAGTTGGTGGGATTTTCTCAGTAGTGAAAAAAGAAAATAAAGAAAAAAGTAAAGACGAAGGCATGGATGAAGAGGAATGGCGTGCAGTGGAACAAATCAACACGCTTTATATGCCAAATGAATTAGTCAAAGCTTTAAATAAAGAACAATCACAAAAAATTTGGAAAATGAGTGAAGAAGATTTAGCTTTACAAGAATCACAAGACTATTATCAAGTAACGTATGTTCTGAAATCAGTGGATGATGTCGAAGCTTTCCGTGAAGAAGCCAATGCGTTAATTAGTAACGAATATTACCAAGTCTTTGCGTCAACGGATCAGTATGAACAAATTGCAGGTGGCATGAAAAAATTAGGCACGATTTCAAAATATGTCGTGATTATCGCTGCATTAGCAACAATTTTAATTATTTCATTAGTTGTCTTGCTATTCTTGCGTGACCGTAAACATGAATTGGGGATTTATCTTTCTTTAGGCGAAAGTCGCACCGAAATTATCGGTCAAATTGTGGTCGAGTTGTTATTAACAAGTATAATTGCTTTGGTCCTTTCTCTGGTAACAGGAAATCTTTTAGGTGGTGCAGTATCCAATTCTTTATTACAAACAGACTGGTTAAGTAATTCAGGAGATATGATGAATGGCTATATCGGTGGTTATTCGTTAAATACACCAAATGTTTCTTATGACGATATTCAATCTGCTTATAAAGTAACGTTCTCAGTGGGTTATATCATTAGCTACTTACTTTTAGGTTTAGGAACTGTGTTACTTTCAGCGATTTTACCATTGCTTTATATTTTACGCTTGAATCCGAAGAAAATTATGATGTAAGGAGGATGAAATAATGGTTTTATTGGAAACAAAAAAAGTTGATTATTTTTATCAAGATGGCGATCAACGCCGTTATATTTTAAAAGAAACCTCTGTGTCTTTTGAAAAAGGCACCTTCTATGCCATTTTAGGACAATCTGGGTCAGGAAAAACGACTTTCCTGTCGCTAATCAGTGCATTAGATTCACCTAAATCTGGTGAAATTTTATTGAATGGAAAAGATATTAAAGCATTGGGGTATGATAAATACCGTCGTGATGAAATTAGTATTATTTTCCAAAGTTATAACTTAATTCCTTATTTGACAGCAGTTGAAAATGTATTAGTGCCAATGTCGATTACGGATAATAAATTACCAGATAACCATCGTGAGGTAGCCTATAACTTGTTGGATTATATCGGTATTACGCGCGATAAAGCTGATCGTTTAGTGAATCAGTTATCGGGGGGAGAACAACAACGTGTGGCTATTGCCCGGGCATTAGCAACGAACGTAGATATTATTCTAGCAGATGAGCCGACAGGAAATTTAGATGAAGAAATGGAACAAGAAATTGTGGATATCTTCAAAGAATTGGCACATACGCACAATAAATGTGTCATCATGGTTACTCACTCCAATGAAATTGCCCAACAAGCCGATGAAATGTTGTATTTAAGAAAAGGTGTGTTGAAACCATATGAGTGATTTTCTTTCTAATTTTACGAAAAACAATTATGATGGGCAAAAAAAAGAACCTTCTAAAAAACAGCCTGAATCAGAAGAAGCTGTAGCAGAAGAAGAGACAACTGAAGAAGTGGTTGAAAAAGTCGTTTCTGAACCGACTTCTGAGTCGAAAAAAGAACCGACCGAAGCGCCACCGACACGTCAAGCGAAAACAAAGTCAACTGACGAACCACCCGTCAGTCGTTTTCAAACAGAAGAAACAGAATTTGATCCAACGTATCAAAAACGCCAACGAAGAAAATATATCTTCATTGGGATTTCCGTTGTTTTAGCAGCAGTGGCGTTGTTTTTCACGTATTATCAATTAACGCATGTGAAAGTGCCCGATTTTGTGAATAAAGAAATTTCAGAAGTACGTGCATGGGGAACTGAAGAAGGCGTAGTTATTAAAGTAGATCAAGAATACGATTTTGATACCGATGTCAATAATGTCATCTCGCAAGCTGTGGCGCCGGATAAAAAAATCAAAAAAGGCAAAACCCTCACCATTAAAGGTAGTCTAGGCGCAGATCCAGAAGAAAAAATTACATTGCCTGACTTTAAAACAATGGATAAAAAAGCGGCCTCTGATTGGATTACAGAACACAAAGCAGAGAACATTACTTTGTTAGAATCATTTGATAATAACGTGGCAAAAGGTGAGTTTATCAAGCAAGAAGCGGCCAATAAAGAGTTGAAATTAGACGATTATAAACGCCAAGACCGCCTAACTATTTATTATTCAAAAGGCAAAGAAGTCTTTGAAAAAAATATTGAAGTTCCTGATTTTAAAGGCAAACCATTATCCGAAGTAACGGATTGGACGAAGAAAAATGATGTGAAGTTGAAAACGGAAAAAGATTTTTCAAATGATGTAGCTGTGGATACAGTCATTTCACAAGAGACAAGCAAAGGAACAAAAATTGCGAAACAAGACGAAATTGTTGTTCATGTGTCCAAAGGTAAGGCGATTGTTGTGCCGGATTATGCCATGTATACGATGGAAGAAGCTAGCGGTATCGAATCAAAAGTTCCTGTGATTATCAAAAATCTGTATTCTTCGGATGTTCCTTATGGGCAATTTATTAGCCAATCTGTAGAATCAGGTAAAGAATACACAGAAGGTGACACGATTCCACCAGTGGAAGTGGTGTACTCTCAAGGTCGACCATACATGAAAGATTTACGTGGAAGTACGACAGAAGGAGATTTACCAAAATTATTCTTTGATGAATACCAATCAAAAGGAGCCTATATTTATTATACGGTGTATTATGTGGATTCTTCTGAACCGAAAGGAACCGTTGTCGAAATGAGTCAATACGGTCAATTTTTACCAATTGAAGCAACGATTAGTATCGGCATTAGTTTAGGCAACTTGAAACCCAAAGTAGAAGAAATACCAGAATTTCCTGAAACACCTACGTCTGAAACTGACGAGGCAACAACTTCGATGAAATCAACAGAAGAATCAGTAGTGAGTGAATAAAAGCTATCCGAAGCAGCACGCTTCGGATAGCTTTTTTATTTGAGAACGTATGTTTGTTTCATGGTGAGAGATATGCTATATTGACAACAAATAACTATGCTAGAAAGTAGGAACGTACAATGAAACGACTGTATACAACAACGGCAACCATTGGTGAGGAAGAATATATTTTTGCAGCAACGGATAAAGGTTTGGCTTATTTTGATTTAGTGGCGAATAATGAAGATTTAGCGAAGTTTTTTAAAGGATATGACGTATTTGTTGATGACCAAAAAGTCGCAATGTATGTGCAACCTTTGAAAGATTATTTTACTCAGACGGGTACAACTTTCTCCTTTCCGGTCGATTTAATTGGCACAGATTTTCAAAAACAAGTTTGGCAAGAACTCCACAAAATTCCTTATGGCACGACGATAACATATAGTGCCCTTGCAGAGAAAATTGGGCGACCGACAGCAGTGCGTGCTGTTGCCAATGCAGTTGGTAGAAATCCTTTGTTAATCGTAGTTCCTTGTCATCGTGTGTTAGGAAAAGATGGTTCACTGACTGGTTTTCGTGGAGGCTTGCTACTGAAACGTCGTTTACTAGCGATTGAAGGTCACACTTATTCTTAAAGATTCTATCCGCGCGATACAAAGGGCGAGGAACACACGCACTATCGTTCGGATACAGTCTCTTTTTTGTATAGAAAGCAAATTTCAGATATAATTAAATTATTAGAATTTTGCATCAATTTATAGAGGAGGGAGATCATGAGTTCGATTCAACAATTTAAGCAAGCCGACATTCATCCAGAAAATGGCTTGTTTTCCAGTACTAAAACCTTAATTGAAACATTTTTTTATGGAAATAATGTAGAAGTTATTCTCAATTTAGAAAGCGCTTACTGTAAAGCGGAGCAAGCACCAAATACGATAGTTACTGATGTACCTGTAAAATATGCGGATAAACTAGGTTTACCTAAGGATGCTAAGATGCTTGTTGGAAATGATGGTAAAGTAGTCGGACGAACATCCGCAGCACGGGTCATTATCGGGCAACCGGGAGTCGATCAAAAATATTATGATGGGTTATTGCGTGAAGCATTGTATCAAGCAACGAAACAGCAATTTTATCAAGGGAATGTGGTTGTTGGACTAGATGAACAGTTTATGATTCGAAGTCATGTATTGGTACCAGAAGGTTTCGAGCTAAACTTATATTCCTACTTATTAAATTTTCAAATAGAAACTGACCAATGGCGCACACGTTACGAAGATTCCCAACCCTTCAATGAAAATGATATCTATTTGTTTGCGAATCCAGAATGGACCCATCCGGATTTTCCTCATGGACTAGCATTGTTTGATCCCATTCATAATGTTGCCGCAATTTTAGGATTGCGTTATTTTGGCGAGTTGAAAAAAGGAACATTGACCTTAGCTTGGGCAACTGCCCATCGCAACCAATTTGTGGCATGTCATGGCGGAGTGAAACAATATCATTTAGCGGATCGGAAATTTACGATGGCAACATTTGGTTTATCGGGATCGGGGAAATCCACGATTACTTTAACAAAGCATCACGGACGATACCATGTGGATGTCCTCCATGATGACGCCTTTATCATTCATCAAGACACAGAAACAACGATTGCTCTGGAACCAGCTTATTTCGATAAAGTGCAAGATTATCCGTTAACCGATAGTCGCGTTGCTTACTTTTTAACGCTGCAAAATGTAGGCGTGACCTTAGACGAGCAAGGCCGAAAAGTTCCAGTGTTAGAAGACATTCGCAATGGAAATGGTCGTACGGTTAAATCGCGTTACGTTACGAAAAATCGAGTGGATGTCATTACGGAAAAATTAGACGCTATTTTTTGGATTATGAAGGATGATAGTTTACCACCAGTTGTGAAAATTGATGATCCAGTTTTAGCCGCAGTTTTTGGTTTAACTTTAGCCACTAAACGAAGCACAGCGGAACATGTGATTGGTGATGTTGACTTGGATACCTTAGTGATTGAACCCTATGCCAATCCCTTCCGTAGCTATCCTTTAGGCGAAGATTATGCCAATTTCCGAGAACTATTTCAAAAACAAGCAACCGCCTGTTATATTCTAAATACTGGCGCATTTAACGGGAAAAATATTGCTCCTGAAGTCACTTTAGCAAGTGTTGAAACCATCATTGAACATCCGGAACAATTTGTGCCGTTTGATTCGATGGAAGGTATGACTTATTTACCAATTGATGGGTTTGTGGTTGATTTTACCCAAGGAGCTTATTTAGAAAAAGTGCTCGCACGTATGCAAGAACGTTTGGATTTTATCTTAAAACAAGATGAATTTAATGCGTTGCCCCAAGAAGCAGCACAAGCAATGGCAAACGTCATTGCTTCATTACAAAAACTAATTTAAAACATTCGCAGGAAATGCTTAGTTGGCCATTTCCTGCGAATGTTTTTGGCGTACAGCAGAAGGGGCAATCCCGTATTGTTTTTTAAAGGATTTACTAAAATGATAGGCATCTTCATACCCAACGGCTCGTGCAACTTCTTTAATGGGATATTCTTCGGTGACTAAAAGTTGATAGGCTTGTTGTAGACGAATCAAAATTAAATAATTAATTGGTGAAACACCAGTCACTTCCTTAAAAATTTTCGATAAATAGGTGGGACTGACAAAATGAGTCGTCGCTAATTGTTCAATTGTAATTTCTTGGGCATAATTATTTTCGATGTAGGTAATAATGAGTTGGACAGCTTGTTTTAAGCGATCGTTTTTGCTTAAAATCGCAGAATCCGCTTGTTCATTTTGTTCTAAACAGCGTAAAATTAAGCCCATCATTTCAAAAATTAACCCTTTACAAATCAAGTTGATATGCTGACGACCAAATTCGTTAATTAATTGCCATGCTTTATCAAAAACTTTGATTTGATCCTCTTGACTACTTAAAAGAATCTCTTGATTAGGAAATGTATTTTTAGAAAACCCTTCCAATTCGAAGCGACCAATACCAATGTGCAGTTGGTGCGAATGTGTATTTGGCAGTTGTCGTTCAGCATGTTCTACATAAGGATTGAATAATAAAATATCGCCTCCACGTACAGTTTGCCAACGTTGATTAAAGAAGTAAGATGCTTCGCCTTCTAAAATAATGGAAATTTCGAAAAAATCATGATGGTGTTTTTTATTTTCGTTATTTTCAGGATTCCAGACATCAAACGCATAATAAATGCTTGGATTAAATTCTTGAATATCCATCGACTCACCTCCATTTGTATTATAACGTAAAATTAAAATTAGATGATATAAAAGCATCAAATACCTATTGGAAAAATGGCAAAAATCTCCATCTTTCTTACTAGAATATTCCATTCTAATTTAAAATCAGAGCGGTATGATAAGGGATACAAAGGACAGTTTGGAGGGATGTTTATGAATAATTTTCAATGGATTTGGCATTACGCCAAAATTTATAAAGGACGCATGGTTCTAGCACTTATTTTTGTTGTAATGAATGCTATCTTAATTATTGTAAATCCAGTCGTTTCAGGAATGCTTGTTGACCAAGTGATTGATCAAGGAAAGGGAAATTTATTGGTGCCCTTATTAGGAATCATGATCGGGATTACGTTATTTCGAACAATCATCCGTTATTTGTATCAGATGATGTTCGAACGGATTGGTCAAAATGTGTTGTTTCAACTTCGGAAAGATATGTATAAGAAGTTGCAAGAATTAGATTTCGATTTTTTTAACCATACACGTGTCGGTGATATTATGGCCCGAATGACAGGCGATACAGATGCGATTCGCCATTTTGTTTCATGGGTATCGTATAACATTATTGAATGTATTTTATGGTTTGTGACCGCTATTATGATGATGGCAACGATTAATTTGCCATTAATGCTGGCATTAGTGGTGATTACACCAGTGATTTATTTCTTAACGATGAAAATGTCCAAAGAAGCACACCCAGTCTTTTTTGACATTCGTGAGAGTTTTTCACGTTTAAACTCAATGGTGGAAGAAAATATAGGTGGGAACCGAGTAGTAAAAGCTTTTGCACGCGAACCCTACGAAATTGAAAAATTCCATGCCTACAATGAAGATTATAAGCAAAAAAACATGGCATCAGCAAAAGTTTCAGGGAAATATTTACCTTGGTTAGATATGTTGGCAGGTAGTTTAAATTTAACGACGTTAGTATTAGGTGGCTGGTTTGTGATTCAAGGACAGATGTCATTAGGTAATTTAATTACATTTAATGGTTTTTTATGGATGCTCAATCAACCAATGCGTATGAGTGGTTGGTTGATTAATGATGTGCAACGTTTTTCTGCTTCTTGTGTCAAAATTCGCCAAGTGATGAACACGCAAGCAACAATTCCAGTGGAAGGTGAAGAAGCGGTTGCTATTCAAGGGTATGTGACATTCGACCATGTGTCCTTTCATTTTTCAGATGATCCAAATAGCAATGTGTTAGAAGATGTTTCGTTTAAAATTGCCCCAGGACAAACCCTTGGTATTTTGGGTGAAACAGGATCAGGGAAAACCACCTTAGTCAATTTAGTGGCGCGTTTTTACGATCCGACGAGTGGACGGGTCTTAATTGATGGCAAAGATGCAAAAAGTTATCCTGTTCGTCAATTACGCGAAAATATTTCAATGGTCATGCAAGATGTCTTTTTATTTTCAGACACAATTGAGGACAATATTGCTTTTGGGAATCCTTATGCAGATGAAGCTTATATTCAGCGCGTAGCCGAAATTGCAGATGCGCATCATTTTATTAGTCGCATGCCAGAAGGATATGAAACGATTGTCGGTGAACGTGGTGTGGGCTTATCAGGCGGTCAAAAACAGCGGATTTCTTTAGCCCGAGCCTTGGCAAAAGACCCAGCAATTTTAATCTTAGATGACACGACTTCGGCAGTGGATATGGAAACTGAATCGAAAATTCAAAAAGAACTAACGGCACTAACCGATGCGAAGACCACGTTCATTATTGCCCACCGTATTTCTTCTGTGCGTGAAGCCGATTTGATTTTGATGATGGAAAAAGGACGTGTCGTTGAAGCTGGAACGCATCAAGAATTGGTAGCGAAAAAAGGCTTTTATTACGATGTTTATCAGAAGCAACTTGGTTTAGTAGACGGGGAGGTGAAGTAAATGGCACGAAATAAATTCGATGTAGATGAGGAATTGACCCGTGAATTTAATTGGTCACATTATCAGCGTTTAGGCGGATATATTAAACCTTATCGTACAGCCATTTTTAAGGTGTTATTCATCATTATTTTGGCGAATACAGCAGGAATGTTAGGGCCATATTTCACAAAAATTGCGATTGATGATGTGATTCCTCAAAAAAATATTCCGTTACTGTTAGGGTTAGGTATGATTTTTTTACTTTCGCTTTTTGTGATTGCCTGGTGTATGAAGTATCGTATTTTAGCAATTACAGAAATTGGGCAAGACATTTTGAAAGATATGCGTTCGTCCATTTTTGAACATCTACAACGCCTGCCCTTCTCGTATTTTGATAATCGTCCTCATGGAAAAATTTTGATTCGTGTTGTGAATTATATCAATACGTTAAGTGATTTGTTGAGTAATGGGCTAATTAATTTAATTTCTGATATTTTTAGTGTCATTATTACGTTGTTGTTTATGTTTTTCATTGATGTCAAATTGACGTTGTATAGTTTGGCGTTGTTGCCTATTTTATTTATTTTGGTGATGGTGATTACTAGTCAACAACGTAAAGCGTACCAAGCTTTGAGTAATAAACAATCGAATTTAAATGCTTATATTCACGAAAGTATTGCGGGGATTAAGATCACTCAATCGTTCGCGCGTGAGAAAAAGAATTATGAGATTTTTAATGAAGTCAGTGAAGAATTTCGGACTTCATGGATGCACGCTGTAAAAATCCAATTTTTATTATGGCCTGGTGTTCAAAATATTTCCGTATTAACGACGTGCCTGATTTATTTCTTAGGCATTCGGCAAATGGGCGTGGACGTTTCGACGGGAACATTGATCGCTTTTATTGGGTACATTAATAATTTTTGGAACCCTGTCATTAGTATCGGTAATTTTTACAATTCATTGGTAACAGCGACAGCTTATTTAGAACGCATTTTTGAAACGATGGATGAAGTTCCTGATATTCAAGATGCACCCGAGGCAAAAGTATTGCCACCGATTCAAGGGCGTGTTGATTTTGAAGAAGTGACGTTCCGCTATGAAGAAGGCAAAAATATTTTAAATCATGTGACGTTTCATATTACTCCGGGACAGTCGATTGCGTTGGTGGGTCCAACTGGTGCAGGAAAAACAACAATTATTAATTTACTCAGTCGTTTTTATGATGTCAACGAAGGATATGTAAAAGTGGACGGTTACGATGTCCGCGAGGTGACATTGCATTCGCTACGAACACAAATGGGTGTGATGTTACAAGATACGTTTGTTTTCAGTGGGACTATTTTAGAAAATATTCGCTATGGTCGCTTAGATGCTACGGAAGAAGAAATTATCGCAGCAGCAAAAATTGTGCGTGCCCATGATTTTATCTCAGAGTTAAAAGAAGGGTATCAAACGATAGTAGAAGAACGAGGGAGTACCCTTTCTGCAGGGCAACGCCAATTAATATCTTTTGCTCGTGCTTTGTTGGCGGACCCGAAAATTTTGATTTTAGATGAAGCAACTTCCAGTATTGATACCAAAACCGAAGAGCTTTTACAACAAGGATTGCAAGAACTATTAAAAGGACGAACCTCATTTATTATTGCGCATCGTCTATCGACCATTAAAAATAGTTCTCAGATTTTTTATATCGATCAAGGGCAAATTGTCGAAGCCGGTACCCATGATGAGTTAATGGCACAAAAAGGCAAGTACCATCATTTGTACCAATCACAATACGATTTGATTCATACCAATTAAGAAAAAAGCATCTGTTGGACTTTTTAGTAAAAAATACCTAAAAAGTACGACAGGTGCGATTTTTTTGTTATAATGAAAGCGCAACACGATTTAAGGGGGAAAATACATGACAGCATTAGAAAAATTGCAAAATGGTTCAGACATTCGCGGCATTGCGATTGCTACCGAAGAATATCCAGCTAATTTAACACCGGCTGCGATGGAAAAAATTGCTTCAGGTTTGATTCATTGGTTACGTACCAAAACAGGTGAGACACCACTTGTGGTTGGTGTCGGTCAAGACAGTCGTTTAAGTGGTGCCAGTTTAAAAACAGCTTTGATTGATGCGTTGATACGTCAAGGTGTCGATGTGATTGACTTTCATTTAGCGACCACACCCGCGATGTTTATGAGTACACAATTTCCAGAATTTGCGTGTCATGCAGGTGTCATGCTAACAGCAAGTCATTTACCTTATTACTTTAATGGTGTCAAAATTTTCAGTCGCCAAGGTGGAGCTGAAAAAGAAGATATTCAATTTATTTTAAGTCATACGGAAGAACAATCGGCTGCAACGGGTCACGTTCGTGAAGCGGATATTTTAACGCCTTATGCGCAAGATTTGGTGCAAAAGATTCGCCAAGGAATTAAAGGCACACCGCAAGAGCCGTTAAAAGGATTAAAAATCATTGTCGATGCGGGGAATGGTGCAGGTGGTTTCTTTGCAGATAAAGTCTTACAACCACTCGGTGCCGATACAACAGGTTCCCAATTTTTAGAACCAGATGGACATTTTCCAAACCATATTCCAAATCCAGATAATAAAGAAGCCATGGCGAGTATTCAAGAAGCGGTGTTAGCCAACAACGCTGATTTAGGGGTTATTTTTGATACGGATGTTGACCGTTCTGCGGTAGTGACCAAAACTGGTGATGTGCTAAATCGTAACAACTTAATTGCTGTGTTAAGTCGGATTGTTTTAGCGGAACATCCAGGGACGAGTATTGTCACTAATTCACCAACGACAGATCATCTAAAAGAATTTATTGAAGCGTTAAATGGCAAACAAGTGCGGTACATTTCAGGGTATCGTAATGTTATCAACAAAGCGATACAATTAAATGAAGCGGGGATTGATTCCCAATTAGCAATTGAGACAAGTGGACATGCTGCGTTTAAAGAGAACTATTTCTTAGACGATGGCGCGTATGTCATTGCTAAAATTTTGATGTTATTGCCACAATTGCAAGCGGAAAATCAAACATTAGAAGGATTGATTGCTGACTTGAAGCAACCAGCCGAAACCCAAGAAGTTCGTTTCAAATTAGAAGCCGACGAGTATCGTGCGTTAGGAGAAGCGGTGATTGCTGCTTTGGCTACACATCAAGTTGCGGGATGGACAGTTGATCCTGAAAATGACGAAGGGATTCGTTTTAAATTATCTGATACATTTGGTTCAGGGTGGTTCTTATTGCGCATGAGTTTGCATGAACCATTGTTAGTTTTGCAAGTTGAAAATGATGAAGCGGGAATCATTCCAAGTGTATTACGTGAAATCCATCAATTTTTAACGGCGTACGAAGAAGTGAATCAAGAAAAATTAGTCCCATTTATTTAACAGTCTGAGCCAAGAATTTTCGAATTCTTGGCTTTTTTGTATGGAGTATCCATGGTCTAAATACTAGAAATTTGGTACAGTAAAGAAGACAAGGAGGCACGAACATGGCAAAAATTATGATTGTAGAAGACGAAGCAGTTATTGGTCAATTAATTATGGAAGAATTAGAAAAATGGCAATTCGATACATTTGGTACGACTGATTTTCATCAAGTCTTATTAGATTTTAAAACAGAAGAACCACAATTAATTTTGTTGGATATTAACTTACCGGTCTTTGATGGGTACTACTGGTGTCAAAAGATTCGTGAAATCTCAAAAGTTCCGATTATTTTTATTTCCAGTCGTAACACAAATATGGATATGATTATGGCGATGAATATGGGTGCCGATGATTTTATTACGAAACCATTTGAGTTAGACGTCTTAGTAGCGAAAATTAATGCATTATTGCGTCGCTCGTATAACTATGTAGAAAACAATAGTGAAACGATTAGCCATAATGGATTAGTGCTGAACGTGGATAATGGTAGTGTCGATGTGAACGGCGAAGTGATTGATTTAAGTAAAAATGAGTACCGTCTTTTGTATATTTTGATGAAAAATCACGGGAAAATTTTAAGTCGTGAGAAGTTACTACGTGCGTTATGGGACGATGAACGATTTGTAGATGATAATACCTTAACTGTGAATATTAATCGTTTACGTCGCAAAATAGAACAAGCTGGTGTAAAAGGCTATATCGAGACGAAGGTTGGTCAAGGATACATTATTCCATGAGGTGAGCGATGAGTATTTGGAAATATTTAAAAGATCAGTGGTGGGTGTTTATTGGCTGGTTTCTTTTTGTGGGCTTAACGATGTTTATTATTTGGCTATCTCCCGGCGTGCATCTAAGCGTAGGCACTTTTTGGTATTTGATACTGATTCAAAGCGTGGTGTTAGGCATTATCTTAGCGGTGCATTATTTATCGAAACGTCGTTGGTGGCAAGAATTATCGTTTCATGAAGGCGATAGTGTGTTACAAAAATATCTTTCGACGGCGCGCAGTGAAGAAGAACGCTTGGAACAAGAATTTATCAACCAAGTCATTCGCGAACACCAAGAAAATATGCAACAAGTAGTCACCAATCAAGATGAGCAAAAAGATTATATTGATTCATGGGTTCATGAAATCAAAGTTCCTTTAGCGGCCAGTCAATTGTTATTACGTTCCATTGAATTTGATATTGAGGATAACAAGTACATGGCTTTAGAAAATGAATTGCATCGGATTGATGAGTATGTTGACCAAGTGTTATATGTCGCACGTTTGGACAGTTTTACCAAAGATTATTTGATTCAAGAAACATCATTGAAACAGATTATTCAACCTGTATTACGTAGCCAAGCCAATTATTTTATTCAAAAAAATATTCGATTTACAGTCGAAGGAGACGACCAACAAGTGTTAACAGACTCTAAATGGATTGGCTTCATTTTTCGTCAGTTATTAAGCAATGCGATTAAATATACGCCAGAAAATGGCACGATTACTATCGTGCTACACAAAAAACGTGAAGGTGTGCAGTTGGAAATGACAGATAGTGGCATTGGCATTCCAGAAGAAGACATGCGTCGGATTTTTGATAAAGGTTTTACTGGTCAAAATGGGCGTAACGCACAAACACATTCAACAGGGCTTGGATTATATTTAGCTAAAAATTTGGCAAAACAATTAGGTGTGACGTTAACAGCAGAATCGGTTGTCGGAACAGGGACGAAGATGATGTTATTTTTCCCTATGCTTAGTTACTATGAAGAAGAACGCTAAAAATTCTCTCATATAACACATGTTACTATTGTCATGATGGGGCATTCATTGTTAGAATAATACGGTGTTTTTATTACTTTTTAACAGAATGGAGCTATTATGACAATTTTAATTGCCTTAGTACCAATGCTTGCTTGGGGAAGCATTGGACTTGTGAGTGGGAAAATTGGTGGCGATGCCAATCAACAAACGTTAGGGATGACGATTGGTGCGTTTCTATTTTCTCTCGTATTATTCATTACTTTACAACCAACTATTACCCCTTGGATTTGTTTGATTGGTTTTTTATCCGGTCTTTTTTGGTCAGTCGGACAAAACGGTCAATTCCATGGAATGAAATACATGGGCGTTTCTGTAGGACTACCGATGTCGACAGGGATGCAGTTAGCGTTAAATACGTTAGCAGGTGCAGTCTTTTTTCATGAATGGACCCAAACACGTGATTTTGTGATTGGTTTATGTGCGTTATTCTTCTTAGTTTTTGGTGCTTATTTGACTGCTCGCCAAGATGATGAGAAAGCTGTTGAGACTTCGGGACGTTTGTATGATTTTGGTAAGGGTTTCCGCGCGTTAATTTTCTCAACAATTGGTTATGGTGCGTATACAATTGTTATTACTTGGGCAAAATTAGATCCGTTAGCAATTATTTTGCCACAAAGTATTGGCATGATCATGGGCGCTAGTTTATTTGCTTTTAGAAAAGTAAAAATTGATGCGTTTGTGTGGAAAAATATGGCTTCAGGTTTGTTATGGGGAATTGGAAATGTGTGTATGTTAATGACTGTGCAACAAATCGGTTTAGCCATTGGTTTCTCACTATCACAAATGGGAATTATCATTTCAACATTAGGTGGTATTTTTATTTTAGGTGAAAGTAAAACGAAGAAGGAATTCCGTTTTGTCATCGTGGGCTGTCTCATGGTGATTATTGGCGGACTATTGTTAGGTTACTTAAAAGCTTTATAAGCAGGACTTAACAGGTGGTGGACACATGAAAGTATTTAGAAAAAAGTCAGCGGATAAACAAGCACTCAGCTATTTAACGAAAGAACTGACTTTAAAAGATTTAATTATGTTGGGCATTGGCGCCGTTATCGGCACAGGGATTTTTGTCATCACTGGTCAAGCTTCTGCCAATTATGCTGGGCCTGCGTTAAGTGCATCCTTTATTGTTGCGGCAATTGTAGTCATTTTAAGTGGGTTGTGTTTTGCAGAATTTGCTTCACGTGTGCCAATTTCAGGGGGCCCTTATGGCTACATGTATGTCGTTTTTGGTGAATTAAGTGCTTGGATGGCAGGTTGGTTTTTAATCTGTGAGTATATGTTAGCCGTATCATCTGTGGCATCAGGATGGTCGGGATATGTTCAAGGATTTTTAGGAAGTATCAATCTTTCGTTACCACATGCATTAACTGCCAGTTACAATCCCAAAGAAGGAACGTATGTTGATTTAATTGCTGCACTGGTGATTATTTTTATCACGTTATGGGTAACGCAAGAAGTGAAAAAAGCCTTGCGATTAAATAATTTGATGGTCTGGGTGAAATTTGGCATTATCATTTTATTTATTGTTGTTGGAGTATTTTATGTGGACCCGAATAATTGGCAACCATTTATGCCTTATGGAACAAAAGGGATTATGAATGGTGCTGCCTTGGTTTTCTTTGCCTTTTTAGGGTTTGATGCGATTTCGATGGCAGCAGAGGAAGTCAAAAATCCTCAAAAAGACATTCCTAGAGGGATTATTGGGGCAATTGTTATTGCGACGTTACTGTATATTACAGTGACGATGATTCTAACTGGAATTGTTCCCTTTGAACAATTAGGTATTGGCGATCCAGTTGCGTTTGCGATGCGGTATGTCAATAAAGGACTTATCGGTTCAATTATTTCTGTTGGGGCTATTTTAACGCTGCTGACAGTAACGATTTCGATGTTGTATTCATTGGCACGATTGATTTATGCGATTAGTAAAGATGGTTTATTGCCAAGTTTCTTGCAAAAAATTGATGAGAAACGTCGGACACCTAAAAATGCGACCTATGTTGCAGGAGGCATTGCTTTGTTTTTTGCAGCCGCTTTTCCATTAACTATTTTGGCAGAATTGACAAACATCACTGGTTTAGCTTGTTTGGTGATGATGTCTCTAGGGATTTTACGCTTGCGTAAACAATTAGGAGCGCCAAAAAAAGGCGAATTTCGAGTGCCCTTTGTCCCAGTATTGCCACTGGTTTCAGTCATTGCGTGTATCTTTTTAATGACTCGTTTTAGTGGAGTGACCTGGTTGGTATTTGGGATTACTAGCGTTATTGGTTTAATCATTTATTTCGTATATGGTTACCAACATAGTCATTTGAATAAAAAATAAAGATGTTGGCGCGGAACACGTGCCAACATCTTTTTTGTATGTTAGTGAAAAAATAGCGTATATTACAATAAAAGTAGAAGAATAGAAGGAGTGATGGAAATGAAAAAAAACATTATTTTTTTCGTTCGATTGTTTTACGTAGTGTTGCTGATTTTAGGATTAGGTGTGTTTGGTAAAGGCATTGCTTTGGGAGATACACGTTATATTGTTGGATTATTGCTTTTTCTATTCGTAACAAGTGTCAATCTGTGGCGTTTTGAGAAGAAAACCAACTATAAATTAGAAAGTCTTCCTATGAAAAAAACCAATTACAACGAGGTAATTGGTTTTTTGATTAATTTTGGTTGCCTGAAGTGATGTCTAAGAGACGTTGTTTCAAGTCTTCTTCCATCATTCCCAATTCCACTTCCGCATTGCGACGTTTTTCTTTTCCTTCTTGTTGGATGCGTAATGTTTCTTGGATTGTTTCGACTAAGTCATTTTGTGTTTGTTGCAAGGTTTCGATATCCACGATTCCACGTTCGTTTTCACGAGCTGTTTCGATAGCCGACACTTTCAACATTTCTGAGTTTTTACGTAATAAATCATTTGTTGTCTCAGATACTTGACGTTGTGCTGTTGCGGCATCTTTTTGACGTAGTAATGTTAAGGCAATGACCACTTGGTTTTTCCACAATGGAATTGCTGTATTGATGGATGCGTGAATTTTTTCTGCTAAAGCTTGGTTTGTATTTTGAATCAAACGAATCTGTGGTGCTTGTTGAATGGTAATTTGGCGTGCTAAACGCAAATCATGCGTGCGTTTGTCTAAACGATCTAAGAATTGTGAATAGTCGTTTGCGATTTGCACATCCATTTGGTCGCCTGTTTTTTGCGCTTTGTCTAGAGCTTCAGGAATAATTTGCGTTTGTAATTCTTCCATTTTTAATTCACCAGCTGCGATATAGATGTTTAACGCATCAAAATAATCTTTGTTTTTGTTGTAAAGCTGTTCAAGCATTAAGTTATCTTTTAATAATCCTTCTTTTTCCTTGTCCAACTTCACAGCAACTTTATCGATTTGTGCGCCAATTTTTTGGTATTTGGCGGTAATTTCATAAATCGATTGTTTCACTTTACCAAACATACGCTTGAAGATACTACCTTCACCAGCACGTAAATCGTCGGGATTGGCTTCTTGCAGACGATACATCAATTCTGTTAATGAGTCGCCTACAGGTCCAATATCGGCTGCTTGTACATGATTTAACATCGATTGTGAAAAATCACTTAGTTTTGTTTGTGCCGCTGCACCGTATGTAATGACAGCTTGTTGGTCAGTTGCATCAATTTTTGCCGCTAATTCTTTGGCTTGTTGTTGACGACTTTCTGGCAACTGGTCAATTAAACGAGGTGCTTTTTGTTGTTCTTGTAACGATGAGATTTCTTGTTTTTGCGTAGTTGTTAATGAATCTAAGTTGGCAGCAAATGGATCGCTTAATAAATCTTCTAATGTATCGGTAACATCTGTTTTAGGTGTGTCAGTCATATATGTAGTTCCTCCTTTAATAGAAACAGTGATTTATTCGAGAGAAATGAGACAAAAGATGTCTTTTATCTCACTTCTTCTTTATATTGATTTTCTCTTTTAATGCTTTGTTTTGCAATAGATAACTCTACGTCTAATTCTTCTAAATCATCCGCCACAAATTTTTGATAGTCTTGTGTAATCAACGATGCCATTTGGTCGATAATTTGAATACTTTCTTCCATTTTTTCATAGGTGTCACGACTTTTAATTTCGTGATTGTTGATTTCTAAATATTTATTTGTTAAATCAACCATATTTGGTAAGTGTGTATAAAGAAAATGACTGGCTTCGTTTAAACGTGTTGGTTCTTTAACCAACTCTTTAAACAAGGCTTTGGCTGCACGAATTGTATCGTGGCGTAAGTCAATCGCTTTTAATTTAGCATTTTGACTGATGTTTGCTTGCAGCTTTTCAATTTCTTGTTTGGCTTGATTTAAGGTTTCACGGAAAAACTCAATTTCACGATAAGACATTCCGCTTTCAAGATAGGTTTGCTCACGTTTTTTTGATAAAACAGGCAAACTATTGTTTGAAACTGGTGCGGATTTTCCTTTGAAACCATACACAACCAGTAGAACACCGCCAATTAGTAAAAGAACAGGGAAGTAATCTGATAACATCGTGCCAAAAATAATCGCACCGATAGTGACAAGACCAATAATAGTCCAAGTTGAACGTTTCATTTGCTCATTCCTCCTAAATTTATTGGATACAACATGCTCGTTCGAATTCTTTGTTGTTTACAAATTTATTTTAGCATGTAACTGAAAAGAAAAGAATCCGACTTGCGGTGGATTTTTGGAATTTAGGAAATTTATAAGAAATGTCTATTTTTCAATAGTTTTCTCCTTTATGATACGAAATTTAAGACACATGTTTCTGCTGTGCTACGAATTTCGACAAAATATTTTTCATTTCGTTGTAATTTGGGTAAGTCATGTGCTGCATTGGGTTTAAGCGTATATTCCCCAATTTGTTGATTGTCTGACAGACGAGTAATCCGAATGTCAACGGTATCGGTTTCGGAAGCGTTGACAACTTTTTGTATGCCTAAAAAAGCACGTGTGGAAAGATAAGGAACGGTTTGACTGTCAGTATCTGTAAAGGTGATGGGTACCCACTGATCTTGTTTATTTTGTGGGATTTGAGTGACAGCGACTTCATGCGCAGAAACAATGTTTGCAACATTCGTCCCTTGATAGGTTAATGCCAAACCACCAATTAAAAAGAAAATGACCGTCAGTAATCCTAAAATAAGATAGCCTTTTAATCGATTTTGTTGTTGTTCATGGGCGATCGTTTTAATGACAGAAGGGTCTTTTGAGAAGAATTTTTCAAGAGGAACATCAAATAAACGGCTGAGAGAGACGAGACAGGCTAAATCAGGAAAGCTTTTGCCACTTTCCCAACTTGAAATAGTTGAGCGAGACACAGCGAGTTTATCGGCTAATTGTTGCTGTGTCCAATTATGATCGATACGATATTGTTGTAACTGCTCTCCGAGTGATTTCATCATTTTCCTCCTATATACTTTTGCACCATACTGAGTAATTCGGTTGCTTCTTCCTTTTATTATAGAGGAATTATGAGTAATTTTCTATTTATAATCTAATTTCATGCTCATTTATCCGACGACAGTAGGTTGAATTTCTTCGTTTTCTTTGCAAATCTCTATCTTAGGTCTTAGGAAATCTCAACTTTTCTATGGTAAACTAGGTGATAATGAATAAATCAAGAAAGAATGGTGGTACAATGCTTCGTTATGAAGATTTTGAAGAAAAAACAATAACCCGTAAAGAAATTTTCCATGGAAAAATTATCGATGTGGCGTTAGATGAAGTTCGTTTACCAGATGGACAGACAGCGCAACGTGAACTAGTTTTTCATCCAGGTGGTGTGGGCGTATTGGCTTTAACCGATGAAAATAAAATTGTTTTGGTCAAACAATTTAGAAAACCTTTGGAACAAGTAATTTTTGAAATTCCAGCAGGCAAAATTGACCCAGGTGAAGGACGTCATCCAGAAGAAACGGGTGCTCGTGAGTTAGAAGAAGAAACAGGTTACCGTGCAGAAAGTATGGAACATTTGGCATCAATGTATTTATCACCAGGATTCGCCAATGAATTATTGCACGTCTATTACGCAAAAAATATTAAAAAAGTGGACAATCCACTAGCACAAGATGACGATGAAGTGTTAGAAGTCTATGAATGGACACTAGCAGAGGCAAAACAAGCGATTCAAGAAAAAACAATCTGTGATGCAAAAACAATTTTTGCGATTCAGTATTGGGAATTGTTGATTGCCCAAGGGAGGGTATAAGATGGCAAAGCGTCCCTTAGTGACACGGTCAGAATTACGAAAACGAAAAGATGAAAAAGAAGCTGCACTAGAGCGTAATCGTCAAATTATTAAGAAACCAAAAGCGACAGCAACTTCATCGAAAACACCAAAAAAACAAGCGCCTAAAAAAACGAAAAGTAAAACAAAAGAACCTACAAATTATTATCGAAAAGAATTAAAAAAAGAGACATCGAAAAAAACACGTACAAGTGAACAACAACGTTCGCGTGAAATGAATACTTTTTTAGTGAAGAGTATTGTCATTGTGGCGTTATTACTTGTTGTTGTAATGATGATGATCTTTTTCTTATAAAGGAGTCGGACAATGAAAATTGGAATTATTGGTGCTATGGCACAAGAAGTCGCAGTATTGAAAGAGAACTTAACAGAATTGCAAACATGGGAAAAAGCAGGAGCCGTTTTTTATGCGGGCACTTATGCAGGACATGATGTGATTGTCGTGCAATCAGGGATTGGTAAAGTGTTGTCTTCTTTAACAACTAGTTTATTGATTCAACAATACGAGGTTGATTGTGTGATTAATACTGGTTCAGCAGGGGGTATCGGTGCGGGTTTAGCAGTCGGCGATTTAGTCATTTCAGAAAAATTAGCGTATCATGATGTGGACGCGACTGGTTTTGGTTATGCTTACGGACAAGTCCCTGGTGGTATGCCGTTATATTATGAAGCGGATGCTCACTTGATGCAAGCAATTGAAAAAGCCGCTGAAAAAACTAATCATCAAGTGAAAAAAGGCTTGATTGTTACGGGAGATTCGTTTATTGCAGACCCTGAAAAAATACAGGTTATTTTAGAGCATTTCCCAGAAGCATTAGCTTGTGAAATGGAAGGTGCAGCGATTGCACAAACAGCTATGCAATTTGACGTTCCGTTTTTAGTGATTCGCGCGATGAGTGATACAGCCGATCATGATGCAACGCAATCCTTTGATGAGTTTATTGAAATAGCAGGAAAACGTTCTGCAGAGATGGTTTTAGCATTTGTTGAAGCTTTAGTTTAGGAGGAAGACGTATGAAAGCATTGATTTCGATTGATTATACCAATGATTTTGTGGCAACAGACGGCGCGTTAACAACCGGCGCTGCGGGTCAAGCGATAGAAGAAACGCTTGTGGCACAAACCCAAGCATTTATTGAAGCAGGAGACTTTGTGGTCTTTGCGATTGATCGTCATGACAAAGAGGATACCTTTCATCCAGAAAATCGATTGTTTCCACCACATAATTTAGCTGGGACGACTGGTCGTCAATTGTATGGCAGCTTAGCTCCAGTTTATGAAAAGCATCAAGCTGCAAAAAATGTGTATTGGTTAGATAAGCGACATTATTCCGCATTTAGTGGAACGGATTTAGACATTCGTTTGCGTGAACGTCGCATTACAGATATTTATTTAACAGGTGTCTGTACCGATATTTGTGTCTTGCATACGGCTGTGGATGCGTATAATTTAGGTTATCACATTCATATTATTGAAGATGCGGTTGCTAGTTTTGATCCACAAGGTCATGAATGGGCATTGCGTCATTTTAAAGGGAGCTTAGGTGCGACCATCGAATAAAAAACAAACGAGAGAGCAAGCTCCTAGCATTTAGCAGGAGCTTGCTCTCTCGTTGTTTTTTTATGTTGTTCTTTGTTGATTTACCAAATTTGCACGCGATCTTCTGGTGCACGATACATTGCATCACCAGCTTCAATACCATAAAACGCATGAAAGTCGGCTAAATTTTGTAATTGGATGTTTGCGCGTAATTTAGCAGGACCGTGTACATCAACAGAAAGCAAGAGTTGTTGGTATTGCTCTTTTGCTTTGGTGCGCCAAATTTTCGCCCAATTTGTAAAGAAATCATCAAGTGCGACGTTGCTTTCTTTTTTCGCGGCTTCTAATGCACAACTTAATCCGCCCGCATCAGCAATATTTTCAGAAACGGTCAATTTACCATTTACTTTTCCACCCGCGATTTCTAACCCATCAAATTCAGCAATCATCGCTTCAGCTAATTGATCAAAATGTGCGAGGTCTTCGTCAGACCACCAGTTATTTAGGTTGCCAAATTCATCAAATTTCGCCCCATTATTGTCGAAAGCATGTGAAATTTCATGAGCAATCACTGCCCCAATCCCACCATAATTGGCACTAGCTGATTGCTCCACGCTATAAAATGGTTTTTGTAAAATAGCAGCAGGAAAAACAATCACATTCATCATGCCGCTGTAATAAGCATTGACAGTACAAGCAGCCATGCTCCATTCATTGCGATCGACAGGTTGTTTGACTTTACTAAAACGATTTTCACGTGCCAAACGTGAGAAGTGACGGACATTGCTGACAAGTGTACCGCCTTCTTCTGCTGTTTTAGTTACGAATAAATCATAAACTGCTGGAATTTTATCAGGATAACCGACATGTACGCCCATATTGTTTAATTTGACAATCGCTTTTTCGCGCGTTGCTTCACTTAACCATTCTTTGGTTGCCAAACGTTCTTTATAAACGCCAATCATCGTCTGTACCATGTGTTGGACATCTTGTTTGGCTTTATCTCCAAAATATTTTTGGCCATAATACAAGCCAATTACTTGTCCAAATTCACCTAATGTTAAATAATAAGCAGCTTTTTCTTGCGGCATTGCTTCATCAACACCAGAAAGAAAACGACGATAAGTACCACCTAATTGGCGCAATTCTTCACTTAAATAACTTGTATAGGTCAAAATAGTTTGGACGTACATCCAACTTTTCATTAAAGGAAAATGATCGTCACTAATGATTTCGTCAAATGCTTCAAAATAAATTGGTTCTGTCACGATGACTTGATCGATAGTGACGGAAAGCAACTCATCGATGGCTTTTAGAAAATCAATCTGTTGAGAGTAAGCTGCTACTTCCGTTACTTTTTTAGGATTATACGCTTTGGTGTAATCAGCACTTTCTTCGGCGCTTAAAACATAAGGTGCCAATGCTTTGTCGAAGGCTAGCGCTTGTTCAGCAATTGTTTCAGCTTCCGGAAGTGTTTTTCCAAATTGTTGTAATAGTTTAACTGTCATTTCAAAGAAGACTTGCAATAATTTTTCGGTTTGGGGATGTCCCTCTTCATAATAGGTTTTATCTGGCAAAATTAAGGAGGTTGGATTTAAGTAAAGCGCATGTTCGGTCGCTTTTTTCATGTCCGGCATGACAAAAAAATGAAACGGTAACGGTAAACCTTCTTTGATCCAATCACCTAGTTGTTGGTTTAATGCTTCAAAAGAGGTCAAATTTGAGACGCGTGCTAATAAATCAGCAATAGGTGTGCTTCCCAATTGATTTCTAGTGTCGTAATCACGTGCTAATTGATACAGTTTAACGGCATCTTGCATGCGATTTTCAGGAAGTTCTAAAGAACCATCACTCATTTGATTTAATTCATTCATTAACAGTTGGTCAATTACTTCTACTAAATCTTGAAAACCACCTGTTGCGGGTTTGTCGGCTGGAATGACTGCTGTTTTGATCCAGTCACCATTGACATACTCATAAAAATCTTGTTTTTTCAAATCTGACATTGTTTTCACTCCATTTCATCTTCTTATTATGATACAGTTGAACCAAACACGCAAATGAAGAAGGAGCAAATCAATGAAAAAAGATGAATGGAACGGCATTGCAGAAGAACGTTTTAAAGCATATCGTCAATGGACAACGCCTCAAGGTTATCTTTGTGGAACCCATGCGGCAGCAGTTTTGTTGGCATATTATCAAGATTATCTGGATGAAGACATTATCCCAACGTATATCCGTCAGAAGAACAGTCGTCAATCGCAAGCGTTGGTGAAGTTTTTACAATTATTTATTCAACGTCATGGCTTACCAACAATCGCCTTACAAATTTCACATGGATTATCGACGTATTTTGATTATATTGACAAAAAGCTACGGGCGCGAATGACCATGGCGGGAGGTTGGCAACGTGCGGTAAAACGAATTGACCAAGGCAAGCCGGTAATTGTCGGTGTGTTAAAAGTGTTAGGCAGCACATATGGCAATCACTGGGTGACAGCTTATGCGTATATGGAAACCAGCGATGGCCAACGTTTTTTTAAGGTTCATGACAATTGGGGAAACTACAACAAGGTTATTCCAGCTAAATGGGTCAATGGCACAATCTCACTTCCTTGATATCGTACAGAGAGTCATGCTAAACTAAATCCGTAAAATGTGTTAAAATGAAAAAAAATTCTATTTGGAGGATCACATGGTCGAAAAATATCACGATGAATCGTTGAAAATCTTTAGTTTGAATGGAAATGTTCCATTAGCAGAAAAAATTGCAGAAGTATTTGGTTGTAAATTAGGAAAATGCGACATCAAAAAATTCAGTGATGGCGAGATTGCTATCAGTATTGAAGAAAGTGTTCGTGGTGCGCATATTTACATCATCCAATCAACGAATCAGCCAGTAAATGATTACTATATGGAATTAATGATTATGATTGATGCGATGAAACGCGCTAGTGCGAAAACAATTAATATCGTCCTTCCTTATTATGCGTATGCTCGTCAAGACCGTACGGCAAAACCACATGAACCAATCACGGCGAAGTTAATTGCCAATATGTTAGTTGAAGCAGGTGCAACGCGTGTCTTAACACTTGATTTGCATACCGTTCAAGTTCAAGGATTCTTCGATATTCCTGTGGATAATTTATTTACAAGCCCATTATTTGCGCATTACTACATGGAAAAAGGCTTCCAAGGTGATGATTATGTGGTTGTTTCTCCGAAAAATAGTGGTGTTCAACGTTCAAGAAGTTTAGCTGAATATCTAAATACGACATTGGCAATTGTTGACCAAGACGATGAATTAGAAAATGGCGGCTATGTTATTGGTGATGTCGCTGGTAAAACATGTATCATGGTTGATGATATTTTAAATTCAGGTAAAACCTTTGCTCAAGCAGCTCGTTTATTAAAAGAAGCCGGTGCTAGTGATATTTATGCTTGTGCTTCTCATGCATTGCTTTCACCACCAGCCAAAGAAACATTAGACGCTGCGCCAATCGAAGATATTTGTGTGACTGACTCTTGTTTAACCGATGAAGCACGTCACCCAGAAAAATTAACGTATGTGACTTGTTCAAAATTAATGGGTGAAGCGGTGAAACGTATTCACGAAAATACACCAATGAGTCCTTTATTTAAATTAGACGACGAAAATTATTTATAAAAAAAGCAACCAATCAAAGAAGTAGCCGCATAGTGCTTCTTTGATTGGTATTTTTCACAAGTTTGTTATAATAACGTTATTAAAAGAGAAGGTGGAAAAATGACATATTTAGATCATGCGGCAACAACACCTGTACGGCCCGATGTTGTAGAAAAAATGAGTGAAGTGATGTTGGAAGTTGTAGGCAATCCTTCAAGTATTCACCAATATGGGCGACGTGCACACGAATATTTAGAAAATGCACGTCAAGTGATTGCGGATAGTTTAGGTGTGACCGCTCATGAAATTATTTTTAATAGTGGGGGCACAGAAGGCGATAATACTGTATTAATTAGCACGGCGCTTGGTCGTCAAGCTGAAGGTAAACACATTATTACGACAGCTATTGAACATCCAGCGATTTTACGCACAGCAGCATACTTAGAAACATTAGGTTTTGATATTACTTATTTACCTGTGGATGACAATGGACAAATCCAAAGCGCCGATGTGGAAGCAGCTTTGCGTCCGGATACCATTTTAGTGTCGATAATGTTTGCAAATAATGAAACAGGGAACGTACTACCTATACAAGAAATTGGCGAATTACTTATTGAACATCCTGCTTGGTTTCATACGGACGCAGTGCAAGCGTATGGAAAAGTGCCATTATCTCCAAAAGAATGGCATATTGATTTATTGACGGTTTCAGGTCATAAAATTAATGGTCCTAAAGGTATTGGTTTCTTGTATAAAAGTGATGACGTGCAATTAAAACCTTACCTTCACGGCGGAGAACAAGAAGAAAAACGTCGTGCAGGGACTGAAAATTTAGCAGCTATTTGTGGAATGGCGCAAGCAATTACAGCATTGACACCAGAGATACAAGCTGAAAAACAACAAACATATGCCGAATTTTCAACATATGTCCTAGAACAATTAACCAACGCTGGGATAGCTTTTCATTTGAATGGTGATGAAAACCAAAAATTAGCACATATTTTGAATCTACGTTTTCAAGGAGTTCCAAGTGATTTATTGTTAATGCATTTAGATTTAAATGGTTTTGCTGTCTCAACCGGTTCGGCATGTACGGCTGGCAATGTGGAACCTTCTCATGTGTTAGAGGCGATGTATGGCAAAGCTTCCCCAGCAATTCGAGAATCCATTCGTATTAGTTTTGGTTATGGCAATACTCAAGCAGAAATTGCGGCTTTTGTATCGGTATTAATCGCAACTGTGCAACGGTTGAAAAGAGACTAGTCAAACGTATTCGAACCCTTTATAATGAGAATAAATGAACAAGATGAGGTGAAAAAATGGCATTCCAAGAAATCGATACAGTGTTAGGTGCAGCAGTGAAGTATCGTTTAGCACCAACCGCTAAACGTTATACATTACGCGACAATGGCTTTACCGAAACAAAAGGCGGCAACTTCCAATTGATCCGTCCACTAGAAGCGACACCACAAAGTAAAGAAGGTTTTAAACTAAAAATCACTGTCGATAAAGACATCAAAAAAATCAAAATGTCCGTGACGACAGCGAATGGTTTAAAAGCTGTGAATATTTTCAAAGATTCAACCAATGATTTGTTACAAGAAAAATTTTATTTCTTAATGGACGGTTTTATCAGCCGTGGATTATTTGAAAAAGTATAAGTTTTTGTTATAAATGAAAACAAAAAATATCCGAACACGAGAGATTGAATGGCGTTAATTCAAATGAATTAGCACTATGGACGAACCTGTTAGCACGCAGCTCCAGCTTTCGACTGTTCGGATATTTTGTTATTGTTACAGTCTGATAGGTTTATCTGAAAATCTGCTTGCATAAGAAGTAGATTTTTTAGTATGTGTGTTTATATCGAGAAAATCGAAATGTCCATTAATATGGACATACAAAAAAGATTGCGCTTACAAAAAAGCGATATAGTATATACAAGGAGTTGATGATATGCAGCTTAGCCAGAGAGAAAATCATTTGTTAGAACTATTGATAAAAAATGACATGACTCTAACAGCACAAGAGCTCGCCAGTTTTGCTCATGTCTCTACTAAAACAATTTACAGAACGATTAAAAGAATTAATGATGAGTCTTCTAGTGGAGATATTATCGTTTCTGAAGTCGGGAGGGGTTTTCGTTTAGACTATGAAAAGTACTTGAAGGAAAGTCGAAAAGGAAATTTAGAACGAATGGATGAAGCATTAAATCGACGCAATAGTATTATGTTAACGTTACTTTTTAAATCCCCGTATTCAGTAAAAATCAGTGAATTATTTGAACCTTATTTCGTGACCGAAACGGTTCGTATACAAGACATTAAAAAAATGACATTTTTCTTGAGAAAGTATCAGTTAGAACTAAAGAAACAGAAGCAACGTTTATCGATTGTAGGAACAGAAAAAGATATCCGAAAGACCGTCAATTATTTAATTGGGCAAGAGAATCTTATCAATGAAACATTTTTGGCAGATGCTAAAAATGTAAACGCTTATGATATTGATTATATCACTTCATTACTAGAATTTATCGAAAAAAGGTTACGAACCACAATTAGTTATCCTTATAATATCAATATTTTTTCACATCTTTATATTTTATTGAAACGAAGTCGTGAAGGAACGATTTCGAAAAAAATAGATAGCACTCTGGATCGAGATGAAGAAAAATTAATCACTAAATATCAACCGATTTATGATGTATCCACTGAAGTAGTTCAGCGGATGAGTGGTTATCTTGGTTGTAAATTAGCAGAAATTGAATCTTTTTTCTTATTTCAATATTTGATTTCTTCACGTTTAGAAAATCAAGACAATATTGTGATGAATGAAGAAGATGCCGTTGAATTGACTTTGTTTTTTATGGAAGAAATGAGAAAACTAATCGGAGCCGAAATTAATATTGACGAATATCAAGAAGATTTAATTAGTCATATTACCCCATTATTGTATCGCTTAAAAAATGAAATCGTTATCAAAAATGAACTGTTAAAAGATATTCAGTTAGAATATCAAAACATGTTTCAATTTGTTTCACAAGTGTCTAGAAAAGCAGAACAAAAGTTTCATTTATCAACGATTAGTGAGGATGAAATTGGCTTTTTAGTTTTATATTTCGTTCGTTATAAAGAAATACAAAAACGAAAAAAGCGCATATTGATTATGTGTAGCAGTGGTATCGGGACGTCAGAATTGTTAAAGGTAAAGGTTAGGAAAGCTTTTCCAGATATAGAAATTGTCGATGTCCTTTCTTCTAAAAAATTCAGTAAGAATTTAGAACGATATGAAAATATTGACCTAATCCTTACAACGATTCATCTTACATCTCCAACTGCGATACCCACCATTTTAGTCAATTCTGTTTTTACAAAACAAGATGAAGCACGAACAAAGAAACTTTTAGGAGGAATTGGGAATGGATCAACATTTAACAGAAAATTTCAGCATAGCTAATGTCATTACAGAAGATTTGGTGAATTTAGAGTTACAAGCAACAACGAAAGAAGACGCTATTAAAGAATTAACAGCACTTTTGTATCAACATAATTTAATTACAGATGTAGCAGGTTTTTTGGAAGATGTATTTAATCGTGAAAAGGAGGGAATGACTGGATTAGGACAGGGGATTGCAATCCCTCATGGCAAGTCCGATTGTGTAACCAAGACATCACTTGTAGTTGGTAAGACAGCACAACCAGTTCCGTGGGAATCTTTAGATGATGAACCCGTGAGCATTATTATTTTGTTTGCGGTACGTAATGTCGAAGCAAATACGTTACACATTAAATTATTACAAAAAGTGGCCATGTTGCTTGCAGATGAAACGTTTATTGAGGAATTGCATCACGCGACAACGAAAGAAAAAATGATTGAATTACTATCTAAAGAACCAGAATAGACAGCAACAATTGGATAATAGTGAACGATAAGAGGAGGAAATAAAATGAAAATTGTTGGCATTGCAGCGTGTACGTCGGGAATTGCTCATACGTATATTGCAAAAGAAAAATTAATCAAAGCCGCACAAGCACTCGGTCATGAAATTCATATTGAAACGCAAGGAACAATTGGAACAGAAGATGAGTTAACGCAAGCAGATATTGAAGCGGCAGATATTGTCATTATTGCTGCAGACATCAAGGTTGGTGGTAAAGAACGTTTCAAAGGAAAAAAAGTAGTGGAAGTTCCGACTAGTTTGGTTATTAAAGCACCTAAAGGATTAATCAATAAAATAGAAGAACAATTATAAAGGAGACAGAGTTATGTTGCGTAAATTAGAAATAAAAAAACATGCGTTAACAGCTATTTCTTATATGTTGCCCGTTGTCGTTACAGCAGGTTTATTGATTGCTATTGGTAATTTAACGGGTGGACAAGTAATTAGTGATTATTCTACTAATTATTCTGTATCAGATGCGCTTGTTTCTTTAGGCGTATTGGGAATGGGGTTATTGGCTCCAGTTATTTCGGCTGCAATTGCTTATTCGATTGCAGATAGACCAGGAATTGGCCCCGGTTTATTTATGGGATTAATTGCCAATTCTATTGGCGCAGGTTTCTTGGGCGGTATGCTAGGTGGTTACATTGTCG
This sequence comes from Enterococcus saccharolyticus subsp. saccharolyticus, assembly GCF_029023825.1. Lineage (NCBI taxonomy): Bacteria > Bacillati > Bacillota > Bacilli > Lactobacillales > Enterococcaceae > Enterococcus > Enterococcus saccharolyticus. Next base: position 2,232,837 of record NZ_CP118957.1, on the reverse strand, counting down.
GTTTCTTCGTATTGTTTTTAGTGAAAAACCTTAAAGTACCAAAATGGGCACAAGGCTTGATGCCAATGATGATTGTACCAGTGACATCGACTATCGTTGTTGGTTTGGCGATGTATTTTGTAATAGGTGTACCAATTGTGTGGGCGACCAATGCTTTGACGGAATTTTTAACAAATCTGCAAGGATCAGGGAAATTCTTATTCGGTTCAATTGTTGGAGGAATGGCGGCCTTTGACTTTGGTGGACCAGTCAATAAAGTGGCATCATTATTTGCTGACGGTATGTTGTTGGAAGGAATTCAAGAACCTGAAGCAGTAAAAATCTTAGCATCAATGGTTCCACCATTTGGGGTGACATTTGCTTGGGTGTTATCGAAACTTTTCAAGAAACCGAAATTCTCACAAGGAGAAGAAAATAATATCAAAATTGCCTTTCCGATGGGATTAGCAATGATCACAGAAGGAGTTATTCCTATTGCTGCCGTGGATCCGTTGCGGGTGATTGCTTCTTGTACAATTGGTGCAGCGATTGGCGGTGGATTAAGTATGAGTTGGGGTGTAGGATCACCCGTTCCTTCGGGTGGGGTATTCATTATTCCTGCTATGACAGATCCTTTAAAATTTACGCTGGCTTTATTAATAGGATCGGCAATTACGGGTATTTTACTTTTTGTCCTGAAAAAAGAACCTGTCGAAGTCATAGAAGATGTAGAGGAAGAAGCAGTTGACTTTTCATCAATCAAAATTTCCTAGGAGGTTTATTATGTATGTTTCAATGAGAGAGATGCTAGCTAAAGCCAATCGAGAAAAATATGCTGTATTGGCAATCAACTGTTTTAATTTAGAAACAGCCAAAGCAGTTATTGATGCAGCTGAAGAAATGCACGCGCCGATTATTGTAGATTTATTGCAAGATCATCTAAAAATGCATTTAGACTATCGTTATCTCACACAACCCATTATTCGCATGGCAAATAATGCTAAAGTGGAAGTTGCTATTAATTTAGATCATGGACAAGATGTGGCATTTGTGAAGCAATGTCTTCAAGAAGGTTTCTCAAGCGTCATGATGGATGCTTCTATGTATCCATTAGAAGAAAATATTCGTATAACCAAAGAGATTGTTCAGTTTGCGCAACAATTTAATGCCAGTGTTGAAGCTGAAGTAGGCGATTTAGGTGTCGTTGATGGGAATCAATGGACCAATACAGAAATGTATACGAATCCAGATGATGCTATTCAATTTATACAAGCTACAGGAGTCGATTGTTTGGCGCTATCTTATGGTTCAACACATGGCGATTATCCCGAAGGCTACGTACCAGAGTTTCGTTTTGATATTGTGGAAAAAATCAAACAAGTGACACAATTACCACTTGTTTTGCATGGGGGATCTGGTGCAGGGGAAGAAAATATTCGTCAATCAGTTGCATTAGGAATCAATAAAATTAATGTAGGTTCTGACTTTATGAAGGCGCAATCTTTAGAAATACAAAAACAATTAGCAAAAGATGCAATGATAGGTTATCCAGAGCTAATACATGCAACGATGGCAGCAGGCAAAGAAGTAGTAAAAAAATATATTGAGATAGCGGGTTCTAAAAATAAAGCTTTATAAAAAAGATCGGAGAGAATAGTATGTTAATAAATATGAATCAAATGTTAGAAGTTGCAAAAGAAAATAAATTTGCTGTTGGCGCATTTAATGTGGCAGATAGCAATTTCTTACGAGTGGTCGTTGAAGCAGCCGAAGAAAATGATTCTCCAGCAATTATTGCAATCCATCCAACGGAATTGGATTTTGTTAAGGATGAGTTTTTCCAATATGCTGTGTCTCGAGCAAAAAATAGTAGTGTGCCTTTTGTGATTCATATGGATCATGGGGATAGCTTAGCTAGTATTATGCGTGCGATTCATTGTGGGTTCACTTCTGTGATGATTGATGGTTCTCTCTTACCCTTTGCAGAAAATATTGCGGTAACAAAAGAAGTGGTTGATGTGTGTAAAAAAATTGGTGTTTCTGTTGAGGGAGAGTTAGGAACAATTGGTAATACTGGAACCACAATCGAAGGTGGGGTTTCAGAAGTTATCTATACAAAACCAGAAGATGCCGAAGAATTTGTTGCAAAAACAGGGATTGATACATTAGCCGTAGCGATTGGTACAGCACATGGAATCTATCCAAAAGATGTTAAACCAGAGCTAAAAATGGACGTATTGGAACAAATTAAAGAGCGAGTGGATATTCCATTAGTTTTACATGGTGGTTCAGCGAATCCAGACGAAGAAATAGCCCGAGCTGTCCAAATTGGTATTCAAAAAGTGAATATTTCTTCAGATTATAAATATGCGTTTTACAAAAAATGTCGTGAAATTCTAGCAAGTACGGAATTATGGGATCCGAACGCTATTTTCCCAGAATGTATTGATGCTGCTAAAGAAGTTGTCAAACAAAAAATGGGATTATTTCAGTCAATTGACAAAGCCAGTTTGTACCGAGAAAGTAATGAACGACCATTTAGACACGAGTTCAATTAAAAATTATAGTGATAGAATCAAAAAGCAATCCTGGTCGATATAGGATTGCTTTTTTGATTACATACTTTTAAAATTTAGCGTTCTATATACGCTAGTAATCATTTATTTTCCAAAGAAAGTCGTAACATTCAGTAGTCCTGCAAGCCATTGTCCACGATGTAATTTTTTTAATAAAATTACATCGTTGGATAAACGACTTTTTAGGGATGATTCTCGGAGTGCATGAATAACGTTTAGTAGCTCCTATTCTTGAGATACTTTGGGATTTTCCAGCCTATGAGTAGCATCAAAAATTATCTTTTTTTCCTCAGCATTCAAATTGGAATGGCGTTTGACAAAATCAATTAATTGTTGGTCTGCGTCTTTTTTGAAAATATTTCTCATTGTAGATATTGTCCAGTCATCAGTTGATTGTTTTGCTTGTTATCATAAGATACCTCCATAAAAAATCATTGTGTTCACTTTATTGTAAATGAAATTCTAGTTAAATGAAATCAATCTAATTCTTCGTTTGTTAAGGAAAGAAGCAGTGAGAACAACAAGCGTGAAATTCTTGCCAAACTACTGTATAATAGCAACTACTGAAAAAGTAGCGACCTTCAAATCGTGGATGTTTCAGAATCTATATTGAAATGATGGTGAAATTCATGACAGACAATAGCAAAATTCGTGTTGTCGTTGGAATGAGTGGCGGGGTGGACTCGTCAGTAACAGCACTTTTGTTGAAAGAACAAGGGTATGATGTCATTGGTATCTTCATGAAAAATTGGGATGATACAGATGAAAATGGTGTGTGTACAGCAACTGAGGATTATAAAGATGTCGCAAAAGTAGCGGCACAAATTGGTATTCCTTATTACTCTGTAAATTTTGAAAAAGAATATTGGGATCGTGTATTTGAATATTTCTTAGCGGAATATCGTGCAGGACGTACACCAAATCCAGATGTGATGTGTAATAAAGAAATTAAATTCAAAGCCTTTTTAGACTATGCGATGGATTTAGGTGCAGATTATGTAGCAACTGGACACTACGCTCAAGTAGAACGTGATGAAAATGGTGTTGCTCATATGCTTCGTGGTGTTGATAACAACAAAGATCAAACTTATTTCTTAAGCCAATTATCACAAGAACAATTGTCAAAAACAATGTTTCCCCTAGGACACATGGAAAAATCAGAAGTTCGAGCAATTGCAGAACGCGCTGGTTTAGCAACTGCGAAGAAAAAAGATTCGACAGGCGTTTGTTTTATCGGTGAAAAGAATTTTAAACAATTTTTAAGTAACTATTTACCTGCTCAAAAAGGAAATATGGTGACTTTAGATGGTGAAGTAAAAGGGCAACATGATGGTTTGATGTATTATACGATTGGTCAACGCCAAGGTCTAGGTATTGGCGGTGGGGGCAAATCTTCAGAACCATGGTTTGTGGTTGGAAAAGAACTAGCAACGAATACATTATATGTTGGACAAGGTTTCCATCATGACGCGTTATATGCAGATCGTTTAGATGCGAGTGAAATCCACTTTACAACAAATGAAGAAAAGCCAAAAGAATTCCGCTGTACAGCGAAATTCCGTTACCGTCAACAAGATACTAGCGTAACGGTTCGTTTGTTAGACGATAATCGTGCCGAAGTTATTTTTGACGAACCTGTTCGTGCAATTACCCCAGGTCAAGCGGTTGTTTTCTACGATGGGATGGAATGTTTGGGCGGTGGTTTAATCGACCATGCGTACCAAGCCGAAAAAGTATTACAATACGTATAACAAAAAAGTATTTGAGATGATCGTCTCAAATACTTTTTTTGTGTAGAAAATAAAAATTGTTGACAAAAAGTTAGGTACCGAACTATACTGAGTGTGTGCAAAACGTTAGGTACCTAAATAATATTAAGGAGTGAAGGATATGAGTCACTTTACAATGCAATTACTCAAACAAATTGAAGCCGTTAGTGGTGTTGCGCGAGCATTATTCTTACAAAACAATCAACGATTTGATGGACAACAGCAAGTGATTAATCTTTTAGGAAAAGAAGATGGAATGACACAAGGCAATTTGGCTGAATTACTTGATATACGTCCAAGTTCGTTAGCTGAGTTAATAAAAAAATTAGAAAAAGCTGGTGCAGTTACTCGCGTGGAAGATGAAAATGACAAGCGGATTAAACGCGTCTATCTTACAGAAGAAGGTCGCAAACGCGTGATTCAAACATCGGATGTGCGTGAAGATTTAAGTGCACAATTCTTTGCGGGATTAACAGAAGAAGAACAGCAACAATTTAGTCGCTATTTGGATAAAATTGTGGATGGTTGGCCGGAAGACTTTGACAACTATCAAACAAGAACGAATGATCCAATGGAACGTTTAGCTAAATTTCAACAGTTGCGTCAAACGATGATGGGCGTAGATTGGCAGGCCTTATCACGTCAAGACCAACACCGTGTACATCGTGATTTCAAACGTCAATTGCGTCAAGCTGGAATGGATAATCGTATGTGGAAACGTCAATTTGAACAAATAATGCGAGAACAACGAGGAATGCATCGTGGTGGTTTTAATGATCGCCCATTTGAGCGTCCATGCCCACCAAAGCAAGAACACAATTCAGAAAGCGATTGGACGGATTTCTAATCACAGGGAGAAAAATATGGAAAAAGAAAATGCAGCGACAACTTATAAATTAAAAGATTTTATGCGCTTAATTAACAGCGTCAATCCGAAAAAATTCGTTTTTATCTTCGGTTTGTTTTTAAGTATTTTAACTAGTGGTGCTAGTTTGCTAGTTCCACAGTTAACGAAAGGGCTAATTGATACGAGTCAATTAGCAAAAATTGATAGTAACTTATTAACTATTTTAGTGTTAGCATTTGTTTCTCAACTTGCTTTATTTGCCTGTTGATTATTATGACCGTAATAAATCAGGAGAGACAGCTTCACGTCTAGTAAACGATACAGGGGTAGTGAAGGATTTAGTCGCTTCCCAATTTCCTAATTTCATCACTGGAGCGATTCAATTGGTGGGTTCATTGATTATTTTGTTCATCATGGATTGGAAAATGGCGTCGATTATGTTTTTAATTATTCCAATTGTCGCATTAATTTTATTACCAATTGGGCGAATTATGATGAAACTTGGTCGTCAGTTACAAGCTGCTACGGCTAAATTTAGTGGAGAAGTAACTGAAAAGGTTGGCGAAATCCGGTTAATCAAAGCAAGCAATGGGGAACAGGTTGAAGAAGAACGAGGCAATTCGTTTATTCAAGATATTTTCAAAATTAGTGTGAAAGATGCCCGTGTTGAAGCCGTATTACAACCAATTATGATGACTGCTATGTTGGGGATGTTTGTGGGAATTTTAGGTTATGGTGCTATTCGTGTGCAAGCAGGAACCCTAACAAGTGGCTCATTAGTGGCCTTCTTATTGTATTTGTTTAACATCATTACGCCGATTGCAACATTTGCGACCTTTTTTTCTCAAGTTCAAAAAGCTATGGGAGCAACAGAGCGTATTGATACGATTTTCCAAACGACAATTGAAAAAACAGATGAAGGACAAAATTTTGATGTCGAAGGTCAAGCAATTATTGCCGAAAATGTGACCTTTGCTTATGAAGAAGATCATCCTGTGTTAAAAGATATTTCCTTTCAAGCTGATCCAAATACAGTTATTGCTTTTGCGGGCCCTAGTGGAGGTGGAAAGTCAATGGTATTTGCGATTTTAGAACGGTTTTATCAACCAACTTCTGGGAAAATTTCAATTGGAAAACAAGATTTAGAAGCGATTAAAATTGCCGATTGGCGTCGTCAAATTGGCTATGTTTCACAAGATAGTGCAGTGTTTGCTGGTTCTATTCGTGACAATTTAGTTTATGGCTTAGAAAAAAACTTAAGCGATGAGGAATTATGGCATGGCTTAGAATTAGCCTATGCTGCGCACTTTGTTCGTGATTTTCCTGAAGGCTTAGACACAGAAATTGGAGAACGTGGTGTGAAATTGTCTGGCGGACAAAAGCAACGAATTGCGATTGCTCGTGCATTCTTACTAGACCCTAAAATTTTGATGTTGGATGAAGCAACTGCGAGTCTGGATTCACAATCTGAAGAAAAAGTTCAACGAGCGTTGGACAAACTCATGAACGGACGGACAACCTTGGTGATTGCCCATCGCTTATCAACCATTGTAGGCGCCAATCACATTTATTTCATTGAAAATGGCCAAGTAACTGGGCAAGGAACACACCAAGAATTATTACAAGATCACGCACTTTATCGTGAATATGTTCAAGAACAAGTATTAACGTGAAAAAACACCACAGAAAATTTGAGGTTGCTGAAAAAATTAAATAAAAAAGAAACTGTGACGTAAGTCGGTTAGCAGTAAAATACCCGAACAATAGAAGATTGCTCCTTATCACCATTCTACCTAGATTTGATGGCAGCCATTCTATTTTGTTCGGGTATTTTTGACTTGTTTTTACTTATGTCACAATCTCTTTTTTACTAATTTGTTTTGCAATATAGTAAGTTTTCCTGTATACTAGTTTGTAATACAAGGTAGGTGAATGAGAATTGGAATCAAAGATATCTTCTCAAATGCTAAAAGGTATTTTGTCAGGGAGTATTTTAGTATTACTATCAAAAGAATCATTATATGGATATACATTAGGAGTAGAACTTTCGAAGATTGGCTTTGCAGATATACCTAAAGGGACAATCTATCCACTGCTATTAAATTTAGAGAAAAAAGGGTTGATTCAAGGTAAATCAGTGCCGTCACCAGAAGGTCCCAAACGTAAATATTATACTCTAACGGAATTAGGAAACAAAGAGCGTGAAAATTTTATCCGAGAATGGTATGTGTTAAAAAATGGTATGTCACATTTATTAGAGGAGGAAGCAGAATGAAAACAAAAGAACTGATTCGCATGAATCGGAATTTACAAGCTCAACTTGAGCCAATCAATGAAAAGTATTATGGACAATTATTAATTTATATGCGTATGCATTCTTTTTTGAAAGATGAACGAAAAGTAGAAGAATTATTATTAGAAATTTTGCAAGACATGATGGATGGGCAAAATCAAGGGATAAGTGCAGAAGAGTATTTTGGCAAACAACCACAAGAAACTGCTGATGAAATGCTTGCGCAATTACCTGTTTATTATCTGGACTTTATTAAAATGATTTTATTTGCTTTTGGTGTATATGCGAGTTTCTCCATTCTTTCTCAAATTATTTTTGCTGATGAAGCATTAGATTTAGGAAGATTAATTATTATGGGGATTTATGCTGTACTCTTTGCTTTAGTCACCAGTTGGTTTTTAGGAAAAACTATTTATCAATTGAAAGAAAAAATGAGCAAGGTACTTGTCGGAATTATTTTTGTTATTGGTGTTTTAGGAGGTGTCAGTATCTCACGTGCAATTCACACAAAACTAATGATTCAATTAACTGGTAATTTAGGGATTGCTATTATTTTACTGACCATTGTTGTATTAGGGTATTGGATGTTTTTAGATGAAGATTTCAACAACTGGTTACCATTCTTTCCAATTATTAGCTCTCTTGCTTTAGTAGGGATTTTCGTTCGAATCTCTTTTATCCAAGAATGGTTAACACGAGCAAGTGGGAAAATCACAATGAGTTTTATCTTACTAGGTGTTATTGTCATTCAATATTTAGCGCTATTTTTAGTCAGAAAATACAAAAAATGAAAAGAACAAAAGAAAGTGATAGAAACGAGTGGTTATTGTGTATTCCTAAGTATTTACCTTGCATGAATACTTGTTAATCTCATGTTTTTACAAACTTACCTAAGTAAAGGTTGGGGAATTGCCTATCATTACCTAGGTAAGTTTTATTTTATATGATTGTAATTGTTAAATGGGATAAAAAACACAAAAGAAAGCTATCGTAGCAATTGTTTTCTTTTTTGTGAAATAAATAATAGGGATTATTCTATAAAGATTTTTGATAAAGCAGCCCATTCAGCTTAATCTCATCACATTTTAAATTATGTTATACTAGTTGCTGTGAATATAATTATTCATTATTATAGATTTCGTACCTTATAAGCACTGACTTTCACAAGCGTGGTGCTTGAAACTTCCAGTTAAACTGACTAATATTACGGTAACAAACGAAGGTAAGGGGCGGAGTCCATGTATCAAGTAATAACCATGTATGGCGATAACGAACCCTGGTGGTTTTTTGAAGAGTGGCAAGCAGATATTCAAGAAGAAGTGACTTTTTCGACACTAGAAGAAGCCCAGTCTTTCTATCGAAAAAAGTGGAATTTAGTTTATGAAGAATATAGTTATATTCATGCGAAACCAAATTATTTGAGCGCTTTTTGGAATGACGGTGATGAGCGTTGGTGCGAAGAATGTGATGAAGATTTGCAACAGTATAAAGGATTAGCTCTTCTAAAAGATTATCAGCCATTAACAATTGAAAGTGAAAGGGAATTTTATGAAGCAACTAATTCTAGCGGAAAAACCAAGCGTTGCCAAAGATCTAAGTAAGGTTTTAGGCGCGAATCAAAAACATAAGAACTATTATGAAGGACCTAAAGTGATTGTCACTTGGGCCCTAGGTCATTTATTAGGACTAAAAATGCCTGAAGATATTAATAAGGAATGGCAAAGCTGGCAAATGGAGACTTTGCCTATGATTCCGAAAAATTTAGGGATTAAACCTTTACCAAAAACAGGCCATCAATTGAAGGCTATTAAACAATTAGCACAGCGAAAAGATGTGTCAGAAGCAGTTATCGCTACGGATGCGGGACGTGAAGGAGAACTTGTCGCTCGTTGGATTTTAGAGTGGGTACGTTTTGATAAGCCTGTCAAACGTCTTTGGATTTCTTCGCAAACAGATAAAGCAATTAAAACAGGGTTTGCACAATTAAAACCAGCGAAGCAATACGACAATTTGTATCAATCAGCGATTGCCCGTGCGAAAGCTGACTGGTTAGTAGGTTTGAATGTTACACGAGCGTTAACGGTGAAATATCAAGATAATTTAAGTGCTGGTCGTGTCCAAACGCCAACGCTTGCTTTAGTGCGCCAACAAGAGCGTCAAATTGAGACTTTCCGTCCACAAACGTATTATGTTATTGAACTAGCAGTGGGTGAAGAACACGCTTTCTTGGTGCAAAAAAATCCACATGCACTTAAAGAACAACAAGATGCACAACAACTTGTGAATCATATGAGTCAAAAAAATGGTCGAGTCATTAGCGTGGTGGAAAAAACAAAAACAGAAACGGCGCCGTTACCCTACGATTTGACTGAAATTCAGCGTGAAGCAAACCAACGTTATGGATTTTCTGCCAAAAAGACGTTGTCATTAGTTCAAAGTCTGTATGAAGCGCATAAAGTAGTCACTTATCCACGAACAGATAGTAAATACTTAACGAATGATATGAAAGCAACGATGAAAGAGCGGCTACAAGCTGTTTCCGATTTTGCACCAGAAGTCAAAACGTATTTGAAAAATGGCGCAGTTGTCCAACAAAAAGCGGTGTTTAATGATGCCAAAGTATCTGATCATCATGCGTTGCTACCAACAGAACAAAAACCAAACTATGCAAAATTAACTAGCGATGAACAACGTATTTACAATATGATTGTCACTCGTTTCTTAATGTTGTTTGCATCTCCACATAAAAAAGTTCAACAAAAAGCGACAGTTGCCTTTGAGGATCATCAGTTTGTATTTACACAAAACAAAATTATCGAAGCTGGTTGGAAAACAACCGAAGAAACAAAAGCGTCAACGGTTGATTGGCAAGAAGGAATGAGTGTGGCACCGAATTTTGCAATCAAGAAAGAATTAACTTCACCACCTAAACCTTTGAATGAAGGTACTTTATTAGGAAAAATGGAGAAATTTAGTTTAGGAACACCAGCGACACGTGCCGAAATTATTGAAAAACTGATTAAGTCAGAATTGATGGAGCGTACGCCAAGTGGTCTGCAAGTCTCGCCTAAAGGAAAACAATTGTTAGAACTAGTGAATCCCTCACTTGTTTCCCCTGAATTAACTGAAAAATGGGAAAAACAACTGGAAGCCATTGCGCAAGGACAATTTTCAAGTGGTGCATTCTTACAACAAATTGAAAATGATACGAAACAACTGGTCAAAGAAATTAAACAAAGTGAACAAAAATACCAAGATTTTTCTTTGACACAAAAGAAATGTCCTGAATGCGGTGAACTTTTACGCGAAAAAAATACACGTGATGGGAAGATTTATGTATGTTCAAGTAATGAATGTACGTATCGTCGCCGTAAAGATCCGAAATTATCAAACCATCGTTGCCCACAATGCCATAAAAAAATGGAGATTATCGATGGGAAAAATGGGGCATACTTCCGTTGTAAATTCGATGGAACGACTGAAAAAATTCCAACGAAAAAAGAACAAAAGAAAAAAATGACCAAGCATGAAGAACGTCGTTTAATGAAAAAATATTCGCAAGAAGAACCTCAAGAAAGTCCGTTAGCTGCCGCATTAAAAGCAGCGATGGAAAAAAATTAATTCTTGTTACCTTCATATCTTTTAAAAGATGTGAAGGTATTTTTTTTGTTTTGGAATAATCCGCTTTCAAAAAATGAATGACGCATGAGAAATCTAGGATATTCCCTAGACTTTTTGACCATAGTGCGCGAAAATAAAGAGAAGATTATTTTGAGGAGGGAAACTATGGAAAAAACAATGCCCAAGAATTTTTTATGGGGAAGTGCGTCTGCGGCGTATCAAATTGAAGGCGCTTATAATGAGGATGGGAAAGGGTTATCTAACTGGGATGAATTCGTTAAAATTCCTGGAAAAACGTACAAAGAGACCACAGGTGAATTAGCGGTTGACCATTACCATCGTTTCAAAGAAGATGTTGCTTTGATGGCGGAAATGGGGTTGAAAACATACCGTTTTTCTATTTCATGGCCACGTATTTTCCCAGAAGGTAAAGGCGAAGTCAATCAAGCTGGGTTAAAATTTTATGAGGACTTGATTGATGAATGTTTGAAACATAATGTAGAGCCAATGGTGACGTTGTATCATTGGGATTTACCACAAGCTTTAGAAGCAGAATATGGTGGTTGGGAAAGCCCACAAGTAGTGGATGATTTCGTTCATTATGCGACGTATGTTTTCAATGCATTCAAAGGAAAAGTTAACTATTGGATTACTATCAATGAACAAAACATCTTTACGAATTTTGGTTGGATGAATGGGATGCACCCACCTGGCAAATTTAACGAAGAAAAATTATATTATCAAGTGAATCACCATGTCTTTTTAGCACATGCTAAAACTGTATTGGCATTTAAAGAAATCATGCCTGAAGGCAAAATTGGCGCGAGTTTTGCTTATAGCCCAAGTTATGCGTTAGATTGTAAACCAATAAATGCGATGGCAAAAATGGATTTTGATAATTTGAAAAATTATTGGTGGATGGATGTTTACGCTTATGGTCGTTATCCAAGAAGTGCATACACATATTTAGAGAAAAAAGGGGTAGCACCAGTAGTGACTACTGAAGATGCAAGCATACTGAAAGAAGCAGCACGTTTGATTGACTTTATGGGTGTGAATTACTATCAAACATCAGTTGTTGAATACAATCCATTGGATGGTGTGACACAATTTGCTGAAATGAATACAACAGGTAAAAAAGGTTCCGGTCAAATCACAGGTGAACCAGGAGTCTACAAGAATCCACCAAATCCTTATTTAGCAACAACGGATTGGGATTGGACGATTGATCCATCTGGTTTACGTTTTGCTTGTAAAGAGATTACTAGTCGTTACGATTTACCAATTGTTATTTCTGAAAATGGTTTAGGCGCTTTTGACGAGAAAACCGGTGAAAATGAAATTCATGATGATTATCGTATTGCTTATTTAAATGCGCATATTTATGAATTGATGAAAGCAGTCGAAGAAGGTAGCGAAGTTTGGGCGTATTGTACCTGGTCATTTACTGATTTGTTAAGCTGGTTAAATGGGTACCAAAAACGTTACGGTTTTGTTTATGTCGATAGAGATGAAGAAGGCGGTTCATTGGATCGTTATAAAAAAGATAGCTATTACTGGTATCAAGAAGTAATTCGTACCAACGGGGCTACCATTACTGAATAAAAAAACACGATACTTTCGTTTGTAGAAAGTATCGTGTTTTTTAGAATTGTTCCTTACTACCAATTGCAGTACGATAAGGATTATTGATACCAGCTTTTTGGCTGATGACGTTTAATTGCGCAATGAATTCTTGTTGGGAAGGACTAAAGGTTAATTTTTCGTTGAATGCTGTAAAATAAATGAAATTTGTTAAGCGACTCACTAAACGCGGGTCGTCTTTTTTTGCTAATTTTGGATAGACTTTCAACAAAACTTCCTTGATTGCTTCCACATCAGTTCGTGAGTCTTGTGCTAAATCATTATACAGTGCGTGAACGATGGTTTGTGCTGTCATTAATAACGCCAACTCCCTTCGTCTACAACTCTAGCACCAAAAGGCATTAATGCTAATTTTGCTAGCTTAAATGATTGTTTACCAAACGGAATCCCAATGATTGTTACATACAAAATGATGCCGCTAGTGATGTGGGTTAGTGCTAATGGTAAACCACTCACAATTAACCAAATGATATTGACAATTAATGAGACACTATTGTTGCTGTAAACGACATCTTTGCCAAAAGGCCAGAAGCTTAGACTAGCCAGTTTAAAACATTGAACCCCAATTGGAATACCCACAATGGTGATACACCACAATAATCCTGCTAATATCCATCCGAGTCCGCCAATGAACCCGCCAAAGATGAACCAAATAAGATTTCCTAAAAGTTTCATGTTATCACCTGCTTCTTTTTCTTTTATTGTATCACGCTGACTAAAGATGAACAGGGACTAAAGACTGAAAATGAAAAAGCACCGGCTTTAACCGATGCTTTTTCTGGGGGATACAAATAAGGAAAACACTATATAAGTTATCCATAAGTATCATGGGGGCAAATCCATCATACTCACAGGAAACTACTACTTGATTACATCTTCAGAGTCTTTATCGAAGAAGTGCGCTTTGTTTAAGTTAAAGGCTAAATCAATTGTTTCGCCTGGACGGTGGAAGTCGCGCGCATCGACTTTAGAGATAAACTCTGTTTCACCAATTTTTGTATAAAGCATTGTTTCAGCACCAAGTAATTCAGATACGACTACTTCAGAGCGTACAGTTGATTCTGGTGCAGCATCAATTGCTACTTGTTCACTGTTGATATCTTCTGGACGAATACCAAAGACTAATTGTTTTCCTTCATAACCTTGGTTAACTAAGACTTTGTTACGTCCTTCTGGAATACGTAATTCTAAACCAAATCCATCAGAGATAACGCCGTTGTTTAACGTGACATTGAAGAAGTTCATTGCTGGTGATCCGATAAATCCAGCTACAAAGATATTTTTTGGTGAATTGTAAACTTCTTTTGGTGAACCGATTTGTTGGATAAATCCGTCTTTCATGATAACGATACGGTCTGCCATAGTCATCGCTTCTGTTTGGTCATGGGTAACGTAGATGGTTGTTGTTTCTAAGCGTTGGTGTAATTTCGCAATTTCAGCACGCATTGCCACACGTAGTTTCGCATCTAAGTTAGATAAAGGCTCATCCATCAAGAATACTTTGGCATCACGAACGATAGCACGACCTAAGGCCACACGTTGACGTTGTCCACCAGATAAAGCAGCTGGTTTACGATCTAAGTATTCGGTTAAACCTAAAATTTCAGCAGCATTTTCAACACGTGTTTTAATGTCTGCTTTGTCATATTTACGTAATTTCAAACCAAATGCCATGTTATCGTAAACTGTCATATGTGGATATAGGGCATAGTTTTGGAATACCATTGCGATGTCACGATCTTTTGGTGCAACATCATTCATTACTTTACCGCCGATTGACAATTCTCCTTCTGAAATATCTTCTAAACCAGCAATCATACGTAAAGTTGTTGATTTACCACAACCAGAAGGTCCAACGAAAACGATAAATTCGCGATCTTTAATATCTAAGTTAAAGTCTGTAACAGAATATTTTTCTGCATTGTCATATTTTTTATATACGTGTGTTAAGGCCATTTCTACCATGAATGAATTCCTTCTTTCGCTTTAATTTATATATTCACTATAATGAAAACGGTTTATTTGCGCAATGTAAACGTGCACAAAAAAACTTTGGGATTTTTGTGCACATTGTAAAAGCGTTTAATTTTTGATAAATGTTGTGAGTAATAAATAGCATAAGAAAAGAGAATCCATTTCTTTGAGGTTCGTCAATGTTTGTTTTTGAAATTTATCAATTTTATATTGAAGGGTATTACGGTGCATAAATAAATCTTTCGCTGCAGAGCTGACATTGCCTTGATTTTTCCATAATGCAAAAATCAGATCATACAGATCATCTTCAAACCAATTTTTGGCTAATTGTCGCATCATGGCACTTTCTTCTACGAGATGAGTGGCAAAATAATGAATCGCTACTTTCCGCAGATCGCAGCATTTGATTTGTAAGTTTTGTTTGATTGTTGACAGAAATAATTGTTGTTCCTCTTGAAGCAATGTTGTAAAATCACTGACTGCTGGATAAAAAGCGCCCACAAAGACACGGGTGTAGGTATTAAAATCACCGTCTAAAGCTAAAAAGATGCCTTCAAGTTCTTCGGTTGGCAAGGCATCGTCACTGTACATTTCCACTAAAAAACTTTTGGTACCATTGATAAAAAAATGGTCGACAAGCTGTGGGAAAATCCGTTTGATTTCTTCGTCCCAGGAATGCATATCAACTTGTTCTGGATTATTAAATTCCACTTGAATGACCCGAAATTTTCCTGTAGCTAATGGCGCACTTTCTTTTTGGAAAAGTGTGGCATACCACGGATGATGGGTAGGAAGCGTAGTATCTTGCGCATTCGTTAGCATTTTTAAGACTTTTTTCTCAGTTGTTGTTAGTTCAGTTTGCGGAATCCATAAAAATTGTCCTTCCAAATAAAGCGACAAGTAATGTTCATCTTCTGTAGGAAATGTGTGAAGTTGGGCTAACGGATAAATTTGTTGTAACTCTTGTAATGTCACGAAAAAAACCACCTTATCTATCAAAAATCTTACACGTTAAACGTGTGTCCTTACTTAGTATTGTATAGTAAGTTACGTCTTCCGCCAATTTTATTTTCCTAAAACAAAGCATTGACAATGAGAATCAGTTAAGCTAAACTTTACTAAAATTTAATAATAAAATTCAATGAAGAGAAAAGTACACTTCGCAAATTTTAAGAGAGGTTCTGGATGGTGCAAAGAACTAATTTAATAAGTAGAAAAATGGTCTCTGAGAAAAACTGTTGATAAGTAAGCAGTTTCGGAAAAGTTCATCCGTTATATTTGAACGCCAATCTCATGATAGATGATGTTGGACAAAGAGAAGTGCAAGCTTCTAAACAAAGGTGGTACCGCGATATATTCGCCCTTTTACTGGTTTTTTTAACTGGTAAAAGGGCTTTTTTTATTGATGAAAAGGAGGAAAAGAAATGAAGAAATGGTTAAAATCAACAATTGCATTAGGTGCAATTGCCATTGTTTTGGCAGGGTGTAGTACAGGAAAGTCAGCGACAGATGGCACAGATAGTTCTGGAGGGAAAGCATCAAGTGGGGGAGAACAAAAAATTGCGGTCAGTTTACCTGCCCAATTATCGACATTAGACACGACACAAACGACAGATAAAGTGACATTTACAGTAGTCCAACATATTTTTGAAGGCTTGTATCGTTTGGATGAGGACAGTCAAACTGTCCCAGGATTAGCAGAATCCGTTGATATTAGTGAAGATGGTAAAATATATACATTCCATTTACGTGATGGTATCAAGTGGAGTGATGGAACAGCAATTACTGCCGAGGATTTCTTGTTTTCTTGGAAACGTTTGGTGAATCCAGAAACAATGGGACCTAATGCGTATTGGTTAGATAATGTTGTGAATAGCTTAGATATTCGTGAAGGAAAAGCCGATGTGGATACCATTGGTTTGAAAGCTTTGGATGAAAAAACATTTGAAGTGACTTTATTGAATCCACAACCTTCTTTCTTATCGGTAGTTTCGATTGGTTGGTTAGCACCACAAAATGAAGCATATGTCACAGAAAAAGACTCTGCTTATGCAACATCAAGCGAAAATATGATTTATTCTGGCCCATTTGTCTTAGAAGATTGGACGCCAGCTTCAGATACTTGGACATTAAAACCAAACCCAGAATACTATGATGCAGATAAAGTGAAATTAGCAACAGTTGAAGGCTCAACGATTAAAGAAGACAATACAGGAATTAACTTGTTCCAATCAGGTGAATTGGATTTCACGAAAATTACTGGACAATATGTACAACAATTTAAAGATGACGAAGCGTTAGTTTCGCTACAAGAAGTAGCCAATCGTTTCTTAGATTTCAATAAAAAAGCTACGGAAGCATTGGGTAATGTACATTTCCGTAAAGCCGTTGCCTTAGCGATTGATAAAGAAAGTTTAGTGAATAATGTGTTAAGTGATGGTTCAGCTACTTTAAATGGTTTAATTCCAGCACAACTATATGCAAATGCTGAAACAGGCGAAGATTTCCGTGCATACAGCGGCGAATACAATGTCTTTGATTTAGAAGCAGCCAAAAAAGAATGGGAACAAGCAACTGCGGAACTAGGTGATTCGATTGAATTGACTTTACTAGTAGATGATTCGGATAATGGCAAAAAAGTTTCTGAATACATTCAAAATCAATTAGAAACGAATTTACCAGGTTTGAAAATTGATATTACCCCACAACCAGCAAATAATGTGAACCAAGCACGTGCCGATAAAAAGTATGAATTGTCGCTATCTGGTTGGACGGCTGGAAGCAACGATATGAATTCTTATTTTAACTTATATCGTACAGGTTCTTCTTATAACTATGGCGAATATGACAATAGTGAGTATTCTAAATTAGTAGAAAAAGCTATTACGGTCGATGCAAACGATGAAAATAAAACATTTGAAGACTACAAAGCGGCTGAAAAAATTCTTTTAGAAGACGATGCTGCGCAAGTACCAATTTACCAAAGTGCCGCTAATTATTTAGTTAATCCAAACGTAAAAGATATTGTTTACCATTCGTATGGTGATTATTTCTATTTACGTGAAGCTTATGTAGCAGAATAAAAAAAGGGAT
Organism: Enterococcus saccharolyticus subsp. saccharolyticus; assembly: GCF_029023825.1. Taxonomy (NCBI): domain Bacteria; kingdom Bacillati; phylum Bacillota; class Bacilli; order Lactobacillales; family Enterococcaceae; genus Enterococcus; species Enterococcus saccharolyticus. The sequence continues at coordinate 2,215,041 of NZ_CP118957.1, read as the reverse complement.
GAGAGACGTGAGTCAACTACTAACAGATTTTTTAGAATTTGTACAAATCAACACTCGTTCAGATGAGAAATCACAAACAATACCAACTACTCCGGGTCAAGTTGTGTTAGCTAAAATTTTAGTGAAACGTTTACGTGATTTAGGCTTAGACAATGTGACATACGACGAAGAAAATAGTTTTGTTTTAGGGAAACTAGCAGGAAATCCGGATAAAATGGCGTTAGGTTTTATCGCGCATGTAGATACCGCTGATTTTAATGCTGAAAATAATCAACCACAAGTGATTGAACATTATGATGGGCAAGATGTCATTTTAAATGCTGATCTTAACATTGTCATGAAAGTAGCGGAGTTTCCTAACCTAAAAGACTATGTAGGAGAAACCTTGATTACGACGAATGGTTTAACGTTGCTTGGAGCAGATGACAAAGCCGGCATTGCCGAAATTTTAGAATTGTTACGTCAATTAATTGCTCAGCCAGAATTGGAGCGAGGCGATGTCTGGGTGGCTTTCGGACCAGATGAAGAAATTGGACGTGGGGCGGATCGTTTTCCGGTAGAGAAATTTCCTGTTCGCTTTGCTTATACGGTCGATAGTGGTCGTGTGGGCAATTTTGAATATGAAACGTTTAATGCCGCAAAAATTGATATTGAAATTGCTGGTACCAGTGTCCATCCGGGAACGGCATACCAACAAATGGTGAATGCTATCCAATTGGGGAAAGAAATTGACAATCAATTACCAAGTGACGAAGTACCAGAAAAAACTCGGGAATATGAAGGTTTTTATTTATTAACGAAATTTGCAGGGACAATCGATCATGCGTCGTTAAATTATATTATTCGCGACCATGACGAGGAAAAATTTGCGCAACGGAAACAAACAATAGTTGGTATCATTGACGCAATCAATCACCGTTTTGATGTTCCTCGAATTACCTATCAGTTAGAGGATCAATATTACAACATGCGTCAAGTTATTGATAAACATCCGCTATCGATTGAGTTGGCCAAAGAAGCGATGCAAGCAATTGGTATCACACCCAATGTACAGCCGTTTCGTGGCGGGACGGATGGGTCAAAAATTTCGATGATGGGATTACCAACACCCAATATTTTTACAGGTGGCGAAAACTTCCATGGGCAGTATGAATTTATCACACTCGAAGCAATGGAAAAAGCGAGTCAAACATTGTTGGAAATCGTAAAATTAGCCGCTAAACAATAGGCAGATTATCCTTGTATCTTTATCAACTAAAGGTGCAAGGATTTTGTGTATAGTAAATTGAATTTTCTGACTTTTTTTTGTACAAAAAGATTGACATCTTTCATAGAAGAATGTAAAGTAAGAAACAACTTAAGAAAAGACATCGAAAAGAAGAGTAACAGTGTTGATTATTTAAAGAGAGTCTCTGGTTGGTGAGAAGAGATAGTAACTTCGTTGTGAAACACATCTTGGAGTCGGTTTTTTGAAGTCTAGTAGGAAAACCCGGGAAGCCCGTTACAGCGATGGTTATTGATAGATAACTTCATGAGATTTATTCTGTGAGGAATAGATGAAAAAAGGTGGAACCACGTAATTTACGTCCTTTAGCCAATGCGGCTAGAGGACTTTTTTTATTTTATCAACAACCATAGAAGATCTTTTTCTGTGAAGAGAAGATGAAATGAGGTGGAACCACGTAAACTGCGTCCTCTTGGGTAAACCAGGCGGCAGCTTGCGTGGTTTTTTTTCGATTCGTAGGTAAATACAAGGAGGGAACAAAATGGATATTCTGATTTCAGTTTTTCCGCAATTATTTAAAGGAACTGGTGTAACGATTCAATTATTTTTCTTTACACTCATCGGTTCGATTCCATTAGGGATTTTATTCGCGTTTGTGTTATGTAGTAATTCCAAAATTTTTAAACCAATCGTTCAAACGTATGTCTGGTTAATGCGTGGGACGCCATTATTGCTACAACTAATCTTTGCTTTTTATGGATTGGCAACAGTTGGTGTGGTGTTGGATCGTTTTGAAGCCGCCGTTTTTGCATTTATCTTAAATTATGCGGCGTATTTTGCGGAAATTTTCCGTGGCGGGATTCAATCCATTCCCAAAGGACAATACGAAGCGGCTCAAGTCTTGCGTTTAACGCCGTGGCAAACGATTTCTAAAATTATTATTCCACAAGTTGGCAAAATTACGTTGCCCTCTGTTGGCAATGAAGTTATTAGTTTGGTCAAAGATACGTCATTGATCTATATCCTAGGTTTATCCGATGTGATGCGTATTGGGAAAATTGCGATGGAGCGTGAAGCAACACTCTTACCATTAATTGGGGTGGGGATTATTTACCTCGTCTTGACAGGATTCTTCACTGTTCTCTTGAAACAAATTGAAAAACGTTTGGATTACTACCGTTAGGAGGGAAAAAGATGTTAGAACTAAAAAATATCAAAAAATCATTTGGTTCCAGAACCATCATTGATGGCTTAGATTTAGCGATTCCAGAAGGTAGTATTTTAGCAATTGTTGGCCCTTCTGGTGGAGGGAAAACGACGTTGTTGCGAACACTGGCTGGTTTAGAAAGTATTGATAGTGGTGATTTTTTATTAGATGGCCAAAAGTTCAACCCAATGAATCTCAAGGAACAAGAACAAGTCGTTGGTGTGGTTTTCCAAGATTTTCAATTGTTTCCACATTTGAGCGTGTTTGAAAACGTCACGTTAGCGCCTAAATTAGTGTTAAAAGAAGACAAGGAAGTCTACACGAAAAAAGCCCAACAATTAGCGGAACAACTTGGTTTAGCAGTCTTGTTGAATCAATACCCTTATCAGTTATCGGGTGGACAAAAGCAACGGGTGGCAATCGCTCGTGCAATGGCAATGAATCCGCGAGTACTAGCATACGATGAGCCGACAAGTGCGTTGGACCCTGCTTTGCGTCAACAAGTGGAAAATCTTATTTTAGATTTGAAAAAACAAGGCGTTACACAAATCGTTGTGACACACGATTTGGATTTTGCAAAAAATATTGCAGATAATCTTTTAGAAGTATCACCGGTAAAATAGGAGGAAGAAAAAATGAAAAAATTAACTGGTTTATTGATGGCAGCAAGTGTTTTATTATTGGGTGCGTGTGGCACAGGAGACAAAAAAGCAGATGTCAGCAGTGGCGCAGACAAAAAAGAAGTAGTCGTTGGGTTAGACGATACTTTTGTACCGATGGGCTTTCGTGATGATGATGGGAATTTAACGGGTTTTGACGTAGATTTAGCGACGGCCGTTTTTGACTTAACAGATACGAAAGTAACATTCCAACCAATTGATTGGTCAATGAAAGAAACTGAATTAGATAACGGTACAATCGATATGATTTGGAATGGTTACACTATCAATGCAGAGCGTGAGAAAAAAGTGTTGTTCTCAGATATTTATATGAAGAGTTATCAAATTCTAGTGACGAAAAAAGATTCTGGAATTGATACTTTCGATAAAATGAAAGACAAAGTATTAGGTGCGCAAGAAGGATCTTCTGGTTACAAGATTTTCACAGATCAGCCGGAAGTGTTACAAGACATTGTAAAAGATAATGACGCTACACTTTATGCTAGCTTTAATGAAGCTTTTATCGATTTAGAAACAGGACGAATTGATGGGTTATTAATTGATAGTGTGTATGCAGAGTATTATTTAACACAAGCGAAAAAATTGGATCAATTTAATTTAATTGAAAGTTCATTTGAACAAGAAGATTATGCAGTAGGCGTTCGTAAAAACGATGAAAAATTAGCAACTAAAATCAACGATGGTTTAAATGAATTACACGAAAATGGAGAATTCAAAAAAATCAGTGAAAAATGGTTTGGAAAAGACGTTACACCAAATTAAACGTAAGAAAGATGGGGGGCTTTTGTGTTCCTCTTCTTTTTTTTGTATAATGAAAAAGATGAAAAGAGGGAGGATGACATGGCTCAAAAAAAACGCCGTTCAAATAAACGAAAAACAAAAAAACAATTACAACAACAAGAAAAATTGACATTGATTGGTTTAGGCTTCTTGTTTTTTTTATTCGCCGTATTTGGTTTGATGCGCTTAGGATTTTTAGGCACGTTACTTGCGAACGGTTTTCGGATGCTGGGAGGCAATACCTATCCTATTTTGTGTTTGGCGTTAGCAGCTTATAGTGTTTGGCTCATTTTTAAAAACACGAATGCGAAATTAACGAGTATCGGACGAATCATTGGTGTCCTTTTCTTTTATGGAGGCGTCTTGATTTTATTCCATGCACAATTATTTGGTCGCTTGCAAGATGGTGAAACCAATATTATCAAAACAACTTGGGCTTTACTTGTACAAGATATTCAAGCGGGTCAAGTTGCTGAAAATGTTGGCGGTGGTATGATTGGCGCGGCTTTATATCAAATTAGTTACTTTTTAGTCTCGCAAATTGGCAGTTATTTAATTGCAATTTTGCTTATGTTGACAGGAATCTTTTTTATCAGTCAAATGACTACGCAACAGTTGCTTGAAAAACTGCAAGATGCCAAAGCAGCTATCGAACCTTTATTAGCGGGAGACCCTGAGAAACAAGCCCAACGTGAAGCGAAGAAACATGAACGAAAAGTCGCAAAAGAAGAGAAAAAAGCGGCTGAACGAGCAGCTATTTTAGCAGAATTAAAAGAACAAGAAAAAAATCAAGTGCGCGAAATGACCGAAGAAGAACAAACGATGGTAGAAACGCCAAATGAATTGAAAATTGAACCAGAACAATTAAGTTTTGTGCCGATTGATAGTTTTCAACAACCACCAACCGCGCAAGAGCAACGTCTAGAACCGAAGAAGAAAAAAGCGGCTGCTGAAGATAGTGAGCCGTTGGATTTTGACATTTTACAAGAAGTGGAAGATGAAGATTATGAATTACCACCAGCAACTTTGTTAAATGCTGTGCCACCAACTGACCAAAGTAGTGAATACAAAAAAATCGAAAAAAATATCACTGTGTTGGAACAAACCTTCGAAAGCTTTGGTGTGGATGCGAAAGTTGTCAAAGCGAGTTTAGGTCCAGCTGTGACGAAATTCGAGATTCAACCAGCTGTTGGCGTAAAAGTTAGCAAAATTGTGAGTCTGACCGATGATATTGCGTTAGCTTTAGCTGCGAAAGATATTCGAATGGAAGCACCGATTCCGGGGAAATCGTTAATTGGGATTGAAGTTCCTAATGATGCAGTAAGTATGGTTTCCTTTAGAGAAGTGATTGAAGCAACACCAGCCCATCCTGAAAACTTATTGGAAGTGCCGTTAGGGCGAGACATTTCTGGGAAAGTCCAGACAGCTGATTTAACGAAGATGCCCCATTTACTCGTTGCGGGTTCTACAGGTAGTGGGAAATCGGTGGCTATTAATGGGATTATTACCAGTATTTTAATGCAAGCCAAACCGCATGAAGTCAAATTGATGATGGTTGACCCTAAAATGGTTGAACTGAATGTCTATAACGGTATTCCTCATCTATTGACTCCAGTAGTAACAAATCCACGAAAAGCCGCCCAAGCTTTACAAAAAGTCGTAAAAGAAATGGAAGAACGTTACGAGAAATTTGCGGCGACAGGTGTCCGCAATATCACAGGCTACAATGATATGATTGCTCAAAAAAATCGTGAGACAGGAGAAAAACACCCGATTTTGCCGTTTATTGTAGTTATTGTCGATGAGTTGGCAGATTTGATGATGGTTGCAAGTAATGAAGTCGAAGATGCGATTATTCGTTTGGCACAAATGGCACGTGCGGCCGGGATTCATATGATTTTGGCAACCCAACGTCCTAGTGTCGATGTTATTACGGGGATTATCAAAGCAAATGTGCCTTCGCGTATGGCGTTTGCTGTTTCTAGTGGGACAGATTCTCGAACGATTATTGATAGCAATGGGGCAGAAAAACTATTGGGACGCGGAGATATGCTGTTCTTACCAATGGGTGAAAATAAACCGATTCGTGTGCAAGGAGCGTTTATCTCTGACCAGGATGTTGAATCTGTTGTGACTTTTGTTACCGATCAACAAGGTGCTAATTATGAAGAAAAAATGATGATTACCGAAGAAGATATTGCTTCAGGTGGTGGAAATGAACCACAAGATGAACTGTATGAACAAGCGAAAGACTTAGTGGTCGAAATGCAAACAGCTAGTGTTTCGCTACTGCAACGACGTTTCCGTATTGGTTACAATCGAGCAGCTCGTTTAGTCGATGAACTAGAAGCAAATGGCGTTGTGGGACCATCAGAAGGTAGTAAACCACGTAAGGTATTATTAACTGAAACCGATGTGAATGACTATTATGAAGAAGAAGACAGATGATTGCGTGCAATCATCTGTTTTTTTGATATGACAAAATTGTTCGTTGACTGTTATTTCAATCAATGTTCAGTAAGTCGTTTTTTGTCTACACTAAGGTTACTAAGAAAAATAAAAGGAGCGTCTAACGATGTTACAAGTAGAAAAATTACGCAAAGTATATGGTCAAAATATGCAATATGAAGCATTAAAAGGAATCGATTTAACTGTCAAAGATGGTGAATTTGTTGGGATTATGGGGCCTTCGGGTAGTGGGAAATCAACCTTTCTTAATTTAATCGCTACTATCGATCAACCAACAAGTGGCAAAATTTTATTAAATGGTAAGAATCCAAATGAGCTGGATCAAGAAAAGATTGCCCAATTTCGTCGGACGCAATTAGGGTTTGTGTTCCAAGCATTTAATTTGTTACCTACCTTAACAGTAGAAGAAAATATCGTCTTGCCGTTGACTTTAGATGGTGAAAAAGTTGCGGTTATGAAGAAAAAAGTTCGTGATATTGCCCCACGTTTAGGAATTGAAGGGTTATTAAATAAACGAATTGCTGAAATTTCTGGTGGACAAGCGCAACGTGTGGCAGTTGCTCGAGCGATGGTTCATCAACCCGAGTTATTATTAGCGGATGAACCAACAGGAAATTTAGATACAAAGTCGTCCAAAGATGTGATGGGTTTGTTGCGTCAATTAAATGAAGAAGAACAAGCGACGATTTTATTGGTCACTCATGATCCATTAGCAGCAAGTTATTGCCAACGGATTGTTTTTATCAAAGATGGTGAGTTAGTTCATGATGTTCGTCGTCAGGGAACACAAAAAGAATTTTACGAAGAAATTTTAGTGGATTTAGCAAGAATTGAGGGTGTCGATAATGAATTTTAGTCAATTTGTTGTGCGAAATACGCTACGCAACAAACACTTGTATTTGGCATATTTTCTAAGTACATTGTTTTCAGTGATGGTCTTTTTTACCTTTAGTGTCATGGCGTTTCATCCATCGCTATCGGAAAACTTAAATGATAAAGTGCAAACAGGAATGTTAGGTTCAGCGATTATTATTTATGGTTTTGCTTTTTTCTTTGTGATGTATTCAATGGGTGTCTTTTTACAATCACGGAAAAAAGAATTCGGTCTATTGATGATTCAAGGAATGAGTCCGAAACAGCTACGGAAAATGGTATTTATTGAAAACTTAGTCATTGGTTTTTTTGCGACGATTTTGGGTAGTCTTGTTGGGATTGGCTTTTCGCAAATCATTTTATGGGTATCGCGTGTGACGTTAGGTATTGATTTTGGTTTTTATTTTCCAATGAAAGCTTTAGGCTTAACTATCGTCTCATTTTTTATCTTGTTTTTCTTGATTTCTTTCTTTATCCAATTTCGATTGCCAAAACTAAATGTTCAAGAATTGTTAAAAGCAGGTGAATTAGGAAAAGGGAGCTTTAAAGTTTCACCAATTAAAAGTATCCTTGCGTTGCTTTTAATCGCTGGCGGATATGCGGTGGCGTTATTAACACCAGGTATGGGTGTTGTGGTGGTCTTTTTACCAGTGGTTTTTGTTGTCATTCTTGGCACGAACTTTCTATTTAATCAATTCAGTGTTTTTGTTATCGAAAAAATTAAAAAACGCGAATCTGTTTTTTGGAAAAAAACCAATATGGTTGTGTTTTCTGATTTGGCATTTCGAATGAAAGACAATGCACGTAGTTTCTTTTTAGTATCTGTCATTTCGACAGTTGCTTTTGCGGCAATTGGGACACTTTATGGTTTTCAATCAATTATTTTAGGTGCAATTGGTTCGGCACCATATAGCTATTCAGCGACAGATGATGAAGCGAACACTATGCAAAAAGTGGATGAAAGCTTAGCCAAAGAAAAATTAACTGCAGAAAAAGCAACTTTTGTCTATTACACAGCCGAAGATTACGAATTTATCACTGAATCAGAATACAATAAAGCAGCGAAATTAGTCGGGGAAGCACCAATTACTGTCAAAGAGGATGCCGTTCAACTGAAATCGTCGACACCGTTTGATGCGACACAAGCGCAAGCAACCGTAAAAATTGACAATACAGAGTACCAAGTATCGGATTTAGTCGAAACGGAAGCAATGTCGGTCTTTTTACCCACTTTTGTGGTACCAGATTCACAAGAAGGAATGCCACAAGCCACACAAATGACCTATTGGGTAACGACAGGGGATAAAGAGGCGCAAATTCGTGCGGGACAAAGCTTAGAAGAACAAGGTTTGTATAATGTGCAATCGATTGAATATATGAAAGACAGTATCATTAAATCTTATGCTCCAGTGTTGTTTGTCGGTATTTTCATTGGGATTGTCTTCTTTGTTTCTGCGGGAAGTTTCTTATACTTCCGTTTGTATAGTGATATGGATAGTGATATTGAGAAATTTAAAATGATTTATAAATTAGGCTTATCCAAAAAAGAATTGAAGAAAATGATTTATCAACAAGTGGGGATTCTATTCTTCACACCAATCATTGTTTCGTTCGTCCATGGGGCGGTGGCATTAACCGCGATGTACCATATGTTTAGTTTGGGTATGCAGCTTGCTGGTTGGCAAGTTTTAGGAGTCTTTTTACTGATTCAATTCATCTATTACCTCGTTGCGCGTATTTTTTACTTCAGAAAAGTCTATAAAGGCGTGACTGTTTAATCAAAAAAAGAGTATGGGAGATGTTATCCATACTCTTTTTTTGCTGTTTGTTTCGAAAAGAAAGCCTATTCAAATAGAAAAATGCTATCACCGTCTTCGTTGACTTATTTAAAGTAACGAGCTATGCTTTTAAGCAATATCATTATTAAAAGAGGAGGACGACAAATGGGACGTGTGGTTGTAGGAATTGCTGCCAATGAATCACTTGATGCAGGCGAAAATTTACATCATTTATCAATTACGTATACACCAAGTGGCTATGTCGAAGCGGTGCAACAAGCAGGTGGTTTGCCAATGGTGATGCCGATTGATTCTGCAGATATGGCAAAAGAGTATGTTTCGCGCATTGATAAGTTAATCTTAGCTGGCGGACAAGATGTTTCCCCGCATTATTACAAGCAGACACAGAGCGTTCAAGGAAGCTATTTAGAAAAACGCGATCAATTCGAATTAGCTTTAATGGACGAAGCATTAAAACAAGGAAAACCGGTTTTTGCGGTCTGTCGTGGGATGCAATTGATGAACGTCTTCTTTGGTGGTGATTTAAAGCAAGAACTACATTCTTACACTGAAATTGCCCACATGCAAAATCCCATTCCCAAAGAACAACCAGCCCATGGATTAGTTACGAAAGAAACTAGTATTTTGCGTTCAATTTATGGGGAACAAGCAGAGGTCAATTCCTTCCATAATCAGGGAGTGAATCGTGTAGCAAGCGAATTTAAAGAAGCGGCTCTTTGCCCAGATGGTTTAGTAGAAGCAATTGAAAATAAAACGCGTCGATTATTGGGTGTGCAATGGCATCCCGATTTTGCATTTACTACACAACCAAAAGAAATGGAAGTCTTTGATTATGTCGTCAATGCGTTATAAAAAATAAGTGTCCAAAAGATAAGGAGAATATGCAATGAAAAAACTAGGATTTTTGTTAGTTGCATCAACCCTGTTATTAACAGGTTGTTTTGGTGGAGGTACCACTTCAAGTAGTAGTGCCGGTTCAGAAAATGAAAGTGGCGCAGTGGAACAGGTTAAACAAGAAATTGCGGTGTCTCTTTCTGGAGAATTATCGACATTAGATAGTGCGCAGTATACGGATGTTAATAGTTCAGATATGATTGGCCAATTAACAGAAGGCTTGTACCGTTTAGATGCGAACAATGATCCCGAGCTTGCTTTAGCCGGTGCTGAACCAGAAGTCAGTGAAGATGGGTTAACTTATACGTTTACGTTACGTGACAGCAAGTATAGTGATGGGACAGCAGTCAAAGCCGAAGATTTTGTTTATGCCTTCCAATCGGTGGTTGATCCAGAAACAGCGTCTAGTAGTAGCAATCGTATGGATATTTTCAAAAACGGACGTAGCATTCGTGAAGGTGAAAAAGAAGTCTCTGAATTGGGTGTGAAAGCCTTAGATGATCAAACCTTGGAATTACAATTAGAAAATCCTTTACCATTCTTGCCGCAAATCTTGACAGGTACACCATTTATGCCGAAACAAAAAGCTTTTGCAGAAGAAAAAGGGAAAGCGTATGGTACAAGTGCGGAAAACTTTGTTGGCAATGGACCATTTATCATTAAAGGCTGGAATGGCAACAACGAATCATGGACATTGGAAAAAAATCCTGAATATTGGGATAAAGACAATGTGAAGTTAGAGACGATTAACGTTCAAGTCGTGAAGGAAATCGCAACAGGAACGAACTTATTTGATGATGGTCAATTAGATTATACGTTGTTAGCAGATACTTATGCGCACCAATACCAAAATTCTGAACAAGCAAACTTTGCACCAAAAGCAACAGTTGGCTATATTAGCCCGAACCAAAAACGTGAAGTAACAGGCAATGTACATGTGCGTCAAGCAATTTTACAAGCAATCGATAAAGAGAACTTTACCAAAAATATTTTAGCGGATGGTTCAACAGCTTTAAATGGGTTTGTTGCAAAAGATTTTGCGAAGAATCCTACGAGTGGGGAAGATTTCCGTGAAGAAAATGGCGATATTTTACCTTTTGATGTAGAGGCAGCGCAAAAATCATGGCAACAAGCGAAAGAAGAATTGGGTAAAGATGAAATTACTTTAGAATTATTGTCAGCTGATACGGCTTTAGCGAAGAAAACCATTGAATTTATTCAAGGACAATTAGAAGAAAATCTACCAGGATTAACCGTAGAATTGAAGTCTGTACCATTGCAAAATCGTTTAGACTTACAAAAGCAAGGTGAATTTGATTTAGTATTTGGGACTTGGACACCAGACTATGCAGATCCAATCGATTTCTTAAACTTCTATGATTCTAAGAGTGGGTTGAATACTGCAGGGTACAATAACTCAACCTATGATACTGGCTTACAAGATGCGCGTACGACATTAGCCAATGATCCAGATGCTCGTTGGCAAGAATTATTGAAGATGGAAAAACTTTTAGTTGGCGAAGATACAGCTGTTTTACCATTATACCAAGGAGCAGTTGCTTACTTGAAAACAGATCGCTTAGAAGGCCTACAAGTCTTCCCATTTGGGCGAACAGTATCATTTAGAACTGCGTATGTTACAGAATAAGAAAATTAATTTAAAACGCCAAAAACCTTTTAAATGAGGTTTTTGGCGTTTTTTTAAGAAAATGTTGAGAGTTTGAAGAAAAAATATCTTGCATTTTTAATAATTACTGATTAAAATCAAACTTAACTTCAGAAAAAATGAATTATTCTGAAAATTCACGGATATTTAAGGGAGTTTTAGTAATGAAGAAAAGATATGCTTATGGTTTTCTAGCTATCTGTGGTTTAGTGCTTGCAGGTTGTACAACAGGTGGTAACAAAACAGACGGTAGTAACGCAGCAGAAGGCACTTCAGGTACACCACAAGAATTTAACGTGGTTGTACAACAAGAAATGCCAACAGCCGATTTATCTGTAGCGACAGATACAATTAGTTTTTCAGCATTAAACAATGTGTTTGAAGGAATTTATCGCTTAGATAAAGATAGCATTCCTCAACCAGCTGGTGCAGCAGAAAAAGCAGAAGTCAGTGAAGACGGATTAACGTATAAAATTAAATTACGTGAAGACGCAAAATGGTCAAACGGTGACCCTGTAACAGCAGCAGACTATGTGTATGGTTGGCAACGTACAGTAGCACCTGAGACAGCTTCTGAATATGCATCAATGTTTGCAGTTGTTGCAAATGGAAAAGAAATTGCAGAAGGTTCTAAAAAACCTGAAGAATTAGGAATTAAAGCTGTAGGCGATTATGAATTAGAAATCACTTTAGCAAAAGCAACACCATACTTTGATTACTTACTAGCGTTCCCATCATTCTTCCCATTACATCAAGCAACAGTTGAAGAATTTGGTGACAAATATGCTGCGACAAGTGCCAATGCAGTTTATAATGGACCATTTACTTTAGACGGTTTTGATGGACCAGGTACAGACACTGAATGGAACTACGTGAAAAATGATAACTACTGGGATAAAGATACTGTCAAATTAGATCAAATCAACGTTAGTGTTGTAAAAGAAGCAAATACAGCATTGAATCTATTCCAAGATGGACAAGTTGATGATGTTATTTTGACGGGTGAATTAGCACAACAAATGAAAAATGACCCAGCATACATTGCTCAACCAGAAGCAACGACTTATTATATTGAGTTAAATCAAAGAGATGAAAACTCACCATACCGTAATGAAGATTTACGTAAAGCTATTTCTTATGCGATTGATCGTGAAGCATTGGTAAACTCTATCTTAGGTGATGGTTCAGCTCCAGCTGTTGGTTTAGTACCAGAAAAAATGACATTTAGCCCAACTGATGATAAAGACTTCACTGAAGAAGCTGGTTCTGTTTTAGAATACAATCCAGAAAAAGCCAAAGAGCATTGGGAAAAAGCGAAAAAAGAATTGGGTATCGACACACTTGAAGCAGAATTCTTAGCTTCTGATACCGATTCTACGAAAAAACTAATTGAGTATCTACAAAATACACTTGAAGAAAACTTAGATGGTTTCAAAGTAACTTTAAGTCCAGTACCATTCTCAGTACGTTTGGACCGTTCAAATGCTGGTGAATTTGATTTGGTAAGTAGTGGATGGGGTGCTGACTATGCGGATGCAAGTAGCTTTACAAACTTGTTTGTAACAGGTAATTCTTACAACCGTGGTGGTTACAGCAATCCTGAATACGATAAACTGATTGATGAAGCGAACAACACTTATGCAACTGATCCAGAAAAACGTTGGGATAGCTTGATTAAAGCAGAGCAAACAATCATGGCAGACCAAGGTGTTATTCCAACATATCAAAAAGCAGAAGCACATCTACGTGCTGAAAAAGTTAAAGGTGTTGTTGCTCACGTAGCAGGCGCACAATATGACTACAAATGGGTAACAATCGAAGAATAATCGTTTGAAATGAGTAAAAGGGACAAATAATAATAGGCTGAGAACACTACTACGAAAAGTAGGGTTTCAGCCTATGTTATTTTCTAATTGCTATCAGTAAAGATAGCAAGCTCAAAACAAGTAAAATGCCTGCCGGTTCTAGCCAAAAACGAAAGCTAGAGCGACCAACTTCTGACAATTTCAAATACTCTGTTTTTGATTTTTGACTGCGTTTTTTGAAGGATGCTTGAAAGAGATCAAAAAATCCGGAAGCAAATACCCACAGAAAACCGCCAACAATGAGAAACAGCAATGTAAAAAGAAAGAGTGAATCTGATAAAGCACTGAATGAAAATTTTTGTAGGATAAGTAAGCGAACCACACTAAAAAGTGTACAAGCAAGGCTAATTAACCACGAACTTTTTTTTAAATACATAAAATTATCCTTTCTTTCAAAAATTGGTATAATAACCAAGGGATAGTTTTAATTTACAGAACTATTGTCTAGAAGTCAAAATAAATTAGGAGGAGCTATCGTGAATAGTTATATCAAATACTTATTAAAGCGCGTATTTTATATGCTGATTACGTTGTGGTTAATTGCAACAATTACTTTTTTCTTAATGCAATTTCTACCAGGAACACCGTATTCAAATGCAGAAAAATTATCGCCAGAGCAAATTGCTCTCTTGAATAAACAATTGGGCTTAGATAAACCCGTAATTGTGCAATATGGAAATTACTTAGTAAACTTGTTACAAGGGGATTTTGGGATTTCATTCCAATTTAAAAACCAAGCAGTTTCTAGTTTGTTAGGCGGTCGTATTGGACCATCTATGCAATTAGGTGTGCAAGCAATCATCTTTGGAACGTTCTTTGGAACAATTTTAGGAACAATTTCAGCAATGAAGCAAAACTCTTGGGTGGATACAAGTGCAACATTAGTGGCCATTTTGGGACGTTCTATTCCTAACTTTGTCTTTGCGGTATTATTACAATACATTTTTGCGATTAAATTACAAATTTTACCAATCGCGAAATGGGATAGTTTCATCTACACTATTTTACCAACAATCGCCCTTGCAATGTCACCATTAGCCGATTCTGCGCGTTTCATTCGTACAGAAATGGTTGAAGTCTTACACAGTGATTATGTTGAATTAGCTCGTGCCAAAGGATTAAGTCGTTGGGAAATTGCTTTCCGCCATGGATTGCGTAACAGTTTAATCCCATTATTAACATTATTAGGACCTTTAGCTGTTGGATTGATGACTGGTTCATTGGTTGTTGAAAACATTTTTGCGATTCCTGGTATCGGGGAACAATTCGTAAAATCAATCATGACAAATGACTACCCAACAATCATGGCGGTAACAATTTTATATTCAGCAATGTTAATTTTTGTGATTTTTATTGTCGATATCTTATACGGAATTGTTGACCCTCGTATTCGTGTATCAGAAGGGAGTCGTGGATAATGGAAAACACAAAGAGAACTGAAGCAGAAATTAATCAAATTCCAGCTTCTCAATTTGAACCCTTAGAAAAAAATACGACGATTGAACGTGAAGTTATTTCGGCACCTTCTTTAAGTTTCTTACAAGATTCTTGGCGTCGTTTGAAGAAAAATAAAGCGGCTGTATTTTCAAGTAGCTTATTACTGGTCATTTTGTTGATTTCAATCGTGACGATTTTCTTCTCACCACATGACCCAACTGCACAAAATGTAAACTATATTAACTTACCTCCAAAAATCCCAGGTATTGATATTAATGGGTTTAATGGAACAGCAACAGTTGGTGGTCAATTAGTGGATAAATATGCGGCAGCTAACGTACCAGATGATGTGTATTTCTATTTAGGTACAGACGGTTTAGGTCGTGACTTATTGAGTCGTTTATTTATGGGAACACGTATCTCATTATTGATTGCGTTTATCGCAGCGATGCTAGATATTATCTTTGGTGTAACGTATGGTTTGATTTCTGGTCTTTTAGGTGGTCGTGTCGATAACGTGATGCAACGTATCTTAGAAGTATTATCAGGTATTCCAAATTTAGTTGTGATGATTTTGATGTTAGTTGTATTTAAACCAGGTATTTTCTCAATTGTTGCCGCAATGGCGATTACAAACTGGATTCCAATGGCGCGGATTGTGCGGGCACAGACGATGAAATTGAAAGACCAAGAGTTTGTATTGGCAGCGACAACGTTAGGTGAAAAGCGTAGTAAAATTGCCTTTAAACATATCTTGCCGAATATTTCTAGTGTCATTATTGTCCAAATGATGTTTAGTATCCCTTCTGCGATTTTCTTCGAAGCATTCTTAAGCTTCATTGGGTTAGGTTTAAAACCACCAACCGCTTCATTAGGGATGTTATTGAGTGATGGATATAAAACATTTAGATTCTTACCATATCAAATGTGGATTCCAGCAGTTGTATTATCAGTAATTATGATTGGCTTTAACTTGTTAGCAGATGGACTAAGAGATGCTTTTGATCCGAAAATGAAAGAGTGAGTATGATGAAGAAAATTTTAGAAGTAAAAGATTTAAAAATTTCATTTGAAACCTATGCGGGTAAAGTACAAGCCATTCGTAACGTTGATTTCGATTTATATCAAGGTGAAACTTTAGCAATCGTAGGTGAATCAGGTAGTGGGAAATCCGTAACTACCCGTAGTATCATGGGCTTATTAGCAAATAATGCTGTCGTTGAAAGTGGCGAAATTTTATTTAATGGCTCAGATATTTTGAAAAAATCAGAAAAAGAAATGCAAAAAATTCGCGGAAAAGAAATCGCGATGATTTTCCAAGATCCGATGACTTCACTTGATCCAACGATGACAATTGGAAAACAAGTAGCAGAGTCATTATTAAAACACAACAAAATTTCGAAAAAAGAAGGCTTGGCACAAGCGTTAGAATTATTGAAACTAGTGGGCATTCCAAATGCTGAAAAACGTTTGAATAACTACCCTCACCAATTTTCAGGTGGTCAACGTCAACGTATCGTTATCGCCATTGCATTGATTTGTTATCCACACATTTTAATTGCGGATGAACCGACAACTGCGTTAGACGTAACAATCCAAGCACAAATTTTAGAATTGTTAAAAGAAATTCAAGAAAAAATGAATTCATCAATTATTTTCATCACACATGACCTAGGGGTGGTTGCTAATGTAGCTGACCGTGTGGCGGTAATGTATGCTGGAAAAATTATTGAAATTGGGACGGCAGAAGAAATTTTCTACAATCCACAACATCCATATACTTGGGGCTTGTTAGGTTCAATGCCAACTTTAGAAGGAACGGGCGATCGCTTATATGCTATCCCAGGAACGCCTCCTGATTTATTAGCACCACCAGTGGGCGATGCGTTTTATCCTCGTAATGAATTTGCTTTAAAAATTGATGCGGAACAACAACCGCCATTCTTCGAGGTATCACCAACGCATAAAGCGGCAACTTGGTTATTAGCACCACAAGCACCACCAGTAACGCCACCAGAAGAAATTCAAATTCGTTGGGCGAAATTTAAAGAAAAACAACTAGGAAGAGCATAGGAGGGGAAGTAAGTGAAAAAAGTTTTACTAGAAGTTGAAGGCTTAAAACAATACTTTAACGTCGGTCGTAAAGACGAAGTGAAAGCTGTTGATGATATTACTTTCCACATCTATGAAGGTGAAACGTTTGGTTTAGTTGGAGAATCCGGTAGTGGAAAATCAACAACTGGACGTACAGTGATTCGTTTAAATCAACCAACTGGTGGAAAAGTGATGTTTGATGGCAATGATGTAATGGCCTTAAAATCAAAAAAAGAAATGAAAGATTTTCGTCGTGATGTGCAAATGATCTTCCAAGATCCGTATGCGTCATTAAATCCACGAATGAAAGTGCGTGACATCATTGCAGAAGGTATTGATGTCAATGGATTAGCGAAAACTGAAAAAGAACGTAATGATCGTGTCAATGAGCTATTAAAAACAGTTGGGTTAAATCCAAACCACGGCACACGTTATCCTCATGAATTTTCAGGTGGTCAACGTCAACGTATCGGAATTGCCCGCGCCTTAGCTGTCGATCCAAAATTCATCATCTGTGATGAACCAATTTCTGCCTTGGACGTATCGATTCAAGCACAGGTCGTGAATTTATTACAAGACTTACAAAAAGAACACAAGTTGACTTACTTATTTATTGCCCATGATTTATCAATGGTGAAACACATCAGTGATCGTATTGGTGTAATGCACCATGGGAAATTATTAGAAGTAGGTAGCAGTGATGACATCTATTACCATGGGGTGCATCCATATACAGAAAGTCTGTTATCAGCTATTCCATTGCCTGATCCAGACTATGAACGTACACGTCAACGTATCAAATATGTCGACAATCCAACAGATACGCGTCCACGCAAAATGCAAGAAATTGCTAAAGGACATTATGTCTATGCAACAGACGAAGAAAAAGTCATGTATCAAGAGAAATTGGAACAAAAGAAAAATAAATAACATGTAAAGTTGATTAAGAGAAAAACAAATTAGTGTTTTTCTCTTGATTAATACCTCAGGATTGCTTATTATGATACGTATCCGTATAAACTGAGTATTCAGAATTTTTAGGAAATTATGATTGAAGAGGAGATTGGAGTAAGGGGTGGAGAAATGAGCGTATTAAAAGGTTATAAATTTCGCATCTACCCAGATGAAAAACAAAAAAAGTTTTTTATTGAAACGTTTGGTTGTGTTCGCTTTACATACAATCACTTACTAATGGCTAGACACACAGGTACGGCAAGAAATACGACGCTAACGCCTGCTTCATTGAAGAAAGAATATCCTTTTTTAAAAAAAACAGACAGTTTAGCTTTAGCAAATGCCCAAAGAAATTTGGAGCGAGCGTTTCGTAATTATTTCAGTGGTCGGGCTGGTTACCCAAAATTGAAGACGAAAAAAAGCACGTGGCAATCGTATACTACAAATAATCAGCAACATACGGTTTATTTAGAAGGCGAGTATTTAAAAGTACCGAAACTAAAAAGTCTGGTGCCGATTCATTTGCATCGCGAAGTGCGTGGCACGATTAAATCAGTAACGATTTCTGCCAAACGTAATCGTGAATTTTACGCATCTATTTTATGTGTTGAAGAAGTAGAAGAGTTGCCTAAAACAAATGATTTAGTGGGGATTTCTTATTGTCCAGAGAATTTGATTCAAATTTCTGCTAAAAAAGAATTACCACAAATCGATCAATCTCATTTAGTGAAACAATTAGGGAAAGAGCAAAAGAAATTGCAACTAAGAGCAAAAGTTGCTAAAAAACGTAAAGTACGTTTAATTCATGCAAAAAACTATCAAAAACAAAAAGAACGCGTCTTAAAATTACGCGCAACAAAATTGGATCAAAAACGAAATTTTATCGATCAGCTCACAATTAACTTGGTACGTGATTTTGATTATTTATTTATCGAATCCAAACCTAAGTTTAAAAATGAAACTGGGGAGTTTTCAGAAGCTGATTGGCAACAATTTATTCAACGGATTCAATATAAAGGCCGGTGGTACGGCAAAGAAATTCGTTATATTGAAGTAAAAGAGTTGAAAAATGAAAAGTGTAAAGAAATAGAACGTTTAGGTCGTGCACAATTGACTTAATCAGATAAGAACTGAAAGGGACTTCAGGGATCGCCTAGGGTATAGAAAAAATCTTGGCATTTTTGTTTCTAGGAACACTGTCCACTAATTATGAAAAACCGAAAAGAAGCTGTTTTGTCCTAGTGGCAAAACAGCTTCTTTGTGATTAGATTTCTTCATGAAAAACGTCTTCTTTTAAACGATAAATTTTCGACGGACGACCGATTCCCACCGGACGTTCGCCAATTTCATCAAAGAAACGCAACAGTGATTTTTTGAAATTGGAGTGGTCGATCGTACGAAAATCTACCCCGAGAAATTTTGCGAAAACTTTTCGTGCTTCGGTAATGGTAAAGCTATCGCCGAGCACTTGTAAGACTTGTGGTTCGTGTTCCATTTTATTGACGATACGTTTAAAGGCTTTGAGGATGATTTCGCTATGGTCAAAAGCTAATGTATCTTTGCCTAATGATTGTCCAGAACGTAAATCTAAGATAATTTCTACATCCCCGTTAATCAAATACAACTGATTGTCTTTACGTTCTAATGAGAACCAGCGGACTTCATTGGCATCATCTCCAGCAGATAAGGGCTCTTCGCCAATAAAAGCTAGATAACTCACCGTAACGACCCAACCACGTGGATCTCGATTTGGCGTGCTAAAGGTATGTAGTTGCTCAATGTTTTGGGCAGATATGCGGACGCTTGTTTCTTCTTCGGTTTCTCGTAGTACACTTTCACCAGTAGATTCATTCGGATCGACAAAGCCTCCCGGTAATGCCCACGATTCACGATACGGATTGCTTTTCCGTTGGATTAAAAGCACTTTTAATTGATCGTCTTCTTTGTTGTAACACATTAAAACAATATCGACAGTGACAGAAGGTTTTTCATATTTCGGTTGTTCTTGTCTTTTGTACCACTCTAGAAATTCTTCTTCTGTCGCGTGTTGTTCGTAATAAATTTTTTCTTCTGCTTTGGAAGCAAATGCCATCTTTTTCCCTCCCTAAGTAATCTATTCGTCTTTTCATTGTATCATGCTTTATATAGAAGCTAAAGCCTAGGAAAAGAGAAACATCAGAATTAAATTAAAGAAGAAAAGAGCGAGGTATGCGAACATCCCTTTTTTATTTTTTTCTTGCATTTGGGTAAAACCTAACCCAATAATTGCTAATAAAATCGCTACGCGGACAAGCTTAGTCAGCATTAAAAAAAGCGGTAACTGTCCATTGATATTCATGTACCCATAGATGGGTGGATAGAAATTACAAAATAAAACATGAATGGCAGTAATAAGAATAAAAATGAATAAAATTGATGGTTGTTTGGTTTTCATAGAAGCTCCTTTCATTCGTACGCCTTATATTATAGCAAAACTTAGTTTATCCACCAAAAATTCTTTTCACAGTTAGAAATTTAGGAAACTCAGTTAAAAATAAAAACACACTAACTAAAATGTGGTATACTAGCAAAGAATAATCTCGTTTTAGAGCAGAGGAGGAGACCCATGGCTGAGAAAGAAACTTTTTATATCACTACGCCAATCTATTACCCAAGCGGCAAATTACATATTGGTAATTCATACACAACAATTGCTTGTGATGCAGTTGCTCGCTATAAAAGATTAATGGGATTTGATGTCTTCTACTTAACTGGAGTAGATGAACATGGACAAAAAATTGAGAAAAAAGCAGAAGAACTAGGCGTTGAGCCACAAGAATACGTTGACCGTATGGCAGCAGATGTCAAAAAATTATGGAAAACATTGGACATTAGTTACGATAAATTTATTCGGACTACTGATGACTACCATAAAGAAGCGGTGAAAAAAATCTTCCAACAATTACTAGACCAAGATGATATTTATTTAGGTGAGTACGAAGGTTGGTATTCTGTTTCTGATGAAGAATTCTTCACAGAAACACAATTAGCAGAAGTCTATCGTGATGAAAATGGCAAAGTAATTGGCGGAAAAGCGCCAAGTGGACATGAAGTTGAATTAGTAAAAGAAGAATCTTATTTCTTCCGTATGGGTAAATATGCGGATCGTTTATTGGACTATTACAATGAACACCCAGAATTTATTTTGCCAGAAGCACGTAAAAATGAAATGGTAAAAAATTTCATTGAACCTGGTTTAGAAGATTTAGCTGTTTCTCGTACAACTTTCAAATGGGGCGTACCTGTAAATGCGAATCCTAAGCACGTGGTTTATGTGTGGATTGATGCGT
Source organism: Enterococcus saccharolyticus subsp. saccharolyticus (assembly GCF_029023825.1). Classification (NCBI taxonomy): domain Bacteria; kingdom Bacillati; phylum Bacillota; class Bacilli; order Lactobacillales; family Enterococcaceae; genus Enterococcus; species Enterococcus saccharolyticus. The sequence continues at coordinate 2,193,769 of NZ_CP118957.1, read as the reverse complement.
TATCAAACTATATCACAGCATTAGGTTACGGATCAGATGATGAGAGCTTATTTAATAGATACTGGCCAGCGGATGTACACATGGTCGGAAAAGAAATCGTCCGTTTCCATACAATTTATTGGCCAATTATGTTGATGGCATTAGATTTACCATTGCCGAAGAAAATTTTTGGTCATGGTTGGTTAATGATGAAAGACGGCAAAATGTCGAAATCTAAAGGTAATGTTGTCTATCCAGAAATGTTAGTCGAGCGTTATGGTTTAGATGCCTTACGTTATTATTTATTGCGTTCAGTTCCATTTGGTAGTGATGGTGTCTTCACACCTGAAGACTTTGTGGCACGCGTGAATTACGATTTAGCTAATGACTTAGGAAACTTGTTAAACCGTACGATTGCGATGATTAACAAATACTGTGAGGGGATTGTTCCAAACTATGCGTCAAAAGTTACCCCATTTGATAGTGAATTATCAACAACGGCAGCGAATGTAGTTGGTCGTTACCATGAAGCGATGGATAAAATGGAATTTAGCACAGCGTTGTCTGAAGTGTGGACATTGATTTCTCGTGCCAATAAATACATTGATGAAACAGAGCCTTGGGTTTTAGCCAAAGATGAAGAACGCAAAGCCGAATTAGATAGCGTGATGGTGCATTTAGCAGAAAGCTTGCGCATTGCGGCAATTTTATTGCAACCGATTATGACAGAAACCCCAGCGAGAATCTTTAGCCAATTAGGACTAGATTCAGCAATGGATTTAAAAGATTTACATTTTGGTGAATTCCCAAGCGAAACAAAAGTAACCGTCAAAGGAACACCAATTTTCCCTCGTTTGGACATGGAAGTTGAAGTAGAATATATTCAAAAGAAAATGTCTGAAGGAACAAAAAATAATGATGATTCAGTCAAATGGAATCCAGAAGAAACAGAATTGGTTTCAGTAAAAGACAAAGAAATCAAATACGAAGATTTTGATAAAGTGGAATTAAAAGTGGCGGAAGTCATTGATTGTCAAAAAGTCAAAGGCGCCGATAAATTATTACAATTCCGTCTAGCTGCTGGCGATAACCAAGATCGTCAAATTCTCTCTGGGATTGCAGAATTTTATCCAGATCCAAGTGCGTTAATCGGTATGAAAGTTGTCATTGTGGCAAACTTGAAACCACGTAAAATGCGTGGACAAATTAGCCAAGGGATGATTCTATCTGCTGAAGATGCTTCTGGTAAGTTACAAGTCGTGGAAGCGCCAAAAGGTATGCCAAACGGTTCAATTATTGCTTAACTCTAAAGAGTGGTACGCATAGCGTAGCACTCTTTTTTATTTCACAAGATGGCTTTCAAATTTCTTTTCAGAAAACTGTCAAATAAATTGTCAGAAGAAAAAACATCTTGTATAATAAATCTTGTAATAATTTTTGTATATGAGGGAGTAACTTGCAGCACATACGCTGTGGCAACGTCACCAACCGAAAAGATTTTTTTTCTGGTGTTGCCTTAATTAGTGAGACTTATGTATGTGTCGCACATACACAAGTCTATTTTTTTTGATGAAATAGGCGGTATGTAGGCAAAGATCAAAGGAGGAAGAACATGTCAGAGGAAAATGCAAAGAAACAACAACTATCAAAAGCTTTTTACTCTCAAACAGTGGATGCTGTTTTTGAAGAACTAGGTTCAAAACCTGAAGGCCTTTCTGATAGCGAAGCGAAAAGTCGCTTGTCTCAATATGGTGCCAATGAATTAGAAGAAGGCAAAAAGAAAACCATGTTGCAAAAATTCTTAGAGCAATTTAAGGATTTAATGATTTTGGTCTTAATCGCTGCAGCTGCGATTTCTGCGATGGTACCCAACGCAGAAGGTCATCGTGAATGGGTAGATGCGATCATCATTTTAGCCGTAGTTATCATCAATGCGGTCATGGGTGTTATCCAAGAAGCGAAAGCCGAACAAGCAATCGAAGCATTACGTGAAATGTCAACACCAAATGCGAATGTATTACGTGATGGACATAGCGTGACAGTCAGCAGTACAGAATTAGTTCCAGGAGATATCGTTTTACTAGAAGCTGGAGATGTTGTACCAGCAGATATGCGTTTGATCGAAGCAAGCTCATTAAAAATTGAAGAAGCAGCTTTAACTGGTGAATCTGTTCCAGTTGAAAAAGAATTAACAGTTCTTGAAGGACAAGATATCGGAATTGGTGATCGAATCAATATGGCGTATTCAAACAGTAACGTAACATATGGTCGTGGTAAAGGGATCGTTGTTAATACTGGGATGAACACAGAAGTTGGTAAGATTGCGGGTATGTTAGCAAATGCTGACGAAACAGAAACACCATTAAAACGTAACTTGAATCAATTAGGTAAGTTCTTAACTGCTGCAATTTTAATTATTGCGGTTATCATGTTCTTTGTTGGTACAGTCTTAAATGGTCGTGATTGGGTTGAGATGTTATTAACTTCTATCTCATTAGCTGTTGCTGCGATTCCAGAAGGGTTGCCAGCGATTGTAACTATTATCTTAGCTTTAGGTACGCAAGTAATGGCGAAGCGTAATGCGATGATTCGTAAATTACCAGCTGTTGAAACATTAGGAGCTACTGATATTATTGCTTCTGACAAAACGGGAACATTAACGTTAAACCAAATGACTGTTGAAAAATTATACTTTGATGACCATCAATATGCAGCATCAGATGATATTTCAATGGATAATATGGCGTTAAAAATTATGAACTTCGCGAACGATACACGTATCGGTCAAGAAGGTAACCTAATGGGTGACCCAACAGAAACAGCTTTAGTTCAATTTGGTCGTGATAAAGGCTTTGATGTTCGTCAAGAAGAACCGAAAGAACCCCGCGTTGCAGATTTACCATTTGATTCAGATCGTAAATTGATGAGTACAATTCATAAATTGGCAGATGGTCGTTTCTTAGTAGCAGTAAAAGGTGCGCCAGATGTATTATTAGGTCGTACCAAAGAAGTACTATTAAACGGTAAAGTTTTACCAATGACAGCTGCTGAACAAGAAAAAGTATTAGCAAACAACAAAGACATGGCAAAACAAGCATTACGTGTCTTAGGTATGGCGTATAAATACATTGACAGTGTTCCTGAAAAATTAGTTTCAGAAGAACTTGAAAATGATTTAATCTTTGCTGGATTAGTCGGCATGATTGACCCTGAGCGTGCGGAAGCTGCAGGTGCAGTTAAAGTTGCTAAAGAAGCAGGTATTCGTCCAATTATGATTACTGGTGACCATCGTGATACAGCAGAAGCAATTGCAGGACGTTTAGGAATCATCAAACCAGGCGATGACGCTGCTGTTTTAACTGGTGCTGAATTAAATCAAATGTCTGATGCTGATTTAGCACAAAATATTTCAAAATACTCTGTTTATGCTCGTGTATCTCCAGAACATAAGGTACGTATCGTAAAAGCTTGGCAACAAGAAGGTAAAGTTGTAGCCATGACTGGTGACGGTGTAAACGATGCACCTTCATTAAAACAAGCCGATATCGGTGTTGGTATGGGGATTACTGGTACAGAAGTGTCTAAGGGTGCTTCTGACATGGTATTAGCAGATGATAACTTTGCGACAATCGTTGTTGCTGTCGAAGAAGGACGTAAAGTCTTCTCAAATATTCAAAAGGCTATCCAATATTTAATGGCTGCAAACTTAGGGGAAGTATTGACACTATTTATTGCAACATTATTAGGTTGGGACACATTACTACCAATCCATCTATTATGGATTAACTTAGTGACAGATACATTCCCAGCGATTGCTTTGGGTATGGAACCTGCTGAAAAAGATTTGATGGCGCACAAACCTCGTGGTAAGAACTCAAACTTCTTCTCCGGTGGTGTTATGAGTAGTATTATTTACCAAGGTATTTTAGAAGCTGCAGCCGTATTATTTGTATACTGGTCTGCGCTACAATGGCCAGCGCATACAGCGGCAAACATGCCAGGTTTAGATGCCACAGGATTGTATGACTTACAACATGCAGATGCGTTAACAATGGCGTTCGCAACATTAGGTTTGATGCAGCTATTCCACGCGTTCAACGTGAAATCTGTTCATCAGTCATTGTTCAAAGTTGGCGCATTCCGAAACAAAGCCTTCAACTGGGCGATTCTCTTATCATTTGTATTGATGATGGGGATTATCGTTATTCCAGGCCTAAATGATATCTTCAAAGTAACGCATTTAGACTGGTACCAATGGGGAATCGTAGTAGGTGCTTCCTTTGCGATTATTCCAGTTGTTGAGATTGTCAAAGCAATTCAACGCGCAATGGGTAAAGAATAAAATAAGGAAAAGTGATTAGCTGTTTAGCTAGTCACTTTTTTTATGAAAAAATCTTCATCTATTATTTACCCTAAACATTTTCGAAAAAGGAAGTCTTTCTTTATAATGAAGAAAAGGAGGGCTGTAGATGGAAAATGTCAGCATTTTATTAGTGGAAGATGAAGAAAGTTTAGCTAGTTTTATTCAATCTGAATTAACATTTGAAGGCTATGAGGTCATCTGGGTGAAAGACGGACAAGAAGCACTAGATGCTTTTGCTACACATGCGTTCGATTTGATTTTATTAGATTGGATGTTGCCTAAATATGATGGGATTACGGTGGCTAGACGGATTCGCAAAGAGAGCGATATTCCGATTATCATGATGACCGCTCGCAACCAAACAACGGATATTGTGATTGGCTTAGATACAGGATTGGATGATTATATTACCAAACCATTTGATATTGAAGAGTTATTTGCGCGCATTCGTGTCATTGAACGACGCTTAAATAAACAAGAAGCAACAACAATTACCTATCACCAATTGCAGTTAGATATTGCCAAACACCAAGTAACCATCGACGAGGAAGAAATTTATTTAACGCCCAAAGAATTTGGCATGTTGTATGAATTAATGAAAACACCAGAAGAAATAAAAACACGTGACGAATTGTTAAATACCGTATGGGGCTATGATTTTATGGGACAAACGAATGTTGTGGATGTGTATATCCGCACGCTTCGCAACAAATTAGGGAAATGCGGTTTAATGATTCAAACGGTACGCGGTGTCGGTTATGTATTGAGGGAACTAGATGACAGATAGAAAAAAAGGCGCCCAGTTTCAATTAACAAGTCGCTTTGTGGCTATTTTGATTGGCTTGTTGATTATTGTCAATTTGGCATTTGTTACGATTTCACTTTATTCTGTCTATTACTATTTAGCCGACCAAGCCAAGGAAATTGCGGCGACATTGGAAGATGTCCCGCAAGCAACCAACGATTGGGAAGGCTTAGTTGATGTGACGATTGCTAAAAATGAAGAAGATGCTGTCCGAATTATTTTAACAGATGGGCCAACGTATTATTCAAAAGACGGCAAAGAAATTTTTACGGAACTAGCTCAAGGAACCGCCTTACCGGTTTTCAAAGGAATCATCTTGATGGACGATGAAGTTTACTATTTTCGACGCCATGAGCAAAATGAACGAATCGTAGATATTGCTGTTCATGGGAATACAGTCATTGAAATGATGATGCGTATGTTAGTGACTAGTGTATTGTTAAATTTATTGGCCGTATTAATTGGTAGTTGTATTATTTATTTCTTTGTTGGTAAGTGGAGTAGAACACTGCAACAAATGACCCAAGAAATGAAAGAAATTGAACTGACGAATGACCAAGAAAAGTTGTTGAGTGTCCCAGAAACGCCGAGTGAAATTAGACAAGCAGCCTCTTCGTTTAACCAGTTATTGGGAATGCAGCGTGAAGCAATGCGACGCGAAGGGCAATTTGTAACAGATGCTTCTCATGAATTACGCACACCATTAACCGCGATTCGCGGACATGTGCAACTAATTAAAAGGCGTGGTGCAGCACATCCAGAAGTCATTGCACCGTCGATTGATTTCATTGATAAGGAATCGAAGCGTTTAGAAACAATGACCAATCAATTACTGTTACTAGGCAAGCATCGTGCAACACAATTATGTCAAGAAATTGATTTTTCAGCATTGGTCTATCAAGAAGTCCAAAAATTACAAGCGTTGTGTCCGCAAGAAGTGACGTTTGACATTGCAGAAAACATTCATCTATATGCAGATGAAATGGAACTTCAACAAATTTGCCAAAATTTATTTGGAAATGCGCGAAAATATTCTACTGCTGACGAAATGATTCATATCCGTTTAATAGAAACAGACATGATTCGATTAGAAGTTCAAGATACTGGTGAAGGCATACCAGATGAAATGAAAGAACGTGTGTTTGAACGCTTTTTCCGCGTAGATAGTTCTCGTTCAAGTAAAGTTGAAGGATCGGGTATTGGTTTAGCGATTGTGGCGTCTATCGTAGAAAAATATCATGGGCAGTTAACCGTTACGAATAATCAGCCAAAAGGCAGTATTTTTATAGTAGCATTTCCTAAAAAGATGAAGAATTCTTCATGACAATTTTAGATAACTCGATAGTAAAGGGTCGTTAAAATAAGTAAACTAAAGGTAGAAATCAAGGAGGAGAAGATGATGAAAAAAACAATCTTATATACAAGTACACTTGCCCTAGCGCTTATTTTTGCTGGTTGTGCCGCAGAGAATCCCGTTTCTTCAGGTAATGGCAATGGGAATGGGAACACAAGCAACTCGTCTTCTAGCACCACAACGAGTTCATCTGCTGCTACATCTACTACTACAGAAAAAGTACCAGAATTTAAAGTATCGGTGGAAGATGCCATTCAAGCCTACCAAGAAGTGCATCCAGATACAGATATTACAACGATTGAGTTAGACTCTTCATTAGGTAACTACTTCTATAAAGTTGAAGGTGTGGATGATGAGAAAGAATATGAAGTGACCATTGATGCCCAAACAAAAGAAGTAACCAAACAAAAAGAAGAAGCGTTGGATGCTGATGAACAAAAAGGTGTGAAACGCCAAGAAGATAAATTAGATTTATCTGATTTATTATCAGTCGAAGAAGCCGCAAAAATTGCGACAGATGAAGCCAAAAGCGGACAAGCCACAGATTGGGACTTAGATAAAGAAATGAATGTCACTTATTGGGATGTACAAGTCAAAGACGGTAACAAAGAAACCAATGTAAAATTAGATGCTAAAACAGGAGAAGTGTTAGAAGTAGAACTAGACGATTAATAAGAACAACCTGCTGTTTGAAATAAAAAAGAATGAGACCATCCGAACTAGTGAGAGCGCCTATTCTTGCTAGTTCGGATGGTTTGCTTTGGACAAAATGAGACGCCATTTCTTTTTAACTTTGCTAAATCATCGAAAAAAGGTACAATGAATGCAAACAAAAAGAAAGTAGGGAATAATGGGTGAAACCTAATTTAGGCTATTATGTACAAAAAATTAACGATATCGTTAAAAATACAGAAGCAATTGGAGAAGAGATGAATCCTTGTTACGAAGAAATTCGTCAAGCGATTGATAAAGAAGACGTAGCTTCTATTTCAGATGAACGTCGTGACGCAATTGTGTCGATTTTTAAAGAAGGAACGAATCAATATGTAGCGATGCAACAAACTGTTTGCACGTTGCGTCCAACTGCACGCGTAATGGGAATTCACAAAAAATTTGAACGCTCATACAACGATTACGTACAAGGGTGCGAAGAAATGATTGCCAGTCTTGAAAATGGCATTGATGTAGCAGCTTTTGATGCGGCAGAGCAAAAACAAGATGAAGCAACCGATGCTATTTCATTTTCAATTCAACGAATGACCAGTTTATTATTGAAAAAATAAAAATGATAAAAATAAAGCAAAAAACGAGAAATATTTAATGGAACTATTAGGTTATTTTTATGACAGAAGTCTTAAAAGGATATATACTAAGTTCATAACCAACAATAACCTTTTTATTTTTCATTTTACTCCTTAGTAGAGTAATTACTCCTTTTTCCGTCAGTCCTAACCAAACTGGCGGTTTTTTTTGTATACTTAAACGAAAGAGGTGGCCAAGATGAGTTTAATTGTGTTGATCGGTGCGCAAGCAGTAGGCAAGATGACTGTTGGAAAAGAATTAGAAAAAATTATTGATGGCAAGTTATTATACAATCATCAAACGATTGATTTGTATGCTGATTTTTTAGGATTTACCAAAGAAACTTTTCGTCTTTCAGACATGACGCGTCGAGAGTTGTTCCAATCATTTGTCGTCAATAAAAAAGACAACCTCACCAAATCAATTATTTTTACTATAATGATAGGTTTTAGTGAAGCGTATGATCGTCAATTTTTACAAGAGATTGCGGCGATTTTTTTAGATGCTGACGAAGAAGTTTATTTTGTTGAACTAGTGACGGATTTAGAAACGCGTATTGAGCGTAATGTGGGAGAAGATCGTTTAGCAGCGAAACCATCTAAGCGCAATCTTGATTTTTCCCACAATGAATTAATTACCTCGCATAAAAAATGGCGATTAGTTTCATTGCCAGGTGAACTGGAAGCTTTGGAGCCACGAGCGAAAACAATGACGATTGACAATACGCATCGAACGCCTGAGGCAACTGCCCGAAAAATAAAAGAGACCTTCCACTTGTGATTTTTTCGTTGCGAAGAAATTTTAATCATGGTATGCTTATTTTAATAAAAAACGAAGTGAGGGATCCTCTATTGAAAAACTAAGCCAATTTGTTGAAGCTGCATGAAGACTGTCTTGTTTACAAGGGAGCAGTGTGCAGATTTTCAGGATTGGGGAAGTTTTTCGATACAGGGTCTTTTTGTGTACCTTTGTCTAAAAAATCCTTGTCCTGAAAATAGCCAAGGATTTTTTTTCTTGCCTAGCGATAGGTGAGTCGAGGTGAATAAAATGACAACAATTGAAATAAAAAATGTGACGTTTGGTTTTGATGCGCAAACAACACTATTATTTGACCATACGAATTTAACGTTGGATGCGAATTGGAAATTAGGATTAATTGGACGTAACGGGCGTGGGAAAACGACCTTGTTGCGTTTGTTAATGGATGAATATCCGTACAGCGGGAAAATTGACCATCAGTTAAACTTTACCTATTTTCCTCAAACAGTCACAGATAAGTCGCAACTCACATATTATGTGTTGCAGGAACTTTCAGAGTTTGAGCAGTGGAAATTGGAAAGAGAATTAAACCTTTTGCAATTAGATGCCGATGTATTATGGCGCGAGTTTGGTAGTTTATCTGGTGGGGAACAAACCAAAGTTCTTTTAGCATTGCTATTTGTGGATGATGTGAATTTTCCATTGATTGACGAACCAACCAATCATTTAGATGTGACCGCGCGCCAACAAGTTGCCGATTATTTACAGGCAAAGAAACAAGGATTTATTGTCGTAAGTCATGACCGTAGTTTTGTGGATGATGTTGTGGATCATGTCTTATCGATTGAAAAAAGTCAATTAGTGTTGTATCAAGGCAATTTTTCCGTTTACGAAGAACAAAAAGGATTACGCGATGCCTATGAACAAGAACAAAATGTGAAGTTGAAAAAAGAAGTGAGTCGTTTGAAACAAACTGCTGCGGAAAAGGCGGAATGGTCACGTGGGCGTGAAAAAGACAAATATGGTTCGCCCACGAAAAAAGGTAGCGGTGCAATTTACGACACAGGAGCAATTGGCGCTCGTGCTGCCCGCACGATGAAACGTTCCAAAGCGATTGTCAAGCGAATGGAAGATCAAGCAGCAGAAAAGGAAAAATTATTAAAAGATATTGAATACATTGATCCTTTGACTATGAATGTGCAACCCACACATCGCAAACAATTACTGAAAGTAGCAGATTTACAACTTCGTTATGGAGATCGACAATTATTCCAACCACTCTCATTTGAAATCAATCAAGGCGATCGAATCGCTATTCAAGGAGCAAATGGTTCTGGAAAGTCCTCGATTATTCAATGCTTACTGGGACAATTTCAAGGGGAAATGAGCGGAGTGATTCAGCAACCACAAGGGGTAACGATTAGTTATGTACGTCAAAATTACGAAGATAATCGCGGTACGTTACAAGAATTTGCGGAAACACATCGCTTAAGTTACCAAGACTTATTAAATAATTTACGCAAATTAGGTATCGAACGCACCGTTTTTAACAATTGCATTGAAGACATGAGTATGGGGCAACGCAAACGTGTGGAATTGGCGAAATCTCTCGCAACCCCAGCAGAATTGTTTATTTGGGATGAACCACTGAATTATTTAGATGTGTTTAATCACAAACAGTTAGAAGAAGTCATTCAAACAGTTCAGCCGACGATGTTGATTGTTGAACATGATACCACGTTTCTAAAAAATGTAGCGACCTCAATCATTCAGCTTTGATGTTGTGATAGGTTAAATGAACAACAAAGAAGCTACAGAAATTTTCTGCAGCTTCTTTGTTAATTTTCGACATTACGGACGTAATCATCAAAATATTGCAATAATTCATTTTTTAATTGTTGGTAATCCTCTTCAGAATAATCTTTATCTGCTAATTTAATTTCTAAAAAAGGCAGCGCTAATTCTTCTTTGAGACGATCCAACACATCTAATCGATCCATTTTTTTCACCTTTACAATAAATTAAATGACGCATTGACAGTTTCATACGTTTGACTCATGTATTTTAAACGGTTTTTCAGTGAGTCTAAATCATCGTTTGTGTGGAATAGGACTTGTTTTAATTCAAAGTAAAAGACATCAAACGCATTGACAAATTCTTCTACTTCTTTGGTTTGTAATTCTGGAAAAGTATCACAACGAACATATGCTTTTTCAGCAATGGCGTAGGCTTCCGCTGTTGTTAAAATGGCTAATGATTCATTAAAGCGACGACTAGACACTAAATCATAAGCAGACTGACACTTGTTGTAAATATTTGAAAAGTCTTTGACCAGTAGTTCAATCGGTGTTTTAGAAAACATAACGACCCCTCCTAGAGATTATTTTTCAAATAAGACACAAACACACTCAGGTGCATAAATATCTTTCTTGATTACTGTCAATGTACCATTTTCAGCATCACGACTGTATAATGTGATGTTATCTGTGTTTTGGTTGGCACATACAACAAAGTTTTCAGTTGGGTCTAAATCAAAGTCGCGTGGATGATCACCTTCTGTTGAAATGTGTTGTACGAATGATACGCTTGCGCCTTCTTCATTGACAGCAAAGACTGCAAGTGAATTGTGTCCACGGTTTGACAAGTAAACAAAACGACCATCACTAGAAATACGAACGGCAGCGCCACTGTTAAATCCTTCAAAGTCTTCTGGCAAAGTAGAGACTTTTTGTAATTCTTTAAATGTTCCAGTTGGTGCATCATAAGCTAAAACAGTTACAGTACTGTCTAATTCGCCGAATAAGTAAGCGTAGTTATTATTTGGATGGAAGACTAAATGACGAGGGCCTGTACCCGCTGGTGCAACATAAGTCGCCACTTCAGTTAGTTTTCCTTCATTAGATACATCGTAAGTGTACACACGGTCTGTTCCTAAATCACAAACAGCTAAGCGACCATCTGGTGTCAAATCTGTATAGTGAACATGTGGAACATTTTGGTTTTCATGAGGGCCAACAGGTTCATCGTGGAACACTGCGTCAGTTGCTTCTAAAGAACCGTCTTCTAAAATTTTGTATACGTTTACTTCGCCTTTGTGATAGTTTGCGCCATAAACTAGTTGACGTGCTTCGTCTACTGCAACATAACATAACGGTGCGCCTTCTTCAGTGACCGCGTTTAAGAAATTAAATTCTGAATCGTATGCAGCAGCGCCACCTTTACCGTCCACTTCTGTGACTGTATACGTAAAGCCTTTTTTGCTACGCGCAAGATAAGTAGGGCTGTTTTCTTCAGTAAGTAATTCTAAATCTACCAACTCTTCTTTGTCTGTGTCTAAAACGAAAGAATAAACTCCCTTACTTTCGCGACGCGTGTAAGTTCCTAAAAACATTTTTTCTAACATAGTGTGACCTCCTAAAATAGATTACATTTATTTTAACACACAACTTCTGAAAGAAGAACACTGTCTGATGCAATCGACAAACTGAGTTGTAAAATAAAAGACACCTCCCTTCAGAATAGACGACCGAATTTTAAGGTGCTTGCTGACAGACTTAATACATAATGTGTTATAATTTAAATATCCATAATAACAGGAGGGCGATGTTTAGAATGCATCAAGGAAAAGTAATTGCAATTGGTCAAGAAGCCATTGATGAAAATGAAAAAATCTTGATTTTTTTCGGTAAAGGAGTAACAGATGGGTTACGTCCTTATTCTGTTATCCAAGAAATTGAGCAGGCAGAAGACATCGAATTAGCCGTTGGCGGCACTATTTTATTTGGTGAACAAGAGTATCACATTATGTATGTTGGACATTTAGCAAATCAAAACTTGCAAACAATTCAACATATTTCATTTGTCTTTTCAGAAGTACCAACAGATAAATTGTCTAGTAGTGTGTATTTAACACCTGCAACACTTCCCGAAATAACAGAAGGGATGACCATTACTTATAGCTAGGAGGAGAAACGATGGAGAAGAAAAATAAACAGTCGTTTTCATGGTTTTGGAAATGGTTTTTAAACAATCAAGTCGTGACCGCATTATTAATTGTTTTGTTGGTCTTACTCATTATTAATTTATTTACCCGTGTGTCTTATTTATTCACACCTGTTTTACAATTTTTAGCGATTGTCGGGTTGCCGATTATTTTGGCAGGGATTTTGTATTACTTGATGAATCCAGTCGTGGATTTTGCAGAGAAAAAAGGCATTCGACGGATTTACAGTATTATCGCATTATTCGTGTTAGTCATTGGATTATTGGCATGGGGAATTATCGTGATTGTACCGAAAATTCAAGAACAAACATTAAGTTTTGTCGATAACTTTCCACAATACGTCAAAGTCGTTGAACGCACAGTCAATGATTTATTCTCTGATCCAATTTTTAGTCAAGTACAAGAACAATTAACGGCATCAGGCGAGAAATTTATGAATTCATTGACAGAAGTCATTCAAAACGTTTCAAAAACGACGTTCCAAAATTTAGGGAACTTCTTTGGTGCAGTGGCATCCATTGTCGTTGCAGTGATTACGATGCCATTTATTTTATTCTATCTATTAAAAGATGGACGAAAATTAGGCCCGTATGTTGTCAACTTTTTACCAATAAAATTACGTAAACCAACCTTAAAAGTATTAGGCGAAATGAACGATCAAGTGTCTTCTTATATTCGTGGACAATTAACTGTTGCTTTTGCGGTAGCGATTATGTTTATGATTGGTTTTTCAATTATTGGATTAGATTACGCGATTACATTAGGTATTGCGGCAGGTTTCTTAAATTTAATTCCGTATTTGGGTTCATTTTTAGCGCTAGTTCCAGCGGTCTTTTTAGGAATCGTTGGTGGACCAGTTCTATTAGTGAAAGTCTTAGTTGTATTTGTTATTGAACAGACGATTGAAGGACGTGTGATTTCGCCACTTGTTTTAGGTAGTCAGCTATCGATTCATCCAGTGACAATCTTATTAGTTTTATTAACTTCTGGAAAACTGTTTGGTTTAGTTGGTGTTATCTTAGGAATTCCAGCTTATGCAGCTATCAAAGTAGTCATTTCAAATGTCTTTGAATGGTACAAACGTATTTCTAATTTATATGAAGAAGAAACAGAAGTCATTACGAAAGAATAAAAAAAGCTAGGAACTTTTTTCAAGGTTCCTAGCTTTTTTGTTGATTAAAAGTTTAAGCTGATTGCTTCTGCTTTTTCAATTGCAGCATTGATAATTGATTCTGTTTTTTCTGGAAAGTGATCCGCACCTTCAACAAAAATTTGTTGGAAATCAGTTACGCCGATGAAATTTAGAATGCCTTTCACATATTGAGAAGCAAAATCTTGTCCTTCATAAGCGCCACCACTTGCTTGAATATGCAAAGCTTTTTTCCCTTCTGTTAAAGGTTGTGGGCCTGCTTCGGTATAACGGAAGGTTTTTCCAGCAACATTGATAGTATCAAACCATGCTTTCAAACGTGTTGGAATATTTAAGTTCCATAAACCATTTGCCACAACGACTTTATCAGCTGCTAAAAATTGTTCTGTGGATTCGTTGAAACGAGCAATTTTACGTTGTTGTTCAGCTGTTAACTCAGCAAAATCTTTTCCTTCACGTAAATCGTTCCAACCAGACATAATGTCATAATCAATTTCAGGAAAATCTTCATGATATAAATCTAGCGTAATGATTTCATCTTCTGGATGACTTTTTTTGTAACTATCTAAAAAAGCATAAAATACTTTCATTGATTTTGATGCTTCATCTGTCATGGGGTGAGCCTTAATTGCTAATAATGTTGCCATAGAATCTCTCCTTTGTATTTGTAAGTAGTTCTTAAAAGTAGTATACAAGATAAAAAAAGGATTTCAAACATATTTGTCTGAAATCCTTTTTTTTAGTAAGTGTGTTTAGGCAGCTTCTTTTTTAAGAGCTTTCATGCCGCCAATTACGTGTAATGCTTTGTATCCATGATTATTTAAAAATTGTGCAATAATGTCTGAACGACGACCAGAATGGCTTAGAACATAATAAGTTGTATTTTTATCTAGTTCACTTAAACGGTTAGGTAGGCTAGTTGTAGGCATAGAAATAGCGTTAGGTAGATGACCTTCGCTGAACGCGCCTTTATCACGGATATCCAAAATAGCAATAGATTGATTTAGTAACAGTTGAAAGTCTTGTACGTTAATTGAATTCATAAAAAAATTCCTTTCTTTCTTGGATGAGTAGATTTTATGTGGTTTTCTGAAAATATGCAACGTTTTTTGCATATAGATGAAAAAATAATGAAACATATCTTAATGTTTTCAACAAAGAATAGAAAAAAACATACGTTTTGTTTGTATAAATATTGTTTTTCTTAAATTAAAGGTAGAAACTTGCTTTTTTAAAGAGAATCAAGTAAAGTATATCTGTGCGTTAAGCACCACCTGTCACTTGGTTTGACGAATCACCAACGTTTTACTCAGTTACAGGGAAATAATCGAAAGAGGTGGAAAACATGGCAATTTCTAAAGAACGTAAAAACGAAATCATCAACCAATTTGCTCGTCATGAAGGAGATACTGGTTCTCCAGAAGTACAAATCGCTGTATTAACTGAAGATATCAATACTTTGAATGCTCACATCCGTGAACACAAAAAAGATCACCATTCATACCGTGGTTTGATGAAAAAAGTTGGTCACCGTCGTAACTTGTTAGCTTACCTACGTAACAAAGACGTGGCTCGTTACCGCGAATTGATCAAAGCTTTAGGATTACGTCGTTAATCATTACAATGAGAAAAGTGAGGTTCGACCGAATCTCACTTTTTTGTTGTGAAACACAGCGATTCGCCAACTGAAAGGCGAGCGAGAGCTGATGTTGAACAATACTAGCTGAGCGAAAGCGAGGGTAGTAACCGTACCACTGAAACACAGCGATTCGCCAACTGAAAGGCGAGCGAGAGCTGATGTTGAACAATACTAGCTGAGCAAAAGCGAGGGTAGTAACCTTTTGTGCTGAAGCACGTTCGGAAGATAAAGTTTACGTTACACAACATGACTTTGGTAAAGCAACACATGGATTCAAAAAAACAAAAATAAAATCGCTGTGACTGTTGGCCTGGCTTACTACTAACCAAATGAAAGCACTGAATTTTCAATGTTTTCATTTGTTTAGTAGCAGCCTTGACTCACAGTGGAAAAGGAGTTCTTATGACAAAGCAAGTATTTAAAACAACTTGGGGCGGACGCCCATTAGAAGTAGAAGTCGGACAACTTGCCAAACAAGCAAATGGTGCTGTTTTAGTCCGTTATGGAGACACTGTTGTCTTGAGTGCAGCTGTTGCCTCAAAAGAAGCAAAAGATACTGATTTCTTCCCATTAACAATTAACTATGAAGAAAAAATGTATGCAGTAGGTAAAATTCCTGGAGGTTTCATTAAACGTGAAGGTCGTCCAAGTACGGATGCAACATTAACAGCTCGTTTAATCGACCGTCCAATTCGTCCAATGTTTGCGGAAGGCTTCCGTAATGAAGTTCAAGTAACAAATATCGTGATGAGTGTGGAACAAGATTGTTCACCAGCAATGGCGGCAATGTTAGGTTCTTCATTAGCATTATCTATTTCAGATATTCCATTTGATGGTCCAATCGCAGGGGTCGATGTTGGCCGTGTCAATGGTGAATACGTGTTAAATCCGACTGTTGAGCAAGCGCAAGCAACTGACATCGAACTAACCGTTGCTGGAACAAAAGATGCGATTAACATGGTTGAATCTGGTGCGAAAGAAGTATCAGAAGCAGATATGTTAGGTGCGTTATTATTTGGTCATGAAGCGATTAAAGAAATCGTTGCTTTCCAAGAAGAAATTGTCGCAGCTGTAGGTAAAGAAAAAATGGAAGTGACTTTATTACAAGTTGCGGAAGATTTAAAGGCAGAAATTTTTTCTGCATATTACCAAACAATGAAAACGGCAGTCTTAACAGAAGAAAAATTAGCGCGTGAAGATGAAATTGACAAAGTAAAAGATACAGTCAAAGAAGTCTATGCTGAAAAATCCGCTGAATTAGCAGCTGACGAAGCCGCGCAATTAACCAAAGAAGTGAAACAAATCGCGGAAGATCTTGAAAAAGATGTGGTTCGTGAATTGATTACAATTGATAAAATCCGTCCTGATGGCCGTAAATTAGACGAAATTCGTCCATTGGCTTCAGAAGTAAGTTTATTACCTCGCGTGCATGGTTCTGGATTATTTACACGTGGACAAACTCAAGCGTTATCTGCTTGTACATTAGCTCCATTAGGCGAACATCAAATTATTGATGGATTAGGTGTGGAAGAATCAAAACGTTTCATCCATCACTATAACTTCCCTCAATTTTCTGTAGGTTCAACTGGCCGTGCTGGTTCTCCAGGTCGTCGTGAAATTGGACACGGTGCATTAGGTGAACGTGCATTAGCGCAAGTCATTCCAAATGAAGAAACTTTCCCTTACACAATTCGTTTAGTGGCGGAAGTGTTAGAATCAAATGGTTCTTCTTCACAAGCAAGTATTTGTGCGGGCACATTAGCATTGATGGATGCCGGTGTACCCATCAAAGCACCAGTTGCTGGGATTGCGATGGGTCTTGTTTCTGATGGCGAAAACTATACAATCTTAACTGATATCCAAGGGTTAGAAGACCACTTGGGCGATATGGACTTTAAAGTTGCTGGAACAAAAGACGGAATTACTGCCTTACAAATGGATATTAAAATCCAAGGTATCACAGAACAAATCTTACGTGAAGCATTAGACCAAGCGAAAAAAGCTCGTATGGAAATTCTTGAAGAATTAACGTCAACGATTGCTGAACCACGCGCAGAATTAAGTCAATATGCACCGAAGATTGAAATGATTAAAATTGATCCAGCGAAAATCAAAGATGTTATCGGTAAAGGTGGCGACACAATTAACGGTATTATTGATGAAACTGGTGTTAAAATTGATATTGATCAAGACGGTAATGTGTCAATCGCTTCTGCGGATGCCGATATGATTAAAAAAGCAATTAAGATTATTGAAGATTTAACAAAAGAAATCAAAGTTGGCGAAGTTTACTTAGGTAAAGTTGTCCGCATTGAAAAATTTGGTTGTTTCGTGAATCTAATTAAAGGAAAAGATGGTTTAGTCCACATTTCTCAATTAGCAAATGAACGTGTCAATAAAGTAGAAGACGTTGTGAAATTAGGCGACGAAATCTTAGTGAAAGTCACAGAAATCGACAAACAAGGTCGTGTGAACCTTTCAAGAAAAGCATTATTAGCAGACGAAACAAAAGAAGAGAAATAAACCAAAAAGTTAGGATGGTGACATCCTAGCTTTTTGCTTACCCAAAGGAGCTTTTTGATGAAACAAAATTGGAAACTAAAAATCATGAAATTTATGCACGGTCGTTATGGACATTTCGATGCATTAGGGAAATTGTTAATCATCGTAGCGTTACTGTCATTATTGATTTCTGGTCCCTTTCGCTGGTTGGCGTATGTCTTAATTGTCGTTGCATATTATCGTTTCTTCTCTAAACGAATTTATGTCCGCGCCAATGAAAATAAAAAATATTTAGTTGTTCAAAATAAAGTGACGCATTTCTTTAAGCAACAAAAGGAGAAATTTCAACAGCGTAAAACGCATGTTTATTTTCGTTGTCCTGAATGCAAGCAACAATTACGTGCACCAAAAGGGAAAGGCAAAATTAAAGTGACTTGTAGTCAATGTCACCATCAATTTATCAAAAAAGTGTAGCGAAAAGGGAAATTCTTGTATAACGAACCCAAAGATGTTATAATTTTCTTCCTTGCCCTTTGAAAACAGGTGAATCGTTGAACTCTGTGAAGAGCGTCTAAACAACGTGCAGTAGATGATTTGGGATCAGACCTTGCTGTCGTTTGATGGGATACTGTCGATTGATGAGTTGAGAAGTATGGTGACATATGACGAACGAGGAGTAAAAGCTCCTTAAGGCGAAGAATCATGCAAAGTATTGCTAGATATAAGGTATCGTAGCTTACGGGGAGGACAATAAAAAGCGTAGCGAAAAACGCTCGCCTCTCCTTGCTGGCGCTTAAAAAGGGATTTTTAAGAAAGTCGAAGGAACATCCAACCAACTCCTATGCTGTGAAGGTTAGAAATAACCTATAACGTAAGAAGCGAGTAAAAGTAGCTCAAAGGCAGAAATTAAACCTAGTTATGGTAGACAAATTGACTGAATGTTTGAGTGAAATTTGTGGTCCGTTGTGATCGACAGCACTTAAGGTTGTTTTCAACTGTATAAAGCAAGAGAAAGTTTCAGGTCGCTCCTGAGGCTCAGTCTTCTTGGGTGCGTGACTGAATAATATCACACCAATATGGCGTAGAGAGAAATACTCCAATGATTCATTTGTTTTGAGAGGGCAAGGAAAAGAGCGAGAACGTTGTTAGTAGCGTTCTCGCTCTTTTTTTAGTCACGTGTCAGGGTATGTTGCATAATTAGTTCGCCATTTTGAGGATCTTCTTCATTGAGTTGAACAAACCCAAATGACTCATAAAAAGGAAATGCTTTGACATTTTCTTTGTGCACACTTAAATAAATCGTATCGACATTTCTGTAGTGATCTTTTAAATACGTCAGCACCGCACGAAACAATGCGTGACCATAGCCTTGTTTTTGATGACGATGGTCAATCATAAAACGATCAAACCAAATCGAACGCTCCGTTTGATTTTCTGCGCCAATCATCGCAAAACCAACCATTTTATGATCCACATATAAGCCAATAGGGGTCCACTGTAACGCACGGTCATACGTTGCTTCGAGTAATGAATCACGATTTTCTTCAATTAAACTTTTTTGATTCTCCGCAACAGATAAGTTTGCTGCTTCACGCCAATTGTCTTGTGTAATTGGTTTTAGTTGGTATCTCATAATAAAAATCACTCCTTTCCCATAGTATATCAAACTTGAAATAATTCTAAAGTAAAACGTATTCATTTTTTTAGGAAGCGTTTTTTTCAGTTCCAGTATTTGAACTTCATTCTCAATTAGTCTACAATGAATAAGAATAAATAATGAATTTGGAGGGAACGGAATGTCTGTTTTAGAAATCAAAAACTTGCATGTTTCAATTGAAGATAAAAAAATCTTAAAAGGTGTTAACTTAACTTTAAATACAGGTGAAATTCACGCAATCATGGGACCAAATGGAACAGGTAAATCAACTTTATCTGCAGCAATTATGGGAAATCCTAACTTTGACGTGACAGAAGGCGAAATCTTATTTGATGGCGAAGATGTGTTAGAAATGGAAGTTGATGAACGCGCACGTTTAGGTCTGTTTTTAGCGATGCAATACCCAAGTGAAATCCCAGGAATCACCAATGCAGAATTCATGCGTGCGGCGATTAATGCCAAACGTGAAGAAGACGATAAAATTTCTGTGATGGACTTCATCAAAAAATTAGATGAAAAAATGGATTTATTAAACATGCCGGAAGAAATGGCAGAACGTTATTTAAATGAAGGTTTCTCTGGTGGAGAGAAAAAACGTAATGAAATTTTACAATTATTGATGTTAGAACCAACCTTTGCTATTTTAGATGAAATTGACTCTGGTTTAGATATTGATGCCTTAAAAGTAGTTGCCAAAGGGGTAAATGAAATGCGCGGCGAAGGATTTGGCGCGTTAATCATTACACATTACCAACGTCTATTGAACTACATCACACCAGATGTGGTGCATATTATGATGGAAGGTCGCGTTGTGATGACTGGTGATGCTGACTTAGCTCGTCGTTTAGAAGCAGAAGGTTATGCAGGTATCAGTAAGGAATTAGGTATCGATTACAAAGAAGAAGAAGCGTAAGGAGGTCAAGATACATGAAAAACAACTTGAAAGACTATCTTGACGCAGTCAACGTTTTTTCAGCTCTAAAGGAAGAACCTGCTTGGATGCTTGAATTGCGTCAAGCTGCGTTAGACAAAGTAGATGCACTACCATTTCCAGTCATTGAACGTGTGAAATATGAGCGCTGGCCATTATTGAACATTGATGAAACTGAATTAAATGGTGAAAATGTGGTAGAAGGAACTATTCCGTCATTTGACGAAATGAGCGACCATCCAATTTTAGTACAACAAGATGGCGCAACCGTTTTTGAACAACTTCCACAACATTTAATCGATCAAGGCGTCATTTTTACCGATTTGTTTACAGCAATGCAAGAGCATTCCGATTTAGTAAAAGAATACTACATGACGAAAGCTGTACCAGTGGATGAAGATAAAATGACAGCCGCACATGCAGCCTTTATGAATGGTGGTATGTTCTTATATGTACCAAAAAATGTTGTCATTGAAGAACCAATCGAAGCGGTTTTCCATCATAATGGCAATGCAGCAACGCATTTCTTCAAACATGTCTTAATCGTTGCGGACGAACACAGTGAATTTAGCTATTTAGAACGTTTTATTACAAAAGGCGCAGAAGCTGAAAAAGTTTCTGGGAATGTGGTTGTTGAAGTCATTGCTAAACCAGGTTCAAAAGTGAAATATTCAGCGATTGACCAACTAGGTGTGAACTTATCCACTTATATGAATCGTCGTGGTTATATCATGCGAGACGCTTCTGTTGATTGGGCTTTAGGCGTAATGAATGAAGGCAATATCGTAGCCGATTTTGATTCTGATTTAGTCGGTGAAGGTTCTCATTCGGAAGTAAAAGCAGTTGCAATCAGTGCGGGACGTCAAATTCAAGCAATTGATACGCGCGTAACCAATAAAGCACCACATTCAATTGGTCACATTTTACAGCACGGCGTTATTCGTGAACGTGGAACCTTAACATTTAACGGCATTGGTCACATTCTAAAAGGCGCAAAAGGTGCTGATGCGCAACAAGAAAGTCGTGTCCTAATGCTATCCGATAAAGCGCGTGGCGATGCTAACCCAATTTTATTAATTGATGAAAATGAAGTAACCGCGGGACATGCAGCCAGTGTTGGTCGTGTCGATCCAGAAGAAATGTACTATTTAATGAGTCGTGGTCTTCGTAAAGAAGATGCAGAACGCTTGGTTATCCGCGGATTCTTAGGTTCTGTCTTAACAGCGATTCCAGTCAAAGAAGTTCAAAAAGAATTAATTGATGTTATTGAAGGGAAGTTGAACGCATGATTAATGCCCAAAATCTTCGACAAGAATTTCCCATTTTGAATCAAATTGTCAACGATGAACCGCTTGTTTATCTTGATAATGCTGCAACGACACAAAAACCGGATGCTGTTTTACAAGCCTTGACGGACTATTATCATCAAAATAACGCGAATGTTCATCGAGGAGTGCATACATTAGCAGAACGTGCGACCCATGATTACGAAGCCTCAAGAGAAAAAGTTCGTCGTTTTATTCATGCGAAAGAAACTGCAGAAGTTTTGTTCACTCGTGGAACGACAACTGGATTAAATTGGGTATCACGAAGTTTTGGGGATGCATTTGTTCAAGAAGGCGATGAAATCGTCATTTCATATATGGAACATCATTCCAACATTATTCCTTGGCAACAATTAGCAACTCGTAAAAAAGCGAAATTGAAATACATTGCGCTAACACCAGAAGGCTTTTTGGATATGGAAGATGCCAAACGTCAGATTACAGATAAAACGGCACTTGTCTCTGTCGCCCATGCGTCAAATGTGCTAGGTGTGATTAATCCAATCAAAGAATTGGCGGAGCTTGCCCATGCACACGATGCAGTGATGGTGGTCGACGGCGCACAAGCAGTCCCACATATGCCAGTTGATGTGCAAGCGTTAGACGCTGATTTCTATGCGTTTAGTGCTCATAAGATGTGTGGTCCCACAGGAATGGGGATTTTATACGGCAAACGTAAATGGTTAGAGCAAATGGAACCTGTGGAATTTGGTGGCGAAATGATTGATTTTGTCCATTTATATGAAAGCACATGGAAAGAACTACCTTGGAAATTTGAAGCCGGCACGCCCAATATTGCGGATGCAATTGGCTTAGGAGCGGCTGTGGATTATTTAGAAGCGTTAGGAATGCAAGAAATTCATGATTATGAAGCAAGTTTAGTGGCATATGTTTTACCAAAATTACAGGCGATTGAAGGATTGACGGTCTATGGACCACAAAACCCAGATGACCATACAGGTGTGATTGCCTTTAATTTAGATGGTATTCATCCACATGATGTGGCAACCGCATTGGATATGGAAGGGGTCGCTGTACGTGCAGGACATCATTGTGCCCAACCATTATTGAATTACTTAGATGTTCCGGCAACTGCTCGCGCAAGTTTTTACATTTACAATACCAAAGAAGATGCTGATCGTTTAGTGGAAGCAATTCAAGCAACAAAGGAGTTTTTCAAACATGGCACTATCTAGATTAGATAATTTATACCGTCAAGTGATTTTGGATCACTCCAGTCATCCACATCATCACGGTAGCTTAGAAAAATCAAATCAACGAATCGAATTAAACAATCCAACCTGTGGCGATGTGATCCATTTGGAATTAAATATGGAAGATGACATCATTCAAGACATTGCCTTTTCTGGACACGGTTGTTCCATCAGTACCGCTAGTGCGTCAATGATGACCGAAGCGGTACTTGGTAAAACATTGGCAGAAGCGATGGCGTTATCCGAAAATTTCTCTCAATTAGTCCAAGGAAACGATGTCCCAGAGTTGGATAAATTAGGCGATGCAGCGATGCTTGGCGGTGTCGCAAAATTTCCAGCCCGCATTAAATGTGCAACTTTAGCTTGGAAAGCCCTTGAAAAAGCCTTAGATAATCCTGAAATGGGAATTGGCGAAAGTGGCTTTATGAAGCATGAAGAAGATTAAGGAGTGAGAAACATGGGAGTACCTGAATTAGAAGAATATAAATATGGTTTCCACGATGACGTGGAACCAGTCTTTAGTACCGGAGAAGGACTAACCGAAGATATCGTCCGTGAAATCTCACGTGTCAAAGGCGAACCAGAATGGATGTTAGAATTCCGTTTGAAATCATTGGAAGCCTTCAATAAAATGCCAATGCAAAAATGGGGTCCAGACTTATCAGATATTGATTTCAACGCCATTAAATACTACCAAAAACCAAGTGATAAACCAGCCCGTGATTGGGAAGATGTTCCTGAAAAAATCAAAGAAACCTTTGAACGTATCGGAATTCCCGAAGCAGAACGTGCCTATTTAGCTGGTGCTTCTGCACAATACGAATCAGAAGTAGTTTATCACAATATGAAAGAAGAATTTGAAAAACTAGGGATTATCTTTACAGATACCGATTCAGCATTAAAAGAATACCCAGAAATTTTCAAACAATACTTCTCAAAATTAGTGCCACCAACTGACAATAAATTAGCCGCATTAAACTCAGCCGTATGGTCAGGTGGAACCTTTATCTATGTACCAAAAGGTGTTCGTGTGGATGTGCCACTACAAACGTATTTCCGTATTAATGCTGAAAATACTGGTCAGTTTGAACGTACGTTAATTGTCGTTGACGAAGGTGCTAGTGTCCATTACGTTGAAGGTTGTACCGCACCAACGTATTCAAGTAACAGCTTGCATGCTGCGATTGTTGAAATCTTTACCTTAAAAGACGCATATTGCCGTTATACAACGATCCAAAACTGGTCAGATAACGTCTATAACTTAGTAACAAAACGCGCCAAAGCAATGGAAGGCGCAACCGTTGAATGGATTGATGGAAACCTAGGTGCCAAAACAACCATGAAATACCCAAGCGTTTACCTTGAAGGAGAAGGCGCACGCGGTACGATGTTGTCCATTGCCTTTGCAGGTGCCAAACAAATTCAAGATACGGGTGCTAAAATGATTCACAACGCACCAAATACCTCTAGTTCGATTGTATCTAAATCAATCGCCAAAGACGGTGGTGAAGTGAACTATCGTGGACAAGTAACATTCGGTAAGAAGAGTAAAGGTTCTATCTCACATATCGAATGTGACACCATCATTATGGATGACCTATCAAAATCTGATACCATTCCATTTAATGAAATCCACAACAGCCAAGTTGCCCTAGAGCACGAAGCCAAAGTATCAAAAATTTCAGAAGAACAATTATATTACCTAATGAGTCGCGGCCTTTCAGAAGGCGAAGCAACGGAAATGATTGTTATGGGATTTGTCGAACCATTTACCAAAGAACTTCCAATGGAGTACGCAGTTGAGTTGAATCGCTTGATTTCGTATGAGATGGAAGGGTCTGTAGGATAATTGAATTGATTAAGCTAGAAATGCCTACTGGAAGGTGTTTCTGGCTTTTTTGTTTGGGCGTGGGGAAAGTGGAATGGCAACCCTTTTTTTGACAAAAATTATAAAGTGTAAAAATCAGGTGCTTGTTATCTAATCCGATTGACGTAATCAAATAATTGCAGTTTGAGTTGATTCAATGTGTCAAATGTGTTCGGATAAACAAATTCTGCTTTGAATGATTTATAGGTTGATTCTGCCACTGCATTATCATAAGGACAACCTTTCTTGCTCAGTGATCGTTTGATGGCAAATGTCTTTAAGGTCGTATCAATTAGTTTATTATCAAATTCCTTTTCTCTGATGATGTCGGCTCTTGGTTTCCCCGAATTTAATAAGTCGACCATTTGTTGTTTAAATTCTTGCGTGTAGGTTCTGCGTTCTCTTCTTTGCGACATGAAATGATTCCTCCAATGTGTTTTCTGATAGTTTACACACCTTATCTTTTCTGTCTAGTTTATTGTAGCCTATCCACCCACTAGTGAGTAGGTTGTTATCAAGCAAAAACCAACCAATTGCCCATCCTACTTCAATATGTTATGCTAATTTTTGGAATTGTTTTCAAAATAGATGGAAGGGGAATATCTTTAGATAGGGCTAGAGATATGTTGGTGATTATGAAGAGATATATCAATAAGAAGTGGCTTGTTTTATTAAGCATGGGGGTCCTTGCTGGCTGTGCGACAAATACTACCAGTGAAGACAAAGAAACGGAAAGCTCAACTTCGGAAGAGAAACAAATAACTATTTTAGGAACTTCAGATATTCATGGTCGTTACATGGCGTGGGATTATGCGACAGATGTCGAAAATAAAGCAGGAAGTTTTGCGCAAATTAGTACAATTGTCAAAGAAATTCGAGATGAAAATGAACACACTGTTTTAGTTGATGCGGGCGATTTGATTCAGGATAATTCTGCGGAACTGTTCAAAAATGATGACCATCATCCAGCCACAGAAGTGTTAAAAGCTTTGGATTATGATGTTTGGACGATGGGAAATCATGAGTTCGATTATGGCTTTGATGTTTTGGATAATATCACGGAGCAGTTTGACGGTGGTGTTTTAGCAGGAAACGTGCAGCTTGACGATGGGACACCGTATTTTGATTCGTATAAAATTGTGGAACGCGATGGTGTGAAAATTGGTTTTATTGGGATGACGACACCATTGGTTGCTGAATTTAAAAAAGATACAGATATTTTTGATGGAAAAAAATTAACAGATCCTGTCAAAGAAACGATTGAAGTTGTGAAAAACTTGAAAAAAGATGTGGATGTGTTAGTGGGTGTTGTCCACATGGGGATATCGAATGAAAATGATGTACATAACACCG
Organism: Enterococcus saccharolyticus subsp. saccharolyticus; assembly: GCF_029023825.1. Taxonomy (NCBI): domain Bacteria; kingdom Bacillati; phylum Bacillota; class Bacilli; order Lactobacillales; family Enterococcaceae; genus Enterococcus; species Enterococcus saccharolyticus. The sequence continues at coordinate 2,167,566 of NZ_CP118957.1, read as the reverse complement.
GAGTAGCAGATATGGCAGAAGCAGTTCCAGAATTGGATGTGGTATTTGCTGGTCATATGCACACACTAGTAGAAGAAGAGTTCATCAATGATGTATTGATTGTAGAACCTGATAAATATGGTCGTTTTGTTTCGCGTGTTGACTTGACCTTGTCTAAAAATGAAGATGGTTATGAAGTCAAAGATAAATCTGGTTCTGCTATAGAAGTGGCTGGTTATGAAGAAGATCCTGAAATTAACGAATTACTAAAACCTTCGCATGAACGTGCCAGAAAAGATGCGAATACGGTGTTAGGTGAACTTGTAGGTATGGATTTAGTTCCTGAAAATGAGATTCAAGGGATTTCAGCTGCACAAATTCAAGAAACGCCTTTAGTCAATTTCTTTGGTGAAGTAATGCTTCACTATAGCCAAGGAGCCGATGTAGTCGCGTTTCAAATTGACACTGACACACCTTTGTTAGATATGGGAGAGATTAAGAAAAAAGACATTGCTCGAAATTACCAATTTACAGATGGGGAAGTAACCGTCTATGAAATCACCGGTAAAGATTTAAAAGATTATATGGAATGGGGCGCTGATTATTATAATCAAACGAGACCCGGCGATGTGACAGTCAGCTTTAATCCTGAACGCCGAACAAGTAAATACAATACGAATGATCGTTTTTACAATGTGAAATATGAGATTGATTTATCGCAAGAAGCGGGCAACCGAATTATCAATTTAAGACGTTTAGATGATACACCAATCAAAGATGATGAAACGCTTAAAATTGGGATGAATCAATATAGAATGAACTTTTTAGTATCAGAAGATGGTCCATTAGCGGGGAGAGAATTTAAAGAAGGGTATTCTACTTTTGCTCAAGATGCTTTTGGTGAAGTAGAAGGACGTATTAGAGAATTATCTGCTCGTTATATTAAAGAAGAGAAAAATGGCGTCTATGAAGGCGTATTACTAAATAATTGGAAAATTATTGGTGTAGATAATGATGCAGAGGTTCGACAAGATGTTGTCGACTTAGTGAATGCAGATATTTTGGAGTTACCAAGTATGGAAGATGGTAAAGTGACGAATATTGCGTCGATCAATATCAATGATGAAGTGACGCAAGAAAATATTGATGCACTAGCTAAAAAAGCCAATGTCAATGTGGATGAGTTGCAAAACATTCAAACAACTGGTGATTTATACAAAGCAATTAATGACAAGCGTAGTAAATAAGAACGAACTAACCCGCATCAGATTTTTTATCTGATGCGGGTTAGTTGTCTATTTATCCTTGCGGTATTCTAACATTAAACCTTTTAAGAAGTTACGCGCATATTTATCCAAACAAGGTTTATAATTGCGATGACCTTCTTTACGTAGAATCGCGCCGAGTTCTCCTTTAGAAACGTTCACGCCTGCAAGTGCTAAAATGTCTAACATATCTTCACTAGTTAGAGAAAGGGCAATTTTTAATTTCTTTAGCAATAAGTTATTGGCATTGCCATTGTGTAGTTCCAATACAGGTTCTGGGGCTCCTTCACGTACACCACGTTGCGAAGTAATCATACCGTTTAAAAATCGTTCGAAATTTTCATTGGTTAATGCTAATTCATAGTTTTCTTCGTCTTTTTTCTTTAGCATTTCTCGGACTTCTTCTTTAGTAACAGTTACGCCACCTAATTCAAAAATTTTTATCATATCGTTATCTTTAATGTCTAGCGCATAGCGTAAGCGCGTTAAACGATCATTATGATTCATACTTAACACCTTCCATTTCCCTTTGATTATAACAGATTTATGCTTAGTCTGTTTGATACATTGAAAAAATCGCCAAATCTTCTAGTGTAACGTAATGGAAGTTATCCAACGTGACAAAGGTAGAATAGATTGATTTAGGTAGTGCGACTTCAATATGACTAAATTCCAGTTCATCGTTTTTTAAAGAAGTGAGTGCGTTTTGATAGTCTTGTTTCTGATGAAATATTCCTGCAGTATACTGAACAAAATTATCTTCTGGATGGTTCAGAAGATAAGTGAAGTTAGAAATCAAAAAACTTTTAACATCATCTTCGGTCATAGACGGTCTTATTGTACCGGTTGGGCTAATTAATTGTGGGTAGTCTTTTTCTAACTGTTCAATAAATACTGAATCATATTTTGGTATATTAAACCCACTTAGCGTATCAGTATAATTATTTTCATAGTCTAATCTCACACCTAAATTATCAAAGCCTTTTAACGTTGCTGTATAGAAAGTAACTTCTGGATGCTCCGAAATAAATTGTTGTAGGTTGTCCCAAGTAAGTGGTTTTGGAAACGGCAATTTCAATTTTAACCAAGAAGATTCAGGTAGCTTCTCAATTTTAGATTTTAACGTTCCTGGCGATGTATCCTTTTCATGATCAACAAGATAGTCAGGTAGTACTAAATGTTGATGATAAATTAATGACGGATTCACATTTGTCTCTGCTTGGATACTAGCTACTTTTCCTTTATTTATCACGTAGGTGTTTATGCTTGGATTCCCTTTAAAATCGTTGAAGTTCATTTGATGAACTTCGTACGTTGCAGGGCCAATTTTAGTAATAGAAGTATTTACAAAACGATCTTGTTCGAGAGCAACTTGCTGATAAACGCGCTGGTATAATTCCATCTTACTTGGTTGTAACTTGCGGAAATCACCGTTTTCATCAAGTTTTTGATTTTCTAAAGGGTTGTAATAATAGGCATCCAATAATTTTGGTATCAGATAGCTGCTACCACCGATAATCAATAGCACGACTATAGTGATGATGGCAGTTACTCGGTAAAGGCGCTGACGAATTTTTTGTTTTACTTGTTTATCTTCTTTAAAAGCAGAGTCACTGGTTGGGGGGAAATCTTCTAATTCCTCATGTTCCAGTAAATAATCAAATAAAGCAGTGGCATCCTGTAATTCTTTTTCAAATATTGTAGCTTCAGCATCGGTCATTTCATTGTTTTGATATTTTTCTAATCGTTCACGATAATTTTTCATTACTTAATACCTCCTTCAATTGTTTTCTGCCGCGATATAACAACACTTTGACATTGCTTAGCTTTAAACCAGTAATATCAGCAATATTTTTTATCGACATATCCAAAAAGTAATAGGATACTAGAATTTCTTGGTAGGGCTCTTTTAGATGCGCAATTGCTTGATAGAGTTGTTCATGCTCGTTTAATTGGATAAATTTATGGAGTAAATCGTCGGTTTTTTCTTTTCTTTTCGTTGTTTGTCAAAATAATAATTGCGCATGACACGAAATAACCGTGCTTTATAATTGGTATCTTCTAATTGGTCATAAATTAATAAAAAGCGATATAAGGCTTCTTGTACAAGGTCTTCAGCTTCGTAGTGTGACCTTGTAAGAGAGAGTCCATAGAGGAGCATGGAAGGATACACGTCTTCTTAATATAACGTTTGATTGTCAGAAAGGTTACAAATTTCTTCGTTGATTGATAAAACATAGCATAACCAATCCTATTGTGGTTTCTAATCAAAGAATTTCTATTTGTAGTAACTACTATTATTTATAGGGGATTGATTCTTATGTATGTGCAAGCTATTTAACATTTCGTGGTACAATAAATAGAGGTGACCATCATGAAAAAAACAATCGATTACTTGTTACTATCTATTGTCCCGTTACTGGTCTTACTGCTAAATGTTTGGGTCCAACAATTTGTTCGTAATTTTTACACTAGATTTTATGTATTTCCAGTGATGATGCGTTTTTTACCAATTATTGTTTTGTTGATTACGACAGCGTTAGTGATTGTTATTGTGTTACGTACGTTGCGTTATAGAGACGAAGCGAGTTATCAGTGGTTGTTGTGTCTTGATTTTGTGGTGTATTTGATAGGCTCAGTGGCACTGATTCTAAAATTCACGTTACTTGCTCATTCAGTTGTTATGATAAATAGTATATATTATTTGCCCATACTTGCCGGTTTATACTTAGGTCTGTGGTTCTATATATTTGTTACAAAAAAGCAACATCAATTATAGTTTTTACTATAATTGATGTTGCTTTTTTGCATTTAATTCTTTATTTTTCGCCAACCGATGATGCCGCTAGTTAAGACTATGATACTAACGCCAAGAATTGGCCACGTATTTTCTATTTCGCCAGTTTTAGGCAACTGTTCAGTACGTTGGTCTTTTCTAGCAGCGGATTTCTTTTGTCCTGTTTCTTGAGAAGGACGGGTTGTTGCTTTCGGTTTTGTGTTATTTTTCGTGTTACTGGATTGTGAGGTAGCTTTACTTGAAGAATCTTTCGTATGACTAGATGAAGATGTCGTTTCATGACTGGATTCTGTTGTATGATGCGTATCGCTCTCACTCGTAGGTATTGATTCAGTTGTACGTGATGATGACTCTGTTTCAGTTGTTGATGTTATCGTTGTGCTCGATTCTAAACTATTGCTCGATGTACTGCTTGTTTCGGTACTAATCGATTGCATAACATTTTCATCGCTTGATGCTGTACTACTCGATTGCGTTGTTTCTTCACTGGATTCAGTTGTATCTTCTGAACTGGAATTCCCTGTTTCATCTGGTTCTTCTGGTAGTTGAGCGGCTTGATTAAACTGTTGGTTATCTTCAAATAATTGTCCTACTGCCAATAACAAGCGATCGTTGTTTTGTGCTGCCATAAATTGAATCCCTAATGGTAATCCGTCTGCTGATACATAGGTTGGCAAACTGATAGCTGGTGTTCCTGTTAAATTAGCAACTTGTGTAAATGGCGTGTGGGTTAATCCTGGCAACCATTGATCGTAGACGAGTTGTAATTTTTCTTCTTTGGTTAAATTTTCCATCTGTTTAATGGCTTCAATATGTTCAGGAAGCATCGCTGTATCATTTAACAAAGGTGCAGTTGTTGCGGTTGTTGGTGTTAAAAATAACGGATATTGTTCTTGGAAAGCTGCAAGTTCGGCACCGATTTGTCGTACATTTTCCCAAGCTTGATCGACATCTTCTTTGGTTAAATCTTTACTTGTCTGGAACAATGCCCATGTTGTCCAATCCACATCATCAATTTCCACCGGTCGCTTGGCTTGTTGTTTGGCTAAGAAATCAATTATCCCCATCGAACTAGCGCCAATGGTATAATAATTTTCCATCAATTTGACACCATCGTAAGGTTGCTCAACTTCTTCTACTTGAAAACCTTGTTCACGTAAAAAAGCAACCGCTGTTTCTACGGCTTGAATTGCCGCTGGGTCCACTGGTGTTCCGACAGGTGATTTGGTTGAATAAGCAATTTTTATTTCTTGAGACAATGGGATATTAGGTAGTTCTTGTGTCTGAAACGCATTAAATAAAGCAATCGTATCGGCCATGGTTTTTGTTTCCGCAAAATGGCTTGTTTGTCCACGTTCACTAGCTGAATTGCCAACTAACACTCCTCGTGACGGTTTCATTCCAATAATGCCATTCCAAGCGGCAGGAATACGAATTGAACCACCCGCATCACTACCAGAACCTACTGGCGCATAACCTAAGGCAACTCCTGTAGCAGAACCACCCGACGAACCACCTGCTTGATACAAAGGATTCCACGCGCTACCTGTGGGCCCATAAAGTTTAGAATTCGTAATATTTTTTAAGCCCATTTCAGGATAATTGGTTTGTCCAATTACGATAAATCCAGCATTTTGAAATGCTTTTGTAAATGTTCCTGTGGATCGAGAAACGACATCTTTGGCAAACGTTAATCCATTGGAGTTGCTTCCGCCAGCAATGGTATGACCTAATCCTTTCAGAATTAATGGCACACCTAAGAAAGGTTGCCCGTTGTCTTCCAAATCTGCCGCTTCTTTTAAGGCTTCTGCTTCGCGTAACGAAATCATTGCATGAAAGGTATCCTCTTGTTCATGTATTTTTTGAAACGCATATTTTACTAACTGTACACTGGTGACTCGTTGTTGGCGGACAGCTTCTGCTAGTTCTAAAGCTGAACTATTTTCATAATCAGCTAAGGTGAACGTTGTTGGCAGTTCTTCATCGGAACTTTCCACGATGGCAGAAGAACTTTCAATCGAGGATTCCGTTGTTGTGATTGAAGTGCTCTCATTTGTTGCCGATGTTGGTGCGTTTTCTTCTGATAAATGAGTACTTTCAGATAAATCAACCGAAGATAACACATTTTCTGTTGTCGATTGAGCCACTTCATTGGTTGAATCGATGGTGTCTAACACACCTGTAGATAATGGAATAAGTAACGTACTTGTTGCTAACAATACTCCCCAGCGTTGCCATTTAAGTCCTAATTTCTTCATAAGCATCCCCTTTAAAATAACAAAAATAATTACAGTTATTAGGCTAAAGGAAAGGGACGTATCTGTCAATTTAATTGATTAATAGGAGGATTTTTATTCATGAAAATCCTTATAGCTGACGAAACGGTGCTCTTCTCTTGGATGAATTTGTTATACTAGAAGTGTAATCGATTTTTAGGAGGGAAAATATGAAAAAACAGCTAAGAAAATGGTTGGTTATTGTATGGGTTATGGGAAGTTTTCCGCTGAAAATAGTTGCTGACGAAATGTCTACCACACTATCTGATTCAGAATCTTCGGTTACTCCTACTGAATCCATCAGTAAATCGTTAAGTGAATCGTCAGAGGTACAGATATCTGCCACGTATGAAAGTTCATTAGTTGAAACAACAGAAAGCTTATTGGAAGAGACGACGGATAGTGAAAGCATAACAACAAGTGAATCATTGATTGAAGCGTCTAGTACTGTTTCGAGTGAATCGGTTGAGACATCAACATCAGAAGCTGAAATACTGGAGACAACAACTAGTAGTTCAGAAGAAGCGCTATCAGACACAATGGAAACGAGTGACGAACCATCTGTCCAGTTATTTAGTCAATCAATTGTTCTTCCATATGGAACAATTATTTCAACGACTAAGGTTTGGGATGATGGACTTAAAAATGAAATCGATACTACTGCTAATTTTATCAATCAAACAGTAAAAGTAGAGAATAAAGTAACAAAAAATAATGTAACCTATTACAAAATTTCCACAAAAGATCGTTCAATAGGGTATGTTGAAGAAAAATCATTAGAACTAACCAAGGAAGCCAATGGAAAATACAATGGTTATGGTAGATTTGTAACTGTCCAAAACGACCAATATATGTGGCAAAATTTTTCATGGCAAAAACGTACAACTAATGCAGCAAAAAAGAACCATACGTACCAAGCGAGAGGGTACTATCAACATTTTAATGGCAGTCGTTATCTGACGTTATATGATGATCAAGGCAAGTGGATGGGTTACACGAACGAAAATAATGTGGTACTTGCGGAAGGTCGCCAAGGTATTTATCAGGCTAACCATCAGTATGTGACTGTTATAAATGATCAATACATGTGGCAAAATTTTTCATGGCAAAAACGTATAACTAATGCAGCAAAAAAGAATTATACGTACCAAGCGAGAGGTTATTATCGACATATAAATGGTAATCGTTATCTGACATTATATGATAATCAAGGCCAATGGATGGGTTACACGAATGAAAACAATGTGCGGATTGCTAGTGGCCGCCAAGGCATTTATCAAGCGGATAGCAAATCTGTTACGGTGACGAACGATCAATATGTCTGGCAAAATTTCTCATGGCAAAAACGTACGACTAATGCAGCGAAAAAGAATCATACGTATCAAGCAAGAGGATATTATCGACATATGAATGGTAGTCGTTATTTAACACTATATGATAATCAAGGCAATTGGATGGGCTATATTAATGAAACTAGTACTAAAAAAAGTGTTAGTTTGCAAGGGAATGCTATTCCAATAACAAAGCGGGTAACAATCCCCGTGTCAAACTATGATGTCTGGCAAAATTTTAGTTGGGAACGAAAAACAACCGCTAAGAAACTTAGTGGTAAAGTTTATCAAGTGAAGGTTTATTACAAACATGCGAATGGTTCAATCTACTATTCTCTATATGACAGTAATAATAAATGGCAGGGCTATATTAATGCGACAGGCACAAAAACTGTCGAAGTCAAGCAGGGAGTGACCTATGTTGATGGTATTTTAATTGCGAATAAGAAACATGCGTTACCAGTCAGCTACAATCCAGGTGAAAATGCCACTGCAGGAGGGAAATTCCGTCAATTATTACGAGCAATGCAATTGTTGAATTTAGATGTGAGCAATAGTTATAGTGGTTTTCGTTCATATAGTTATCAAAATGTACTGTATCAAAATTACGTACGACTTTATGGACAAGCTGCTGCTGATCGCTTCTCTGCTCGCCCAGGATATTCTGAGCATCAAACGGGTTTAGCATTTGACTTAATTCATACGAATGGTGCATTGTTGGAACGAAGCCGTGAAGCAAATTGGTTAGCAGAAAATGCGCATCAACACGGGTTTATTATCCGCTATAAAGCAGGGAAAGAGTCAATTACTGGTTACCAATATGAACCGTGGCATGTTCGTTATGTAGGAAATCAAGCGAGTGCGATTTATCGTTCGAATAAAACATTAGAAGAGTACCTAGGTATTCCTGGTGGTGGTTATTAACTTCAACAAATGACTGTGTGTTTACTCACACGGTCATTTTTTGTCTGCTGTTACTTAAAAAAATACGAACGTTTCTGTAATCGAAAAAAATGTATTGATTTTTAAATTTTAGAACTATATAATTTCTATAATCGAAACATTTGGTTGCGGAATAAAAAGGTTGTGAAAAAATGAAAATAAGAAAAAAAGAGTTTGGAACTGAAAAAAATACCGCACCGTTGCCAACATTACATGACAAAGTTTCTGTTTCTAAATTAACGTTAAATCGCTTATATATCATTGTATCCATTGGTTTTTGGGTTACATATGTGTCGTCTACTATTTTCAATCAAATGATGAATAAACATTCTGATTTTAAAATGGTAGTCGAAGCAGCGTTATATATTTTAATTGTGACATTGCTAAATTTTTCAGCACTGGTCTATTTGTTTTCTAGAGAAGGTGCATTTAGAAGGTTCAACTAGCATACACGAGTACCTCGAGAAAGAATTGATGCTCATTTTGAAAAACAGCAACCATCGATTACTGTGTTAGTGCCTTCTTACGATGAAGAAGTCTCTGTTATTCGCAAAACCTTGCTTTCTGCTGCGCTACAGGAATATCCCAAGATGCGCGTTGTCCTTTTAATTGATGATAATCCTATACAAAAAAATCCAGAAGCAAGGGAAAAATTAGAAGCTACAAAAAAGTTAATTCAAGAAATTACAAATCTGCTACAAGAACCACGTGCTCATTTTGAACATGTGCTACGGGTATTTTAGAATGGGAAAAAGACTAAGACCGTTTCAGATGATCGCTTACGAGCAATTGCTAGAGAGTATACCCGTGCTGGCGATTGGTTAAGGCAAATGGCAAAAAAAGAAGTTGATGAAGACCACGTAGATAAATTTTTTATTGAGCAAGTTTTACACGATTTAGCCAATGAATTGTATTTGGTGGCTAAAGCATTAATTACAGCAGCTAATCAAGATTCGGCAATTGAACACCATCACGTCCATCAACTGTATTGTCGATTAGTGTGGATATTTAGCGTAGAGATGGATTATTTTCAAGGATGCCGAAGAATTGAATCAATTTGCGCAAAAAGTACAGCTAGGACGTATGTCTATGTGGTCAGCAAATCGAGATCGAAAATCAAATCCAGATTATCTTCCAACAGCCCTCGTTTCGGATATTTATAGTGGAGTTGAACAAGAGAATCAAGCCTTTGCACAACAATTACAAAAGAATCTAACCGGTAAAATTGCAGAAAGTGCTAAGCTTGTCACAGCTTCTGATATAACGAAAGATGAGCTCCAAAAACCAGATGATCCAGCTACTAGTCCATATCCTATTTGGTCAAAAGAAGGCGTCTATTTAGCGCAAACAAAGATTGTTTGGCGTCATAATGTCTATGAAGCTAAATGGTGGACGAAAGGCGATGCACCAGATAGTCCAATTTTACGTGCTGAAGAACCGCCATGGCAGTTACTTGGTCCTGTACTTCCTGGAGAAAAACCATTGCCGCAATTGACTCTTCCAGAAGAGACCTATCCTAAATGGGCAGAAGAAACCATCTACAAAGCAGGTCAGCGTGTGATGTTTGAAGGGATTGCTTATGAAGCCAAATGGTGGAATAAAAATGAAAATCCAGAAGTCGCGTTAACCAATTTTGAAACTTCTGCATGGAAAGCTTTGTCTCAAGAAGAAATTAAAACTATTCTAGAAGAAAAATAAACTTTTCAGATAATTTCCAGAAAAAACACAAACATACGCTCCCCTTCTTATGGTATACTATAAACGGAATTTAATGTAAAAGAGGGGTTCGTATCGCTAGAAAAAGAAGGAAAACGCTCAAGAGTCGTTTTAAAAAAATGATGCGTAAAATCACGCGTAATTTGAAAAAAATGCCACCATCAACAGCTATTTCTTTGTCTTCGGTGGGGGCAAGTTTATACGGTGTGTTGGGAGAAGGCTTTGTAAAATTTTCGAATTATAATTTGATTACGTTATTTAATCAAATGGAAAGTGTCATTAAACGCTGGGCAGCATTTAGTCCAGAATTATTGATGAAATATCGGGACAATTTTCAATTGTTTGATATTGCCAAATATGCATTAGTCGGTGTGCCGTTGGTTATTTTGGTTTTACATTTTCTTTCATCGAAAAAAAGTCAGATTATCGCTTTTGTTTTTTCTATTGTACAGTTAGGGATTTTTACCTACTTAAATAGTTATACAGGACAAGTGGTATCGACAGTTTCCAACGACTACACGACCAATTTTGTTCGTTTGCTGTTAGATAATCAAAATAATATGTTTGGCATGCCAGCATATTCATTGATGGTTGGAGTAATCGGATTAATTTTAACGTCTTTATTTAAAGCTGTGAAGCGCTAGAAATTTCTAGTGCTTTTTTTCATTCGCTACTTTTCATTTAAATTAATTTACGGTATGATGAGAAACGTGCATGAAATCGAGAATTTCTCGGACTGGTTCGAAACTTCCCAGGATAAAAATACTAGATACCTCTTGAAAGGAGGTTGGAAATGCAACAACGAAAAGTCATTATTGATTGTGACCCAGGAATTGATGATACCTTAGCTTTAATGCTTGCTGTACAGGCACCTGAACTTGATATCGTTGGGATTACCGTAGTTTGTGGAAATGTGCCGGTTGAATTAGGTGTTGAAAATACTTTGCGCTGTTTAGAACGCTGTGAGCGGTTAGACATTCCTGTTTATCAAGGAGCAGCGAGTCCTTTGAAGCGAACATTTGTTAGTGCGCAAGATACGCATGGGATGGATGGATTAGGGGAGACTTATTTTTCGAGAACATCTGAAAAAACTGTCGAAACTCAGGATGCAGCTACTTTTTTAGCTGAAACATTTGCCAAACCAACTGACATCTCAATTATCGCTTTAGGTCCATTGACCAACATTGCGCAAGCTTTGCAGAAAAACCCGCAATTAGGAGAACACCTGCAACGATTTGTCTCAATGGGTGGCACATATAAAAGCCATGGGAATTGTTCACCGGTAGCCGAATATAATTATTGGTGTGATCCGGATGCAGCAGCGTGTGTCTATGAACAGTTGTCTTGTATGATTGAAATGATTGGTTTAGACGTGACACGTGAGATTGTTTTTACACCAACACTCATTGAATACTGCAAGCGAATAAATCCAGAAATCGGTCAATATCTGCAAGCAATTACACGTTTTTATGTGGATTTTCATTGGCAGCAAGAACACATTTTAGGCTGTGTGATTAATGACCCCTTAGCAGTAGCCTATTTTATTGATCCAACGATTTGTACGGGTTTCAAGAGCTTTACTGCTGTGGAAACAACGAGCATCAGTATGGGACAAACACTCGTAGATCGCTATGATTTTTGGCAGAAACCTGCCAATAGTAAAATTTTAACTAAAGTGGATACTTATTCTTTCTTCGGGAAGTTTTTAGCCGTTATTCTTCATGCACAAGAAGAACTGATTCAAACGGATTTAAAAAACTTACGATGAGGATGAATAAACACTTATGAATCAAATAAAAACAGTTTCTACGCGAACAATTACTATTGTCGCACTAGCGTTAGCTTTAAACTATGTTGGCGGAACTATTGCGTTATTTTTACGCTTACCTATTTATTTGGATACGATTGGAACGATTTTTGCAGCCGTATTGTTAGGACCGATTTACGGCGCAATCGCAGGCTTGTTAAATGCCATTTTGAGTGGTGTGACGACTGATTTATTTGCACTGTATTATGGTCCGGTTCAAATTATTACGGGCTTTTGTGCAGGCTATTTCTTGAAAACTCGTTTAGAAGGCAAACAACTATTTTTTACGACTTTATGGATTTCGCTACCCGGCACGATTATTGCAACGATTATCACAGTTGTGTTATTCGGAGGCATTACATCTTCGGGTTCCAGTATCATTGTTCAACTATTGCGTGGTTTTGGTCTGCCACAAGTCGGCAGTGTCTTGTTGGTTCAAGCAATGACCGATTATATCGATCGTTTCGTGTCAATTGTGTTAGTGTTGACGGTGACTGCTCGGATGAATCGACGTTTGATTAAAAAGTACTAGGAGAGTCCTAGTGCTTTTTTTGTTTACCCTAGTTGTAAAAGGAGGGGGCAAAAGGATGAAACGAAACAAGCAATGGGGGATTTATGGACTCACATTTGGGAGTATCCTTGGCGCGACTTTTTTGCAACCAAAGGAAGTCAACGCGGATGCTTGGCAGGTAAACTCAGTGGCAGACATCGCAAGTCGAATAGATGAAACGTCTCGTTCCTTAACCATGATTGAAGGAGATACGATTTGGAATATCGGTGTCGCATTAAATATCAAACATCCGATGCAATTATTAGCTGATAATGGCTACCAAAACGGAGAGCAATATACGTTACCTGTGGGTACTGTGATTTCTTGGGATGGCAATTATGTCATGGTTACTGATGGGCAAAATGAAGTGATTGGTGAGCAAGTCGTGACGAATAATGAAAAAATGAATCCGGAGCAGACGATCGCGAATCAAATATCGGATGAACCGCAAACAGAAGAAATAAAAGCTAAAATTGCTGCCCAACAAGCAAAAGTCAGTGAAGCACGAGAAAAATTGGCTGCAAGTACTACACAACAAACAGCAGAAACTACCACAGAAAAAGTTTCAGCAAATCCTACTAAAAAACAAGAATTAGCAACTTCTTTAAGTGAAAAAAAAGCAGAACTAGCAAACTTAAATGAAGAAATTCAAACGGCACAAGAGATTTTAGAAACGAGTGAAGAGTTTGATGCACAAGCTAAAGCGCAACAAACAGTAGCCGAAGCTGAAGTGAAACGCCAACGCCTGGAAACAGAAATCACTATTTTGGAATCTGAATATGCTGCTGCAAGTGACTTAGATGTTGCGACCAATCAAACGAGCGAGATAAAACACCAAACATACCAACAAACTATTTTGGAGCAAGACCAGATTCTACAAACACTTCAAGAAGAATTAAAACAACAAACCGTTATCGAAGTCAAACAAACACAAGCGGATGTGTCAGCTATTTTAACTAAAACAGCAACGGTGATTGCTGACAATCAAGTACTAGACGCAGTAAGTGAACAACTTCGCCAGAAGAAAGAACAACAAACAGACTTGACCGAGCAACTGGAGCAAGCTCAACAAACCTATCAAGCTGCACAAAAAGCGTATAACAACTGGTTAGATACAATGATACCTAATACAGAAGGTGAACAGTTGGCCACGACACTAGCAGAAACTGAAAAGCAAAAAGATACCATGTACGAACGTTTTGTGACAGAATTACTAGATTTTGATGCGTTACGTGTCGCATTGTTCGATTTAGCAACACAACTAAAAACGTATCCACAAACATCACAATTAGAAGACATTCATCAAGAAATTACAGAAACAATCCAGCGTTATGAATAAAGCAAAGAGACATTTCTTTTAATATATAAACGCATTCGAAAGTGATTTTTAAATCTAGTGCATATGCTTCCTCATGTGAGGAGGCATATTTTTATATTTACACGACCATATTTTCTTTAATCGCATCCAAGTTTTTGATTAAAATTTTGCGATGCTGGATGGTGATTGCCCCGGATTCTCGTAGTTGTTGCATCATACGATTGACACTACTTGCAGAAGTGATACCACAAAAATGGGCAATTTCTTCATTGGTGATGACAAAATCAATCAAATAGCCTTCGTTTGTTTTGACACCAAAGAGTTCGTATAACTCATACAGTTGCGTACAGACAGCACCAAATTTGCCGTTCATCAACATTTGTTGCATTTTTTTCATAGATTGTAGTAAATTGACTCGATAATATTCTTTCACATAATTTTGCAGTTGGGGACTTTGATTAATATCTTTCCAAAATTGCACGCGATCAATTTGATAAAGTTCGGCAGTTTGTGACTCGACACGGATATTAAAAGGCGCATCGATGAATTTAGAATATTCATCTCGTAGCAAAGACACAATTTCCAATCCCGTAATATACCGCAAATTAAATTCACGACCATCATGGGAAATCACGCTTGTTTTAATGATTCCTTTTTTTAAAATATACGCCGAACTATCTTGTAATCCTTCATACATTAAATATTTTTTCTTTGATTTTACAACCACAGGAAATGAGTGACTATCTAAATAATCTTGTAAGACTTGTTTCTCCATTATGTAGACTCCTTTTTACTTATTCTCTAGCATTTAAGCGCAGAAACTTACGAAAAACAATAACAAATGTTAATAACATTTGCAAAGAAGAAATGTTATTAGCAAATTATCTGTACAAAGTGACATTTTTTGTGCAAAAAAAATTTGTATAATGCAATTTGTGAAAGAAATTTTCATGAAAATGGTGCAATTGTCGAGAAGCATCATTTTTGTAAAAAGAATAGGTTGTTTTTTCACAAATTTATTAGGTAGAAGAGGTGCACAAACGAATGGGAAAGTCGGAAAAAGAAATGGAAGTAGAGGTAACACCCGATAAACTATTTAACAAAGGATTTATTGGAATTACCTGCATTAATTTTGTTGTTTATTTGGTCTATTATTTATTGATGGTGATTATTGCTGTGATTGCACAAGAGCAATTACATGCAACTTTAGGACAGGCGGGATTAGCTTCAGGCATTTATATTATTGGGACATTATTCGCGCGTCTGTTAATGGGCAAAAAATTAGAATCGTATGGTCGAAAAGCGGTGTTACGTTATGGGTCCATGTTTTATTTAGTAACAACGATTGCTTACTTATACGTACCGTCAATGGGTAGTTTATATTTGGTACGCTTATTGAATGGATTCGGTTACGGCACAGTTTCGACTGCAACCAATGCGATTGTTACCGCCTATATTCCTAAATCACGTAATGGTGAAGGAATTAATTATTATGGTTTAAGTACTAGTTTAGCAGCAGCGATTGGTCCGTTTATTGGGATGATTTTATTAAATACGACGAATTTTTATTTTATTATTTGTTTTTCTATTGTTTTAATTACGGCGACGACGATTGCAAGTTTCATATTTCCTGTTAAAAATATTGTGCTATCTTCCGCACACAAAAAAATCGCTGATTCATGGGCGTGGGAAAGTTTTATTGAAAAGAAAGTATTGTTTATTACGTTTATCGCTTTTTTAATGGGGTTGGCGTATTCTAGTGTCTTAGCATTTCTTTCTTCTTATGCGCAAGTGATTCATTTAGTGAGTGCCAGTTCTTTTTTCTTTGTGGTTTATGCACTCGTCATTACATTGACTCGCCCGTTATCTGGTCGTATTTTTGATGCGTATGGCGAAAATTATGTGATGTATCCTAGTTATATTTGCCTCACTATAGGATTGTTGTTATTAAGTGTGACCTCAAGTAGCTGGGTGTTGCTTGTCTCTGGCGCTTTTATCGGATTAGGTTATGGTACTTTCATGTCGAATGGACAAGCGATTTGTTTGAAAAAATGTGACGGACATCAAATTGGTGTTGCCTTATCGACGTATTTTATTGGTTTGGATTTAGGATTAGGTGTCGGCCCGTATTTGTTAGGTGAATTGCGAACAATCCTGTCTTTTCAAGGTGTTTATCGGATTGCTAGTTTATTGCCTATTGCGTGTATTCTTTTGTACGCTCTTTTTTATCAATCCAACGAACCTTTGCCACAATTACAACCTAAAGGAGAGAACTAACATGCAAGTAGAGGAACAATTCATGGAATTAATGAAACAAAGTTTAGCGACACTGACAGAAATTAATCATAAATTAGAAGATATTGAAGCCAATACACAAGCAATTGACCATCAGCAACAAACCTTGCGCCAATCGGTCTATTGTTTGCAACAAGTAATGGAAAATGATAATTTCATCGGTTAAGTAGTCATCACCTCGTAAAAAGTCTAGGAAGATAGGAAACTCAAGGATATCATGCTAAAATAGAACAAATAGACAATGATGAGGTGTGCCGATGAAGAAACCGATGAACTATTACTTGCCAATTATTTCCCATTATTTAGATGTTCCTTATGATGACAAACCGCGTCGTGTACGGGTATTGTTACCAAGAGATTATGATATGTATGTTGAAGAATCTTATCCAGTGGTGTATATGCATGATGGTCAAAATGTCTTTTATAGTAAAGAAGCCTATTCTGGGCATTCATGGAAATTGATTCCTTTAATTAAAAATAGCGTAGATTTACCTAAAATGATTATCGTTGGAATTGATAATGCCGGCGAAAATCGTTTAGATGAATACACACCGTGGCCATTTGAGTTACAAGAAGAGGTCGAAAGTCATGGACATCCAGGAGGAATGGGGATTCCTCATGGGGAATGGATTGTGGACACTGTCAAACCATTTATTGACAAACATTACCGTACGAAACCAGAACGTGAACATACCGCTTTGGCCGGAAGTTCATTAGGTGGGTTGATTACTGCTTATATGGGCGCGGCGTACCCAGATATTTTTGGTTCATTAGGAGTCTTTTCATTAGCTTCTTGGTTGAGCGAAAATGCCTTTTTGGATTTTATTGATAAACATCCATTACATCCTGAAACGAAAGTATATATTCAAGTAGGAACAGAAGAAGGCAATGAAGTCGATGAAACGTTTGTCAACAAAAACATTAATCAAGCATACATTGATAGTTCGTTGTGGTATTACCAAACAATGTTACGCAATGGCCATGCAATGGAAAACATTTGGTTACGTATTTTAGCTGATGAACACCATTTTGAAAAATATTGGGCCGATCATTTTGGGGAATATTTACAATTTACTTTCCACGATAAATAAACAAAACAATCAGAACAGAAAAGATGTCTTTTTTGTTCTGATTGTTTTGTTTATTAAACTTTACGATATTTGCGTAATCCTAAAATATTGGCGATGGTAAAGACGAGCGCAAATAACACTAAAATAGCTAAATCAACAGCAATCGTATCGAAATCTTGCCCCTTATACATCACATTTGTCAACGCATCACCGGCATAGCTTAGTGGTAAAAATTTGCCAATGGTTTGGACCCAATGTGCCATGGTATCGAGTGGAATAATGCCAGCAAAAAAGATTTGTGGAACCACCACTAACGGAATAAATTGCATCATTTGAAATTCCGAAGAAGCAAATGTTGACACGAATAATCCCATCGCTAAGGCGACAAAAGCAATCAATAGATTAATCACAAAAACCCACAATAAATTACCCGCAATCGTTAAATTCAGAATATAAGTCGCGTATACCACGATTAAAATAGTCTGGATAATGGCAAACAAACCGTAACCAGTCATGTAGCCAAAAATAATCTCGCTACGTTTGACGGGTGTTGCCAATAAGCGCTCTAAGGTTTTCTTGGTTCGCTCACGTAAAAGCGAAATTCCTGAAATTAAGAAGACAAAGAAAAAAACAAAAAAGCCGATTAAAACAGGAAATAACGTATCAAAAAAATCGGACTCTTCCTCGCCGTAAACATATTGATTGGTGATCGTGTAAGCAGGTTGTTGGCTAGCATTTGGCATCGTCGCTTGTGCACTACGCATCAAAATAGTTGGTAACAAAGCAGCTAATTGTTTACTTTTTGTTGGATCAGCATTTTCATAAGTGACCGTTAATGTTGTACCAGAAGCAGCAATCACTGCATCGACATCGTGTTGTTCAATGAAGTGTTTGGCAGTCTCATTGGTGGTTATTTCCTTTAAAGTAATAGTGTCTGGGAATTGTGCCACGAGTGCTGCTGGCACATCACGATCCCCGACAGTTAATTGTTCATCCGTCTCACGGTCAAAGACCACATGCATCAATGTTAAAATAAACAGAGGCGCAATCATCATCAAGACGAGTGTTCGTTTGTCGCGAATCATTTCTTTTAAAATTCGTTGAACTAATGCTTTATAGCGCATGTTTTTCTACCTCAGCTTTCAAGAAGACTTCTTCAATTGTTGTTGCTTGAAATTGTTTTTTCAACGCTTGTGGCGTACCTAGTGCGAACAATTGACTGTCAATAATCAATCCAAGTTGATCACATTTTTCAGCTTCATCCATGACGTGAGTCGTCACGAGGATGCTTTTTCCACGAGTCGCTAAGGCACGTAATTTTTGCCAAATTTCTACGCGTAGTCGTGGGTCAATCCCCACAGTTGGTTCATCTAAGATTAATAGATCTGGATCAGATAATAACGTAATTGCTAACGAGAGTCGCCGTTTCATTCCTCCCGAATAATTTTTGACCGCCGTGTGTTGACAATCAGTGAGTTTCATTAATGCTAATTGTTCGTCACACGCTTGTTTCAATGCTTTTTTCTTCAATCCCATCATTTGACCGAAGAAGACTAAATTTTCTTTCTCTGTTAATTCCTCATAAAGTGCATCTTCTTGAGCCATATAGCCAATTCGTTTTAAAATTGCTCGATTGGGCATCTCGGTTTCCAATACCCGACTTGTTCCTTGGGTGAGTTTTTCCATACCCATCAAACATTTGACGAGTGTGGATTTTCCAGCGCCACTGGGACCAATTAAACAAAGGATGGTTCCTGTATCGACAGTTAAAGAAACATCATTTAAGGCAGTAAAGTGTTTAAATGTTTTTGTTGCATGAGTTAATTCAATCATTGGCCTATTTTTTCCTCCTCAATTAGACACGATGTCTAATAAAAAGTATACTCACATTGTAAGCCAGTTTTGGTGAAATACAATTGAAAAAAAGAGATAGTAAACATTTAGAGCGAATTCGTCTAGTAAAATTGTATGAAGGAGGAAAAAGATGGAAGATGCCTTTTTAGATGTGCGTGTCCAACGAACCATGCGAAAGATTACGCACGCATTAGTTGAATTATTAAAGGAAAAAAGTTTAGCAGAAATTAGTGTCAAAGAAATTATCATCAAGGCGCGTATTAGTCGAGGGACGTTTTATTTACATTACAAAGATAAAAATGACTTAATCCAAAAATTAAAAGACAATTATTTGCATCATTTTTTTCCAAAAATCCATGCCGCGTTCGATGGACAGCGGGTGGACTTTTTCTTAGAAGCATTGAATTTTTTGAAAGATTAAGGCGAATTAATTGCCTTGTTATTATCAACAAATGGGTCACTAGAGGTTCAAAATGATATTCGGAAAGTATTGCAACAATATGGTAGAAAATATTTAGTGAAACAATTAAAAGGTGAGTCACTAACACCTTTAGAAGAACATTATTTTGTCATTTATTATAGCAATGCTGCGTTTAGTGTCATGCAAGAATGGATTAATCGAGGACAAAAAGAGACACCAGAAGAAATGATGAAGATTTTAGATGCGATTGTACCACGCGAGTTTTTTCAATAAAATTAAGTAAAAAAAGTAACCGAGTAAAAAGTAACCGAGTACTATAAAATGACAGACGCTCATTTTATAGTACTCGGTTATGTTAATAGACAACGATTAAATTTTACCTTGTTGCTCCAAGGTGCCAAAGAAATAAGGCAATTGGTTACGCCATGCGTCCCAATCATGAGGAACATCATGTCCCCAATAATCAAACCAACCAGGAATTCCTTTTGCTTCAAAAATATGTTGCAATTCACGTGTTGCAACAATATGTGGTCCTTCCCAATCACCTTGACCGACACAGACGATAAACGTATTTTGACGGTAATGGTCTAAGAACCAATTGTCGTCCATATTTTTTAGGTAATCAACAGGTGAATTGAAATACACCGCTTGATCGCCGTAGAAATCGCCAGTGAAGAAACGTGCATCATAAACCCCACTTAATGCGACACTTGTATCAAAAATATCTGGATGACGTAAGGCAAAGTTGACAGTATGGAAACCGCCCATGCTACAACCCGTAGCAATCATCGCACCACCCCAATTGGATTCATAACGAATCAAAGGAACTAATTCTTCCACGATATATCGATCGTATTGGTTGTGTGTTTCACCAATATCATGAGGACTACGGTTTGTTGCTAACCAAGATTCGTTGTCCAACGAATCAGGGGTATAAAATTTAACTAGTCCACGGTCAATAAATGACTGACACGCTTCAATCATACCAAAATCAGCAAATTCATTTTGGCTTCCACCAGAAGAGGGGAAAACAATGACAGGTTTCCCTGCATGTCCATAAACATTAAAATGCATTTCGCGATTCAAATGACCGCTATAATGACTTCTTCTTTCAAACTGCATAAAAAACCTCCTAATATTTTTCACGAATAAATGCGAAATAATCAAATAACTGTTCTTCGGATGGTGTTCGTACGAGATAACCTTCATCACCCATAATGGCTGCAAAAATACCAGGAATCGTTTGAATGTTAATTAGATTTTCGCCTAAATAGTCGCGAATTTCATCATTTGAATGAACATAGTTATATGTTTTATATTGTCTTGAAACATAACCACAGTAATAAGGACGATCGACAGAACCGTAAAATGTATTATCTTTGACAACATTTGCATATTCTTTAAAGATGTCGATGTCGTTTCCGTAGTTAAACATATCAATAGTTGAACCACCAGGCGGACGCATATTCACTTCTAATGGTAATAATGTACCGTCAGCAATGCGGAAAAATTCAAAGTGGAAGAAACGTTCTTTGGCATTGAAAGCTTCCACCATTTTGACACCCATTTCATATAAATCTTCAGGTACTTCACGTGATAAATAGAAATACATATCATCATTTTTTTCAACGGTTTCTAAGACAGCGACATTATAAAGTAAGCTAGAATGGTAGACAATATTACCATCGCGGTCAGCCAATCCATCGAAGGTTACGATATCGCCGGGAATGAATTCTTCCATAATATACGTGACTTCTGGATGACGAATGTCAAAGAAATGTGCTAATTCTTCGTCGTTATTAATTTTGTACGTATCGCCAGCACCAACACCGCTGTCTGGTTTAATGATGACTGGGAAATTTAATTCATGTGCTAAATCGAACCCATCATTGCGTTCGTAAAAGACCCGTCCATTCGCCACTGGTAAACCAATGCTGCGGAAGACTTCTTTCATTGCTGATTTATGTTTAATTGCATCTAAATCATTTTCTTTGTACCCGAAAACATTAAAGTCGGTACGTAAGCGAGCATCTAGTTCTAACCAATGCTCGTTGTGAGATTCAATGCGATGAATGCGCCCGTATTTATGCGCAAAGTAAGCGACAGCACGATAGACTTGGTTATAGTCTTCCATATTGTCTACTCGATAATAATCAGTTAACGAGTTTTTTAAGGTTTGAGACAGTTGTTCATAAGGGACATCCGCAATTCCAAGAGTATTAAAACCAGTTTCTTGTAGACGTGGGGCGAAAGTAGCAAAGTTATCTGGGAAGTGCGGTGAAATCATAACGAAATTTAAATTGTTTTCCATACGTATCACCTTTTATAGTTTTTATTGTTAATCATAGCATATTATCTTTTTGAAATCTAACTGTTTTTTTAATCTTCTGTCATCGTTTTCCAATCAAAAAAGAGCGAGGATTTTGAAAGGGGATTTAGACAAATGTTGCAAAATGACTAGTTGGTTCGGGTATCTTTTGACAAAAAAATGGCTTTTTAGTATGTTAAATGAAATAGATGTAGACGAAACAGTTGTTGAGCAATTGTTTATTTTTTTGAAAAAATATGAAAAGAAAATAGAATTTTCAGAAAAATACAAGTGTTTGGTTTAACTAATCTTAAAATAAGCATTATCGGAGGAACCTGAATGGAGCAAATCATTTACTTTGATTTAATTTTTGTGTTGTGCTTGTTAGGAATTTATTTTTTAGCAAAGAAATACCAGTTGTTTAAAAACATTTTAATCGCTGTGTATCTGCTATCAACGTTGGTGTATTTAGTATGGCGTGTCGGGTATACGTTACCGCTAAATGAAGGAATTTTGAGTTTAATTGCAGGGATTTTATTGCTGGTTGCTGAAGTTGGTGGTTGTATTTTATCACTCGTTTTTTATCGTATGTTTATCAATAAAAACAAGCGCCCAACAGAAAGTTTGGCTAAATTAAAGGGACAGTATCCAACGGTAGATATTTTTATCGCTACCTATAATGAAGATGAAATGATTTTAAAACGTGCAATTTTAGCGGCGCGCAATCTTCGTTATCCACAAAAAGAAAAAGTAAATGTGTATGTGCTAGATGATGGGCATCGCGAAGAAATCAAACAACTTGCGCAAGGTTTAAATGTGCACTATTTGGATCGTGAAGACCATGCACACGCTAAAGCAGGCAATTTAAACAATGGCTTGTTACATAGTCAAGGCGAATTAGTTGTCACGATGGATGCAGACATGGTTCCGCGAGAAGATTTTTTAGAGCGAACAATTGGTTATTTTGCAAATGAAAATTTAGGTTTTATTCAAACGCCACAAACATTTTTTAACCATGATCCGTATCAGTTTAATTTATTTGCGGCAGAAAATATTGGCAATGACCAAGATTTCTTCATGCAAAGTATTGAAGCACAAAAAGATTTATTTAATGCGACGATGTATGTGGGGTCCAATGCGATTTTCCGCCGTCAAGCGTTAGTAGATATTGATGGTTTTGCTACAGGTGTCATTACTGAAGATATGGCAACTGGCATGTTGATTCAAGCAAAAGGTTGGGAGACTCGTTTTGTAAATGAAAACTTAGCGAGTGGATTGGCACCAGAAACCTTTGGTGATTTAATCAAACAGCGTGATCGTTGGGCGCGTGGGAATATTCAAGTCATTCGTAAATGGAATCCAATGCACTTAAAAGGCTTGTCTTGGATGCAAAAAGTCATTTATATGGATGGAATTCATTACTGGGTATCGGGTGTGTACAAAATGATTTTCCTCTTAGCACCTGTATTGTTTCTATTGTTTGGAATCTACAGTTTAAAAGCTTCTCTCGCAGGAATTTTATTGTTTTGGTTCCCATCTTTCTTTGCGTCTCAATTAGCTTTTAATGTCGTTAGTGAAGGCAAACAAACGGTGTTGCTCACGAATGTTTATGAAACAGTGATGGCGCCGTACATGTCGTATGCGGTAATTGGTGAAGGATTATTTAAAGCGAAGAATAAATTTGTGGTAACGCGTAAAGGTGTTAGTTTTGATAAAACGTATTACAATTGGCACTTAGCGATGCCGGTATTGGTCTTATTAGGACTAACATTCCTTGCATTTATCAAAGCGGTCTTGGTGATGAGTGGGGTGATTCCGTTTGCTGAAAACCACAACGCGATTTATATTAATGTGTTTTGGTTGGGATATAATTTAATTGCCTTAATTCTAGCCGCTTTTATGCCATTTGAACGGCCACGTTTCCGTAAAGCAGAGCGGTTTACTACCGATAAACAGGTACAATTGGTTACCACAAATCAGGTAATTGCTGGTCAACTCACAGATTGGAATGAAGTCGGTGCCGGAATTGTTCTCGAAAACCAAGAGACAATTCTACCGGAGACATTTGATTTAGTAGTGGATGGTTACCGTATTCGTTGTCGTGCGACCAAGCGCCAAGGAAAAGTTATTGGCTTGATTTTTGAAGAAGTATCTGAAGCAGCGTATAGCTATATTCTTACGCAAACGTACGCATTAGCTTCAACCAGCTATCAAGCACCCGTGAAAACCAATCGTGTCTTCCGAGTGTTAGGAAAAACGATGACTCAACATACTCGTCGCCTGTTTCAACGTTAAATTGACGTAACAGCCTTACGTTTTACAAATGTGCAGTTCTTTTTTATAATTAAATTATACAAATCGTTTTGTATAAATCTGATAAGGGAGAGGATTCGTATGACCGACAAAACAAAAGAAAAAGTTTACGCCGAACGTCAGCACTCGTACAAGTCAGAAAAAGAGAAGATTTTTAAAGAGGCGCAGAAAGAAGCAGTCAAAAACAAAGTAATCGAACCCAAAGAAAAAGAAGAAAAATAATAAAATCCCCAGCAAAGACTTTTCTTTGCTGGGGATTTCTTTACGGTAATTCAGTGAAAAAGCGGTCATTCCCTTGAAAAACAACCAATTGTTTGACGTCAAATTCACGCAATAAATGCGCCATTTCAGGAAATAACAACCGGTAGTCTTCAGCCACATGAGCATCTGATCCTAGCGTGAATAATTTTCCACCTAAACTTTGATATAAGGGAATCGCATAACGATAAAGTTTTTCATTTTGATAACGACCAAAGCTTTTAGCATTAATTTCCATGGCTAATTCACGTTGAATCACTTTCTTGAAGATGGTAATCAATTCTTTTTCAAAATGACTTTCTAATTCTTCTGGTGTAAAGTCAAAACGACGTAACCCGTATTCAAAGTGGGTTAAAATGTGTCCGTCTGGAAATGAATCGAGGACTTCTGACATTTGGTCAAAGTACATTTTTGCGACAGCAAATTTGTCTTTCGTTAAAACGATATCGTCCATATAATCGAATTTGCCATTTTGGTGAATACTTAATAATTTCAAATCATACGTATGTGTTGCCAGATACTCTTGGATCTTGGCTTCTTGACCAGGAACCACGCCTAATTCAATTCCACGTAAGAAAGTGGTATCGTATTGTTCATTTAATTTAGCTAATTTTTTTGTTAAACGTGTGTAATCAGGAATATCGTCTTTAAAGCCCGTGCCAGCATTTTCTAAATCAAAGTGATCGGTTGCGACAAAAAATTCAGGTTGATTCACAAGATAATTTTCGAATTGTTCCTCTGAGTCAAAAGATAAAAACGTGTGTAAATGTTGATCGTAATAGTTCATGCAAGAGCCCCCTTTTTTTCAAACAGTACCACAATTTTGCCAGTTGCGCTAGTGGCGATTTTTTAATATATTATGTTATCCTTTTAGATAGAGGAGGGGGAAGTATGCAAGAATTCTATGAATTATCCGATGGTTTTCAAATTCCCAAAATTGGTTTTGGTACGTACAGTTTAAATGGTTCTTATGGAACCCGTGTCATCGAACAGGCGTTAAATGTCGGGTATCGCTTGCTTGATACAGCTTTCAATTATGAAAATGAAGGAGCAGTTGGACGCGCGATTAAAAATAGTAGCGTGCCGCGTGACCAAATTACGGTCGCATCAAAACTGCCGGGAAGACACCATCGTTACCAAGAAGCAATGGTCACTATTGAAGAATCTGTCGCACGTTTAAACTTGGACTATGTCGATTTGTATCTGATTCATTGGCCGAATCCTATTCAAAATCAGTATGTTGAAGCATGGCAAGCATTAATTGATGCCCAAAAAGCAGGGTTAATTCGTTCGATTGGCGTTAGTAATTTTTTACCTGAACACATTGAACGCTTGGAAAAAGAAACGGGCGTATTACCTGTCATCAATCAAATAGAACTGCACCCACACTTCAATCAAGCAACGCAACGGAATTACAATGCTTCTAAAAATATTATTACAGAAGCGTGGAGTCCTTTAGGGCGAGCAACCGAAATTCTGAAGCATCCTGTGTTAAAGGAAATTGCTGTCCGTTATGGAAAATCGATTCCGCAAATTATTTTACGCTGGCAATTACAACTAGGTGTCTTGCCGATTCCTAAAGCATCGCATATTGCTCGTCAAAAAAATAATTTGGCAGTAGTTGATTTTGAATTACGTAGTGAGGATATGATGTTAATTGCTTCCTTGGATAAAGAAACTGGTCGCTTACAGCAACAAGATCCAGCTGTTTATGAAGAATTTTAAGGGGAAAAGAGAGCTTGTCTCTCTTTTTTTCGTTTTTAGATGGTAATTTCATGAAAATATCAGTATAATCGGTCTATCTTAAAATTATAGAAAGTGAAGTGATTGTTTGGCCAAACAATTAAAAAAAGAGATTTCGCTCATTGGTGCCTTGTCTACAGTAATGGGAACGGTCATCGGTGCAGGGGTTTTCTTCAAAGCAGCAGCGGTGGTCTCACAAACGCAATCATCTGGGTTAACGTTATTCGCTTGGTTATTAGCAGGATTTCTGACTATTTGTGGTGGATTGACGGTTGCAGAATTAGCCACAGCGATTCCAGAAACAGGAGGACCTGTTAAATACATCGAAATCGCTTATGGAACACTGCCGTCCTTTTTATTAGGATGGGCACAAAGTATCATTTATTTTCCAGCAAATATTGCAGCATTAAGTATCATTTTTGCGACACAATGTTTGAATTTATTTCATTTGGATGCTCAATTTTTATTGCCATTATCCATTTTAACAGCATGTAGTGTAACAGGAATTAACTTATTAGGAACAAAAATTGCTGCCAACGTACAATCAGTGACGTTGCTGGTTAAATTAATTCCGATTGCGGTGATTATTGTTGCTGGGTTATTGACACCAGGGAAAGTGGATGTATCCATTGTGGATATTTCGATTGGGGGGACAGATCAATCGTGGGCAGCTGGTTTCAGTGCGGCATTGTTAGCAACGTTATTTGCTTATGATGGCTGGTTGAACGTTGGTACGGTAGCAGGTGAGATGAAACGTCCAGAAAAAGACTTGCCCAAAGCAATTATCTTTGGTTTGAGCTTTGTTACATTGATTTATTGGGTGATTAATCTTGTTTTCTTAAAAACATTACCAATCGATCAAATTGCTGGGAATTTGAATTCTTCTTCAGAAGTTGCCACTGTCTTATTCGGTAACATGGGCGGTAAAATTGTGACGGTAGGTATTTTAATTTCGGTATATGGGGCATTGAACGGTTATACAATGACGGGCATTCGTGTACCATATGCACTAGCGTTGAAAGATGAATTTTTATTTAGCAAACAAATGAAGAAATTGTCAAAAAATACAGCAATCCCTTATGTTGCGGCATTATTTCAACTAGCAATTGCTTGTGTCATGATGAGTGTGGGCACGTTTGACTTATTAACGGATATGTTGGTTTTTGTTATGTGGTTCTTCAGTATTTTAATCTTTATGGCAGTCTTCTTATTGCGTCGTCGTTTTCCAGAAATGCCGAGACCTTATAAAGTTCCATTGTATCCAATCACGCCATTGATTGCGATTGTAGGTGGCGGTTTTATTTTGATTATGACGACCATTACCACGCCGATGTTGGTGATTACAGGTATTGGCATTACGGCTATTGGAATTCCAGTCTTTTATTATTTACAACGAAAAAAATGAGCGATGCCTTAAAGGCGCCGCTCATTTTTTTATTCGATAATTTTTAATTCATTTACAATCGCTTTTAAAGTCATTGAAATGCCTTGTAATTCACTAACATGACCAACAAATTCTTCCATAGTTGCCAATACTTCTTCGGCATTAGCGGAAACTTCTTGGGTACCAGCAGCATTTTCTTCGGTTGAAGCTGAAATGCTTTCTAAGTTTTCTAAAACAGCATTTTGAACCGTCACAATGCGATTCGTCGATTGTTCAATTTCTTGAATTCCTTGCGCCATTAAGGAATTACGGTTGAAGACTTCTTGTGCTGAGACGATGGCTTGTTCAATCAAGCGTGTTTGATTTTCACCACCATCTAATGAACGAGATGCTTGTTCAACCATTTCAGACGATTGTGTTTGAATCGTTGAAATAATGGCTTCGATTTCTTTCGTTGAATTTTTACTTTGTTCAGCCAATTGACGAATTTCCGATGCAACGACTGCGAATCCTTTACCTGATTCACCAGCACGTGCCGCTTCGATAGAGGCATTTAACGCTAATAAGTTTGTTTGATACGAAATATCATTGATGACATTGATGATTTGATTAATTGCTTGAATGCTTTGATTCATGCTATTCATTCCACCAACTAATTGTCCCATTTGTGCCAGTTCTTGTTGCCAACTGGCATTGACTGCTCCCATTACATCCATACTTTGCTGATTGATTTGTGTTGATTCGTGTGATTGCTCGTTCATATTGGTCACATTGGTTGTTAACTCTTGGACAACATCAGAAAGTTGATGCATTTGCGTCACACTGCGTTCGGTTTCTTGTGCTTGTGTCCCTGTAACTTCGGCAATCCCAGTAATTGTTTCGGTTACTTCACTTGTTGCAGAACTGGTTTGTTGTGATAGTTCTAATAACGAATCCGCCATTGTTGCAACAACATCGCTTTGTTTTTTCGTACTTGTTAACAAACGACCAGTACTGTTAATCATTTCATTATAACTATCTGCCATGCGATGAATTTCATTGCCGTTAGGATCAGGATAGACATAATTTTTCGCACCTTCTGCAATATTCAATGTGAATGTCGTCTTTTTCTTCTTAGGAATTGGACGATAGACGCCCGTTTTCATTTCATCAAAGAATTGAACAAAGACTAAAATAATATTTTTAATGATGTTACGTACCAAATAAGAGAAGAGTAACACAATAATCAAAATAATGACGGCAACAATTGCGGAAGATTTTAATAAAGAGCCTTTTTCAACATCATATTCGGTTGAACGTAACGTTGCAAATGCCCAAGTTTTTGATTCTGGATTAGATCCTTTATCAAAATAAATACTTGAGACATCACCGTCATGGTATTCGATATTACCAGTCGGGGTCGTTGATTCTTGCATTTTGGTAAAGACGTCATTATCCGAAATATCGACACCAACACGTTCAGGTTCAAGGTCAGCGATAATGACCCCTTCACTGGTAATTAACGAAACTTGTCCGGTACGTCCAATTCGTAAATCTTGTAACAAGCGATTGACACTTTCATAAGAGACTTCCAAACTCAAGACACCCCAATCGCCTTTCTCATTGGTGATTACTTGAGAGAAGGCATTGACGTATTCTTTGGTTATAACATCTTGGTATGGTGTTGACCAACTGGCTTTGCCATTATTGGCTACAGCTTCTTTAAACCAAGGACGTTCAGTTGCTTGGAAATCAGCTGGAATTTCTACATTGGAAACAAAGCGATTATCCGATGTAGCAAAAATGATGGATTTAATCTGTAAATCGCCATTTACTGCAAAATCAATAGCGGAACGAATGTCTTCTAGTTTAAACTCACGTTTGAAAAGATCCGTTTCAGCAAAAGTGTTAAACCGCGATTCAGCATTTGAAATCAGCGTTTCTTTTTCAGTCATCACTGCTTTAGTCGCACTTTCTTTGGTAATGTCGTTACGTTTTTCCATGATATCTGTTGTTAAAGCAAACGAGCTAAACAACATGGCCAATACAGGAATTAAGGCAAGCAACACCAAAACACTTAAGATGATTGTGCCAATACTTTTTTGTTTTTTCATATCTTTCCTCATTTCTTTATAGAAACTGTGCGATGCACATCTAGTTTAATCGGTTATTTTAAATAACATTTAATAGCAAAAATGCACCGAAATATTTTTTTGTTCCGATGCACAAAGACTAGTTGGCTTTAATCACAGCTAAACGATTAACCATTTGTTTTAATTCTTCAGAAATCCCTTGTAAATCTCCTACGTGACTCACAAATTCTTCCATGGTTGCTAAGACTTCTTCTGCATTAGCGGAAACTTCTTGGGTACCAGCAGCATTTTCTTCGGTTGAAGCAGAAATACTTTCTAAGTTTTCGAGTACGCTGTTTTGAATAGTTGCAATCCGAGTTGTCGAGTGTTCGATTTCTTGGATGCTCTCGAAAATTGCTGTGCTACGTGTAAAGACTTCTTGGGCAGAAGTAATTGCTTCTCCGATTAAACGGGTTTGCTTTTCACCACCGGTTAGCGAGCGTGAAGTTTGCTCAACCATATCGGTTGATTGGCGTTGAATTGTTGCGATAATGCCCTCAATTTCTTTTGTTGACTGTTTGCTTTGTTCGGCTAACTGGCGAATTTCAGATGCGACGACCGCAAAACCTTTGCCTGATTCACCAGCGCGGGCCGCTTCGATGGACGCATTTAAAGCTAATAAATTTGTTTGATACGAAATATCATTGATAACGTGAATGATTTGATTAATTGCTTGAATGTTTTGATTCATTCCATTCATTCCATCTACTAGGGTACTCATTTGCGCCATTTCATTTTGCCAACTGTTATTGACATTGTTCATAACGTCCATACTTTGTTGGTTACTTGTATTAGAATCTTCTGATTGCTCATTTAAAACCACGACATTGGCGGTTAATTCTTGAATGACATCGGAAAGTTGCTGCATTTGGACAACGCTGCGTTCAGTTTCTTGTGCTTGCGTCCCTGTGACTTCGGCAACTCCGGTAATTGTTTCTGTCACTTCACCTGTGGCTGATGTGGTCTGTTGCGCTAATTCTAAAAGCGAATCGGCCATTTCGGCAATTTGGTCGCTTTGATGTTGTGAATGTTGAATGATTTGTTCCATTCCATCAATCATATTGTTGTAACTAGCTGCCATACGATGGATTTCATTGCCTTCTTCATTGGCATATAGATAATGCCGTGCATTCTCAGAAACTTTATAGAAAGGCGCACGTTGCTTTTTCTTCTTAGGAATTTGATGGTATTTTCCATCTTTCATTTTATCGAATAAGTCCACAAGACCTAGAATAATTTCTTTGATGATATTTTTTACTAAAAAAGCAAAAGCAGTAGTTACTAACAACATCACGAGGGCAACTGCTAAAGACGTCAGGAGAAGTGCCCGACTTTCTTTTGCATATTCACTATGATGAATTGTTGCAAACGCCCAACTGTGACTGTCTGCTTCGATACCTTTGTTGAAATAAACTCCTTCCACATCACTAGGCAGATTTTTTGTCAGATTTCCTGTTTGAGAGGTAGCTTGTTTCATTTGTTGATACATAGATGTTTCGGAAATATCAAGACCGACACGTTCGGTATCAACATCAGCGATAATAATGCCATCTTTCGATACTAACGAAACTGTTCCTGTTTGCCCGATTTTTAAATCATTTAACACTTTCGTCACACTTTCATAAGAGACGTCCATACTAATGACACCCCAGTCACCTTGACTATTGCGCACTAATTTAGAGACTGTGTTAACGAAATGCCCCGTTAAAATATCTTGATAAGGAACCGACCAAATTGCCGTTCCATTTCCTTCCACACCATCTTTAAACCATGGGCGATCACTTGGTTTGTAATCATCTGGTAAATCGTTGGTAGCCGTAAAACGATTATCCAATGTGCCAAAGGTAATGGTTAGAATATTGGTTTCCCCAGCAATTGCGGTTCGTAAAGTTTGACGAATCTCTGAAAAATTAAAGTCTGTTTGAAAGACGTTTTCTTCAGCAATCGCATCCAAACGTGACTTGGCATTATTTAAAAGATTTTCTTTTTCTGTAATAACAGCTTGCGTACCACTTTCTTCGCTGACCAAATTCCGCTCTTTTAATAGGTTCATCGTTATACTAAACGAACTTGCTAGCATAACAACAATCGGTAATAAACCTAGCAAAATCAAGACGGATAGAATAATCGTACTAATACTTTTTTGCTTTTTCACTTTTTCTCCCCATTTCGATGAATAATTGTGGTAAAAAAGCAGTACCACGTGTTAGTCAATCGGTTCTTTTCTGTTAGGAGTTAATAGAAAATGTTCATTTTAATTATGTAGATAGTTGTTTTTTACGCAAAAAAAGAGCTGTGAGATGCGTAAAAGTAAGGCGAAAATATCCGACCAATAAAACATGAGAGACACTAATGCTAGTGAATTTGCGAAAAAGACCCGCTGGATTGCAGGATCAATCTCGCTATTGTTCGGATATTTTTTTTCTTACAAAGACTTATCTCACAACCTTTTTTAAAGGTTACTGTTTAACAAAACCAGCCGATTGGTTTCCTGCTTGGCGGCCAAAGATAATAATATCAGCTACGGCATTCCCACCAATTCGGTTATTTCCATGCAAACCACCTGTTACTTCACCAGCTGCATATAAACCAGGGATCGTTTTGTCTTCTTTGTTAATCACTTGTGTTTCGGTATTAATTTTTACGCCACCCATTGTATGGTGAATTCCTGGTGCAATTTGAATAGCATAGAAAGGTCCCTCAGTTAAATCGTAATCCATAGCTGTTTCACGACCAAATTCTTCGTCTTTTTTATCAGCAACTGCTTTATTCCAAGTGTCTAATGTTGCTTTCAGTGTTTCTTCAGGTACATCAATTTTCTTCGCTAGTTCTTCAATTGTGGCACCTTCTTCTACAACACCTTGCTCTTTGTAAAAGTCTACTTGTTTTGCTCTTTTTGCTAAAGCATCATCGAAAATTAGATATGCATAATGTTCAGGCAATTCAGTTTCAGCAGCTGAAACTTTGTCGCGTGTTTCTAGTTCGTTAAAGAATCGTTTCCCTTGCTGATTTACCAAAATCGCTCCTTCACCACGAACGGTTTCACTAATTAACATCCCATCTTTTTGAACAACAGTTGGATGGACTTGGATTTGGTCCATAGCGACTGTTTGTCCACCTAAAGCTTCAATCATTTTAATGCCATCGCCAGTGCTTCCTTCAGAAGTCGTACTAACATAACCTTTTAAGTCTGGACGGTATTTCGTAATCATTTCTTCATTTGAACCAAAACCACCTGTTGTTACAACAACTGCTTTGGCATTGATTTCTTTTTCTTCACCGTTAATTGAAACAGTTACACCTGAAATTTTATCGTCGGTTTCATTAATTTTTGTAACATCAGCATTGACGAATAACGGAATTTCACGTTCATGAACGTTACGAATTAATCCATCGACTAAGTAACCACCCACAGCAGAACCATCAGCTGGACGATGGATACGTTTTACACTTGCACCACCACTGTAGCTAATATTATTCAACGTAATGCCCATATTATCTAACCAATCAATGGCATCAGCTGAATGGTCAACGAAATAACGAAGTAGGTCACGATCATTGGTTTCTTGTCCACCTTTTAATGTATCTTCAAAAAAAGTATCGTTGCTATCTTCAATCCCTTGTTCTTTTTGGAATTTAGTTTCAGATGCATTCATTCCGCCAGAAGATTTTAAGGTATTCCCACCTGCAATCGGCATTTTTTCAAAAATAACAGGATTTGCTCCGGCTTCTTTGGCTTGTATCGCGGCTGCCATTCCTGCACCACCCGCACCAACAATGATAACGTCATAGCTATCTTTTAATTGTGACGGGTCCGTGTACTCTTGTTCAGATGCGCCCGAATTTGCATCTGATGAAGCGCTCGTTTTTTCAGTAGATGAGTTTGTTGCACTACTTGCACTACTAGAATTTGTGTTACCACTACCACAAGCAGTTAGCAAGAAAGCAGAAACAATTAATAAACTACTTACAATCTTTTTCATT
Source organism: Enterococcus saccharolyticus subsp. saccharolyticus (assembly GCF_029023825.1). NCBI lineage: Bacteria > Bacillati > Bacillota > Bacilli > Lactobacillales > Enterococcaceae > Enterococcus > Enterococcus saccharolyticus. The sequence continues at coordinate 2,133,844 of NZ_CP118957.1, read as the reverse complement.
AAAATATCCTCCTAAAATTTGTTTGCAAATATAGTATAATATATCACAAACTAAAAAAGCAATAACTTGTGCAATAAATATTTATTTTTTGTATATTATCCTTTTTAATCATTAAATCATTTGTTTTTTAGCTTTTTCATTATAAAAAGTTAGTGAAAAATATATCAATAAAAGGTATAATACTTTTAAATGAGAATCATTCTTATTGTAAGGAGGGACACAAATGGAGATTGATTTAACAAAAAGTGTCTATGAAATAGTGACATTATATCCTCAAGTGAAGGAAATAATGTTTGAAATAGGATTTAAAGAAATTGCCCAACCAGGTATGTTGCAAACAGCAGGACGTTACATGACGATTCCTAAAGGAGCTAGGATGAAAAAAATTCCGTTAGAAGAAATTGTAGCAACGTTTAAAGCAAATGGTTTTACAGTGAAAGGAGAATAAAATGGAACGAACACGAGAAGAACGTCAAAAAAGAATTGTTGAAATTTTATCCTTGTTACATGAAGGTGGTTCTTTTGAAGAGGCCAAACGTTTATTCAATGAAGAGTTTGATGGTGTAGATGTCACAGAAATCACAGCTGCTGAAAAAGCGTTAATTCAAAGTGGCTTAAATCCTGCCGAAATTCAAAAACTGTGTAATATTCATGCTGCTGTTTTTAAAGGATCAATTAACGATATTCACCACTCAAGTGCAGCTTACGCTCAACCGGGTCATCCAGTACATACCTTGAAATTAGAAAATCAAGTATTACAATCTCTGTTGACGGATGAGATAGATAGTTTATTAGTAAAAATTTCAAAAGGTGATTGGTCAGTAAAAGAGCGTCTCATTAGCGCATTAATGGATTTGTTACAAATTGACAAACATTATACTCGTAAAGAAACCCTCATTTTTGCTTATATGGAAAAATATGGCATTACGGCACCACCACAAGTAATGTGGGGTGTTGACGATGATATTCGTGCGATGATAAAAGAGCTAGTTACCTATGCCAAAAATGAGAAAGTCGCCTATAATCCACTGGTTGAAAAATGGGAGACTGTAAAAAATGAAATTGAAGAAATGATTTTTAAAGAAGAAGAAATTATGGTGCCGATGACTTTAGATGTTTTTCACTTAAAAGATTGGGAAAACATTGCTGCTGATAGTTTTGAGATTGGCTTTTCCTATATCCCAGACCCTTTGCCTTTTACAGCTAGTACAGAAGCATTGGCAAAAGAAGTTGAACGTGAACCTTTACGCTTAGCTGCGATTCAACAAGCCAAAGAAACAACTGATGCTATTGCTGTTGGATTAAAGAGTGAATCAATTGCTATGGAAGAAACCTACGATTGGGAACAAACGAATACTGCAGATACGGTGGTTTTACCTACAGGAGTGTTACAGCTTAATCAACTGATTGCCTTGTTTCAAGCATTGCCAGTTGATTTAACGTATGTTGATGCAAATGACCGTGTTCGTTTTTATTCAGAAGGTAAGGAGCGCATTTTTCCTCGTACAAAATCAGTCATTGGTCGTCAAGTAGTCAATTGTCATCCACCAAAAAGTATGCATATGGTACAGCAAATTCTAGATGATTTCCGCTCAGGAGCTAGAGAACAGGCAGATTTTTGGATTGATTTAGGTCCCAAGAAAATTTATATTCGTTATTTTGCTTTGAAAGATGAAAAAAGAACGTATTTAGGTTGTTTAGAAGTGACGCAAGACATTACTGACATTCAAACATTAGCTGGACAAAATCGCTTGTTAGAAGGTTTTACAAATTAATCCAAATGGAGAAATTAGTCGACAAAACTGATTTCTTCATTTTTTTATTGCATTTTTGATTTGTTAGTTATATAATTCGTTTAACAGATTTTTAGGTTAGCCTAAAAATATAAATAGGGTTAGCAGATATAACCAATAAAGGAGGAAGCAATATGCTGAAGTTTCAACAAATTTCTGCCAGCTATGATGGCGTTCATCAAGCAGTTGATCATGTATCATTTACTGTTGAAAAACCAGCAATCGTAGGGATTATTGGTCCAAACGGTGCAGGTAAATCAACGTTTATCAAAGCGGCATTACATTTAATTTCAAATACCGGAGAGACGACAATTGAGGGACAACCCTTAAAATCGGTCCAGAAGAAAATTGCCTATGTCGAACAAAAAACAGCAATTGATTACACATTTCCAATTACTGTTCGTGAGTGTGTGTCATTAGGTTTGTATCCACAAAAAACGATTTTCCAACGTTTTTCCAAAACAGATTGGCAAAAAGTCGATGCAGCATTGGACTTAGTCAAAATGAGTGAATTCAAAGAGCGCCAAATCGGTGAATTATCAGGAGGACAGTTCCAACGTGTGTTAATTGCGCGTACATTAGTACAAGATGCCTCTTACATTTTTCTTGATGAACCATTTGTCGGAATTGATGCCACGAGTGAAGGAATTATCATGGATTTACTACAAAACTTTAAAGCACAAGGCAAAACAATTTTTATTGTGCATCATGATTTAAGCAAAGTTGAAGATTATTTTGATGAATTGGTCATTTTAAACAAGCAACTAATTGCGCATGGTCCAATCAAAGAAACGTTTACGGAGAAAAACTTAATTGCGGCGTTTGGCGATTCCATTTTTATCAAAGGAGGTCGTTTAAATGATTAGTAATTTTATTGATGGGTTAGTAAATTATCACTTTTTACAAAATGCTTTAATTACATCAGTTGCGATTGGTGTTGTTGCGGGAGCGATTGGTTGTTTTATTATCTTACGCGGGATGTCATTGATGGGCGATGCCATTTCTCATGCGGTACTACCGGGTGTTGCTTTATCGTATATTTTTGGTGTTAATTTCTTTATCGGAGCGATTATTTTTGGCCTATTGGCGTCGGTATTGATTACGTACATTTCGCAAAATAGTGTTATCAAAAGCGATACAGCGATTGGGATTACTTTTAGTTCCTTTTTAGCACTGGGGGTTATTTTAATCGGTGTGGCGAACAGTTCAACCGATTTATTCCATATTTTATTTGGGAATGTCTTAGCTGTACAAGATATTGATAAGTGGATTACTTTAGGAATAACTTTACTGGTCTTATTACTGATTGCGCTATTTTTCCGTCCATTGCTAATTACTTCATTTGATCCAATGATGGCCAAAGCATTTGGAATGAAAGTGGAAGTATACCACTACTTGTTGATGATGTTATTAACCTTAGTTTCGGTGACTGCAATGCAAAGTGTCGGTACAATCTTAGTAGTTGCAATGTTGGTGACACCTGCTGCAACGGCCTATTTATTTACCAAACGCTTGAGTCACATGTTGTTATTATCTAGCTTTTTAGGTGGACTTTCATCCGTGATTGGTTTGTTTATTGGCTATAGCTTTAATATTGCGGCTGGTTCAAGTATTGTGTTAACAGCAGCTACGTTGTTTGTGCTAGGATTTTTATTGTCACCAAAACAACGAGCAAAAAATGGGAAGAAAAACTGGCTTTTCGCTGCTGGTGTAGTTGCTCTATTAGGTGGTGGGATTGCTTTATACAGTAGTTTACATGCTACGGAAGAAACTGAGGACAAATTGAATGTTGTGGTAACCAATTCTATTTTGAAAGATATTACTGAACAAATTGCGGGTGACCATATTAACTTACACAGTATTGTTCCCGTCGGAAAAGACCCACATGAATATGAGCCCTTGCCAGAAGATGTCCAAAAATCAACAGATGCCGATGTCCTATTCTATAATGGGTTGAACTTAGAAACTGGCGGCAATGCATGGTTTACCAAATTGATGAATAATGCAAAGAAAACTGTTAATGAAGACTATTTTGCTGTTAGTGATGGCGTAGAAGTCTTGTACCTTGAAGATGAAGCCGCAGGGAAAGAAGATCCCCATGCGTGGTTAAACTTAGAAAATGGGATGATTTACGCTCAAAATATTGCCAAACATTTGAGTGAAAAAGATCCTGAAAACGCGAGCATCTATCAAGAGAATCTAACGAAATATTTGGAACTATTAACAAAGCTAGATGAAGAAGCAAAAGCCAAATTTGCGTCGATTCCGGAAGACCGCAAATTAATTGTGACAAGCGAAGGCTGTTTTAAATACTTCTCGAAAGCCTACAATGTTCCTTCTGCGTACATTTGGGAAATTAATACGGAAGAAGAAGGAACTCCTGATCAAATCCGTTTATTAGTAGACCGTTTGAAAGCATCCAATGTCCAATCGCTTTTCATTGAAAGTAGTGTCAATCCAAAACCAATGCAAAGTGTTGCCAAAGATTCAGGCATTCCAATTTATTCAGAAATCTTTACCGATTCTGTTGCAGAACCAGGCAATGAAGGGGATAGTTATTATGCGATGATGAAATGGAATTTGGATAAAATTTATGAAGGTTTAGCAAAATAAAAAAATCGCATCGAAATTAATCTTTCGATGCGATTTTTTCGTCTTTTGCAAGATGATAATAGATGATTTCAGGTGGTACACCTAAGCGCATAGGGACTATACTCATTCCTAAACCGTTATTAATAGATAACAATGTCTTATTGGCGAATAGATATAATCCACGTTTATATACCGTTGCCCCAGGATGTTTGTAACGAACAAAAGGTAATCGGATTTGGCCACCATGACTATGACCGGCTAAAATTAAATCGTAATTTTGTAAGTTCTCAATTTGTTGGACACTATCGGGTTCATGAATTAATAAAAGATGCCATTGTGCCAGTGTGGATTCAAAATCAAATTTTGGTGAACCCTTTAAACTGTCGTCAACACCAGCAATATTAATAGAAATATGTTTGTTCGCGCCAAAAATTTCTTCATTTTTCAACAACGTAAATCCAGATTCTTTCAACACTTCACTAACAAAGTATTGCCCATCACCAGAATAATCGTGATTGCCTAAAATAGCGATTTTCCCCATTGGTGCAGACATTTTTTTTAACTTTTCAATTAAACGTTTCGTGTCACGGCTGGGCCATTTTTTGTAGTTATCAATTAAATCTCCTGTAAAAATGATTAAATCGGGAGAAGTTTGCATAACTGAGCGAATCACGCTATTTAAGCGATACGGTTTATACAAACGTGAGAAGTGAGTGTCACTGATATGGGCGATGATCATATTGGTATTTTCTTCATATAAATCATAAGCGTTGGAAATATCAAGGACTTGCATTTTGTTTTTGCGGATAAAGTAATGCTTTTTCTTCAATCGGCGAGGCTCAACGAAGACCATATAAAAAAGAAGAAGAGCAATTGCAGTAAGTATCCCATAAAGTATGTACATATACTGGGTCTCCTTTGCCATTTTTAATGAAACGTATGTATATAGAATAGTAGATTATACACAAAAAAGCAATCGAACAAAAGAGAAAATTTTTGCATAAAAAAGTCTGCCGAATCCTAAAATAGCATCGACAGACAGATGTAAAATAACATTATTTTCTCCGCTTGACACGTGATTTTTTGCCTTTTCTCGAAGGAAGTAAAAAGACTAGGCAGTCATAAGGTAAACTGATTAACGACCATGCCAATGCCTTACTAGATGGCTGACTCACATAAACACTGCGGAATAAGAAGTGTAATGCGATGAGACCAAAAGCACTAAATGCCACTAACCAGCCAGTGTGATCGAAATAGGCAAATTGACGAAAGGCAACAATCATCATAGGGTATAAATAAAAGAATGATGCAGCTAATCCAAAACGCCAGTTCCGTGTTAATTGATACAAACTAAGTAAAAAGAACAATGCCGATAGAAAAATCCCTAATGGCGGGAATAAACTGACTAAAAATGAATACAATAGACCAAAAAGTAACATCCCTGGACCTTTAACAAGTGCTGTGACTCCAACCAAAGTTAGAAGAATAAGCAGTTGTTGAGGGAAACTAGCGAGCGTTAATACCCCGAAACCGACTAATAACAGCCAATGGGTCAAGGTATTGACTTGATTTTTATCAGAAATACGTTGTTTTTGACGGATTTGTTGTGCCAATTGCGGAAAATCTTTTTGAAAGGACAAACTTTTATCTTTTTGTCTTGAATAATAACGATATTGCGAACGTAAACGTTCCATCAAAATCCCTCCTTTTCCTTTTTCTACTATATTATAGGAAAGAATGGAACAAAACGTATCGACCTTTAGACGGATGTTTCTCTAGGTCTTAAGAGATACTCGTTTCAGATTTGGCAAAAATGTGCTATTGTATACGAGAGAATTAGGAGGAAGATAGATGATTTTTGATTCACATACACATTTAAATGCCGCGCAATTTAATGAAGATATTCCTGAAACAATTGCACGTGCAAATGAACTGGGCGTGACTGAAATGGCAGTGGTTGGTTTTGATTATCCAACGATTGAAAAATCACTCCAACTCAGTCAAACATATCCAGATATTTATAGTATTATCGGTTGGCATCCCACTGAAGCCGGCAGTTACACCAAAGAAGCAGAAGAATTTTTACAAGCACGTTTATCGCAGCGAAAAGTCGTTGCATTAGGTGAAATTGGGTTAGATTACTATTGGATGGAAGATCCAAAAGACGTACAAGAAAAAGTCTTTCGTCGTCAAATTGCGATTGCGAAAGAACATCAGCTACCGATTAGTATTCATACTCGGGATGCGATTGAAGATACGTATCGAATTTTAAAAGAGGCAGATATTCGCGATATTGGTGGGATTATGCATAGTTTTAGTGGCGATGATGAATGGGCGAAAAAATTCCTTGATTTAGGGATGCATATTTCTTTTAGTGGCGTTGTTACCTTTAAGAAAGCTTTGGAAGTCCAAGCCGCCGCAAAAATTGTTCCTTTTGACCGTCTGTTAGTTGAAACGGATGCACCTTATTTAGCGCCTGTTCCTTATCGTGGAAAACGGAATGAACCTGGATATACACGCTATGTTGTTGAAAAAATTGCAGAATTACGTGAAGTAACTTTTGAGGAAGTAGCACGACAAACGACTATCAACGCGCATCGTTTGTTTCGGATTGAAAAATGAATAAATTAGCGATTGAAGAAATTATTGTCGTTGAAGGCAAAGACGACACACGCCGTATTCAAGAAGTAGTGAACGCAGACACGATTGAAACAATCGGTTCAGCGATTAATGAGGCTATTTTAGAACAAATTGCCCGTGCGCAAGAAACACGTGGCGTTATTATTTTTACAGATCCTGATTTTTCAGGCGAAAAAATTCGTAAGACAATTATGGAAGTTGTTCCTGATGCCAAACATGCTTTTTTACCACGAAACCAAGCGCAAGGAAAGCGAAAAGGTTCAAGTTTAGGTGTAGAGCACGCCAGTAATGAAGCAATTTTAGAGGCTTTACGAAAAGTTGTCACACCTGCAAATAGTCAAGAAGAAGGAATTTCTCGTCAGCTTTTATTAGATTATGGCTTAATTGCAGGGGCGAAAGCCAAAGAACGTCGTGAAAAATTAGGGGATGAATTACGCATTGGTTATACCAATGGCAAACAGTTGGCGAAACGTTTAACGATGTTTCGGATTACTGAAGAAGAACTAGCAGAAGCAATGAAAAAAGTGGAGGAAACCTTGTGAACGAAAAAAGAGAAATTGCTGTCCCATCAAGAACAAAAGAGATTCTTGCCAAACATGGGTTTACATTTAAGAAAAGCCTTGGACAAAACTTTTTAACCGAACCAAATATTTTACGAAAAATTGTTGAAACCGCTGAAATTACGGATCAAACGAATGTCATAGAAGTAGGGCCTGGAATTGGTGCATTAACGGAACATTTAGCCAAAAATGCACGCCAAGTCTTAGCCTTTGAAATTGATGATCGACTAATTCCCGTCTTAGCAGATACGTTACAAGAGTATCCCAATGTCCAAGTAGTGCATCAGGATGTCTTAGCAGCGGATCTACTACGTGTTACCCATGAAGTCTTTGAAGATGAATTGCCGATTAAAGTAGTAGCCAACTTACCGTACTATATTACAACGCCGATTATGATGCACTTTTTGGAGTCAGATTTACCAGTCGCTGAAATGGTTGTTATGATGCAAAAAGAAGTTGCTGATCGTATCTCAGCAAAACCAGGAACCAAAGCATATGGCTCTTTATCGATCGCTGTTCAATACTATATGGAAGCAAAATTAGCCTTCATTGTTCCTAAAACAGTTTTTGTCCCTCAGCCTAATGTAGATTCGGCTATTTTGAAATTAACGCGTCGTGTGACACCAGCGGTAGAGGTAACAAATGAAAAGGAGTTTTTCAAATTAACAAAAGCAGCCTTCCAATTGCGTCGTAAAACGCTTTGGAACAATTTGCAAAATAATTATGGAAAAGACGAAGAAACGAAAAAATGGCTACAAGACAGCTTAACAGTCGCTGGAATTGATCCTTCTCGCCGAGGCGAAACATTAACTTTAGCAGAATTTGCTGCACTAAGTAATGAGATGGAAGCTAACAAGCCTTCACTTAATAAATAATTGAGCGAAACGAAAACAACGAAAAAGGAAAGATTGTTGTTTTCGTTTTTTTATTGTCCCTTTTTTTAATTTTTTAATTGTCTAACTTAATTTGACAATTAAAAATAATAAATAAAAAATGAGTCAGGTAAGCGTTCTCTGGCTTATTTTTTTAATATGTGTCTTGACACCTGTTCTTTTTATCGTTAGAATGAGTTCAGATTTAAGTGTCTTGACACATTGGAGGAGAAAAAATGAAAATTAATTCTGTTAGAAAATTAACGATAGCAGCGTTATTAATTGCGATGGGAGTTATTATTCCGATGATTATGCCGAAAATCGTGATTGGCCCAGCATCGTTTACGTTAGCAAGTCATGTGCCGTTGTTTGTGGCGATGTTTTTTTCACCAAATATTGCTATTGCGGTAGCTTTAGGAACAGCCTTTGGTTTTATGATGACAGCACCATTTATCATAGCTTTACGTGCGTTATCGCATGTGGTGTTTGCGGTGATAGGGGCAACTTATTTACAAAAACATCCAGAAATTATTTTAAGTAATAAAAAATTTCAAAGTTATAATTTTATTATTGGGCTCATTCATGCAAGTGTCGAATTACTGGTTGTCGCAATTTTCTTCTTAGTAGGTAACAATGCGGGAGCAACCTATGATGGGAATTTATTTGTTTTCTTATTTGGTTTTATTGGATTAGGTGGATTCATTCATAGTATGGTCGATTACAACATTGCCTTTTTCGTGATGAAATCATTAAGTAAAGCTTTTGATGTACCAGTTTTCTTAAAAGCGAAAGAAACAAAAGTCTAAAAAAATAGTTTTCAGAATAATTACGAAAAATAACAAGAAAATAAGCGTGTTTCATTGTTCAAACTTGATTCCTGTGCTATATTCAAGGCGTAGAGTAATCTACAAATAAAACAGAGTAGAAAATAAAGCGTTAAGTGCTGAGAGGATGGGATGTTGCCTCTTGGACGAAGGAGTTTATCCGCGGTTTTGTTTTCGCATTCGCTGCATAGTTATTTGTGTAGCAGCTCGTTAAGGAGATGCTAGAAATGAAAAGAAAAGTCAACGCACACATGATTACTACCATGGGACTTTTGATCGCTTTAATGGTGGTCTTGTCGCGTATTATAGGTTTTGAATCACAGTACCTGAAAATTACCTTCACCTTTATTCCAGAAATGGTGATGGGCATGTTATTTGGTCCTTTTTGGACAGGCATAGGTGCCGTGATTGCCGATTTAATTGGGATGGCATTATTTGCTAAATCAACCTTTTTCATTGGCTTTACGTTGAATGCCTTCATCGGTGGGGCAATCTATGGGTATTTTTTCTACAATAAAGAAGTTACTTGGAAAAATGCTATTTTATGTACATTAACAAATACGGTGGTTATTGGTTTGATTTTAACCCCACTTTGGTTAGCTATTATGTACAACCAACCATTGACAAGCTGGGTCATTTGGGCACCACGTTTAATTAAATCGGTGATTATGTTACCTGTTCAATCCGCGATGATTTATTTTGTGGGACGTGTTTTACCAATGAAACGCTTAACAAAAAACTTGAAATTTACTGCGTAATTGCATAAAAAATAGAAACAAACATCCACTAAAGGCGGACATCCAATCGATGTCCGCCTTTTTTATTATTGAGGTCTTTCTCCAGTTGGCATTTCGCCAGGATTACCCATCATACCGCCAGGGCCGCCACCCATCATGCCAGTGGTTGCTTCTTCCCCGGTTTCAGTCACATTTGTAATTGTATCTGAAAGAGTAAGGGTACCTAGTTCAACGCCGTTAACGATTCCTTCATCATATAAGCCATTTTTTTCTGAACCATTTGCTTCGGATCCGCTAATTAACGTATAGGTTTCTCCAACTTTTAAATCAGCAGAAGAAAGTGTGAGATGTTGGAAATCTTTGCTTGGTTGATACGTAACAACTACGTTTCCGGAACTATCGAGTAAACTAATTACTGTGTCAGCTTTTTGGGTACTATCAAAATAGATACCAAATGAAGGTTGCGTAGATGAGTCCGAAACATTCATCGCCATCCCGTTACTTCCTGCACTTACTAACGTTCCACCAGTCAAATTGAATGTTCCATTATAATCGAGTGCGCCATTGCCATTGTCAGTCGGTCCGTTTACAGTGACGGTTCCACCAGTCATTTGAACATTGCCGTTGCTATCTAACCCATCACCTTGTGCATCAATGGCTAAAGTTCCACCGTTGATAATGATTTGTTTGCTTTCATCGGCTTGGTCGCCACCACCAGGACCACCTCCGCCAGGGCCACCAAATGAATCTGCACCAAATGTACCTGTTTCCGTTGTCGTGTTACTACCACCACCTGCGTTGACACCATCATCACTAGCAACGACAGTGATATCACCAGCATTTAAAGTAATCACACTGGCTTCTAAGCCTTCGTAGGAACCTTTAATCGTAATATTTCCGCCATCAATTGTGAGGTTATTATCGGCATGAATTCCGTCATCTTGGGAAGTTAGTGTTAACTTACCATCAGCAATCGTAATATCACCATTACTGTGAAGACTATCATCAGCGCTATCAATCGTGATCGTCCCACTTTGAATAGTTACAGCTTTACCAGCTTTTATTCCTTTATAACTTTCGTCTTCTGAGAGAGTCGTTTCACCGGTTTGAATCGTAATATCGGCTTGTTGGATAGTGACATTGGTTTCTGCTTGAATCCCGTCACGCCCAGAGGTAAGTAAGAAACTACCACCATCAATTGTTACAAAACCTTTTGTTTCATCTTCCGTATTATTTGCTTGAATGCCATCACCTTCTTGGGTGGTTAAGGTATATAGCCCATCTTTAATTTGGACGGAATCTTTTCCTTTTAAGGCATTATTTTTGGCATTAATGGTGTAATTACCAGAGATTAAAATCAAATCGTCTTTACTGCGAATCCCATTATTGTAATTGCCATTGATGACTAATTCACCATCGCCGTTAATGACGAGGTCTTCTTTACTGAAAAATGTAGCATCGGGTTCGGTAGCATCCGCCTCTAACTGATAATCGGTTCCGTCAGTTAAGGTGTTTGTGGTGTTGCTTGCAAGAGTAGTAATGACTTTTTCAGCTTGTTCAAGTGAACTACTCACCACTTATCTAAACCTGCCGGTTCTTAACGCTTGAAGTGGGAGCTTCTTGGGAAAAGAGCATACCTGCAAGCGTATTTCTTTGCTCACAGCGGTGTCTCTTATTTACCAAGCTATCCCCGTAGTCCCTACGGTTCTTGAGGCTTCCTAAGCCAACGCTTGTATTCGTAGACCTTCGGTCAAAATATTGATACTAGCGTTGATGTCTCGGTCATGTTGCGTATGACAAATAGGACAAGTCCATTCTCGAATGTCGAGCGATTTCTTGCCGTCTGTATGTCCGCATTCTGAACAGATTTGACTAGACGGAAACCATTTATCAATTTTGATAATTTCACGTCCATACCAGTCAGCTTTGTATTGTAGTTTCGTCACAAATTTAGACCACGATACATCAGAAATACTTTTTGCTAATTTATGATTACGCAACATACCTTTTATGTTTAAGTCTTCAATACAGATAATATCGTGATTTTTGATAATTTCTGTACTCAACTTATTCAGAAAATCAGTACGTTGATTCATTACTTTCTCGTGCAAACGTGCTACTTTTCGTTTTTGCTTTTGGTAATTCTTCGCTTCAAAAAGATTGATTCCCTTCTTTTTAGCTAACAAGGCGCGCCTTGACAACTTACGTTGTTCACGTTTGAGCTTCTTTGCCATTTTAGACGTGAATTTATTATTATCAATTTTTTGACCGTCAGAAAGGATGGCAAAGTCCGTAATACCCAAGTCAATACCAATCGCAGAATTGGTTTTAGGATGTTCTATAATTTCTTCTTCACAAAGGATAGAAACATAGTATTTACCGCTTGCATGACGAGATATTGTAGCAGATTTGATAAGGCCTTGTGGTTGACGGTGTAGCTTGATTCGAACTAAAGATTTCAACTTAGGAATTTTGATCAATTTATTATCTATCAAAGCGATTGTTCCGTTTTGATTGTTGGTTGTATAACTTTGAACAGGATTTTTCTTGCTTTTGAATTGAGGAAATCCAACGGTTTTATCACGAAAGAAATTCTTGTAGGCTTTATCTAAATTGAGTTGAGCATTGGCTAGAGCAAGACTATCCACTTCTTTCAAAAACGGAAAATCCTTTTTATATTTCGCAGGTGTTGGAAAACTCATTTTTTTAGAGGGATCATTCTTAGTCTCTTCATAAGTTTTCATCCGATCGTCAAGCATTAGGTTGTACACCTTGCGGACGCAACCGAAAGACTTAGCAAAGTAAATCTCTTGTTCTTCTGTTGGATATAATCTAAATTTGTATGCTTTCAGTCGTTTCATAAGGCTCACCTGCTTTCTATTTATGATTGTTCCCTTGATTCTGAATATATTTCTTTATGACGTCGATGGGTGCACCTCCGGTTGTCAAAAGACAAAAACTTTTAGACCAGAACATTTCTTTCCAAAGAAACTGTTTGACCCTTGGAAAGTCTCGTTTTATCAAACGTGAACTGGCACTTTTATAGGCGTTAATGAATTTTGTCAATTCCGTTTTTGGTTGCGCTTTGAACATAATGTGAATATGGTCTTTATCATGATTCCACTCAACTAAAGTAATATGATACGATTTTGAAATTCTTTCAAAAGTACCTTTAGCATAATCAGATATTTCATCATCAATCACTTGTTTACGATATTTCGTAACTAAAACAAGGTGGTAATAAAGAAGAAACACTGAATGGTTATTTGTATCTAATTCCATTGTTATATCAGCTCATTTCTTGTATAGACTGATTATAACATGAGACGAAATAAAAAGGCAAACCGCCATATATGTCGGTTTTCGAGTTGCCAAAGGCAACCCTCATACCGAACGGCATTCATCACCCACCTATAGAGGATGGGCGACTTCTGCCTAATTTAGTTAAAATAGCGGGTCCAGACTCATTCGTAATGGTCACGCCATCTAGAATGAGGTGGACTTTTTCTTCTTTGCCAACATTGACAATGACTTGACCATTTGTCAGTTCGCCGGTCAAAGTATACGTACCCGCTTTGGTGATGGTAATGGTTTGATTATCCACAGTTACACCATCGATTTCTTCGGTTTTATCCGATAATTGAATGGTTTGGCTATCGGTAGCATCTGTCACTAAATCTTCTTCTTCATAACTTCCTTGGACTTCAGAACTAGTGGTGTTGGTTAATTGAACAGCTTCGTTGGCAATCGCCACCTCGGTACTTTCAGTTGTTTGATCATTGTGAGCACAAGCGCCTAATAATAAGGCACTTAATAATGAGAGATAAATAACTTTCTTCATAAATTTCCACTCCCTTTTCTATAATTCGTCGCGATTTGTGGCGACTTTTCCTAAAACAATTGGCAAATTCCCATTGCGAACACGAATGGCGTCAATCAACGTTTTTTCTTGTTGTTGATCTTTAAGTAACAAGACATAACGTAGTTCATAGAGACTGCCCATCGTTGTTGTACGTACGGATTCCAAACGATTCGTATAAGCAAATTCATCAAAAATATCGGTGAACAAATCTGGGTAATCCAAATCCTCTGGAATCGTAATTTTTAATTCGCGCTCGGCTGTTTTTTGATTTCCAAAATTTGTGCGATAAATGAGAAGTAAAAACACAGCAACAACTATTGAGAAAACAGCGATGTAAGAAACATACCCCATTCCGGTTGCTAAACCGATACCCATCGACCAGAAGATACTGGTAATTTCACGAGCACCTCCAGCAACCGAACGGAAGCGAATCAAACTAAATGCACCGAGCACAGCCATTCCAGTACCTAAATTCCCATTGACCAGCATAATCACGGATTGCACCAAGACGGGTAAAACAGCTAACGTGATAACGAAATTTTTGGTGTAGACATTGCGGTACATATGAATAACTGCGACTAACAACCCTAAAATAATGGCACTGCTAATGCAAATGAGTAATTGCTGAATATGGATATCTCCTGAACCTTCTGTAAATAGACTAGACAACATAGAATAATTCCTCCTTGAATAAGTAACGTTGATAGGTTTGAGCGTATTTTGAAAAACTCCCTTTTTGAACGTGATGCTTGGTCAATAATTCGACAAACCATAATGGATAAGCGCCCATTGCTTTGACTTCCATTAATACATCTAATTCGGGGGCAACCAGTTCACCTCGACTAGCAGCTAATGCGACCTGATTGGCTTGATAGCGGATGTTTTGGTCAAAGGTGACACGAAAATCATCATCGTCTTCTAAAAAGAGTGACAATCGATCATAAGAAATTAACACTTTTGGTGCTAAATCGGTATGCTTTAAAAACAACCAATTAATTTCTTGCGCAATTTGTGTGTGTTGTAGTTCGCTTGGTAACACGCCAGTTTGTTCCCACCGTTGATAGTCGAGGTAGGTGAGTGGCAAGCGGCGTTTATAGACAATTCCTTTGACTTTCTTTTTGATTTCTAAAAATACGAGACTGTCATTGGTCGGTGTACCGTAACTACGAATCCGAAATTTTTCTTTGTATTGTGGTTTATCCATCGAATGACGAATGAAATGATTATTATCCGTGTCGTAATATAAGGAACGGATGGTATGTAACCCATATTGATCAACCGTCATATAGTGTTGTAGTTCGTTAAAAAATGCGTCGAACTGCTGTTGGGTAAATAAGTATTTGGTTTCTTTTCGTTGAAAGACTTTTTTGAGCTTCATTGTTGTTCCTCCTTCGTTTGCTTTCTGGTGCTATCATAAAAGTCGAACCTTAAACTTAGCTTAAGCGATAATTTAAGGTTTGATTAAGTTAAAAATGGTATGATACTTCTAAAGAAGGTGAAGAAAATGATTAAATTTTTGTTGATTGAAGATGATGTCATTCTTTCCGATACCATTAAAGAAATTGTGATGGAGTTAGGAGAAGTGACGCAAGTTTATACTGGTAATGAGGGCTTATATGAAGCAGAATCTGGTGTCTATGATTTGATTGTTCTAGATTTAATGTTGCCAGAAATGAATGGCTACCAAGTGTTAGCAAAATTGCGGAAACAAGGCAATCAAACGCCTGTATTAATTTTGACAGCCAAAGATGGATTAGAAGATAAAATAGAAGGATTCCAAAAAGGGGCCGATGATTATTTAACAAAACCATTTTATCGCGAAGAATTAGTCATGCGGATCAAAGCACTTTTAAAACGTTCGTTAGGATTATTTGATGAACATACGTTGACCTACCGAACGATTACGTGCCAACTCACAAGTAAAGAAGTTGTTTATGAAGGAGAAATTTTACCAATTCAAGGACGTGAGTTTGATTTATTGGTTTATTTTCTACAAAATCAAGGCATGATTTTAACGAAAGAACAAATTTTTGATCGCATTTGGGGATTTGATTCTGAAACGACAGTGACGGTTGTGGAAGTGTATATGAGCCATTTGCGTAAACATTTACGTCCAACAGGCCTTGAAAAAGATTTTCGGACATTGCGAAATGTCGGATACATGTTGAAAGGAGAGGAAGGATGAACAAAACGCTCTCTCGCAAGCAACGTAGAAATTTTTTCTTCATGAATGTGAGTGCCTTTGCGGTGATTTTTGTCTTTTTGGGCATGATTATTTTACAATTGTTGAGTCAAACAGCGTATCGCGAGACGGATCAAGCAATTACTGAAATGAACCATAACCCAGAATTTATTCAACAAGAAATCGCGCGATACCGCGATGATTCGTTTCCAGAAAATAACTTTCATAAAGAACCACCAAAGAGCCCTTCTAGTAATCGATTTAACACGCAGATTATCTTATGGTCAAAAGATGGTGAAATCTTAAATAAAGAAGCCATTGGTGGACGTTTTTCACAAATGGAGAATTTACGGTTACAAACAAATGATTTAGAAGAAATCAAAACAGTCACGATTCAAGATGAGGAAGATGAGTTAATCTTTCATTCATTAACAAAAGCATACAGTGATAATGAAATCGCCTATGTCCAAATTTTATCAAACGTCAACCAGATTCAACATTCATTGCAAAATTTTAGAATCATTGTTGTGGGTTGTATGATTGTTTTTTGGTTATTGTCGATGGGGATTAGTTACTGGTTATCCGCGATTTCCATGAAACCAATCTTAAAAGCGTGGCAAAAACAACAAGAATTTGTAGAGAATGCATCACATGAATTACGAACACCGTTGACGATTATTCATAATCGTTTAGAAAGTCTTTTTCGTAAACCAGATCACACGATTTTAGATGAATCCGAAAGCATTGCACAAGCACTCAATGAAACGCGGCGGTTAACAGGATTGACGGCGGATTTATTAACCATTGCTAGAAGCGATGCGAACCAATTAACGTTGGAAAAAGAAACCGTTGAAACAACTGCTTTTTTAACAGAGCTTGTGTTACCATTTCAAGAAATGGCTGAACTGGAAGAAAAAATGTTTACATTGGCTGTAAGTGATTCTCCGTCAGTTGTGATGGATCGCAAGAAAATCTATCAAGTTATTGTCATTTTGTTGGATAATGCGTTAAAGTATACAAAGCAAGGCGATCGCATTCAAGTGAGTGCGAGTAGAAAAAATAAATCGTGGGAAGTCCATGTCCAAAACACAGGACCAAGTATTTCTAAGGAAGCCCAACAACATTTGTTTGACCGGTTTTACCGTGAAGACAAATCTCGTTCGAAAGAAACAGGAGGATATGGGTTAGGTTTAGCCATTGCCAAACAAATTGTGGAAGAACATCAAGGAACAATTACTGTGAAGGATGTTAGTCCTCACGGCGCTGATTTTTGTATTCAATTGCCATTGAATTAAATCGGTAAGAAAGGAGCATGTATGGGGAAAAAAATTGTCATTACAGTGGAAGTTATAGTGTTGATTGCGGTGATTATTGGTACCTATTTCTTTTTCACGAAGCAAGAAACCAAATCAACGGATAAAAAAGAGACGAATCAAACGACACAAACAACAACGAGTACGACAAGTAAAGAGGCTGATCCACTTGACGAATTAATGGATAAGATGTCATTAGAAGAAAAGGTTGGACAACTCTTTTTCGTCCGTGTACCTGAAATCAATCAAATAGAAGATGTCCAAGCCTATCATCTAGGCGGTTATGTCTTATTCAGTCGTGATACTGACGGTGAAACCCAAGAAAGTTTACGTCAAAAAATTGCCAGTTATCAAGAAGCAAGTGAGATTCCGTTATTAATAGGTTCTGATGAAGAAGGTGGCACAGTGACGCGTGTCAGTCAGAATCCTAATTTAGCTGCGCAACCTTTTGCTTCGCCACAAGCGATTTATGCTGCGAGTGGCTGGGAGGGAATCGTAGCAGATACCAAGCAAAAAGCAGCTCTTTTATCAGATTTAGGAATCAATACGGGATTGTTTCCAATTGCGGATGTAGCGACAGATCCGAATGCCTTTATTTATGACCGAACAATTGGTTTAGATGCACAAGGTACCAGTGAATTTGTTGAAAAAGTTGTGACAACATTAAAAGAAGCTAAAAGTGGGTCAACGCTAAAACATTTCCCAGGGTATGGAAATAATCGTGATTCACATGTTGAGATTGTGACTGATGACCGTCCGTTAGCAGAAGTCGAAGCAGATTATTTACCATTTGAAGCAGGTATCAAAGCAGGAGCAGATAGTATTTTAGTGTCACACAATATTATTGCCAGCATTGATTCTGATGCGCCAGCGTCCATTTCAACCAAGGTTCATGAAGTATTACGCAATCAATTAAATTTTGATGGTGTGGTTATGACAGACGACATGGATATGGCGGGTCTAGCTAATTTTATTTCACAAGAAGAAGCGGGCTTAAAGGCGTTACAAGCAGGCAATGACTTAGTGATGTCTTCTAGTTACCAACAACAAATTCCGTATGTGATTCAAGCAGTTCAAAATGGGGACTACAGTGAAGAACAATTAAATGAATCGGTTCGTCGCGTGTTAACATGGAAACAACAGTTAGGATTAATTTAAACGATACCTCTTTTTCAGATAGTTCTGGAAAAGGGGTATTTTTTGACGACTGCTTATACACATGTTACCGTAATTATAAGCACTTCATTATTAAAGGAGGAAGACAAGATGAAGAAATATGAGCAACTATTTTATGATGGTAACTGGCAAACAGCCGATTCTCAAGTATTTTCAGATGTAGTCAATCCTGCAACCGAAGAAGTAATAGCCCAAGTGATTCAAGCAACGCATAAAGATGTGGATAACGCAGTTGCAGCTGCGAAAAAAGCTTTTCCAAAATGGAACACTACAGCACCCAAAGAACGTGCAGAATATTTAGAAAAAGTGTTGGCCATTATCAAACGTCGCCAAACAGCTATTCAAGAAACGATTATTCAGGAATTAGGAGCGAGTAAGCAATTTACAAAAAACGCGCAAGTTCCGTTATCGATTCGTGAAATGGAAGCCACACTTGCTGAATTTGCAACCTATTCATTTGAAGAAACCGTGGATAACGCCAAAATTATGAAAGAAGGATATGGTGTGGTTGCTTGTGTGACCCCTTGGAACTATCCCTTCAATCAAATTCAACGAAAAATTACGCCGGCGTTATTAGCGGGTAACACGGTTGTTGTTAAACCAGCTAGTAATACACCACTCACAGCCATTTTATATGCTGAAATTATGGAAGAAGCTGGGTTACCTAAGGGTGTCTTTAATTTAATTACGGGGAGTGGTGGCGATGCAGGAGATTATTTAGTTTCACATCCTGATGTCGAAGTCATTTCCTTTACTGGCTCAACAGAAGTCGGAAAAAACCTCTATCATCATGCCGCAACGACCGTCAAAAAATTAGTTTTGGAATTAGGCGGTAAATCAGCAATGGTCTATCTAAAAGGTGGCGATTTATCGGCTGCTGTCGAAGCTGCTGCCAGTACCGTTTTAGATAATCAGGGACAAACCTGTTCGGCGCTTTCACGTTTGTTGGTTCCTAGCGATGAATTAGAACAAACAAAACAACTTTTAAAAGAATATTATGCAACTATCCAAGTCGGAGATCCAGCGGAAGAAGCAACTCGAGTGGGTCCAATGGTATCAGAGAGTCAACGGAAAACCGTATTAGAATATATTCAAAAAGGGCAAGAAGAAGGCGCAGAAATCTTAGTAGGTGGTCAGGTAATTGAAGGCAAAGGATACTTTGTCGAACCAACTGTTTTTGTGAATGTTACCAATGACATGACGATTGCCCAAGAAGAAATTTTTGGTCCAGTGTTAACCGTAGTGACGTATGATACAGTCGAAGAAGCGATTGAACTTGCGAATGACTCGGTTTATGGTTTATCAGGTGCTGTCGTTGGCCCAACGGAAGAAGCTGAGAAAGTAGCACGCCAATTACGCACAGGAAATGTGATTGTCAATGGTGGCAAGCGCACAGCGAAAGCGCCATTTGGAGGCTATAAACAATCCGGATTAGGTCGTGAAAATGGCTTATATGGACTAGAAGATTATCTTGAAACAAAAGCGATTTTCTTATAAAGCATAAAAGCAGTCTGCGGACTGCTTTTATTATGTAAAATTTTTCTTAAATTTATAGTATGTTTTTTGATTACCTAAAATGGTAATTTTAGGAGACACACTATACATTTTCATCATAAACCAATTGTCTTCACGAACTTTGATGAAATCAGAAAAATCAAGTTGATATTCATCAATTCATTCACGCTTAAAGAGTTTTCCTACAGCATTTAAAGAATTATAGAGTTTAGTCTGCGAGAAGGCTAGATTAGTTACGGTTGTTAGGTAAGAAAAGGCGGATTTACTGATAGCACGGGTACTACTTAAATCACGCGCATAAGGCATACAAACCATATCTTGTCACCATATTCAGCAATTGCCATCGCATCACTTAAAGCGTGTTCGGTTAAGTAATCATCCGAATCGAGAAATAATAGCCATTTTCCAGTAGCTAATTTAATACCGTTATTACGTGGTACAGACGCACCACCAGAATTTTGCTTTCGGCGCGCAATGAGAAAATTTGGAAAAAATTTTTCATAATCTGCTAAAGTATCAAAACTATGATCTTGTGAATGATCATCAACCGCGATGATATTGAAAGTAAAATGTTAGGTGTTTCTTTTTTGAACTTATACTGAGAGAATACTGCTAATTCGGTGAGTGCCATATAAAAATCCTCTGTTTTGTATACTTTTCTAAAGGATAGCATATCCATAAAAAATAGCGAGAAAACGTTGCGTTTTCTCGCTGCTTTTTACTGTTCAAACTGTGCATGATGCAATTGATAATATGCGCCTTTTTGCGCAAGTAACTCTTCGTGGGTTCCTTGTTCAATAATATGCCCTGCATCCATCACTAAAATTTTATCAGCTGATTGAATGGTTGAAAGGCGATGAGCAATGACGAAGCTTGTGCGTCCTTGCATCATTTCGAGAAAGGCAGATTGAATATTTTTTTCTGTTAAGGTATCCACAGAACTGGTAGCCTCATCTAAAATTAACATAGCTGGATTACTAATCATTGTACGAGCAATTGTTAATAATTGTCGCTGCCCATCAGAAATTTTAATTCCTTGTTGTCCGATTGGTGTATCTAATTTTTGAGGTAAACGCATGACGTAATCACACATGTAGGCTTTTTTCAATGCCGTATAGATTTCTTCATCGGTTGCTTGCGCATTCCCGTAAGTTAAATTTTCTCGTAAAGAAGCATCAAATAACCAGGTATCTTGTAACACCATACCAAATTGTTGGCGTAAATTGTCGCGTTTTAATTCACGAATATCCACACCGTCAATGGTGATTTTACCACTATCCACATCGTAAAAACGCATTAATAAATTAACCAATGTCGATTTTCCAGCACCTGTTTTTCCTACAATGGCAATTGATTCACCCGGTTCAGCAGTAAAAGTGAAGTTCTCAATCAATGGTCGCTTAGAATCATAAGCAAAATCAACTTCTTCAAAACGAACCTCACCTTGAATAGCTGTTAACTCTTTGCCCGTTTCATCCGAAGATTCAGGCGTTTGATCCACTAAATCAAATGTTCGTGTTAACCCAGCTAAAGCTGTTTGAATTTGCGTCGTAATCCCAGAAATTTCAATAAACGGTTTAGAAAACTGTGAGGAGTAAATGGTAAAACTCGAAACAATCCCAATCGTAACCAATTCGCTCCCTGAAAAAATTAAATAGGCACCGGTAAAACCAACGGCTACATAAGCCAAGTGATCGACAAAACGTGACAACGGATTGGTTAAGGAAGAAGAAAATTGTGCTTTTTGTCCACGCACATATAATTCTTGGTTAATTGTTTCAAAACGTTGTTGATTATTTTCTTCTTGTTGGAAGGCTTTGACAATTTTTTGATTGCCCACCATTTCTGTAATAAAGCCAGAAACTTGTCCGACAATTTCTTGTTGCTGACGAAAATCATTTTGTGATGCACGAGCTACAGCCCAGCTTACTAGGAAAATAATGGGTGTGGATAATAAAACGACAATTGTTAAAACCACACTCATACGAACCATCATAAATAAAGCGAGTAATACAACAGAAACACCTGAAAATAATTGATTGAAAATCGCTGATACAGCGACCGAAACATTATCCATATCATTCGTAAATCGGCTAACGATATTGCCGTGAGAAGTCTGATCGTAATAACGCAAGGGAAGTTGGTTCAATTTTTGATAGGCGTCTTTTCGTAAATCGGCGGCTGCTAAATAAGCCACTCGATTTCCTAAGCGTTGAATAAACCATTGACTAACTGTGGTTACGCCAACAATACCGGCAAATAGACCTAAAATTTTATATAACTGGTTAAAATCAACCGCATCTTTTCCAAGTAACTGATCGACCGCTTGTCCAATTAAAAAGGTCATATAAACCGAAGTGAGACCAGCAATGATCCCAAGTAACATGGCAGTCATATTTTCTTTTCTATAGCGTAATAAGTAAGGGAAGAATCGTTTTAGACTATTCCAATCAAAAGATTTTGTTTTCATTCGATTCCCTCCTCTTGTGATTCGACAATTTCTTGGTATTCTTGCGATGTCTGTAGCAACTGTTCATGAGTTCCTTTAGCCACTAATTTCCCTGCATCCATGACAAAAATTTGTTGTGCATCTTGAATGGAACGAATGCGTTGTGAAATGATAATTACGGTACCTTCCAGTGTTTTTAAGGCTTGTCGCAATTTTAAATCCGTTTGATAATCCAAGGCACTTAATGAATCATCCAAAATCAAAATGGCAGGTTTAGCAATTAAGGCACGTGCAATGGTCAGACGTTGCTTTTGTCCACCTGAGAAATTTTTTCCACCCTCAAAAATTTGGGTATCTAAACCATCAGGTAAAGCTTCGACAAAATCACGTGATTGTGCCAATTCTAACGCTTCCCAACAATCTTCATCAGTGGCATCATTTTTTCCCCAACGTAAATTGTCTCGAATCGTACCAGTAAATAAAACAGCGGTTTGTGGGACCATCGCAATGGTTTGGCGTAATGCGTGAACATCCCATTCGCGCACATCTTTACCAGCAACTTGGACGGAACCATCTGCCACATCATAAAAACGAGGAATCAATTGAGTTAAGGCCGATTTGCCACTACCAGTGGGACCTGTAATCCCAATTGTCGCATTTTTAGGAATGGAGAAAGTAATGTCTTCTAATGCCAAGCCAAATTCTGGCGCAAAACGAAAATCGACCTGTTCAAAAGTCACGCTGCCCGTATTTTCATACGCATCCGTTCCTGTGTTTGATTGAATCGATGAATCAACTTCTAATACTTCATTTACCCGACTGGCTGATGCTGCAGCACGGGTAAAGATGACCACTAGATTTGACACAACAATCAAGGCTAACAGCATTTGGTTCATATAATTCACCAATGCTAAGATTTGACCTTGTTGCAAGTGACCAACTGTTACTTTAAATCCGCCGATATAAAAAATGGCCAAGACACCAAAATTTAAAATCAATGTGGTTGCGGGTGTTAATAATGCAGAAAGATTTGTAACACGCAGATACACTTTTGACAACTCATCGGTGGAGTCATCAAAACGTTTGATTTCTGTTTGACGACGTGCAAATGCGCGAATCACGCGGACACCGCTTAAATTTTGACTAACCAATTCATTGACGTGGTCTAATTGGCGTTGCACACTTTTATACAACGGCACTGATTTGCTAATGATAAAAAATAAAACCAAACAAAATAAGGGGAGAACACATAAGAAAATCAAGCCGATTTGCCAATCAATATAAAAGGCCATCACGACAGCACCGATACTCAAGAAAGGCGCGCGTACCACTAAACGAATCAACATTGCTAAAGCAACTTGTAATTGATTGATGTCATTGGTGGTACGAGTGATTAATGTATCGGTACCAAAGCGGTTCAATTCTTGATGAGACAATTGATTAATCTTTTTCATCAATTGATTCCGTAATTCCGTACCAAAACCTTGCGAGGCATAGGACGCATAGTATTGACAGATGACTGCACATAATAAACCAACAATTGACATGACGACCATCCAAATCGTCATTTCCAGAACCTTGGACCAGTTATTTTTCTGGATCCCTTCATCAACTAACACCGCCATTAATAATGGTAGAACAAGTTCAAAAATTGCTTCTAAAAATTTGAAAAAAGGACCGAGAAAAATCTGTTTCCGATAATTTTTCGCATAACGTAATAAACGAAACATAATTTCCTCCTTAAAATAATGTGATAGCAACATTGTAACGTAAAGAAACAATGAAAGAAAGTTTCGGGGGGCTGAGGGCCAATCATTCCAGTTAAATCACATTATGTTACAGAAGTGTTACGATTATAAACACTGACAAATCAATGATTCTCATTTGTTTAACACTGATAAATAAGCCAATGTATCAAAAATATCCGCATTCTCAGTGAATTGTAATAATCTGTAAATGAATTGCAACAAACATGGAAGGCTACTTTTGTATAATGGACAAAGTTGAAGAATAATAGGGAAGGTGTTGAGTTCGTGAAAGCGAAGAAATTTTTAGCAACTTGTTTGTTGGGAATGACTGTTACAGCGCCGATGACAGTAAGTGCTGAGTCACTAGAATCGTTGGATAAAAAAGAAGAAGCACTGCTACAACAAAGTGAAACAATTAGTGCCGATGTACAGTTAGCATTACAAGATGTCAATCAGACATATCAAGAAGTAGAAGATCTCAAAGATAAAATTGCCAAAAATGAGAAGACATTGGTAGAAACACAAGAGGAAATGAAAGCAACTGAAGAAAAAATTGCACAAAGAAAACAACTTGTGGCCGATCGTCTACGAACATTACAATTGAATCGCGCATCAGAAAATAAATTAATGATGTTGCTTCAAGCATCAAGTATTCAAGAATTCATCAATGGCGTATATGCTATTTCTGTATTGCAAACAGCTGAAAAAGAGGCCCTTGCAGAATTAGATGAAGAAATTGCCAAACTACAAGAACTTGAAGAAAAAGCAATGACTACCCAAGAAGAACTTGAAACAAGCGAACACGCGCTAGTGAACGAAGCCAATGAATTGGACACGAAAATTAGCAACTTACAAGTGCAACTTACAGATAACCAAGACGCGTTACAATCAGTTGCGCAGAGTAAGTTTGTTGAAAACGAACGTCTAAAGGCCGAAGCTGAGCGTAAAGCAACTGAAAAACGTGACCAAGAACAGGCACGTCAAGCCGAAGAAAGAGCACAACAAGAAAAACAAGCAGCTCAAGCACAGGAAACACAAGTAAAAGAATCAGAAGAAAGCCCAGCAATCTCAGCTCAATCTGAAACAAGTACGCAAGCCTCAAGTAGTAAAGTTGTACGCGAAGAATCAGCTGAAGGAGAACAATCTACCGTACAATCCGAACCGAAAGTAGAAAAAGTAGAAACCTCACAACCAGAAACACCAAAGCAAGAAGCCGTAACACAACCCGAGGAAAAACAATCCACAGGTCGGGTCCTCTATATGGAATCTACTGCGTATTCGTATGCTGAAGCAGGTGCGAGTTTCTATACAGCTTCGGGATTAGATTTAAGACAGAATCCACAAGCGATTGCTGTTGATACAAGTGTCATTCCACTCGGCACGTTAGTAGAAGTGGAAGGATATGGTGTCGCCATTGCCGCAGACACAGGTGGTGCTATTAAAGGCAATATCATCGATGTACACTTCAAAACAGTGGAAGAATGCAGACAATGGGGCCGACGTCATAACGTCAAAGTCACCATTCTTCAATAATAAAGAACCTTAGCGATACAATCATTCTTGCTCTAAAGGATGATTGTATTGTTGTAAAAATACTACCTTTTCTGAAAAAAGGAGGTGTCTTTTAAAACGGATATAACCTTGATGAAACAAGGATAAAAGAGGAATGCTCTTGTTTTTTTAAGCTTTTAATGAAAATGAAATGAAAAAAATATTCTTCCATTTAGATGGCAATTGGAGTAGAATTGGCATATATGCCTATTACAAAACGAAGTATAATTGAAAATTTGAATCATAAATTACTACAAGGAGTGTTGGTCAACGAATGAACAAATTGTTGAAAGGAATTGGTGTGGTAGCGGTCGCAGCCGCTGCTGTGGGAATTTGTTATATTGGTTATCAGAAGAACAACGATCGCCAATATGAACAGCGCGTTTCTTATGCAGAAACAGCTGTCACAAATGAAAAGTCAAAATTAAATGAGTTACAAAAGAAAGTCAATGATTTTTATGATAGCAAAAATAAAGAGTTTTTGAAAAAAGGGCTCAAAGCAACTGATGTAACAAAAGTTAAAAGCGATTTAGAATCTGTTCGCGTGACCGCAGAAGATTTTAAGATTAAAGAAGGTTCATTACCTGATGGTATTAAAGAATTAGAAAAACAAAAATCAGAAATCGCTAAAAATTTGACCGATGTTTCTGACAAATTACGTATTCAAGATCAAACGAATAAATTGTTTACCAAAGAAGTTTCTGATTGGTTTACATTTAAAGATGAAATGATTATGCAAGAGAAATTGAAAAAAGCGCAAGTCGATGAAGTTAGTGAAAAACTCTCTTTATTCCCGGATGATAAATGGCGTAAAGTTGTAAAAGACTACTTAAAGAGTGCTTCTGATCAAGTGAAAACAGCCGATGACTTACAAAAACGTTTTGATGAACTATTAAAAGACGGTGCCATTGTGACGTATGAAGATTATATGGATGTGTTAGCTAAAATTGAAGATATCCGTAATGAGAAATTGAAAGAGAAGTTTGCTGCTTTAGCTGAAGAAGTATCACACTTAGTGGTTGCTGTCCAAGAGTCAACAACCTATGAAGAAGTATCGACTGAAACCTATGAAGAACCAGTCGTGGAAGAATCCACTCATTCTGAACCAGTATATGAAGAACCAATTCCTGAGTCTTCAGAAGAACAATGGCTTCCAGAAACACCAGTTGATACTGGCAATCAAGGGGGCTATGTACCTCCTGTAGACAATGGTGGCAGTTCTAGTGAAAGCGTCGTGGAGACACCAGACACAACACCAAGTTCTGAACCAGTCGAAACACCTACTACAGAATCAACACCTGTCGAAACTGAAGCACCAACTGAAACGGGCACTGAAACACCAAATTCAGAGCAACCAACAACCGATTCAGTGGCTCAGTAAATAATGGAGGAATGAAGATGTCACGTAGAAGTCGTCGAAGTTCACGAGGAAAAAAAGTCTTTTTAACAATATTTGCAATTGTCGCTGCGTTGGTTGTAATCGCAGCGGGAGTTGGAGCAAAATTATATTTTGACTTATCTGGCTCAATTAAACAAACTTATGAAGCCGTTGAACGAAAAAATACTGAAACAAAAAAACGTCAACAACCAGTAGATTTAAATAAAAAGGAACCATTTAGTGTGTTACTTTTAGGAATTGATACTGGCGATTTAGGCCGAACAGAACAAGGTCGTTCCGATACGTTAATGGTTGCTACTGTCAATCCCAATGATAATAAAACGACATTAGTCAGTGTACCACGAGATACCTATGTTGATATTGTCGGTTATGGTACTCAAGATAAAATCAACCATGCTTACGCGTTTGGTGGAGCTGCAATGTCCATGGATACTGTTGAAAAGTATCTAGATATTCCAATTGACCATTATGTTTCAATTAATATGATGGGAATTAAAGAGTTAGTTGATGCTTTGGGTGGTGTCGATGTCAATAATGACTTAGAGTTTGAAAGTCGTGGAGAACATTATGCCTTTGGACCAATTCATTTAGAAGGAGAACGTGTTTTAACTTACTTACGGATGCGTTATGAAGATCCTCGTGGCGATTACGGACGCCAACTACGTCAAAGAGCAGTTGTCGAAGCAGTTGTTAAAAAAGTTCTAACCTTAGATGGTGTTACTCAATATCGTAATATTCTAGATGCAATGGAAGGGAATATGAAAACCGATATGAACTTTAATGATATGCAAAAAATTGCTTTGGATTATCGTAGTGCATTTACCACAATTGACCAACTGCAAATGCAAGGTGATGGTTTTATGCAAGATGGTGTATCCTATCAGCGTGTGAGTGATGAAGAATTACAATCTGTTCAAAACAAACTGAAGAAACAATTAAATACCAAGTAATCAATAGAAAGTGGAGAAAAGATGGAAGAAACGATTAGTTTAAAAGAAATTTTTGAAGTTTTGAAGAAACATATTGCATTGATAATTGTTAGTATGTTTATTGGTGTAGGACTAGCAGGGGCGATTACTTTTTTTGTAATTACACCTCAATATAGTTCACGAGCACAATTAATTGTAACTTTACCCCAAAATGATAATCCTAATGGAAATTTAAATGATGTCAATTATAATTTACAAATGCTAAATACGTACAAGGATATTATTAAAGAAGGTGATACGTTAGCGTTACAAGTTCAAGAACGATTAGAAAAAGATTATGCTATCTCTTTAACACCTAGTCAAATTAAAGAAACACTTGAAGTTACGCAATCACAAAATTCGCAAATGTTTTCAATTTCAGCAACCAATCCCAAAGCAACAGATGCTGAGCATATTGCAAATACAGCCGCAGAGGTTTTCCAAGAAACAGTCAAAGATGTTTTAACAAATGTCGATAGAATTACGATTGTTTCAAAAGCAACAGCTAGTTCAACTCCGGTTTCACCAAACAATAAATTGAACTTAGCAATTGGATTGGTATTAGGATTATTAGTTGGTATAGGCTTTGCCTTCTTATTACAATTATTAGATCGTACCGTTAAAGACAGTCGTTTTGTGACGGATAACTTAGAATTAACTATTTTAGGGACTGTCCCACAAATGACACAAAAAGAAATCAATGCAACAACTCAAAAAATGCCTGAAAAGGTTGCTAAAAAAATTGAAAATGATGAATCTGCTACGAGACGTAGCCGTTCACGAGTGTAGGAGGACATCATGGCAAGAAAAGAAAGAAAAGAAAATAGAACGAATCCTGTGAGTTTAATTACGTTGGTAGATCCGTCATCACCAGTATCAGAGCAGTATCGAACCATTCGTACCAACATTCAATTTGCATCTTCAATTGATCGTAAGTTACAAACTTTAGTGGTGACTTCATCTGGTCCGAGTGAAGGTAAATCAACAACTGCAGCTAATTTAGCAGTTGTTTTTGCAAAATCAGGACAACGAGTTTTATTAGTAGATGCCGATATGCGGAAACCGACAGTCTTTAAAACCTTTCAATTAACAAATGAAGTAGGATTGAGTACAGTTTTGAGTACTAGTACAAGAATTGATAACGCTGCACAAAAAACTAGTGTTGAAAACTTATCGGTATTAACGAGTGGTCCAAAACCACCTAACCCTTCAGAGCTACTAGGCTCAATGCGAATGGATCAAGTCATTAAAGAGGCAAGAAACTTGTATGATATTATTATTTTTGATATGCCACCGATTGTAGCGGTAACCGATGCGCAAATTATGGCATCGAAAGTTGATGGGACATTATTAGTTGTTCGTGAAAACGTAACGAAAAAGGAATCTGTCACAAAAGCTCGAGAATTATTGCAATTAGTAAATGCTCGCGTTTTAGGTGTTGTTTATAATGGTGCTGAACAAAGCAAAGATCAAGGATATTATTATTATTCTAGTTAATAACTAAAGGAGTCGAATGAAATGATTGATTTACATTGTCATATTTTACCAGGAATCGATGATGGGGCAGAAAATATAGAGGCAAGTATTGCCATGGCTGAAAAAGCCATTAGTCAAGGAATTACACATATTCTATGTACGCCCCATCATAATAATGGACGATATGAGAATCCTAAAGATTCAGTCATTCATTCAGTCTCTGTATTACAAACAGAGTTAGATAAACGCAATTTAAACTTGACCTTACTAGAAGGCCAAGAAGTCCGAATCACAGGGGATTTGATTGAGGAAATCAATCGGAATAAAATCCTCTTCACAGATTTGGATGATACATATATACTGATTGAATTTCCTACGATGGATATACCAGCGTATACAGAACAAATTTTCTTTGAAATGCGTGCACTGGGGAAAATACCAGTGATTGTTCATCCTGAAAGAAATGCAAAATTCAGAGAAGATCCTAATTTGTTGATTCCCTTTTTAGAAATAGGATGCTTAGCTCAATTGACCGCACCAAGTATCGTGGGGACGTTTGGTAAATCAATTCGAAAAACGGCAATAGAGATGGTAAAGCATAATTTGGTGCAGATGGTTGCTTCGGATGCACATGGCGTTAAGAAAAGAACTTTTTATATGGAAGAAGCCTATCAAATTATTGAAAAAGAATTTGGGAAAGAAAAAGTCATACAAATGAAACAAGTTACTAAAGATTTGTTAAATGGGGAACCAGTAACATACCCATTATATCAAGAAGTGAAAAAGAAAAAATTTGGTTTGTTTTAGGAGGAATAGCAGTGGGGGGAAATATTCAATCATCCAGTAAAGTAGATGAAGTACCAATTAAAAGAACGG
The DNA here is from genome assembly GCF_029023825.1 of Enterococcus saccharolyticus subsp. saccharolyticus. NCBI lineage: Bacteria > Bacillati > Bacillota > Bacilli > Lactobacillales > Enterococcaceae > Enterococcus > Enterococcus saccharolyticus. The sequence continues at coordinate 2,103,311 of NZ_CP118957.1, read as the reverse complement.
ATAGTATTATTAATCCAGATGTTGTTGAGAAAAAATATTTTTATCGTTTTATTAAACGCTTAGTAGATATTATAGGAAGTTCAGTAGGATTAATGCTATTATCACCGTTATTTCTTATTGTCGCTATTTTAATGAAAAGAGAAGAACCTAAAGGACCAATTTTTTTCTCGCAAACTCGTGTGGGTAAAAATGAGAATCAATTTAAAATGTATAAATTTCGTTCAATGTGTGTAGATGCAGAAGCAAAATTGGCAGAACTATTAAAGCATAATGAAGTAGAAGGTGCCATGTTTAAAATGAAAGATGATCCTCGAGTAACTAAAATAGGAAAATTTATTCGTAAAACAAGTATTGATGAATTACCGCAGCTTTGGAATGTTTTAAAAGGTGATATGAGTTTAGTGGGGCCTAGACCTCCGTTATTAAGAGAAGTAGCCGAATATACGACGTATGATAAGCAACGTTTATTAGTGAAACCAGGTTGTACAGGATTATGGCAAGTGAGTGGACGGAATGAAGTAGGTTTTGATGAAATGGTAGAACTAGATATCTATTATATAAAACATTTAAGTTTATATAATGACATTAAAATCATTTTTAAAACAATTGGCATAATGATTAAACCTAATGGAGCATATTAAGAAAGGTAGATGGATAATAATGAAAGTGTGTTTAGTTGGATCAAGTGGAGGACATTTGACACATTTGTATCTTTTGAAACCCTTTTGGGAAAACAAGTCGAGATTTTGGGTAACTTTTGATAAGGCAGATGCTCAAAGTATTTTAAAAAACGAGAAGATGTACCCATGCTACTATCCCACCAATCGTAATGTAAAAAACTTGATAAAAAATACATGGTTAGCATTTAAAATTTTGAAAAAAGAAAAACCAGATGTAATTATTTCTTCAGGAGCTGCAGTAGCCGTACCATTCTTTTATCTGGGTAAACTATTTGGAGCTAAAACAATATATATAGAAGTTTTTGATAGAATTGATACTCCAACAGTGACGGGGAAACTTGTTTATCCAATTACAGATCAATTTATTGTGCAGTGGGAAGAAATGAAAAAAATATATCCTAAAGCTATAAATTTAGAAGGGATTTTTTAGATGATTTTTGTAACTGTTGGAACTCATGAGCAACAATTTAATAGATTAATAGAAGTTGTAGATAAATTAAAAGGAAATAATATTATTAAAGATGAAGTGTATATACAAGTAGGATATTCGGATTATACGCCTCAATATTGTGAATGGAGTAAATTTCTTTCATATGATGAGATGGAAGAATATATAGAAAATGCTAAAATAGTAATTACACATGGTGGACCTGCTAGTTTTATAAATGTATTACAAAAAAAGAAAACACCTATAGTCGTTCCAAGATTTTTGGAATTTGAAGAACATGTAAATAATCATCAATTAGACTTTGCAAAAAAAATTGTAAATCATGGTTATAATATAATTTTAGTAGAGAACATTGGTAATTTACAAGAGGAAATAATGAATTTTACTGATAAAAATAATAATTTTATTTCAAATAATTTGAAATTTAATAATTCTTTGGAATTGATAATTAAGAATATGTTTATAAATTGATTTTTTATCGTTAATATGGAGGAATTGAAAATATTGAATACTAATGGAGTTAGTGTAATAATTACTACTGTTAACAGACCAAATGAATTAAAAAAAGCTATTAAAAGTTGCTTGCAACAAAATTATTCAGATATGGAAATTATAGTAGTAGTAGATGGTGGAAATCCTGAAATATTAGAAATATTAAGTCATTATCCTAATATAAAATCTATTAGTAATGTCCCTAACGTTGGAGGTGCTTCTTCTAGAAATATAGGTATTCAAAATGCTACAAAATACTGGGTAGCATTACTAGATGATGATGATGAATGGTTAGATGATAAATTGAATATACAAATAAAAGAGTTAGAGGAGTATGAAGAAAAAGAAGTTGTGTCATTCACTTCTTTATTTACATATGTAAAAAATTCTGATCATAAATATATATTACCACGAGAAGAATATAAATTAGGAGAAAATATTGGGGATTACTTATTTAAATTGAAAAATGGAAGATGGAATGGTTGGATACAGACTTCAACATTAATGGCTCCTAAACATGTATTTTTAAAATACCCTTTTGATCCAACACTTCCAAAACATCAAGATTGGGATTGGATAATGAGAATTTATCAAAAATCTATTCCTGTAGTTCATATTAAACAGCCATTGACTATATATCATAAAATAAGTTCTACAAGTGTAGCTCAAAATCCTAACTGGAAGTTTTCATATAATTGGATAAATAAATATAAAAATATTATATCAGACACTAGCTATTCAGATTTTCTAATTTCAGTGGTGAGAAATGGTGTTTCTAAAGATTCTAATCTAACAATCAAAGAAAGAATTATGGAGATAAAAAAATTTGGAAAATATATACCATATAGAAATAGATTGAAGATAGGTTATTATAGATTTTTATTACAGTATATTTATAACTTTTATAAAAAAAGAAAATAATAATCAAATAAATTACTATAGAATTTAATTCAGTAAATGTATGAAATACAGGGAGGAAATATGGGTACGACAAAACGTTCTTTTCAAGAAATATTGGTGTTAGTGATTTCTATTCTTTTTAGCATGCCAAAAAGTGTATATTATTCAATTAAATTTTGTGGAATAATGAAAGGATTAAAGATTCCTTTATTAATACATTTCACAACTAAAATAAAAGCTAATAAACATCAAATAAACATTTTTTCTATGAATACGTTTGGAATAAAAATTGGATTTGGCGGATCACCTAATATTAATTCATTAGGTAGAACAAAAATTATTTTAAAGAAAGACGGTAGATTAAATTTAAATAGAAATATTGTTATTTCTAAAGGCGCAAAACTAATAATTGATGGAAAAGTGATTATAGGAGAAAATTTTCGCGCTAATAAAAATTTTTCAATTTCATGTACAAATGAAATTGAGATAGGAAATAACGTTTTAATTGGATGGGACTGCGAAATTAGAGATTATGATGGGCATATAATTAGATATAAAGGTGAAGATTTATCTGAAAATTTAAAAGTTTCTTTAGGGAATCATGTATGGATAGGAGCAAAATCCACAATTTTAAAAGGAACACTACTACCAAATGATGTTGTTGTAGGGTATGGTTCGCTTATTACTAACTCAAAAAATTTCAAACCTAATACTATTATTGCAGGAGTTCCAGGGAAAATAATTAGAGAAGATGTAGAATGGGTAATTTAAAAATAGGAAGGTAAATAAATGTTTATAAAATTATTTTGGTTAATAGGAAGAAGTATAACGAAAAATATATTAAAAAATATTAACTGGACCATAAAATTTGATAATTATTATTATAGAAAAATAGGAATAAAAATCGGACGGAATGTAAGATCATTCACTAAAATTTCAATTGCAGAGCCATATTTATTAGAAATAAAAGATAATGTGACTATTTCTACTAATGTGACTTTTATATCTCATGATAATTCTTTAACACAAATGATTGGGAAAAGAGCCAATATTTATGGTGATATTGTTATTGGAAATAATTGTTTTATTGGTAATAGCGTTGTAGTTCTTCCTGGAATAAAACTTGGTGATACAACTATTGTTGCGGCTGGATCTGTAGTTACTAAGAGCTTTCCTGAGGGAAATGTAATAATTGGAGGAAATCCTGCAAAGATCATAGGCTCTCCAGAGAAGTTATTTGATAAATATATTGATAAGATTATTTATACAGATAGTTTGGCAAAATCAGAAATAAAAAATATACTTTTATCCCAAAAAGATATGTTAGTAAGGAAATGAGAGAGGTTAATCGTATGATTATTTATATCCTTTTATTTAGCTGCTGTATTCTGTTAACTGTATTTATTAAACAGAATCCTGTGAGAATAGATACAAAATATTCTATAGAAAAAAATTTTAATTTTAGAAATATAATAATCCTTTTATTGATTTTTTTAATATTAGAAGTATTTGCAGGAATTAGATATGAAGTTGGAACTGATTATTGGACGTATTCCAATTTACATATTCCAGAGGTATTAAGTGGGATAAATTTTAGAGTTGAACCCCTATATAGATTAGTTATTAAATTAGGGATTAATTTTCCAATAGGTGATGAGATGTACCAAGGCATTTTCATTTTAACACATCTATTGATATTAATCCCTATTTTTATAAGCATATATAAGGTGTCTAAGAATTATATGTGGTCAATTATTATATTATTGTTGTCGGGTTATTTTAATTTGAGTTTAAGTATGATGAGACAAGCAATTGCTTTGAGTGTCGTTTTACTTTCATTAAATTTTATAAAAAAAAGAAAAATTATTCCTTTTATAATATGTATTATTATAGGATTTTATTTTCATAAATCAGCAATTTTATTTTTACCTGTTTACTTTGTATATGGAAAAAGGTTTAATCCTAATGTTGCATTGTTTCTAATCAGTATTGTTGCAATATTACAACAGTTTTTCCGTCCTTTACTATTAACGATTGCAGAAACTTTAGGATTATATAGTCGTTATTTTTATACTAATAGATACGGGCAAGGTTCAGATGGGAAATATTTTTTCATCTTAGGAATATTTTTCTTTTTAGTGTATTGGATATTTGATTCTAGAAAAAAAATATATCCTTTATCCAAAGAAGAGGAAAAAGAATGGAATTTCTTTGGTATGATTTCTACACTTTTATTTTTAGTTACATGTCTATTTCCTATAATTCCTACTGCTTATAGAATATTTTATTCAATTTTCATATTTGAAATTATAGTATTTCCAAATATATTAATGCTTCCTTTTATAAGGAAATATTCAACTTTAATAAAATTTGCAAGTTTACTAGTTATGTTGATTTTTTTCTATATAGTTTATGTCAAGTTTCAATCGATGGATACAGTACCTTATAGAACTATTTTTAATAAAATAAATTTAAAAGATTATATATTTAATGTTAATTAGAAAGGAAAAAATATGAATCCGTTAGTTTCAATAGTTGTACCTGTTTATAATGTAGAAGATTATTTAGAAGATGCATTAAATTGTTTAATTAATCAAACGTATGACAATCTAGAAATCATAATTGTAAATGATGGAAGTACTGATGATAGTTCAGATATTTGTGCTAAGTATGATAGTCAGTACTCTTCAATTCGTATAATACATCAAGAGAATAGAGGCTTGTCAGAAGCAAGAAATACCGGAATAAATTATTGTAATGGAAAGTATATTTATTTTTTTGATTCAGATGATTTATTAGAATTAACTGCAATTGAAAAATTAGTTTTATTCAGTGAAAAAACAAAAGTTGATTTAGTTTTAATGGATGCTTCAGTGTTTGGTGAAACATTAAATATAAACAAAGAAGCATACTTCCATACAGATCTCAATAATCATGCAATTTATAGCATTGAAGACTTTTGCAAAAAAAATAATAAGTTTAATGCTCCTGTATGGTTATATTTTTATAAAGCTAGCCTTATTTTAAGCAATAATTTAAGATTTGAGCCTGGAATTTTACATGAAGACGAATTATTTACACCTATTGTTTTAGCTAAGGCCAGTAATATTGGTTATATTTCTGAGTCATTTTTTAAAAGAAGATATCGTCCTAATTCTATTATGACATCCACATCTAATGAATACTTGCATTCTCTTGGATATGAAAAAGTTGTTAGGGAGCTTAAATTACTTGAAAATACTAGATTTTCGGAACAGTACGTGCAATTTATTAACGAGAGGATGGAAAGATGTGTACTGGGAATGATTACAAAAGGAAACTCTACAGTAGTGGATGTTTATAAACTATCTAAAGAACTTAATTTACCATATTTAAAAATTATCGGTCAGGCGACCAATTATCAATTAAGAAAAAAAATAAAAAAAATAATAAAAAAGTAGGGATAGAAATGATACAAAAAATAAAATCTAGAATAGATTTTTTTTATCGAAATTCTGTATTAGATAGAAAAAAAGAAACTATTATCAAAAAAAATATAGAAAATTCCAAAAACAAGAAGCTAATTATTATTGATATTCCAGAACATGGAAACATTGGAGACCATGCAATTGCAATTGCACAAAATCATTTTTTTAAAAAGTTTTTTTCAGAATATGATCTTATTGAAGTACCAGCAGGAGTTTCGCATAGAATGATTTCGTATATTCAAAATCTTTTAACATCTCAAGATATTTTGTTATTCCATGGTGGAGGTAATTTTGGAACATTATATAAAAATCATGATCAATTAAGAGCAGAAGCGATTCATAATTTAAAGCATACTAAATTTATACAATTACCACAAACTATTTATTTTTCTAATGATGAACAAGGAAAAAATAAAATAGAAGATAGTAAATTAGTATACGAAAAACAAAAACATAAGATAGTTTTTTGTGCTCGAGAAACAGAATCCTATGCTAGATTTAAAAATTATTTTCCTGAAAATAATTCTATATTGGTCCCAGATATTGTTTTTTCTATGGATAAATTGGAATATAATTTTAAAAGGGATGGAATTATTACTTTGTTACGAGATGATTTCGAGTCTGCAATGTTTGAACAAAATAATATTTTAATAGAATGTTTGAAAAAGAATTTTAAAAAAGTTAATGTAAGTGACACTCATTTAGGTTATGGCACATATATTGAGCTAGAAGATAGAGAAGAAATTGTATATGATAAATTACAAGAAGTTGCACAACATGAAATAGTTATTACTGATCGTTTACATGGGATGATATTTGCGTATTTAACAAAAACACCATGTATAGCTATAGATAATAACAATCATAAAGTTAGAGATACTTATAATTCTTGGTTAAAGGATTGCAATTATATTCATTTTGTTGCCACGATTACAGAAAATGAGCTTTTGCATACAGTAGCTAAATTGGTTAGTTTAAAACCGAATGAACATAGCTTAATTTCAGAGTTTTCCCCATTAAAAAATGCTATTAAGTAAGAAAGGAGTTAATGGAATGAATAATATATATTCAGACTATTATAGAATGTATGGAATAGATAAGTTGAGTTTAAAGCATAAAATGTTGCCATGCACTATTGCTCCTCAGGTGAGACATTTTATTTTAATTAGAAAATGGCAAGCAACTAATTCTAAAGTAAAGAAAAAGTTATTATCTTTTAAAATGAAACATTTAAAAAAAGAATCCCTAGTAGATATTCTACCTCAAACAAAATTAGGCTTAGGAATATATATGTTTCATACTGGAATAGTAGTAGTAAACCCAAATGCTGTATTAGGTAATAATATAACACTTTCTCCAGGAGTAACAATAGGTAAGACTGTTAATAAATATACTGGATTTTCTGAATATCCTACAATCGGAAATAATGTATGGATTGGATCAAACGCTGTCATAGTTGGTAATGTAACAATAGGTGATAATGTGTTAATTGCTGCTAATTCCTTTGTAACAAAGGATGTACCTAGTGATTCTATTGTATTAGGGAATCCAGCGATTATTAAATCTAAAAAAAATGCTACAGAAGGATATATAAATAATCCGGTGAAAGTATGAATAGATATAAAAAACTAATAAATAATTCTTTGATTTTTGCTATAGGTAACTTTGGTAGTAAAATTATTAATTTGGTTATGGTTCCGCTATATACATTTGCATTGACTACAGAAGAGTATGGTTTAGTAGATTTGTTAACTACTTCAGCAAATTTATTATTTGTTGTTGTTTCTCTTGGGATTGGCGAAGCAACAATACGATTTATAATGAAGAAAAATATTGAAAATTTGGAATTAAAACAAGTTGTTACTGTAACGTTATGTATTAATTTTCTCAGCACTTTAGTAATGCTAATTATTTATTTGGTACTGACTATGACAATTATTAATTCTAATTTATTAGGTTATTTTATCTTACTAATCGTTGTCCAGCAATTTCAAGTTTCATTGGGTCAAATATCTCGTGGGTACGGAAAAGTAAAAGAATATGCTTTAAATGGTATTATAATGACCATTATCATTGCTAGCTTAAATATTTATCTACTAGGTTACTTAAATTTGGGTATTGTAGGTTACTTACTTTCAATTATTTTAGCAAATGTATTTTCTATTCTATATTTTTCAATAGTCTTAAAAATAATAAGTCTCATCAACTTTAAATATTTGGATATAAAACTTCTTGTTAGTATGCTTAAATATTCTATACCTTTGATTCCTAATGGCATAATGTGGTGGTTAATTAATGGACTAACTAGATTTCTAATTTTATTATTTGTTGGAGCTAGTGGTAATGGACTATTTGCTGTTGCATCTAAATTACCTTCTATTTTATCTTTGTTTACGTCGGTATTTCAACAAGCATGGCAACTATCAGCATTTGAAGAGTATGATTCTGATAGTCGACAAGAGTTTTATAGCAAAACTTTTAAAATATATTATCAATTTCTATTTATTATAAGTGTAGCAATTCTAGTTATTGTAAAAGAAGGTATTGGTCTAATCGTTCAAAGTGATTTTAAACAAAGTTGGATATTAATACCAGCTTTACTACTGGGAGCTATATATCAAAGTTTTTCTAGCTTTTTTGGTACTGCTAATCTAGCTGCTATGGATACAAAAAAAATGTTCAGTTCTACTGTAATAGGGAGCATTATATCAGGTATAGCTAACTTGGTCTTATTGCCAACTATAGGTATTATGGGAGCAGGAATAGGCACATTCTTAGGTTTTTTTGTAATGTGGTATTTAAGAGCTTATAATAAAACTGAGAATTTTATTATCATTTCTAAAACAAATTTTATTTATAATAATCTAGTTTTTGTTGTAGCTTCTATAGTCATTTTTACTTTTAATTCATTAGTTGCCTCAGTGATTAATTTAATATTATTATGTACATTAATTATTTTGAATAGAGAAATGGTATTGCAAGCAGTAGGTATTTTAAGAAAAAATGAAAGGAAATGATAGTTTATGAAGTTAGGCGTCATTGGACTAGGATATGTTGGTTTAGCAAATGCTTTATTATTAAGTCAACATGAGCAAGTAATGGCTTATGATATTGTAGAAGAAAAAATTAATATGTTAAAGAATAAAATTTCACCTTTAGAGGATAAAGAAATTCATGAATTTTTGGAACGAAAAGATTTAAATATTGAGTTTACGAATAAATTTGAAGAGGCTGTAAAATTTGCAGATTATTTAATTATTGCTACTCCAACTGATTATGATGAAAATAAAAATTATTTTAATACATCTACAGTTGAATCTGTAATAGAACAAGCATTAGTTATTCGTAATGATACAGTGTTCATTATTAAATCTACTGTTCCAGTAGGATTTACACTAGAAATGCAAGAAAAATTTGGAACTAAAAATATTATATTCTCACCAGAATTCTTAAGAGAAGGCAAAGCGCTATATGATAATTTATATCCATCACGAATTGTAGTGGGAGAAGATTCTACTCGTGGCCAAGAAATTGCCGATATGTTTAAAGAAAATGCAAAAGCAAATGATATAAAAATATTATTAACAAATCCAACTGAAGCTGAAGCTATCAAATTATTTTCAAATACTTATCTTGCATTGAGAGTTGCCTACTTTAATGAGTTAGATACTTATGCAGAAATGCGAAATCTTAATTCTAGACAAATTATTGAGGGTGTTGGACTAGATCCTCGTATTGGTTCTCATTATAATAACCCTTCCTTTGGTTATGGTGGGTATTGTTTACCTAAAGATACTAAACAATTGCGTGCTAATTATGAAGAGGTGCCAAGTAATATTATAGGTGCGATTGTTGATGCAAATACAACGAGAAAAGATTTTATTGCAGAGCAAATTATTTCTAAAAACCCTAAAATAGTAGGTATTTACCGACTAACAATGAAAGCTAATTCAGATAATTTTAGATATTCTTCTATACAAGGTGTTATGAAGAGAATTAAAGCTAAAGGAATTGAAGTAGTTGTTTATGAACCTACTTTAGATGAAGATACTTTTTATAATTCTAAAGTTATCAAAGACTTTGATAACTTTAAACAAATATCTGATGTTATCGTGTCTAATCGACTTGAATCAGTTCTTAAAGATGTAGAAGATAAAGTATACACTAGAGATATTTTTGGTACAGACTAATATTTTAAGGAGTTAATATAATGACACAAGTACGTAAAGCAATAATCCCAGCAGCAGGATTAGGAACAAGATTTTTACCAGCAACAAAAGCTATCGCAAAAGAAATGTTACCTATTATTGACAAACCAACAATTCAATTTATCGTAGAAGAAGCAATTGCTTCTGGAATTGAAGATATTTTAGTTGTAACTGGTAAAGCAAAACGCCCAATTGAAGATCACTTTGATTCAAATTTTGAATTGGAACATAATTTAGAAAAATCAGGTAAAAAAGAATTACTTGCATTAGTAGAAGAGACAACAGGGATTCGTCTACATTTTATTCGTCAAAAACGCCCATTAGGATTAGGTCATGCGGTATTACAGGCAAAGTCATTTGTGGGTAATGAACCATTTGTTGTTATGTTAGGTGACGATATTATGGTTGATGAGGTTCCTTTAACAAAGCAATTGATGAATGATTATGATAACACTAAAGCCTCTACACTTGCTGTAATGCCTATTCCTCATGAAGATACTTCAAAATATGGAGTTATTGATCCAACTTCTGAAGTTTCTAAAGGATTGTATGATGTAAAAGCATTTGTTGAAAAACCAAAACCTGAAGATGCGCCTAGTGATTTGGCTATTATTGGACGCTATCTATTAAAACCAGAAATTTTTGATATTTTAGAAACGCAAGAACCTGGTTTAGGTGGAGAAATTCAATTAACAGATGCGATTGATACGTTGAATAAAACACAGCGCGTATTTGCTAGAGAATTTACTGGTAAACGTTATGATGTTGGTAACAAATTAGGAATGCTAGAAGCAAATATTGAATATGGTTTAAAACATCCTGAAATCAAAGATGGGTTAAAAGCTTATTTAAAGGAATTAGCTTCAAAACTATAATATAAACCACTCGGATAAATCTTAATGATTATCCGAGTGGTTTATTATTTTACTCTTCATACCCATTTGGATGACTCACATGCCAATTCCAAGCAGTTTCAATGATTTTTTTCACATCTGTATACTGTGGTTCCCAACCCAATACTTCTTTTGCTTTGGCACTAGACGCAACCAATGTACTTGGATCCCCTGCACGACGTGGGGCGATGACCGCTGGGATGTCTTTTTGCGTGACTTCTCGAGCCGCTTCTAACATTTCTTTCACGGAGTAGCCATTGTTGCTACCTAAATTAAAGACATTGCTTTCATTCCCTGCTTTTAAATAATCTAAGGCTAATAAATGCGCTGCAATTAAATCTTCCACGTGGACATAATCACGAATACATGTGCCGTCTGGTGTATTGTAGTCATCACCAAAGATGGATAATGCGTTGCGTTGCCCTAACGCCACTTGTAAAATAATTGGAACTAAATGTGTTTCTGGTGTATGATCTTCGCCAATCGAAGCATCTGCTTTTGCCCCAGCAACATTGAAATAACGTAAAGCTACAAACTTCATACCATATGCGTTGTCACACCATTTCATCATTTTTTCCATCATCAACTTACTTTCACCATACGGGTTTTTTGGATTCGTTGGGGTCGTTTCTGAAATCGGGGACACTTCTGGCTCACCATACGTAGCAGCTGTTGAAGAAAAGACAATGTGTTTCACCTCGTGTTCTTGCATCACTTCTAACAAAATTTGCATGCCATAGACATTATTATTGAAGTATTTTAATGGTTTCTCAACCGATTCTCCAACTAACGAACTCGCCGCAAAATGGATCACACCATCAATCGTTTCTTTTTCAAATACTTCGGTTACAAATGCTTTGTCACGAATATCCCCTTCATAAAAACGTGCATCTTGATGTACTGCAGCACGGTGCCCAGTCAATAAATTGTCAATCACTACAACATCCTCACCACGTTGAATTAATTGATTCACAGCGTGTGAACCGATATAACCAGCTCCACCTAATACTAAAATAGACATTTGTTGTCCTCGCTTTCGTTTTCTATACGATTATTGTATATGTTTAGTTTATATAAGACAATAAGAGAATGAAGACCATGTTCTACTTGTAATAGTAGGGCATGGCTTTTTATGTGTATTGAAAACCCCTGGCTAAGCCGGGGGTTCCAAAGAGCTTCCAGCGAGGTATTAAAAAAGCCTCCCAAAAATGATAAGATGAAATTGGTTTCCCGACCACCACATCCATCAATTTAGGAGGTGCCTATTATGAAAAAGGCTAATGAAAGTTTATCACACACGACATGGAAATGTAAGTACCACATTGTTTTTGCACCAAAATATAGACGACAAGTGATTTATGGAAAGTATAAGAAAAGTATAGGTGAGATCATCCGAACATTATGTGAAAGAAAAGGAGTGGAGATCATCGAAGCAAATGCGTGCAAAGATCATATCCACTTACTCGTAAGTATCCCACCAAAATATAGTGTATCAGGTTTTGTAGGCTATTTAAAAGGCAAGAGTAGCTTAATGATTTTTGACAGACATGCGAATTTGAAGTATCGGTATGGGAACCGAAAATTTTGGTGTAGAGGGTATTACGTGGATACAGTAGGAAGAAATAAGAAGCAGATCGAAGAATACATTCGGAATCAAGTACAAGAAGATTATGTAGCAGATCAGCTAACATTGTTTGAAGAGTATGATCCGTTTACAGGACAAAAAAACAAGAAGAAGTGAAAGAGATTCTTTAAGGATCAGTGAGTAAAAGTGGTGCAAGTGGGAAACCGTTCAGGAAGCCTTTTAGGCTATGGCCGGTAAAAGAGGCTTTCAGCCGAAGAACAAACCTCCAGTTCACACTGGAGGTTTTGATTTCTATCATTAATGCTGTTTTTTTGAAATTAAATTTCTTTTATATTTAAAAAAACAAAATAATTTGAAATAAAATTTCTTTTGGTTTATAATGTAAGCGTATTAAAGAAAGGGACGTTGTCAGTGCTAAACTAAATTGAACAGTTTTCGATGAATAAGATTGAACACTTTCGCCAAAGAATATCTCCAATCCTGTATACTTTTAATTAATTTATGAGGGATTACCATGCGAACGCCACTGCTTAATTCATCATAGATGATCTCTCTTAGCTTCTGCATAGCCATTCTACCTAATTCTGAAATATCGATATCAATACTTGTTAGGTAAGGGTGCATTAATGTTGAAAAAATCGAATTATTAAAGCTCACTACTGACAAATCATCAGGAATAGAGTAGCCATACATTTCTGCAAGCTGCATGGTACGCAGTGCAAAAATATCATCAATGACAACCAAGGCAGTCGCGTTTGTTTTCGCTAACGTATCAGTGAACTACTCACCACTTATCTAAACCTGCCGGTTCTTAACGCTTGAAGTGGGAGCTTCTTGGGAAAAGAGCATACTTGCAAGCGTATTTCTTTGCTCACAGCGGTGTCTCTTATTTACCAAGCTATCCCCGTAGTCCCTACGGTTCTTGAGGCTTCCTAAGCCAACGCTTGTATTCGTAGACCTTCGGTCAAAATATTGATACTAGCGTTGATGTCTCGGTCATGTTGCGTATGACAAATAGGACAAGTCCATTCTCGAATGTCGAGCGATTTCTTGCCGTCTGTATGTCCGCATTCTGAACAGATTTGACTAGACGGAAACCATTTATCAATTTTGATAATTTCACGTCCATACCAGTCAGCTTTGTATTGTAGTTTCGTCACAAATTTAGACCACGATACATCAGAAATACTTTTTGCTAATTTATGATTACGCAACATACCTTTTATGTTTAAGTCTTCAATACAGATAATATCGTGATTTTTGATAATTTCTGTACTCAACTTATTCAGAAAATCAGTACGTTGATTCATTACTTTCTCGTGCAAACGTGCTACTTTTCGTTTTTGCTTTTGGTAATTCTTCGCTTCAAAAAGATTGATTCCCTTCTTTTTAGCTAACAAGGCGCGCCTTGACAACTTACGTTGTTCACGTTTGAGCTTCTTTGCCATTTTAGACGTGAATTTATTATTATCAATTTTTTGACCGTCAGAAAGGATGGCAAAGTCCGTAATACCCAAGTCAATACCAATCGCAGAATTGGTTTTAGGATGTTCTATAATTTCTTCTTCACAAAGAATAGAAACATAGTATTTACCGCTTGCATGACGAGATATTGTAGCAGATTTGATAAGGCCTTGTGGTTGACGGTGTAGCTTGATTCGAACTAAAGATTTCAACTTAGGAATTTTGATCAATTTATTATCTATCAAAGCGATTGTTCCGTTTTGATTGTTGGTTGTATAACTTTGAACAGGATTTTTCTTGCTTTTGAATTGAGGAAATCCAACGGTTTTATCACGAAAGAAATTCTTGTAGGCTTTATCTAAATTGAGTTGAGCATTGGCTAGAGCAAGACTATCCACTTCTTTCAAAAACGGAAAATCCTTTTTATATTTCGCAGGTGTTGGAAAACTCATTTTTTTAGAGGGATCATTCTTAGTCTCTTCATAAGTTTTCATCCGATCGTCAAGCATTAGGTTGTACACCTTGCGGACGCAACCGAAAGACTTAGCAAAGTAAATCTCTTGTTCTTCTGTTGGATATAATCTAAATTTGTATGCTTTCAGTCGTTTCATAAGGCTCACCTGCTTTCTATTTATGATTGTTCCCTTGATTCTGAATATATTTCTTTATGACGTCGATGGGTGCACCGCTGGTTGTCAAAAGACAAAAACTTTTAGACCAGAACATTTCTTTCCAAAGAAACTGTTTGACCCTTGGAAAGTCTCGTTTTATCAAACGTGAACTGGCACTTTTATAGGCGTTAATGAATTTTGTCAATTCCGTTTTTGGTTGCGCTTTGAACATAATGTGAATATGGTCTTTATCATGATTCCACTCAACTAAAGTAATATGATACGATTTTGAAATTCTTTCAAAAGTACCTTTAGCATAATCAGATATTTCATCATCAATCACTTGTTTACGATATTTCGTAACTAAAACAAGGTGGTAATAAAGAAGAAACACTGAATGGTTATTTGTATCTAATTCCATTGTTATATCAGCTCATTTCTTGTATAGACTGATTATAACATGAGACGAAATAAAAAGGCAAACCGCCATATATGTCGGTTTTCGAGTTGCCAAAGACAACCCTCATACCGAACGGCATTCGGGGCTGTGACATAAGTTAGTTACGTCCTCGATAAAAACAAAATGCACGCGAAAATAAAAATATTTTCGCGTGCATTTTGTTTTTTTAGTATAATTGGTTGGTTTAATTACTTATTTTTGCCAGTTTCATCATATTGATTGCCGTAATCAGTAACCCTGATTGCTTTCTTACATTATCTAACCCTCGCACTGTGAATCGAGTGAAACCTAAACAAGCCTTCATAAATCCGAAGACTGTTTCTACATCGATCTTCCTGCGACTATAAACCTTTCCGGTTTCAGGGGTAGAAAGAAGCTCATTTTGTTTGGCTTTATGATATTCCCAAGCAGGGTTTACAGTAATTTTTCTAATATACCCCTTCGGTGTTAAAGCTGCGGGAATCACTTCTTGATTTAAATCGATTTTTTCTGCTTGATATTCTTTAAAATCTCGAATAAATCCATCTTTATCGGTTCTTTTGCGATAGACATGAAAATTAAATCGCACACCTTTAGGATCGATATAGTAATCTTCCTGTTCACTGTAAGTCCAGTTCATTATTTTTTGCTCATCGGTTTTCCACTTTTTACTTTTCTCTTTTAAAAAAGTCCCGTAGGGAATAAGCGCGGTATGTTGAGGGAGTTCATCTTCTAGATATCGATAATTACTTTCAGAGCCATACCCTGCGTCTGCGACAATATATCGATGTGATTGGTTAGTCACATTCATTTTTTCAAGTAATGGTTGTAAGGTTCTAGTGTCAGTTGGGTTTTGAAAAACATCATATCCTAAAACAAATTGATTACAAGTAGCGATTTGTAAATTGTAGGCTGGCTTTAATTGACCATTCATCATATGATCTTCTTTCACGCGCATGAAAGTAGCGTCATGATCGGTCTTTGAGTAACTATTTCTGGCACCATAAATAGAAAACTGATTTTGGTGTTCAATCAGCTTCTCTCGTTTTTCAGTTAATTTGCGTACTTGACTTTTTAGCGTTCTGCGCTGTTTTTTTGCGGGATTAGGTGAAATTCGTTTCGTTGACTGGACTTCTTTTTCAATTTCTTCCAATCTCAGTTCCATTCGTGTCAACAGCTCATCTACCATGTCTAGTGTAAGGGAAGTCCCTTCGGGAATCTCTTTTACTGCATAAGCTTCTTTTAATTCCGTCATCAATAAAAGGAGTTTTTCACGATTCATCTGATCAAAACGGATCGTGTTTTTCTTCCAGACAAAGCTATATTTATTGGCATCGGCTAGAATTTTCGTGCCATCGATAAACAACGCATCATCAATCAGATTGCGCGCGCGAAGATACTCGGTCAGATGTGTTAATCCTTTATTCGTCAGTTCCTGCACATCATTGGACACGCAGAAACGGGCAATCGTTCGATAAGAAGGGACACGTTCTTGGGTCAACCAACGGGCATATAAATTTTCTTCAGCCAAGCGCTCAATCTTGCGACTGGTGAAGGTTTCTCTCGTATAGGCAAACAGAACCAGCTTCATCATCGCACCTAGGTCATATTCTCTGGGGCGTCCAAAAAGATACGGCTCATTGATTTGAAGAGATTCAACTAATTCGTTGATGAAAACAGCGACATGATTTTCTTTGGGAGAAAATGAAGTTGATAAGTCCAAAGTGAGTTGATCCATGTTATAATAGGTATGCATATTTTTAGTCCTTTCAGGATTAAATGTTTGAAGCACAGGGTCCATCCTGTGCTTCTTTTATTTTAACTAAAAAAGCGCGTGAAATGAACGGTTTTTCGTCATTTCATGCACTTTTTTGTTAGGGACTTATGTCACAGCCCCGAATGCCTAATTTAGTTAAAAGTCAGATAGTCTTCTGGCTTTTCCAAGACGACGCTAGGGAAAGTGGGGAATTGATTAAGCGTCAGCGCTTTTTGGTAACCAAAATACCGCTCAAAGTATAAACTTTCATGCGTAGTATTTGTGACAAATAAGATATTTTTATGCCCATTTTGGATTAAAAATTCGGTTGCTTGTTTTCCAAGTAGTTGATTGTCGTTATCGACATAAACAATATTATTTTCATGTTGATAAGGTTGTCCAATCAAGGTAAACGGAATCTGGTTCTCGTATAAATACTCAATCACTGGATCAGCGCTATCTGAATAAACGAGAATGAAGCCATCAACTTGCTTTTGGAGGTGCATGCGTTTGACGTTCTCGAGCAAAAGCTCAAAACTTTTAGCTGCTGCAATCGCTGTTGTCATGTCATAAAGCCTAGCTTCGTCATTAATTGCTTCCATAATTTCAAGATAGAACGGATTGCCAAGTCTTTCTTTAGAATCCAGTGGGGGCAAAATAACACCAACGGCATTGGATATCCGCTTTCCGAGATTTCTGGCAGTCATGTTTGGAACATAGAAAAGGTCATCCATCACTTTACGGACTTTTTTCTTGGTTGTGTCCGAGATGCTTGGGTGATCGTTGATTACACGCGAAACGGTTGAAGTAGCAACGCCTGCTTTTTTTGCGACATCTTTTACAGTGATAGCCATTATTTTGCCACGCCTTTCTTGTAACTATGAGGTAGTCATAAATTGATAAATTGTTTGGGTAACGCGTTCTTGACCAGGATGTAGTGTAATAGATCCCCATTCTGGAAAGTGAACGATGTCGGGTACTTCCTGTGGTTCAATAGCTAATCCGTAGTTTGAATGCATTTTCTGACCATTCAATTTAAAATCAGCATGAAAACCAGTCGTAGAAAATAATACTACACTTTTGTTAGAAGTTGCTACAGCCATCTGTCTACCTGATTGCTTTTCTTCTAGAAGAAGTGAAGGTTTAGTTACTTTAGGATAACGTAATAAAAAAACATCATCCAAACCAACTGGGTAAGCATCGAGAATTTGTTTTAGCAAATTTTTTTTCTTGAAGTTTATACATAAGTCGCTTTCTTCGAGTAAATTTCCTGTGGGTAATTTGTCAGAATCCAACTCCAACATTCCTAAGGTGTTTAGCGTCAAAGAATGCGTTAAAATATCTCTTTGTCCATTACCTGAAAGATTGAAATAAGCATGGTTGGTTGGATTAGTAATGGTGGTCACGTTACTGGTTGTTTTCGTGGTCATTTCAAGCTGATTATTCTGTAAACGATACGTTACGGTAGCTTTTATTGGGCCTGGGTAACCAGAAAAAGTATCTTTTAAATAAAAGACCACGCCGATTGCATCAGGTTCTTCAAAAATTTCGATGTCCCAATATTGAAAAGACCAGCCATTTGTTCCGCCGTGAATGTGATGTGTGCCATTGTTTTTTTCAAGTTGGTGATTTTTCCATTTGCCGTCGCGGATTCTCCCCGCGACAGGACCGACAGTTGCACCAAAAAAACTTTTATCAGCTAAAACATCTTCGTAGTTATCATAACTTAACAAGATGTTTTCAACGTTTCCTTCTTTGTCAGGTGCAAATATTTGATGAAGACGAGCACCATAATTGAGAAGAACGACTGTTAAAAAGTCGTTCTTTAAAGTGATTTTTTTTAAATTGTGAGTAATTGGTGTAACGCGGATGTTCGGTTTATTCATGTTCTCGCCACACTTCTTTAAGGTAAGCTAGTGTTAATTCGGTTGTGTCAGAAACGATTGGAATATTTTCACCCAGGTCTTTCTTTTGACCAACGCCCACGGGTTGAGCGCCACTCGCCACAATTGCTTGGATTCCAGCTCGCGCATCTTCAATACCAAGACATTCTTTTGTTGTTAAGCCTACTTCTTTAGCAGCCAACAAAAAAATATCTGGTGCTGGCTTACCATGAGCAATCTTCTCAGGATCTGCGATTGCGTCGAAATAAGAAGTTAAGTTCATTTTTTGAAGTAAGAAAGGCCCGTTTTTACTTGCTGAAGCAAGAGCGATTTTAATCTTCGCTGTTTTCAAGTCTGCTAGTAGTTCTAAAATTCCCGGATAAACGTCTTTGGGCGTAATTGCTTGAATCATTTCCAAGTAATAATCGTTTTTTCTTTGAGCCAGCTCAGCCAATTCTTCAGCTGTAAAATCGTTCTCTTTATTTCCATAACGTAGCATTAAAGATAAAGAGTCTTCACGGCTAACACCCTTTAACTGCTCGTTGAATGAGCGATCAATTGAAATACCGATTTCTTCACCAAGTTTTTTCCAAGCTTGATAGTGATACTCAGCTGTATCAGTAATAACGCCGTCTAGGTCAAATAAAACGCCCTTAAACATTTTCATCTTCCTTTCTAAGTGATAGAGATAGTGTATTTGCTAATTCATAGGTTTTGTTATAGACAACGAAAGTTAACGGTTCACCTTCTAGTAAAGTGAAAGTGACTTGATTGTTATCAACAACAACAGAGATCAAACGATTCCGATAATTGATATGGAAAGAATAGGCTTCCCAAGTTTTAGGCAAAAATGGTGCAAAACTTAATGTTTCGTGGTCTGTTTTCATTTGCGCAAAACCTTGAACGATCGCTAACCAACTGCCGGTCATTGAAGTAATGTGAAGCCCGTCTTCGGTATCATTATTATAATTATCCAGATCTAAACGTGCAGTACGTTGGTACATTTCAACTGCTTTATCTTCCATCCCCAATTCTGCAGCCAAAATGGCATGGATGCTTGGAGAAAGAGATGACTCATGAACGGTCATTGGCTCATAAAAATCAAAATTACGACGTTTCTCTTCAGTTGTGAATTGATCATTGAAGAAATAGATTCCTTGTAAAACATCTGCTTGCTTGATGAAGCAAGAACGTAAAATTTTATCCCAAGACCAATGTTGATTCAAAGGTAAGTCATTTGGAGAAAGAGCTGTTACTGGTTGTAGATCCTTGTCTAAGAAAGTATCATGTTGTACAAAAATTCCTAATTCTTGATCTGTCGGGAAGTACATGTTTGTGGCAATTTCTGTCCATTTCGCTAACTCTTCGTCAGAAATCGTTGCAGTCGCTTCTTTTTTGAACTCAGAATACTTTTCAGCTGTGTAACGTAAGACCCAAGCAGCAATCGTGTTCGTGTACCAGTTGTTATTGATATTGTTTTCATATTCGTTTGGTCCAGTAACTCCATGAATCATGTATTTATTTTGTCGTTTTGAGAAGTGAACGCGATCTGCCCAAAAACGTGCGATTTCAGCTAAGACTTCTAAGCCCTCTTTTTTCAAGTATTCTTGATCGCCAGTATAATTTGTATAGTTATAAATAGCATAAGCAATCGCGCCATTTCGATGGATTTCTTCGAAAGTGATTTCCCACTCATTGTGGCATTCGATACCTGTGAAGGTAACCATTGGATAAAGTGCGCCTTTTAATCCTTGCTGTTGCGCGTTGTGAATAGCTTGTGGCAATTGGTTGTGACGATATTTCAAAAGGTTTTTTGTTACTTCTGGTTTAGCTAAAGCTAAATAAAGTGGTACAGCGTAAGCTTCAGTGTCCCAATAAGTTGCACCACCATATTTTTCACCAGTAAATCCTTTTGGTCCAATGTTCAATCGTTGATCTTCTCCATAATAAGTTGAAAATAGTTGGAAAAGATTGAAACGGATTCCTTGCTGTGCTTCATCATCGCCTTTGATGACAACGTCAGCCAGTTCCCAACGTTTTGCCCATGCTGCTGTTTGATCTGATTTTTCTTGTGCATAGGTTTGATCAAGCTGAGTAAGCATCTCGATTGCTCGTTGAACTTGTTTTTCTTTTTCGACATCGCGACTGGTTAAAACAATGACTTCTTTATCAATAGTGAACGATTCGCCAGCCTGTAATGTTTTGGTGAATGTTGCTGATAAAGTCAATTCAGTTTCTTCATATGTTGGTAAAGCTAGCTCACCATCAATTAAATGACGCATGGCAGAAGTTACAGTGAAAGTTTCAATTCCAAAGTTATTAGGGATTGTTTCGGTAGTTAAATAGCCAATCGTTTCTTTTGAACCGACTGCAATTGGCAACCAAAAATGTTCTTCATAATTACTGTCTTCATTTTGAACATCTCCGTCTAATTTTGAACGAAGCTTGATTGTACCTGTGCCTTCAAGCATTTCAACAGTCAAGTGAATAAACGCAGCTTCTTTTTTAGATATACTTAGAAAACGTTCGAAAGAAAAGCGTACTTTATTTGTGTCAGTAGTGATCGTAAATTGACGTGATAGTAGCCCGTTCTTCATATCTAATTCTAGATAAAAATCTTCTGGCTGGTGTGTTGCTAAGTCGATTGGTTGGTCATCAATCAGTAGATCCATTGCGATAAAATTCACGGCGTTGATTACTTTACCGAAATATTCTGGGTAGCCGTTTTTCCACCAACCAACTCGCGTTTTGTCCGGATACCAAACCCCTGCAAGATATGTTCCTTGGTGATG
The DNA here is from genome assembly GCF_029023825.1 of Enterococcus saccharolyticus subsp. saccharolyticus. Lineage (NCBI taxonomy): Bacteria > Bacillati > Bacillota > Bacilli > Lactobacillales > Enterococcaceae > Enterococcus > Enterococcus saccharolyticus. Next base: position 2,081,693 of record NZ_CP118957.1, on the reverse strand, counting down.
GTCGCCAGAATAGCTTTCTTCAAAGTTGCCACGCATACCCATGTAACCATTTCCGATACTAGTAAGGGACTCTTGTAGACGTAGTTCATCTTTGTTTAGTTGATTCGTTTTGATTTTCCATGGGTCGATTTGAAAAAGACGTTTGATTTGTTTCATGATTTGCCTCCTAGATAATTCATATTGATACGTCCATAATAAACGCAATCGATTGCTTTAGTCAATAAAAATAATTCAAGAAATCTTTTTATTTTAAACGGAGTAAGAGAAAAGCACGGAATACTGAGCGTTTACGGTTATTTTGAAAAAATAATGTGATTAGCAGGGAAATAGACTAATAGAAGTAGGAAAAATTTTTTTGGCACTGATTAAAAATAAAGTATTTACAAAAAATAAATCCCAAGCTATAATGGCAATGTAGCGAAACCGATTGCGTAAAGGAGAGGGAACATGAAGAAATTGTTTAGTTTTGAGTTTTGGCAAAAATTCGGAAAAGCATTGATGGTTGTTGTTGCAGTGATGCCAGCTGCAGGGTTAATGATTAGTATTGGGAAGTCACTACCACTAATCAATCCAGATTTTGCACCACTAGTTACAACAGGTGGTGTAGTTGAGAGTATTGGTTGGGCAATTATTGGAAATCTACATCTTTTATTTGCATTAGCTATTGGAGGTAGTTGGGCAAAAGATCGTGCAGGCGGTGCATTTGCTGCAGGGATTTCATTTGTATTAATCAATCGAATCACTGGAGCAATTTTTGGTGTTACTACTGATATGTTGGCGAATGAAGAGGCATTTACTCATACCTTATTTGGTACAAAAATCATGGTTAAAGGTTTCTTCACTAGTGTTTTAGAATCGCCTGCTTTAAATATGGGGGTTTTTGTTGGGATTATCGCCGGATTTGTTGGTGCGATGGCTTACAATAAATATTACAATTATCGAAAATTACCTGATGCATTATCATTTTTCAATGGGAAACGTTTTGTCCCATTTGTTGTAATTTTATGGTCTACAATTGTTGCTTTGATTCTTGCTATTGTGTGGCCAAATATCCAAGCAGGGATTAATAACTTTGGTCTATGGATTGCTCAATCACAAGATAGTGCGCCAATTTTAGCACCATTCTTATACGGAACACTTGAAAGATTACTTTTACCTTTTGGTTTGCATCATATGTTAACGATCCCAATCAATTACACACAATTGGGCGGAACGTATGAAATTTTATCTGGTGCACAAGCTGGAACTCAAGTATTTGGTCAAGATCCATTATGGCTTGCTTGGGCAACGGACTTAATCAACCTTAAAGGTGCTGGTGACACATCACAATATGCTTTTGTATTAGAAAATTGGACACCTGCACGTTTTAAAGTCGGACAAATGATTGGTTCGTCTGGTATTTTAATGGGCTTGGCTTTGGCAATGTATCGTAATGTGGATGCTGACAAACGCTCAAAATATAAATCAATGTATTTCTCAGCAGCATTGGCAGTTTTCTTGACAGGTGTGACAGAGCCACTTGAGTTCATGTTTATGTTTGCAGCAATGCCTTTATATATTGTGTATTCTTTTATCCAAGGGGCAGCTTTTGCAATGGCAGATATCTTGCCATTACGAGTACATTCTTTTGGGAATATTGAGTTATTGACACGGACACCATTAGCGATCAAGGCAGGATTAGGTGGCGATCTACTTAACTTTGTTCTGTGTGTCGTAGTGTTTGGTGTAGGAACTTATTTCTTAGCAAACTTTTTAATCAAAAAATTCAATTTTGCGACACCTGGACGTAATGGAAATTATGACAATGACGGCGGGGAAGCAACGGAAACGGCAACTACAAGTGAAGGTGTAGCAAGCGAACAAGTTATTCAAATCATTCATTTGTTAGGTGGTAAAGAAAATATTAGTGAAGTAGACGCATGTATGACTCGTTTACGTGTGACTGTCAATAATCGCGAAAAGGTCGGAGCAGAAGATGCTTGGAAACGTGCTGGAGCAATGGGATTGATTGTAAAAGACAATGGAGTGCAAGCCGTTTATGGACCAAAAGCAGATGTTTTGAAATCTGATATTGAAGATTTGTTACAATCTGGTGCAACTATTCCTTTACCAAAAAATAATCTAGTAAGTTCAACAGAAGAACAAACGACTTTTTTAGGCAAAGAGCAAGCGATTCATGCGGTAGCAACAGGAGAACTGATTGCGCTAGAAGATGTTGATGATCCTGTATTTTCTCAAAAAATGATGGGTGAAGGATTAGCTATTATTCCAGCACAAGAAACTGTTGTAGCACCAGTTGATGCGAAAGTCATTAGTATATTCCCAAGCAAACACGCAATGGGCTTGCAGACAACAGACGGCATTGAAATCTTAATTCATATGGGGATTGATACAGTTGAATTAACGGAAACAGCTTTTGAAGTTTTTGTTAAAGAAGGACAAACAGTTACTGCAGGAACAAAACTTGCATCGATGGATCTAGCTGTTGTCGAAAAAATGGGTAAAGAAAAAACAATTATGGTAGTTTTCACTAACAGTGATAAAATTGAAACGTTAGAAATCCCACGTTTTGGAAATGTTCAAGCGAACGAAGTGGTTGGAACTATTCATATTTAAAGGGAAAATCTGTGGAATAAAAAAGGAGTCAGACAAATGAATTTGCTCACACTAAATACACATAGCTGGCTAGAAAAAGAGGCTGAACAAAAGTTACAACAATTAGTTGAGAAAATTATCGAAGCTGATTATGAGGTGATTGCATTACAAGAAGTGAATCAATTAGTGGATTCAGTTATTGTTTCTCAAAGTGAGCTTATTGGTTTTTGCCCAGTAAGTGGGCAAAAAAGTATTCATGAAGATAACTTTGCTTATTGTTTAGTCAAAAAGTTGGCAATGAAAGGGCGGACCTATTATTGGAGCTGGGACATGAGTCATATTGGCTATGATATTTATGAAGAAGGAAATGCTCTGCTTTCAAAAAATCCTTTGACAAGTGAAGCAATTGTTGTGTCTGAAACAAGTAATTATCAAGATTATCGAACGAGAAAACTACTGATTGGCAATACGTTATTCCAAGGAAAAGAAATTTGTGTCGTAAGTACTCACTTTTCTTGGTGGCAGGATGAAAATTCTGGCTTTGCTTTCGAATGGCATCAGTTAGAAAAACGATTATTAACAGAAACTAACCCCCTTTTCTTACTTGGTGATTTTAATAATCCAGCGCAAGAAGCAGGCTACTCACTCGTTGAAAAAAGTCCACTTGCTCTAAGAGATAGCTATTCTATAGCAAAAGTAAAGAGCGGTGAAGCAACGGTAGAGCAAGCCATTGATGGTTGGAAAGAAAATACTCGGAAACTAAGAATTGATTATATTTTTGTTCCGGCAACTAGTATTGTTGACGCATACCAAGTCGTATTTGATGGTAAAAATGGGCCAGTTGTTAGTGATCATTTTGGTGTTGAAATAGAAATTACTAAATTTTAAAGACTGAAGAATGCTTAGTAGTAAAAGATTCATCGATTGGCATTGCTGCCGCGGTTGGCGCAAATTTAGATGTATTAGCGCTAAACAATGATGATCCTCAGGCGACGAAGTGTATTCATTCGGTCTGTGATATTTTGAAATATATGGATAGGTAGAGCATACGGACTGTATGCTCTTTCTTTTTTATTGTATGATGGGCGTAGGAGGAATACGAGATGAACATTTTATTTACGATTCAAAATCAATTAGAGACGTTATCTAAAACAGAGAAAAAACTTGCTGAGTGGATTTTGGGACACTCGTCAGAAGTGATTCATATGAGTGCCAAAGCGTTATCTGAAGCGGCAGGCGCGAGTCCTTCGACAGTTGTACGTTTATGTTATTCATTGGGCCTAGATGGATTTCCTGATTTAAAATTAAAACTTTCGGCAACCTTACCTCAAATCAACAAAGAATTATATTCAGATATTACTCCAGATGAAAACGTTGAGACGATTAAACACAAAATCAAATTGCGCGTGATTGATGGCATTGAAAAAAATTGTGAGTTATTGGAAAATCAAGCGATTGATGAAGTCGTTCAATTGTTAGAGCATACGGATTTGACCTATACTTACGGAATTGGCGCATCAGGAGCAGTTGCAGATGATTTTTGCCAGAAATTTTTACGAATTGGACGCCAAGTGATTTTTCGACAAGATGCGCATTTATTAGCAACAGCGATGGTCACGAATCAAAAGCCAGCGTTTCTTTTTTTAGTTTCAAATTCAGGAGAGAAGCGTGAAGTATGTAGTTTAGCCCATTTAGCTAAACAACAGGGAATTGCTGTAGTAAGTATGACTAGTCAAAAAAAATCGACCTTAGCGAAATTATCGAATATTGTCCTTCATATTGCTGACGGAGGAGAAGTACCGTTGCGTAGTTCGGCGACGAATTCATTGTTGGTACAATTGTACACCGTGGATGTTTTATTTGCGGCATATGCGTCCAGACATTATGATTTGACGATTCGTCAGTTGGAAACGACCAAACAAGCGATTGAGGTGTTGGAGCGGTATAAGTAAGGGGGAAAATGCGAATGAAACGTTTGTTAGTAACAGGTGGTGCAGGTTTTATTGGATCAAATTTTGTACGCTATGTGACTACGATAGAGCCTGATATTTATATAACTGTTTTGGATAAACTGACGTACGCAGGGAATCGAGAAAATTTAGCAAATTTAACGCAAAATGTAGAATTAGTCATTGGTGATATTTGTGATGTGTCTCTCGTAGAAAAGTTGGTTCCAGTTAACGACGCAGTGATTCATTTTGCGGCAGAGTCTCATAATGACCAATCTTTAGATAATCCTTCTCTATTCGTCCAAACCAATATTATTGGCACATATACATTAATTGAAGCTTGCCGTAAATTCAACACTCGTTATCATCATGTTTCTACTGATGAAGTATACGGTGAGTTAGCACTGGATGATCCCAAAAAATTTACGCCAGAATCTCCATATAATCCATCTAGTCCATATGCAGCCACTAAAGCAGGATCAGATTTATTAGTGAAAGCTTGGGTACGTTCCTTTGGTTTACATGCAACGATTTCGAATTGTTCAAATAATTATGGCCCTTATCAACATATTGAAAAATTTATCCCGCGACAAATTACCAATATCTTATGTGGAACGAAGCCAAAACTTTACGGTAATGGAAAAAATGTTCGTGATTGGATTCATGTTGACGATCATTCTAGTGCTGTTTGGCTCATTCTGACTCAAGGCAAAATAGGGGAGACCTATTTGATTGGCGCGAATGGAGAAAAAGATAATAAAGCCGTAATAGATTTGATTTTAGAATTAATGAATCAACCAAATGATGCGTATGAATATGTGACTGATCGTTTGGGACATGATTTACGTTATGCGATTGATGCGACAAAACTCGAACAAGAGTTAGGTTGGCAACCAAAATTTACTGATTTTCGAAAAGGGCTTTTTGAAACGATTATGTGGTATCGAGAGAATCAACAATGGTGGTTGAGAGAAAAAGAGGCTGTGGAAAGAGAATATATGAATAGAAAAAAGTGAGAGGCTACTAACTATTTGGTCTCTCACTTTTTTAGTAAATCATCGTCTTTTCTTCATAAAAACTAATCATTTAATTAATCCAAATGCAGCTATTTTTTAATATTTATTGAAAAAATGTTCGTTTGGGTGAAATAATCTTTCAAGTTTTTACTAAAATACCGCTTTTTCAATGGAAAATGCTCGCTTCTCTGCTACAATAATTACCAACTACTTTCAAGGAGGGCTGTGGATGACACGATGGATAAAAAGTATTTTGGCATTATTGGTCTCATGCCTCGTAGGAGTGGGGGTCATTCAATATATTGCCTATCCTACGCTTTTGCAGTATGAACGTTTTGTGCATGTGATGGATCGTTTTTCGTATACGAAAGAAACGTTGACGTTGTTTTTGATATTAAGTTGCTGGTTGTTTTATCTGCAATTATTATTTAAACGTTTTTCAGCTATTTATTTGTATTTGGTGTACAGTGTCTATTTGTTTTTATTATTTGTGGTGCTATTTACGAAAGCCCCGCAGTACCATACGTTTAGTTGGGATTTATTTGATTTTCTTGTGAAGGATAAGAAGACGATTTTAGAAGCGATTTTAAATGTCTTGTATTTTGTTCCTTTAGGTGGTTTGTATGGCTTAAAAGCGAAGTGGTGGGAGTTTGGTGTCATCGCGTTGCTGACGATTTTGGGAATTGAGACGATTCAGTATGTCTTTTATATTGGAACATTTGCGTTGAGTGATATTTTACTCAACTTTATTGGTTGTTTACTTGGTTATAGTATTTGTTTAGGTTTGAGAAAATTTACAGTGGTATAAAAAAACATCAATGACTCGCAGTAAGACGAATCATTGATGTTTTTTTTGATACATATGAATTTGATTTCTACCAGCATGCTTGGCTTCATAAAGGGCTTCATCTGCATATTGCATGGTTTCCATCCCGTTATACTGATGATTTTCGTTCGATTCAATCCCAACGGAAAATGTCACTGCATAATTGGCTTCTCGCAATAAGCGGTGTCTGGTTTCATAGACATTTTTGAAAAAAGTCAAATGCTTACTCGCTTGCTCTGTCGAACAATCAAAGAACAAGACGCAAAACTCTTCACCACCAAAGCGGTAGATGCTAAAGTTTTCGATGCCAATATAGGTCTCTAAACTAGTCGTTAAGAGTGCAGCAAATTCTTTTAGTATATCGTTGCCTGCATGATGGCCAAACGTATCGTTTAATTGTTTAAAATAATCTAGATCAATCATCGCCAGCGCGTAGGCTTGTTTACTGGTTTCGTAGTTCTGTAAATCCGTCCCTAATTTTTGAAAATTATAAACACCTGTGAGGGCATCTGTTTGTCCTTGTTGAATGACTTTTTTTATTTCCGCTTGTTCGGTGAGATGAATCCGGTAAAATCCCCAAAGAATGAGGGCAATCAATAAACTACCGAAATAAATCAAGGTGCTATCTAATACGGTTGAATAGGTATCACTGAAAATACTTGGAAAAATCGCAATGATTAACCATTTAAAGGTAAAGCTGAAACAAACTTTCACAACCGTTTCTAGTTGAGAAAAGCGTTTGATAACCAAGGCGAAAACAAACAAACATGCACCTAAAATGGCAATTTGGATTTCTTCATAACCCAAGGAGTAGTTTGTCGCATAATAATAAAGCGCCGTTAAGCTTGGTGTGGCTAAAAACACCCAATGCCCATATTTTGGGAAAAAATAATACGCCATCGCTGTTTCAATGACAAAAGTATAACTATAAAAACCGAGTAAACTATACGAAAATTGTAAGGTGCTATATGCGTAAACCATGTATAGAATAAATACAGTAATTGCTCGTGGTATCGGTGTTTTCACGATACTCGTCAATCGCTGCGTGATAAAAGCTAACGCAATAACGACACTTAAAAGAATAATCGGCATAATAAACAAAATGAGTGTGTATTTCTCCATAGAGCGCACCACTCCTTATTAGATTCAAACGTTTAATCATTGACAAAAACGGTTGTATATCTCAATTTAGCAATACTTTTGAAAAAATGTCAATGGAAGAAATAGCACGACGTCAAAGTTCGATGGAATACCGGCGATGAAGTTCTCGTTTGGCTTTATTTTGGCTATGAGCATCTTGAAACTTAGGGTAGTTTCGGAAAAAGTCGTGCTGATAGCCTGGGATATGTTGAAATTCGATATTTTTTAAAATTTCTCGTGTTTCAACAGAGGACGTGACATTCAAAAATTCTAATAAACTGGTGGTGCTACGGGTACCGCGGCAATCATGTTCACGTTTGATAATCGCGTGTGCAAAAAAGGCTTTTTTCATCCCTTTTTTTAAACTATCAATTTTTTTCGGTGTTGCTAAAGCAAATAAATTTTCAAAACACACAATGGTTTGTCGATTTTGCGTAATTAAAGAATGAATACGTCCAGGATTTAACCACATCGTGTCACTATCGTCTACTTTTGCGGTAGGAAACAAACTATAGTTTTGGCTAGCGACTGGTGTAAGTCGTTCCTTTTTATTCATCATATGTCCTAATACTTGGCGATAAATCGGATAGTCCACATGTTCAAGATGTTGTAACAATTTACAGACAATATGAAACGGATGGTCGTCTACTAAAAGTACATTTTCTCTGTATATGACACAAGATGCTCCCCATAATGGCCGATGAACGGGAATAATCGCATAAATTTCTTCAAAATAATCTGCTTTCGGACTCAAAGAAATATGTTCAATTAATTGATAAATATCAATGGGCGTTTGGTCAGAAACAGTTGAAAATGCTGGCAAATTCTCTAGTTTTGGTCGATATTCACTGGAAAAAATCGGAATTTTCTTTTTCTGTTTCGTATCAACACGTTTCGAATGCGCCATTTAATCAACTCCTCATAATTATTTTTTGAACAGGATTTATTGAAAGTATTATACAATAAAACGGCGGTTTGTTAAGCATTATTTGTAAAAAAATACAAATAAGAGAATTAACGTTTTTTAATTTGTTCTTTTATACTCGAACTACCTCGAGGAATTCAAACAACAAAGGAAAGAACAAGGATGAACCAACATGAATTAGAACAATTAGTCGATGATTACCAACGTTTATTTTATAAAGTATTGCGCCGATGCAGTATTTTTCCAGGACAAAATGATTTTGAAGATTATCTACAAGAGTTGCGGATTCTCTTCTTTTTACGAGCGAAGAAATACGCAACAAGAGAGCAGTTTGAAGTAGAAAACAACATTAGTTACTTGTTTCGCTATCTGTTATGGTATGTCATCGATGAAAAGCGAAAAGAACAAAAAGCAGTAACACAGGTGCAAGATGAGTTTCTTTTAGAGATCCAAGTCGATGAAACGGATTATGAAACGATTGCAGAGTTAGCCGAATTCGAAACTTTTTACCGTCAACTCAAACCCAAAGACCAACAAAAAGTCGTAGCACTATTAACGAATCATGACATCACTCGTCAAAAACGTAGTCGCTATCGCAAATACTTTCGTGATAAATTTCAATTTTTCTCCAAAAAAGTATGACATCTTTTCTTGGATTTCCGTTTATAGAAGTGTAAGGCGTACGACTTACTACACAACAAATTCAAGGAGGATGTTTTTATGAAAACACACAGTCAAACAACATTAACTGTTCAATTCACTAAAGAAGGAGAGGACCAAGCAATCAAGCAACATTTTGCCAATGTCGTTGCCGAACCAACAGAAGCACAAATTTTAGCTTTAGGGGATGTAGTTGCCAGTCTTGCCCCAGAAACGGTGACCTTAGACACAGTGATTGAAACAGTTGCCTACGAGTACAATAAATAATTGAGGAGGAACCACAGATGAAAAAATTACATTTAACATTTAAGAATGGTGAAGGAAATAGCCACAAATTGATTCCAACTGTCGCAGCAGAAAATTTAACAGAGGAACAAGTGAAAGGTACGATGCAACAATTTACAGCCCTTGATTTATTTGAAAAAGATGGGGTGGCATTGTATCAAGAAGTAGCAAGTGCCAAATATGTCGAAACAATCGAAACAGTATTGTTCTAAAAAAGTAAGCGAGGAGCGGAAGTTCCTCGCTTTTTGTAAAGGAGGGGTATAATGATACCAAAACCAGTGATTTTAGACATTAGTGAATGGCAAGTGCCAAACCAAATCAATTATGATCAATTAGCAAAACAAATAAATGGCGTGATTGTTCGTGTGCAATATGGTTCTAATTATGTCGATAACTACTATCAAACACATATACGTGAATTTCAAAAGCGTGGGGTACCAACGGCTGTTTATGCTTGGGTTCGTGGCACAAGTTATCATGATATGGAACAAGAGGCGTTGGACTTTTATACGCGAGCGAAAGCCTTTCAACCGGTCTTTTGGTGGTTGGATGTAGAGGAACAATCGATGTCAGATATGCGTGGCGGTTGTGAACGTTATCGCGCAAAGTTAAAACAATTAGGTGCGAAAAAAGTGGGTGTTTATGTCGCGAATCATTTGTATGGTCGTTTCAATTTGGATGTGACGAAATTTGATGGATTATGGGTGCCGACATATGGCCAAAACAACGGGCAATATACTGGCGCAAATCCGACCGCAACAACGGCTTATCATATTCACCAATACACGTCTTCCGGAAAATTGCTAGGATACAATGGTCATTTGGATTTAAATCGTTTAGCAAAAGGCGAATGGGCTTTTTTCTTTGGTAAAACAGCACAGAGTAAGAGCAGCAACCAATTTGAATTATCAACGGCGGTTTATTTACGTCAAGCAGCTAGTGAGAAAGCAGTTGCGATTGCTTTATTGAAAAAAGGTGAGCGTGTGCAAGTTGAAAGTATTCAGATCGCAGAAGGCTATGTTTGGGGGCAACAAAAGAGAAAAGATGGTCATTTTGGCTATTTGGCATTAGGTGAGATGATTCCGTATGGGAAATATATTTAGCAAATACCGGACATTTCCCTAAAATTTCTTTAAAAACAGCGAATCTGCTTTTTGATTTGGGAAAAACTATATTAAAATAGAAGGAAAATAAAGGAGGGATGACTTATTTATGCTTGGTTAATCCGTCTGATTACTTTAGGCACGCTCATCATCACGTGGGAAACCCACTTTGATTTTTTAGTGTTAAATACTTTCTTGGCCTACGTGCCGATTGAATGTGCGTTTCAAGTCCAACGGGCCAAAAATGGGTATGTTCAACTTGCTTTTGGTTTTATCTGGTTATTATTTTTCCCAAATATTCCTTATCTTGTGACTGACATTGTCCATGCGGATTTGTTGGGCTTATACAATAATCTAACAGGAATGAGTTTAGAAACCATTCGTGGTTGGGGGTTAATCCTCATTTTATTTCTGGTGATTTTTGCCTATATTTATTGGGGATTTATGGAATTTTTTGCATTAATGGCCGTAGCAAAAGCAAAGTTACACGTCTCGCAATGGGTAATTGGGGCAGTGGTGCCAATCATTTGTTGGTTGTCTTCCATGGCAATGTATGCTGGGAGATTTGCGCCACGCTTGCATTCGGTACATTTCTTTACTAATCCGATGTATGTGTTAGAAGTGATTTTTGCTCATTGGACGATGAAAAAATTTGAATTTATTTGTTTGTTTTTCTTATTACATGTTGGCATTATTGGCGTGTTGTGGATAACGAATGGCAGACAGCAAGAACGAAAAAACGAAGCGAAATAAACCGCTTCGTTTTTTTGTTGATTGATACAGTATTTTTATAAAATAGATACAGAAAATTATGAGCATAATTCTTGCTTATTTTTAATTTACAAGGGATTATAGAGTGTGAAATAAAATCATGAGAAAGTAAAGGTGTCTTGCTTATGCGTTATTACATCATGGAGAGTGACGATATTCGTTGGAATTTGGCAACTGAAGAACACTTAATGAATACAGCAGATGTAACAGAACCACTCCTTCTGTTATATATACAAAAACCTTGTGTTATAATCGGGCGAAATCAAAATGCGTACGAAGAGATTGATTTTAATTATTTACGTGAACATGACATTACGTTAACACGTCGTATTTCTGGTGGTGGTGCCGTGTACGACGATTTAGGAAATATGAGTTTTAGTTTTGTGACCAAAAAAGATGATACGACTTTTGGTGATTATCGTGGCGTAACGACGCCAATTTTGCATGCGCTTCAAGCGATGGGAGCGACACATGCGACAGTGGGTGGTCGGAACGATTTGTATATTGATAGTATGAAGTTCTCCGGCAATGCGATGTACACTCGTCATGGACGAACGTATTCGCACGGCACGTTAATGTATGATGTGGATTTGTCTGTATTAGATAAAATTTTGACTGTTTCAAAGGAAAAGATTGCCTCTAAAGCAACCAAATCTGTGCGTAAGAGTGTGACCAATGTCAAACCTTTCTTAGACGAACAATACCAACAACTGACGACTGCTGAATTTCGTGATGCCTTGCTGTGTCATATTTATGATGTATCGTCTGTAGCAGCGATTCAAGCACAACAATTGGTGTTAAGCGATGACGATAAAGTTGCGATTCAACAATTGTTTGAGGAACGTTATGCTAATGATGAGTGGATTTATGGGGAAGCACCAAAGTTTGAATTTAATCGACGCACAAGAATTCCGGGCGTCGGGATTGTCGACATTCATTTATCAACTGAAAAAGGACGCATTTCTGCTATCCAATTTTTTGGTGATTATTTCGGAACGAAAGACACGACTGACTTGGAACAACTTTTATTAGGAACCGTGTTTAAATATGAAGAGTTAGCCAAGACATTGGCATCCGTTGAGGTAGCTGAATATATTTTAAACTTTACCAACGATGATTTATTACAACTGTTAGTGGGTTAGGAGGCTGTGCATGTATAGATTAGAACATGTATCTAAGGTATATCAGGAGACAACAGCCTTGCAAGATATCTCGTTTTCCGTTGAAAAAGGGGAAATTGTCGGGATTGTTGGCAAAAGTGGATCGGGGAAATCCACTTTACTCCGTTTATTGAATTTATTGGAAACGCCTAGTAAGGGGCAATTATTTTTAGCAAACAAAGAAATCAATAAACTATCCAAAAAAGCGATTCAACAACAAAAACAAAAAATTGGTATGGTTTTTCAGCAGTACAATTTACTGAATAATCTCACCGTTAAAGAAAATGTGGCATTGCCATTGAAACTGATGGGTAAAAAAGACGAAGCAAATGTGATGGAACTGCTAAGTTTTGTCGGCATGAATCACAAACAAGACAGTTATCCAGCGCAACTTTCTGGAGGAGAGAAACAGCGGGTTGCTTTAGCACGTGCCTTAACCCGTAATCCAGACGTCTTGTTGTGCGATGAAGCAACAAGTTCATTAGATGAAGAAAACACTGACGATGTGATTCGTTTGTTGCAACGAATTCATGAAGAATTTCCGGTAACGATTTTCTTTGTCAGTCATGAATTGGATACAGTCAAAAAATTATGTGAACGCGTGTTAGTGATGGAAGATAGCCGCTTGTTAGGTGTGGTGGACAATCAACCAACCTATTTAAGTAAAAGCGACACTCCTTATTTGGAAAAAGTCAAAAGGAGGTTAGCGGAATGACCTTAATGGAAAACATTCAATATTATTTTCCAGAATTTATTCTTTCATTGAAACAAACAGGAACCATGATGGGCATTTCGATGACCGCTTGTTTATTGTTTGGCTTACCTTTAGGTGTGGCTTTGTTCTTATCTAATCCGAATATCAAAGGAAGTCAGCCCGTGAGTTATTGGGCCTTGAACTTTTTAATTACACTCGTGCGTTCGTTTCCTTTTTTATTATTTGTTATTACGTTGATTCCAGTGACTCGATTTATTATTGGGCGGGCGTTTGGTCCAGTTCCAGCATCGTTACCACTTAGTATCGTTGCGGTGGCGATTTTTGCTCGCTTAGTTGAGCAAGTGTTATTGGATGTGCCTGAAGAAATTCGTTTGTTGGCGGATTCGCTTGGCACGTCAAAATGGCAATACATTTGGCACTTTTTATTAGTCGAAGCAAGAAGTGGGATTGTTCTTGCGTATACAACGGCAGCAGTCAGCATGGTTTCTTATTCAACTGTGATGGGGATTGTTGGCGGTGGTGGTGTCGGTGATTTTGCGATTCGTTATGGGTACCAAAGTTATCAAACCGGAATTATGTACTTTGCAATCGTCGTGATGGTTGTCTTTGTATTTATTATTCAAATGACGGGTAATTTTATTGCTCGCAAATTAGATAAAAGAAAGTAGGAGAAGAAATGAAAAAAATTTACATCGGAGCTTTATCATTAGTAGCGGTTCTTACGTTAGCTGCTTGTGGATCATCAAACGGGGAAACAAAAAGCAGTAGCAGTGCGGATAAAACAGACAAAGTGATTAAGGTAGCTTCTCAAGCTCCTCCAATGACAGATGTGGTGAAAGTAGCAGCAGAAGTGGCAAAAGAAGACGGTTGGGAAGTTGAACTTGTGCAAGTGAACGATAACGTTGCCTACAACGATATGGTGAGCAGCAAGGAAGCCGATGCTAGTTTTGCGCAACACAAACCATTTATGGAAAAATACAACAGTGAAAAAGGCACTGATTTAGTAGCTATTCAACCAATTTACGATGCTAAAGTTGGTTTTTATTCAAAAGATTACAAAACAGTGGAAGAAATTCCTGCAGGTACCAAAGTTGCTATTCCAAACGATGTATCAAATGAAGGTCGTGCGTTAGCGATTTTAGAAGAACAAGGACTAATTAAATTAAAAGATGGTGTTGGTGTGAACGGCACAGTCAAAGATGTAGTAGAAAATCCGAAAAACTTTGAATGGTTACAAGTAGATTTATTAAACTTAGCAGAAGCATACAGCGAACCAAATGTTTCATTGGTATATAACTACCCAACCTACATTGCTAAAATTGGTTTGAAACCAGCGGATGCGTTGTTCTTAGAACAAACAATTGATCAACGTTTCTCGATTCAATTAGTTGCACGTGAAGACAACAAAGATTCAGAAAAAATTCAAGCGTTGAAAAAAGCGATGACTAGCGATAAAGTACGTTCATTCTTAGAAAACGATCATAGCGATACATTAGTACCAGCATTTTAATGAAAGTAATGCAGTTCCTTACCTTGGTGAGGAGCTGTTTTTTTGTTTTTTTATTCGCTATATTTGAATGCGTTCTCTTTTTTTGCGATAATTATAATAGAAGTTATCGAAAAGGAGGCGAGGATGTGCAAACCATTTTGATTACCGGTGCCTCTTCAGGGATTGGGCGAGCAGTAGTAGAACAGCTTGCTTCTCATGACGTAAAGCTATTACTCGTGGGGCGTAATCATGAGAAATTGCAGCAGCTTGCAAAGAATATTTCGTGTTCCACCCAACTCATTTTGTTAGACTTAACAGATTTAGAGGCGGTGAAGAAAATTCCGTTGTGTTATAAAATCAATTGTTTGATTAACTGTGCTGGTGTCGGTGAAGTGGGGGATTTTCAAGAGTTAGATTTGAGTGATGAATTAGCAGAAATCGCCACGAATTTTTTAGCGCCAATGATTCTTGCGAAGGGCTATGCGCAACAGTTTGTCAAAAGTGGACAAGGAACGATTGTCAATGTTTGCTCAACGGCGTCGCTTTATCCGCATCCTTATTTAACGAATTACGGGGCAAGTAAGGCAGCGTTGTGGCATTATTCTTTAGGTTTAACCGAAGAGCTCCGCGCGTATCCAGATATTCGCGTGGTTACAATTTGCCCGGGTCCGACCAAGACGGCATTTTTTCAAGAAAAAATGCGGGCGACGATTCAAGAAAGTAGCTTTCAAATGACTGCTGAAAAAGTCGCACAAACAATTGAAAAAAGATTGTCTTCAAAAAAGAATTATCAAATTATTGGTTACCGTAACTGGTGGCTAACCCAACTCTTATTCTGGTTGCCAAGAAATGTACGGCTAAAAATTGTCGGGAACTATATCAAAAAGGGGCGAGTGTAATGGAACTATTTTTAGGTTTAAGTCTGTGTTTTTTCTTCTTTTTTGGTTTACGTTGGTGGTTTGCGACACGTTATACGACCAAAAAAATTACTGGAGACATCAATGAACGTCAATACACTGTACTACAACCGATTTTGTCTGGTGATCCGCGTTTAGAAGAAGATTTACGTGGGAACTTAGAACAAACGACAGAGATGTTGTTTCTATGGTTAGTCGATAAAAGTGATTCCGTTGCTCAAACAGTGACACAAACCATTCTCAAAGAAGCGACATATGCAGCACGTGTCAAAGTCGTTTTATTAGATGACGTTCCTCAAGAAGTCAACCCGAAAGTCTATAAATTAAAACAAGTGATGACACAAATCACGACACCATATTTTATTGTCTTAGATGATGATTCTGTGTTTAATCGGGCTCGTTTGAATGAAATGAAACAATATGAAGCATTGACCGAAGACTTTATCGTGACCGGCATTCCCTATAATTTCGGGCAAACTGGTATGTGGTCGAAACTCGTAGCGGCCTTTGTCAACAGTAATTCCTTGCTGACGTATTTTCCGATGGCGTATGTTCATGCGAATCGCACAATCAATGGCATGTTTTATATTAGTCGAACAGAATTGTTTCAGCGTTTAGCAGTATTTGAAACTATTCAATACGAATTATGTGACGATTTAGCGGTCGCGGCCTTTTTAACGAAACATAAGGTGCAAATTATTCAAAGTCAAATACCCTGTAATGTACGCAATACTGTCGTCCAACCACAAAAATATGTTTTGTTAATGAAGCGTTGGTTGCTGTTTGCTTCAATCTATATGAAGACTTTTCCATCGCTAGCACTATTTTTCCTCGTCGTCTTGCCTGCTTTTTTACCGGGATTATTACTGTTTGTCAGCTGTTTTCTAGGTTGGCAGTATCTTTTAGGAACAGTGGGATTATTTGGGGTAAAAGCGTTGCTCTTGCGTGGGTATCGCAATCAATTCTTTGGTGTCAATGAACGGATTTCAGCTATTGGTTACGAAGTGTTGAACGATAGTTGGTTGCCATTTTTATTTCTCTATACGCTGGTTACGCCACCAATTATCCAATGGCGCAATAAAAAAATCAAAGTGACTGATGGGAAAATTCGTTATGTTTGATTTCAAACGTTATTTGACAACTTTGCAACAATTAGATGTCTTAGAGTCATTAGTGATGCCTCAATCAGTGGTTTTATTAAGCGGTAGCAGTCACTATGCCCATGCCTCACTAAGTCAGGAACAACAACAATTTTTGCAGGTTGTCCAACCGGCGGGTTATCACATTATTCCATCTAATTTTCCTTACAATCGTCAGTTTGATCACCAACAAACTCAATTTCCATCGCTTTTGCAAGCGAGTGTCAGTAATATCGCGTATTATCGACACACTTTGTGGAATACGGCGTTTCAAAAAGAACTGTGTCGGCATTTACGTCCTTTGTTTGCCTTAGAGAATATCGTATTAGTCACGCAAAGTTCAGGGCTAAATATGTTCACTCAAATAATGAGCCAAATGCCGAATAATCCTACCTTGAAACTTATTGCGCTTGGTCCCGTTGCTACCAAAGAAATGGTTCCTGCACCCAATCATTGGATTATTAAAGGGCAGAAAGATTATTATTCGCGCATCCTTGATTGCCATACGCCCACGCATATCGTTGCCTGTGGGCATCACGATTATTTGGTGTCACCCGCAGTAAAGGAGGTGCTTGATGACATTATCAAAAATTAAAGTAGATTTAGTCGCTGTGCCCTTTAGTGGTCATTTGTATCCGTTGTTAGAAATTGCCTTACCACTTTTGCAAGATAATCGGTATGAAGTGCGTGTGTTTACAGGAGTGAATAAAGTCGCGCTGGCCGAAAAATTGGGCTTTACCGTTATCCCATTCTTTCCTGATGACCCTGATAAGATGGAACGGATTGCCAATACTGAAAATCAAGTGAATGCGTATGGGATGTATCAACAATTAAAACAAAATTTGACGCTTATTCCAGAAGTGATTGATTTTTTGAAGGAAGATTTTCAAGCGCATCAAACAGATATTGTTGTGGCCGATTTTGTTGCAGTCCCTGCTGGAATTGTCTGTAATCAATTAGGGATTCCTTGGATTACGACGATTCCTACCCCGTTTGCCATTGAAAGTCAACAGACGACGCCAAGTTATTTAGGTGGGTGGTATCCACCTAAAAGCACACTTGGTAAAATCCGTGATTGGTTTGGTCGTAAAATGGTGCGTTCCTTTAAGCGTTCGGTTGTTTGGCTCTTGCGAAAACAACTGCGTCCGTATGATTTTCACTTGTACCGTCAGAAAGAAGAAACGATTTATTCCCCGTATGCTATTTTAGGTTTGGGCATGAAGGAGTTAGAGTTTCGTGATGACTTTCCAGCGCAGTTTCAATGGGCGGGACCTTGTTGTTCTTCGTTGGAAACAAGCGACATTTCTTTAGACAAAAAAGCGTATGTGTTAGTGACTAATGGTACCCATTTATTGTGGGGCAAAGAAACGCTAACCAATGTTGTTTGTCAGTTGGCGCAAAAATATCCGCAGTTTCATTTTCTGATTTCATACGGCGATGATCAACAAGAGGAAATCCAAAGATTACGAGAAAACGTCTCGGCATATAGTTACTTACCTTATGAACAAGTCTTACCACAAGTGCAATATGTCATTCATCATGGAGGAGCAGGGATTTTGTATAATTGCATTAAGTATCAACGACCTGCATTAATTTTACCGCATGACTACGATCAGTTTGATTATGCTGTGCGAGCAGAATTAGCAGGCGTAGCGGAAGTTGCTAACCGTCAAAATTTTCAAGAAATCGAAGCTAAATTTCAGCACTTGGTGACCCGTGAATGGTCTGCATTAGCGAAACTGAGCCAACAATGGTCGACGTATCAACCGAGTCAATGTTTAATCAAGGAAATTCAGCGCCTAAAAGAAGGTGAAGATAAATGAAAGTATTAGTAACCGGAGCAACCGGTTTTTTAGGAAAATATGTGATTGAAGAGCTGGTCAATCATCGCTATGAGGTCATTGCTTTTGGTCGCAATGAAACCATTGGACAAGGTTTGGAAGGGCCACACGTGACTTTTATAAAAGGAGATTTTGTTCAGTTTGATGAGATTGAGCAGGCGCTTCGAGGCGTGGATGCGGTAGTTCACGCGGGTGCCTTATCGACAGTTTGGGGTAAGTGGCAAGATTTTTATGAGACAAACGTGGTTGGTACCGAGCATGTCCTAAAAGCTTGTGAGCAACATCAAATCCAAAAAGTTGTCTTTATTTCTTCTCCAAGCATTTATGCTGCTGAAAAAGACCAATTGGATTTACGTGAAGAGGATGCACCTCACACCAATAATTTGAATTTCTATATTAAAAGTAAATTATTGGCAGAAGCCAAAATCAAACAGTATCGCAGCGTACCGAGTGTCGTTTTACGTCCACGAGGCTTGTTTGGTGTAGGAGATACGAGCATTATTCCGCGTTTGTTACGTGTGCATCGCAAAATTGGCATGCCGTTGTTTAATGACGGACAACAATTGGTCGATGTGACGTGTGTCGAAAACGTGGCGTTGGCTATTCGTTTAAGTTTAGAAAACCCGTTGGCAACGGGTCAAGTGTATAATATTACCAATGGTGAACCACGAGCATTTAAAGCTATTTTGGATGAATTATTAGCCGAGTTAAAGTTAGAACAAAAATATGTAGCACTCAATTTTCCACTGATGCTTGGTTTGTCTGCTAGTTTTGAAAAAATATATCAATGGTTGGGAATTACGAAAGAACCCTTGTTTACGAAGTATACGATTTTCTTGTTGCGTTATAGTCAGACACTTTCGATTGAACGCGCACAACGTGAATTAGGGTATCGACCAAAAATGACAATTAGTGAGGGGATTCGAAAATATGCAGCCCATTATCGAAGAAATTAGTTATTTTGCTTGTGGTTCTTGTACGAATCACTTGCATTGGATGTTTAAAGGAGCACCAAAAGAAACGCGAACTTTTCCAGCAGGTGTTTTTTTAATCAAGCATCGCACGCAAGGATATATTCTTTATGATACGGGTTATTCGACAGCGTTATATCAAAATCGTTGGAAATATCGCTTGTATCGTCAAATCAATCCGATTCAAGTGACAACTGATCAACTGATTGACCACCAATTACGTCAGCGCGGAATTCAACCAGAAGACATTCGTTGGTTGATTGTTTCGCATTTGCATCCTGACCATATTGGACGGCTGAACTATTTCCCTAACGCGACCTTTATTATGACTAAATCAGCCTTTCAGCAGTTAAAGCAAGCGAGTTTGAAAGTGTTGATTTTCAAAGAATTCTTACCAACTGATTTTGAAGAGCGTACGATTGCGATTGAACCTAATCAGCAACGAAGCGCATTTCCGTATCAGCCCGTTGCTGATTTATTTGCAGATAATAGTTTGTTACTGTCAGCTTTTGATGGACATGCGTTAGGTCAAGGTTGTGTGTTTTTACCTGAAAAGAACTTGTTTTTAGCAGCGGATATTTGTTGGGGAATGGATTTATTAGCAAAAACCAACGATTTAAAGCCGATACCTCGTTTGATTCAAGATAATATGCACGCGTATCGTCAAAGTTGTGCCGTTTTGCAGCAAATACAAGCGGACGGAATTGCGGTTGTGGTCAGTCATGACAGTGAAGAGTGTATCAAGGAAGTGTTGGCATGAATAAATTGAAAATGGTTCTTCCGTTTATCCAAGCGCGTTGGTTTCGTCGTTTTTCTTCTCGGCAAGCACTCGCACGTTATCAACAAAAAGCGCTCGAAAAGCAATATGCGTATATGCGAACGCACTCGCCGTATTATCGGCAATTGCCTAAGGATGAATCTTTTCCCTTTATGGATAAACAATTTATGATGACACATTTTGATGAATTAAATACCCAAGGAATCAAAAAAGAAGAGGCGCTTGCTTTTGCGTTAGCTAGCGAGAAAACACGTGAATTTAATCAAGATTATCAAGGTCTTTCGATTGGGTTATCTTCAGGGACTTCTGGACATCGGGGAATTTTTATCACAACAGAAGCCGAACAAGCACTATGGGCAGGGACGGTATTAGGTAAAATGCTTCCTAAAGGCAACCTTTTGGGCCATAAGTTGGCATTCTTTCTACGAGCAGATAATCAACTCTATCAAAGTATTAATTCTCCAGTGATTGAATTGGCCTATTTTGATACCTATCATCCATTGGCGGAACATGTCGCTCGTCTGAATAAGTATCAACCAACGATTCTAATTGCACCAGCATCAATGTTGGTGGCCTTAGCCCAACAAATCGAAGAAAAAAATTTAGCTCTCCACGTGCAACAAGTGATTTCGGTAGCCGAAGTGTTGGAAGAAACGGATCGTGACTATTTAGCAGCTATGTTTGACTTGCCAATGATTCATCAAATCTATCAATGTACAGAAGGTTTTTTAGGTTGCACCTGTTCCCATGGCAACTTGCATTTGAATGAAGATATTGTGTACATTGAAAAAGAATTCATTGATGAGCGTCGATTCTATCCGATTGTGACGGATTTTAAACGAACGTCACAGCCGATTATTCGCTATCGCTTAAATGATATTTTAGTTGCTGCCAATGAACCTTGTCCGTGTGGTTCCGTTTTTCAACGCATTGAAAAAATTGAAGGACGTGCTGACGATATATTTTTGTTTGAAGGGAAAAATGAGACGACTGTGTCAGTCTTTCCTGATTTTATCCGTCGTTGTTTGTTATTTGTTCCAGATATTCGTACGTATCAAGTGACGCAACACAGTCCGAGGTTAGTGGAGATTGCTGTTGATCAATTAACCGAACAACAAAAGCAACAAATCCAAGAAGAGTTTCAAAATTTAGCAGAAGACTTAAAATTTACTTGCCCGCAACTGACCTTTAGTGTCTATGAATGGAACCCACGCATCAAATTAAAGCGAGTGGCACGTAATTTTTAAATGAGGTGAAGAGATGAATCATGTAGAAATTAAAGGGTATGGCACCAGCTTACCAAAACAAACGGTCCAATTTGAAGGACAAACGCGTTATCGTGTTTCTGGTGAAGAGACACAGTTACGTTTAGCAGTAGCAGCCAGTGAACAAGCTTTACAAAAAGCAAACTGTACAATCAATGACGTAGACTGTATCGTTGCCGCAAGTGCGGTGGGTATTCAACCAATTCCTTGTACGGCTGCATTGATTCATGAGCAATTGGCACAGGGGTTAGATATTCCAGCGATGGATATTAATACGACATGTACAAGTTTTGTGACTGCATTGGATATGGTTTCCTATTTAATCGAGGCCGGTCGTTATCAAACGGTTTTGATTGTCGCTAGTGAAACTGGTTCATTAGGCTTGAATCCTCAACAAAAAGAAAGTTATGAATTATTTAGTGATGGGGCGGCAGCGATGGTCATCAGTCGTACTAAGGAAGAAAAAGGCGTGATTTATAGCTTGCAACGAACATGGTCAGAAGGTGCGCATGCGACTGAGATTCGTGGTGGTTTAACGAATTTTCATCCGAAATTTTATCACGAATCAACAAAAGAAGAATATATGTTTGATATGCAAGGGCCTAAAATTTTGTCATTGACGATTAAAAAGTTACCCGCCATGTTTCAAGAATTTTTAGCAAGTAGTGCCTTAACGCTCGCAGACATTGATCAAGTGATTCCGCATCAAGCCAGTCGAGCGATGCCTTTATTAATGAAGAAATTGGGCATCCAGCTAAATCAATATATGGATTTAGTCGATGATTATGGAAATATGGTTTCTGTATCTATCCCGTTTGCGTTATGTAAAGCCTTCGATGAAGGGCGCGTGCAGTCAGGCGATACCGTTGTATTGTTAGGCACAGCTGCCGGATTGACAACCAATATGTTGGCTTTGAAAATATAGTTGTGTAAAAAAACGTTGCGTGATTGATGACCTCGCAATGTTTTTTGTGTCTTAATAATTGATTAAGAATGTTATATTTTCACATTCTTGTTAGACGAAAGAACAAGAACGTGCTAAAATTCGTTTCGATAAGGTTAAGATTTGATTACGTAGGAGAAACTATCTCAATGCCTATGTTATAATGAAAGATAACAGAATAATCAAAGGAGGATGTCACATGCTGATTGGATTGATTATTTTATTCGGATTTGTCGTAAAATATGCTCCTTCAACAAAAAAAGCACGTCGTTTAAGCGGTCTCTATATAGCATTTATTTATCTGTCATCAATTTTTTTCTTCTATAATCAAGCGAGTATTTCTTGGGATTGGGGCAATGTCTTTCTCCCTTTGACAGGGTTACCAGCAAGTGCCCTGATTGTCGGAGTAAGTACACTTTGCATCATGGCTGTGATGGGGTATTTTTTTCAGCTAGTTCAGTCTAGACGGATTACCAAAGTGTATGCGTTAACGCGTCGAAATTGGGTGGCTTTTTTATTGTCAGCCGTTTTAATTTTTAGTGGAGCATTGGCATATTCGAGTAGTTGCTGGGCGATGAATGGTATTGGCAATATGCGTTTTGACCAAATTGTTTTTGCGATGACGCAACCGTTAAAAGGTAGTGACCCAGGTCAGATTCAAGCCTTTATTTTACAACCATTATTGGAAGCTGTGTTATGGAGCACGCCTTTAATTTCTTTGATGTATCTCTTTATGACTTGTAGTGTTCAATTGGGTCGTAAGTCCATTCGTCGTCGGGTGTTATCGACCCGTTTGGTATGGATGTTAGGTCTATTTGGCTTAGTTTTTGGGATTTCAATGAGTGCCAAAGAAATTGGGTATGCAGATATCAAAGCGTATTATTTTGAGAATACCGAAATTTACGAAAACAATTATGTTGATCCAAAGAATGTGGAATTGAAATTCCCGAAAGAGAAACGTAATTTGGTGTATATTTTCTTAGAATCCATGGAAAGTAGCTATATGTCGACCGAATTAGGTGGGAGTCAAAAACAGAATTTATTACCAAATCTATCGAAATTATCACAAACAGAAGGCATTCATTTTTCAAATACGAGCCAAGTTGGTGGTGGGATGTTACAAGTTCCGGGTGCTAATCAAACGGCAAGTTCGATGGTTGCACAAACTTCTGGCGTACCTTTGCGTCCATCTGCGAGTTTTGGTTTGTCGGATGGTTCAGGAGCCAATAGTGCAGAGTATTTCCCAGGTGCGTATTCGTTAGGGGAAATTTTAGATAAAGAAGGCTATAACCAAACCCTATTAATTGGTTCAAAAGCGGAATTCGCTGGTCGTGATAAATATTTCCAACAGCATGGAAATTATGAAATTCGTGACTACCACTGGGCGATTGAACAAGGCTTGATTCCAGAAGATTATTACGTTTGGTGGGGCTATGAAGACAATAAGTTGTTTGATTTTGCGAAAGATACATTGAATGAATTATCTGCCAAAGACGAACCGTTTAACTTTACGATGTTGACCGCAGACACGCATTTTGAAGATGGCTATGCAACTGAAGAAACCCCCGATTTGTTCGGCGATCAATACAGCAATGTGATTCATGAGTCAGATCGTCAACTAATGGCGTTTTTATCATGGATGAAAGAACAACCATTTTACGAAAATACGACTGTCATTCTATGTGGCGATCATCTAACGATGGATAGTGATTTCTTTGATGAGTTAGATCCAGAATATCAGCGAAGTGTCTTTAATTTATTCTTAAATACCAACAAAAAAACGGTGAATAATCAAAATCGTCAATTCAGTGCGATGGACATGTTTCCAACTACTTTATCGGCACTGGGCGTGAAAATTTCTGGGAATCGTTTGGGCTTAGGAACCAATCTTTTTTCTAAAGAACCAACGATTATTGAAAAATTAGGGTATGATACGTTTGAGTCGGAATTGATGAAACGTTCGAAATTCTATGATGAAAAATTAATTATGAATAACCCCACAACTGAATCAGAATAGCACGACTCTTCTTGTGAGAAACAAGAAGAGTTTTTTTTGTTATTTAGTCAACAATACTAGCTTATTTGATAGGCTTCTGCTAAAATGGAAAAGGACGATTTTAAGAACAAAGGAGACGTTAAAACATGATTTCAGCAAGCGATTTAAGAGCTGGTAATACTTTTGTACAAGACGGTAAATTAATTAAAGTTTTAGATGCAAGTCATCACAAACCTGGTAAAGGAAACACTGTTATGCGTATGAAGCTAAGAGATGTACGTACTGGTGCAACATACGATACGACTTTCCGTCCAGATGAAAAATTTGAAAAAGCGCATATCGATACAAAAGGTGTACAATATTTATACACAATGGACGACACAGCATTTTTCATGGATTTAGAAACATATGACCAATATGAACTACCAGTTGATACTGTGGAAGAAGAAATGAAATATATCCTAGAAAACATGGAAGTAAAAATTCAATTCTTTGGTTCAGAAGTAATCGGTATTCAATTACCAACAACAGTTGTTTTACGTGTGGAAGAAACACAACCATCAATTAAAGGTGCAACTGTTACAGGTTCTGGTAAACCAGCAACAATGGAAACTGGCTTAGTTGTCAACGTACCAGATTTCATCGAAGCAGGCGAATTATTAGAAATCAATACAGCAGAAGGTACTTACGTCAAACGTGCTGGTAAATAATCAAACAAACGTTAAGTAGCAGAAGCTGCTTAACGTTTTCTTTTTGAGGAGGAAAACGATGGAAATTACTGGCAAAAAACAAGAAGTAGCAATTATTAGTGTATTAAGTATTTTTATTGGTTTAATTGTTGGTGCTGTAGATACGTTGTTTGGCAGAGTATTGATTGCTCTAACAGAATTTCGTGAGGCGCATTTTTTGTATTTGATTCCCTTTTTAGCGCCGGTAGGTATGTTATTTGTTTATCTCTTTTTGAATTATGGGAAAAATAGTTCGCAAGGCATGGGGTTGATTTTTCGCGTGGGACATAATGAAGAAGCTATGATTCCTAAGCGCTTAACGCCATTTGTCATTCTCGGTACCTGGTTGACGCATTTGTTTGGTGGAAGTGCAGGACGAGAAGGTGTCGCCGTTCAAGTCGGTGCTACGGTCTCACATTGGGTTGGAAAAATCGTCAAAGGGGTCGATGCTAGTCAATTTATTGTCATCGGCATGGCGGCAGGGTTTGCGGGGCTATTTCAAACGCCTGTTGCGGCTAGTTTTTTTGCGATGGAAGTTTTAGTAATTGGGAAATTACGTTACGATGCGTTATTGCCAACCTTAATTGCTGCTTTTGTCGCAAGTAATACGTCGGCTTCTTTAGGTTTAGAAAAATTTTCTGTAGCATTGGATATTCCCGTCACCTTTGATGTCTGGTTTGCCTTAAAATTGGTAGTGCTAGGAATGGCATTTGGTTTGGCTGGTTGGGCATTTTCAGGCAGTTTAAAATGGGCAAAAAATGCTCTAGCAACATATATCCCTAATGCCGTTCGCCGTATTGGTATCGTGGGTGTCGCCTTAAGTATTTTATTGATGCTTTTCTTCCAAGGACGTTATTCAGGTTTGGGTACAAACTTAATCAGTTTTAGTTTTAATGGAGGAACGATTGAAATGTATGATTGGGCCTTGAAATTACTATTCACGGTCATTACGGTGAGTGCTGGTTTTCAAGGAGGCGAAGTGACCCCACTTTTTGCAATTGGGGCATCGTTGGGAGTTATTTTAGCTCCTGTTTTGGGGATACCGGTTGTCTTAGCAGCTGCCTTAGGTTATGCAAGTGTTTTTGGCAGCGCAACAAATACCTTGCTGGCACCCATGTTAATTGGGGGCGAAGTATTTGGTTTTAATTATTTGCCTTATTTCTTAATTGTTTGTGGGATTGCTTTTATCTGTAATGGCAATCGAAGCATTTATGGGAATCAAAAAATAGGTTAAAATGAAGGTCTTTTGAATTTATTTCAAAAGGCCTTTTTATTTTAAGGTGAGTTTAAGGTAACTCCGTATAATCAAAGGTATCACAACCTTGAATGGAGGAGTTACTGATGAACGAAACGGTATTATTAATTCCAAGTTATCAACCGAATGAAGAAACACTCGCCTTTCTTAAAGTTTTGACAAATGCTATCACTGTTCCAATCGTCGTTGTGGATGATGGTAGCGGCGAACATTCACGCAGCCTTTTTGAAGAAATGGAAACATACGGTATCACCGTTTTATCTTATGCAGAAAATAAAGGCAAAGGCTATGCTCTCAAACAAGGGATGCGTTATATTGTGGCGCATTATCCAGAAGCTAGTTGGCTTGTGACCGCCGATAGCGATGGACAGCATACATTACCAGATATTCAACAAATGATTGCGACCTATCTACCCATTTCCGGTGAACTATTGTTAGGTGTCCGTCAATTTTATTTTCAACAAACACCGTTACGTAGTTGGCTAGGCAATCGACTGACCACGCTGATTTATTATGTATCAACAGGTCTTTGGTTGTCAGATACACAAACTGGACTACGTAAATTTGCTTGTCACGATGTCCCCGAACTACTCGAAATTTCTGGGGATCGCTTTGAGTACGAGATGAATCAATTGTTGGTATTACCTACTAAAGGGTACCATTTTTCAACATTGCCGATTACGACCGTATATGAAGAAAAGAATCAAGGTTCCCATTTCCAACTGATTCGAGATTCATATTTGGTGTATCGACCACTGCTGACCTTCTTAGTTGCGTCACTGTCGTCTTCGTTGATTGATGTAACACTTTTCTTTCTATTGAGTTTAGTCTTAGGTGAATCTTCCGGTGCATTGTTATTTGCGACGACCTTGGCGCGAGTCTTATCGGGTTTGTATAACTATCAAATGAATCGAACAATGGTCTTTCACTCGCAAACAAGCATACGCCACTCTTTTTGGAAATATGGCGTCTTATTTATAGCGCAACTATTGCTTAGTTGGTTAGGTGTATCTTGGTTTGCGCGTCTGTTACCATCGGTTTTGATTAGCAAAATAATCGTTGATAGTTGTTTATTTGTAGCTAGTTTTATCATTCAACGTCGAATGGTTTTTGCCAATTAAAGGAGGAGAGAAGATGCGTCGATGGATCAAGAAAAAAATAGTATGGTTGAGTGTTTTTATTTCTCTATTACTCAGTGCTGATAGTTATGTATTATTAAAGGCCTTTGTGTTGCCACAGGCAGAAGCTGTGATTGCGACGAATCAAGTGGCTAGCGACACAACAACGGTTGAATCAAGCAATACAACCGAAACCACTAGCTCAGAACCAGTAATTACAGCTACTAGTTATACAGATGAAAATATCCAGATTGCCATTGATGAGCAAGTGGTGAATGATACGACAGTTTATGTGGTAGATATTCAGGTTTCTGATGCAAGTTATTTAAAGACAGCCTTGGCACAAAATACTTATGGTCGCAATATTAAAGAAGCGACATCCACCATTGCAAAAGACAATCAAGCGATTTTAGCCATTAATGGTGATTTTTATGGATTTAGAAGTAGTGGTTATGTGATTCGTAATGGGAATTTGTACCGACAATCAGGTGAAGAAGGTCAAGAAGATTTAGTCATTGATGAAAATGGCGATTTCTCGATTGTTGATGAATATGATGTTTCTGCCCAAGAATTATTAGATAGTGGCGTACAACAAGTCTTATCTTTTGGCCCTACGTTAGTTGAAAATGGTGAGATTGTCGTAGATACTTCAGCAGAAGTCGGACAATCGATGAGCAGTAATCCACGAACTGCTATTGGTCAAGTTGCTGAAAATCATTATGTGATGGTCGTTTCTGATGGACGAACCGATGAAAGTGTAGGCTTGAGTTTGTATCAATTGGCCGAAGTTTTACAACAAGCAGGAGCAAAGACGGCATATAACTTAGATGGTGGCGGTTCAAGTACGTTATATTTCAATGGCAACGTGATAAATACGCCAGTGGGTGGACAAGGCAGTTCGGAACGTTCAGTTAGTGACATTGTCTATTTTGGGTATGAATAGGAGGAAAGTAAATGATACCAAAAACAGTGATTCGATATGTTGTAAGTAGTGTTTTCTTGTTTATTTTTCAAGTAATCTATCATCAATTTAGTCATGGCGTCAGTTCCCCTGAACTACGTTATGTCTGGTTGGTGCCGATTGTAGGCTTGATTATTTGGTGGATTGTCGCAACAGTAAAATATGTGAAGTTGCCTTTTTTATACCATGCGGGCATTATTATCCTCATTAATGGGCTGATTTTACAAGGCATTTTGGCTATTGCTGGAAGTGATTCACCTTATTTGTTGTTTTATTTCATTGTTAGCTTTTTATGTATCCTTGTTGGATTTCTATCAGTGTTCACTAAAAAATCAGAAAGAGGGAATGTCTAATGTTATTTGTCACTTTATTTATCAGCGGTTTGTTTTGGATGTTGTTACCCAAAAGAACCGTGAAAGCTAAAATTAAGCGCTAGATTTTTATAAAAATAACCATCCGAACGAGATTCTCTCTCTAGTTCGGATGGTTGCTTGATAAGACCGAGTGCAGCTGATTGGTTTGCAGATACTTTTCTTTTTGTTTGCGGGAAAGTTTTTTGAAGGCAGCTTCAGCTTTGGTTGCTGCACTACGTGTTTCAAAGACTTCGGCATGAATCATTTGCAGGGGGCGACGGCTGGCTAAGCGAGTGTATTTGGCACCCGTACCAGTGTTGTGTTCTGCTAAACGCCGGGTTAAATCAGTGGTGTATCCCCCGTAAAATGTGTGGTCTTTGCATTCTAATACGTAAAAATAATGATTATTCGCCATACAACATCTTCCTTGTTTCAGGATTATAATTGCCCTCTTGGTCATACGTGATGAGGGGAGGCGAGACTTTAAATCCATCTAATTTGCCGTCTTTAATCCCTTCAATTAAGAGAATATTGGCTTCTTTGCCAGCTTTGGGATACACAAATTGAATTCGTTTGGGCGCAATACGATGCCGACGCATGCTCTCGATAATATCTAAGAAACGATCGGGGCGATGAACCATCGCGATTCGTCCATTTGTCTTCAATAATTTACTGGAAGTATGAATCACTTCATCCAAATTGGTATGAATTTCATGACGAGCAATCGCCAAATGAGGATTTGGGTTTTTAATGCCAGTTTCGCTGGTTTTAAAATACGGTGGATTACATAACAACAAATCAACGGAATCGCCTTTAATTTTTGTCAATGAATCTTTTAAATCCATAGTGTAGACAGTCATTTGCTCATCCAAATGATTTAATTGAATGCTACGTTTTGCCATATCGGCTAATTTTTCTTGTAATTCGACTTGGTAAATAGGTGCCTTGGTTTTGCGACTGACAAATAACCCGACAGCACCATTGCCGGCACATAAATCGACTATTTTTCCTCGTTTAGGAATGGCAGGGAAATTCGCTAACATGACCGCATCTAGTGAAAAAGAAAAGACATTGGTACTTTGAATAATTTGAATATCGTCTGCGTACAATTGATCAATTCGTTCGCCTTCGTTTAAATACATGTGTGTGACTCCTTTAAAAAGAATAGATGAATTTATTATACGCTACTTTATGGAATAAAAAAATATATTGAAAAGGGTTGCATTTGTATT
Organism: Enterococcus saccharolyticus subsp. saccharolyticus; assembly: GCF_029023825.1. Classification (NCBI taxonomy): domain Bacteria; kingdom Bacillati; phylum Bacillota; class Bacilli; order Lactobacillales; family Enterococcaceae; genus Enterococcus; species Enterococcus saccharolyticus. Next base: position 2,051,562 of record NZ_CP118957.1, on the reverse strand, counting down.
TGTAATTCTCTGAATCTTATGGTAATATCATTTTTGTGATACGGATTGTTACTGCACAGCAGGCAAAACCAGAACGAACCAAACGTTAGTTATTAGGGGGATTCTAGGTTTTTTTTGTTGCATAAAGAGAGGTCGCCATGATTATTAATAAAATTTTGAATAATAATGTTGTTCTTTCTAGCAATGATGCTGGAGAAGAAATTATTTTAATGGGTCGCGGATTAGCTTTTAAGAAAAAAGTGGGCGATGAACTTGACCCAGCATTTGTTCAAAAAGAATTTGTGTTAAAAAATTCTTTCACTGGACGACAAATGCAACAATTGTTCTCTGATATTCCGAGTGACGAAATCGATACGGTCAAGAAAATCGTTGACATGATTGAAGAGGACTTAAATGTAGAGCTTTCTACTAATATCTACATTACTTTAACAGACCATATCCATTATGCACTAGTGCGCGCCAAAGAAGGCATTGAAATGCCGAATCCTCTTTTACTGGAAACGCAAAAATTTTATCCAAAAGAATTTGCGGCTGCGCAACGAGCATTACTATTCATCGAAAAAGATTTAGGTGTCACATTACCCGAGACTGAAGCGGGCTTTATTGCTTTTCATATTGTCAATAGTAGTCAAGGAAATGACAACATGCAGACAACCATGCAAATGACCGAAATTGTCCGCGATATTTTATAGATTATTAGTCGTTATTTTGGTAAAACATTGGATACACAAACGTTGAATTATCAACGGATTGTGACGCATTTACAATATTTTGCCCAACGGTATCTAACAGATGAGTTGTCAGATGAACAAGATGAATTTTTGTTTGCCTTAGTGCAATCGAAATACCCAAAATCTTTTCAAACGGTTCAACGCATCAATGAGTATTTAATCAAGACTTATGGGAAACCATTGGGTCAATCAGAAATGATTTATCTGACGATTCATATTGAACGAGTTGTTTTAGATAAAAAATGACATTCAATCATCATAGGATTGTTACTGACAAACAGGCAAAACCTAGATTGAAAATAGAGCAGGAAAGAAGTCGCTACTTTTTTCGTACTCTTTTTTCAGTCTAGGTTTTTTTTGCATAAAAAAATAAAAAGGAGCGAAAAAAATGAGTAAAAATAGTGAAATTGCTGCACGCGTCCTAGATGCCGTGGGCGGTAAAGAAAATGTAAAAAGTGTTGTTCATTGTGCGACACGTCTACGTTTTGTATTAAACGATGAAGGAAAAGCGGATACTGCGCGCTTGCAACAAGACAATGATGTCATTCAAGTTGTTCAAAGTGGTGGACAGTATCAAGTGGTTATTGGGAGTCACGTGAGCGATGTGTATCAAGAATTAACTGCGATGGCTAATTTTGGTGGCGGTGACGCTGCATCTAATGAGAAAAAAGGAAACATTTTTAATCAATTTGTCGATATTATTTCTTCTATCTTTACACCATTCTTAGGTGCAATGGCAGGTGCAGGGGTCTTAAAAGGATTCTTGACATTAGCAGTTACATTAAATTGGATTGCCCCTGAATCTGGTGTTTACGTTATCTTATTCTCAATTGCAGACGGTTTGTTTACGTACTTACCAGTGTTGCTAGCATTCACGGCAGCCAATAAATTTAAAACTAGTCCGTTTTTAGCGGTGTCATTAGCAATGGCGTTGGTTCATCCGTCTATTACAGCTTTGGCAGGTGCTGGTGAAAGTATTTCATTCTTTGGCATTCCAGTTATTTTAGGTTTAAGTGGTTATACATCATCAGTTATTCCAATTATCTTGGCAGTGTATATTCAAAGTCATGTGGAACGTTTCTTCAAGAAAATTGTTCCTAGTTTCTTGCAAATTATTGCAGTACCGTTATTAGTTTTCCTAATTATGGCGCCTTTGACATTTGTTGTCGTTGGTCCATTAGGTACGATTATCGGTGACTGGTTAGGTTCTGCTTATAATGGGATTTATAACTTTAGTCCAATTGTTGCTGGTGCTGTGATGGGTGGTTTATGGCAAATATTTGTAATGTTCGGGATGCATTGGGGCTTTGTACCAATCATCATGTTAAACTTAGGTCAAGTTGGTTACGATACAATGGTACCAATGTTGTTACCTGCTGTTTTAGCCCAAGGTGGTGCAGCATTAGCTGTTTTCTTCCTTACAAAGAGTGTGAAACTAAAAGGATTGGCGATTTCTTCTACAATTACTGCTATTTTCGGTATTACTGAACCAACTGTGTATGGGGTGACGTTACCATTGAAAAAACCATTTATCGCAGCATGTATTTCAGGTGCGATTGGTGGGGCATTTATTGGCTTTAGCAATGTTGCAAATTATACTTTTGGTTTAGTAAGTGTCTTGAGTTTGCCAGGATTTATTCCACAAGATACCAAAGATATGTCAGGTATGATTGCTGCTGCTATTGGTATGGGTGGAGCGTTCATTTTAGCATTTATCCTAACATATATCCTTCGTTTTGATGATCCAGTAGAAGAAACGGCTATTGTGAAACCAGAAGCACCAATTGCAACCAAAACGAAAGAACGTATGGTATTAGTTAGTCCTTTAGAAGGAAAAGTTGTTCCATTAGCTGAAGTTCCAGATCAAGTATTTGCTTCAGGTGCATTAGGTAAAGGTGTAGCAGTTGAACCAAGTGTAGGTAAATTATTTGCGCCAGCAGATGGAACGATTACAACATTATTCCCGACAGGTCATGCGGTCGGTTTAACAACAACAGACGGTGCAGAAATTTTAATGCATATTGGTATGGATACAGTTAGTCTGGATGGCGAAGGATTTGAAGCTGCCATTAAACAAGGCGATACGGTTAAAAAAGGTGATTTATTGGTTTCATTTGATATTGAAAAAATCAAAGCGGCTGGTTTACCAGTGATTACACCAGTTGTTGTAACGAATACGAACGAATATTTAGATGTGTTAGATATGGAACAAACAGATGTGTTACCAGGTGAAGATTTCTTAACAATCGTTCCCAATTAAACAATAAAATAATTTCAGGCAACAATTGTCTGAAATTATTTTTTTAAACATAATGTAAAACGCTTACTTCAAAGGGGGAGTATAGGATGAAAAAATGGTTGTTTGGTTTTGTTTTAGGTGTTGTTGGTTTGGGGTTAATGGGATGGCCGGCTGAAAGTAGCAAAGAAGTCGTTGATCGTCTAGTGGCGGGTGCCGATGAGATTATTAAAGAGGCACAAAAGAATGGGGACACAGATATTCTTGTGGTCTTTCATGGAAATAGCATTATAAAATTATTGTATGCATTAGATTCTACATCTAATCCAACGATGATTGAAAATGCTAGTATTTCAAAAGTTGTATATAAGGATAGAAAATATACGGTGGCATCAGTAAATGACACTTCTTACATCAAAGAGTAGAAAAAACTTGTCAACGACGCTTTTTTTCTGCATACTACATTTATCGAGTATGAAAGGAACGAGCGTATGTTTTTTACATTTATGCGTGGCATTGTACGCGTCATTTTATTTGTCGTAAATGGGAATGCTCGCTATGAGCAAAGAGAGTTACTACCCAAAGATGAGAATTATATTTTAGTTGCACCACACCGAACATGGTGGGACCCGTTGTATCTAGCGGTTGCAGCACGTCCGAAAAAATTTGCTTTTATGGCAAAAGAAGAATTATTTAAAAATCCAATTTTACGTTTCATTTTGGTGAAAGCCAATGCTTTTCCAGTAAAACGTGATAAACCAGGACCAAGTGCCATAAAAACACCGGTCAAAATTTTAAAAGATACGGATTTAAGCTTAATCATGTTTCCAAGTGGCACGAGACATTCCACTGCTTTAAAAGGTGGGATGGCGGTGATTGCGAAAATGGCCAAAGTCCGTGTGGTTCCTTCTGTGTATCAAGGACCATTGACGCTAAAAGATTTGTTTAAACGCAAACGTGTCACTGTTCGCTTTGGTGAACCGATTGATTTAAGTGACATTAAAAAGATGAATGACGAAGGTTTAGCTGAAGTGGAACGCCGTATTCAAGGGGCATTTGACCAATTAGATCAAGAAGTGAATCCAGAGTTTCATTATAATCCCGAAAAATAATTCATGAGGTATCTTAGCTTTTGCTAAGATGCCTTTTTTCTTTAGAGACAAAGGACAGAAAGTGTTATAATAATGAGAAGAACATTTTTAAGAGGTGAAGGATGTGCGATTTTTACATACAGCCGATTGGCATATTGGCAAAAAACTCCATGGCTATGATTTATTAGCAGATCAAAAAGATAGCATTGAAAAAATCATTCATCTGGCACAAACAGAAGCGGTTGATGCTATCGTGATTGCCGGCGATTTGTACGATCGCTCTGTGCCAAGTGTCGAAGCGGTGGAAATGCTCAATCAAAAATTAATTGAAATCAATTTGGAAAAGGCCTTGCCGATTCTCGCTATTTCCGGTAACCATGATTCTAGTGGACGTTTAGCGACAGGCACACCGTGGTTTAAACAAACAAATTTTCATTTACACACACAGTTAAAAGAAGCGTTTGTTCCGATTGAAATGGCGGACACGCAGTTTTTCCTTTTACCTTATTTTGAACCCATCGCGGCACGGTTGTATTTTGAAGATGAGACCTTAACAACAATTCAAGCTGCCATGAAACGGGTGATTGCGGAGATGGTTTCGTTATTTGATGAGACGAAAAAACAAGTCTTAGTGACACACTTTTTCATTGCAGGTGGCCTACGAACTGATTCTGAAACGCCGATAGAAGTCGGAGGATTAAACAGTGTACCAGCAGATTTATTAGACGTGTTTGATTATGTCGCTTTAGGACATTTGCATTCGAAAAATGCGTTGAAAAAAGGCAAAGCACGTTATAGCGGGTCGCCGTTAAAATTTTCATTATCCGAAATCAATGATGAAAAAGGTGTTTGGATTATTGATACAGAGCAGATGCAACCTGTTTTTCATCCATTGACACCTTTACGTGAGATGGAAAAACTAGAGGCATCCTTTGAGAAATTACGCCAACCAACATTTTATCAAACGTTAAATCGCGAAACGTTTTGGCAAATTGTGTTAACGGATCGTGCAGTGATTCCCAATATGATGAATCAATTACGTGAAGTATACCCCTATATTTTAAGTGTGGAGCGGTTGAATGGACGAGAAGCATCACAACCACAGCAAGAACGACCGCGTGAACAGAATCCGCAACAAGTCGTGTCGACGTTTTTTGAAGAAATTACTGGCGAAACACTCACAGAGAAGCAATTCGCTTGGTTATCAGAAGGATTACAATCTGCGTTAGATACAGAAAAGAGGGACTAAGATGCAGCCGAGAACATTAACAATGAAAAATTTTGGCCCGTTTATCCATGAATCAGTGGATTTTGGCGATTTTCAAGAGGCAGGTCTTTTTTTAATTAGTGGAAAAACGGGTGCAGGAAAAACGACAATTTTCGATGGTATGACGTTTGCCTTATTTGGTGAAACGTCAGGACAGTTGCGTTCTGGCAAAGAAATGCGTTCGATGTTTGCGACGCCAGAAGAAGAAACAGCAGTGACTTTTCGTTTTGAACATCAAGGATTTTTTTATGAAATTGAACGTTCTCCAGAACAAGAAGTCAAGAAAAAGCGCGGCGAAGGAACAAAAAAACAAACCGCAAAAGTTCGTCTAACCATTTATAACGGCCAAATGGAAGAGCAAAAGCAATACACCAAGCGAACAGAAGTGGACCAGTTCATCAAAGATTTGTTGAATGTGGATGCGAAACAATTTTTCCAAATCATTTTATTACCGCAAGGAGAATTCCGTAACTTTCTAATTGCACCGAGTAGTGAGAAAGAAAAACTGTTACGCAATTTATTTGGTACTGAGTTGTATCAACGCTTAAATGAATGGTTCCGTCAAAAACAAAAAGATATGGATCAGTCGTTAAGCAACAAACAACAACAAATGGATGCTTTATTGCCACGGTTTCAATGGGTCGCAGAAAAGCCGTTTGTGTCGGTTCAAGAAACATTGCTTGCTTGGCAAGCAGACCTTGAGCAACTAAAGGAACAACACTTCCAATTAACGACAATGTTTGATAAAGCAAAAGAACAGAAAAAGCAAACAGAAACAGCTTTATATAAAGGCAAAGAACAATTGACCTTATGTACAGAACAAGCAGAACTAACGGAAAAGTACACCACTTTGTGTGCGCAAGAATCAGAAATGCAAACCATACAACAAACTGTCAAACGTTTGTCTTGGGTGGAAAAGAATCTGCATGTATTGACGCATTTGGACGATTGTCGTAAGGAACACCGGGCAATTGATGAAGTATTACAAGAGTTAACAGCTTCCCTGCATGAAAACAAAGTAGCACTCGCAAATTGGGAAGCAGAAAAACCAGCGATGAATCAGTTGCAAGAGCAAATAGCTGAGCAAGAAAAAAAGAGTCAGCAAATGGAACATTTAGTGCCTATCGCACAAAAAGTCCAAGAATTACAAAAAACGGAAGCAGACTACCAAGTGACTTTAAATCAATTGCAAGCGAAAGTGACGGACTATCAAGCACAACAAGCGATATTTGAAGCTGCCCGTGATACAACGATTGCTAGTCAAAAAGAAAACCTGCAAGTCAAAGAATTACAATATGTGCAATTAACCGCACAAGTGGAACGATGGCAAGAAGGACAAGCGCAATTGGCAACAATTCAACAACAAATTCAGGCAAATGAAACAGAGTTAGCGATGAGTCATCAGACTTTAGCTGAATTGGTAACCACCATTGATACGCTAGGTAAGGAATGTCAACAACGGCAAAGCGATTATGCGAAATTACAAATTGCTCGTCTGCAGTTATTATTGGTCGACGGTGAACCATGTCCAGTTTGTGGTGCGACGGAACATAGCCATGACGTGCTACCAGTTTCAGAAGAGGACATTGTGTTGCGGGAACGTCTTTTTGAAGAAGTAACGCAACAATTACGCGCAAAAGAAGACGAGCAACAACAGGTACGTTACCAACAACAAACCTTGCAAGCAACACAAAATGACTTACTGAAACAACAAACACAACTTGTCAGTCAAGGCACGACGCTTCGTCAAGAGATGGAAAATCTTTTAGATGAACCAATTGCGCAACCAACCGACTACTTACAGGCATTTACCACAACGCTAGCCCAGCAAAAAGATCAGTTGACGCAAAAAATAAACGAACAGGAAAAACTGGAAGCAGACTTGCAACAAGTGCTAACAGCGTATCAAACAGTTCAACAAGAATACCAAGAAATGGAACGACTCGTACAACCTATTACATTAGAAATAAAAACATTACAAAAGCAATTAGAGAATCGGACCTATGAAGACTTGTTAAATGAACAGACCGACTTACAACAACAAGTCAGTCAGCATCAAAAACGGCTCACTGAGTTTCAACATCTGGGAGAGGAACTTAATCGGACATTCATTAGTCTCAATGAACGCCAGCAGCAACAAACACAACAACTACAGGCCGTGATTGCGAAAGAACAAGAACAAGCGACCAACTTACAGCAAGCGTTACAGGTGAGTGACTTTGCGTCTGAAGAAGAAATGCGTAGCGCCAGTCAAGAAATCGATTCGTTACCAAGTTTGCAAGAACAGGTGACTACATACAACCAAGAACGAACGGTCATCGAGCGAAGACTGCAAGATTTGGCGCAATTGATTGTTGAACCAGTGCCTAATATTACTCAGTTGCAAGCGCAATATGACCTCGCAGAAGAACAGGTGACCGATTTGCAAAAACAAGTGATTCAGCAAGCAGAAGTCATTCAAAGCAATCGTCAATTGTTGGAGGAGCTAGAGAATTTAGCACAACAATCGTCAGCGCAATTAACTGAAATGATGCAACTTCAACAGCTATCACAGACGTTAAATGGGGATAATCCTGAAAAAATGAGTATTGAACGATATGTGTTACAATCATTCTTAGCAGAGATATTAGCGGTTGCAAATCAACGACTCAATAAATTAACACGAGGTCGTTATCAATTTTTATTAGCAGATAAAAAAGGCAGCTACCGCAGTTCAACCGGTTTAGAAATTAATATTTATGATGATAATGCCGGGATGAGTCGGCGTGCGCACACGTTATCTGGTGGCGAAAGTTTTATTGCCGCACTTGCATTAGCTTTATCGTTAGCTGATGTCATTCAAAATCGTGCAGGTGGCATTGCGATCGAAGCACTCTTTATTGATGAAGGTTTTGGATCATTAGATGAAGAATCATTAGAGATGGCGATGGAAGCCTTAGAAATCATTGAAAATGAAGGACGGATGATTGGAATTATCAGTCACGTCCGAGAATTAAAAGACCGTATCCAGCAGCAATTAATTGTCCAAACAAATGGTAGCGGTCAAAGCCATATTAAGAGTCAAGTGGTGTAGTGGGGAGGAATAAATGATATGAAATGGAGTATTCCAGAAAAAATCATCGAAAAAGCAAGAACCTATCTTAATGATGGGCGGGTGTTATCGGTAACTCCTGATCCAGAAAATCAAGTATGGCATGCAGAAGTCTTGGGGAGTGAATTGTATCGTATCGATTTAGATACAAGCGCCAAAGAAGAAGATTATTGTCAATGTCCTTATTGGGAAGAACATCATTATTGTAAGCATACGGTGGCAGTGGAACTTTATCTACGTAAAGAAGGCAAGACGCGCATGATTCCTAAAAGTGAGGTTCAAAAAGTGGACGCTTTTTCACCATCGGTCATGTTTTCGAATGGCTTTCATCGTTTAGCCAATGAACCGGAAAGAAAAGCTACGCCGCTGGTTATTGAATGTCAATTAGATAGTCTACCGACAAATCCTTATCGTTATGAATTAGATGTGTTAGGGATTTCGTTAAAAGTCGGTGAACGTCATGGCCGTAGTTATGTGGTCAAAAATATTTATAAATTTTTACAAGTGTACGATGAAGAGAAATTATATGTTGCCAACAAACAAAATAATTTTTCACTGGCTCATCAAGCATTTGATGAAACAACCAATGCTTTATTAACCCGTCTGTCTCATTTGGCCCAAACGCAACAATTAATGGGCCAAACAGGAATTCAAGTGAAAGGCAAATTGGATAAAAAATATTTGCTATTACCTGTTGAATCCGCACAAGAAATCATTGAACAAATGACACAATTTCCATTTTTATTGCAAACAGAGCACGAAAAACGCCGTGGGTTGCAGTTTACCAATCAAAAGCAGCCCTTACGTTTTTCATTAGCTAGAGTAGAAGAGCACTTTGAATTACGCATCGAAAAAGATTTCGATCTAGTCTACAAATATTATGGCTGGGGAATTGTGGACGAGACAGTCTATGCATTAAGTGTCAAAGACTTCGATATTTATTTGACGATGGAACAACTCTTAAAACGATTGGAAGAACCAGTGATTGCGTATCCGAAGCATGAGTTGTCGATTCTCTTTAAACAAGTCTTGCCATTTTTACGCAAAATTGGTGAGGTACAAATTTCTGAAGAAGTGTACAACTATATTAGTGATGAGAAGTTGCAAGTGATTTTCTATTTGAAAAAACGTCAAGGCAATATTGATATGCGTGCCGATTATGTATATGGCGACGTGATTTATTCCACCGATGAAGCACATCAAGTCATCCCAGAAAATCACGCGGAAGTTCTACGTGACTACAAACAAGAACAACGGATTGAATTATTGGCGAAAAGTTTAGATTTTGAACGGACCCAAACTGGTTGGCAAAAACCATTACCTGAAGGCGAGGCGCTGTATCATTTCTTTACACGCGAGCTGTCTTTTCTACGTCAATTAGGAGAGATTCGTATGGGGAAAAAATTACGAGAACGTTATTTAGACGGCCGTAAGTTCCAACCAACGATTGAAGTACGAGAAGCAGGTTCTTGGTTAGATGTTAGTTTTGATATTTCAGGCATTGCGCAAAATGAGATTGATGAAGTCTTACAAAGTTTATTGCGCAACGATCAATTTTATACGATGGAAAACGGGCAAGTCTTGTCGTTGGATTCAGAAGATTTCCAAGAAACGAGTCGTATTTTAGCGCAATTACGTGAAAATATTCAAACAGAAAAAGGTATCGCAAAAATTCCTTTGAATCAAGGGTTGCAGTTGCAACAACAGTTAGCAGATCGCGCCCATTTCAGTGCAGGTTTTGATAAAATGGTTACGGATTTAACGCATCCGGAAGCCTATGATGCGCAGTTGCCACAAAATCTGCAAGCAGAATTACGAGAATACCAAGTCGCAGGTTTTCGTTGGTTAAAAATGTTGAGTCACTATCAATTTGGTGGTATTTTGGCCGATGAAATGGGTCTAGGAAAAACCTTACAAACAATTAGTTATTTGTTATCAGAAAAAGAAGAACACGAAACGATTCAAGTATTGATCGTAGCCCCTGCCAGTCTGACTTATAACTGGCACCAAGAAATCAAAAAATTTGCGCCAACATTACGAGCGATTGTGGTTAGTGGCAACAAAGATGAACGGGAACATATTATGGCAGAACAAGCTGATATTTTGATTACATCTTATGCTAGTTTACGTCAAGACGTTGACACTTACCGTGAACGTGAAATTGGCTATTTAATTTTGGATGAAGCGCAGATGGTGAAAAATAGCAGTACCAAAACAGCCCAAGCGTTGCGTTCGTTAAAAGTTGACCATCGTTTTGCTTTAAGTGGTACGCCGATTGAGAACAATTTGGAAGAATTATGGGCTTTATTCCAAATGATTATGCCGGGCTTTTTCCCAAGTAAACAGCGTTATCGAGAATTATCTACTGAACAAATTGCCGGGATGATTCAACCGTTTATCTTGCGTCGCGACAAGCGAACCGTTCTCAAAGATTTACCGGAAAAAATCGAAACGAATTATTATAGTGCGTTAACGGAAGAACAAAAAACTGTCTATTTAGCTTATTTGCGCCAAATGCGTGAAGAGATTTCTAGTATGGATTCTGCTACCTTCAAGAAAAATCGGATTAGTATTCTAGCCGGTTTAACACGTTTGCGCCAAATTTGTTGCGATCCGAAATTATTTATTGAAGATTATGTCGGTGGTTCTGGTAAGCTTGAGCAAGTAAAAGACTTGATTCAAGCCGCGAAAGAAAACAACCGACGTGTCTTATTGTTCTCTCAATTTACGAGTATGTTATCGATTATTGAAGAAGAATTAAACGAGTTAGGGTTAGAAACCTTCTATCTAAGAGGAAGTACACCACCGAAAGAACGCATTGAAATGGTAGATGCGTTTAATGCTGGTGAAAAAGATGTGTTCTTGATTTCGCTTAAAGCAGGTGGAACAGGGCTCAACTTAACCGGTGCTGATACCGTTATCTTGTATGACTTATGGTGGAATCCAGCTGTGGAAGAACAAGCTGCTGGGCGTGCCCATCGTATTGGTCAAAAACGAGTCGTTGAAGTGTGGCGAATGATTGCTGAAGGAACGATTGAGGAACGCATGAATTCATTGCAACAAGAAAAACGTGAATTGTTCCAACGTGTCATCCAAGGAAATGAAACACAATTACAACAAATGACGGAAGATGATATTCGCTTAATTTTAAGCCTTGGAGAAGAATAAGAACAAGCACCGAGACCGTGTTGTCTGGGTGCTTTTTTCTATCCGTTATCCGTTCCGTGATATAATAAATGTAGTCAAGTAAAAGGAGGAGTTAAAATGAATTTTGAGTTAACAGGTGGGACGGCCTATCCAATGGCAGTCATTCAAATGAATCGGGGCGATGTCATTAATATTGAACGTGGTGCGATGGCCTATTCACGCAATGTTGAAATTAAAGGCCGGATGAATAGTAACAATCGGTCAGGATTAGGCGGTTTAATGTCTGCGATTGGTCGTTCGATTACGTCGGGTGAATCGATGTTTATTACGGAAGCAACTGCCACGGATAATCAAGCAGAATTAGCAGTTGCACCAAGTAATATCGGGAAAATTCAAAAATTAAGTATCGGTTTCGAACAATATCGGTTAAATACTGGTGCTTATCTCGCTTCAGATGCTTCTGTACGGTACAATATGGTTCGCCAAGATGTTGGGAAAGCTATTTTTGCGGGAACTGGTGGATTGTTTGTCATGGAGACATCAGGAAATGGAGATTTGTTAATTTCAAGTTTTGGTGATATTGTCGAATTGACCGTTGAACCGGAACAACCACTAACCGTTGATAATGAACATGTACTGGCATGGTCAGCTGACTTAGATTATCATATTCGCATTGCTTCTGGAATGTTTGGTTTTACCTCCGGCGAAGGCATTGTCAATGAATTTAATGGTAGGGGAACAGTGTACGTTCAAACACGTAATGTCCGCAATTTAGCAGAATCGTTGCAATCTTACTTGCCAACAGGAGGCAAATAATTCAGGATGTTGCAAGGATGAAATGTAGATTCTGCATTATTAGTGATTTTTTATGTTACAGTGGTTTACTGAAATTAAAACAGATGAACTATCTGAAAGCGGTTATTTGACATTTGAATTGCTGGATAAAATTTAAAAAATGCCTCTTAAAAATTTTGGATGAGTCAAAATATTTTGTCGCAAAAAATTGAACAATGATGCTTAGTATAAACGGGTGTTTGGAGAGATTTCATGCTGAAATGTTTCCAAATACTTGTTTTTGTTTAAATTTGGTTTTTTGCTTTTCTGAGTGGGTTTCTCTATAATAAATGCTATGTGAAAGGAGGAATTACATGTTAAAACGATTTTTTAGCTATTACCGACCTTACAAGTCGTTATTTTTATTGGATTTTTGTTGTGCCGTTCTTGCAGGTTTGCTTGAATTAGCTTTTCCAGTTGCTGTGAATCAGGTGATTGATAAAATCATGCCTCAAAATAATTTCCGTTATGTCTTATTGGCGTGTTTAGGGTTATTACTTTTTTATGTGATTAACACGATTTTGCAATATATTGTTGTTTATTATGGACATAAGCTAGGTGTCAATATTGAAACGGATATGCGCCGTGACTTATTTGGGCATTTGCAAAAGCAGTCATTTGAATATTATGACAATCAAAAAACAGGGAAAGTCATTAGTCGTCTAACGACGGATTTATTTGAAATTTCAGAAGTGGCACACCATGGTCCAGAAGATGTGTTCATCACCGTGATGACACTTGTTGGATCATTTATTTTGATGTTACGGATGCACGTAGGCTTAGCAGTTGCTACTTTTGCCTTAATTCCGTTAATTACGATTGCTTTAGTCTTTTTCAATAAGAAAATGACGAAGGTAAACACTGATATTTATGACAATTTAGGGGAATTTAATTCAGGTGTCGAAGCAGCAGTAAGTGGGATTCGTGTCACACAATCTTTTGCGAAAGAAGATTACGAAGCAGCACGGTTCAACAGATTAAGTGAATTATACCGTCGTTCAAAAATTGTGTTTTACAAAGTGATGGGTGTTAGTTCAGCCTATAATTATTTCATGATTCGTTTAATTAATTTATTTGCCTTGATTTTTGGCGCTTATTATACGATTCAAGGAGAATTGACGAATGGACAATTTGTTGGATTTATCTTATTAGCAAACGTATTTGTACGTCCAATTGAAAAAGTCAATATCATGATTGAAAGCTATCCAAAAGGAATTGCTGGTTTCAAACGTTTAACGGAAGAATTGGATAAAGAACCATTGATTAAAGATAAGCCTGGTGCAAAATCAGTCGGCCATTTAACAGGAAATATTTCTTATAAAGATGTTTCTTTTGCCTATGCAGATGATACTAAAGTTTTAAATAATATTTCATTAGATATTCAAGCGGGAGAAACGGTCGCTTTTGTTGGTCAAAGTGGTTCTGGTAAAACGACATTGTGTAATTTATTGCCACGTTTTTATGATGTAACTGGAGGTAAAATTACTATTGACGGCATCGATATTCAAGACATGACTTTAGCATCTTTACGTCATCAAATTGGTACGGTGCAACAAGATGTTTTCTTATTCCCAGGAACGATTCGTGAAAATATCGCATATGGTGATTTAGATGCCACCGAAGAAGACATTTTACGAGCAGTGAAGTTGGCTCATTTAGAAGGTGTGGTTGCACAAATGAGCCACGGATTAGACACACTAATTGGTGAACGCGGAGTTAAATTGTCAGGAGGGCAACGTCAACGCGTGGCAATCGCGCGTATGTTCTTGAAAAATCCACCTATTTTAATTTTAGATGAAGCAACTTCTGCTTTGGATACCGAGACGGAACAAGTCATTCAAGAATCATTGAATTCTTTGGCAGAAGGAAGAACAACTTTAATCATCGCGCATCGTTTAGCAACAATTAAACATGCAACGAGAATTATTGTTATGAGTGAAAATGGCATTCTTGAAGAAGGAACCCATGAGCAATTAATGGCTAAAAATGGGCATTATCGTAAACTTTACGAAGCACAATTTCACAATTAATAACAAAACAGAGGTGCGAAAATTCGTTCAAAGTGACGAATCTTCGCATCTTTTTCATTTTTTTTATTTTTTTCACATTTTCTGAAAAAAATAAAGCAAATACTCATAAAAGTTTTTAACTTAGAAATGAGAATTTATTTTTTATAAAAAAAAACAGTAACACAACTGAACAAAAAATCGCTGGATTGTCAAATAACATTTTATAAATCAATAAAAAAACAAATAAGTCAAATACAAGATGAAATAGTGACGAAGACCTTGTGTCTGTTGTCTTGAAGCTATTTTATTTTTTATAAGAAAGCAGTTGTTTTTGTGAGAAATTAAAAGCTAGTTGTTGTTTAATTTTGTAATCGAATGACAAAATATATAACAGTTTTTAGTGTCTGTTACATAATAATAAAAAAATGAGAAAAAAGACTAAAATTCTTCGAAAATGGAAAAAAGCTTGATAAAAAGCCGATAGTTTCAAGGTTTATTTTTATTAAATAACAATTTTTTTTATTTGCAAACTTGCGAAAAACACTAGTAATTATCAAAAGTGTGCGTTATAATGAAAACAGAAGTGAAACAAATGATTCTTCTGTTTTTAATTTAAAAAGGAGTGATGCACGTTGTTGACACTATATACTTCCCCAAGTTGTACCTCATGCCGAAAAGCTCGTGCTTGGTTACAAGAGCACGAAATTCCTTTCGTTGAGCGAAATATTTTCTCTGAGCCATTGAACATTTCAGAATTAAAATCAATTCTGCAAATGACAGAAGATGGTACCGAAGAAATCATTTCGACTCGTTCAAAGGTGTTCCAAAAGCTAAATATGGATCTTGATGAATTGCCACTTAAAGAATTATTAACTCTTGTCCAAGAAAACCCAGGTTTGTTACGTCGTCCAATTATGATTGATGAAAAAAGATTACAAGTTGGTTTTAACGAAGATGAAATTCGTCGTTTCTTACCACGTGATGTTCGTCAATTAGAATTAAGACAAGCGCAACTAATGGCAGGATTATAAAAGGTAATAAGACAAAAATCGTAAAATGATTTTTGTCTTATTTTTTTGTTTAAGAATGCTTGTCTATTTGGACTTTGTAATGTTTTTCTCTTTACATTTCTAGCCCATCCGTTACAATGGACTTATATGAAGGATAAGTGAGGTGTAGCTAATATGGAAATGGAACATATTAATGAAAACACAATTCGTGTGTTGATCAAAAGCGAAGATTTAGCTGCTAGAGGAATCACTTTTTTAGACTTACTGGGAAATCACAAGGAAATCGAAAATTTCTTTTATAGTATTTTAGAAGAAGTAGACGTGAATGATGAATTCAAAGGAAGCGAAGCAGTTACTTTTCAAGTATTACCAAAAGGCGATGGCTTAGAATTGTTTATCAGCAAAAATGCTTCTCTTGAAAACATGGATCCTTATGAGGTATATGGAGATTATTATTCACCAGAAGAGATCACAGACTGGTTAAAAAATGAAGATCCAGAATCCTATGAAGGATTTTCTCAAGAAGAAATGATGGATTGGTTTAAAAATCAATTACCTGCTAAAAAAGAAAAAGATGAAAAAGAATCCACACCTGTTACTCGTGAGTTGGTATTTGAAATTGGATCATTTGAAGCAATGATTCAACTAGCTACCGAAATAGAATTGGAAGATGTTGTGACCAATCTTTATTTAATGAATAGTATGTATTATTTGGATGTATTTTTCTTAGAAGATACATTAATAGATAAACAGATTGAAAATCACACAGCACTCCTTTCTGAATTTGCTCGTAAAAGTACAGTAACACCTGATTATTTAATCGAACACGGTGAAAAAATCATGGAGATGGATGCAATAGGGATGACAAAACGGTATTTCCTTAATTAATCAAAAACTGGTTGCTAGAAACAGTATTGTTTCTGACAACCAGTTTTTGATTGGAAAATAGACAGACGAGAAAAATTTTTCTCGTCTTTTTTTCGTATCTAGTATCGAAGAGGTGAAATAAATGTTAGTTGCTGAAACGTTGGATGGAAAAAGTGTCATTGCTAGCGAGTTGCAACAATGCGCAACGAAATCTTTTATTTGTCCTAGTTGCAAAGAAGCAGTGATTTTAAAGAAAGGACGTATCAAAATTCCGCATTTCGCCCATACTGCTTATGCCGAATGTACTAGTTTTAGTGAAGGAGAGACTAGTGAACATTTAGCCAGTAAAGCCTTCATGCAGCAATGGAGTGGGGGGCAATTGGAAGCCTACTTACCACAACTTAAACAGCGTCCAGATATTTTGCTGGAATCATTAGCTATTGAAGTCCAGTGCTCGCCATTATCTTTTGAGCGATATCTTGAACGGACACAAAATTACCACCACCATGGGTACCAACCATGGTGGTTACTAGGAGAAAAACTACTACCTCGTCAACGGTGGGGAAAATTGCAAAAGGCTTTTTGTTATTATACAAAAGAAAAAGGGATTCATATTTGGGGCATCAAAGCGCAGCAAAAAGAAATTTGGTTATTGTATGCTGTACGTTGGCATTTTCGGTTAGGTTATTTTTATCGCTTGAAGAAATGGGCTTTTCAAGAACAATCTCTGGAACAAATTCGAGCATTTGTTGCGGCTGAATCCTGTGTTTTTAGCTGGAATGCAGCAGAATATCGCTATTATCTGCAACGGAAATTATTTCAAGATAATCCCCAAATTCATCAATTACAGCAAAAAATCTATGTACTTGGTGGAAATTTACAAACGTTACCTAGTTGGTGTTATCAAGCAAGCTTCTATCATTTTTTCTTTGGAGATTGGCTTTTATTCTTGCGTTATTGTTATATCCAAACCACTAATTTTCGGGAATGGTTACAGCAATTAAAACAATTAGTAATGGATTGGCATTATCCCTGCATTTCTCAAAAGGAAGTTCTACAGTTGATTTATCGCGAATGTCAACAATTAGAGATAACACCTGTATTTTCCAAATAGTTTCCTTGTGGCAGATTAGACAAAATATGATACACTGGTCTTATTTAAGAGGAGGAGAAAGCATGTCAGAAACAAAACAATTACCAACACGTGAAGAAGTCGCAGAAGCGTCAACATGGGATTTAACGAAAATTTTTGTGGATGATGCAGCTTTCGAAGTTGCATTTAAAGAATTACAAGCAGAATTAAAACAAGCATCATCTTACAAAGGAACCTTGAACAAGGGTGGTGCTGCCTTTTTAGCAGCATTAGAATATGTCTTAGATGTCTCACGTAAATTAGAAACATTGTATGTTTACAGTCATTTAAAAAATGATCAAGATACGGCAAATACAACATACCAAGCGCTTTATGCTCGTGCAAGTAGTTTATTAGCACAAACGAGTGAAGCTATCTCTTGGTTAGAACCAGAATTGTTGACACTAAGTGATGAAACAATTTGGAGCTATTTTGACGAAGAACCAAAATTAGAAGGGTATCGTCATTTTGTGAAACAAACGGTAGACAATCGTGCACATGTGTTACCGGCGGAACAAGAAGCATTGCTAGCTGCAGCAGGAGAAATTTTTGGCTCACCAAGCAATACTTTCTCAGTCTTAAATAATGCCGATTTAGTTTTCCCAACCATTGAAGGCGAAGACGGAGAAAAAATTCAATTATCACATGGTATTTATGGTCAATTATTAGAAAGTACTGACCGTCGTGTACGTGAAGAAGCATTTAAAGGTTTATACAGTGTTTACGAGCAATTCCGGAACACCTTTGCTTCTACTTTAAGTGCGAATGTGAAAGCACACAATTACAAAGCAAAAGTACGCAAATTTGCTTCTGCACGTGAAGCGGCATTAAGTAGTAACCATATTCCTGAAAGTGTTTATGATACATTAGTGGATGTAGTGAATCAAAATCTACCATTGTTACATCGTTACATGGAACTGCGCAAACGTTTGTTAAATCTCGATGATTTGCACATGTACGATGTATATACGCCTTTATTAGGTGAAGCACCAATTAGTTATACGTATGACCAAGCGGTAGAAAAAGCGATTCAAGCGCTAGAGCCAATGGGTGAAGAGTATCTAACTGTTGTGAAAGAAGCCTTTAATAATCGTTGGATTGATGTGGTTGAGAATAAAGGAAAACGTAGTGGTGCGTATTCTTCAGGAGCATATGATACCTTGCCATATATTTTAATGAATTGGCATGATACTTTGGATCAATTATTTACGTTGGTTCATGAAATGGGACATAGTGTTCATAGTTACTTTACTCGTAGCAATCAACCTTATGTGTATGGAGATTATTCGATTTTCTTAGCAGAAATTGCTTCAACTACCAATGAAAATATTTTAACTGAACATTTGTTAGAAACTGAAACTGATCCACGTGTTCGCGCATATGTGTTAAATCATTATTTAGATGGTTTTAAAGGAACAGTCTTCCGTCAAACACAATTTGCGGAATTTGAACATTTTATGCATGTTGAAGATGCAAAAGGTACACCATTAACAAGCGAATTTTTAAGTGAAAGTTATGGCGCTTTAAATAAAAAATATTATGGCGAAGCACTAGCTGATGATCCGGAAATTCGTTTAGAATGGTCACGTATTCCTCATTTCTATTACAATTATTATGTTTTCCAATATTCAACAGGATTTTCTGCTGCATCTGCTTTAGCCGGAAAAATTCTTTCAGAAGGACCAGCTGCATTAGAGCGTTACTTAAACTATCTAAAAGCTGGAAATAGCGATTATCCAATCGAAGTCATGAAAAAAGCCGGTGTTGATATGACACAAGCAGACTATATTGAAGACGCGATGAAGATGTTTGAACAACGTTTGAATGAATTAGAAGCATTAGTCGAAGAATTAGAGAACTAAACAAAAGAAGCTTTGAGCGAATGTGTGCTCAAAGCTTCTTTTTCTATGGGTACACTTTTTTTGTGAAGAATTCTAAGATTAATGGTGCAATCACTGTACTTAATAAAATAATGATTACAAACGGTGAATAGTAACTAGGATCAATTAATCCTGCTTGATAACCAATCTGTAAAACGATTAAGGCCATCTCGCCACGAGCAACCATTCCGGCACCGACCATCCATGAACTGTTGGTACTAAATCCAGCGATTTTTGAACCAGTAAAACCACCTAATAATTTAGAGATAACAGCTATTAGTGTGAAGACGATAATGAAGAGCATTTGTGATTTGAAGTTTTCGAATGAAACATCTAATCCAATGCTAACAAAGAAGATTGGAACAAAGACAGAGTAACCTAGTGCTTCGACATTGTGCATCACTTCATGTTGGACTTTTGTTTGGCTAACAGCGACACCAGCAAAGAAAGCACCAATAACAGCACTCAAGCCGACAAAATCAGCAAGGTAAGCCATTGCTAAACAAATAACGAGTGAGACAATAATTACAGCAGAATTCGCAAATAACTTTTCGGCTAACTCAACTAAATACGGAGCAATCCATTTTACTAACATAAAAATTAGACCAAAATAAGCAATTTGTTCTAATAAGAGGATGGGTAAAGAAACACCATTAGATGAAGTACCTGTTAAGATTGGGATACTTAGACTTAGTACTAATACAACTAACACATCATCCATAACCGATGCGCCTAAAGTTGTAGATCCTTCTTTTGTGTTCATTACATTCATTTCTTTTAATACTTCAACAGTAATACTTACTGCAGTTGCTGATAAAATGATTCCGAAGAAGAAAGATTCTTGAAAGTCAATTTGAAATGCAGTTCCTGAAATTGCACCAAGAACTAGGGGGAATGCCACACCAAATGTTGCGACAAGAAGACTAGGCTTTAAATATTTCCTTAATAAAGCAAGATCGCTTTCTAACCCAGCTAAAAACATTAACAAAATAACGCCAATTTCTGAAAACTCGTGTACGAGTTCACTAGACTGTACCCAATTCAGTCCTGCACTACCTAATAGCACCCCAACTAATAGTTGCCCAACAACAGCTGGTATGCCAATTCGCCTCGATAAATGTGACGCGATCGTCGTCGACACAAGGATGAGGCAGAGAATACCAATAAATTCCATAACATCCGACCTTTCATATTTAAAGTAACAAAATAATTGTACCATTTCAGGAAAGAGTGTGCACAAAAAAAGTTTGGGATTCCTAACTTTTTTTCGTTTCGTAGGGAAAAAGTGAGTGTTTTTTCATAAAAAAAAGTAGATAGAGGCAATCCTCTATCTATCTTTTATCAATATACTTTTTTAGTAAAATATTTCAAAATTAATGGGGAAAGCAAGGTACTTAACAGAATAATGATAACTAAAGGTGAGTAATACTGCGGTTCAATCATCTTTGATTGATGTCCGATTTGTAAAATGACTAAAGCCATTTCGCCTCGAGAAATCATACCTGCACCAACCATCAAGGAACTATTATTATCAAACCCAGCCATTTTTGATCCCAGAAAACCACCAAATAGTTTAGAAACAATTGCTACAATCGTGAAAGCAACAATAAATAATAGTTGTTCTCCAAAGTTGGCAAAGGAGACATCCAAACCGATACTAACAAAGAAAACAGGGATAAATATAGCATAACCTAACGCTTCCACATTATGCATCACTTCTTTTTTTACTTTTGTTTGACTGACAGCAATTCCTGCAAAGAAAGCCCCGATAACTGAACTCAAACCAACGAAGTCAGCAAGATAAGACATTCCTAAGCAAATGACTAATGACATGATAATGATTGCAGCATTCGCAAACAATTTTTCTGCTAAATAAATCAAATAAGGGGCAATCCATTTAACTAATGCGAAGATAAGTACGAAATAAAGGACTTGCTCGATGAGTAATAGAGACAAAGGTGTCTCGCTAGTTGCTCCTCCTGTAAACAAAGGGATACTTAAACTTAACACTAAAACTGCTAAAATGTCATCAACAACGGAAGCACCTAAAATAGTGGAACCTTCTTTTGTATTCACTACATTTAATTCTTTTAACACTTCAACGGAGATACTCACCGAAGTTGCCGCTAAAATGATGCCAAAGAAAACTGATTCTTTAAAGCTAACTTGGAAAACTTCGCCTGTTCCTAGTCCTAGGATAAGGGGCAGAATGACCCCAAAAATGGCTACCAATAATCCTGGTTTAAAATACTTTCTCAACAAGGCTAAATCACTTTCTAACCCCGCTAAAAACATCAACAAAATAACACCGATTTCGGAAAATTCATGAACTAATTCAGTAGAATGTATAAGGTTTAATCCTGCGCTACCCAAGACAACCCCGACTAAGAGTTGCCCAATGACAGCAGGGATACCGATTCTTCTAGAAAAATGTGAAGCTAAAGTCGTTGTTACTAAAATGAGACAGAGCGTGCCAATAAAAGCCATACATTTCAACCTTTCTAAATTTAAAGTAATGGTACAAGTATAGCACTTTACTGAAAATCCGCATAGCAAGTTAAAACTTTCAATCAGTCATTTTTAGAAAAGGAAAAGCTAGATTTTTTGCCGAGGTATGTTATATTGATAATCAAGTTTGAAAATATAAAACAAAGAAGGTAAAAAAACAATGCGACGAAAACGACAATCGCCATTCCATTTGACCGTTTCACAACTAATTACGTTGGGATTTGGAATCTTGATTTTGATGGGGGCTCTATTGTTAATGACACCGCTAGCAACAAAAAACGGTGAGAGCACCAATTTTTTAGATGCGTTATTTACGGCAACTTCTGCCACGTGTGTTACCGGTTTAACGACATTAATGACAAATGAACATTGGAGTTTATTTGGACAAAGTGTCATTTTGGTATTAATAGAATTAGGCGGACTAGGCTTCATGACTATTCCAGTTTTCTTTTTTGTGTTAATGAAGAAAAAAATTACATTAAGTACACGCATGTTTTTACGAGAAGCCTTTAATTCGCAAAGGATGTCAGGAGAAATTCATTTATTGCTGTATGTATTAAAAATTGCCTTGTTGATTCAAGGAGTGGGTAGTTTGTTGTTAGCCGTGCGCTTTGTTCCTCAATTTGGTTGGGGAAAAGGGTTGTGGTATAGCGTTTTTCATGCGATTTCTAGTTTTTGTAATGCTGGTTTTGATTTGTTTGGAGATAGTTTGGTTGGTTTCCAAAAAGACCCGTGGGTATTATCAATCATTAGCTTATTAATTATCTCAGGAGGATTAGGTTTTTTTGTTTGGCATGATTTATTAGAAATACGAAAAAATAAACGGTTAAGTTTGCACAGCCAAATTGCGCTGTTAGTGACAGCGGGATTGTTGGTTTTTGGTGTGATTGGCTTTTTTTTTACAGAACAAAACAGCGGATTACTTGCCGAGGGAAACCGTTGGCAACGTTTCTTTAACACAATATTTATGGCTGTTACACCACGTACGGCTGGCTTTTTTTCAATTGATTATTTTTCAATGTCACATGCAGGTTTGGTTCTAACAATGGTGTTAATGTTTATTGGGGGGACTTCTGGATCTACAGCTGGGGGATTTAAAACAACGACATTTGGGGTTTTATTAATTAAAATTCGTAGTATTTTTAAAGGTCGCAGTCGTGCAGAATTTAGAGGACGCACAATAAAAGAAGACACAATTTCTAGAGCATTAACGCTATTTTTTGCTTTTTTAACAGTGATTATCATTAGTACAATGATTCTTTCGGTGACTGAAACCATTCCTAATGTCGATCAATTAGGTCTAGAATATATTGTGTTTGAAGTGATTTCTGCTTTAGGAACAGTTGGATTAACGATGGGGCTTACGCCAGATTTAACAAGTATTGGAAAAGTAATTATTTTATCGTTGATGTTTTTAGGAAGAGTTGGCGTGATGACGGTCTTCTTTTCATTCATTTTCCGAGCAAATAAAAACGAAGCAAACTTTAAATATCCTGAAGAATCTGTAATCATTGGTTAAATAAAAAGGGGCCGTGACATAAGTTAGTTACGTCCTCGATAAAAAAAATGGGGCTGTGACATAAGTCCCCTTTTTTAAACTTCAATATAAAAGGGATGAATATCGGCATACGTTCCGTCGGGTAAGCGAAAACCACCGGGAATGGTTCCTAATTGAGTAAAGCCAAGTTTTTTGTATAAATGAATGGCGCTATGGTTTGTCGCAACGACAGCATTAAATTGAAGAATCCGGAAATGATGCGCAGCAGCTTGAATAATGGAGTCTTTCACTAATGTTTCACCAATTTTTTTCCCGCGATGCTGGTTGGAAACCGCGTAAGAAGTATTGCCAATATGCTGACAGCGTCCAATATTATTAGGATGTAAAATATAGAGTCCGACCACTGTTTCTCCTTCGACAGCGACCCCTGTATAGGTTTGTTCCTTAAAAAACGTTTTTGCTTCGTCCAATGACAAAGGTTGTTTTTGTGGAAAAGCTATTCCCTCGTGAACAACCTCATTCCAAATTTGCTGCATCGCTTCAATATCACCGTATTGGTAAGCTCGTACAAAAATAGTCATAAATTCTCTCCTTAATTGTTATTTTTTAGTTTTATTCGTGTTCTGGATAATTGGTAGAGCGCTTTATTTTATTGTAAATTCTTTTTTAAATTTTACAAGTTATTTAATAATCGATAGTTTTTTAAACAAAATGTAAAAGAGGGGTTGATTAATTTAAAAAAACTTGCTATTATACATTCATAGTCATTCCGGCATAGCTCAGTTGGTAGTAGCGCATGACTGTTAATCATGATGTCGTAGGTTCGAGTCCTACTGCCGGAGTCTAAAAAGAACAAAAGTCATTTCGACTTTTGTTCTTTTTTTATTGTATTTTATTTTGTAATTGTTGATAGGCAATCATCGTTTTTTGTGGTTCTTTATTGGTATAGTAATAATCTCTTTCAGGCGTGACAATATGCAAGATTTGTTTTGAATGATGGTCAACGTAAAGGGTAGCTGCTTTACCATTCACCGTAAATTTGCCAGTTGCGTAATTATCCGTCGCGCTTCCATAAACTTTTATTCGTTTTTCAGGTAATTTAGTGAGTAACTCGACTTTCTCAATCGTTTCTAAGGGAATATCGGATGTCGTCACAAAAGGAGCTCGTAATTCGACACGTGTCGTGTTTTGTTCGTATTGGAAGGGATCTGCTGTAAAATCGTACAAATACGCTGGAACTAAGGTTACAACGAAGGCGACACTAATGATGACACCAGTAAGACCCATCAAGACTTTTCCTAACGGACGTCCTAGATTGATGCCCATATTCATACCCATTCGATCCGGTAGAAACAATCGTGGATCATGGGGATTATAATACACACCAAAACGCCAGTATTGATCGTCCCCTAAATAACGATAGCTGGGTACTTGAGCAAGTAATTGATCTTGTTTTTTTCGTAAAGAATACAAATACCAAAACGAGAAAATCGTCCAACTAATCAGCAACAAGAAAAAGCAACTGAATAAAATAAGTTCCCAAAACGAAGAGACGGTTAAACTAATCATGGGAATAAGCAATAAAGGAACGAGTATCCAACTAATGGAGACCATCATTAAAGACCAATGATGTTTCGTGAGGTCATTGTATTGTTGATTAATGGTTTGATTATCTGTCAATGCACGAACAGGTAATTTTCCTACAACAAACCAACTCCCCAAAGAGAATAACCATAACAACCCACTCAGACTAATCATTAACCATGCCTCGCCTACATGAGACATCACGCTGTAAATACTTCCTAATCCCCAAATAATGAGCGGTGGGACTAACCACCAAGCTGAGACCATTTTTTGATTTTTTGTAAGGATCAATTGTGTATCCACTAAAATTGGTTTGACCGGCATTAACCAATCATTCTTAACCAATAATTCTTGCATTGTGCGTACATAGTGCACTTTACAAAAAAACATGGCAATCATACTACCAAATAAAAGAATCCAGAAAAAGGTTAATAAAATCGATTCATATGTTATAACTAGCAACCCAAGACTCAATAAACTAAAAATCGCTGCAATTTGTAGCAATCGCTTTTTGTATTCTTGAGCTAACGCTTGCACTTGCGGCGCTTGCAAGTGTTCTGTTGTCATGGTATTTTCTAAAATGACTTGTTTATGTGGAGTCCCAGATAAACGGAGGGTACATGCTTGTATCACATTGATTAAGACTAAGATACCAATAAATAGATAATTCACGATTCTTCACGTCCTTTGGAATAAGTATTGAGATAGGTTTCGACATCTTGTAAAATGGTTTCTTTGGATTGCTGGTGGAGAAAGCCTTCTGCTAACAACAATGCTAAGCGATGGTCATAGGTTTTTTTAGCGGATGTATCAAACTCACTACGTTGGGTGACAATTGTCCCGTTCCGACGATCAGTAATTAAATACCCTTCTTCTTTTAACAAGTTATACGCTTTAGAGACAGTCATCGGGTTAACCCCTAATTCATCGGCTAACATGCGGACAGAAGGCAATAAATCACCAGCCTTCAATTGGTGCTGAGCAATGCCTAAAATAATTTGATCACGCAATTGTTTGTAAATGGGTTCTTCGCCTAATGGATCGATTTCTAAAATCATTTTCTTCACCTCTTTGTATTACATGATATAATACAAATGATATAAAAGCAATGAATCTTCCTTGCAAAAATTGTTATGTTCTTTTGAACAATTGCAATAAAGTTGCAACATTTATCCTGTATACTAGAGAAAAGGAAAGGTTTTTTGTAAAGGTAGGTGGCATGTGTGCAAATAAAAAGAAGAGATCCTTTTTTTGACAATGCTAAATTTTTATTAATGATTTTAGTGGTATTCGGTCATTTATTACAACCGTTTATCGCTGAAGCAAAATGGAGCAATGATTTGTATTTTACGATTTATACATTTCATATGCCGGCATTTATTTTTATCTCAGGATACTTTGCGAAATCATTTGATTACAAAAAGGGACAACAGATTCGCATTAGTTTTCAAAAATTTATTTTGCCGTACATTATTTTTCAATGGCTCTATTCTTTATTTTATTGGTTGATTGGTACCAATGATTCGTTTTCGTTTCAATTGCATGTACCCAATTGGTCTTTATGGTTTTTAGTTAGTTCCTTTTTTTGGCAAATTTCGTTGTATTTTTTCCAAAAAGTCTCCCCTAAAATGGGAATTACAGTGAGTGTGTTACTTAGTCTATTGGTGGGATATTTACCTTTTATTGGTAGAGAATTGACCTTACAACGAACCGTCGTCTTTCTACCATTTTTCGTGATGGGGTATTACTTGCAAAAAGAAAGTGTCGAACGTTTTGAAAACATGAAAAATCGTCAATGGTTGATGGTCATCTTTGCGGCTATCTATGGATTAATTCATTGGATTGGTCCCGTCAACAAGTATATTTTCTTTGGTTCTAAACCCTATGAAGATTTTTTAAACTTTCCTGAATGGGGGGCAATGGTGCGAATTGTGACGTTGATTTTAGGATGTGTCGGCATATTAGCCTTTTTTGCATGTGTTCCGACAAAAGAAAAATTTTATACCTCGTGTGGAAAATATACGATGGTCGCTTATCTGTTACATGGTTTCATTGTCAAAGGTGTCCGTGGTATCTCAGGTGATGTGATTCCATTAAATGGCTTGACCTTAGTCCTGATTTTCCTAGTGAGTATTGCTTTAACCTATCTACTAGCGAGTAAAGCAGTCGGAGAAGCTTATGCAGGAATCGAACAATGGTTATTAGGCACGCATCGTAAAAAAGCAGACAAATGACATCAGTTGTTTTTCTAAAATAAGAGGAGTAGAATAAACAGTAGAGTAAAGGAGATGTTACTATGTCTGAAATTACGAAAGAATTGACGCAAAAATTTGCGTCAGACTTCAAAGACAATAATAAACAAAATGCCTTACAACGTGGGGTAGTCAAAAATGGAATTCGTGCGTCTGCTGAAAACGTCAGTGCACAAGTGAATAATGTGCCTGTATTTTCTGTTGATGTGAAAACTGGGAAAGTTGCCAATCAAAAACAATCTGGTCGTTGCTGGATGTTTGCGGCATTAAATACGTTTCGTCATAAAATGTTGAATCAATTTCAGTTGAAAGACTTTGAATTATCTCAAAATTATACGTTTTTCTGGGATAAATATGAGAAAGCCAATTATTTTTATGAAAATATTTTAGCAACAGCGAATCAAGAATTAACGAGTCGTAAAGTGGCGTTTCTATTGCAAACACCTCAACAAGACGGTGGGCAATGGGATATGATTGTTTCCATTTTCCAAAAATATGGCGTTGTACCCAAAACAGCTATGCCAGAAAGCAGTAATTCGTCTAATTCACGTGAATTAAACACCTATTTAAATAAAAAACTACGCAAAGATGCGACTGTTTTGCGTCGCTTGGTGGCAGAAGGAAAAACACCCGCAGAAATTCAAACGGTTAAAGCGGAATTGTTACAAGAAGTGTATAATTTCTTAGCGATTTCTCTTGGTACGCCTCCGGAAACCTTTGATTTTGAATATCGTGATGAAGAACAAGCGTATCATTTAGAGCGTGGTTTAACACCACAAACCTTCTACGATAAATATATCGGTGTTGATTTAGATGACTATGTCAGCATCATCAATGCGCCAACAGCAGATAAACCCTACAATCAGTCGTATACAGTTGAAATGTTAGGAAATGTAGTTGGTGGTAAAGAAGTGAAATACTTAAATGTTGCTATGGATACCTTTAAAAAATTGGCTATCGCCCAATTAGAGCAAGGGGAATCTGTGTGGTTTGGTTGTGATGTGGGGCAATCATCAACACGTGATACCGGGATTATGTCTTTGGATGCGTATGATGTCAATGATTTATTTGATATCAATTTTGATATGACCAAAGCTGAAAGATTAGACTATGGGGAAAGCTTAATGACCCATGCAATGGTTTTAACCGGAGTTGATTTAGTTGATGGTCAATCAACTAAATGGAAAGTCGAAAACAGTTGGGGTGAGAAAGTCGGTGATAAAGGCTTCTTTGTTGCAAGCGATGCGTGGATGGATGAATATACGTATCAAATTGTGGTACGTAAAGAGTTCTTAACTGCTGAACAGTTAGCCGCTTTTGAAGCTGAACCAACAGTTTTGGCACCATGGGATCCAATGGGTGCTTTAGCATAAACGAAAAGCAGTCGTGTGAACGGCTGTTTTTTGTGTAGAAGGATTTATTTTCGCTGAAACCTAGAAAAGATATGAATACAAGTTCATGTATTAGACAATCGTTTCTTGCTTCGATATAATAATAACGTCACTAATGATTCTTTCACACGTATTTTCATTAGAGTGAACTGTTGGAGAATGGTCACTAGGAACCTTTACTTCCGTTGACGGACTTGTCATTTTCGCGTGAAAAAACAAAGGAGGAACACAAATGACAAATCTGCTCACAGTATTAATTATTCTTATTTTTGCTGCTATTTTGTATGTTTTTTATCGAATGCAAAAGAAATATGTTAAATTCTCAACTCGAGTATTCACTGGTTTATTTGCCGGAATTATTTTTGGTGGTGCGTTACAATTAATCTGGGGAACGGAAAGCCCAGTAGTCACACAATCATTGGATTGGATTAAATTAGTTGGTAATGGATATGTTGCTTTATTACAAATGTTAATTATGCCATTAGTTTTTGTTTCAATTGTTAGTGCGTTTACACGCATGAAAGAAAGCGGCAAGATTGGTAAAATTAGCTTTACGGTATTAGCAACGTTATTAGGAACAACAGCTATTTCGGCTTTAATTGGAATCGTGATGGTCATGGTTTTCCAATTAGATGGAGCGACATTCACAGAAGGTGCTGCCGAAACAGCACGTATTGCAGAAATTACGCAACGTCAAGCTGAGGTTCAAAATTTATCGATTCCTCAACAAATTTTATCGTTCATTCCTCGTAATGTCTTCGCAGACTTA
This sequence comes from Enterococcus saccharolyticus subsp. saccharolyticus, assembly GCF_029023825.1. Lineage (NCBI taxonomy): Bacteria > Bacillati > Bacillota > Bacilli > Lactobacillales > Enterococcaceae > Enterococcus > Enterococcus saccharolyticus. The sequence goes on along the minus strand of NZ_CP118957.1, from coordinate 2,022,265 downwards.
GCAGGAACACGTGCTACAAGTACGATTGGTGTAGTTATTTTCTCTGCTTTTGTCGGAGTGGCGTATCTTGGAATTAAACGCAAAGCACCAAAAGAAGCCGAATTTTTCTTTAACTTGATGGAAAGCTTATATAAAATTGTGATGCGTATCGTGACATTAGTGCTACGCTTAACACCATATGGGGTTTTTGCATTGATGACTAATGTTTTAGCAACAAGTGATTTTAAAGCAATCGTCAACTTAGGGGTATTTATTATTGCTTCGTATGCAGCGTTAATTTTAGTGTTAGTTGTGCATGCATTGATTTTAGCAGGTGTGAAAGTGAATCCACTAACCTACTTTAAAAAAGCCTTTCCTGCCTTGAGTTTTGCGTTTACTTCGCGTTCAAGTGCCGGTACTTTGCCAATGAATATTGAAACACAACGTCGTGCATTAGGTGTCGATGATGCAACTGCCAATTTTGCGGGAAGTTTTGGGATTTCGATTGGGCAAAATGGTTGTGCGGGTGTTTACCCGGCAATGCTTGCGACAATGGTGGCGCCAACTGTTGGTATTAATATTTTCGACTGGCAATTTATTGTTATGTTAATTGCTATTGTGACTATTAGCTCATTTGGCGTTGCTGGTGTTGGTGGTGGTGCAACATTTGCCTCATTAATCGTGTTAGGTTCAATGAACTTACCAGTTGCCATTGTTGGTTTGGTAATCTCTGTGGAACCATTAATTGACATGGCACGTACGCTAGTGAATGTAAGTGATAGTATGGTCGCTGGTGTCGTGACAAGTTCTCGAATTAATGAATTAAATCGTGAGGTATTAAACGATCCGAGCGCTGTAATTAGCGGAAACGAATAAAAGAAGAGTGCGTGTGCTCTTCTTTTTTTTTTGTTATACTTGAGATAGATCAAGGGGGAATTTATTTGGCAACAAAATATACGACACCGCATGAAGTGACAGCATATGAATGCGATGTGAATGGTACAATGAAACTAGCGACAATGATTGCAGTCGCCATTCAAGTGTCAGAAGAACAAAGCAATCAATTAAACAGAGGGGCCGATTTCGTCCAACAATTTGGTTTAACTTGGATTGTCACCAATTATCAATTATTTATGCAGCGATTGCCCAAAGCAGGCGAAACTGTTTACGTGACAACACAAGCACAAGAATACAATAAATATTTTTGTTACCGTCATTTCTGGATAACCACGCAAGCCGGGGAAGAATTGGTGCGCATTGAAACCATTTTTGCATTAATGAATGTAGAAACTAGAAAAATGAGTAGCGTGCCAAATGAAATTATTGCACCTTATGAAAGTGAGAAAATTACCAAAATTAAACGGTATCCTAAAATTGAAAAAGTCAAAAATGGAACGAGTCTTCCGTTCCGTGTCCGTTTCTATGATATTGATGGCAATCAACATGTCAATAATTCCATTTATTTTAACTGGATGATGGATGTATTAGGGTATGATTTTCTAACCAAGCATGTACCCGCATATATGAATATTCGTTTTGATAAAGAAGTCGAATATGGCAATGAAATCGACAGTCATTATGAAATAATTCAAGCAGAAACATTGCAAACACGCCATGAAATTCGGATTGGCGAACAGACTTATTGTGAAGCCCTCATTGAATGGCAAGAGAAAAAGTAAAAAGAAGCAGTGATTCGCTTTAAGAATAGCAAAATAACCGATAGAGAAAGTGTTCATTCACTCTCTATCGGTTATTTTTAGTTTTCCATGAAATAGCTGAGCTCTTCTGGCGAAAGCGGACAATTTTTCGCAATTAGTAATTTGATGCGTGCTTTTTGACTATTAATACTGTTACAAAAGATAACCCCCATCTTTTGTAACTCGCTACCGCCACCTTGATAGTCATAAACTGGCTCAGCAATACCGTTAAAACAACGAGACACTAAAACCACCGGGATTTGTTTGTCTAGCATTTTTTGGAGGGGAGCCAATGTTTCTGGTGGTAAATTTCCCGCACCGAGCGCTTCAATGACCAAACCATCAATTTCTGTTTGAACCAATGCTTCAAATAAATCGCCATGCATGCCCGCATATGCTTTCACAATCGGGATTAATCCATCGACAGTAGACACGTCCCAATGAGGGGTCTCCACAAGCTGTTGCATAAATAAAATTCGATGCTTGCTAACTAAGCCGATAGGACCTAAAGTTGGCGTACGGAAAGTGGCAACATTGGTTGTATGGGTTTTAGTGACGTAACGAGCTGAGTGGATTTCATCATTCATCACGACTAAAACACCTTTATCTTGCGCTTCTGGACATGCAGCAACACGAATGGCACTTTCAAAATTATACAGTCCATCGCTCCCAAGTTCATTGCTTGAGCGCATCGCCCCTGTGATGACAATGGGGAGTTGGTTGCCAATTGTTGTGTCTAAAAAGAAGGCCGTTTCTTCTAAGGTATCAGTACCATGTGTAATCACAATACTATCGATACCTGCTGATTTTGCAAATTGGATGCGTTCTTTTATTTTTAGCATATGACGTGGCGTGATATGCGGACTAGGAAGATTGAAGATATCTTCAACTACTAATTTGACATCAGTTGGAATGCTAATCGTTGCGTCCATTAAAGGATTGGCTACATCTGGACTGACACCACCTGTCACAGCATCTTCTTTCATGGCAATCGTGCCACCTGTATGGAGAACAAGTATTTTTTTCATCTAAAAACCTCGCTTTTCTGACATGCAAAATCAGTGTATCGCAAACCCCAAAAAAAAGAAATTAAAATCATCGAAGAAAAGCGCCGAATCTTGCGAAATACACGAATACTCTTTATAATTATTTTAACTCTCAAAAAGTAGGTGAGACGATGATTCGCATCGGTTGTACTAGTTTTAAAGAACATACATATTTAACTGGTAAAAAAGAAACGACACTTTATGAATATGCAGGATATTTTCCTTTAGTTGAAATGGATACGGGGTTTTACTTTATTCCATCACGTGCCAATATTGAAACTTGGTTGAAACAAGTGCCAGAACAATTTCGTTTTATTGTTAAAGTCCAAAAAGTATTTACGAAGCATCAAGAATTAGAAGAAGGACAAACGTTGACAGAATTAGCAGAACAATTAAAAAACAATATGGCACCAATGATTGAATCTGGACGGTTATTTTGTTTATTGGCACAATTTCCAGCTACGTTTAAATGTACGAGAGAAAATGTCGATTATTTGCGCATCTTGCGTCAATTATTTCAAGATATTCCTCTCGCTATTGAATTTCGCGATCGCAGTTGGTACGAAGAAAAGTACCTTGAAGGGACGCGTAATTTTATGAAAAACCACCGTTTCTCATTGGTCGTTGTGGATGAGCCGAAAAAATTGTCAACCACTGTGCCATTAGATGCCTATGTGACTAATGAAGACTTTACCTTTTTCCGTTTCCATGGACGCAATGATATGGGCTGGACAGCAACGGGGCCAGACGCGCAAAAAGTGCGAACCAATTATCGGTACAACGAAGAAGAATTGACTGAATTACAACGAGCGGTGGAGTCCGCAAAGAGTAAAACCAAAGAAATTGCTGTAATATTTAACAACAATGCTGGTGGCGATGCAGCAGAAAATGCGACCCAATTTAAACGTCGCTTAGGCTTAGATTATGAAGAATTAAATCCTAGCCAATTAGAATTATTTTAAGAATAGGTAGGTGAATAGATGATTAAAGCGATATTTTTTGATATTGATGGTACCTTAATTTCTACGAATGGAAAAATTTTAGCTAGTACCAAGCGCGCCATTGCGCAAGCGCAAAAAAAAGGAATTCTTTGTGGGATTTCGACAGGACGTGGACCAGAAAGCGTGGAACGAATCGTTCGTGACCTGAATTTAGATATGTTTGTAACGTATAATGGTCAACTGGTTTATACAAAAGAACAAACGATTTATGCTCGTCCGTTTGAAAAAGCGGTATTGAATGAGATTATTCTTTATGCCAATAAAAATTCGCGTCAAATGATGCTTGGTGGTCGTCACCATATGGAAGGCAGTTTGACAATGCGTATCGGTCAGTCGGGTTTTGTTCGGCGGATGATTCGTTTTGTTCCGCGTTGGTTTCCCATTCGCGGAATGAAATTAGCGTTACAGCGTTATAGTCCGAATCGTCGCTCGAATCGCTATTCCAACTTAGCTATTTTGAGCGAACCGATTTATCAATGTGTGATGTTGAGCGGAGAATATGAAGCCGAAAAATTTCAACAGGCCTTTCCTCATTGTGATTTACAACGTTCCAATCCGTATACGGTGGATATTGTGCCCAAAGGTGGTTCGAAACTACGTGGTATCCAATTTTTCTTAGCACATAAAGGAATTGACTTATCAGAAGCGATGGTATTTGGCGATCATTGGAATGATATTGAAATGATTAAAGGTGTCGGAATCGGTGTTTCCATGGGAAATGGGATGGAAGAAACCAAGCAAGCGGCTGATTTTGTGACCGCAAGTAATAACGAAGATGGGATTGAAAAAGCGTTACGCCATTTTCAGTTGATTTAGGAGGACAATATGAAACCATTTGAAATGACAGAAGAATTTCATCGTACATTTGATGCTAGACAACCAGACGTACCGACTGCTTTTAGTACAGAAGATGCTTTACATCGTGCGGGATTCAAAGCAGAAGAGTTGGTTGAATTTTTATATGCAGCAAGTGACAATCATCCACAAACATTTGCGACATTAGTAGATGGTTTGCATCAAGCTGTCGATCAGGCGAAAGCAAAAGTCTTAAAAAAAGACAAACAAGTGGAGCCTTTAGTTGATCAAGTGGATGCATTAATTGATGTTTTATATTTTACGTATGGTTCTTTTTCTCTATTAGGTGTTGATCCAGAACCAATCATGGAGATTGTGCATCAAGCGAACATGGGAAAACTCTTTCCAGATGGGCAGCCTCATTATGATCCAGTGACGAATAAAGTCTTGAAACCTGAGCATTGGGAAGCGGACTATGCGCCCGAAGCCAAAATTAAAGCCGAAATAAACCGACAATTAGCACAAAAAGAAAATCAGCGCCCTCAATAAGCAGGCGCTGATTTTTTGTTTATTCAAAGAATGTGTAATACAACGTACGAATTGCATCTTGCTCGCGATCTTTATGAATGCCGAACATAATGCTTACTTCAGAAGAACCTTGGTTAATCATGTCGATACTAATTTTCTTTCTAGCTAGGGCAGCGGCACTTTCAGCCATTGTTCCGACACGATGTTTCATTCCTTCACCAACGACGACGACCATTGATAAATCATGGGTAATGCGTAGTTCATCTGGATCGATTTCATAAGCAATTTTACGTAGCAATTCTTCTTCCAATTGAGAATTTAATTGATTGGCACGTAAGATAATCGAAATGTCATCGATTCCTGAAGGCATGTGTTCATAATTTAAGCCAAATTCTTTGAAGATTTGTAAGACACGTAATGTGAAACCAACTTCACGGTTCATTAAGTATTTACTGATATAAATCATGCTAAATCCTTCATCGCTTGCAATCCCGACAACCGGATTATCTAAATCAGACCGTTCATTGGTAATCAATGTTCCAGGATGGGCAGGATTATTGGTATTTTTAATCACGACCGGAATTTTCGCACGATAAGAAGGCATTAAAGCTTCTTCATGGAAAACGCTAAAACCAGCATACGCCAATTCGCGCATTTCGCGATACGTTAATTGTGTGATTGATTCTGGTTGATGGATGTATCCTGGATGTGCGGCAAAAATACCATCAACATCAGTAAAGTTTTCATATAAATCAACTTTTAACCCAGCGGCAACAATTGCCCCTGAAACATCAGAACCTCCACGAGAGAAGGTACAAACATCTCCATGTTCTGTATAACCAAAGAAACCAGGGATAACCAGAATTTCTTCGCTATTACGCCATTGGTAGATTGCTGTGTAAGATTTTGTCAAAATGCGGGCATTTTGCGGTTCATCAGACACAATCATACCTAATTCTTTGGGATTGACGTAACGTGCAGCTAACCCTTCTGCACGTAAAATGCCGGCAATTAATTTGGCGTTATTGTCTTCACCACTGGCTAAGACTGTATCGTAAAAATGTGGATTGTTTTCAACAGGCATATCCACTAAACTTTCTAAATCTTTGCGGATTTGTTTTAATGTTTCTTCATTAATATCAAAAGCAGTACCAATTTCTTGATAACGTTCAAAAATGGCTTGAATAACTGCATCTGTATTTTCGTCTGCAAGACGTTTTTGATATAACTCAACCAACAAGTCAGTGACTTTAATGTCTTCCGAATAACGTTTACCCGGTGCTGAAACGACGATAAACCGACGTCCAGAATCTGCTTTAATGATATTAATAACCTTTTTTAATTGTTCAGATGATGCGAGGGAACTTCCCCCAAATTTTGCTACTTTCATGGCATTACTCCTAAATTCATGTTTTATATAGATTACAGTTTCAAAGAAAAGAAATCAAGCTTTTTTGTTCTTAAAAAAAAGTTGTGATTTTTTTAAGAGTTCTTAGTGATTGCTGTTTGTCTTTATGCTATAATTCAACTTAGATGTCTTTTGGCAAAAGAAAATGGGTGGTTCTTAATATAGTTTATAAATTTTGTGAGTCATCACGAATTGGCAAAAGTGGAACTTGGGAAATTGGAGGAACCTTAAATGGGAAGTAATTTAATCATTGGAATCGTCATTGCCATCATCGTTGTCGCAGCAGGTTTGTATGGAGTCGGTTTCTACATGCGGAAAAAGAATCAAGAAAAGCTCGATCAGTTAGAAAAACGTAAAGAGTCCTTGTTCGATTTACCGATTATTGAAGAAATTGATGAAATCAAAAAAATGCATTTAGTCGGCCAAAGTCAAAATACTTTTAGAGATTGGAACCAAAAATGGGCGGATATTTCAACACGTTCATTCTCAGAATTAGAGGGTCAAATCTTTGAAGTAGAGAACTTAAACGAAACCTTCCGATTTTTTAAAGCGCAAGCGGCCGTGTCAGAAGCAGAAGCAACCATGAACATCATGGAGCAGGAAGTCAAACGCATCCGCGATGGTTTGAAAGAACTACGTGAGAGTGAAGAACGAAACTCTTTACAAGTTCAAAAAGCCTTAGATGTGTATGAAGAATTAAAACAAAAACTTCGTGAGAACGGCGAAGGATTTGGACCTGCTTACCCAGAAATTCAAAAACAAATCAAAAGCATCGAAAATGAGTTCACGCAATTTGTGACATTAAATACGTCAGGAGATCCTGTTGAGGCCCGCAAAGTACTAGCGGATGCTGAAAAACACACGTATGAAGTAGAAGATTTAATGAATCGCGTACCAGTCGTTTTTGAAGAGTTGGATAAAACATTCCCTTCTCAATTGAAGGAAATTGAAGACAGCTACAAGAAAATGATTAACGACCACTACGTTTTCCCAGAAGAAAACTTCCAAGCAGACATCCAACGTGTAGCGAGAAGAGTGGAAAATTCATTAGAAGATTTAGCCAAAGTTGAAGTAGAAGCTGTTGAAGTTGCCAATCGTACAACAGCAGAAGAAATCGACGGACTATACGATGTATTAGAACGTGAGATTGAAGCAAGAAGATATGTGATGAAGAACGCCAAAGTTCTGACAGAATATATCGAACATGCGACACGCAACAATCGTCAATTGTTGATCGAATTAGATCATACTTCTCAAAGCTATGCGCTAAACCATAATGAATTAGGTCGCGTTCGTGGTTTCCAAACAGAAATCGAGGAAATTGCTCGACGCAACGAAAATATTGCGCCAGAATTGGACAAAAACGAGATTCCTTATTCAGAACTACAACACTTCTACAAAGACGCGTTTAAGATCTTAGATGACGTTGAAGGTCAACAAGTTGAAATTGATGATGCTCTTCGTGAATTACGTAAAGGCGAGAAAATTGCACAAGATAAAATTGATACCTTCGAATTCAAATTGCGCAATTTAAAACGTTTTGTTGAAAAACAACGCTTGCCAGGGTTACCAGGAGAATACTTAGAATTCTTCTTCATGGCAACGGATCGTATTGAAGAATTATCAAAAGCGTTGAACAAAATTCGTGTGGATATGGAAGAAGTCAACAAATTGGTTGCTATCTGTGAAGAGGACTTAGAATTGCTTGATCAACGCACGCATGACTTAGTCGATGCCGCAGCATTAACGGAACAAATGATGCAATACGCAAATCGTTACCGTCATTCACATCCTGAAGTAAAAGCGTCTATCGATCGTACGTTAGAATTATTTACGAACGAATACCGTTACCAAGATGCCTTGGATGAAATCGGCACAGCTTTAGAGCGTGTTGAACCAGGTGCTTTCAAACGTATCGAAGACTTTTATTTCAACCATCGAGATTTAGTTTAATCAAAAACAGCATTTGATGAAAATCAGATGCTGTTTTTCGTTTCTAAACTTTCCAACTTGAAAGCAAAGATAGTAGCCGTTATAATAGGAAGGAATTTCAAATAGAGAGGATCATATTGAACATGATTTATTTTGATAATAGTGCAACAACTCCGATTTTTCCTCAAGCACTGGATACATATTTAAAAACAAGTCAGCGAATTATCGGCAATCCGTCAAGTCTCCATGACTTAGGGAACCAAGCCAACCGTCTGTTACAACAAGCACGCAAACAAATTGCGGACCAATTAGCTGTGTCACCCAAAGAAATCTTTTTTACTAGTGGAGGCACAGAAGGGGATAACTGGATTTTAAAAGGAACAGCGATTGAAAAAAAAGCGTTTGGCAATCATCTGATTATTTCAAGTATTGAACATCCTGCAGTCAGTGAAACAGCCGCACAATTACAAGAATTAGGGTTTGATGTCAGTGTTGCGCCGGTCACTCACGAAGGCTTTGTAGATGTGACAGCTTTAGAAAAGTTAATCCGTAAAGAAACAATTTTAGTATCGGTGATGGCGGTGAATAACGAAATTGGTTCCATTCAACCAATTCAAGAAATCAGTGCTGTTTTAGAAAAACATCCTAAGATTCATTTTCATGTTGATGCTGTCCAAGCAATTACCAAAGTAGAGCAAAGTCAGTGGCTCACACCACGCGTGGATTTTGCGACTTTTTCTGCGCATAAATTTCATGGCCCACGTGGTGTTGGGTTTATTTTTTGGCGCGCTGGACGGAAACTAGCACCGTTAATGAACGGTGGTGGACAAGAAAGCAATCACCGCAGTGGCACGGAAAATGTGCCAGCAATTGTGGCGATGGCACGAGCGTTGCGTTTAGCATTTGAGAAAAAGGCGGAAAAACCAACGCATGTGGCACGTTTAAAAAATTATTTGTTAGAAGCACTACATTCATATGATAAAGTGACCCTCTTCTCTAAAGAAGAAGAGTTTGCCCCGCATATTGTGTGTTTTGCATTAAAAGATATTCGTGGCGAAGTGTTAGTGCATGCCTTAGAAGAAAAACAGATTTATACCTCAACAACTAGTGCTTGTTCAAGTAAAAAACAGATGGCTTCAAGTACTTTACATGCAATGAATGTTCCTAGTTCATTAGCAACTTCAGCGATTCGTGTTAGCTTAGACGAAAGTAACACGATGGCGGAAGTAGAACAATTTTTAATTGTCTTTCATCAACTGTATCAAAAATTTTCGAAAATTAATTAAGGAGTTTTGACGTGAAATATACAGAAATTATGGTTCGTTATGGCGAACTTTCAACTAAAGGAAAAAATCGAAATGTCTTTATCACACGCTTGGCATCAAATGTAAAAAAAGCATTGATTGACTTTCCCCATGTGCGTGTCCATGCGTATCGCGACCGCATGCACTTGATTTTGAATGGAGAAGATAGTGATATTATCATTCCGAAATTACAAAAAGTATTTGGGATTCAAAATTTTTCACCAAGTATTCGTGTTGAAAAAGATGTAGAAATCATTAAAGCAATGGCACAAGAAATGATGCGTGAAGTGTATACTGGCAAAGAGACATTCAAAATTACTGCCAAACGTAGTGACCATGATTTTGTACAAACAAGTGGCGAATTGAATTTGACATTAGGAAATGCAATAATTGATATTTTTCCAGATATTAAAGCACAAATGAAACAACCTGATATTAATTTACGTGTTGAAATTCGTCGTGACGGTGCGTATTTATCACATGAAACGATTCAAGGAGCTGGCGGTCTACCCGTTGGAACCGGTGGAAAAGGGATGTTAATGCTATCTGGTGGAATCGATTCGCCAGTTGCGGGCTATTTTGCGATGAAGCGTGGGGTAGAAATCGAAGCCGTTCACTTTGCTAGTCCACCATATACTAGTGAACAAGCGTTACAAAAAGCCAAAGATTTAACCGCTAAATTAGCACCTTACGTCGGTAGTATTCAATTTATCGAAGTGCCATTTACAGAAATTCAAGAAGAAATTAAGCGATGTGTGCCACAAGGGTATTGGATGACAATCACTCGTCGAATGATGTTGCGTTTGACCGATGCGATTCGTGAGTTGCGTAAAGGCCTAATCATTTTAAATGGGGAATCACTGGGACAAGTGGCTTCTCAAACGTTACAAAGTATGGTTGCTATTAATGAAGTATCGAACACACCAATTATTCGCCCAGTAGCAACGATGGATAAATTAGAAATTATTGAAGTCGCTCAACAAATTGATACGTTTGAATTAGCGATTCAACCATTTGAAGACTGTTGTACAATTTTTGCACCACCACAACCAAAAACGCGTCCGCGCTTAGATAAAGTTCATCATTATGAAGAACGTTTGGATATCGAAGGGATGATGGAACGTGCTTTGGCTGGTTTGAAGATGGACGAAATTACACCTGAATCTGATCAACAAGCGGATGAATTTGCTGATTTCTTATAAAATAACCACAAGAGGCTTTTCACGAAGTCTCTTGTTTTTTTGGATATGACTCCGACTAATGCTTGCACAACAGTACGTTGCATGGTAAACTTTTTATGTGAATATATTAACAAAAAAGGAGTTGGCATAGTGAAAGAGTACAAAAATAAAAAGCTACCGCGCGCCACAGCAAAACGTCTTCCCTTGTATTTACGCAACCTAAAAATACTTGAGACAACTGGAGTTACGCGCATCAAGTCAAAAGATTTTTCAACGATTACGCAAGTTCCAGCAGCAACGATTCGCCGTGATTTTTCTTATTTAGGAGAATTAGGTCGTAGTGGTTACGGGTATGATGTGTCGTATTTGATCGACGTGTTTAGTGAAATTTTGGCAGCCGATGATGAGAAACGAATTGCTTTAGTTGGTTTTGGAAATCTAGGAAAAGCATTAGCAAATAATAACTTTCGTCGGAACGATAATCTTGAAATAACATGTGTATTTGATAACAATCCTGAGCTAATTGGTCAAACGATTGATGGTTTCCATATTTATGGCATGGATGAATTTAAAGCTGTGACAGAAAAAAATGGCGTGACAGTGGCTATTTCAACCGTGCCAAGCCAGTACGCACAAGAAGCGATTGATACCATTGTGGAAGCTGGCATTACCGCCATCTTAAATTTTGCGCCTGACCGAGTGAATGTTCCTAAACATGTCAACATGCGTTATATTGATTTAACGACTGAATTGTTAACGTTAATTTTCTTTGATAGTCATTATCAAAATCGGCCATTAGTGGCGACTTCATAGGCAGATATTTTTGTAAAAATTCGGCACTCCTTTATACTGAACTAGAAAGCTATTAAAGGAGTGGAAGAAATGAACATTACGCGTAAAGGTGAAGTACTAGAAGTACCAGGCACACAATTAAAAACTGGAGACAAAGCAGCAGATTTTTCTTTAAATGATTTAAATGACAACACATATACATTGGAAAACTTTGCTGGTAAACCAACAATTTTATCGGTTGTTCCAGATATTGATACACGTGTTTGTGCGATTCAAACGAAACGTTTTAACATCGAAGCAAGTCAAGTGGAAGAGATTAACTTTGTAACGATTTCAAACAATACAAAAGCAGAACAAGCTAGCTGGTGTGGGCAAGAAGGCGTGGACATGGTGATGTTACATGATCCTGAAAATACGTTTGGTGAAAGCTACAGTATCTTAATTCCAGAATTAAACCGTTACGCACGTGTTATTTATGTTCTTGATGAAGCAGGCGTGATTCGTTATGAAGAAATCGTTCCTGAAATGGCACAAGAACCAGATTACGAAAAAGCACTTGCTGCAGCAAAAGCATTAGTGTAAGTTGACTTTCAAAAAACTTCATTGTAGAATGAGTCCAGACGAAGAACAAGAGGAGTAACTAGCAAACTGTTTTTAGAGAGAAAATCATTGGGTGTAAGATTTTCAGCAGTACCTAGTGAAGGTAGCTTGGGAGTTTTTGATTTGAATGCAAAGTAGAATCAAACGAGTAGTGACCGTTATTTCACTTTTGAGAGGTAGAAAAATTCTACAATTTAGGTGGTACCGCGTAATTTTACGTCCTAAGATGTTTGACATCTTAGGGCGTTTTTATTTTGGAAATAGTTGACTTACCCAATCCACAGAAAAGAGAGTGAATACTATGGCATTGAAATTTGCGAAGCGAGTGGCGGATATCAAATCTTCAGAAGTCCGTGAACTATTAAAATTAACGGAACAACCCGATTTTATTTCATTTGCTGGTGGGTTACCAGCACCCGAATTATTTCCTGTAGCTGAAATCAAACGCGTCAACGAATTATTGTTAGAAACAGAAGGGCAAGCTGCTTTACAATATAGTACGACAGAAGGCTTTGAACCTCTTCGTGAATGGATTGCCAATCGGATGAATCAACGACTACAAACCAATTTTACGAAAGACAATATTTTAATTACAAGTGGCTCGCAACAAGCGATTGATTTAACCGGAAAAATTTTCTTGGATGAAGGAGATGTCGTATTCTGTGAAAGTCCAACGTATTTGGCAGCATTAAATGCTTTTCGTGCGTATGGATGTGAATTTGTTGAAGTCGCAACCGATGAACAAGGAATGGTGCTGGAAGATTTAGAGGCGAAAATCAAGCAATACCCGCAAGCTAAATTGATTTATGTGATTCCTGAATTTCAAAATCCAACGGGGTTAAGTTGGGGACTTGAACGCCGACAACAATTAGCAAAATTATCGGCGGAATACCAACTACCGGTCTTAGAAGATAATCCGTATGGTGAACTACGTTTTGAAGGTGAAACATTACCGTCTATTAAGCATTTTGATAAAGTTGGCAATGTTATCTGTACCGGAACGTTTTCAAAAATCTTCTGTCCAGGTTATCGAATTGGGTGGTTAGCAGGTGAAGAAGGTATCCTGCAGCATTATACGATTATGAAACAAGGGACGGATTTGCATAGTAACACCAAAGCGCAACGTGAAATTGCCACCTATTTGGCACAGTATGATATTGATGAACATATTACTAAAATTCGTGAATTATACCGACACCGTCGGGATACAATGCTACAAAAATTAGATGACGTGTTTCCAAAAGAAGTGCAATTTACTCGTCCAGAAGGTGGACTGTTTGTTTGGGTGACGTTACCTGAACACGTGGACGTGACACCTATCTTGCAAGATTGTTTAGCAGAAAAAGTGGCTTTTGTTAGTGGCGAAACATTTTATCCAACTAGCCAAAAACGCAACACCTTCCGCTTGAATTTTTCAAATATGCCCGAAGATAAAATTGACATTGGCCTTGAAAAAATGGGACGTGTCTTACGAAAATATCTAGAAAACTAGGAGGAACATCCATGTCAGAAAAAAACTTATCGACAAAGTATCAACCACAAGAAGTTGAAGCGGGTCGTTATGAAGAATGGTTAGAAAAAGATTTATTTAAACCCAGCGGTGATAAAACCGCTAAACCTTACTCAATTGTTATTCCACCACCAAACGTAACAGGAAAATTACATTTAGGTCATGCCTGGGATACTACTTTACAAGACATGATTATTCGTCAAAAACGGATGCAAGGATTTGATACGTTATGGTTACCAGGGATGGACCATGCCGGAATTGCGACACAAGCAAAAGTAGAAGAAAAACTACGTGAACAAGGTATTTCTCGTTATGACTTAGGTCGTGAAAAATTTGTTGAACAAGTCTGGGATTGGAAAGAAGAATACGCCGGACATATTCGCGAACAATGGGCAAAATTAGGCTTGTCACTAGATTATAGCCGTGAACGTTTTACCTTAGATAGCGGATTATCCGATGCTGTTCGTAAAGTTTTCGTAACACTTTATGAAAAAGAATTAATCTATCGCGGCGAGTACATTATTAACTGGGATCCACAAGCACGGACTGCTTTATCAGATATTGAAGTGATTCATAAAGATGTCGAAGGCGCTTTTTATCACATGTCATACCCACTAGCAGATGGTTCGGGTGTGGTTGAAATTGCAACAACTCGTCCAGAAACAATGTTAGGCGATACAGCTGTTGCGGTTCATCCAGAAGACGAACGTTACCAAGCATTGATTGGGAAAACCGTGATTTTGCCATTAATAGATAAAGAAATTCCAATTATTGCAGATGAGTATGTTGAAATGGAATTTGGAACAGGCGTGGTAAAAATTACGCCGGCGCACGATCCTAATGACTTTGAGGTCGGTAATCGTCACGATTTACCACGTGTAAATGTGATGAATGAGGATGGTTCAATGAATGAACTTGCTGGTAAATATGCTGGCATGGATCGTTTTGCTGCCCGTAAACAAATCGTAAAAGACTTAGAAGAATTAGGTCGCCTAGTAAAAATCGAAAAAATGGTGCACAGCGTAGGACATTCTGAACGGACAGGTGTGGTGGTTGAACCACGCTTATCAACGCAATGGTTTGTTAAAATGCAACCATTAGCAGAAGAAGCGATCAAGAATCAAACGACCGAAGATGCGGTTGAATTTTACCCACCACGTTTCAATCAAACATTTTTACGTTGGATGGACAATGTCCACGATTGGGTTATTTCTCGCCAATTATGGTGGGGACATCAAATTCCAGCGTGGTATCATAAAGAAACAGGCGAAATGTATGTTGGTATGGATGCACCAGCAGATACTGAAAACTGGACACAAGATGAAGATGTCTTAGATACATGGTTTAGTTCTGCGTTATGGCCGTTTTCAACAATGGGCTGGCCAAATGAAGACGCAGCCGACTTCAAGCGTTATTTCCCAACCAATACGTTAGTGACTGGTTACGATATTATTTTCTTCTGGGTTAGTCGTATGATTTTCCAAAGTTTAGAATTTACAGATCGTCGTCCATTCAGCAATGTTTTGATTCATGGATTAATTCGTGCAGAAGATGGTCGTAAAATGAGTAAGTCACTAGGAAACGGGATTGACCCGATGGAAGTGATTGACCAATACGGAGCAGATGCATTGCGTTGGTTCTTATCAAATGGTTCTGCACCAGGGCAAGACATGCGTTTTAGTTATGAGAAAATGGATGCAGCATGGAACTTCATTAATAAGATTTGGAATGCGTCACGTTTTGTGTTAATGAACGTGGAAGGCATGACCGTAAAAGATATTGACTTCTCTGGTGAAAAATCAGTAGCGGATCGTTGGATTTTAACACGCTTAAATGAAACCATTGAAAAAGTTACTGATTTATTTGATCGTTTTGAATTTGGTGAAGCCGGTCGTCAATTATACAACTTTATTTGGGATGATTTCTGTGACTGGTATATCGAAATGAGTAAAGAGACGTTGTACAGTGACAATGAAGCAGCGAAACAAGTGAATAAGAGTGTCTTAGTGTATACATTAGACCAAATCTTACGCTTGTTACATCCAATTATGCCATTTGTAACAGAAGAAATTTGGAATCAAATACCACATGAGGGTGATTCATTAGTCGTTGCCGCATATCCAGTTGTTCGTCCAGAATTAACCGATGATACAGCAGCGAAAGGGATGGAAGTGCTAAAAGAATTGATTCGTTCTGTCCGTAACATCCGTTCAGAAGTGAATACACCATTATCGAAACCAATCACGTTGCTCATTCAAACAAGTGATGAAGCGGTGGACACTTTCTTAAAAGCCAATCAAAATTATATTGATCGTTTCTGTAATCCAGAAGAATTGACGATTGCGAGTGATTTAGAAGCACCCGAATTGGCGATGTCAGCAGTCTTAACGGGAGCAACGATTTACTTGCCATTGGCTGGATTAATTAACATCGACGAAGAAATTGCTCGTTTAGAAAAAGAATTGGACAAATGGAACAAAGAAGTCAAACGTGTACAAGGAAAATTAGCGAATGAACGTTTTGTCGCGAATGCACCAGAAGAAGTAGTCGTGCAAGAACGTGAAAAAGAAGCTGATTATTTAGAAAAACAAAAAGCAGTGGAAGAGCGTATTGCTCAATTGCGTACAGTGTAAGTAAAAAGCTACTGTGATATAAACGTTTAAGAAAATAGCCGAACGATAAGAAATTGCTCCTGCGATCCAGTAGGTCCTCGTCGTAAATGCACGAGAAGCACTATCGTTCGGCTATTTTTGTCTAGTTTTTACGTATGTCACAGGCACTTTTATAATAAGGAGTGGTTTGATGGAGTTTCGCTTTGCAGAAAGAAAAGATGTTGGATTGGTTTTACATTTTATCAAGGAATTGGCAGCTTATGAAAATTTATTAGCAGAGGTGGTTGCCACCGAAGCTGATTTAGAAAAGTCACTATTCGATCAAAAAAGGGCAGAAGTATTGTTTGCGGTAGTCGATGGTAAAGAAGTCGGATTTGCTTTGTTTTTTCATAATTACTCGACTTTTTTAGGGAAAGCAGGATTATATTTAGAAGATTTGTACGTTACACCTGATGTTCGTGGACAAGGGATTGGGAAGCAACTGTTGAAAAAATTAGCACAAATTGCTGTAGAACGTGATTGTGGACGGTTGGAATGGTGGTGCTTGGATTGGAATCAAACGAGCATTGATTTTTATTTATCGTTATCTGCTGAACCAATGAGCGATTGGACGACCTATCGTGTAACGGGTGAGAACTTAAAGAAATTGGCAGAATAAGGGAGTTATTTGTTATAATACGCATAGAGGTGAAGCAGTGTGAGAACAGTAGAAGAAGCAATTGAGTGGATTCATAGTCGATTACCATTTGGTTCACGACCAGGGTTAGATCGCGTGGAAGCACTTCTAGCATTATTAGATCATCCAGAAAAGAAAGTTCCCGTCATCCATGTCGCTGGAACCAATGGCAAAGGCTCCACAGTTAGTTATTTGCGTGCTATGATTCAAGAAACAGGGCTAACAGTTGGGTCGTTTACGTCCCCTTATATTGAAAGTTTTAATGAACGCATCGCTAAAAATGGTGTAGCAATTCCAGATGATGAATTGATTGCACTGGTCGCAAAAATTAAACCACTGGTGGAGCAATTAGATCAAGTAGAAGCTGTATCAGGTATTACAGAATTTGAAGTCTTAACAGTAATGGCGTTTGAGTATTATGTGCAACAAGAGGTGGACATTGCGATTATTGAAGTCGGTTTAGGTGGTTTATTGGATAGTACCAATGTCGTGTCGCCAATGTTAACTGCTATTACAACGATTGGCATGGATCATACCGATATTTTAGGAGAAACTTTGTCCGAAATAGCGACACAAAAAGCCGGGATTATTAAAACCGGGATTCCTGTTGTTACAGGAAATATTCAACCAGAAGCACTTGCGGTTATCGAAAAAATTGCTTCTGAAAAACAAGCACAAGTCTACCATTTTAAACAAGAATATCAAGTCGAATATCGTCATCCGGATTCACAATGGGGTGAAGTGTTTGATTTTTACAACGAACAGGGGAAATTAACAGAATTGAAAACCCCATTGTTAGGGAAACACCAAATAGAAAATGCGAGTTTAGCGATTGAACTATTTTATTTGTATTGCCAACAAATCAACTTGCCAATCAAAGAAAAATATATTCGTGAAGGGTTGAAAAAGACTTTTTGGCCAGCGCGAATGGAGCGCATTAGTGAACAACCGCTCGTCATTTTAGATGGGGCACATAATGAACATGCGATGAAGCGTTTAATTGAAAATATGCAACAAGAATTTAGCGACTATAAAATCCATGTGTTGTTTTCAGCGTTAGAAACGAAAGAAATTAAAGACATGCTGCATCAATTATTGGCGTTGCCTAATGCAGATATCTACATTACAACCTTTGATTATCCGAAAGCATTGCGCTTAGAAAAAAATTACCAACGAATCGATGAAAAACGTCTGCAAGTAGCGTCGTTATGGCAATTTGGGCTAGCAGACATTTTAGAAAAAGCGGACAGTGATTCCTTAGTTTTAGTTACTGGTTCCCTTTATTTTGTTTCGCAAGTACGTCAACTACTACAAGAAATTCAAGGAGGAAAAAATGCGTAATTTACAAGGTGTTATTTTTGATATGGACGGACTGATTTTCGATACCGAGAAGTTGTATTATCGAGCAACCAAAGAAATTGCTGACGAATTTGCGATTGCTTACGATATGGACATTTATAAACGCTATATTGGCGTGGGCGATGATGAAGTATGGGCGGCTTATCACGAAATGTATGATGACTTACATGGAGAAGAAGTAATTGCCGACTTTATTGAGCGTTCGTTTAATCGCACCATTGAATTATTTGAAGCCGGCGTGGCAGATTTAAAACCGGGGTTAGCTGAAATATTAGCTTATTTGGACGAAAAGCAAATTCCACGCATTATAGCTTCCAGTAACCAACGTCGAATTATCGATATCTTGTTGGAAAAAAATGAGCTACAAGAGACGTTTGCTCATATTGTGTCTTTTGAAGATGTGGCGCGTGCCAAACCCGATCCAGAAATTTTTGAGAAAGCCCATCAATTCTTTGATGTACCTAAAGAAAATTTACTCATTTTAGAAGATTCAAAAAACGGAATTTTAGCTGCTCACGATGCTGGAATTGACGTGATTATGATTCCAGATTTATTAGAACCGACGTCTGATTTAATTGATAAGTCACTTGCAGTGTTACCTACACTTGCGGACGTTCCGGGATTTTTGGAGAAATAAAAAAATACGTCAACGTTATGAAGAGGCACGGAGAATGACGGAAGAATTAGCAGTCAAAGATTATTATAAAACAACCAATAAGTGACACACAGAAAATCAATTTAGAATTTTCTAAGATTTTTATGATTAAAGCAATAAAATAAAAAGAAGCGAGGCAATTTGCCTCGCTTCTTTGCTTGTTTATGCTTTAACAACGTTAGTAGCTTGTGGGCCACGATCTGATTCTTCTACATCAAAAGTTACAGCTTGACCTTCTTCTAAAGTCTTGAAGCCGTCACCTTGAATTGCTGAAAAGTGTACGAATACGTCACTTCCGTCTTCACGAGTGATAAAACCAAACCCTTTTTCTGCGTTAAACCATTTTACTGTTCCTTGTTCCATTTCTAGTAACCTCCTCGTGCATAAGCACTCTTAAATAAATAATTGTAACATTGCTCGTGTACGATAGAGGTGTAACAATTTGTTTCAACTTCTATTCCCAAACAAGATTACAAATTTATTCTACACTTGCAGTTATTTTTTTGCAAGCGTTGTTCTTTAATTTTCATCCCAAAAACCATCTTCACGCAAACTGACATAACTTTCGTTTCCGATAATGAGATGATCGAGTAATTCGATGCCCATCAATTCGCCGCATTGTTTGAGTCGTTTTGTAAAGAGTCGATCGTTGACAGAGGGTTGTGGCGCTCCGCTGGGATGATTATGCGCGCAGATAATTCTTGCTGCACTACAACGGACTGCTTCACGGTAAATTTCTCGTGGATGAGCAATACTTTGATTCAACGAACCAATAAATAATGTTTTTCGATGTGTTATTTCATTTTTCGTATTCAAATACAAACACACTAGATGTTCTTGATGATAATCTTTAAATTCGTCAATTAATTGTTGTGCTAAGCCATAACTCGATTGGACCTTACCATATTTCGGTTGTCTTGTCTGATGGATACGACTACCCAATTCCATCATTGCTTTTAATTCAATCGCGCGAATCTGTCCCACACCACGAATTTGTTGTAATTCATTCAGACTTGCTGATTTTAATTCATACAGATTAGGGAACGCAGCTAAAATTAAGCCCGCTAATTCTAAGACATTATACGGTTTAGATCCCGTCCGTAACAAAATAGCTAGTAATTCTTGATCCGATAATGCTTTTTCACCAAATTCCAACAAGCGCTCGCGTGGACGTGAGCTTTTGGGAACTGTTATTTGTTTTTCCATAAAAAAAACTCCTTTGCCTACTATCATTGATAAATACGCAAAGGAGTGCTTCTTTTATTCTTCGTCTAATGTCATAATCATCGATAAAATCATTGGATGACGTTCTGTTTTTTCAAATAAGAAAGGTTGTAAGGCTACAGACATCGCTTCACGCAATTTGTATTCGTTGCAATCTGGTTGGCTTAAAGCTTCACGCAAGGCATGGAATAAAATAGTTTGCCCTTCGCTAATCATTTCGCCGGATTCACGCATATAGACAAAACCGCGAGATAAAATATCTGGACCTGCTAAAATTTCTTTTTTCTCAATATCAACAGTAGCAACAGCTAAAACCAAACCTTCTTCTGAAAGGATACGGCGATCGCGTAAGACCACATTGCCAATATCACCAATCCCACTACCATCAACATAAACGTCACCCGCATTAAAGTGACCGGCAAGACGGGCAGTGTCTGGTGTTAAAGCTAACATATCCCCATTTTCCATGATAAAACAATTTTCTTTTGGTACACCAGTATCTTGGGCTAATTGCGTATGGATTTTTAACATACGGAATTCACCATGAACCGGCATAAAATATTTTGGTTTCATTAAACGTAACATTAATTTTTGCTCTTCTTGACCACCGTGACCAGAAGTGTGGATGTTGTTTAATTTTCCGTGAATAACTTTTGCACCAGCTTCTAATAATAAATTGATTAGATGGTTGACGCTAGTTGTATTTCCTGGAATAGGAGAGCTTGAAAAAATCACTGTATCATCCGGATGTACGTGGATTTGACGGTGAGTTCCATTGGCGATCCGACTTAACGCTGCCATTGGTTCGCCTTGTGAACCTGTACATAAAATCATGGTTTCGTTTGCAGGCAAGCGATTGATTTCACTTGCATCAACAAAAGTTCCTTTAGGTACATTGATATAACCTAATTTTTGGCCGTTGACAATCGCATTTTCCATACTGCGACCAAAAACTGCAATCTTTCGACCTGTCGCAACTGCCGCATCCGCTGCTTGTTGCAAACGGAAGATATTGGAAGCGAAACTGGCAAAAATAATACGTCCTTCGATTTTTTCAAAAATCTTGATAATAGAAGAACCAATTGTTTTTTCAGACTTAGTAAACGTTGGGATTTCGGCATTGGTACTATCAGATAGTAAACACAAAACACCTTCTTCACCAATTTTAGCCATTTTATGCAAGTTGGCTGGTTCGCCAACAGGTGTAAAATCAAATTTAAAGTCACCTGTCGCAACGATATTGCCACAAGGTGTTTTGACAACTACGCCCAGCGCATCGGGAATACTATGTGTTGTACGGAAGAAACTCACTGAAGTTTTTCTAAAACGGATGACCGTATCTTCATGAATTTCGTGTAAAACAGCATCACGTAGTAAACCATGTTCGTCTAGCTTGTTGGTAATTAATGCCAACGCTAACGGACCTGCGTAAATAGGAATATTTGCTTGTCTTAATAGGTAAGGGATACCACCAATATGATCTTCATGACCATGAGTGACGATTAACCCTTTGACTTTTTGCAAGTTTTGGACGATATAGCTGTAATCAGAAATCACGTAGTCAATACCAAGGAGCTCATCTTCTGGGAATTTGATTCCCGCATCGATCAAGATAATCTCGTCTTGAAATTGCACCCCATAACAGTTTTTTCCGATTTCTCCTAATCCGCCAATACCGAAAACGCCGGTCTCGTTGTTTTTAAGAGATACTTTCATCTTAAAACTCCGTTAGTTGGAAATCAGCATTCTCTTTTTCATATTCTAAATGATTTCCGTCTAATTCATAGACAAGTTCGATATTATATGGGGTATTTTCTTCCACTACTTGACGTGCATCAACCGCACTGTCTGCTTCGATGTATAACACGTGTGTTTGTTCTCTTTTTGGGTTGCGTTCTTTTGTTTCTTGATAAAAAACTTTATAAATCATGTGTTTATCTCCTTTATCTGCCTCACGCAGTTTGTTAATATTTTGACGCTTGAATTCTTACGCGCAACAAACTTGCAGTCTCCTTAACTGAAGACCTGCACGCAAAAGAAACTCTTTTGATTTAGATGCTTTTTTCAGACATAATGTGAGAAAAAAAGAGAAAGCCTCGTCTTTGCTTTCCGAATGTATAACGTAAAAATTCAACCGAGTCTATCGTTGGTACGATCTTTTCTCCTAGTTTATCACACAAATTCGAATAAGTATAGAAAGTAAGCGAGTTGAAAATGATGGTAAAATGAATTGTTTGGTAAGTTTTTGATAGGAAAAACATTGAAAATTAAAGGACGATGAAAATGACTTGGCTATTTACTGAAAGTTATGTCGTCAAAGTTTTTTAAAAAAATAGAGTGTGCTATATTTAAAGTAATTGTACATTTAAGGAGGGAATTATTTTGAAGTTAATGTTTCGTTACACGATGAAAAATAAAAAATGGCTTATTTTGAATTTCATCTGTGTTTTTGGCTTTATTTTAATCGAGTTAGGGTTACCCACGCTGTTAGCAAGAATGATTGACGTCGGGATTGCCAATAACGATGCGGCTTATGTGAAAAACATGGGGCTTGCGATGATTGGGATTGTCGTTGTCGGAATTATTATGAATATCTTGCTTGGTTATTTTACGACACGTATCACGACGAACATGACGGCGGATATTCGAGATGATTTGTTTGAAAAAATTCAAGGGTATTCACACAATGAATACGAACAAATTGGCGTATCTTCATTGATTACACGTGTCACAAATGATGCCTATCAAATCATGTTGTTTATGCAAAACATCTTACGAATTGGCTTTATGACGCCGATGATGTTTGGGATGAGTTTGTATATGGTATTACGTACAAGCCGTAGTTTGGGATGGTATGTGTTAGGTGCATTGCCGTTTCTGTTGATTGGCGTGGTATTGATTGCTCGAATTTCTGAACCACTATCCACCAAACAACAAAAAAATCTTGATCGTATCAATGGTATCTTACGTGAAAACTTATCAGGGTTACGCGTTGTTCGTGCATTTGTAAATGAAAAATTTGAAGAAAAACGTTTTGACAAAGTCAATGATGCCTATACGTCTAGCTCAAAAAGCCTCTTTCGTTTAATGGCAGTCGCACAACCTGCCTTTTTCTTCTTGTTTAACATTGTTATGGTGTTAATTATTTGGAGCGGTAGTTTACAAATTGATGCTGGACAGTTGCAAGTCGGGGATTTAATTGCATTTATTGAATATATTTTCCATGCATTGTTCTCATTTATGTTATTTGCGACAGTTTTCATGATGTATCCACGTGCCGCTGTTTCAGCGAATCGTATTCAAGAAGCCTTTGATATTGAACCGATTATCAAAGAAAAAGCCGATGGCGTGACAGAAACGCCGACAAAAGGCTATATCGAATTTAAAAATGTGACATTTGCGTATCCAGGACCTTCACAGACACCTGTGATTCGTAACATTAATTTCACTGCCAAACCAGGAGAAACCGTAGCTTTTATCGGAAGTACTGGTAGTGGAAAATCAACGTTAATTCAATTGATTCCACGTTTTTACGATGTGAGTCAAGGGCAAGTATTAATTGATGGTGTAGATGTTCGTGAGTACAATTTAGCAGCTTTACGTCAAAAAGTAGGTTTTATTCCACAAAAAGCGTTGCTCTTTTCTGGAACAATTGCCGATAATTTACGTTATGGGAAAGCTGATGCGACGATTGAAGACATGGATCGTGCAGTCGAAATTGCGCAAGCGACAGAATTTATTTCTCGTTTATCAGAAGGATACGATACACCGATTTCAGAAGGTGGTTCTAACTTCTCGGGTGGACAAAAGCAACGGTTAGCAATTGCTCGTGCGATTATCCGTCGTCCAGAAATTTTTATTTTTGATGATAGTTTTTCAGCGTTAGACTATGCAACAGATGCGAAATTACGAGAACGTCTACGAAAAGAAACAACCGAATCAACGACATTAATTGTTGCGCAACGTGTCGGAACAATTATGCATGCCGATAAAATCATCGTCTTAAATGAAGGAGATGTTGTTGGCATGGGGACACATAAAGAGTTGTTAGAGAACTGCTCTATTTATTATGATATTGCAGCCTCACAACTATCAGAGGAGGAATTAGCCAAATGAAATCTTTTGCTTCCTTGAAACGTTTAGGTCACTATATAAAACCGTATAAAATTGGGTTTATTCTTGTTTTGTTTTTTACAGTTGCGACAGTTGGTTTTAATGCAGCGATGCCTTATGTAACTGGTTTACCGATGACTGAAATTGCGCGAAATGTGGCGAATGGCGAATCGTTGAATTTTGATTATATTTGGAAGACATTGATTTGGCTGATTTTAGTTGGTGTAGGTTATACAATTTCTCAATTATTAGCAGGCCTATTAATTACTAATGTCGTGCAATCTGCAATGAAAGATTTACGTCGTGATATCGATGAAAAAATCAATCGTTTGCCCGTTTCTTATTTTGATACGCACCAACAAGGAAATGTCCTATCTCGTGTGACCAATGATGTGGATGTTGTCAGTGGTGCTATGCAACAAGCTTTAATCGGGATGGTTAATGCCGTTTTAAGTATCATTATGGCTGTGATTATGATGTTTTACATCAATACGTATATGGCATTGCTTGCGATTATCATGATTCCAGCCTCGCTATTGATTTCACGTTATATCGTGACTAAGTCGCAAAATTATTTCAATAGTATGCAAAATGCATTAGGAAATATGAACGGCTATGTACAAGAAAATATGACCGGTTTTAGCGTTTTAAAAGTATATGGTCGAGAGAAAGAAACATTAGAAGGTTTCAAAAAAGTCAATCATGAATTGAAAAGATACGGATTTAAAGCTTCCTTTATTTCTGGTTTAATGATGCCTTTAGTGCAATTAACTGCCTATTTAGCCTATATTGTGATTGCTGTCTTAGGAAGTTTTTATGTAATGGGTGGCGTCATTGTTGTGGGTCAATTACAAGCGTTTATCCAATATATTTGGCAAATTAGCCAACCAATGGGGAACATTACGCAGTTGTCAGCCTTGTTACAAAGTGCGTCTGCTGCTTCAACGCGTGTTTTTGAAATTTTAGATGAACCAGAAGAACCAATCAATACTACCGATATTCCTTTACCTGAAACCATTGAAGGGAACGTGACCTTTGAACACGTGAGCTTTGCGTATACACCGAAGAAACCATTAATTGAAGATTTGAATTTTTCGGTTAAAGCCGGACAAACAGTCGCAGTCGTTGGGCCAACAGGTGCAGGGAAAACGACATTGATTAATCTTTTGATGCGTTTTTATGATGTGAATGCCGGTGCAATTAAAATCGATGGAATTGATACGAAAAAAATGTCTCGGAGCGATGTCCGTTCTTTATTCGGAATGGTCTTGCAAGATGCTTGGTTGTATGAAGGAACAATCGCAGATAATATCCGTTTTGGGAAATTAGATGCGACAGATTATGAAGTGGTCGATGCAGCAAAAACGGCAAACGTGGATCACTTTATTCGTACGATGCCAGAAGGTTACGACATGGTCATCAATGCAGAAGGAGACAATATTTCATTAGGTCAAAAACAATTAATGACGATTGCTCGCGCAGTGATTTCTGATCCGAAAATTTTAATTTTAGACGAAGCAACCAGTTCGGTGGATACACGTTTAGAAGCGTTAATTCAAAAAGCGATGGATAAAGTCATGGAGGGGCGGACAAGTTTTGTGATTGCCCACCGTTTATCAACCATTCGTGATGCAGATTTGATTTTAGTGATGGACCAAGGTTCAATTATTGAACAAGGAAATCATGAAACATTATTAGCCAAAGGTGGATTTTATGCAAATCTGTACAATAGTCAATTTTCAGAAGAAGCCGAATAACAAAAAAGCTTAGTGTCCTAGTGCACTAAGCTTTTTGTTTGCAAAGAATTCACGAAAGGGAGTTTCTTTTTCAACTTATTTCCTGTAAAGTAAGGAAGAGAATGGAAAGAGAAAGGGTTACAAAAGTGAAAAGACGTGTGTTAAAAATGGGTGTCATTGTTGGGATGAGTACGGGGTTATTTTTTACTGAACTGTTGGTGCCATCCTTCACAGCAATCAATTGGGTATCTGCTGAGGAAGCTGCGTATGAATACGTGAGTGTCACTGGCAACAATGTCATCATCTATAGTGATTTTGGTAAAACAATTAGTCCAACTGCTAAAGTGGCGCAGAATCAAACCTTTCATGTGAAAGAAAGTGAAACGAAAGGAATTATGACGTATTTAGGGTTATACGATGCCAATGAATTTGTTGGGTATATCGATGCTTCGCAAGTAACACGAGCGAACGGCCCCGAAGGCATTGAAAAAATTGTGCGTCAATATGTTGCAGTAATTGTTAATACTTCCGTCTACGAAGATTTTGATTGGACGACTACGAGTGATACTAGTCCGTTGATGAATAAAACATATAAAGTCAAAAGTTTGTTTCATCATTTAAATGGTGAAGTGTATTTATCGTTATACGATACGGCAGATAATTGGGTCGGCTATGTTGAACAAAGTGCGACAGTTTCTAGTACGAAAGAAGCTTTCCAAAAAGATGCAGCCGTTGTCGCAGAACCGAAAGAAAAAACGGTAGCTACTGAGAAAACGGCAACAATAGAAACAAGCGAAACGAAAGAAGCGACCTCAACGAGTGAAACATCAGAAACAACAACTGAGAGCAGTGAGTCAACAACCTCATCAGAAAGTGACACAGCAACAACGGACAGTGTCACGCGTTTGCCAGCGGAAGATCAAGGCACGATGGATGAAGCAATTGATACGACACAAAAAAATACCAGTAAACATTTTATCAATGGCACAAGTGTCTTGCCAGCGTTGACATCACCAGTCAAGCAAGCAAATAATGTCACTACCAAAGATGAACCTCGCCGCGTGACAGCAAGTGCTACTGCGGACACTATTACATGGAAAGACAATGCCTCCTTTATTCAAGCGATTGCACCCGCAGCACAAAAATTAGCCGATGAATATGGCTTATATCCATCCGTGATGATTGCACAAGCCGCCTTGGAATCTGGTTTTGGTGCTAGTAAATTGTCAAAAGATGCCAATAATTTATTTGGGATTAAATATTCGAGTGGCGATGAAGGCAAGTTTGAGCGCTATGACATTCCTTCTGATGAATTTATTAATGGCGTGCGCGTTACCTTACCAGCTACATTTAGAAAATATGCGACCGTTTCGGATTCTTTATTAGATAATGCCAAATTATTGGCTAAAGGATTGAGTTGGAATACAACATTCTATCAAGGCGCATGGCGTAAAAATGCCGCGACCTATAAAGAAGCAACCCAATCACTAACTGGCAAATATGCCACTGACCCGCAATACCATACAAAATTAAACCAATTAATTGCTACTTGGGATTTAACGAAATACGATTAAAAAAAGAGCTGGATACAATGTCCAGCTCTTTTTAGTATTAACGATTTGTCATAACAGCGTCGATTAAACCATATTCTTTTGCTTCTTCAGCAGACATAAAGTTATCACGATCGGTGTCTTTTTCAATTACTTCGATTGGTTGTCCAGTACGTTCAGATAAAATTTTATTTAAACGTTCACGTGTTTTTAAGATGTGACGCGCCGCAATTTCGATTTCAGTGGCTTGTCCTTGTGCGCCACCTAATGGTTGGTGAATCATGATTTCAGCGTTTGGTAAGGCGAAACGTTTGCCTTTTGTACCAGCTGTTAATAAGAAACTTCCCATTGATGCAGCCATTCCCATGACGATAGTTTGAACGTCTGCTTTCACAAAATTCATTGTATCGTAAATCGCTAAACCAGCTGTTACGCTACCCCCAGGTGAATTGATATATAAGTAAATATCTTTTTCTGAGTCTTGCGCATCCAAGAATAGTAATTGAGAGATGATTGAGTTTGCAAGATCATCTGTCACTTGACCACTCAACATAATAATACGATCTTTTAATAAACGAGAGTAAATATCATACGCTCTTTCTCCACGAGATGATTGTTCAATAACTGTTGGGATTAAATTCATTTAAAAATCCTCCTTAATTCTGGCTATTTGATAAAATGTTGGTTATCCTTGCGACACCCTTAGACTTTTATCTATTGAATATTATACATACAAGGTCAATAAAGGTCAAATATAAAAACTTGAGTAAAATAATCAAAAATATGGTAAGATTCATCTAGATAAATTAAAGGAGGAACAAAAATGGATGTATTTTTCGTTGGGATGGCTGGAGTAATTGTAGGTGCCATTATTACAGCGATTGCCTTTAACTTGCAAAGCCGTTATGATGATCGTAAAGAAGAACGTCGTCGTCAATTAGAACATAAAGTCAAAGAAATTGAGATTTTGATTTTACTCAATAAAAAAATTATTGAAATTTTAGAAAAACGTATGGGAACAATGGACAGATATGTGAGTTTTGATGTTTTTGACGATTGTTATATTACGGTAGATGATTATATTTATTTGCAATCATTCGCAGCTCAAAATAGCTTTTATTTACCAAATTATTTCTTAGAAGAATTTTTCAAAAAAATTGCGACCCGCAAAGTAGTTTTATCACCTGAACAAGTCGTAGAAGTAGGCGGTTATACCTTTAAGGGTGGACGTGTGTTGATGGAAAATTTTTCGGATCAACTAAAAGAAATGGTTTACGAACGCAAAGTACAATTGCAAAAAATGACGGATAAACCAGTGACTTATTTTTCAAATACCTTGTAATTCAAACGAAGGGAAGACTTATTCAAAAGTCCTCTCTTCTTTTTTGCATCTCTCTTTATTCGTGTTACAATATGACTGATTGGAGTGAAGAAATCATGCAAATTTTTGCCCATCGTGGAAGCAGTGGCACACGACCTGAAAATACATTGCCAGCTTTTGCTGAAGCCGTACGTATCGGCGTGGATGGTATTGAACTAGATGTGCAATTAACCAAGGATCAACAAGTGATTGTCATGCACGATGAGACCGTCGATCGTACCACTGATGGAAAAGGTGCAATTATTGACAAAACATTAGCAGAAATCAAAAAATTAAATGCAGGTAGTTGGTTTGATGAACGCTATTCATCCACCAAAGTGCCGACATTAAAAGAAGTAGTTGATTTACTGGTTGCGCGCAATTATCGAGGGATTTTAGGCATTGAACTAAAAACAGATAAAGAAGCCTATCCGGGAATCGAAGAAAAAGTATCTGCACTAATGACTAGTCAACAATGGCCGTTCACCTATTGGTATAGTAGTTTTAATATGGACACATTGGAGCGAATATATGCGCTTGAACCGCAGACGCGAATTGATTTTATTATGGACAAAGCAGATGTCCCTCCATTAGTGTTTGAAAAAACCGAAATTCAAGGAATCCATCCGAATATCGAATGGGTATGGGCAAATGCAGAAGAAATCGCCGCTTTTGATTTAGCCATACGTCCTTGGACTGTAAATAAAAAAGAAGATGTGAAACGTTGCATCGATTGCCAAGTAACAGGAATTTTTACAGATTTTCCTGAAATGGCAATGGATATCAAGCGTAGTTATCGAGGGAAAAAATGAAAAAAGTTTTAGTAATTGTTGGGCCGACAGCTGTGGGGAAAACGGCTTTAAGCATTGAATTAGCAAAAAAATACAATGGGGAAATTATTAGTGGCGATTCCATGCAAGTCTATCGTGAATTAACGATTGGAACGGCTAAAGTAACCGAAGAAGAAACAGAGGGGATTCCGCATTATTTAATTGATATACGAGATAAGGAAGAAGCGTACTCGGTATCAGAGTTTCAACAAGAAGCACGTGCATGGATTGCGGACATTCACCAACGTGGAAAGTTGCCGATTATAGTTGGCGGTACGGGCTTATATATTCAAGCGTTGCTTTATGATTTTCAATTAGGTGGCAAAACAGAAGATGCAGATACAGCCCTTCGTTTGAAATATGAGGCGTTTGCTCATGAACACGGTAAAGCCGCTTTGTGGCAATTACTAAAAGAGACAGATCCGTTAGCTGCCGAAAAAATCCATTTTAATAATCAACGTAAAGTCATTCGAGCATTGGAAGTATTCGAAACAACCGGTGAGAGTATTACGGCACCCAAAGAAGAACCACAACGCTTGTATGATTACTTTTTAATTGGATTGACAACGGATCGTGAAGTCTTGTATCAACGTATTAATCAACGAGTGGATCAAATGATGGCCAACGGTTTATTAGACGAAGCAGAAAAAATCAAAGCTATTCCGGACACACAAGCAGCTTTAGGTATTGGGTACAAAGAATTTCTCCCTTACTTTCAAGGGCAAGCAACTTTAGAAGAAGTTGCAGAAGAAATTAAACTGCATTCTCGTCGGTATGCTAAGCGTCAATTGACGTGGTTTCGCAATCGTTTGAATCCGTATTGGATGGATTTGGTTCAGCATCCCGAAACAATCGTTGAACTCGAAAAAACAATCACGCAATGGTTGGAGGCGAAAGAATGGAAACAGAACGAGTCATTTTAGTTGGTGTTGAAACCGAAGAGAACTATAAGAATTTTGAAGAATCGATGATTGAATTAAAAAGTTTAACCAAAACAGCAAACGGAGAAGTTGTTTTTTCTCTCACACAACGTCGTCCACAGGTGGATCGACAAACATTGATTGGAAAAGGGAAACTGGAAGAATTAGCCCAATTAGCCGATGCACATGAGGCGGATTTGATTATCTTTAATCATGAGTTGACACCACGCCAAAGCCAATTAATTGGAGATGCTGTGGGGATTCCTGTAATTGACCGTGTGCAATTGATTTTAGATATTTTCGCTATGCGTGCCCGTTCTAAAGAAGGGAAACTGCAAGTAGAATTGGCGCAGTTGGATTATCTATTGCCACGTTTGGTTGGCCAAGGGAAAAATATGTCGCGTTTAGGTGGAGGAATCGGTACAAGAGGACCCGGAGAAACCAAACTAGAAACCGATCGTCGACATATTCGAAATAAGATAACAATTATCAAACGTGAATTAAAAGAAGTGGCCGCGCATCGTGAGCGTACACGTCAAAAACGTAAAGACAATCAGACATTCCAAATTGGTTTGATTGGCTATACTAATGCGGGAAAATCCACTATTTTAAATATTTTAACCAGTGCACAGACGTATGAGCAAGATCAACTATTCGCCACATTAGATCCATTAACAAAAAAATGGCGCTTACCAGAAGGTTTTGAAGTAACGGTGACCGATACAGTTGGTTTTATTCAAGATTTGCCAACGCAATTAATTGATGCCTTTCATTCAACCTTAGAAGAAAGCCAAGGAATGGACTTGTTATTACACGTCGTCGATGCGAGTGCTGAAAATCGTCAGCAACACGAGGAGACAGTCCTAAACTTGATGAACCAACTTGAATTAGGTAGTCTACCGATGTTGACGATTTATAATAAAGCCGACAAAACGGATGTCGATCAATTTGTGCCAACACTATTTCCAAATGTGTTGATTTCTGCGAAGAGTTCAAAAGGCAAAGAACGCTTAATTCAAGCAATTAAATTAGCGATTATGGAAAGTTTAGAACCGTATTCTTTCTCTTTGCAACAAACTGAAGGGAAAATATTAAATCGCTTAAAACGAGAAACCTTGTTACTTTCTTCTGACTATGAAGAAGAGACACAAAGCTACTTGCTAAAAGGGTTCGCTCAACCGGATTCTTATGCCATTCGACAAATGAATTAATCAAAGTACGCGAAGAAATAGCCACATTTCTTCGGGTGCTTTTTCTTTTGGTCTAGTTCAACAACTATTCTAAAAAAATAACTCGTTATGTAAGGAAATGTAACATAGAGGGTTGACAGAAGAGCGAAGTCTTGCTATATTTACTCTAGATTCACCAGCAATTCATTAAACAGAAGAGAGGAGAGACGCTATGCGAGAAAAAGAACTTCGACGTTCCATGTCAGTTTTTCCAATTGGTACAGTCATGAAGTTAACTGATTTGACCGCGCGCCAAATTCGTTACTATGAAGAACAAAATTTAATTCATCCAGAACGAAGCGAAGGCAATCGCCGGATGTATTCGTTAAATGATATTGATATTTTGTTAGAAATTAAAGATTATCTCTCTGACGGATTGAATATGGCTGGAATCAAACGAGTTTATGAAATGAAAAAAGCAGAAGAACAAGCAGCGCGAGAGAAACAACCGCTAACAGATAAAGATGTTCGCCGTATTTTTTATGATGAAATTTTATCTCAAGGTGGATTAAATCATTCGCAACATTTTTCGAATGGTCCACACTTATAATTACTGAAGCGCTACACTTAAACAAAAATAAAGGACGGGATTACTATTATGCCAAGAGTGGAATACACTGCAGAACAAATTAAACAGATTGCCAACGAAGAAAATGTACGCTTTTTACGCCTAATGTTTACAGACATTATGGGAACAATCAAAAATGTAGAAGTACCAATTAGCCAATTAGACAAAGTTTTAGACAATAAAATGATGTTTGATGGTTCTTCAATTGAAGGATTTGTTCGTATTGAAGAAAGTGACATGTACTTATATCCAGACGTAACAACATGGATGATCTTCCCTTGGGAAACAGACCACGGAAAAGTTGCACGATTAATTTGTGATGTTTACAACCCAGATGGTACTCCATTTGCAGGCGATCCACGTGGAAACTTAAAACGTTCATTAAAACATATGTATGATTTAGGATTCACTTCATTTAACTTAGGCCCAGAACCAGAATTTTTCTTATTCAAACTAGATGAAGATGGCGAAATCACAACAGATTTAAATGACAAAGGTGGTTACTTTGACTTTGCTCCAACCGATATGGGGGAAAACTGTCGTCGTGATATCGTATTAGAATTAGAAAGAATGGGCTTTGAAGTAGAAGCTTCTCACCATGAGACTGCTCCTGGTCAGCATGAAATTGATTTCAAATACGCTGAGGTTATTGAAGCGTGTGACAATATTCAAACATTTAAATTAGTTGTAAAAACAATTGCTAGAAAACATGGATTACATGCGACATTTATGCCAAAACCATTATTTGGTATCGCTGGTTCAGGTATGCACTGTAACATGTCTTTATTTAAAGGCGAAGAAAATGTCTTCTTCGATGAAAATGCTGACAAGCAATTAAGTGAAACAGCGTATCAATTTTTAGCTGGTTTAGTAGAACATGCACGTGCGTATACAGCAGTATGTAACCCAACTGTTAACTCTTACAAACGTTTAATTCCAGGATTTGAAGCACCGGTATATGTCGCATGGTCAGGACATAACCGTTCACCATTGATCCGTGTACCAGAATCTCGTGGGTTATCTACACGTTTAGAATTGCGTTCCGTTGACCCATCTGCGAATCCCTATTTAGCAATGGCTGTCTTATTAGAAGCTGGTTTAGACGGTATTCGTCGTGGGTTAACACCACCACCAGCCGTTGATCGCAATATCTATGTAATGACCGAAGAAGAACGTGAAGCAGCGCAAATCTATGATTTACCTTCAACACTTCACAATGCATTGAAACAATTGCGTAAAGACCCGACAATGGTTGCTGCATTGGGCGATCATATTTACGGCAATTTTGTTGAAGCGAAACGTATGGAATGGGCAGCGTATCGTCAATCTGTTTCTGAATGGGAAAGAGAGCAATATTTAGAGCTTTATTAATAACAGGAGATTAAAAGAAGTCCGCTTGTGACTTCTTTTAATCTTTTTCAGAAATTTTCCTGAAAAAATTAATATAACGATTGACAAATCGCTTGAAAGTGTTTATCATACTGTTTGGGCACTCTTTTGAAGAGTCGATTCATTCGTTTATACGCTCCCTATTCGAGTTATTACTTGAATAGGGAGCTTTTTGTATTTTTAGTGCAACCCTTTAAAAAATAACGCGAAGGAGTTTTATTTATGACGAAATATATTTTTGTAACTGGCGGTGTTGTTTCTTCCATTGGTAAAGGAATTGTCGCAGCATCTTTAGGACGTTTATTAAAAAACCGTGGCTTGAACGTAACGATTCAAAAATTTGATCCATACATTAATGTCGATCCTGGAACAATGAGTCCTTACCAACATGGAGAGGTTTTTGTAACGGATGATGGCGCAGAAACAGATTTGGATTTAGGTCATTACGAGCGCTTTATTGATATTAATTTAAACCAATACTCCAACGTGACAACAGGGAAAGTATATTCTGAAGTGTTGCGCAAAGAACGTAAAGGGGAATATTTGGGCGCAACGGTGCAAGTCATTCCTCATATTACAAATGAAATTAAAGATAAAATTATGCGTGCTGCAACAACCACAGATGCCGATATTATTATTACTGAAGTCGGTGGGACAGTGGGCGATATTGAATCTTTACCGTTCTTAGAAGCTTTACGCCAAATGAAAGCAGATGTGGGTAGCGATAATGTGTTGTACATTCATACCACATTGATTCCTTACTTAAAAGCAGCCGGCGAAATGAAAACTAAACCAACCCAACATAGTGTAAAAGAATTACGTAGCTTAGGGATTCAACCAAATATCTTAGTGGTACGTACGGAACAACCTGTTTCTCAAGGAACAAAAGATAAATTAGCTCAATTTTGTGATGTAGCACCAGAAGCGGTGATTGAATCGCTGGATGTGGATACTCTTTATTCGATTCCATTGAACTTACAAAAACAAAAAATGGACCAAATTGTCTGTGATTACTTAAAAATCGATGCACCAGAAGCGGACATGACTGAATGGCAAGCATTAGAAGAAAAAGTATTGAACTTGAAAAAATCGGTACGTATTGCTTTAGTTGGTAAATATGTGGAATTACCAGATGCGTATTTATCTGTCGTTGAAGCATTAAAACATGCTGGTTTTGCTGACGACGCTGATATTGATATTGATTGGGTGAATGCTGCAGAAATTACAGCTGAGAACGTGGCAGCACAATTAAAAGAGGCAGATGGTATCTTAGTACCGGGTGGCTTTGGTGATCGTGGGATTGAAGGGAAAATTGAAGCGATTCGCTATGCCCGTGAAAATGACGTGCCATTCTTAGGGATTTGTTTAGGGATGCAATTAGCATGTGTGGAATTCGCTCGAAATGTCGTTGGTTTAGACGGTGCCCATTCAGCTGAAACCGATCCAAACACACCGCATAACATTATCGATTTAATGGCTGACCAAGAAAATGTGGAAAACTTAGGTGGAACTTTACGTTTAGGGTTGTATCCTTGTCAATTAAAAGCAGGGACCAAAACAGCTGCAGCATACAACGATGAATCAGTGGTTCAAGAACGTCATCGTCATCGTTATGAATTTAACAATGATTACCGTGAACAGTTTGAAGAAAAAGGGTTAGTCTTCTCTGGCGTTTCACCAGATAACCGTTTAGTAGAAATCGTGGAGTTTCCGGAAAATAAATTCTTTGTGGCATGTCAATTCCATCCAGAGTTAATTTCTCGCCCAAATCGTCCACAACGTTTAATCCAAGCTTTCGTTGATGCTTCATTAGAAAATAAATAAAAAATAATGAGAGAAAGATTGGGTTTTTTAGTTATTTAAAAAGCAAGAATTTGTAGTATTACTCACATTCTTTCAGAAAATTTTCGCTCTTGTTGTCTATTTAAAAAAATTAAAAAGTGAAAAATCCAGAGAAATGCATAGTTTTAGTAGAAAAATCTATAAATATTTGCTAAAATGATAGCGTTGGTTAAGCAAGTCTTAACAAATAAAGTTTTTATAAAACTTAGGAGGAAATTATTATGCCATTAGTATCAGGTACTGAAATCTTTAAGGCAGCTCGCCAAGGCGGTTATGCTGTAGGTGCGTACAATACAAACAACTTAGAATGGACTCAAGCAATTCTTGAAGCTGCTCAAGCGAAAAACGCTCCAGTATTAATCCAAACTTCTATGGGTGCTGCAAAATACATGGGTGGTTACAAATTAGTCGTACACATGGTTGAAGATTTAATTGAATCAATGAACATCACTGTACCAGTAGTATTACACTTAGACCATGGTGAATACGATGATGCATTAGAATGTATCGAAGCTGGATATACTTCAGTTATGTTTGATGGTTCTCACTTACCATTTGAAGAAAACCTAAAATTAGCTAAAGACGTTGTTGAAAAAGCACATGCTAAAGGTGTTTCTGTAGAGTGTGAAGTTGGTTCAATCGGCGGAGAAGAAGATGGAATCATCGGTTCTGGCGAATTAGCTGACATCGACGAATGTGTACAAATGGTTAACACTGGTATTGACTTCTTAGCATGCGGTATCGGTAACATCCACGGTGCTTACCCAGAAAACTGGACTGGTTTAGCATTTGACCACTTACAAGCTATCGCTGATGCTGTAGGTCAAGAAGTACCATTAGTATTACACGGTGGATCAGGTATCCCTCAAGAACAAATCGAAAAAGCAATCTCAATGGGTGTTTCTAAAATTAACGTAAATACTGAATTCCAATTATCATTTGCTAAAGCAACTCGTGAATACATTGAAGCTGGCAAAGATTTAGAAGGAAAAGGTTTTGACCCTCGTAAATTATTAGCACCAGGTAAAGCTGCTATCGTTAAAGATGCAATTGAACACATTGAATGGTTCGGTTCAGCTGATAAAGCTTAATTAAACGTAAACAAAAAACCTCTTAGAACATTAGTTCTAAGGGGTTTTTATTATGCCATAATTTGAAAAGAAGAATACGGAGGTAAGGAATCTGGTTGCAGATACAATTCGAGATAATCGGGATGAACATAAATTTTATGTTGGTCACTAAAACGATACGTAGTCGGTAATTCCTCAGAGATTGGATGAATGGCGTATTGATAGAGACGACAGTTATGAATAATCACTAACAGAAATTCTAAGACAATCCTTTGACCAAGCTGTCTTAGTACCTGTTCATCAATAGGCGCCATAATAAGAGTTTGTGAATGCTGAAATTGTTGGCGATGCAATTCGGCTCGTAATTGTTTGTAGGCTTTGATAGTGTCCACTCTCAAAGAACAATAGATGTCGCCATTGCGTTCTTTGGTGATTTTTTGTCTAGTCATAACAACACTCCTTTAATATAATACTAGCAAATTTTTAAAGCGCTGCCTATGCTTAAGGTAAAGAAGAGAGGTAGCGCCTTTTTTATTCTTGTGAATTATGGTAAAATCAAAAATGATGTGTATCTAAATTTGAAAAATAAATAGGTGAAAATATATGAAAAAAATAGTCATTCATGGTAATCGTCCATTGTCTGGAGAAGTAACAATTAGTGGAGCGAAAAATAGTGCGGTTGCATTAATTCCTGCAGCAATTTTAGCGGATTCTCCAGTTATTTTGGAAGGTGTACCAGATATTCAAGATGTTCATTCATTAATTGAAATTTTAGAAATTATGGGTGTTAAAACAAAATTTGCCAATAATGAATTAGAAATTGACCCAACAGGAATTGTATCTATTCCAATGCCAAGTGGAAAAATTAATAGTTTGCGTGCTTCGTATTACTTTATGGGTGCGTTACTTGGTAAATTTGGGGAAGGTGTCGTTGGGCTACCTGGAGGATGCTATTTAGGACCTCGTCCAATCAACTTACATGTAAAAGGATTTGAAGCATTAGGCGCGCAAGTGACCAATGAACACGGCGCGATGTATTTACGTGCACCAGAAGAAGGATTGCAAGGTGACCGTATTTTCTTAGATATGGTATCAATTGGCGCAACAATCAATATTATGTTAGCTGCGGTCAAAGCAGAAGGACGTACAGTGATTGAAAATGCTGCTAGAGAACCAGAAATTATTGATGTTGCGACCTTATTAAATAATATGGGTGCGAAAATCCGTGGTGCTGGTACCGATGAAATTCGTATCGATGGTGTAAAAGAATTGCATGGTTGTCGCCATTCAATTATTCCTGACCGTATTGAAGCTGGTACGTATTTATCGTTGGCAGCTGCAGCAGGCGATGGAATTACCGTTAAAAACGTGATTTATGAGCATCTAGATAGCTTCATCTCTAAATTAGAAGAAATTGGTGTAGCGATGGATATCAGCGAAGATAGCATTTATGTTCATCCTTCTAAAAACTTAAAATCAGCTGTTGTCAAAACATATCCATACCCTGGTTTTGCGACAGATTTACAACAACCAATCACACCATTACTCTTAAAAGCTCAAGGGAAATCTGAAGTTACCGATACGATTTATCAACAACGCGTGAACCATATTCCAGAATTGGTACGCATGGGCGCAACCGCCTCAATCGAAGGGAATATAATGTTTGTCGAAGGACCAAGTGAATTACGTGGGGCAGAAGTGGTTGCTTCTGATTTACGTGCAGGTGCATGTTTGGTCATTGCCGGTTTGATGGCAGAAGGTACAACGAAGATTAGTAAAGTAGAATACATTTTACGTGGTTATGACAATATTATTGAGAAATTAACGGCTTTAGGTGCCGAGATCGAGATGGTAGAGGAGTAAGTATGAGCGACTATTTAACAATGGCGGAGTTAGATCATAAAACATTAAAAGAAATCTATACGTACGCAAAAGAATTCAAAATTCCTTATTATAGTCAAATGAACAAAAAAGAATTATCCTTAGCGGTTATTCGTGCGCAAGCGGAGAAGCAAGGCTTTTTCTACATGGAAGGAATTCTAGATATTGTTGGTCAAGAAGGTTATGGCTTTTTGCGACCAATTAACTATGGTCCAAGTGCCGAAGATATTTATATCTCTAGCTCACAAATTCGTCGTTTCGGTTTACGAAATGGGGACAAAGTTGCGGGAAAAGCAAGACCACCAAAAGAATCTGAACGTTATTATGGTTTGATGCATGTAGAAAGCGTCAATGGGAAAAATCCTGAAGAAGCCAAAGAACGTCCGCATTTTCCAGCGCTTACGCCTTTGTACCCAGAAACACAAATTAAATTAGAAACAACTAAAGGGCGTTTATCGACGCGTATGATTGATATGTTTTCACCAGTCGGTTTTGGGCAACGCGGACTCATTGTCGCTCCGCCTAAAGCGGGGAAAACCAGCATTTTAAAAGAAATTGCGAATGGGATTACTGAAAATTATCCCGATGTGGAATTAATTGTACTCTTAATTGACGAACGTCCAGAAGAAGTGACAGACTTAGAACGCAGTGTGAAAGGTGATGTTGTTTCTTCTACCTTTGATTTGCAACCAAGTAATCATACACGTGTGGCAGAATTAGTCTTAGAACGCGCGATGCGTTTAGTAGAAGACAAACGTGATGTGGTTATTTTGATGGATAGCATCACACGTTTAGCACGTGCGTATAATTTAGTTGTTCCGCCAAGTGGCCGTACGTTAAGTGGTGGGATTGATCCAGCTGCGTTGTACAAACCAAAAAAATTCTTTGGTGCAGCTCGTAACATTGAAGAAGGTGGAAGCTTAACTATTTTAGCGACTGCTTTAGTTGATACGGGGAGCCGGATGGACGATGTGATTTACGAAGAGTTTAAAGGAACAGGCAATATGGAACTACAATTGTCACGTAATCTAGCCGAACGCCGCATTTTCCCTGCGATTGATTTGAAGAAATCAAGTACACGCAAAGAAGAATTATTAATGTCTAGCGAACAACTAGAAGAAACATGGCGATTGCGCAATCATATGACCGGAGATTCCTTGGAATATACAGATCAATTCATTCAATTCTTAAAGAAAACCAAAAACAATCAAGAATTTCTTGCAGCATTTCATGATGTGACGTTTAATGAAAAAAGAGTCAAAAGAAATGTGAAAAGATAATTGCAAATGATTTTAACTCATGTTAAGATAGTAACGTTGTAAACAAATCAACTCTGACTCAGCAAATGATTCAGGGCAAAGGAGAGAAAGCAAAATGAAAGAAAACATCCATCCAGATTACCATCCAGTAGTGTTTTTAGACTCAACAACAGGTTTTAAATTCTTGTCAGGTTCAACTAAATCTTCACAAGAAACAATCGAATGGGAAGACGGAAATACTTACCCAGTAATCCGTGTCGAAGTTACTTCTGACTCACATCCATTCTACACTGGACGTCAAAAATTCACTCAAGCAGACGGACGTGTGGACCGTTTCAACAAAAAATACGGTCTCAAAGACGCAAACGCTGCGGAATAATAAAACTGATTTATCAGACTTTAGAGAGTATCCTTGTCGGAGGATATTCTCTTTTTTTTGTCCTTGACCATCCTTTTGACCATCCCTTCCTCTTCCTCGTATAACTTGTTCATATAATCGGCGAAACGATCCGCCGTTTCTTCTTTTTTCTGTTCGCTGATATGGGTGTAAATATCCATAGTAGTTCGAACGTCCGTATGACCCAAACGTACTTGTACTTCTTTGATGGAAGCACCAGATTCAAATAACAAGCTACAATGGGTGTGACGAAAGCCATGAACCGTAATGTAGTTTAACTTATTTTCTTGCAATATTTTTTTTCAAATTATGATTCGCGAATTTTATAATCAAGTTAGCCACCTGAAAAATAAAAAAACATCATAGTGAAAAATCATGTATTATTAGGGTTCCGACACCAACTAATAAGGAGAGTTTCACTATGACGTATTCAAATACTACCACAACTCGTTTAAAAGGTCAGCACCTAACAGCCATTGAACGTGGAAAATTGCCGCTTGGCATAGCGAAGGAATATCCAATCGGCAAATTGCCAAAAGGTTAGATGTGGTTCCTCAAACAATTAACAATGAGTTGAAGCGTGGGAAATTGAAACAAGTGAAAAAGAGCAATGGGAA
Organism: Enterococcus saccharolyticus subsp. saccharolyticus; assembly: GCF_029023825.1. Lineage (NCBI taxonomy): Bacteria > Bacillati > Bacillota > Bacilli > Lactobacillales > Enterococcaceae > Enterococcus > Enterococcus saccharolyticus. Next base: position 1,981,205 of record NZ_CP118957.1, on the reverse strand, counting down.
ATGTCATTATTTCTTCAAGTATAATGCAGAATTTGCTCAAAATCGGTATAGAAACAACCGACAACGATGCCATCGGAAAGAAAAATTTTTTCAAGTCCGTACCTTTTTGGCGTACTTTATCGAACTGTTGAAAACAACACGTAAACCAGCACAAACCAAGCAGGTAAAAAATCGAAAAGTTCTTGGAAAGAGTATCGAAGAACGACCGACAAGTGTTGAAACACGTGAAGAATTTGGTCACTTTGAAATTGATACAGTCATTGGTCAACGGAATGGTTCAGAAACAGCACTCTTAACTTTAACGGAACGAAAAACACGTTTTGAAATCATTCGTGTGCTTGATGCCAAAGATGCAGACTCTGTCAGTTATGCCATCAACCGATTAGCTAAAGAATATGGGAACAATTTTTCCGCTGTATTTCGTTCGATTACAGCTGATAATGGTTCGGAGTTCGCTCAGTTGTCAGAAACGTTAAATGGATTGACAGAAATTTATTTTACCCATCCGTATACTTCTTGCGAACGTGGAACGAACGAGAATCACAATGGCATCATTTGTAGATATATTCCCAAAGGCGAAAGTATGGACAGCTATCATCGAAAGGAAATCGAGCAAATTGCCAATAAAATGAATCAACTACCCAGAAAGATCTTAAACTATGCGACACCCCAGTCTTGTTTTGAACAAGAACTAAATAAAGTAGTTAGTTGATTTGACAACGAGCCTCTTACGCCATGGGTATCGTCTGGGCAAGCTGGCATAGCCAGCCCGTCAAACCAGACTACCATGCCGCAACTCATTATCAAATCAACATCGGAACTTACAGATAACACATGATTTTCACGTTTTTCAAAAAGTGGCTAACTTGTTCTTGAAATTTGGGGTTTATTTATTTACGTTTCTCTTTAGCTTTTTATTTTAGCTCTGATTCTCGAATCTCTTTGTAGAGATAGAGGATATGAGCTATTTTATTGGCTCTTTTATGAGTAAATGGCTGAACCTTTGTTCGCTTCGTTTGACTAATTTGGTGAATACGTTTGATGAATGCAACAAAAGTGCTGCTATGTCTCATGCGTAGCAGCACCTTTTTTTCATATGTTGTTTCGGATCAAGAATAAAAGAAACGGATCAAGATTCCACCTAAAATTAGCACGATTGCACCGCATAAACGGTTGGCCATTTGGGCAAAAGCAATCATTTCCATTCTATCAGAGGCAGACAATACAGCTATATTACCTGTTCCCCCCATGGAGTTGTTGATCATACCGGCGCCAATTGCGGTTTCAACGGGATACATCCCCAATACCATCCCGAAGAACCAGCTGGCAGCCCCCATAGATACGACACTGGTTAGGCAAAGTACGACAAATTGCCAAGTAAAGGCAGAGGCCAATGTTGACAGATCAATCAATGCCAAACCAATCCCCGCCAAGACCGCGTGGGTCAAATTCGTCATTACAACATTGTTGAACATCACCACAGAATCTTCGAGTTTCTTAGGGACAATGTTCAAGGCTTTCAGAATAAAGACAATCACGATCATAAAGGCATACTCGTGAATTTTAGGGAAAAAGTCGCTTAAAATTGCACCAACGACCAACAGTGAGAAGGAAAACAGCATCCCAACCCCGATTTGTTGGGCATCAAGCGTTATTTTTGGTTTTTCTAATTCTTCTTTCGTGGCATTGATCAGGGTGCCATGGCCATTGTATTTGGTTTTAGCAAAGGCCTTTGCGATAAATAAAGCACCAATAATGGCAAGAATATTTCCGAAAGTAACTGCTGGAGCTAATTGAGAAAAGATAGCGGCTTGATTGCCGTTTGCCAAGCCATCGGCATAAATTTGTGAAAGTGGGGTGATTCCCGCACCCATCCCGCCAGACATCATTGGTAGAGACACATACATCACCGAATCAGCAAAGCCATTGCCTAGCAGCATACCGATAAGGCCGACGGAGAAAAAGCCTATTACCATGGTGATCAAAGCAACAGGAATGAATTTCGTAGAAGCTTTCACCAACAAATTGCGGTTCATACCTAAAATCGAGCCGCAAATCAAAGCGGCAATATAGAAATCAAGAAAGCCAAAACCGCCCCCCATGAAGTCACTGACCGCGTCAATGACTTTCGTGGGTACGAGATGGAAGGAGGCTAAAAGAGTGGCACCAAGCAGGGTAAAAACTGACCCACCGCCAAGATAAGAATTCATGATCGGGAGTTTTTCCCCAATGAAATACAGCAGGTGTCCTAAGGCAACCAGTAAAATGGTGATCCCAACCATGTTTAATGGCAATTTGTCTAAGGCAATCGCACTGAATATGACAACCATGAAAAAGAGATACAAGGGAAGACTAATTCCCGAAATCATCATCGTTTTTAATTTATTCATTTTTCAGACCTTCCTAGTATGTTGGATACCATTTAAGATTTTGGACAGCTTTTGCCATATCGGTTTCTTGCACTTGGGCTAGTCCTTGTTCTTTGGCTTTATTGGCAACAGCTTCAGCCACTTTGATAGAAACGTCCGCAACGTATTCAAATGGTGGAAGAACAGGTGCTCCGGGTTGGCTCAAATCAACCAAACCACTTAATGAGTGAGCAGCGGCACCAATCATTTCGTCGGTCAAGAGAGAGGCTTCTGAAGCCAACATACCTAACCCTAGACCAGGATAAATCAAGGCGTTGTTTGCTTGGCCGATTTGGTAGTCGACTCCTTTGTATTGGATCGTTCCTGAAGGGACACCGGTTGCCACAAAGGCTTTTCCATCAGACCATTCGATCACTTGTTCAGCCGTCGCTTCTAATTTTTTGGTTGGATTCGAGATAGGGAAAATCACTGGACGAGCAGTGTTTTCACACATTGCTTCCACAACTTCTTTGGTAAAGGCACCCGCATTGGTTGAGGTACCGACCAAAATCGTTGGTTTTGCTACTTTAATGACATTGATCAATTGCGTCATATCGCCAGCATTGGCAAAGTCAGCCCGTTTTTTGGCAAATGGTTTTTGTGCAGGAGTCAAATCGGACATATCATCGAACAAAAGCCCTTGTTTGTCAACTATAAAGAAATGATTGTAGGCTTCTTCTTCTGAAAGACCTTCGCTTACCATTTCCGCATGGACTCGACTGGCAATCCCAGCACCAGCGGAACCACCGCCATAACATAAGTAGACTTGATCCGTTAATTTTTCACCTGTAATATCCAGTGCACCGAAGATACCGCCAAGTACAACGATTCCCGTTCCTTGGATGTCATCGTTAAAAGTTGGAATTGTTTGTTTGTATTTGTCCAAAATCGTTGCAGCATTTGAACGGCCAAAGTCTTCCCAATGCAAGTAAAGTTTAGGGAACAATGATTCTGCCGTTTGAACAAATTGATCGATGAATTGGTAGTAGGCATCACCGTAAACACGTTCTTGCCGATTACCTAGATACAAATGATCCTCTAACAATTCTTTACGGTTGGTACCAGCATCGATCACGATTGGTAAAACAGAAGCAGGGTCGATCCCAGCAGCTGCTGTATAAATCATCAATTTACCGACAGAAATATCGACACCTTGGACACCCCAGTCACCAATCCCAAGAATCCCTTCAGCATCTGTGGCTACGATCAAGCGAATGTCCCGATCGCCAGCGGCATTTTTCAACGTTTCTTCGATATTCTCTGGATGATTGATATCTAAGTACGCTGCATATTGAGGATCAACGAATAGGCGGCTGTAATTTTCAATGGTATCAGCAATCGTTGGATCATAGACGATCGGATTGAATTCAACGATATGTTGGTTGAACAAATAGTAGAACAATGTCCGATTGGTATTAAAGATTTCCATTAAAAAGTGACGTTTTTCTATGTCTGATTCTTTGGTGATATATTGCAAATAGGCTTGTTCTGCTTGTTCTTCGATCGTTTGCACGTGAGGGGGCAATAAACCGATCAATCCTAGTTCTTTTCGTTCTTCTTGTGTAAACGCGGTTCCTTTGTTTAAAAATGGGTTGTTTAAAATTTCATGTGCTTTCATTATGTTCCTCCAATAGGTGTATTTTGAGTACTCGTTCATTTCCATTAGCAATTTTAATTCCCGGACAGAGTTATAGTCAACTTTCGGTGGTATAATAAAAATTGTTTATAACAAAACCGATGCGAGCTTGAATCGGCTAAAGGAGAAATCAGACGATGAATATACGAGATTTAGAATACTTTAACGCTTTGGCAGAGATGCTTTCTTTTACGCAAGTGGCGCATAAATTTGCGGTCAGTCAACCAACTGTCAGCTACGCTGTCAAACGCTTGGAAGAGCATTATGGCTGTGATTTGATCGTGCGAGAAGCCTCGCATCGCTCTATCTCATTGACCACTGAAGGGGAAATTTTGAAGGCTCATGCGCAATATATCTTAGATGAATTTGTGACCTTGGACCGAGCCATCGACCATGCTAAAAACAACCGGACCCACATCGGTTTGCCGCCGATCATTCGTTCCAAAGTCTTTTCAAAACTCTTAGATGAAAAAGAGATCATCCGCTTTATTTCGAAATTTCACTTGGTATCTGGGGGATCCAATGAATTGCTTTCAAAACTATTATCAGGAAAAATCGATTTTAGCTTGCTGGGTAGTGTCAATCCCCTCGTCCACCCGAATCTGCAGGTGAAATTATTGCATCAGCAAGAGTTTTTTATCTTTGTGTCAAAAGAAAACCCATTGGCAGGAAAAAAGGAAATCTCATTTGAAGAAGCTGCCGAATATCCCTTTATCCTGCTGGAAAAAGGCTATACCCACATGCGCGCCTTTCAGAATTTAAGTGAGAAATCAAAGAAGAAACCGGAAGTCCCCTTTTATTTTTCAGACGTTCAGACGATTGGTCAGTTGGTCAGTTCCAATATCGGCATTACCTTGATGACGGAATTTCCCGTATTTCAAGAAATGGAAGGCTTAGTGAAAATACCGCTAGTCCCTGAAGATAAGGAAATCTTTTATATTCAATATGCCTATTTAAAGAGTGCGATGTTGAATCAAGAGGTCCGCAAGTTGATCAGGATTTTGGATGAGCTGTATTGGGAAGATGAAGGGTGAGGAGTGGAATTACGTGGAGTAGTGGTTTTTTTGATGCAAGATCAGAGAAAAATGGTGTACGTATTCTAGGACTAGCAAAATAAGTACAGTTAATAATTTTGATTTAGGAGTCAAAGTTTTATGCAATGTTAGCAAAGTTTATCCAAAATTATACGATAAAATTAAAAAATCTTATTCTCGTTATCAAAATACTTTGTTTAACTAATCCACTCCTTATGTAATTAGCCCGTTCAATCGGAACGGGCTTTTTGTTCTTACTCTACATCTACGCTGTAATTGGGTTTGATATTGATTACTTGTTGCAGTCGTGTGTACCAATACATGTTTTTTTATTTGTATCATAATTTATAGGGACAGTCTCTCTTCTCTAAACCTTTTTATTAAAAAAAAAGCCAAGTATAAAAAAAGAAAAGATGAAAACTGTAATTGCTTTACTAGTTTCAAATTGATAGCAAATTCATTTAGTTACTTTTTTTCATGTGTCATAGTACTAGCAATGATAATTGACATAATTTTCTCCTCCTTTAAAATGCAAAAAAGCCTGTTACACACAAGAATTCATTTGCGCACATCCCACTAGGTTGCACGATAAATAAACTCTTGTATATAACAGGCGCCATCAGCCATTTCTGGCGGTTATAGGGGAGCACCATCCCTATGCCCAAATAGTAGAACGATTCTTCTTTGACAGCAATTAAGAACACTTGTAAAGTGTTAGACCAATAACAGCAAAGTACCACCAACTAGAAAAATCAATCCAATCATTGCTTTTTTCTGCATTGTTTCATGTAAAATCGCGGTACTAAAAATGACTGTTACGACAATACTTAATTTATCGATAGGGACCACGATACTTGCGGGCCCGCTTTGTAATGCCTTGTAATAACACAACCACGAGAAACCAGTTGCTAAACCTGAAAGAACTAAAAAAAGCCAATTGCGTGGAGTGATTGTTTTTAGATGCGTATGCTTTTTCTGAACAATCACGATTCCCCATGAAATGACTAAGATGACCAGCGTACGAATAGCAGTTCCAAGCGTTGACTCGACATTTTCAATGCCAATTTTACTTAAGATAGCTGTTAAACTAGCGAAAATAGCAGATAAACTAGCATAAAAAAACCAGTGATTTGTGGTTGCTTGTTGTGTATTTTTCTTCCGTTCAATCATAAAATACGTTCCTAAACCAATTAAAATCATAGCGATAATTTTAAGGAAAGAGAGTGATTCACCTAAGAAAATCAAGGATAAAATCATTGTTAATAAGACGCTACTTTTATCAACTGGCACCACTTTGTTGACATCTCCGATTTGCAATGCTTTAAAGTAACAAAGCCATGAAGCACCGGTTGCAATTCCCGACAAAATCAAAAACCACATACTGTGCCAACTAATTGTAGAAAGTAAATTGTGTGAATGAACGAGAAAGACAATTGCCCAAGAGAGGAGCGCAACAATACAGGTTCGAATCGCTGTTGCCAGATTTGAATCCACATGATTAATCCCAATTTTAGCTAAAATGGACATAATTCCGGCAAAAAAAGCGGATAAAAAAGCATAGATGACCCACATTTATTATTTCCTCCAATCTATATTGAATGTATTTTAGCACGCTCTTTTCTTTTTTGAAAGAGACATTCGATGGTATAGTTAGAGGGTAAGTAAAGTGAGGGAAGTAGCATGAAAAAATTAACGATTGAACATATAAAAAAGCAACTAACATTTCAAACAAATGAAAGTTATTTAATTGATTATTTTCAATCCTCTGTCTTGGTTCCGTTAATCGAAATTGATGGCGAATACCATTTGGTTTTTGAAAAACGTGCAGCAACGATTCGTCAAGGCGGTGAGATTTGTTTTCCAGGCGGTAAAATTGATGCAACGGATATTTCACCACAAGTCACTGCCATTCGCGAAACGAATGAAGAATTAGGCTGTTCACAAGAAGACATTGAAATTTTGGGAACGTTAGATACTTTAATAATGCCAAATGGAATGATGGTTTATGCGTATGTTGGTCTATTAAAGACGTCTTTGGAAGAATTGACAGTATCTTCGGATGAAGTGGAAAAAGTCTTCACAGTACCTGTAGCTTATTTTCTAGAAACGGCTCCTATAGCGTACCACTGCCAAGTGTTAATTCATCCCTATCTGATTGACCCACAAACTGGAGAGAAAGAAATTTTGCTACCTGTGGAAGAATTAGGTTTACCACAACGTTATCAAGAACCCTGGGGAGCAGGACAGCAACAAATTCTCTTTTATCAAACAGAAGAATTGATTTGGGGATTAACCGCAAAAATTATTGCTAATTTTGTAGCAGAAATCAAAAAATGAACAAAAATAGGCCCTATAATTTAATGGACTGATGAATTGAATTCAATTCATCAGTCCATTAAATTATAGGGCCGTAAAAACAAGTCACCGTCTCTTTTTTGTATAGTTTGCTAAAAAATGCGTACTTACTTATATACGTGAATTTGTTGAACGTTGTCCGTATTGATTGGATGAAGGACATTGTTATAGACAAAATAAGCGACCCCTAAACATAGGGCGCAAGCAATGAAGCATTTTGTTCCTTTTTTCATCTGGTGTCACTCCTTTGTAAGTTATCATAGGACTAGTTTAGCGTTTTACAGAGAAGAGCACCATCGAAAGAAGTGAAAAGCAACGAACAAAAATGTTAGATAAAAAAACACTGAGATCATTTGACCTCAGTGTTTCAAATTAATCGATTCCGATGAAGTAATCATCATCTTTCATTGCTTCAACAGTTCCCAATAGGTAGCCATTTCCGACTTGTGAGAAGAAATCATGGTTACTTGTACCTGTAGAAATACCGTTCATAACAATCGGGTTGACATCATTAGCAGTATCTGGGAATAGTGGGTCTTGCCCTAAGTTCATTAATGCTTTGTTTGCATTATAACGTAGGAATGTTTTCACTTCTTCCGCCCAACCGATTTCAGCATATAATTGGTCAGTATATTTTTCTTCGTTTTCATATAATTCAAAAAGTAATTCATACATCCAATCTTTTAATACTTGCTGTTCTTCTTCCGGTAATTGATTGAAACCTAATTGGAATTTATAACCGATGTATGTGCCGTGAACAGATTCATCACGAATAATCAGCTTAATAATTTCAGCAACGTTTGGTAGTTTGTTATTTCCTAAATAATAAAGAGGGGTGTAGAAACCAGAATAAAATAAGAATGTTTCCAAATAAACACTGGCAACTTTTTTCTCTAAAGCTGTACCGTTTTTATAAATTTCGTTAATTTTTTCTGCTTTCTTTTGTAAGAACTCATTGGTATTGGTCCATTCAAAAATTTCTTCGATTTCTTTTTTCGTGTTTAATGTACTGAAAATAGATGAATAACTTTTAGCATGCACCGATTCCATGAATTGAATATTATTTAAAACCGCTTCTTCATGTGTCGTGCGGACATCTTTTTTTAGTTGATCCATGCCGCTTTCAGATTGAATAGTATCTAATAACGTTAAACCACCGAAAACATGTCCAACCATTTCTTTTTCTTGTTCGGAAAGACTACGCCAATCATCTAAATCGTTAGATAGAGGAATACGGGTGTCTAACCAAAATTGCTCGGTTAATTTTTCCCAAGTGGATTTATCGATAACGTCTTCGATTTCGTTCCAGTTAATTGCTTTATAATACGTGTTTGCCATGACAAGGCCTCCTCTTCGAATTAGATTACGCAGCTTTCACATTGGTTGCTGCCGATTTCTTCTGCATCGTCAGTAAATGTACGGATATAATAAATCGATTTAATGCCTTTATGGAATGCGTAGTGACGTAAAATATTTAAATCACGTGTTGTTTGTTTGCTATTTTCTTTCCATTCGTATAAGCCTTCAGGAATTTCAGAACGCATAAATAATGTTAAGCTCATTCCTTGGTCGATATGCTTTTGTGCAGTAGCATAGATATCGATAACTTTACGCATATCCATGTCATACGCTGATTTGTAATAGCTAATCGTATCATTTGATAGATGTGCAGCTGGATAATAAATTTTACCAATTTTCTTTTCTTGACGTTCTTCAATCAAACGAGTAATTGGGTGTAAACTCGCACTAGTATCGTTAATATAAGAAATAGAACCATTTGGCGCAACAGCAAGACGATTTTGATGGTATAAACCATCTTTTTTAACAGCATCTGCTAAAGCTTGCCAGTCATCACCTGTTGGAATGGCAATTCCTTCAAATAAGGCAGCAACTTTTTCAGATTTTGGTTGATAGTCTTCTTGAATGTAGCTTTCAAAATAACGACCATTAGCATAATCTGATTTTTCAAAGTTATGGAAAACTTCGCCACGTTCTTTGGCAATAGCATGACTTTCCATTAGCGTCCAGTAATTTAATAGCATGAAATAAATATCGGTAAATTCAATTGACTCTGGTGAACCGTATTCCATTTGGTTTTTCGCAAAATAGGTGTGTAACCCCATGGCACCTAAACCAATCGTATGGTTTAAACGATTCCCATTTTGAATAGAAGGAACGACATCAATATCAGAAGCATCTGTCACGTATGTTAACGCACGTGTCATGGTACGAACAGATTTACCAAAATCAGGACTATCCATTAAGTTAACAATATTAGTTGAACCTAGGTTACAGCTAATATCTGTTCCTAATTCTTCATACTCTTGTTTTCCGTTTAAAACAGATGGTTCTTGCACTTGTAAGATTTCAGAACATAAATTACTCATAATGATTTTACCGTAAACTGGATTTGAGCGGTTTGCAGTATCGACATTAATGATGTAAGGGTAGCCTGATTCTTGTTGTAATTTAGAGATTTCATTTTCTAAATCACGGGCACGAATTTTGGTTTTACGGATACGTGGATTTGCCACTAAATTATCGTATTCTTCAGTGATATCAACGTATGAGAAAGGAACACCATATTCTTTTTCAACACTATATGGGCTAAATAAATACATATCTTCGTTTTTACGGGTTAATTCATAAAATTTATCTGGAACTAAAACACCTAGAGATAACGTTTTGACACGAATTTTTTCATCGGCATTTTCTTTTTTAGCAGATAAAAAACTAATGATATCTGGATGGAAAACATTTAAATAAACCACACCAGCACCTTGACGTTGACCTAATTGGTTAGAATAACTAAAACTATCTTCGAACAATTTCATTACAGGCATCACGCCACTTGCTGCACCTTCATAACCTTTAATTGGCGCACTTGCTTCACGTAAATTAGAAAGGGTAATTCCAACACCACCACCGATACGAGATAATTGTAGCGCAGAGTTAATACCACGACCAATTGAGTTCATATCATCAGTTAATTGGATTAAGAAACAAGACACTAATTCACCACGACGTTTTCTTCCAGCGTTTAAAAAAGAAGGCGTTGCTGGTTGGTAACGTTGATGAATCATTTCATCTGCTAACGAAAGTGCTAATTCTTCATTACCATCTGCAAAATACAGCGCATTAAAGGCAACGCGGTCTTCATAACTTTCTAAATATTCCGTACCATCATTTGTTTTTAACGCATATTGAGAATAGAACTTATACGCAGCCATAAAAGATTTAAAATGAAAGTTTTGTTCGTCTAAAAAGGCGTATAACTTCTCAATGAAATCAGGTGTGTACTGGCGGATAAACGCTTCTTCCAAATAATCATCAGCGATCAGGTACTCAATTTTTTCTGTGACTGAAGCAAATCTTTTCGTATTTGGTTCAACATTTTCTTTGAAAAAAGCTTCGAGAGCTTCTTGATCTTTGTGTAATGGAATCTGTCCGTTGACAGGACGGTTGATTTCATTATTTAGTTTGAAGTAAGTGACGTCTTTTAACGTTTTTAAACTCATTCGTATACACAACCTTATCTCTAAATTTTTTAGTACTTCATAAAAAAATGGACTTGTTAGTCACAGGTGACGGACAAATCCAAGGCAAATCTCATTTTGGGGGAACAAAAATTAACTAGCTAATTGACGTAGTTGATCTGGACGGAAACCTACAACTGTTGTTGCATCCGATGTAATAATAGGTACACTTTGGAATCCTTTTTCTTTTAACCAATCTACAGCGCTAGGGTCGTTGTCGATGTTGATTTCTTCAAAACTAATATTGTTATCTGCTAAAAAACGTTTTGCCATTTTGCATTGCATGCAGTTGTTTTTTGAGAATAATTTGATGTTCATATATAATTCCTCCTCGTTTCAGTTCACTCGAATAATGTATATAAATAGTATAATGAACTGAGATAGAAGTCAAATGAAAAAAATACTATATATTGTGTTTGTGAATTTTAAAAACACTATTGATTGTGGTTTTTTAAAAGACTTTTTAAAAAAAGATACGATGAATAGTGGGGTTTGAAGAGGAACATGCTTTATATATTGTAGCCGAAAATTGTCAAAAAGTAAAAAGAAAATCGGTAAAGTTTTTAAATTCACAAGTCAGATGAAAAAAGAAAGATTGAAAAATAATCAATCTTTCTTTTTGTTTTAATTATTCCCAAATATCCGCAGCAATTTCTTGTAACAAATTGATTTTTGCCCATTGTTCTTCTTCTGATAATTTGTTGCCTTCTTCAGTGGAAGCAAATCCACATTGAGGACTAATTGATAAATTTTCTAAAGGAACAAACTGTGTTGCTTCTTGAATGCGCGCTTTAATTTCTTCTGGATTTTCTAGCTCTGGGAATTTAGATGTGACTAAACCTAAGACAATTTTACTGTTGGTCTCTGACCAGTAACGCAATGGTTCAAAATCGCCTGCACGATCAGAATCATATTCTAAGAAATAGCCATCATATTTCGTTGCAAATAATTCTTTGGCAATGGGTTCATAACCACCAGAAAATAGCCAAGACGACGCATGATTTCCACGACAAATATGCGTGGTGATAACAAAATCTTCAGGTTTATTTTCTAACGCATGATTAATAATTTTTGTACAAATTTGTGCGATTTCAGTAGGATCAATGCTTTTTGCGACAAGTGTGTCACGTTTCGTAGCGTCTGCTAAGAATGCCCAGTTTGTATCATCAAATTGCAGGTAACGACAACCCTTGTCGTAAAAAGCTTGAATTGCGTCTTGATAGGTTTGCCCTAAATCATGATAAAACGTATCGAGCGTTGGATAAATTTCTGAAATGTTAGATGAACCATTATTAGCAAGTAATTCTTGTCGTAAAATCATCGTTGGACTAGGAATGGTTGCTTTAGCGATAGTGCCATCATTGCCAACGACTTTATTTAAGAAAGCAAAATCTTCTAAGAAGGGATGATTTTTATTGAAGGAAATCTTATCTGTTACACGAATATTGTACGCAGGGGCACTTTTTCCTTTGAATTGTTGATTATAACCTGTTTCTGGAACATACCCTTCAATGCCGTTTAGATTTTCTAAAAAGTCAATATGCCAAAACCCACGACGAAATTCACCATCTGTGATACCTTTGATACCGACTTTTTTCTGTGCTGCAACCAAACGAATAATTTCTTCGTCTTCAATAGTACGTAACTCAGCTTTTGATAAACGACCTTCTGCAACGTTTACGCGTGCTTCTTTGATGCGGTTTGGTCGTAAAAAACTCCCAACATGATCAACAGTAAATGGAATTGTTTTGCTCATTTTGTTCCCTCATTTCTTAAATTATTAGAAAAATTCTAGTGTCAGAAAAGAAAAAAGCCCTTTTACTAGTTCAACTAGTAAAAGGGCGTATGCACGCGGTACCACCTTTATTAGGAAATTATTCCTCTCTCAACCCGACAAAAAATCGGAGGTCCTGTTAACGAAGGACAAGTCGTTTTTGATTACTTATCACCAAAAATTCCTCAAAGGCCATTTTCAACTTGTACTAATTGACTCTTTTCACCAACCAGAGTTTCTCTAAAATTATGCGAAGTTTACTTTCCTTATCACTGGAGAATTTATTCTATTGTCTGTATTCTACATGAGGAAAATCTAATTGTCAAACGTGTTATTTAAAATATAATTGTAAAAAAAAATGAGCTGAAATGGTTGATATAACGATGTTTTTCTAATTTAATTATTAAAAAATAGTGGTTTTGATTAAAAAAATGTTGTAATTTTCAGTATATTCTAATAAAATTAACATTAAGTTAAAAATAGATTAGGGGGATAATTTATGAAAAAGCAAAAGATATTGGGAACATTATTAGTTAGTACCTTTTTATTAGGGGCATGTACGACAGGTGGAACATCTCAAACGGATGAAACGGCAAAATCAGGTGAAACAGAACAAGTATTTAATTTAGCTGTATTGCAAGAAATGCCGACTGCAGATTTGTCTATTGCCACAGATACAATTAGTTTTACAGCCTTGAACAACGTGTATGAAGGATTGTATCGCTTAGATAATGAAAATAAACCACAACCAGCAGCAGCTGCTGAATTAGCAGAAGTAAGTGAAGATGGTTTAACGTATAAATTAAAATTAAGAGAAGATGCAAAATGGTCGAATGGGGATGCTGTAACAGCTGCGGATTTTGTCTATGGTTGGCAACGTACTGTTGATCCAAAAACAGGGTCTCAATATGCGTATCTTTATGAAGTAGTCGAAAATGCGACAGACATTATTAATGGTAAAAAGCCTGCGACAGATTTAGGTATCAAAGCAGTAGGTGAGTACGAAGTAGAAATCAAATTAGCTGTAGCGACACCTTATTTTGATTATCTATTAGCCTTCCCATCATTCTTCCCACAACATGAAGCGACCGTCACTGAGTTTGGTGAAGAATACGCGAAGAAGAGTGATACTGCTGTTTACAATGGTCCATTTACTTTGGGTGAATTTGATGGTCCAGGGATAGATACAGAATGGTCTTACGAAAAAAATCCAGAATATTGGGATGCAGAAAATGTTAAATTGGAAACAATTAATGTTTCTGTTGTAAAAGAGTCATCAACGGGTCTGAATTTATTCCAAGATGGACAATTAGATGATGTCATTTTAACAGGTGAATTAGCACAACAAAACACGAATAGTCCAGAATTTGTGACATTAAAAGAATCTCGTACAAGCTACATTGAAATGAACCAAAGAGAAGAAGATTCACCATTTAACAACGAAAACTTACGTAAAGCTTTGTCATACGCGATTGATCGTGAAGCGTTAGTCAAACAAGTATTAGGCGATGGTTCAGAAGCATCGACGGGATTAATTCCACAAAATATGTCATTTAATCCAGATACAGGTAAAGATTTCGTGGAAGAAACAACAAATAATACGGAATATGATGTAGAGAAAGCCAAAGAATATTGGGAAAAAGCAAAACAAGAATTAGGCATTGATTCATTAAGCTTTGAACTATTATCTGATGATACCGATTCTGTGAAAAAAGCAGCGGAATATGTACAAGGTGTTTGGAATGAGACATTAGAAGGTGTGGATGCTTCAATGACGAATGTACCATTTAGTGTTCGTTTAGATCGTTCGAATGCTGGTGACTTTGATGTGGTCTTTGGCGGTTGGGGTGCTGACTATGCGGACCCAAGTAGTTTCACAGACTTATTTGTGACAGGTAATGCGTACAACCGTGGTCGTTGGAGTAATGAAGCTTACGATAAAGCAGTGAAAGATGCCGCAACAACTTATGCGACAAAACCAGCTGAACGTTGGCAAGCATTATTGGATGCAGAAAATATCTTGATTGAAGATATGGGAACTATTCCAGTTTATCAACGTGCAGAAGCACATTTACGCGCTGAAAAAGTGAAAAATATTGTTTCTCACGGTGCTGGTGCTTCACATGATTACAAATGGGCTTATATTGAAGAATAAAAAATAAATCGCTCACCAAAGCTAGTTTATCTAGTTTTGGGGGCGATTTTTTTGTGGAACAAGTGCCAGATTACGAGACCAACCAATAGCACCAGATAGTAAAAATAAACTAATGATTGTTCCTTCACGTACGAAGAGTGGGAGATAAAAAAGATAAGAAAGCAGTAAGGATAAACTCACACAAATGACATCAATGCTATAACGATAAAACGCAAAACTTGCTTTTGTTCGTTCAGAAATGAGTAGACAAAAACTTTCGATGGGGAATTTCAATAGTTCTAAGCGCAGCACTTGTCCGGTACCAATACCACCGATGATGGTTCCTAAAACAAAAAAGAATAAACGCCAACCGTAAGAAATTAAGGTAATATCTGAAAATAAATAATACAGCATAAAGTTGATGACTTCACCAAAACTAATCAAAGAAACCAACATAAGTAGATACTGTTTTTTATCTTTTTTGGTGTCCATTAACCAACAAATACATAGAAAACCGATATTAATGATGGAGGTAATCGTACCAATTTTTAAAGACAACGTATCGGCTAAAGCTGTGTTTAAGGAATTAAAACTACTGACCCCAATCATGGCTTTAATGGTCATGCTAATTCCTAAGGCACTTATAAAATAAAAAATTAATGATTGTGAAATAGTTTTAATCGTCATTGACTCACTCCTTTGTTGTGTTGCAGTTATTATATGCTAAACTGAAGAAGAACTATATGAGATATCTCATGTTTAGGAGAAGAAAGATGAAAAAAATTCCGTTTACTCAAACAACGAATCAATTACCAGCCTATTTTCCAGAGACCATTCAACCACATGCATTTATTTTTCAATTTGCGCCTAATGAACTGATTCAAAAAGAAGCAGAAGATGTTCAGTATTTATTTTATTTGTTGAAAGGGAAAGCCAAAATTTTAAAAAGTCAGGAAAATGGTCGCCAAATGATTGTTCAATTTTTGGAAGCAGGAGATTTTATTGGCGAATTGACGTTAATTCAAGCAGAAAAGCATACCAAAAATGTGATGGCAAGAAACAACGTATGCTGTTTAGCAATTCCGATTCGCAAAGCACAACAATTATTAATGAATGATACAACATTTTTACAAGAGATGAGTCGGTATATTGGGGTGAAATTGTTAATGCGTGTGGAACATTTTACCGAAAATCAACTTTACCCATTAACTGTTCGGTTAATTGATTTATTACTAACGATTTCCATAGAAGAACGTTATGAGGAAAAGCAAACAGAAATCGCAGAATATCTGGGTGTTAGCTATCGTCATTTGTTGTATACGATGCAACAATTACGCGAATTGGGCTATATCGAGAAGAAAAAAGGCTACTATCTGATTCATCGAGACGCATTAATCCGCTATCGTGCAACCTTGATTCAGTAAAATGAAAGAAATGATGAAAAATCATTGCATTTTAAAATAAGCAGGTGTAAGATAGTAAAGTACTAAATGAACGATGGTTACTTGATAAAAAGAACCACTTGTTTTTTTTTAGGGGGTATAGCTCAGTTGGTAGAGCAAATGACTCTTAATCATTGGGTCTAGGGTTCGAATCCCTATGCCCCCATGGGTGCCAAACCCACGAAGCCGGAGAATTGTTGGTGCGAAAGCATTTCGAAAACGATTCTCGCGGCTTCTTTTTTTGTTATCGAAGAAGGTCGTACATACATAAATCGACGATACCCTGATTGTTTAATCCTCGTTGCTTAAGCGTTCCTTCATACAAAAAGCCAGCTTTTACTAAGACTTTTTTCGATTGAAGATTATTGTCATCGCAGGTTGCTTCGAGTCTAATGGTATCTGTTGCTGTGAATAAATAATTACTTACTGCTTGCAAAGCTTCTAAAGTATAGCCATTTCCCCACCAATTTTCTCCAATAACATAGCCAATTTCTAAGGTTTTGATTTCCGGGAAAGTATTCACCACTGTGATAGTGCCAATTAACTCTTTTGTTGCCTGTATTTCAATGCTCCAGTCATAATAATCGGCTTTTTGATAAAGTGTTTCGCGTTTTTGCAGGCTTGCAATGACGGTGTCTAACTGACGATGAGGATGCCAACGAAGATATTTAGTTACGTTTTCGTTGGCTGCCCAATGATGAAACATTTGCTCGCTATCTTGCACAGTAAGTTTTCTAAGCAATAAACGTGTTGTGAGGATTTCTTTTGTGCCCAATTCACTCACTCCTTTTTTCTAATCAATCCAGTCTTGATACTTATCTGCAAATTGTTGTAACTTGGTTAGCCATTGACCAACATGAAACCCATCGCAAACTGCGTGGTTCACTTGTATAGCTAACGGCATGAAGACTTTATTATCTGCATGTATAAACTTTCCGATAGTAAAAATCGGTAGCAAATACTCTCCTTCATCATAAATATTCAAATGAAACGAAGTAAAGTCGATCCAAGGAACACTTGAAATATTAAAGGTATTCAGAGGTTCGTGTGGTTTAGGCGAGAGGGTGTTTAAATTGGCATACGTAGCAATATCTTGGGTATAAGCAGTATAAAAGTCCGGAAAAGAAGTCGTATATTCCGTCCAAATACTTGAGAAAGTTTGATTTTGATTCAAGATTGTGTAGCTAGGAATCATCGTATCCCAGTAACCTAATTCTTGACTGTCATTTTTAGACATTCGGAATTCTTTTTGCTGATTCACTATAGTAGTAATCATGTAAATCAACGCAGGGTAAATTTTTTGTTTTCTCTTTTTTAATTCTTGTTTTAGCTTGGTAATGTCAATGTTTTCCGTCAAACTATATGTGCAACGATGATTTCGATAGTGCAAATAATACTCTTTGCGTTGCCAAGTCTCGATGTCGATGTGTGTAAAAGTCATGTTGTTCACGCCTTTTCTTTTTCTTCTTATTCTAAAGGAGATTTGTTGATTCGCAAGTGACTAAATACGTCTGTTTTATTTTTTATCCAGAAAAAAAGTGTCATCGCTCAACGATGGCACTTTTTGTGTTACTGGTAAATGATTTTTTTATTGCATGAATAGAAAGATGGTATTTTTCTGCTGAGTGCTTCATTGAATAACCTTTTTGGAACTCGCGGATAATAGAGGCATTTCGCTGGCGTAATTCTTCCTTGTAACCAGAAAGTTCTCCCCAAGCTTTACGTCGTTCTTTAGTAGTGGGCACATAAAGGTAACCACCTTGGACATATTTTTGTCATTCTTTGACTAATTCTTTTGGCAAAATGGCATGAGCATTCTGATATTTCATACATATTCACTCCTTGTATTTTTCTACAAGTGGCAAAGTTAGTATGAGGCGACGTTATTCCATACAATTGTCGCTACGATTTCCTAACTTTGCATGGAGTGGGGTGTTAGACTTTATTTCCGAGTTCAAAGTAATCCCGCCTTTTCTAGTTTATTGCTATTATCATAACAAAAAAAGAAGGAAGTGTCGGATAGCAAAGATTCTTGATATCAGTATAGTGGTTGTCGTTTTCTTTTGAATTTACAGATGTAAATTATATTGGTACAATAAAAGAAGAGATGAATAAAGAAAGGTGAGTGCGATGAAAAAAAGAGTATTTGTAACGATAGGTTTGGGGGCATTATTTATTTTAGGTGCTTGCTCATCAACAACTACGCAGGATACTAGTCATGAAACGCATGTGACAAGTTCAGAAGTAGCTACGACGACAGAAAGCAGCGAAACTAGTGTTAGTAGTGACGAAATGATGCATGAGCATCACGAATCAGGTGAAATTCCGGCTGGGATGAAAGATGCTGAAAATCCAAAATATCCAGTTGGAACGCAGGTGACATTGACTGCTACACATATGCCTGGCATGGAAAATGGCCAAGCGACAGTAGTCGGGGCGTATGATACCACTATTTATGCAGTGAGTTATACCCCAACAGATGGTGGTGCAGAGGTGAAAAATCACAAATGGGTTGTTCAAGAAGAACTCCAAGATCCTAATCAAGAAGTTGCAGCAGGGGATACCGTGGTTTTAGAAGCTGACCATATGACTGGCATGAAAGGCGCAACAGCAACTGTTGATGAAGCGATTCAAGGAACCGTGTATGTTGTCGATTATGAACCTGCAGATGGTGGTGAAATGGTCATGAATCATATGTGGGTCACAGAAGATGAAATGACTGCAACCGAATAAGTTTCTAGTTGGACCAAAAAGCGCTAAATAAACAATCCGAAGCAAAAGAATGCGAAACACTGCAAGTTCTTCTGATTCGGATTGTTTTTATTGCTATCACCACTTCGTTTTTTGTAGTAACATGAAAATAAAGAAACCAAAAAGGAAGCAAAAGATGAAGATAGGAATTATTGGTACAGGTTCGATTGCGACAATTGTAACGAATACATTGAAAAAATTAACTGATATCCATGTCGTAGGTATCTATTCACGAACCAAAGAAAATGCCCAGCGATTTGCGCAGAAATATGCGATTGCTTTTTATACGGATTCATTGGAAGAATTATGTCAACGAGCAGAAATTGATGTGATTTATGTAGCAACGCCCCATATTTTTCACAAAGAACATGTGCGTATAGCACTCACAAATCGCAAGCATGTTCTTTGTGAGAAACCATTGACGATTAATGAACAAGATGCTTGTGACTTATTTGAATTGGCAAAAGAAAAGAAGGTGTTTCTTGGAGAAGCTTTTTGGACGCGCTTTAATCCAGTTTTCCAAACCTTAAAAGACATTCAAGAGCAACAAGTAATTGGTGAATTTAAATCGTTACTTGCAAATATTGGGGGCTATGGCTTGAACTCGTCACGTTTAACTGAAAAAGCACTAGCGGGCGGTGCATTATTGGATATTGGTGTGTATAATTTGAACTTGATGTTTGAACTTCTTGGTAGTGATTTTTCTGAAATGACCATGGTTTAGAATCAAGGGCCTACGGGAGTGGATTATCAGCATACATTGTGCTTTGCTTATGGAAATCAAGCCACTGCGACATTACATGCAACTATTCAAGCCAAAACACGTAATGGCGCAATTATTAGTGGCAGTAAAGGGTATCTGGTGATTTATCACGTGTCAGAGTTTAATCGAATCGATGTTTATACAAATGACCAAGAAAAAATTCAAACGATTCAAAAAGATCCAGCAATGACCGGGTATGAATTTGAATTTTTACAATTGGCAGCTTGCTTGCGTCAAGGGAAAACGTCTTTTGATGAAGTACCACCAACTTTTACGCAACAAGTGTTACATGTGACGGATCGCATTCGTCAACAGTGGCAATTAGTTTATCCAGGAGAAAATTAAAGTGAGCTGGCCAATTCTTGGAAAAAATCGGAAAACACGCTATTTTTTCGCCAAACAAAATAAAAATCATGGGACTGTTGCAAATCAGTAATTGGTATTTTTTGCAACAATCCTTTATTTAATTCTTCTTGAACTGCAATTTCATATAAAGCGGTAATCCCTAAATTGTTTGCTACCAATTGTTTGATAGTTGCAATATTGCCGATTTCAATGACTTTGGCAAAATCGTTGATTAATAAATTTTGTCGTTCTAAATTTTTTTCAAAAATATCTCGTGTTCCTGAGCCTGTTTCTCGAATAATGAGTGGTTCATAAAGTAAATCTTCTAATAAGTGTGGTTGTTTTTCAAAGGGATAGTTTTTTCCAGCGACACACACAAAGGATTCTCTGGAATAGGGGACAAAACTATAGTCATTTTTAGGAAAATAACCTTCAATAAAGACAAAATCTAACACGCCTGTATCTAATTGATGGAGAAGTTGTTCAGTGTTATTAACAATCATGGTAATCTGCATATCGGGATGTTGGGTTAAAAAATTGCCGAGTTTATTTGGGAGAATAAATTCACCAATTGTTAATGTAGCACCTAGCTTTAAATGATACTGCCCCGTTTTTTCTTGTGCCAATTTTTCGCGTAAAAATGTTTCGTCATGCTTCATTGTCGAAACAGTCTCCAAAAAGAGTTTTCCTTCACTGGTTAACAGTAATTTTTTTCCTTCATAATGAAAAAATTTGGTCTGATAGTGTATTTCTAAATGTTTGATATGCTGAGAGACAGCGGGTTGTGTAATACAGAGTTCCTCTGCAGCTTTTGTAAAATTCAAATGTTTGCAAACGGCTAAAAAAGTATCGATACGAAAATCTAACATGTTTTTCCTCCTAATGATAATGATTTGTTATCATTATATAATAATTTATAATTTTTCGTTATAGTTTGAATATGATAGGATAAATGCAAATCAAATGAAAGGAAGGCAAACATGATAGCTATTAAAAAAAATTATCCAGGAATATTATTGGCTTTTGTGATTGGGGGAATCGCAACTATTTTAGGTAGAATTTTTCCACTAATTGGAGGCCCCGTTTTTGGTATTTTGTTAGGGATGGTCATTGCATTCGTGCCTAGAAAACCAGTGTTCCATTCAGGGATTGCGTTTACGTCCAAAAAAATCTTACAATACGCCATTATTTTATTGGGTTTTGGCATGAATTTATTCCAAATCGTTGCGGTGGGAAGTCAATCACTGATGATTATCGTATCGACAATTGCGACAGCCTTATTGGTTTCGTTTTTTGTCAGCAAAGCTTTAAACATTCCCTCTGATGTGTCAACACTAGTTGGTGTAGGTTCATCGATTTGTGGCGGTTCTGCGATTGCAGCTACAGCACCCGTAATTGATGCAAAGGATGAAGATATTGCTACATCTATCTCAGTAATTTTTTTATTCAATATTTTGGCGGCACTGTTGTTTCCGACATTCGGTAGTCTACTAGGATTGAGCGACATTGGTTTTGGTATGTGGGCGGGAACAGCGATTAACGATACATCTTCTGTGGTGGCAGCTGGACAATCTTGGGCCACTAGTCATGGCAATGATGTTGCGTTGCAATATGCAACCATTGTAAAATTAACCCGTACGTTGGCGATTATCCCGATTACATTAGCAATTGCTATTTATCGTTCTAAACAAAGCAATACCACAACGGTGCGTGTTAGAGAGACTTTTCCGTGGTTTATCTTATGGTTTTTAGCTGCAGCGATTTTCAGCACATTTGTTCCTTTGAATGACTCAGTCGTTCATGGTTTCACGTCATTGGGGAAATTTTTTATTACAATGGCCATGACAGCGATTGGGTTGAATACCAATTTGTTGAAGTTAATTAAATCTGGTGGAAAACCGATTGTATTAGGTTTTAGTTGTTGGGTAAGTATTATGATTGTGAGTTTAGTTATGCAAAAAATCATTGGGATATGGTAAAAAAAGAGGTTAGACGTGCGTCTAACCTCTTTTGTATGCTTCTTGTATGAATTTTTCGGCTGTTCTAGCATCTTTTGTTTCTAAGCAATCAATCGCTTGCGCTTGAATGATGTGTTTTAATTCTGTAATAAACACGTCTGGTTCTTCAAAGTAGGACAAACGTAAACTTAAATAGGGATGTCCACCATAACTTTCGACGAATGCTGAATAGGAACGATCATTTGGCGTAAACTCTTGTGCAGATAAAATGTAGATAGCATCTCCAGAATGAATAGGTGAATGTTCATCTGGCACATGTTCGGGTGTGGCGCGTAACACGGCATGCACCTGATTCCATGGGACGATAATTTCGCCATGACGAATTTTTTCATTGTCAATTTCGATAAAGGGTTGAATCGTTTGTAAGGTTTCGACTTTTTTACGCATGTTGTCCGGTAAGATTTTTAAGAAGACGACTAATCCTCCTAAGGCCATAAGGGCAAGCACCATAGCGAATAGTTGCAAGTCGAGAAAAAACAAGACGATTGCTAAGACTAACAAGATGGATTCTGAAAAAATCCCAATCAGTTGAATGCGTTTAATGGCAGCTTCGTTTGTTTGATCGAGCTGACGTTTGGCATGAAATGTTGACATCGTTTTCTCCTCCTTTCTTCTACTGTAACAAAAAAGAAAACCGGCGTCACGAGTTCTGATTACAAAAAAAAACCGCAGAAAGGAGTTCTTTCTACGGTAGTTGTTATTTAATAAGAAATAGAAGAATTTAATGGGTACAAGGATAAATCAATGAAATTTTTCTCAATATCTAACGCATCTTTTAAAGAAACTGGAACTAATTTGTTATATTGAATACACAAACAATTACCAAATTTTTCTTCTAAGAATAAATTAACGGCAGCAGCACCAGCTTTACTAGCTAATACGCGATCGTAAGGGGTAGGAGAACCACCACGAGGTACATGACCAAGCTCCACTTCACGGATATGCAAGACGCCTTCTTCTTTTAACTTCGTTGTTAATTCTGAAGCAGACATGACTCCTTCGGCTAAGACAATTAAACAGTGTTTCTTTTTACGTTCGACACTTTGTTTGATTTTACTTGCGACATGGGCAAGATCCAATTCTTGTTCAGGAATTAAAATCGATTCAGCACCGCCAGCAACGCCTGACCATAATGCTAAGTCACCAGAACGTAATCCTTTCACTTCAATGACAAATGTACGAACGTGAGAATTGGCTGTATCACGAATTTTATCGAGCGCGCTAACAACAGTGTTAACTGCTGTATCAAAACCAACCGTAAATTCTGTACCAGGGATATCGTTATCGATGGTAGCAGGAATCCCGATTGTAGGAAAACCTAAATTAGATAATGCAAGTGCTCCATGATGAGAACCACGTCCACCAATGACGATTAACCCATCAATGTTAGCTTCTTTTAAATTTTCAATCGCTTTTAATTGGATTTCTTTTTCAGCAAATTCAGGATAACGTGAAGAATAAAGAATTGTACCACCCATTGAAATAGAGGAGTTTACTTTTTCTGTGTCCAATGATGTAAAGTTTTTACATACTAAACCTAAAAAGCCGTAGTTCACACCCACAACCTCAATATCATGATGTGCAGCCTTATTTAATACTGCTCGAATTGTTGCGTTCATTCCTGGTGCATCGCCACCACTTGTTAAAATAGCAAGCCTTTTCATTTTTCCACCCCATTAAATTTAATTCGTACCTTTTATTATAGAATACGTGATAGGGCACTACAAAGCAATTAAATTTAAAAAATACTTGAAAAAAATCCAATGATAGCAACGAAGAAAACGATTACTATTTATAGCTGGATGAGTTAAAACAAGACAAAACTATCCAAACAAAATAGACGAAAAACACACACTATTTTGTTTGGATAGAACTGATATGAATGTTATTCTACGTAACTAGCTCGAGGGCCACCAACATATTTGGGGCGAGAGCGTAGGGCAGTCACGTGAGCAGCACCTAATTCTTTTTTTGTTGGACGAACAGGTACTTGCACATGTTTAACATGCATTCCAATCGCTGTATCACCAATATCTAGCCCCGCTTGAGCAACAATGCTTTCTACTTCTACTGGATCATCGAAAAATTTAAAAGCAGCGACTGAACAAGCACCACCAGCGTGAAGACTTGGTAAGACTGCAACAATCTCCCAATCTTTCTTTTCAGCTAAGCGACGTTCAACGACTAACGCACGGTTTAAATGTTCACAACCTTGGACTGCTAAAAAGATGCCTTTTGCATCTAAAATCTGTTTTAATGTAGCAATAATCCACTCGCCGACTTCTTGACTTGGATTTTTACCAATGACACCACCAGTCACTTCACTCGTACTACATCCTAAGACAAAAGTGTCACCAGCTTTTAAATTAGCTTGTGCTAAGACTTCTTCAGTGGTTTGTGTTAAATCTTGAACAAACGTTTCTTTTTCCATTATTTAGGTCCTTCTTTCATTAAGGGGAAATTGATTTTTCGCAATGCTGAAATGAGCATTAAAGTAAGTCCACTACCAAAAACATTTTGCATGATGTTACCAATAATTGAGGCAACGCCTGCTGGCCACGTATATAAAAAGGCCGTTGCTAATGCGTAACCGACGACCATAAAGAGACTCGCCAGAATTAATCCACTGATGTTTTTGTATTTCCAGTTTTTTTGGAAAAAGTAACCAGCAATCCCACCTTGAATGCCATGAATCAGTACAGAGAAAATAATCCATTGCGGATACCCTGACAATAAATCAATGAGTCCACCACTTAACGCACCCACCCAAAAACCACCAATGGGACCAAATAAAAAGGCAGCCGTGTAGATGCCCACTTCGCAGAGGGTAACAAACCCATTTGTTGCGGGGACTGGAAAAATAAATAGTAAGGATAAAGTCACAGTTAAGGCAGTAATCATTGCCAGTTGTACGAGATTTTTTTGTAAAGTCATTTAAGTATCATTCCTTTCAATATTTCCGTGCCAGACATTACCGGCATCGTAGACAGGAAGACCATGCTCGATGGCTTCATAGACAAAATGTTGACTTTTTTCAATGCTTTCTATGAGTGATAGACCGTGGGCAAGATAGGCACAAATCGCAGCAGAGAAGCAACAACCAGCCCCATGAATGGTTGGTTTATATGAAACAGGTCCGATAAAATAATGTGTAATTTTGTTATCTGTATAATAATCTACAGCGCGATCGTTCACTATTTTGTTGCCACCTTTTAAAATGACAGGAGTTTGCAATTCACTAACCAATTGTTGCGTTCTGTACTTCATATCAGAGCGGTTAGCGATTGGCGGGCCTGCCACTAAACGTTCCATTTCTTTTAAGTTAGGAGTAACTAAATCAACAAGTCGTGCCAATTCTTTGATTTTTTTGAGGTAGTCTTGTTGTAATTGTTGCTCCGTTTCCTTAAAGGCTAAAACTGGATCTAAGATAATTGGAAACTTCCCTTGGTTTCGTTGGCAAAAATCGATGACCAAGTCGACGATTTCAATACTTGCTAGTAAGCCGATTTTGACACCATCCAATTGAAACGATGCTTCAATCGTTTGTAATTGTTCTTGAATGAGTGATGGAGGAAGCGGGCGAATGACAAAGTTGTCATTTTCAGCTACCGCAAGACAAGTAAGAACGGTTAATCCAAATGTCTGTAAATTTTCAAACGTTTTTAAATCTGTTTGAATGCCGCCACCGCCCCAAGTGTCGGAACCACCAATTGTGAGGGTTATTTTTGTCATTTGTTCACATCCCTTTTGCTTATTATAAAAGGTGTCATGCGAAAAGAAAACAACCAATTGGCTAGTTTTTAACCCATCCAATTTATTGGATTTTATCTAAAGTTCATCAATTTTTTGTTAAGTTTTAGCGAAAAAGAGGAGTTGGTTTTGAATTACGTCTTTATTATCGTTACAATAATGAACAAGTAGATTTATTTTTAAAGGAGAATAATACAATGACATTCAAAAAAATCATTACCAATACTGTTTTATGTACGACAGTTTTTCAAGCAGGATTACTTGCAACTAGTGTGAGCGTTGCTGCTGATACGACAGAACAAACACAAAAAGTCAAAGATGAAGGTTGGGATGTTCCTAGCGTTGCTTTAGGAAATGGATTAACCGAACAAGAAAAAACGCAAACTCTTGAAAAATTGAAAGTAAAAGAAAAAGAAGCCTATAATACCTTTGTCGTGAATGGCGATGATTTAGTGAAATATGTGACCGACATTGATTCATTTACCTCAGAATCAAAAGCTTATTCAAGCGCATATATGGTACGAACGAAAGAAGGGGCAGGCGTAAATGTGACAATTGAAACGCCTGAAAATATTACCTCTCGGACAGAAGCCAACTATCGAAACGCAGCGATTACAAGTGGGGTTTATGATGCAGACATTCGTATTGCTTCTGTGCGTGTGATGGATGGTAGCGGGGCTTTAGCTGGTATTTATAAAATTTATGATGAAGTAGATCCAGCGGCAGATGAGCAAGAAGCTCAAGAACGAGCACAAAACCGTGAAGTAGCACAAGAAGAGAGTGCGGTAGTCTCTGAAATTACGAAAGAAAATCAAGAAAATGCGAATTTCTCTGATGATAATTTAGCAGTAGCGTTAGCTGAAATTAAGTTGGAATTACAAAAAATCAAAGATGAATTGGCAAAAATGAACGAAGAACAAGGACGAGAAAAAGTGCAACAAATTGTAATTGAGCAGTTAAATATTCAAGGGTTAGGCGATGTATTGTCTTCAGAACAAGTCACGTCTTTATCAAATACGATGTATAATTTTTCGCAAGCACCTGTTATTAACAATGAACAAATTACCGAACAATTAACGACATTAAAAGATGACTTAATGACCAACGGGAAAGACTTCATCAACAATGCGAAAGAAAAATTAAACAGTGAAGAAACAAAAGGCTTTTTTGCAAATCTTTGGACAACGATTAAATCGTTCTTCGAAGGTTGGTTTAACTAAATCGCCATGGGGCTGTGACATAAGGAAAACAAGTCAAAAATATCCGAACACAAGCGCATGGATGCCATCCAATCTAGGTAGAATTGCGACGAGGACCAATCTTCTATTGTTCGGATATTTTACTGTTAAACGACTTATATCATCGCCCTTTTTTTGTTTTTCAGTTTATAATTATTATGGAGGTTAGTTATGACGAAATTATATTTTGTACGCCATGGATTAACGGCTAACAATGCGAAACATGCGTTTAATGGCAGTTATTCGGACCATGGTTTGTTACCAGAAGGACAGCAACAAGCAAGTGAATTGGGGAAATTTTTGCAAGAGACACATTTTGAAAAAACGTATGTCAGTCCACAAAAACGCGCGATTGAAACGGCACAATTTATTTTAAAAGAAAATCAATTATCTTCAAAAGAGCTAGTGACAGATACACGTTTAAAGGAAATTAATTTTGGACAATGGGACGGTGTATCGATTGATTCGAAAGAAGGACATCCACAACTGCACAATTTGCGCCATTATCCAGAACAATATGATCCTAGTGAGTTTGCGGGAGAATCATACCCTAAGCTAATTCAACGAGGGATATCTTTTATTCAACAATTAGATTATACGGCAAATACCAATTATCTCATTGTCAGTCATGGAGTGACCTTAACGACATTATTGCAAGTGTTAAAAGGAAAAGAACTAGCAAAGATTCGTGAAGATGGTTTGTTAGCAAATACTAGCTTGAGTGTGTTAGAAACAACCGATGGCCAGCAGTTTCAAGAAAAACTGTGGAATTACATTACTTATTGAGTAACAAAAAACTATCCGATGGTATGCTCGGATAGTTTTTTTCGTTAATTTCGATGAATCCGGGCGTATTTACTTCGTCGATTCAAAAAGTCGAAGTGTGGAATAAAGGTAATAGCACCGAATCACCCGATAAAGCATGGAGTCCAATTTTTGATATGAATGTGCCGGATAGTGCAGGAAATGTTCAATTTACTATCACTGCATCAAGCTTATCACAAGCAGTGAGTCAAGATTTAATCACCAATTACCGTACACAGAACTTTCAACGCGTTCGTTTTACGTATATCCCCGATGTGAACATTCAATTAGATAAACTACAAAGCAATCCGAATGATCCAGCAAGTAAAGTGCTTCAAGGCACTACCAATCCGTACAGTATGGTGGTATTTTCAGGAGAAGGCATACCCGAACCAACGTTGACTTCACCAAATGAAACGAGTACACAAAAATACCATGTCCAAACGAATGCGCAAGGTAATTACACGTATCCTTTCACACAGAGCTTAACACCGGAAAAAACGATTACTGCTAAAGCCTATTTGAATGGAAGTCGAACCTTCAAATTTAAGAAAAAATACACTATACAGTGGGACGATTACATGGACACTGATTGATGGTTTGTAATATGTTGTTAAATATTAAGAAATGCTTGGCACAGTGGGTTATAAATTGTTTTTTATTAAATGAGGTGATAAAGTTTCTACTTTAATTCACAAGGAATGAAGGGAGAATCATAAGGAAGTTTTTAGATAGCAATGCCAGAAGAAAAGTTGAAATTTTGATTATATTGAACAAAGAAAACGGGGTGACATTCGATGTGTTGGGGCAACGTTTGAACGTGACGCGTCCGACCATTATTCGCGATTTGGAAGAAATTAAAGCAAAATTTTCACTCCATCAAATTTTAATCCATTATCTAAATGAAAGCTTACAATATCAAGCAATGGTTGATATTTTTCATTCAGAATCGATTCAATTACGTGAATTTTCTGAGTCACATTTTGTTTCCTACAACACGTTGTATAAAAAATTATATAGATTAAATGAAGTATTAGCACAATTTGATTTAAAATTTGAGACGAACAAGAAAGCCTCCGTTTCTGGCAATGAATTACAATTACGTTTTTTTACTCAGAGTTTTTTTGGTACGCTTATAGCGGCACGACATGGCCATTTGCAAATGTTCGACAAAAAGCAATCCAGTATCTAATCAAACCAATTGAATATATTCGTGGCAGAAAATTAAGTTTGGTGGAAAAGGAAAAGCTTTCGTATGACTTGGCTATTATTATTACTCGAATGAAACAAGGACATTTTGTGTCATCAGCCATTTTGAAGCATGAAATTCTAAAAGATAGTTGGCATTTCAATTATTTAGCAAAGTTTCTACAACCAGCCTTTTCTTTATTTTTTCGCCAAATGACCAAGCAACAAGTTCAAGCAGAAATTGCTTATGCTTATATTTTTCTGTTTGCACAATAATATCATTTGACAGACAACAAAAATATTAGTGACATGCTTTTTTATTGCCAGACACACGAGTTACACGCTGCCAAAGTAACGAATCAATGGTTCCGTTCGTTTTATCAAGTATTTTCGGTGACCATCTCCGCACAAAATTATGGTTTACTTTATGCCAACTTAGTTCATAAGCATAGTAAAGCACTAACCTTTCGTGGTGCAGGTGTCTTAAGCGACATTGATATTAGTGCCTCGATTTTTATTCCTCCTGAAATAGAACGACGAATTGAATATATCGTGGAACAATTGACGAAAGAAAATAAAATTTTGCGTAAAAATCAAGCGTTTCTTTTAGACAATTATCGTTTTTTGATTAGTCAGTACATTGAACAAGAACGAAAACCTATTTCAATTTGTGTGTTATCTGTATTTGGGAAAGAGTGCTTAGAACTGATTAAACGGTGGGCGTTTCAAGAGCTTGATATGGATGTGACAGTGACGGGAACGATTACGCCACAAACGGATTTAGTGATTATGGATCGTGAGTATGAACATGTTGCATTTGATAAAGAAAAGATTCTTTATTGGGAAAACATTTCGAGTAAAAAATCGATTTTTCGCGTGCAGTATTTTATTAATGAACATTTTGGTTATGGAGAAAAATAAAAAAGGTTATTGACATTTTCTCATAAGACAGTCTATACTATCGTCATAATCTAATTTAATTCTCATAATTTAAAACGTTGACGAGAAGAGTAACTTAAGGATTCAGGTAAGAGAACCCGGTTTGGTGTGAAAGGGGACTGAAGAGCGAAGTGAAGATGAGCTCTGAGTTTGTAATTAGTTCACGCTATTTACGCGGTCGCGACCGTTATATCGCCGGATTTCAACAGGAATCGTCGAGGTATCATTTGTGAGAATGGTATAAACTAGGGTGGTAACACGAATCTATTCGTCCCTTTGCAAAAAGCAGTTGTTTTTTTGCAAAGGGACGTTTTTTTATTTTATTAGGAGGGAAATGTATGACTGAAAAAAAATTAGCAACAAATTTAGTACAATTAGGTAATCGCACAGATTTACAAAATGGTTCCATTAGTGCGCCCATCTTTTTATCGACAACGTATGCACATCCAGGACTAGGGCAAAGCACAGGTTATGATTATATTCGCACAAAAAATCCGACACGTGATGTGTTAGAAGAAGGACTGGCAAAATTAGAAGCCGGAGCCCAAGCAGTTGTGACGAGTTCAGGAATGAGTGCGATTCAATTAGTGTTTAATTATTTTTCAGTGGGAAGTAAATTTTTAGTTTCGAGAGATTTATATGGTGGTAGTTTCCGTTATTTTGATGATATTGAAGCAAAAGGAATCGCGACCTTTGATTACTTTACAGACTTAGCAGATTTTAAAGCAAAAATTAGCAATGAAATTGATGGTATTTTTTTAGAAACGCCTACAAATCCATTGATGAATGAAGTTTCGATTCGTGAAGTAGCAACAGTCTCAAAAGCAAACGAGGCGCTTTTAATTGTAGACAATACCTTTTTAACACCGTTACGTCAACGCCCACTAGAAGAAGGCGCAGATATTGTTATTCACTCAGGAACAAAATATTTATCCGGACACAATGACATTTTAGCCGGTGTCGTTGTTGCGAAAGATCCAGTGTTGGGTGAGAAGCTAGCATGGTTAGCGAACACAACAGGACCAACATTGAGTGCTTTTGATAGCTGGTTATTTGTTCGTAGTTTGAAAACACTGGAAGTCCGTTTTAATCAACAAGAAAAAAATGCACAGGAAATTGTGGAAGTATTAAAAAAACATCCCGCAATTAAAGATGTATTATACGTAGGCATTGGTGCGATGATTAGTATTCGTATCGCTGATGAACATAAAATTGGTGATTTTTTACAAGCATTAACTGTCTTTTCTTTTGCAGAAAGCTTAGGTGGCGTTGAGAGCTTAATTACGTATCCAACAACACAAACCCATGCTGATATTCCCCAAGAATTACGAGAATCATATGGGTTAACGCCAGATTTATTACGTATTTCAGTAGGAATTGAACATGTTTCTGATTTGATAGCGGACTTAGAGAATGCCTTGTCTGTTTTTTAGAGCTGAGTTAAAAAAGGTTGTGACGTAAGTCAAAACAAGTCAAAAAAATCCGAACAAGATTGAGTGGATGTCATCCAATCTAGGTAGGATTTCGATGAGGACCAATCTTCTATTGTTCGGATATTTTTACTGTTAAAGGTCTGATGTCACAGGCCTTTTTTTCTATGAGTGCACGTTCTTGACCATAATGAAATCCGTTTGTTCATCATCCCCCATAAAAAAGGAATGTTGTCCTTGTCGCACAAAGCCCATTGTTTGATAAAATGCGCGCGCTGGCTGATTGTGTTCCCAAACACCTAGCCAAATCGTTTCTTTTCCTTTTTTTACTGCTAAGTTACATGCTTGATCGATTAAATAGCGACCAAGACCTTGACGTTTGTGTGTGGAACGAATGTAGATGCGTTCGATTTCTAAGGCATTAACGGCAATTGCTTCTGTTTGCGCTTTGTCAGTATTAACTTTCAAGTAACCAGCAAGTTCATCATCTTTATATAAGAAGAAAAAAGTCGAATGCGGTGTTTGTAATTCAGTTGTCAGTTTCTCATCCGTATAGGCATTATCCAGATAAGCGTTCATATTTTCAGGTGAGTTTTGTTTAGCAAAAGTATCGTTAAAGGTTTCAAAACTAATTTCTTGTAGTGTTTTTAAATCATTTACGGTGCATTTCTCTAGTCGAAGGGACATGTTTTTCTCCTTTCTGAACGTTTCTTTTTATCATACGTGTAATTTTTTTTGGATGCAATACCTTTTTTTCATTACCTTTCTATAAGAAAAAAGTTACAAGATAGAAGATTTTCATTCATAATTTGTTCATATTTCTTGGTTATGATAAATGCATACCAATAAAACAACCCTAACATTTTTTCATTTTTACTCCTATGTCTGCCAATCCCCGTTGGCAGACATCTTTTTTTACTTTACCTAGTTTCTAAAACTAGATATAATGATTGTATAAATTATATTTACTGAATTTAAAAAAGAGGTGCATTCTTTTGGATGAGCTACAAGCAGATATTTATGAATGGGGTGAATCGCTGGTTCATTTTCATTTGCCGCGTTGGGATGAATTACCTGAGTTAGATTTATATATGGATCAAGTGATTACGTTAGTCGATCGGTATCTGACGCCGGTGATTCGAACAGACAAACATACGCTTTTAACTTCTTCGATGGTGAATAATTATGTCAAAAAAGGGATGATTCCCCCACCAGAGAAAAAACGCTATACGCGTCGTCATGTGGCCTTTCTCGTTGCGATTACGTTACTAAAACAAGTCTTAACCATTCAAGAAATCAAAGATGGGATTTTATTTCAAGGAAGGGTGGTTGGGATTCGTAATGCCTATAACCTTTTTTGTGAAGAACAAGAAAAAGCCGTCCAACATGTTTGTCTCCAAGCGATGGGGAAACCTGAACAAACGGAAACAGAAAAAATTGCCGTGGAATATTTAGCAGTCAAAGCGGCTACAGCTTCATTTGCCAATAAATTACTTGTAGAAAAAGTAATTGAGATGGAAAGCCAATATTTAGAAAAAGGTGAACACAATGACTAAAGAAAAAATTGCATTACTCGTAGATTCAGGGACAGATGTGCCACAAGAAATGATTGATAGCTATGGGATTTTTATGATTCCGTTAAAGATTATCTATAAAGAACGTACCTATACAGATAAAATAGACATTACACCAGAACAAGTTTATGCGCATTTAAAAGAAGAGGTACCAACAACGTCATTACCCGATGGCCAAGCAATTCAAGAAATTTTTGATGAAATTAAAGCGCAAGGGTATCAAAAAGTTTTGGCAGTAACGATTTCAAGTGGTTTAAGTGGCACGTATAATATTTTACGTTTATTAGGCGAAGAACAGACAATGGACGTCTATGTCTTAGATACGAAAAGCATTGGGATTGGTGCTGGATTACAAGCGATTCATGCCGCAGAATTAATTGACCAAGGAATGGGATGGTCTGAATTAATTGCTCATTTGGAGAAAAAAGTTACGGAATCAAAAGTATATTTTAATGTGGCAACGTTAGAGTATTTACAAAAAGGTGGACGGATTGGTTTAGTCACCTCTTTAGTTGGTACCGCCTTAAAGTTAAATCCTACCATTTCTTGTAATGAAGAAGGTGTCTACCATACCGTTGCTAAAACACGTGGACGCAAAAAAAGTTTAGAAAATATGGTTCGTTTGGTGAAAGAATTCGTTGGTGATCATCCTTCGTTCCGTGTCGCTGTAGCCCAAGGTGATGCGATGGAAGAAGGTAAATGGTTATGTGAATTTGTCCAACAAACGTTTCCACAAGCTGAATCCGTC
This sequence comes from Enterococcus saccharolyticus subsp. saccharolyticus, assembly GCF_029023825.1. Lineage (NCBI taxonomy): Bacteria > Bacillati > Bacillota > Bacilli > Lactobacillales > Enterococcaceae > Enterococcus > Enterococcus saccharolyticus. Next base: position 1,947,338 of record NZ_CP118957.1, on the reverse strand, counting down.
TTATTTGGCCCTATTTCACCCGCATTGGTTGTGCATACTGGACCTGGACTTTTAGGAATAGGGGTTCAATTATTAGATTAACCGACGTGCAGACTCAATTTTGAGTCTGTTTTTTTGATAAGAAACACTTTAGAAAAAAAGGAGCAAAATGTGTTTTAATGAAACCATCCGCAAAATCATGTATAATGGGTACGATAGTCAAGATGTGAGCGCGTAATAAATAAAAAACGAGGTGACTTTTTTGTGAAAAAAATATTAGTTGTAGATGATGAAAAACCAATCTCAGATATTGTCAAGTTTAATCTTACAAAAGAAGGTTACGAGGTATATACAGCGTATGATGGCGAAGAGGCACTTGAAAAAGTGAACGAAATTGAGCCAGATTTAATCTTACTTGATTTAATGTTACCAAAAATGGATGGTTTAGAAGTAGCACGCGAAGTTCGTAAAACGTATGACATGCCAATTATTATGGTGACTGCTAAAGATTCAGAAATTGATAAAGTTCTTGGCTTAGAACTAGGCGCAGATGACTACGTAACCAAACCATTTTCCAATCGTGAATTGGTGGCTCGTGTCAAAGCAAATTTACGTCGAGGCTCTTCTGCTGGCAAAGAAGTCGAAGAACCAGTCAACACTGAATTATCCATCGGCGATTTAACGATTCACCCAGATGCTTATATGGTAACCAAATATGGTTCTGCTATTGAATTAACCCATCGTGAATTTGAATTACTCCATTATTTAGCCAAACATATTGGGCAAGTAATGACACGCGAACATCTTTTACAAACTGTGTGGGGCTATGATTATTTTGGTGATGTACGTACAGTCGATGTAACAGTCCGTCGATTACGTGAAAAAATTGAAGACAATCCAAGTCATCCAAATTATTTGGTGACACGCCGTGGCGTAGGATATTACCTACGCAATCCGGAACAGGAGTAAGCATGTATGAAGAATAAAGTTCGCTTTTTTCAATCAGTGAACTTTAAAATCGCCCTGACATTTATCTTGATTTTGTTAATTTCAATCGAGATTATCGGGGCGTATTTTATTCGCGGATTGGAACGTTCAACTATTGAGAGTTTTAAAACAGGTATGAATTCCCAAGTCGAGACACTGGCTGGAACTTTGGGAAATTACTTAGGACAAGATGGGTCGAATAGTCAGCAAATCGATAGCGAAATTCAGCGGGTCTTAGATAATAGTGATTCGCCAGATATTGTTGAAATGAAAGTGGTCGATCAAAAAAGTATTATTCGAGCTACAACCAATGTTAGTGATCGTAATTCAATTGGTAAGAAAAATGAAGATCCGTATATCAATGATTTCGCCAATAAAAATATCACCGCTATTGATGATTCGACAGGCGATCGGGTACAAATTAATGTTCAAGTAATTCAATCTGCCGGAGATACGGTGATTGGTATACTTTATGTGAAAAGTAATCTTGAACAAAAGTATAATGAAATTAATAATATTGCGTTTATTTTTGTTACAGCATCTGTCATTGCGGCGATGATTTCCATGTTGGTCGCCGTCTTAGTTGCCCGTTCGATTACCCAACCGATTGGGGAAATGCGTGAACAAGCATTACGGATTGCGAAAGGGGATTATAGTCATAAAGTAGAAGTTAAAGGGCGCGATGAGCTTGGTCAATTAGCCGAATCATTTAACCAACTGGCTGAGCGTATTGAAGAAACGCAAGAAGCGATGGAATCGGAACGAAATCGACTGAATAGCGTGTTAGCCCATATGACAGATGGAGTGGTGGCGACTGACCGACGAGGAAAAGTTATCACCATCAATGAAATGGCTTTGTCGTTATTAAATGTCAAACAAGAAGAGGCAATTGGTCAGTCGATTCTAACCTTATTTGAAATGGAAGAAGACTATACCTTGCGTAAATTATTGGAAAATCCAGATGAAATTTTGCTGGAACGTCCATCCAATGATTTGAGTTTAGGAAATTTAATCTTGCGGGTTGATTTTTCAATGATTCGTCGTGAATCAGGATTTATTTCTGGTTTGGTCGCAGTCCTACATGATGTCACTGAACAAGAAAAAACGGAACAAGAACGTCGTGAATTTGTTTCCAATGTCTCACATGAGTTGCGCACGCCGTTAACGAGTATGCGTAGTTATATTGAAGCTTTAAATGAAGGCGCCTGGCAAGATCCCGATATTGCACCTAGCTTCTTGAAAGTAACGCTAGATGAGACCGATCGGATGATTCGGATGATTAATGATTTGTTGAATCTTTCGCGAATGGATAGTGGCAATGCTGGGTTACAATTAGAATTTATTAACTTTAAAGAGTTGGTTCATTTTGTTTTGGATCGTTTTGACATGATGGTCACAAACCATGAAAAGAGTTACGTAATTCGCCGTGAATTTACAAAACGTGAGTTATGGTTAGAAGTTGATACTGACCGAATGATTCAAGTTATTGATAATATCATGAATAATGCCATTAAGTATTCACCCGATGGCGGTGTGATTACTGTTCGTTTGGTTGAAACACACAACAATATTATTTTAAGTGTGACCGACCAAGGATTAGGTATTCCGAAAAAAGATTTAACGAAAATTTTTGATCGTTTCTATCGTGTCGATAAAGCTCGTGCGCGCAAACAAGGTGGAACAGGGCTTGGTTTAGCCATTTCTCGTGAAGTCTTGAAAGCGCATGGTGGTACAATCTGGGCAGAAAGTCGTGAAAACGTTGGCTCAACGTTCTTCATTAGCTTACCATATGAACCTTATGAGGAGGATTGGTGGGAATGAAAATCACAGAAAGAATGGTCCGATTTGCCTTATGTATGATGATTGCGTTGAGTTTTTACCTGTCGTACCTTATCTGGTGGAGCCCAGCAACAAAGACCACCTTAGTCAATGAAGTCGAGAGTGAGTCACAAGCTGAATTGAACGTCAAAGAAGCTTCGGAGATTTTTTTACCTTTGCGTTTGACGCGAATTGAAAAAGAAACGATTGCTGAAACGAATACCGAAAGTCTGATTAAAAAATTCCAAACCAATATTGCTGATGCCCAGTTTGAAACAGCGTATAGTAAAACTTACGACTCTGTAGATGATTTTATCGCCCAAACGCAACTAGATGAAGGCGTCGAATTGGTTTATGCAGCCGCTTTTCCGATTCAATCGTATTTGGATACCTTTCATGTAACGATTCCAATGCCAGATGAAATGAAAGCAGAAACAGGTTTTTTACGGATTCAAATTGATTTTAATAAAGAAAAAATTCGTTTTTTAAATCGTAATAAATTGACTGTTTTAGAAGCAAATGTGGTCACTGGTATGAATGAATTTAAGCATACCATTAAAAATAATGCTGCAGTGTGGATCGATGTTTTTCGTGATCCGCAATATAGTTTGTATCAATACTATACAAATGAACCAATCACTTTAAAGATGTATAGTTACATTTCTTCGACACGTCCGTATACGGTTTTTCGGGATTCTTTTTTCAGTAATCCCAAAAACGTTCGCAGCAATGATGGCACCGCAAATCTAAATTTTTATGATGGCACCGAGTCAATGACTATTCAGCAAGAACAGCAACAAATTGATTTTCGGAGTGTCATTCGTACCGATAGTCAATTTGACAGCTATGCAAAAAGTTATGACTATATTCGAGGCTTAGGGACCAATTATGGTTCGTTGCGATTATTCGACCAAACGAAAAATACCTCTGATTACCGTATTTTTGTCGAAGGCTTTCCTGTATTTAGTGATAAAGCGGAAGGGAAAATGACGGTTCGTTTTAGCGAAAATGGGCAAGTTAATCAAAAAAATATTGAAATTAAAGCGAATTTAAATACCATTCAAGTACCTATTCCGTCAGATCGAGAAGTGACCTTACCTGCGAGTTATGATGTTGTACAAAATTTATATGCACATGGCGCGCAATATGACAAACTAGAAATGATTTTAATCGGTTATGGTTGGAAAAATATCCAAGATACAGGTGTCGTCGATTTGGAACCAAATTGGTACATTCAATACGATAATACATGGTATAGTTATGCACAGTTGTTAACGCATTTAGCAGAAAGCGGGGAGAAAAATGGATTTTAAACGAATCGAATGGATTTTTTTCTTAGCTTTTCTTGGGGTAAATATCTTTCTCATCAGTATTTATCGAGAAGCGCGCTCGGAGCAGAACATTGTGTCTCGTTCCAATCAAAAAATTCCGATTGAACAACGTTTAGCATCTGAAAATATTAAGTCGGAAGGAAAGTTTTCCAAAGAAAAAATACTTGGCTACTATTTAAGTGCCGAACCCACCAATATGGATGAACAAATGGAAAAAGAACGGGCAAATGGAACCGATTCGGAGTTGGTAAATGGTCAAACAACAATGGACGGTGCTGTTTTAAATCATGTGGTCAATGATGGGGCTTATTTACGGAATAATGGTCGTATGACTGATATGTTACAAAATTACTTTGAACGAACCAATAATTTGATGTTTCAAAAAGAATATACGTATATTCCAGAATGGGATCGTTTAGACGGTGATTATATAGAATTATTTGCGGCCCAAACCTATGAAGGTATTCCTATTAATGATACATCCAGTCGTTTAGGAATTACGGTTCGTAAAGAAGACGATTTATTGACAGTAGTGAGTTATACCCAAACGCATGTCGATCATTTAACACCATTGCGTGAAGCGATGACCTTATATTCGGAAGAAGATGCGGTGAATACGTTATACATCAATAATAAAATTCCTAGCAATGCCACATTAAAATGGCAACAACTCGCGTACACCTTAACTTTAAAAGTACGTGGGAAAAATGTCTATGTGCCGGCTTGGTTTGTTGCGATTGAAACACCTGATGAAACGGTTCAAATTGAACGAGTGAACGCTTTAACGAATCGAATTATTACAAATACAACCGTGCGCACAGTGGAAAATACGTAAAAAGATAGGTATAATGGATTCAATGTTTAAACTTAGAGAGGAAGTCACACGCAATGGAGAAACAAAACGCATTTCAAATTAGCATCTTAGCAAGTGGAAGTTCAGGAAACTCGTTGTTTATTGAAACCGAGAAGAAAAAAATCTTGGTAGATGCTGGTCTAAGCGGAAAAAAAATTACTTCATTGTTAGGTGAAGTCGGGCGGAAACCAGAAGAGCTAGATGCTATTTTAGTTACGCACGAACATCGCGATCATATTCACGGTGTGGGCGTTCTTGCGAGGAAGTACAAATTAGATGTGTATGCCAATGAGAAAACGTGGCAAGCAATGTCACCGTTAATCGGTAATGTCGCTGTAGAACAGCAACACATTTTTGAAATGGGTAAAATTTTAACCTTTGGTGATATGGATATCGAAAGTTTCGGTGTCTCGCATGATGCCGCTGCCCCACAATTTTACCGTTTTTATAAAGATGGCAAGTCGTTTGTTATCTTGACGGATACAGGATATTGTAGCGATTATTTGCGTGGAACGATTCGTGGTGCAGATGCGTATTTAATGGAAAGCAATCATGATTTAGAAATGTTGCGTATGGGTGCCTATCCATGGAATTTAAAACAGCGTATTTTAGGTGATCGAGGTCATTTATCAAACGAAGATGGCGCCTTGGTCATGACCGATATTTTAACGGATAATACGAAACGAATTTACTTAGGACATCTTAGTCGTGAGAATAATTTAAAAGAATTAGCCCATATGACGATGGAAAATGTCTTGTATGAACACGATTTAGGGGTTCGTGAAACGGTTCATGTGTACGATACAGATCCAGATAAAGCAACCGAATTATTTGTCATTTAAAAGAAGGGCACACTGCTCTTCTTTTTTGTTCAGAAAGGATACAAAAATGTTTGATAATGAGAAAGTAAAAACATTAAATGATTTAGAAATGCTTGTGTATGACTATGTTTTAAAACATATGGAATCTGTGCTCACGATGCCAATTCGAGAATTGTCTGCGGCATGTCATGTCTCAACGTCAACAATTTTTCGAATGTGTCATAAATTAAATTTAGCAGGTTTTTCAGAATTAAAATATGCGATTAAGCAAAAAATCGCAGCAGATACACCGTTTCATCTCGATCATTTTTACCATGAAACTTCTCAAATTGATAATTTTTTAAAACAAGTCAATCAAGAAAGTTATCGAAAAACATTGGATGTCGCTATTGATATGATTATCAAAGCTAACCATATTATTTTTACAGGAATTGGAACGAGTGGTATTTTAGGCACTTATGGCAGTCGTTATTTCATGAATTTTGGATTAAATTGTTATAGTCTAACCGATGCATTTGCGCCTGTTTCACCACGCTTGCAAGAGCAGACGTTGGTTATTGTGTTATCTGTGTCCGGAGAAACGCCAGAAGTTCTGGACAAAGTGAAAGAATTCAAACGATATGGTGCCGCGATTTTGAGTATTACCAATGATGAACATTCAACGATTGCGCGTTTTTCTGATTATAATTTGTCCTATTATATGCCGGAAATCATTTACGGAAGAAGTGAAAGTCTAAATATTACCACGCAAGTACCGGTGATTACATTGCTAGAAGTCTTAGCGCAACAAGCCAGTCATAAAATTTATCTGACAAATCAAACAGATTCTGCTCATGTGTAGAATCTGTTTTTTTTCTTGGAACCTGTTTCTATCTTGTTTCCAACTCTTTTTTTAAGAAAACTTTTTGTTTATATTTAGTAATGTAAACGGATACCTAAGCAGAGGGGAGAAAAAATGGAAGAAAAAAATTTAGAAGCAATCATGGGATTGATCATGTATGGCGGGAATGCTAAGAGTGATGCGATGGAAGCTATCGCAGCTGCAAAGTCAGGAAATTTGGCATTAGCCAATCAAAAAATGATAGATGCTGAAGCGTCGTTGGTGGAAGCTCATCATGCTCAAACAGGCTTGTTGACTCAAGAAGCACAAGGAAATCAGATGACCGTGACATTATTAACTGTTCATTCTCAAGATCATCTGATGACAGCAATTGCTTTTAAAGATTTAGCAAAAGAAATTATTGATTTATATCGTTATATCTACGAAAATAAGGAATAAGAGAGACTGCTATGAATGATTTTATGAATGAAAAAGTATTGCCACCGATTTTAAAATTCGTGAATACGAAAGCGATTACAGCGTTAAGGAACGGAATGTTATACACAATGCCATTTACGATTGTGGGTTCGATTTTCTTATTGCTTTCCAGTTTTCCCGTTCAGACTGTTGCTGATTGGGTAAAAGATTCGGGACTAGGTGTTTATTTTGACCAAGCATACGGTGCATCATTTGCAATTATGTCAATCTTTGCGGTTATGGGTATCGCGTATTCGTATGTGAAAAATGAAGGTTTTGAAGGCTTACCTGCTGGGATGATTGGGTTAGTTGTCTATTTGTTAACGATGCGTTCCACAGTAACGGATGCGGAATCAGGAATTACAATCGGCAATGTCATTGATAAAAGTTGGACTAGTGGACAAGGAATGAGTAGTGCCATTTTAGTAGGATTATTCGTTGGTTGGGGATATTCATGGTTCTTAAAACGAGATATTCGGATTAAATTACCCGAACAAGTACCTGCCAATGTTGCAAATTCCTTTACAGCACTTATTCCAGCATCGGTGTTAATTACAGTAGCGATGATTGTTTATGCTATTTTTGATATTGTGATGAAAACGACCGTTGTTGAATGGATTTATGATGTGATTCAAAGTCCAATGCAAGGTGTAACAGACTCTCTGGGCGGCGCATTATTACTTGGTTTTTCAACTCCGTTTCTTTGGTTTTTTGGTGAGCATGGTTCGACAATTGTTGGTGGGATTATGGGCCCAATTTTACAAGCCAATTCTTTGGCAAATTCCGATATTTTAAATTCAGGCAAAGAATTAACTTTAGCCAATGGTGGACACATTGTCACACAGCAATTTTATGATCAATTCATTAATGTTACAGGTGCAGGCATGACGATTGGTTTAGTGATGTTTATGGCAGTATTGGCACGTTCTGCGCAATACCGACAATTGGGACGGTTATCGTTAGCACCAGCCTTTTTTGGTATTAACGAACCTATTGTGTTTGCTACACCGATTGTTATGAATCCGATTATGGTCATTCCATTTATTTTAACACTAGTTGTTTCTAGTATGATTACTTACTTTGCTTTGTACACTGGATTAGTACCACTATTTACTGCCATTCAAGTGCCATGGACAACACCACCTGTTATTTCTGGTTTTTTAATTAGTGGATGGCAAGCAGCATTATTACAATTAATTGTTTTAACAATTGGTTTCTTTATCTATTTCCCATTTGTCAGAAAAATGGATCAAATTAATGTAGCACAAGAACAAGGGGAAGCAATTTAAAAAAAGAAAAGGACGTGTAAATATGTTAAGAAAAGATTTCTTATGGGGCGGCGCAGTTGCTGCACATCAATTAGAAGGCGGTTGGCAAGAAGGCGGAAAAGGAGTCAGTGTCGCTGATGTTATGACAGTAGGTGCCCATGGTGTTCCTCGTCGTATTACAGATGGAGTTATCGAAGGAGAAAACTATCCAAATCATGAAGCGATTCAGTTTTATCATCATTATAAAGAAGATGTAAAATTGTTTGCGGAACTAGGCTTAAAATGCTTCCGTACATCGATTGCTTGGACACGTATTTTTCCAAAAGGAGATGAAACAGAACCAAACGAAGCTGGATTACAATTTTATGATGATTTATTTGATGAGTGTCTAAAGCACGGTATTGAACCCGTGATTACCTTATCTCATTTTGAAATGCCGTATCATTTAGTTACGGAGTACGGTGGTTTCCGTAATCGTAAAGTGGTTGATTTCTTTGCTCGTTTTGCAGAAGTTTGTTTTACTCGTTACAAAGACAAAGTGAAATACTGGATGACATTTAATGAAATTAATAACCAAGCAAATTACGTAGAAGATTTTGCACCATTTACCAATTCTGGTTTGAAATACGTTGAAGGAGAAGACCGTGAACAGATTATGTACCAAGCAGCGCATTATGAGCTTGTTGCTAGTGCAAAAGCTGTTGCAATTGGACATGCAATTAATCCTGATTTTCAAATTGGTTGTATGATTGCGATGGTTCCAATTTATCCATATTCTTGTGCGCCAAAAGATATGATGGCAGCAACAGTTGCCATGCAACGTCGTTATTGGTTTACAGATGTTCATTGTAATGGAGAATATCCAAGTTATATCGATGCGTACTTTGAACGTAAAGGCTATCAATTAGATCGTACAGAAGAAGATTTTGATGTGCTGAAAAAAGGAACCGTTGACTATATTGGTTTTAGTTATTACATGTCATTTGCAATTAAAGACAATGGCAAAGCACCAGCCTTTGATTATGATGAAGCACATGACCTAGTGCGTAATCCAAATGTTGATGCGTCTGATTGGGGGTGGCAAATTGACCCAATGGGCTTGCGTTATGCAATGAACTGGTTTAATGATCGTTATGAGCGTCCATTATTTATTGTCGAAAATGGCTTTGGAGCGATTGATGAAATTGATCCTGAAACCAATCGTGTCGAAGATGATTATCGTATTGATTATTTAAAAGCGCACATTGAAGCAATGAAAGAAGCCGTTGAATATGATGGCATTGATTTAATGGGTTATACGCCATGGGGCTTTATCGATTTGGTTTCTGCTGGAACAGGCGAAATGAAAAAACGCTACGGCTTTATCTATGTTGATAAAGACAATAAAGGCAAAGGAACGTTGGCACGTAGCAAGAAAAAGTCATTTGATTGGTATCAACAAGTGATCGCAACCAATGGCGAAGAATTATAAGAAAAAACCGTCTAGCGTAATTGCTAGACGGTTTTTTAAATGGAAATGCCCATTGAATGGACAATCACATTGACAACTACAACAAGCGTATTCATACCAACATGAGCGAGGACAGAAGTCCAAATTTTTCCAGTGTGATAATAAAGGAAACTAAAGAAAAAGCCCAAAGAAAAATACAACAATAAATGACCGTCTTGGTGAATAAGCGCAAATAAAAAGGCACTGATACTAATTGCGAACCACACATTGATATATTTTTCTAAAAAACCAGTAATCGCACGACGGAAAACGAACTCTTCCATGATAGGACCACCTATCATGACAGCAATCGCAAATAGTGGTTGTTGTAAAACTACTTTAATAATATTTTGCGTATTTTCAGAAGTAAGCTCTTGGCCAAATAATTGTTCCGCTTGCAAGACAATATTTTGTAAGAAAATAGCAGCGAAGATACCACCAAAACCAAAGCCGATAATTTTCAGCCAATTGACGTCTCTTTTTTCAAACGATAAGTATTCTGTTTGCTTCACATATAAGCCGATTAAGATGATCGCACCTAAAAGATATAAAATGGTGGTTGCTAACACTTGGATAGATATAGGTAAAAAAGCAGGTGTTAAGAAAGCAGCGGCATAACAGAAAATGGTTAAGAGACTATATTTTTTGATAGACATAAAATCCTCCTCTCATATGTCTTCTATTATAGCAAACTAAAAATGAATTGTTTTACCAATTTTGACTTTTATCAAAAAAATGATTCAAAAGACTTGCATTTTAGAATGAAAATAAGTAATATTAGTTTTGTAAGTTAGCACTCTACAAGAGAGAGTGCTAACGTTAATAAATCAAAACTATCAGAAATTAATTGGAGGGATTTATCGTGTTAAAACCATTAGGTGATCGTGTATTGATCGAAGTCGCAAAAGAAGAAGAAAAAACTGTCGGAGGACTTGTTTTAGCATCTGCAGCCAAAGAGAGACCGCAAACAGGAACGGTTATCGCTGTCGGTGAAGGTCGCGTCTTAGATAATGGTGAACTAGCAGCTGTACCAGTCCAAGTTGGTGACACTGTATTATTTGAAAAATATGCTGGTTCAGAAGTAAAATACGACGGTAAAGAATATCTGATTTTTTCAGCAAAAGATATCGTCGCAATTGTAGAATAAGCAACAAAGAGACAAAAAATATAAAAAAATTTTTTGAGGTGAAATGAATCATGGCAAAAGACATTAAATTCGCAGAAGATGCTCGCGCAGCAATGCTTCGTGGTGTAGATAAATTAGCAGATACAGTAAAAGTAACATTAGGCCCTAAAGGTCGTAACGTTGTTTTAGAAAAATCTTATGGTTCACCATTAATCACAAACGATGGGGTAACGATTGCAAAAGAAATCGAATTAGAAGACCATTTTGAAAATATGGGGGCAAAATTAGTTTCTGAAGTTGCTTCTAAAACGAACGATATTGCTGGTGATGGTACAACAACAGCAACTGTTTTAACGCAAGCAATCGTTCGTGAAGGCTTGAAAAACGTAACAGCTGGTGCCAATCCATTAGGCATTCGTCGCGGGATTGAATTAGCAACTAAAGCTGCAGTCGAAGAATTACACAATATTTCTTCAATCGTAGACTCGAAAGAAGCAATTGCTCAAGTAGCCGCTGTTTCTTCAGGTAGCGAACAAGTAGGTGATTACATCGCTGACGCTATGGAAAAAGTTGGGAACGATGGCGTAATCACAATTGAAGAATCAAAGGGAATTGAAACAGAATTAGATGTGGTTGAAGGTATGCAATTTGATCGTGGTTACTTATCACAATATATGGTAACAAACAACGATAAAATGGAAGCAGAATTAGAAAATCCATACATCTTAATCACAGATAAAAAAATCTCAAACATTCAAGATATCTTACCTTTATTGGAACAAATTTTACAACAATCAAAACCATTGTTAATTATTGCGGATGATGTTGATGGAGAAGCATTACCAACATTAGTCTTGAACAAAATTCGTGGAACATTTAACGTAGTAGCAGTGAAAGCACCAGGATTTGGTGATCGTCGTAAAGCAATGTTAGAAGATATTGCTATCTTAACTGGTGGTACTGTTATCACCGAAGATTTAGGTTTAGAATTGAAAGATGCAACGATTGAGACATTAGGTCAAGCAAGCAAAGTGGTTGTTGATAAAGACAACACAACAATCGTTGAAGGTGCAGGTACAAAAGAAGCGATTGCAGCACGTGTACAAGTGATTAAAAATCAAATTGCTGAAACAACTTCTGATTTTGACCGTGAAAAATTACAAGAACGCTTAGCGAAATTAGCTGGTGGGGTTGCCGTAATTAAAGTCGGTGCACCAACTGAAACAGAATTAAAAGAAATGAAATTACGTATTGAAGATGCCTTGAATGCCACTCGTGCCGCTGTAGAAGAAGGCATGGTTTCTGGTGGTGGTACTGCTTTAGTGAATGTAATCAATAAAGTAGCTGCTATTGAAGCTGATGGTGATGTGGCAACTGGTATCCGTATCGTTTTACGTGCACTAGAAGAACCAGTACGTCAAATCGCTGAAAATGCAGGATATGAAGGGTCAGTAATCATTGATCGTTTGAAAAATGCAGAATTAGGGATTGGTTTCAATGCGGCAACTGGTGAATGGGTAAACATGTTAGAAGCAGGAATTGTTGACCCTACAAAAGTAACTCGTTCAGCATTACAAAATGCCGCTTCTGTCGCTGCATTATTATTAACAACAGAAGCAGTTGTTGCTGACAAACCAGAACCAGCTGCACCGGCAGCACCAGCAATGGATCCATCAATGATGGGCGGAATGATGTAATATCGAGAAACACTTAACATTGTTTCTTAGTAAAGAGGAATGAAGCGACCAACAAAATCATTAGTGATTTTGTTGGTCGCTTTTTTATTTGATCGATGCAAACAATTGATTTATTACTTTCTGCACATTTTTATTTATATATACCAATGACAAAAGAGAAGCTACGCATGCTTCCATTAGTTGATTTACAAGGGCCACGTTATGAGTAGTTGGATGAGATGATTGACTTCTTAGTGAAAAATAAGTATAAGCTAACAGAAATAAAATTGGGCTATCAATGGCAAAAAAATGCCGATAGTTTGCTAAAAATAACAAAATGAAATAACGAATTTTCTTTATTCAATAAATTGCTAAATGATAGTACAAGAAATTTCATCATTTCGTGTTTTATTTTTTTTTATTAAACAACAAAAAGAATCATTTTGTGAAAATGATACGAGAATTGCTTTTCTGAAGAACGCTTGCTAAAATAGGGAAGAATTGAACAAACTAGAAGAAATGGTACAAAACTGGTGGTAGATGAATGATTAAAGACAAAATGTTAGGTGCACAGGCAATGAATCCATTAGGTAGTTGTCAGATTGAACTTATTTTTGATTCAGAAGCATGTGTTATTGACTTCCGACTGAAAGAGATGAATACAATCTTTGCAACATATTTAGATTGGAAGCAAGAAATGGTAGGAGAAAAGCTATCGACGCTTTTTAAAGAATTTCCTCATGAAGAAAAAATTTGGTTGTCTTTATGCAATCATGCAATACAGTACAAGAAGACGCGGGAGTTAACGTATTCTATGGCAAGTGCCAAGCGTTGCTTAACACTTAGCGCAATGCCTCTAGGTCAGAATCAGATGGTTCTTTTTTTACGACCAGCAGATGAACAACTTGCTCGTCAAAAAGAAGCAGAAGCGCGTATGGAAGTATTACGTGTTGTAGAACCACTATTTGAAAGTAAAAATTATGCAGTCGCTTTGTTAGAATTTAAAGAAGGCGTCTATCGTTATGTTAAAAACAATGACTTATACACGCAGTTGACCGGACTAGATGATTTAGCAGAAAAATCTATTTCAGTTGTGTTTAAATCAGCGTTGCGCCAAAAAATAGAACATTATTTGGATGAAGCTATCCAAACGAACCGCTTGGTGCAATATGAACGCAGTTATGAAGTCAATGAACGTGAATTTACGTTGTATACAGAATTAACGCCAATTGTTAGTACGTATGGCATTCCCTATATTTTATCGTATAGTAAGGATGTTTCAGAAGTAAATAAATTCAAAAAAGAAAATCGTCAGTTAAGTAAAAGATTACGCGCAATGTTTGACCAACATGCGGCAATTAAAATCATTTTTGATGTAGAAACAGAGAAAATTTTGTCAGTGAATCCTTCTGCTTGTGAGTTTTATGGGTATACAGAAGAAGAATTTTTGAACTTACATCTTTCAGATATTAATCAATTATGTTTAGAAGAACTATATAAAGAACATAACAATAAAGGGCATGGCAATACCTTGCTCAGTTCGATTCCACAAATTTTAAAAAATGGTGAAGTCCGTTTATTAGATGTATATTGTAGTACGATTTGGGATGGCAGCGAACGAGTCACTTATGCGATTGCTTATGATGTCACGGATCGAGAGATGTTGCGTCAAAAATTAATACATGAGGAAGAGTTGTTACGCATTACGCTACAGTTGATTGGCGATGGTGTGATTGCGATGGATAAACAAGGGAATATTACCAGTTTTAACGATGAGGCTGAAAAAATTACCGGATGGCAAAGTCATGAAGTATTAGGGCAATCGTTTGCGGATATTTTTACCATTTACGATGAAAAAACACGGGAGAAAATTGATTTATCAGATCATGCGATTGTGTATAAAGAATCCCGAGTGACGCTGGAAAATACGGCGTTGCTTTTAACCAAAGAAAAACGATGGTTGCCGATTGCAAAAAGTGAAGCATCGATTAAAGACCAGCATGGTCAGTATCAAGGCGTCGTAATCGTGTTTCGAGATATCCAAAAAGAAATGGAACAACTCCAGCAAATCAAGTTTTTAAGCTATCATGACCCGATTACGAAATTATACAATCGTCATTATGTTGAAAAACATTTTTCATGCTTTAGTCAGCCGAGTAATTTTCCAATCACGGTTATTATGGCGGATGTTAATGGCTTGAAATTGACAAATGATGTATTTGGCCACAAAGCAGGCGATGAATTACTGAAAGAAATTGCGGAAGTTTTTAATGAAGTATTTACGGAACAACACATTATTTCTCGTTGGGGTGGCGATGAATTTGTCGTCATTTTACCTAAAACCCAGTTACAAGAAGCCGAAGAAATGGTTGAAAAAATTCATCAAACGACCATTAATGTACCGAGTATTGTCGGCGTGAATGCCAGTGTGTCATTAGGCTTTGCGACAATTACGGATACCAAAAAAACAATTATGGAAGCGATGAACGAGGCGGAAGAATATATGTATCATCAAAAATTACTTGATGGAAAAAGTTACCGTCACGCCATTATTAATAGTTTGTTGGCTACTTTATATGAAAAAAGCAATGAAACCGAAGAGCATTCACATCGTTTAGTCCATTATTGCCAAGCAATTGGGAAAAAAATGAAACTAACATCCAATGAGTTAAATGAACTTGACCTATTGTGTTTACTGCATGATATTGGTAAAGTGGGAGTAGATCCGAATGTATTAAACAAACCAGGAAGATTAACTGACAGTGAATGGCGTGAAATGAAGCGCCATGCTGAAATTGGTTATCGTATTGCCCAAGCCACGCCAGAGCTAGCACCGTTTGCTCATTTGATTTTATCGCATCATGAGCGTTGGGATGGTAAAGGTTATCCGCATAAATTATCAAAATGTGACATTCCACTTGCTTGTCGTATTCTTGCTGTTGCTGATTCGTATGATGCGATGACAAATGATCGTGTTTACCGTAAAGCTTTATCGAAAGAAGCAGCGTTAGAAGAAATTCGTGTCAACGCAGGGACGCAATTTGATCCAAAGGTTGTCGACATTTTCCTGAGTATATTAACCGATGAAGAGCAAGAAAGGGACAACAAATGAATATTGTATTTGCAGATGTAGATGGCACGTTTCAAGATTTTGGTCAAACCGTACCCCCCATTAATTTAGCAGCTGTTCGAGCACTCCATGATCAGGGCGATCATTTTGTTTTTGTCACAGGACGAGGCTATGAATTAGCACAAGAATTATTAACAACGACCAATCTTCCTTGTGATGTAATCTTTGGTAATGGGGCAGGCATTAAGTTAGAAAATGAAGAACCGCAGTTGAGCAATTGTCTCGACCACCAAGTGTGTTTGGCTATTTTAGCAATTTTAGAAGCCGAAAATACCTTTTATTTTATCCATACGGACCAAGGTGTCTTTTTAAATACAGCGACACGTTACCAAGAACATTTTGATGCGTTGCATGTCAAGTTTGAAGCAGAACTAGGTGCAATTGGCTTAGAAGTGATGGACTATAAGGAAGCTTATTTCACCAAAGAATGTCAAAATGTGTTAAGTGTTCCAACATTTATTCAAGAACATCCAGAACTAAAAATCATTAAAGTTGAATTAATGGAAGCAGACGATACGCAAAAAGAAGCATTGCGTGCCAAATTAGCAATGGTAGGTGCATATGTCTTTGAATCCTATCAACAGACATTAGAAGTCGTGAATCCTTTAGCAACCAAAGGAGCAGCTATTTTGTCGTATATGAAAAATTTTCCAAAAGCAAAAAGTTACGGCTTTGGTGACGGTGAAAATGATTTGCCAATGTTTGAAGTAGTTGATATTTCAGTAGCAATGGCAAATGCCAGTCAGGAAGTGAAGGTTGCCTGCATGGAACAAGCTGGCGAATGTTCTGAGGGTGGACTAGGCACGTATATCTTTGACCACATCATCGAAAAATAAGGTAGAAATGGGAGCGATAGTGAAAAAACTATCGCTTTTTTGCGCTTCATTCTGTATTTTTTATTTTTTTTGTTATAATAAGAGATAGAAATTGATAAGGGAGTTACTAGCGTATGCAAAAAACATATACAGATGACAGTTTGACGTTACACACAGATTTATATCAAATTAATATGATGCAAACTTATTGGGAATTGGGTCGTGCTGACTTGCACGCGATTTTTGAATGTTATTTCAGAGAAATGCCTTTTAAACATGGATATGCCGTTTTTGCGGGATTAGAACGTTTGGTAAAATATTTAGAAAATCTAACATTTACAGAAACTGATTTGGCGTATTTACGTGAAGTTGGTGGTTATTCCGAAGAATTTTTGGCGTATTTAAAAGAATTTAAATTTAGTTGTACGGTGCGTTCTGTGAAAGAAGGCGATTTAGTCTTTAATAACGAACCATTGATTCAAGTGGAAGGACCGTTAGCGCAAGCACAATTAATTGAGACAGCTTTATTGAACATGGTAAATTTCCAAACACTTATTGCAACAAAAGCTGCTCGTATTAAATCAGTCATTGGTGATGATCCATTATTAGAATTTGGGTCTCGTCGTGCACAAGAAATGGATGCAGCTATTTGGGGAACGCGTGCGGCCTTTATTGGTGGTGCAGATGCAACAAGTAATGTACGCGCTGGGAAAATTTTTGGGATTCCAGCGAGTGGAACACATGCCCACTCTTTGGTTCAATCGTATGGCAATGATTATGATGCATTTATGGCATACGCCAAAACCCATAAAGATTGTGTCTTTTTAGTCGATACCTACGATACCTTGAAATCAGGTGTGCCAAATGCGATTCGGGTTGCTAAAGAGATGGGAGATAAAATCAATTTCTTAGGTGTTCGGATTGATAGTGGGGATATGGCCTATATTTCTAAAAAAGTTCGCGAACAGTTAGATGAAGCAGGATTTACAGAAGCCAAAGTATACGCATCGAATGATTTAGATGAAAGTACGATTTTAAGTTTAAAAATGCAAAAAGCTAAAATTGATGTCTGGGGTGTGGGGACAAAATTAATCACCGCTTACGATCAACCAGCTTTAGGCGCAGTCTATAAATTAGTCGCTATTGAAAACGATGAAGGTGTACTAGAAGATACGATTAAACTATCAAGTAATGCGGAAAAAGTTTCGACTCCAGGGAAAAAACAAGTTTGGCGTATTACGCGTAAAGTAGACGGCAAATCAGAAGGTGACTACGTTACATTATGGAATGAACAACCGACAGAACAAGACAGTATCTTTATGTTCCATCCGGTTCATACGTATATTAATAAAACGGTCACAGACTTTGAAGCGCGTCCGCTATTACACGATATTTTTATCGACGGTCAATTAATTTACGATTTACCTGATTTAGAACACATTAAAGCTTACTCTCATCAATGTTTAGATGCATTGTGGGATGAATACAAACGTGACTTAAATCCACAACCGTATCCTGTTGATTTATCACAAGAATGTTGGAACCACAAAATGGCGATTATGGAGAAAGTTCGTAAACAAGTTCAAGCATTTAATGAACAAGGAGGAGCGAATTTATGAGTTTACAAGAAGAAATCATCAAAGAATTAGGGGTCAAACCAGAAATTGACGCGTATGAAGAAATTCGTCGTAGTATTGATTTTTTGAAAGCTTATTTATTGAAACATCCATTTTTAAAAACCTTTGTTTTAGGAATTAGTGGTGGACAAGATTCTACTTTAGCTGGACGTTTGGCGCAATTAACAATGGAAGAAATGCGTCAAGAAACCAATGATTCAGACTATCATTTTATCGCAGTACGTTTACCTTATGGCGAACAAGCGGATGAAGAAGATGCGAAAAAAGCATTGGCATTCATTAATCCAGATAGTCAATTAGCAGTGAATATCAAACCAGCTGTTGATGCACAAGTGGCCTCTTTGGAAGCAGTTGGAGTAACCGTTTCTGATTTTAACAAAGGGAATATCAAAGCACGTCAACGGATGATTACGCAATATGCGATTGCTGGAGAATTTTCGGGGGCTGTTTTAGGAACCGATCACGCTGCGGAAAATGTCACAGCTTTCTTTACAAAATTTGGCGACGGTGGCGCAGATATCTTGCCTCTTTTCCGTTTGAATAAACGTCAAGGGCGTCAATTATTAGCGGAACTAGGTGCACCAGAAGAATTGTATTCAAAAACACCAACAGCTGATTTAGAAGACGGGAAACCATTGATTGCCGATGAAGTCGCTCTTGGAATTACCTACGATGCTATTGATGATTATTTAGAAGGAAAACAAATTTCTCCAGAAGCACAAGCAACATTAGAAAATTGGTGGCGTAAAGGGGAACATAAACGTCACTTGCCAATTACCGTGTTTGATGATTTTTGGAAATAACCATCAAGGGCTGTGACATAAGTCGTTGAACAGTAAAATATCCGAACAATAGAAGATTGATGATGTCCATTCTATTGTGTTCGGATATTTTTAGCTTGTTTTTACTTATGTCACAGCCCTTATTCTTTTATTTACAAGTTTACAAAAGAAGCTTAAAATAAAACACGAATAAAGGAGGGTGTGTATTGAACATAAATGCTAAAGTTAAATATAGTATTGCAGCAGTCTTGAGTATTGTAGGGATTCTTTTGAGTAATCTCTATTTGCAATGGTGTCAAAATAATCTATCGACTGATTTAGCACTGAAATTCGCTTTTTCTTGGCATACAGAAAAGTTTCTTTTAGGTAGTCTTGTGCTGGGAATTTTTTATTTGTTTTTAATTAGTTTGGCAGGTTCATGGATTGCTGGAACGACATTTTATAGTGTGTTTGTTTTGCTGATTGGTTATGCAACATATTTAAAAATGTTGTATCGACAAGAACCCATTTATCCAGATGATTTAAAAATGGTTACCCAATTTGATTTATTAAAAGAAATGATTGGTACGGGACCGTTTGTGGTCGCCATTTTAATTGTGATTGGTGCATTAGGAATTTTTGGTTGGCAATTGTATCGTAGTTTTTATTTACCTAAAAAAAGACAAATCGTACGATTGTCTGTGTTAGCGATTAGTTTTTTAGGTTTGGTGTATGTCAGTCACTTTAACGATGAAGCAAATATATTGCGCAAAGCATACAACCGTACCGCGTTATGGATTCCATATTCACAGCAAATGAATTACTATAATACCGGTTTTATGGGTGGGTTTTTATTTAATTTGCGTGTTGAAGCGATGGAAAAGCCAGAGAATTATTCTAAAAAAACAATTACGGAAATTACTGAGAAATACCAACCGACTAAAAAAGAAGACACCGAAGCGCCGAATATTATTTATATTATGAGTGAAAGTTTTTCTGATCCAAGTCATTTAAACGGCTTGGAAATTACTGGTGAGCCGTTAAAAGAATATTATGCAAAAGCCAAACAGACCTACAGTGGTAAAATGTTATCCCAAAACTATGGCGGTGGTACAGCGAATATTGAATTTGAAGCATTGACTAGTTTTTCAATGGAATTGTTCAATCCGCAAATGACAACACCCTACACGTTATTAGTGCCAAAAATGGAGCAGTTACCGTCACTCGTTTCGTTGACAGCTCAACGAGGGTACGAGACAACAGCCATTCATCCGTATGATACTTCTATGTATAAGCGTAAAGATGTCTATGATATCTTAGGCTTTCAAAAATTTTTGGATCAAGATACGATGACACATACCGATAAAATGGAAAAAAATCCTTATATATCGGATAAAGCAGCTTATGATGAAATCATGGATATTTTAGCAGATACTGAAAATCCGCAATTTGTGCATTTAGTGACAATGCAGACACATATGCCTTATGGGGGCAAATATAAAACGTTGCATTATCCAGCGCAAGGCGAGGGCAATATGAATAGTATTGGGAATTATTTACAAGATATTGCGTATAGTAGTCAAGCGTTGAGTGATTTTATTCATCGTGTCGAACAATTACCTCGACGCACATTAATTGTTTTTTGGGGGGATCATTTACCAGGGATTTATTCGGATGAAATTCAAGCAGAAAACGAGCAAATTGCTCTGCATGAAACGGAATTTTTGATGTGGGATTCCCAAAATAAATGGGCATTTGACCCTGATCAAGTGACCAGTCCTTTTTATTTTGCGCCCAATTTATTTGAACGAAGTAACTTACAGTTAACGCCATTTTATGAGATGCTATTAGCATTGGAAAATAAACTACCCGCATTTGAAAAGGGAATGTATCTTCAAAATGGGCAATGGCAGTCAGAATTATCTTTAGATAAACAAACGCAAGAAATCTATGAGGAATATCGTTTGATTCAATATGATATTGTTCAAGGTGAACAGTACAGCGTGGACAAAAAGTTTTTTGAATAGCGATTTTGTTTCACGAAGAAAAAAGACGTAAAAAATGTGAAAGCGGAACAAGTGTGGCTAATAAACGATTTGTTCACTAATTCAATTGTAAATTTTCTGTGAAACGTGAAAATTATGAAACATTCCTAGAGTAAATATGTGGATAAAAAAGAAGCCATCTCAAAAAAGAAGGCTTCTTTTTAGTACGCGCAGAAAATGATGTGCGGTCTATTCTTGGTTATTGGCTTTTTTTATCTGTACTTGGATAAATGTGGAAACAGCTGCTAATTCTTCCGAAACAACTTTTTGCCTAGTTACAAAATAAAGGCTGCGTTGATTGCCCATATCTAAAGAGCGCCAAGGGATGGAAGAATCAAGTGCTAATTTAGAAATAATAGTTTTACCTACGCCATTTTTTAGCAAAGATAATGTCATTTCATGATTATTTGTTCGGATAAGGTGAGGCACTAAGTTACGGATTTTTAAATAATTCTCATTGATTTCTCCTAAAGGTGACCCGGATTCAGGTAAGAGCCAATAATTAGAAGATAAATCTCCCGCTAATACCAA
Organism: Enterococcus saccharolyticus subsp. saccharolyticus; assembly: GCF_029023825.1. NCBI lineage: Bacteria > Bacillati > Bacillota > Bacilli > Lactobacillales > Enterococcaceae > Enterococcus > Enterococcus saccharolyticus. The sequence goes on along the minus strand of NZ_CP118957.1, from coordinate 1,925,774 downwards.
TTCGTCTTCCGCAATCAGGAAACGATCAATCTGAGCGCTGCGTTCAGGTGTTTCAATCAGTCCAAAATCTACTTTTGATTTTTCTAAATCATGAATGATTTTCTCACTAGACATAATGGGAAAACTAAAATCAATCATCGGAAATTCTTTGACCAAGATAGGAACCAATTTTGGAATCAGATAAGCTCCGCAGGTTTGCGAACTGGCAAAAATACATTTCTCACGGAAATTTTTTTGCGTATTGACGTGATGCATGGCATCTTCCCATTCTTCAATAATTTTTAGAATTCTTGGGTATAAAAAATCTGCTTCTTTCGTGGGAATAATTTCTTGTTTTCCATTACGAATGAATAGTGAAACGTTTAAATGGTCTTCTAATTTTTTGATTTGTGCAGAAACTGTCGGTTGTGACAAAAAAAGACTATCTGCAGTTCGTGTAAAATTATGTGTCTCATATACCGATAGAAACGTTCTTAATACTTGAAACAAACAATCACCTCATTTTAATTCTCATCCATGTTGTTTACTGTGCTTTTTTCCATTCTGCAACTAATTGCTCGTAAATTGTCTCAATCTCCGAGTTGTTGCCACGAAGTTCAAAATCTGCGAGTAAAGGCACATCAAATTGTTCGCTATATTGTTTAGCAGTTAAGCAGTATTGATGTCCAAAGTTTTTATTGCCACTACCAATGACACCTAGACAGTAGTTCGCGTTATTTTCAAAAGCGATATATTCACGTAATGTTTCTGTCAAAATTTCTTGGTCGCCATTATCGACACCGTTGCCTCCTTCTAAGTAAGTAGGGACAATCGCAAAAAACGGTTCAGTCATCGCTGCTTCTAAACTGTTGTCGTGAATTTCTTTTGATTGTATAATAGGAAAATCAGTATTTTCTGCGTGTTTTTGCTCAGATAATGCGTGCATCCGTGTGACAAAGGATCGTGTATTACCTGAAATTGAGATATATAGGATATTCATAGTGTACGCCTCCTATCAAACAGTATAACAAAAAATAAGAAATTCAGCAGACTAAAACCTATTTAGATGGAAGGAAAGAAGGGAAGAGAAATGATTCGATTTGCAACATCAGAAGATGGAATTTCAATTGCGAAGTTAGTTCTTGTTATTTTAAAGGACATGGAACTACCATTTGTCCAAGAGGTGGGCGAAGCAAAAACAATTGAAATTTTGACGGAAGCAGTGAAAGACCCTACGTATCGTTACGGGTATAAACGAGGATTAGTCAAAGAGGTTGATGGGAAAATTGCCGGTATTGCGTTTGGTTATCCTGACGAAGAAGAACCAATTGTTGATAATGCCTTAACCCGTGTATTAACAGAGATGGGGATGACAGATCGTCCTTTATTTATTGACCCAGAAACTTTTCCAAATGAATGGTATTTAGATACCATTTGTGTGGATGAAGCCTTTCGTGGACAAGGAATTGGTTCAGAATTACTCGATGCGTTAGATCGAATTGCAAAAAGAGAAGAAAAATCAGTGATTGGTTTATGTGTGGATCAAGCCAATCCCAATGCGCAACGGTTATATGAACGCAAAGGATTTTGCGTAGTCGGCGAACAAATGCTTAGTGGTCATCGATACAATCATATGCAAAAGACAATTGATTAAAAAAAACATGCAGAACACGTCTGCATGCTTTTTTCAATCAAAGGTATCCGCAAATTTAAATTGGTATTCTAACGCTTCTTTGGCTTTACGATTGTAGAGCCAATAGTCTAAGACAGCAGCGATACAAATACATTTGGGCGCATTTTGGTCATCAACCACATTCAACACATAGAAATCACCGGTAAGTAAACTTGCTTTATACATGCGCATAATTTCTTTTTTGAAATGATGAATTTGATAGTGATGGTTGTAAATATCCCCATGGACTTGCCAATGCAGTTGTTTGACGTAATAAAAATCACCAGGCCAATTAAAAATTTTCTGCATGGTACCAACTTTTTGGAAATTCTCATAGATTTCAAAACGTTTACCAAATGTAAAACTGACTTGTTTGATACTAGCGACTAAAGTGCCGTTCATGCGATAAAGCGATAAGGCATCTCCTTTAGTTCCCCAACGACCGACGAGTAAATACAGAGAGTGGCCCGCTTCATCCTTAATGACAGTTCTTGTCACGGCACTCAATTGTTCTTGAATAAAAAATTCAGACACGACCTCTCACCTCCGTTTTGATTCGGTCGATGCGCTATCGGTTACAGTTCTTCATCAATTGCACGGACGATGGCTTTACCAACCCCGGATTGAACATTCGTTTCGGTTACATATTTTGCATATTCTTTTAATTCTGGTAGGGCATTCCCCATAGCAAAGCTAACTCCAGCTGCTTGAATCATACTAACATCATTTAAGTTGTCGCCAATAGTCATGACATCTTGCATATCAATGTTGCGATTCAATGCGACGTGACCAACTGCAATACCTTTTTGAGCAGCACGATGGTTGATTTCAATATTATTTTCGCTAGATGAAGTGATAATCAACTCATCATAGACATTTATTTTTTTCGCCGCTGGACCTAAGTAAAGCGCGCCTTCTTTATGGAAGCAAATAATTTTTAAGACCGTAATATCCTCTTGCATAATCAGCTCACGAATATTATCGATAAAATGAATTGGTAAAAATTCCAAACGAGCGACTGTCATAGCAATCGCCATTTTATGTGTTAGGTGGGGCATGGTTTCCGCAATATGTGCTGCAAAATTTTCAATTCGTTGTTCTTTACTTTCCGAATAAGTACCTTTATTTGTTGATACTTCATAGTAAATTTGATGTTCATCTAAAATGTCTAGCACAGCTTGCGTAGTTTGTAAATCAATCGGTGCACTAAAGACTTCATTTCCTTCTTGGTCAAAGACTTGTGCGCCATTCAAAGTAATCATTGCACAGTCAACACCAGCTTCTTCTAAAGCAGGCAATGCTTCAAAACGATTGCGTCCTGTTGCGACCATAAATTCAATGCCTTTTGATTGTGCGTATTGAATCGCTTCTATATTTTCTTGGGAAATCCGCATTTCTGCGTCTAATAATGTACCATCCATATCTGAGGCAATTAATTTAATCATATAAGCAACCCTTTCTTCTCCTTTAATTCCCTTTTAGTTTACCACAAAAAATAGAAATTTTCTTGAAGACAATCAGAGTTTTCGAGACTTGTCGTTTCAAACAGATTACGCTATTCTAAAAGAAATGAGGAGGAACGGACATGAAAACAATTATTCATAATAGTTGGCAAGATATTTTGCAAGCAGAATTTCAAAAACCGTATTATTTAGAATTACGTGAATTTTTAAAACAGGAGTATAGCACACAGCGTATTTTTCCCGATATGTATCATATTTTTGAAGCATTAGAAAAAACGCCGTATGAAAAAGTGAAAGTGGTCATTTTAGGACAAGATCCGTATCATGGGGCCAATCAAGCGCATGGTTTATCTTTTTCAGTGCAACCAAGTGTTAAAATTCCACCTTCTTTGAAAAATATTTATAAAGAGTTAGCAGATGACTTGGGAATTGCGCCTGTGACTCATGGGTATCTGACTTCTTGGGCAGAGCAAGGAGTATTGTTGTTAAACACGGTGTTAACCGTTCGTGAAGGTCAAGCGTATTCACATCGTGGTAAAGGTTGGGAGCAATTAACAGATGCGATTATCCAAAAATTAAATGAACGCGAACAACCGATTGTTTTTATTTTATGGGGCAAACCAGCGCAACAGAAGATGTCAATGATTGATACACATAAACACATTATTATTCGTTCGGTTCATCCAAGCCCACTATCTGCGCATCGTGGTTTTTTTGGTTCGAAGCCGTTTTCAAAGACAAATGACGCTCTAATGGCTTTAGGAGAAACGCCGATTAATTGGCAACTTCCCGAAAGAGTATAACAGAGGTCTGATAAAATTGTAGCAGACTATGAAATTGGTTGATAAAGGTCAATTAGATAATCTTTTTACTGTATAATACAGTGAAAAAAACTGTTCTTTTTTTTATAGATGGTGTATGATGAGAATGTATAAAAAATCTGGAGGTTATTATCCATGGAATTATTTGACAGTTTAAAATTTAAAATCGTTCGTCGTGGTATCCGTATCGCTTTCCCTGAAGCTTCTGATACACGTATTTTAGGTGCCGTTGCGCGTTTAAAAGGGGAAGAATTAATTGAACCAGTTTTAATCGGGAAACAACATGAAATTGAGAAAGCTGCAGCAACTCGTGGAATCAACATTACGAACATGACCATTTATGATCCAGATAACTGTGGTCGTTGGGATCAAATCGTAGATGCGTTTGTAGAACGCCGTAATGGTAAAGTAACAAGAGAACAAGCAGAAGAATTATTAAAAGATGAAAACTACTTTGGTACAATGCTTACTTACATGGGCATTACAGATGGTTTAGTATCTGGTGCGATTCATTCAACAGGGGATACTGTCCGTCCTGCTTTACAAATCATCAAAACAAAACCTGGAATTAGTCGTACAAGTGGTGCATTCTTGATGATGCGTGGGAATGAACAAGAAAAATATATCTTCTCTGACTGTGCGATTAACGTAGCACCATCACCACAAGAGTTAGCTGAAATCGCAATTGCTTCTGCACATACTGCAGAAATGTTTGATATCCAACCACGTGTTGCGATGTTAAGTTTCTCTACAAAAGGTTCAGCGAAAGCACCTCAAGCAGATGCAACAATTGAAGCAACGAAAATTGCCAAAGAATTAGCACCTGAATTAGCGATTGATGGTGAATTACAATTTGACGCAGCATATATTCAATCTGTGGCACAACTAAAAGCACCTGAATCAGATGTTGCTGGTAAAGCATCTGTCTTTGTATTCCCAGATTTACAATCAGGTAACATTGGTTACAAGATTGCACAACGTTTTGGTAACTTTGAAGCAATTGGACCAATCTTACAAGGCTTAAACAAACCAGTTTCTGACTTATCTCGTGGATGTAACGAGGAAGATGTTTACAAATTATCAATCATTACTGCAGCACAATCATTAATGTCTTAATTGTCATTTTGAAGAGCCATCGTTTCGACGATGGCTCTTTTTGCTATTTCAGTAAAAAAAAGCTATACTAATCGAGAATTTAAAGGAAATGGAGAAGAGCTATATGATTGTTTTGGAAAATGTCGAACAAACAGCAACACTTGCTCAAATTATTGGCGAAGTTGCTCAACCGAGTGACAATTTAGTTTTAACTGGAGATTTAGGTGCTGGTAAAACGACTTTAACGAAAGGCATTGCCAAAGGATTGGGAATTGACCAAATGATTAAAAGTCCAACTTATACGATCATCCGTGAATACGAACAAGGTCGGTTACCGTTATACCATATGGATGTGTATCGTGTGGAACATGGCGCTGGAGATTTAGGCTTAGATGAGTATTTTGAAGGTGATGGCTTATCGGTCATTGAATGGGGCAATCTTTTAGCAGAGGCGTTACCTGTGGACTATTTAGAACTAGTTCTAGAAAAAGACCCACAAGTTGACCACAGACGTGTGGTAACTTTGACCCCCTTTGGCAAACAAGGAGAGCAATTTAAGCAACGTATCCTTGAACAGTGGACAAACTATGAGTGAAGCCATTGATTTAATTATTCGCGAAGCTCAAGCTATAGATGCTGAAAATATTTTAGCTGTCATGAAACAAGTCAGTCAAGAAACCGAATTTTTGGTCATGGATGAAGGGCTCAATTTAACGCCAGCCTCGTTAGCGCATCATATTGAGGCGATTGATGACAGTGAGAACAACTTGTTATTGCTTGCTTATAATGGCGCGCAATTAATTGGGACGGCATCTGTTCGTGCCAGCGATGAAAAGCGAATTGCTCATATTGGCGAAGTAGGTATTTCTATTTTGAAAGATTATTGGGGCTTTGGTTTAGGTTCTGTGTTGCTAGAAGAAGTCATTGCTTGGGCACATGATTCGGCGGGTATTCGGCGCTTGGAACTAACTGTTCAAGCGCAAAATAAACGTGCCATTCATTTATATGAAAAATTTGATTTTCAAGTAGAAGCGACAATGGCACGTGGCGCAGTCGGCAATGATGGTCGATTTTTGGATGTGTTGTTGATGAGTGTAATGATTGATTGAAGACGAAAAAAGTTCCTCCGCAATTTTCCATGTGGAGGAACTTTTTTATTTCATTGTCACTAGTTTTTTCAATGGTTCTACGCCAAACATTTTCTCTTGGTGTAATAAGATATTAGCACAAGCGCGACTATCTTCTAAGGCGTCATGATGATTGTTTAAGGGGATTTCTAACAAATCGCACATCGTGTTTAACTTATGATTTGGCACTTCTGGATAGAGTTGACGACTGGTTTTGACGGTACATAGCGATAAATAATGTGGTTGATTCAAACCATAATAATCCAGACAACCTGTTAAGACACCGGTATCAAAACCAGCATTATGAGCAACAATCAAGCTATTTTCTTGATAATATTGTTCGATTTGTTGCCAAACTTCTGGAAATTTTGGGGCATTGACGACATCTTTGGGGTGGATGCCATGAATTTGAATGTTGCGCCAGAAAAATTCTGTTTCAGGTTGAATTAACGTATAGTATTCGCCAACAATTTGACTGTTACGAACCATGACTAGGGCTAAGGAACAAGCGCTGTGTCGTTTTGCATTAGCTGTTTCAAAGTCCATTGCGATAAAGTTCATTTTTTTCACCTCTTATGTAAAGTAACGGGGGAAGCTTCTATAGGGCAAAAAATTGTTTCTAAGAATCTGCCCAATTTGTTTTTCCTTACTGTATTCTAAACAAAAAAAGTGTAAGATAAAAGTAAGAACAATTATAAAGGAGCGATTCGATGAAAATAGGCGTTATCGGTTTAGGTGGTATTGCTCAAAAAGCATATTTACCAACCTATGTGAAATTACAAGATCAAGCAACCTTCTATTTTGCGACACGCAATCCCGAAGTACAACAACAATTACAAGAAAAATATCAATTACGTTACATGAAAGCGAATGTGCAAGAATTATTGGCAGAGAAAATTGACGCTTGCTTTATTCACACTGCAACGCATAGTCATTATGATTTAGTGAAAGAATGTTTAGAAAATGACGTGCATGTGTTTGTTGATAAACCATTAAGCGAAAATACGGATGAAGTGAAGGAATTACAAGCATTAGCCAAAAAACGACATAAAATTCTGATGGTGGGGTTCAATCGTCGATTTGCGCCAATGGTTGAACAATTAAAGAACATGCCTGATAAACGGACCATCTTTTTACAAAAAAATATGGTGCATTCCATTCAACCAACAACCTTTGAAATTTTTGATGTCTTCTTACATCTAGTTGACACGGCGGTTTATTTGTTAGATGAGCCTATTCTAACGATGAATAGTCGTATTCGAGATACACCCGCAGGAATGGAAACAGCTTTTCTACAACTAGAAACCGAAAATACCACTGCGATGTTATCGATGGATTTAAAAAGTGGCGCTAGCCGAGAACAGTATCAAGTAACTTCATCACAAGGAACTGCCGTTGTGGATAATTTAGTGACGTTACAGACTTTTAATGAAACGCAACAGACGACACAAACATTTGATGATTGGGAAGTAACGCTTAAAAAACGTGGATTTGAGCAGATGGTTACTTCGTTTTTAGAAGCAATCCAAACACAAACCACAACAAAATTACGCCAAGAAAACATCGTCATCAGTCATGAATTATGTGCAAAAATGTTAAAACAACATGAAGAACAGTCCAACTAGTAGTCAGTTTGTGAAGAACGTGTTAAAATGGACAAGACGTTGAGAAGAAGGAGCGTTTGTCAGTGAAAAAGGAAGAAATTATTAATCAATTCCCTGAAATAGCATTGTTAAAAGATGAGCCATTAATGAATTATACATTTACACAAACAGGTGGACCAGCAGATATTTTAGCTTTTCCAAAAAACAGAGAAGAAGTTGAAGCATTAGTTAATTATTGTCGTCAAGAAGACATCCCGTGGTTAGTCTTAGGAAATGCGAGTAATTTAATCGTACGTGACGGTGGTATCCGTGGTGTCGTGATTATGTTATTAGAAATGAATCAAATTCAAGTAAACGATCAGTTGATTGAAGTTGAAGCAGGAGCCCGTTTAATTGATACAAGTTATGCGGCGTTAGATGCGTCTTTAACTGGTTTGGAATTTGCTTGTGGAATTCCTGGCAGCATCGGTGGTGCCGTGTTTATGAATGCGGGGGCCTATGGTGGCGAAATCAATGATGTCTTTACGTCATGTGATGTCTTGTTTCCAGATGGATCGATTCGTACGTTAACCAGAGAAGACATGCATTTTCGTTACCGTCATAGTATCATTCAAGAGATGGAAGGGATCGTCTTAACTGCGCGTTTTACGTTAGAAAATGGCGAACCACTTTCGATTAAAAAACAAATGGAAGAATTGACGTATTTAAGAGAATCTAAACAACCTTTAGAATACCCTTCATGTGGTAGTGTATTTAAACGACCAGAAGGACATTTTACTGGGAAATTGATTCAAGATGCAGGGATTCAAGGTCTGGTATGGGGCGGCGCTCAAATTTCTGAGAAGCATGCCGGATTCATTGTGAATATTAATCAGGCGACAGCAACCGATTATGTGGAATTAATTGCGCATATCCAAGCTGTTATTAAAGAAAAATTTGATGTAACCTTAGAACCAGAAGTACGCATTATTGGTGAAGAACAATAAAGTAAAAATATCCGAACGAGAAGCGCTAATACCATCTCTCGTTCGGATATTTTTTATGAATAAATGTAACTTTAAATCGTACGTTGGTTGGTTAATTTTAACAACACGGCTGAAACGGCGGCTGTTGCAATACCAGCAACGATTGATTCGGGAACTCCTTGAGCGAAAATGACCGAAATAATTGCCCCATACACAGCATTCCCAGCTTCACCAATTTTTTCAGCATAATCTTTTTGGAATAAGAAATAAATCATATTCATCACTAAAATCGTATTGGTCAAACCACCAGAAACACCTGCAATGAACAAGCTAATGGCATTGCCACGGTCTTTAAAGGCTTTTTTACACCATTTATAGACAAAATACGGCACCACACCGATTAAAATACGTGGAATAAATGCGATTAAAGCAGCTTTCCAGCTTCCCATGCCCATTTCTCCGATTGGTGTAATGAATGGGGAGAAAACAAACGACAATGGTGAAACGATAATCGTTGCACGAATCATGCTTATTAAACCAAAACAAGCACCTAAAAATGCTCCCCGTTTAGGACCTAAAATAATTGAGGCAATAATGACTGGAATGTGTAACGTCGTCGCATTAATGACGCCCAGTGGAATAAAGCCCAAAAACGGTACACTAGCTAAAAGAATCAAAATGGCTAAGAAAGACGCCGTTAAAACTAGTTGGAACGTTTTTTCATTTTGTTTCATATAGAAACCCTCCTTTATGCTTCCAAGGTCGCCGTTATTTGTGCGACAATGGTTTCAACTGTTGCTAACGCACCTGTACCAAAATCTCCACATGCTAATAAAGATTGGCGAGGTGTTATTTCTTTATACCCAACTTCTTTCAAAATAGCAAGATTTTTTTGCATTAAAGGGTTCAAATACATATTTGTATTCATCGCTGGAGCAACGAGTTTGGGTACATCAAAAGGTAGTGCTAAGGCAACAGTTGAAACTAAATTATCCGCAAGTCCATGTGCCAGTTTGCCAATCATATTGGCACTTGCAGGAGCAACGATAAATAAATCAGCTTGTTTGGCTAATTCAATATGATTAATTTTATCAGGAGCAATTTCTTCCATGACATCGGTGTGAATAGGGCGCTTTGATAAGGATTGCAAGGTCAAAGGAGTGATGAATGCTTGACTACTTTTCGTCATCATCACATCCACTTCATAGCCTAATTTTGTTAATTCATTCGTTAAATCAGCGGATTTATAAGCAGAAATACTGCCAGTTACGCCGAGTAAAATGCGTTTTTTCATTGTCAGCTCTCCTTCATCATTTTTTCCATTATAGAGTGTCTAAGAGTGTTTTGACAATTAATTGAGCTATCGCTTCTTTACTCGTTGCTTCACCAATGATGGTTCCTTCTTTATTGATAAAATAACCCACATGTTGTCCGTGGTGAATCGAAGTTAAATCATTCGCTAAAACGTAATCCGCTTGGTTTTTGATGAGACTATGACGAGCAACATCGACTAATTCTTCTTTTGAAACATCCACTAACAATTTAAACCCCACTAAGATAGTTGCTGGTTGCAATTGTTTTATTTGTTGAATCACTTTAGGTGTCTTTTTCAAAATTAAGAAGAGGTGATCGGTATTGGATGAAATCTTATTTTCTTTGGCTGCGGTATCTTCTGTTAAAACAGTTAGATCTTCGGCTGTCAGTGGTTGTTGTCGCGCAATTAGTTGATTGATTTTTGTCAGGAAATCTTCTTGGGACAAACTTTTTTCAGGCGTAAAGTCACTTACAGCCATACTATGAATGACAGCATCATACGGTTGCTGTTGCAATAAGTTTTGCAACGTATCGGCTAATTCTTGTGTGCCTGCAATTTCATGGATGTTTACTTTGTCTGATGCCGGACGTAGCGTAGTCGCAGTTGTCACATAATCAATAGTCACATCATGCGTTAAAAATGCTTCGGCAATTAAACTGCCTAATTTTCCGGTAGAATGATTGGTGATGGAACGAACATCATCGATTTTTTCAGAAGTTCCTCCAGCTGTAATTAAAACTCTCATTATCTCACTTCCATTTGTACAATAGTGCGCCCTTGATGGGTCCCTGCTAATAAAGCATCGACCGGTTCATCTAAGTCAATCAAGGCCACTTCTTGATAGTGTAATTGTTCAATCAATGGTTGATGCTCAGCTAGAAATTGCCAAGTAGCTTTTCTTTCAGTCATCTCAACATTCACTGAATCAATCCCTACCATTTTAATTCCTCTTAAAATAAATGGCAAGACAGTTGTATTTAATTGAAGCCCACCAGCATTACCACATAAAAAGACACTGCCACCATAATTGATTTGACTCAACAAGCCAGCTAATAGGTCACCACCGACACTGTCAATGACTGCGGCAATACGTTGTTTATTTAATGGTTTTACTTGTTCTGGTAAAATTTCTTCAGGTTCGACAATTGCGGTTGCCCCTAAATCTTTTAACCACGCAACATCGGCTTTTTTACGAGAAACAGCAGTGATATTGGTATAACCTAAACGATGTAACAAAGCAATTGCGACACTACCAACGCCACCAGAAGCTCCAGTGACAACCACGCGTCCATCTTTTGGGGTATCTTTGAGTAACTTGGTGACAGCCAAAGCTGCTGTAAAACCAGCTGTACCAAAAATCATCGCTTCTTTTGTCGTTAATTGGTCAGGCAACGCCACGAGCCATTCTTCGGGTACTTGTTGGTATTGGCTAAATCCACCATTAACAGAAACACCGAGTCCATAACCTGTGACCAAGACTTTTTGCCCCACATGCCAGTGTTCACTGCGAGATTCAATAATTTCTCCAGCTAAATCAATTCCTGGAATTTTTGGATACTCGCGGATCACGCCGCCATCTTTGGAAGAAGCTAGGGCATCTTTATAATTGATGTCAGAATAATCGACTTTAATAGCAACATGCTTATTTGGTAGCGTTTGCGGTTCTTTTCGTACGATTCCTCTCGCAAAAACATTGTCTGTTTTTGTTACTTCGAAAGCTAAAAATTGATTCATTTTAATCACTCCTTTAATTAAACTTCTAAAAATAATTGAATAACTCTATCATAACATATTCAATTATTTTGTTGCGGAAAAAAATCAATTAAATTGAAAGATTATACTTGTATTTTTCTGCAAAAAAAATTATCCTTAAACAGTATGTTCTGAGAACGAAAAAAATGGATGTATATATGGTAGTAATTTTGTCAAAAGCCAAACGTTCATTCGGAAATGGGGACATATAATAAACCAATTTGGGGAGGAAAGAATAGTGGGAAAACCAATCATTTCATTTAGTAATGTGGTGAAGCGGTACGACGATGATGAGACGATTTTGAAGAGTGTGAGTTTTGATATAGAAGAAGGAAAATTCTATACCTTGCTTGGTCCGTCAGGTTGTGGAAAGACAACGATTTTAAGGATTATCGCTGGGTTTTCTGAGGCGACCGAAGGAGATGTCTTCTTTGAAGGAAAACGAATTAATGATATACCTGCCAATCAACGCCAAGTAAACACTGTCTTTCAAGATTATGCACTGTTTCCGCATATGAATGTATTTGATAACGTCGCATTTGGATTGAAAATAAAAAAAATGCCTAAAAAAGAAATCGAAACAAAAGTGAAAGAAGCGTTACGTTTGGTGCAATTAGGCGGTTATGAAAACCGTGAAATCAGTGAAATGTCTGGAGGACAACGTCAACGTGTGGCGATTGCTCGAGCTATTGTCAATGAACCGAAAGTCTTGTTGCTAGATGAACCATTGTCGGCACTTGATTTAAAACTACGTACAGACATGCAATATGAATTACGTGAGTTGCAACAGCGTTTAGGAATTACGTTTATTTTTGTTACGCATGACCAAGAAGAAGCCTTGGCGATGAGTGATGAAATCTTTGTTATGAATAAAGGAAAAATCGTTCAAAGTGGGACACCAGTTGATATTTATGATGAACCAATTAATCATTTTGTAGCAGATTTTGTTGGTGAAAGTAATATTGTCAATGGCACGATGATTGAAGACAATTTAGTCGAGTTTGTTGGGAAACAATTTGAGTGTGTGGATGGTGGTATGCGTAAGAATGAAGCAGTTGAAATCGTCATTCGTCCCGAAGACTTAAGTTTGACATCAATCGAAAACGGCAAATTAAGTGTTCGCGTCAATACGCAATTATTCCGTGGCGTACATTATGAAATTATTTGTTACGATGAACAAGAAAATGAATGGATGGTTCACTCAACGAGAAAAGCTGTTGAAGGTAGCCAAATCGGCTTGTCGTTTGAACCTGAAGATATCCACGTAATGCGCTTTAATGAATCGGAAGAAGATTTTGATGCCCGACTAGAAAGTTACGAAGAGTAGGAGGGAGAAAATGACAAAAATCAGACGGATTTATGCCATTCCATACATGTTTTGGCTAGTCTTATTTGTAATTGCACCAGTTTTAATGATTGTTTATCAATCATTCTTTGATATGAATGGTCAGTTTTCGTTGATTAATTATCAAACGTATTTTGCTTCTGGTAAATACTTAACGATGACTTTAAACTCAGTGTGGTACGCGTTTTTAATCACATTAATTACATTGTTAATCAGTTATCCAACTGCGTATTTTTTAACAAAATTAAAACATAAAGATTTATGGTTATTGCTGATTATTTTACCTACATGGGTGAACTTATTATTAAAAGCGTATGCGTTCATTGGAATTTTTGGTATCAATGGTAGTGTCAATAGTTTCTTGACTTTTACAGGGATTGGACCACAACAAATTTTATTTACAGACTTTAGTTTTTTAGTGGTCGCAACATATATTGAATTGCCATTTATGATTATGCCTATCTACAATGCGCTAGAAGAAATGAATCCATCTTTAATTAGTGCTAGTCGTGATTTAGGGGCCAATAATTTTGAAACCTTCCGTCGCGTTATTTTCCCCTTATCTTTAAATGGAGTGAAAAGTGGTGTTCAAGCGGTTTTCATTCCGTCACTATCCCTATTCATGTTAACTCGTTTAATTGGGGGTAATCGCGTGATTACTTTAGGAACAGCGATTGAACAACATTTCTTAGTGACACAAAACTGGGGTATGGGTTCCACAATAGGTGTCGTGTTAATCATCGCCATGGTTGTCGTAATGCTCTTAACAGGTGAGAAGAAAAAAGGAGGTAGAAAATGAAAAAATTTCCTTGGTCTCGTCTTTACTTAGCGGTTGTTTTTGTGATGCTCTATACGCCTATCTTTTATTTGATTTTTTATTCCTTCAATGATGGGGGAACAATGAATCGTTTTACGGGGTTTACTTGGGATAATTATACGGCTGTTTTTGAAGACTCTCGTTTGTTAATTATTGTTTTGAATACGTTTATGTTGGCCTTTTTATCTGCTTTGATTGCGACAGCGATTGGAACATTTGGTGCCATGGCGATTTATTATACAAAGCAACGGTCAACACGTAATGCATTATTAAGTTTGAATAATATTTTATTGGTTTCACCAGATGTTATCATCGGTGCGAGCTTCTTGATTTTCTTTACGATGATTGGTGGTTTATTCCGTAGTTTTAGTTTGGGCTTTACGAGCGTTTTACTTTCACATATTGCCTTTAGTATTCCGATTGTTGTTTTAATGGTTTTACCAAAATTACGCGAAATGAATGATTCGATGGTGGATGCTGCTAGAGATTTAGGGGCAAATAATTTCCAAGTAGTGAAAAACATTATCTTACCATTTTTATCGCCAGGAATTATTGCTGGTTATTTCATGGCATTTACGTATTCGCTAGATGATTTTGCAGTAACATTTTTTGTCACTGGAAATGGCTTTAGCACATTATCTGTAGAAATTTATTCTCGGGCAAGACAAGGGATTAGTTTGGAAATCAATGCATTAAGTACTTTAGTATTCTTGTTCTCAATGATTTTAGTCGTTGGTTATTATTTCATTAGCCAAGAAAATGTGTCCCGTCGTGTTCGTAAGAATCGTCAAAAAAGAGAGGTGACGGATTTACAATGAAGAAATTACAATCATTGATTATCGGTATCGTCATCATTATTGTGGTTTTACTATTAGGCGTTCGTCAATTGGAAAAGTCAACGGGAATGGCCGGTGCGCAAGTCTTAAATATTTATAACTGGGGCGACTATATTGACCCAGAATTATTGAAAAAGTTTGAAGAAGAATCAGGATACAAAGTCAATTATGATACATTTGATTCAAATGAAGCGATGTTCACCAAAATTCGTCAAGGCGGAACAGCATATGACATTTCGATTCCAAGTGAGTATATGATTCAAAAAATGATTGATGAAAAACTAGTGTTACCCTTAGATCATACCAAAATTGAGGGATTAGAAAATATTGATCCTCGTTTCTTGAATTTAAGTTTTGATCCAGCTAATAGTTATTCGATTCCTTATTTCTGGGGGACATTAGGTATTGCGTATAACGATAAATTTATTCATGCAGATAAAATGACCTCATGGAACGATTTATGGCGTCCAGAATTAAAAGACAACATCATGTTAATTGATGGTGCTCGCGAAGTGATTGGTTTAGGCTTAAATAGTTTAGGTTATTCATTAAACAGTAAAAATATCGATGAATTAGAAGAAGCAGTCGAAAAACTACGTAAAATGACCCCGAATGTGAAAGCAATCGTGGCAGATGAAATTAAAATGTATATGGCAAATGAAGAAAGTGCCGTTGCTGTCACATTTTCTGGTGAAGCAGCCGATATGATGGCAGAAAACGAGCACATTCATTATGTGATTCCAAAAGAAGGATCAAACTTATGGTTTGATAATATCGTTATCCCGAAAACAGCCAAAAATGTCGAAGGAGCCTACGAATTTATCAACTTCATGTTACGACCAGAAAATGCAGCACAAAACGCGGAATACATTGGTTATTCCACACCGAATAAGAAAGCCTTAGAGATTCTACCAAAAGAAATAACAGAGGACGAACAATTTTATCCTTCCGATGAATTGATGTCACATCTTGAAGTTTATGAAGATTTAGGGAAAGAATACGTTGGGATTTACAATGACTTGTTCTTAGAGTTGAAGATGTATCGGAAATAGTACCAATCTTCGATGAAAATGGTGCAATATCAACAATCTTAGGGTGCCTTCATCTACCATTTTCATCATCAGTTTCTCAATTTTCTCTCAAAAACGGCTAAAAAGCCGTTTTTTTGTTGTTATTTTATCTTTTCTCTCCAATATTTCTCTCAATATTTTTGACTTAAAAAGCTTGATATAATGGCTGTTTTTGTGTTTTGTATAGATTATGAAAGGAGAAAAAATGAGCGTATTTCAGTTCACTAATGAATTTAACAAGCGTGCTTCACCTAAGAATACTGATGGTTCGATTTTGAAATTCAGTAGAAATAAGGGCTATGAATCTATCCCTCGTGCGTTTGCTCAAAATGGAATGGTAACCCTTTTTTTGATAAAAATTATAAAGTGTAAAAATCAGGTGCTTGTTATCTAATCCGATTTCGAATGCTGATTGGTGTCTCGTATCCCAAAGAACCGTGTAACCGAAGATAATTCCACCAATTGACGTAATCAAATAATTGCAGTTTGAGTTGATTCAATGTGTCAAATGTGTTCGGATAAACAAATTCTGCTTTGAATGATTTATAGGTTGATTCTGCCACTGCATTATCATAAGGACAACCTTGTCTATTCATGATTTGACCGATTTTGCGACGACTAACGAAGATATCACGTTTTGCCAGAGCAGCTTTGATTTTCCATCTCAAGTTGTTGGTTTCGTTTGCGTAAGGCTATAAGCTCTTTTTCCGCTGGAGTAAGAGTATCGGCTTCTTTGAATGAACCTGTCTGTTTTGCCTGACGGACCCATTTGTCAAAGGACGATGGTGTTAGTTCATATTCTCTGATGATGCCGGCTCTTGGTTTCCCCGAATTTAATAAGTCGACCATTTGTTGTTTAAATTCTTGCGTGTAGGTTCTGCGTTCTCTTCTTTGCGACATGAAATGATTCCTCCAGTGTGTTTTCTGATAGTTTACACACCTTATCTTTTCTGTCTAGTTTATTGTAGCCTATCCAGTTTAGATAATAGAAAAAATTTTAAATATTCTTGAGCTACATTAAAAAAATAGCTCAAATTTTAAGTTGTTATCTGTAAATATAGTAAAAATAATGTTTTTTTACGTTAGATGAAGAAGTTATGTGATAGTTTTATTAAATCATCTATAAAGCTTAAATCCTACTGTTTTTCGGTGAATATACTGTTTAAATAGTGTTTTGTATGGAAAACATTGATTACGTAGTGAATTGACTTCTATTTTTTACGATTATATAGTGATGTAAATAACAAAATGCGTAGAAGAGATGAGTAAATCAAATGAATTGATTACAGAGAATCCGGTTGATGAGAAAGGATATCAAGGAATTGATAGAAGATGGTCTTGGAGCAATTGATTGTAAGTTTTTACAAGCAATCGACGGAGGTGCCCGTTATCGCAACACAGTATAATCTCTAGATAGTACTGACGGAGTTTTTTGGTGTGAGCCAAACTAAAATGAAGGTGGTAACACGGTAAATCGTCCTTCCCAAAAGTATTATTTTGGGGAGGATTTTTATTTGTGGAAACTAGTTAGGAGGAAACCAAATTGAGGGAATAATTTAACTTTTACTATTTACTATATTAGGAGAAAAGAGGGAGCTTATGAAAAAAATTTATAAAACGACATCATTTTCTTTTCTGTTAAAGAAGAAAGAGGGAAGAACAAAGGGTAAAAAATTAATAAATTCGATCCAACAAAAACACTATATTCGATTATTTTTCCCGTTTTTTAGTGCAATTATTGCCTTTTTATTACAAATCATAGTGCCAACTAGTTCGGAATATACGCAAGAAGAATTACCTTATTATACGTATTTTACAATTATTTGCTTAGTTATTACAGCTATTGCTAGTGTGTACTATCTTGTTACCAAACGAAATCAACGCTATTTATACAAAGCATATTTCACTGGTGTATCTTTCTTAGTATTGGCTAGTTATAATTTGGTTACACTTAAATTTTCAATACTGAAAGTATTGTTCTTTCCTAGTCCAGAACGAATTTTAAATGTATTTGTGAAAGACTTTCAATTTATATTAGAGTGCGTGGCTCATTCTTCAGCATTGTTAGGCTTGGGATTATTATTTGGGATTACAACAGGTTTATTGACAGGAATATTGATTGGTTGGAATAAAAATTGGAATTATTGGTTAGATCCAATTGTAAAAGTATTAGGTCCTATTCCATCAACTGCTTTTGTACCTGTTGCATTATCGGCTTTTGCGACTAGTTATCAGGCAAGTGTTTTCTTAATTGCATTATCCGTTTGGTTTCCAGTTACAGTTTTGACAAATTCAGGAATTTCGAATGTCAAAAATTCTTTCTTTGAAGTAGCTAGTACATTAGGCGCAACGGAATTTCAAAAAGTAATTAAAGTGGCTATTCCAGGTGCATTGCCTAATATTTTTGTGGGTCTATTCAACGGAACAGTTTCTTCGTTTCTAACATTGATGACTGCGGAAATGTTAGGCGTAAAATACGGAATTGGCTGGTATATAAATTGGCAACGTGAAATTATGGGTTATGCCAATGTTTATGCTGGGTTAATCACAATTGCTATATGGTTTTCTTTAATCATTACAATTCTATTTAAAATACGCGACCATTTCTTGAAATGGCAGAAAGGATTCATCAGATGGTAGAAAAAATCAATACAGGAAATATTAAGTTAGAAGATGTTCGTAAAACCTTTCCACCTACCCATCCTGGCGAGCCAACAGTGATTGCTTTGGAAAAAATCAACGCTGAAATCGAACCAGGTGAGTTCATCACGTTGATTGGTCCTTCGGGATGCGGAAAATCGACTTTTTTAAGATTGGTTGCTGGTTTAACAGAACCAGATGAAGGAGAGATTTTTTTAGACAAGCGCATAATTGAAGGTCCTGGAAGTGATCGTGGTTTAGTTTTTCAAGATCCAACACTCTTTCCTTGGTTGACGATTGAAGAGAATGTTGGTTTTGGTTTGAAAATCAGTGGAAAACAAAAACGATATAAAGAAAATATTACTCAATTTATTGAGTTAGTTGGTTTAAACGGTTTTGAAACAGCCTATCCGCATCATTTATCAGGTGGGATGGCTCAAAGAGCAGCTTTAGCTCGTGCATTAGTGAATCATCCGAAAGTGTTATTACTGGATGAACCATTCGGCGCTTTGGATGCTTTTACACGTGTGAACATGCAAGATGAGTTATTGAATATTTGGAAGAATCGTAAAACGACAACAATCATGGTGACGCATGATGTTGATGAAGCAGTGTATTTAAGCAGTCGAATTTTTGCAATGACACCAAGGCCAGCTCAATTAAAAGAGATTATAGATGTCGATTTACTTTTAGGAGAAAAACGAGATCGCAATAGTGAAGAATTTTTGGAAGTTAAAAAACAAGTATTGCAGATTTTAAATTTTGTACACGAATAATAACAAGAAAGCAGGGATTTTAATGAAAAAAAATAATTATAGAAAAATATTTTCTTATATTGGATTAATTGGATTAACGACTTACTTAGCAGCTTGTGGCGCAGATACAGTATCTCAGGATAAGGCGAAAGAAGATGATTATGTATTAAAAATAGCTGAAAGTTCGGATCTATGCAGTGCACCACAACAAATTGCAATCGAACAAGGATTTTTTGATGAAGAAGGTTTGAAATATGAACTGGTAAAAGTAGGGGAAGACACCAATAACTTTACAGCTATCAGTACTGGACAAATCGATGCCAGTAATAGTTTGATTGGCAGTATTATTCAACCATTGGCAAATGGTGCGGAGATTAAAGTAACTACAGGGCTACATACAGGTTGCTTGCAAGTTCTTGTAAAATCAGATAGTAATATTAAAAATGCAGAAGATTTAAAAGGAAAGAAAATCGGTGTATCAAGCGTGGCAGGAAGCCCGGCAACATTTGCGAAACGTTATTTAGGCGATAATGGCATTAATGTCAGTACTGAAAAATCCGAAGTAGAATTTGTAGCATATAATTCTTCTGATTTAGCTTTAGTTTTAGAGAATGGAACGGTTGATGCCATTGCATTAGGAGATCCTTCAACAGAAATTATTAAAGATGAATATGGATTTGAGACTTTAGCTAGTAATGCCACTACAGTTCCATATGATGAAGAGTACTGCTGTGTAGCGTATGTAAGTAATGAAGTAGCAAACAAGCATCCCGAAGTAGCAAAAAAATTCACGCAGGCTATTCAAAAAGCATCTGCTTGGATTGATGATAATAAGGATGAAACTGTCCAAATTCAATTGGATCAGAAATATATTGATGGCGACAAAGTAACGAATTTACGGTCATTAGAATCGTACAACTTTATACCGTCAGTTGAAGGTGCAAAGGCAGCTTTTGTTCAGGTGGGAGAAGATCTGAAAGATTTAGGAATTATTGAAGAAGGCGTTGATATTAAGAAATTACAGGAAAACTCATTTCTAGATTTAGAATTAGACAAAGTTACTAATGATAAGACTGCCTATGTTGAAGAAAAAAAATCAACAAATCAATCGAAGAATAAAAAAGAAACTAGTATTGTTATTGGAAATCATAACCATCATTGAAATAGGAGAAGGGATTTTATGTGACGTTGACGAGATTTGATTCATAGCTTCTTCTTTTGAAGCTGCTTGATAAACCAATTTAAAATCATTACAGACTTCTTGTCGGTCACTAACACGAACCTTATGAGCAATATTTCTAGAGATATGGACACAACATTGTTGAAATTGAGCATTTGGATAAATACTATGGATACTATCGTTAATGCCGCTTAAACCATCAGTTACGACTAATAAAACCTCATCTAAACCACGGTCTTTTAGGTCTTGAAGTATTTCTTTCCAAACATACGAAGACTCAGTTGGAGCAATACTAAACCCAAGAACCTCTTTGGTCCCATCTAGTCGGATACCTATGACAATATATACAGCTTCTTTTGAGACAGTTTGTCTTTTTAAAGGAATGTGAGTAGCATCCATAAAAATGATTGAGTATTGGGATTCTAAGGATCTTTCTTTAAAAGCAACAACATCTTCAGATACTATTTGAGTGATATTGGAAATGGTTTGTGGCGTATAGTAATGACCATACATTTTTTCAATCAACTCAGAGATTTCAGACATAGTGATTCCTTTTTGAAATAATTGGATACGGAATAAGTCATCCAAATCACCTTTATTGATTAGTGTTTCCATAATTTCTGTAGTAAAATTAGTCATGAGAAAGTCCTCTATAAAATTTCGGTTGTGGTAACTTTAATTTTACAGAATGGACTTTCTTTTTATCTACCTAAAATTTCTATTTACACAAAATATTTTACGCTATCGAAATAGTTGTATATTTTTAAATTATAAGGTTTGAAAGATTTTCAGCAAGAATATTTCATCTTAATTAATTATACCATACAGAATTTCGATAGAGATTCAACTGATCGAAGGGAGTAAATTCGAAAAAATAAATTAGTAGTTCAACATTTTATAGCAGAAATAAACTGTGTAGATAATTCAGAGCTTGAGTCTAGCGAATAATAAAAAGAAGCACCTATCCAAACAGTATGATTGGTGCTTCCTTAAATTGAAATTCTATGGGATTGTAATACAAATGTTAAAGGTAACTTTTTTCTTAATTGAAATTACTTTCTTTTTTATCAACCAAAATTAAGAATCAATCTCTCGTAATCTTCACGAAATTGGTTGAAAAATTCTTCTGCAGAAGGTTGTTTCGAATGTTTCCATTCGTAAGATAGGCCAATAATATACCAACTGATAATAGCAGCAAGCGATGATAAACGGGCAGAGTCTTCCTGAGGATATTTTAATTGAATGGCTTTTAATAAAGTATTAGTAATCTCCGTTCGTAAAATGGGGCTTGTGTATAATGATAATTCATCGAAATGATTTTTATGACAAATGTAAGACATATTCATATGGAAATCGGTTAAGGTTAAATAAATTTTTTTGACAAAATCAGGTGAAAAAACGTCATCGTCTGTTAAATTTTTATGGAAATGCGACAACAAGGTTTCTTCGGTGATGGTGTCTAGTAGTTGGTATTTATCCGTAAAGTAGTTATAAAAGGTCGCACGATTGATCGTTGCTTTATTGGTAATATCAGCAATTCGAATGGAGTCAAATGTTTTTTCATGAAGTAATTCCATGAAGGCAGTAATAATTAATTTTCTTGTTCGTTTTGTTCGGATATCAATCTCATCTTGATGAGGCATAATATTCACTCCTTGGCGACAATAATGGATATTTGTTGGATTTCCAACAATCCGATTGTTTTGTTTGTTGCGTATTTGGTTATTTGAAGTACAATGAGTATATACGATAGGTGTCGTATATGCAACACCATTTAGTAAGGAGGAATAGAAGATGACAAAGAAAATTGGCTTTATCGTTGGGAGTCTAAGAAAAGACTCTTACAACAAAAAAATTGCAGAAACATTTGAAACATTATTACCCGATGGTTTTGAGGCGGAATTTTTAGAAATTGGGAATCTACCGTTATATAATGAAGATTTAGATGTCGAAGGAAAAGTGCCCGAAGAATGGACTACTTTTCGTGAAGCTGCAAAAACAATTGATGGTGTATTTTTCTTCACTCCAGAATATAATCGTTCAATTCCAGCATCTATCAAAAATGCGTTAGATGTGGGTTCTCGCCCTTATGGTGCAAGTATTTGGACACAGAAACCTGGTTTAGTGGTAAGTGGTTCAATGGGACCCATTGCAGGTTTTGGAGCAAATCATCACTTACGACAATCATTAGTATTTTTAGATGTTCCGGTATTGCAACAACCAGAAGCCTATATCGGTACGTTCCAAAATCTAGTAGGCGAAGATGGAAAGTTTGTTGAACCAACAGTTGAATTCTTCCAAACAATTGTCGATGCTTATGTAGTCTTTTTCAATAAATTAACAGCATAATTTTTTAAAATAAGAGTGAAAAAGCCTTATCTTACTGTGATGAAGTAAGATAAGGCTTTTTTTTAATAAACTTGATATTCTTGACCAGTTTGTTTACCTTCAACACTTTTTACATAAGCGTTTGCGACAATCGCTACGGGAACGGCATTGAATCCTTTAAATGAGTCGCCATAGACATCAAGGGACTCTTGAACGATTGTAGGACTGACGCAATTGATGCGTTTGCCGTTGGTTAAATCAATCGCTGCAGATTTAACGAATGCAGCAACCCCACCGTTTGCCATTGCGGCAGATGCACCGACTGTGATTGCTGGCAACGTGTTGAACAAAGGACTCATTACGAATTTACCAACTGACGCGTGTGTCGAGGTTCCTTGTTTGGTGGATAAAAACGGGGTACAACCCACGTATGTCGGCGATTTACCCACACAATTAGCTGCATTGAATCGGACAAATATCAATGTCCAAGAATTAACAGTGGAAGCGGCGTTGACATTGGATAAATCAAAAATCTACCAAGCAGCGTACCTTGATCCACATCTATCTTCAGAATTGTCCTTAGCAGAAATTAAGAATTTAGTGGATGAGTTAATTGACGCACATGGCGATTATCTTCCTGAATATAAGTAAAGAATAAAAATAAAGAGCTTAGGAAAATGACTTTCCTAAGCTCTTTTTATCTATTTTCTCCTTGTTTCATACGAATAACATATGAATCGAGTAAAATTCTAGCGATAACGGAAAGTGGTAACCGAGAACGTACTTCATAATCGGGAAAAAAGGAAATTTCCGACTTAAAACCAACTAACACCAACTCACACAAATGAGATAGTGGACTGTCTTTATTGGTCGTAATAGCGATTGTCCCGATTTCTTTTTGGTAGCAATTTTTGGCAGCATCAACTAACTCCTCTGTTTCACCATTCAATGAGACAAAAATGACACTATCGGTTTTCTTTAAATGCTTGCTCATTGTTTTAATAATATTGGGATCGGTATGTAATTCACAGTATTTATCCGTCAACTGGAACTTTATTTTCATTTCTTCAGCAATCAATTCCGAAAATCCTCTAGCAAAAATCAGAATTCGCTCAGAACTTTTGATTTTTTGAATGGCATCTTCAATGACACCCGTATGAATCATATTTAACGTCCGAATCATTTCTTGTTCATTCTTCAAAATCGAGCGTTTGATCTCACCATCAATTTTTTCTACATTAGCAAAATTAATTGTTGTCTGCTGTTCATCTTTTAAATGATGCTTAAATGCTGTAAATCCTTCATAGCCTTTTTTCTTCATTGTACGAACAATAGTGGAAGTGGATACATTTGCAAGCTCGCTTAATTTGATTATTGAGAGATTAGGTATGTCATGAATATTTTTTGTAATGTATTTCCAAAGATACGCTGTTACAATGTGGATGTCTTAAAAATGGAAGTTCCCGTGAATATGAATTATGTAGAAGGATATGGCGAAGAAGTGGTTTATTCTCGTGCAGAAGCATTAAACTATTTCAAAGAGCAAAGCGAAGCGACAGAGTTACCATTTATTTTCCTAAGTGCTGGAGTTAGTGCGGAGTTATTTCAAGAGACATTGCGCTTTGCGAAAGAAGCCGGTTCAACATTTAATGGCGTGTTGTGTGGACGTGCAACTTGGGCAAATGGTGTAGAGCCTTTTGTGACAGAAGGAGAAGTAGCGGCACGTCAATGGTTACAAACGCAAGGACGTAAAAACATTGAAGAACTAAATACCGTTTTAGCTGAAACAGCCAGTTCATGGCAGACGAAAATTCAAGCCAAAGAAGTGGCAGCACCAAGATTTTCATAATAGCAAAAAGAGTTTGCGCATCGATTGCTAAACTCTTTTTTTGCAGTTGCTAGTAAATATGGTGCACTAGCAGAAATTAATGGAGGTAGGCAAATGAAGACAATTGGTTTAATTGGTGGCATGAGTTGGGAAAGTACCGTGACATATTATACGCGTATCAATCAGTTGATTAATGTACAGTTAGGCGGGTTACATTCTGCCAAGATTTTGTTGGCTAGTGTTGATTTTGATGAAATTGAAAAGTGTCAATTAGCAAACGAATGGGAAAAAAGTGGCGAGATTTTAGAAAAAGAAGCGTTGAAATTGGCGCAAGCGGGCGCAGATTTTCTAGTCATTTGTACGAATACGATGCACAAAGTGGTACCACAGCTTGAAAAGACGGTGACCATTCCAATTTTACACATTGCTGATGCGACCATTGCCGCACTTAACGCACAAGAGATTAAAAAAGTAGCGTTATTAGGAACGAAATATACTATGGAGCAAGATTTTTACAAACAAAGAATTATCGATAAGGGAATTGATGTGTGGATTCCTACCGATGATATTGAACAAATCAATCAAATTATTTTTGATGAACTATGTCATGGGAAAATTTTGCCCCACTCAAAAGAAGTATTTTGTACAATCATTGAAAAAGCTGCAAAAGCAGGAGCAGAAGGAGTTATTTTAGGCTGCACAGAAATTGGGTTGTTGATTCAGCAAGCCGATGTGTCTATGCCAGTTTTCGATACGACCGAAATTCATGCGCAACAAGCAGTTGACTTAGCATTAGGTGAATAAGTAAACGAAAAATCCGAACGATAGAAGAAGATCACAGGTGCAGTCTCTCTATCGTTCGGATTGTTTATTGCAAAGACGGGGTTGTCAGAACCATAATTTTTTAGGCTTCAACAACAATATTTTCTAACCAAGCATCTGATTTTACTAAGAAATAACCAATGATACATTTAAATGCTTCGGTCATTTGGCAAATGAAATATACCCAAACGATTGGTAAGTTTGTATGCGTACTTAATAAATAAGCAAGTGGTAAGACAATGACCCAAATAAAGACACTATCAAATAAGAACGTAATAATCGTTTTACCACCTGAACGTAGCACAAAGTAACTCACATGATTAAAGGCAATAAATGGCATACATAATGCCCCGATAATAATAAAATGACTAGCTAAATCTTTGACTTCAAGACTGGTGTTATAAATTTCTGGGAAATGTGGTGCGATGATCATCATAATAATTCCCATAATTGTACAACTCACAACCGAAAAGAAAATCAACTTACGTGCACTGTCTTTGGCTTCAACCATTTTATTGGCACCTAACAATTGTCCGACAATTACTGCAGCGGCACTACCTAAAGCCAAGAAAATAATGTTAAAAATATTTGAGACAGTTGACGCAATATTCATCCCTGCAACAACACTTAATCCGCGAACAGAATAAGCTTGCAACACGATGGTGATACCGCATGCCCAAAGCACTTCGTTTAACATTAACGGTGACCCTTTTTTAATAATTTGTTGAACCAGTTGTTTCGGAATGTGGAATTGCTTGTAGGCACCCACGATAAAAGGATTATCCATATTGTGGCGATGTACCCAAATGACAGTAATCGCACATTCAATGATACGAGCAACCACTGTTGAAATTGCCGCTCCTTGTACGCCTAACTGTGGTGCGCCAAAGTTTCCGAAAATCAAGATATAATTTAAGATAGTATTAGTCACAACGGCGACACTACTTGCAAACATGGGAATAATTGTTCTGCCCATTTCTCGTAGCGTACTAGCATAAGCTTGCGAGATAGAAAAAGGAACCAGTCCTATTAACATAATCACTAAGAATGCTTGCCCGGATTGCAAAGCAAGTGTTAAATTACTATCCGTTCCATCACTGTGCAAAAATAACGAAATTAACGGTACTTGCATCGTGAAAAGAAGGAGCGAGCCGATTAAAGCAGCAATAATCCCTGCAATAATTTTAAAGCGAAACGCATTTCTCATCCCCACAAAGTCACGTTTACCATAATATTGTGTGCCAAAAATACTGGCACCTGAAACAATCCCAAAAATACATAAATTAAAAACGAAAATCAGTTGATTAACAATTGCGACTCCCGACATTTGCTCTGTTCCAATTTGTCCAACCATAATATTATCCAAAAAATTGACTAAATTTGTGACGCCATTTTGGATCATAACAGGAATTGCAATCGTTAATACCGTGCGATAAAAAGCTTTATCCCCAATAAATTTTTTCATCATTTCTCCTATTCACTTCCTCTATTAAAGACCATCTCTTGTATTTTACATGAAATAAAAAAAGGTACAAGTAAAAAAAATTATTTTTTTCGCTTGACCTTCTCGTAACGGAAAGGTTTATGATAAGTTTGTCAGGAGGGATAAGACATGGAATATACGATTAAAAAAATAGCCAATTTATCCGGAGTCAGTGCACGGACTTTACGATTTTATGATGAAATTGATTTGCTGAAACCAGCAAGAGTCAATTCTTCGGGCTATCGTATCTACGGTCAAAATGAAGTCAATCGATTGCAACAAATTTTATTTTATCGAGAAATGGACTTGAAACTAGAAGAAATTAAAGAAATTCTCGATAACCCTGACTTTGATGTCGAACAAGCATTGATGGAACATCAAGAAAAATTAGTGGCAAAACGTCAAGAAATTGACCGTTTGCTAGCCTCTGTTCAACAAACAATGAAATATTACAAAGGAGAGATTGAAATGTCAGATCAAGAAAAATTTACAGCATTTAAAGAACAAAAAGTAGCAGAAAATGAAGCAAAATATGGAAAAGAAATTCGTGAGAAATATGGGGAAGAAACGGTTGAACGCTCAAATAAAAAATATTTGAACTTAACGGAAGAACAAATGCAAGAAATGGCAGAAACCGAAGTCCAGTTATTTGAAACAATTGGTGTCTATTTAGAACAACCCGAAATTGAAAGTGATGTAGCGAAAGAGATTTTTCGTTTGCACAAAAAATGGTTAAGCTATACTTGGCCAACGTATTCAGCTGAAGCGCACAAAGGTTTAGGGATGATGTATATCGCCGATGAACGTTTCATGGCTTATTATGATGAAAAACATGCCGGTGCTGCGCAAGCGTTAAACGATGCCATCAAATATTACGCATAAAAAAACCAGGAGAGACGAGGTCTTTCCTGGTTTTTTTATTAAATGAATGAATTTAAAGAAGTATACGGTAAGTCTAAATCATTGGCAACGGCTTCGTGAACTAAGCGTCCTTGATAGGTGTTTACGCCACGGAAAAGAGCAATATCTGATTTTATTGCTTGTTCAAATGAGGTGCTCGCTAGTTTTTTTGCAAATGGCAAAGTTGCATTACTTAGTGCATGCGTTGCGGTTTGTGCAACTGCACCAGGCATATTTGCTACAGCATAATGAATCACATTTTCTTCAATATAAGTGGGTGCATCATGCGTGGTTGTTTTCGTACCTGTTTCAAATATACCGCCTTGATCGATCGCAATATCAACAATCACCGAACGATCGGGCATATCACGAACCATCTCACGAGTGACTAAGGTAGGTGCTTTGTGACCAGGAAGTAAGACCGCACCAACGACTAAATCGGCGGTACGTAATTGTTGATGGATATTGAACGTATTTGAAAGAAGTGTTTGAATTTGTCCATTAAATTGGGCATCCAACTCTTTCAAACGGTTGACATTCACATCGAGAATGGTGACATTTGCACCAAGTCCATGGGCGATGCGCGCGGCATTTGTTCCAGCAACTCCACCACCAATGACCACTACATTTCCTTTACGCACGCCAGGTACACCGGCAAGTAAAATGCCTTTGCCACCTTGAGGGCTCTCTAAAAATTCTGCGCCAATTTGTGCAGCCATTCGACCAGCAATTTCACTCATCGGTGCTAATAAAGGAAGCGAACGATCATCTAGTTGAACGCTTTCATAAGCGACCGTGTTCACTTTGGCTTTTAACAATGCTTCGGTTACGGGTTTATTGGCTGCTAAATGTAAATAAGTAAACAAGATTAAATTTTCACGAAAAAAAGGATATTCTTCTGGTAACGGTTCTTTGACTTTCAAGACCATATCTGCTGCCCAAGCATCTGATTGTGTGCCAATTGTTGCACCAACGTGTTGGTATTCTTCGTCAGAAATCGCAGAACCCGTGCCAGCATTTGTTTCAACCACAACTTGATGTCCAGCTTGGATTAGCTCGCAAACACCAGCAGGCGGTAATGCGACACGATTTTCGTTGTTCTTGATTTCTTTAGGTATGCCAATTCTCATAAAAATCCCTCCATTTATTTTCTCTCTCTAGTATAGTGGAAAATGACATTGATTACAAATTCACAATAGAAAAGGCATTCACTTAGTTGATTGCCCAGTAGTTTTGAATGGTATCGGTTAGTTCAGCAGGAGTATAGACTTTTTTATAACGTTCAATGTCTGGATTATCTAATGGATCTAAGACACGTAAATTGCCATCTTTGGTACGAGCAAGCACAGCAAAATGTTCATTTGTATCAGCTTCATTAGCTTTGAAGGCAACAATAACCGGTGCACCATTTTTTAAATATTTTTCAGCTGCTTCATATTTATAACCTAAATTGCTGATTGAAGCACCAAAATTTTCACCCGCTTGTTCAAAGAATTTCCATTTAATTGTGCCATCAGAACTAAAATAGTCTTCAAAAGCCAAGTCATAAATCACGTCATAATCGTAATCGATTCCTTGCCAATAAGAAAGAACCATCATCATTGAGGCAAACGCACTGCCATTTGTTTCCATCGTTAATGAATACGTATAATCAATCAGTTCATCTTTCCAACGTTCATCCGTTTGTAAGTATAAAGGAACGTTAATACCATCCGCTTTTAGTTGTTGCGTGGCGCGGTAAGCAAATTCGGTAGTTGGTCCATCTTCGTAATAATAATCTTCTACTGGAAGTGTAGGTTCGGAATAGGAATAAGTATCATAACTATGAATCGCGTTACGCACACCAAAACCCAATAAACCGCTACCAATCATCAGACCACCTAAAGCAATTAGTCCCCAATTTCGTTTCTTTTTCACGATTGATCCTCCTTTATTGCTTTTATTAGTATTAAACCAAACTGAGTAAAAAAAACATCGGACTTAAGGATGAAACCCACTATAAAATCCTTAAGTCCGAGAGATATTAAGTTAATTCTTCTAATTCAAGACTTAATGTTTCCCATTCTTCCATTAAATGTTCTTGACGTTGTTGCGCAGTTTCAATGAACTGATTCAGCTCGTTTAATTGTACATGGTCGTTTAAGACGAGAGGTTCTGTCATTTTCGTTTCGGCAGCCGTAATTTCTTCGTCCAGTGTGGCTAATTCTTCTTCAATTTTTTCGATTTTACGTTGCAAATTGCGTAATGCTTTTTGCTGTTCTTTGCTTTGTTGGAAATTTTGTTTTCCTGTTGAAACAGTTGCAATCACTGTTTTTTCTTCTAATAGTGCCGCAATCTCAGCTTCTTCTTGTTTTTTCTCTAAATAATAATCATAATCACCTAAATACAATTTACTACCATTTTCAGAAAGTTCGATGACCTTGGTAGCGATACGATTGATAAAGTAACGGTCATGTGAAACGAAAAATAACGTTCCTTCATAATCAATTAACGCATTTTCGAGCACTTCTTTATTGTCAATGTCCAAATGGTTTGTTGGCTCATCGAGAATTAGGAAATTTTCTTTATTCATCGCTAATTTCGCTAAAGCAACCCGCGCTTTTTCGCCACCACTTAATAAGGCAATTGGTTTATCGACATCTTCACCAGAGAAGAGGAATCCTCCTAAAGCTGTGCGGATTTCGACTTCAGGTGTCGTTGGATGTTCATCCCATAATTCTTGTAAAATAGTTTTGTTATGATGCAAATTTGTTTGTCCTTGGTCGTAATAACCAGTTGCTACATTGGCGCCAAATGTGACTTCACCTCGGATAAAAGGGAGTTCCCCAATAAGTGATTTTAATAAGGTAGATTTGCCAATACCATTTGGTCCAACAAGGGCAATCGCGTCTTTGCGTCGAATGTCTAAATTAATTGGTTCCGATAAAATTTCTTCTATTGAATAACCAATAGCAGCATCTTCTACTTGTAAGACAATATTGCCAGAAGGTTTTTCAATATCGAATAGAAAATGCGCAGATTTTTCATCGCCTTGTGGACGATCTAAACGATCCATTTTTTCTAATTGTTTGCGACGGCTTTGTGCACGTTTGGTTGTAGAGGCACGTACTAAATTACGAGCGACAAAATCTTCTAGTTTATTAATTTCCGTTTGTTGTTTTTCATACGCTTTCCAATCACTTGCTAATTGTTCTGCTTTTAAATCTAAATAACGACTATAGTTTCCTTTATAGTGACGCATTTTACGACGGCTGATTTCATAAATTTCAGTGACGACTTTATCTAAGAAATAACGGTCATGCGAAACGATTAAGAGGGCACCAGAATAATTTTGTAAATAACCTTCTAACCAAGCAAGTGTTTCAATATCTAAATGGTTGGTTGGTTCATCCAAGATTAAAATATCCGGACTCTGCAACAGCATTTTCGCTAGTGCTAAACGGGTTTTTTGCCCACCAGAAAGTGTCGCAATTTTTTGGTCATAAAAAGACGCATCAAATTGAAAGCCATGTAAAACTGAACGAATTTCGTTTTCGTAGCCATAGCCATTTTTTTCTGAAAAATCATGTTGTAAACGATCGTATTCTTTAAGAATCGTTTGATAGTTCGCCGTATTTGGATTAGATTCACTAATGGCGATTTCTAGTTCACGCATGCGTTTTTCGATAATACGGACAGCCGCAAAAGCATCTAGCATTTCCTCCCAGACAGTCGCATTGGAGATTAGTCCGGTATCTTGGGCTAGATAGCCCATCGTTGCGGTTTTATTTTTAGCTATTGTTCCGGCATCAGGTGCTTCGATACCAGCAATAATTTTTAAAAAAGTTGATTTACCAGCACCGTTTCTTCCCACAAGCCCAATACGAGCACGGCTACTAATTTCTAATTGAAGATTTTCAAAAAGAACCTCAGCACCGAAGAGACGGGCGATTTGGTTGGCTTGTAATAAAATCATAGTATCCTCACTTCTAAATTCTTTTCATTTAATGGTCGAATCAGTGTTAGTCTATCACATTTTCTAAGACTTAGCGAGACAGCTCAAAATCGATTTGTAAGAAAAGTTGTGAAAATCGCCTATTTGTGAGCAATCAAATTGCTTTTTTTTAGGTCTTTTTGATATGATACTCTCTGTACTAGTGAAGATTTCACAAACGGAGGTCTATGAAAGTGAAAGAAAATCAAATACCAAAGGCAACAGCGAAACGATTGCCTCTATATTATCGCTATTTGCGAATTTTAAATAACGCTGGAAAGAAAAAAGTCTCTTCAACTGAATTGAGCGAAGCGGTTCAAGTTGATAGCGCAACAATTCGTCGTGATTTCTCTTATTTTGGCGAATTAGGAAAACGTGGATATGGATATGACGTGCAAGATTTAATGCAATTTTTTGCCAAAACATTAAATGATGACCAAATGACAAATGTAGCATTAATTGGTGTAGGGAATCTAGGGAGTGCGTTGTTAAAATACAAATTCCATCAAAGTAATAGCATTCGCGTAAGTGCTGCTTTTGACGTGAATCCTGACATTGTTGGCCGCATTGTAGACGGGATTCCTGTGTATCCAATGACTGACATGAAAGAACAAATTGCGATTCAACAAATTGATATTGCGATTTTGACTGTTCCTGCACAACGTTCACAAGATGTTGTGAACGAATTAGTTGCTGCTGGCATTAAAGGGATCTTAAACTTTACACCAGCACG
Source organism: Enterococcus saccharolyticus subsp. saccharolyticus (assembly GCF_029023825.1). Classification (NCBI taxonomy): domain Bacteria; kingdom Bacillati; phylum Bacillota; class Bacilli; order Lactobacillales; family Enterococcaceae; genus Enterococcus; species Enterococcus saccharolyticus. The sequence continues at coordinate 1,893,271 of NZ_CP118957.1, read as the reverse complement.
TATCACAGCGCCCAGTGACGTCTTGATTCAAAACGTTGATTTAACAAATGAGTTACAAACATTGATTTATTTCTTACATTCTGGTTCAGAAGAAGAAACTGTCGCTGAATAAGAAAAACGCCCGTTCATTCATTTTTTGAATGATTGGGCGTTTTTTAGTTAAACAGTTCGTCATAACTAACCGATAGATTCATAGACTGATAGTTTTTTACAAGTTGTTCTAGTTTTTGGAAATCAATAAAACGTGCTTGGCGATGAACTTCTTTTCCTTCAAAAAAGACTAAAATAACGGGGGCAGTCAATACCTGAAAAGTACTTGCAACTTCGGGATAATCATGCGCATCAAGATGGAACATTTGTAAAGAAGTGCCTGCAAATAGTTTTTCCACTTGTGGTTTGACTGCGTGACAAACATTACAATGAGGCATGGATAAATACAGTAACATGAGTTGTCCAGTTGCAATTTTTTCTTGTGTTTGTGTAAATGTGATGTTCTTCATGTTGATTCCTCCTTGTATGTACTTTAGGTTAAAACCAGTCGTTACGTCAATTGTTTTAACAGAAAGAAAGAGAGGTTAGATAACAATTTAATGTTCTTTTTTAGCAAAGTAATAGAAAACAAAAAACTAGTAGTAAATTCATAAATTTATCACAAAAATAAAGTATAGTAAGAGAAAAGCAAAGTATTTGTTTGTAGTTTCTGATGATGTTTAGTACAATAGACAAGGAGAAGTCGCAAACTTATTCGGAGAAAGAGGTGTCATATTAATGGGTTTTACAGATGAAACAGTACGTTTTGATTTTGATGATAGTCGTAAAAAAGAAGTAAGTGAAACATTAGCGATTGTGTATAGTGCACTAGAGGAAAAAGGATACAATCCAATCAACCAAATCGTGGGTTACTTACTTTCTGGAGACCCGGCTTATATTCCTCGTTATCGCGAGGCTCGTAACTTGATTCGTCGCCATGAACGTGATGAAATTTTAGAAGTGTTAATCCGTTTCTATTTAGAAAATCATGGGGTCGACCTGTAATGAGAGTAATGGGACTAGACGTTGGTTCACGGACAGTAGGTATTGCTGTGAGTGATCCGATGGGATGGACTGCTCAAGGAGTAGAAATTATTCGTATCAATGAAGACGAAGGTGAGTTTGGTTTTGACCGTCTCAAAGAACTGGTTGACCAATATGAAGTGAGTCAATTTGTTGTAGGTCTTCCTAAAAATATGAATAATACGATCGGTCCAAGAGCCGAAGCTTCGATGGCTTACGGCAAAAAAATTGAAGAACTTTATCAGCTTCCTGTTGCTTATCAAGATGAACGTTTGACAACTGTTCAAGCAGAGCGTATGTTGGTGGAACAAGCTAATACTTCGCGTGCAAAACGTAAAAAAGTCATTGATAAAGTAGCAGCAGTAATGATTTTACAAAATTATTTAGATGGCCCAGGAAAAAAGCTGTTTTAAATTTAACGCAAGGAAAGAGGAAAAAAGAACATGACAGAACATACACATGATCATAACCACGAAGGACATGAACACATTACTTTGGTAGATGACCAAGGAAATGAAACACTTTACGAAATCTTATTAACTATCGATGGTGAAGAAGAATTCGGTCGCAATTATGTATTATTATACCCAGCTGGTGTACCAGAAGACGAAGAGGTAGAATTACAAGCATATGCTTACGTTGAAAATGCAGACGGTACAGAAGGCGATTTAGAAGAAATCAAAACAGACAAAGAGTGGGACATGATCGAAGAAGTGTTTAACACTTTCATGGCTGAAGAAGAATAAGCTTTAAATGATGGCTGAACCCTTGATGGATAAGGGTTCAGCTTTTTTGTATTTTTGTTTGAATACGTTCTGCTAGAAATTTAGGTGCTCTGCAAGCTTTTCTACGGTTTTTTCTTTGGTTTCTTTAGTTAAGTGAGCGTAAGTATCCATTGTTAATTTAAGTGATGAATGTCTAAGGCGATTCTGAGCTTACTTCGCAGTAAAGTTTTATCGCAATCTGCTCTATAGGTACTTCTTTTTGATTCCAAGTATTGGAAGAGACTTTCTAGTTGATCCCGTTAAAGCATTTTGCATGCCTTCTACGCTTTCAGGCTGGTAAGTATCAACAATGGACTGGGTTAACTCTACAGCTTTTTTGTCTCGTTTTTTTCTAATCACTCCTCGTTTAATTTTGGATGAAATTAAAAAGAAAAACTGTGCAGCTGCTTCATCTAGAATTAGCAACTTACACAGTTTATCTTATACCCCCATTTTGCACATCTTAAAAAGGCTTTATCAACATTTTAAATTTAAAAAGTAGTTTAAATAGGATTTTTGCTACCAAATCACTTATATCTTGCAATGTTTCAATCCATCATATGATATTCATGAGTATACAAACCATTTGCTAATGACACCTCATGAATTAATTTTTCCGTTGTTTCATCAGCTGTGATGTAAATAATACACATTTCCCCAACAAAAAGTAACAGAGATAAACTAGGAACTGAAATTATTGTTGCGTCATGGTCATTTAACGAATAAATAATCGCTTCGTCAAGCGTTTTATAGTCTGTCGTAGTAGCGGCTAATTTAAGTAAAGTAAAATCTTTCTCTTCAAATTGTGTACGTTCTAAGAAAATAGTATCTCCATAACCCAAGATAGTCATCAATGAACGTCTAAATCTTTTTAAATAGTCAAAATAATTATTTCGTTGTTTTTCATCAGTAGAATATCGATTAAAGTCAAATTCGTATAAATAAAGCTTGCTATCCATTCTCTTTGGAAGATGATCAATGCATTTATACAGATACTTTTTCTTAGGCGTTAAATACAAAAAATGTTCTGACATAAACCCCGGCTCACAAAGATTCTTCTCTTCAAAAATTTGTTTTCCATGGGTATAAGATTCTCGATATAACTCTTCATTTGACATATAGTTCCTCACTTCATTTTATATTTTATTTTGAAATTATTTTTCCGTTTCCATCAACAGAAGCCTTTCGATTGCCTTGTTTATCTTTTATTTTCCACTTCTTTCCCGCGTGATTAGTATCATCCTTTTCCTTTATCCAACCAGTCTTAGGCTCTTTCCATGTAGGTCTATTACGTCCAGTTACTTTTTGATTAAAATCTCTTACTCTTACATTTCCGTTTGCATCTAGTAAACGTTTAGGAATACCATATTTATAGACTATATAATCAACATAAGGGACAGATTTTTGATAATTATATGAAGTAGTAGACTTAGTTTTTGGTCGAGGTTTTGAGTTTACGTAGTTTCTAATTGAAGTATATGCCCAGTGCCCCGCTTTTACAATATTTTTTGAGAGAATATAGGTACCATAAACTGCTCCTACTGATGCAACTGCAACGACTGCAACTTGACCAACTCCCGGTACGGGATATAACCAAACCGTTGCTTGTCCTATAGCTGGGATAAAGAATGCCGTCCCGACACTAAAAGTACCTACACTTGGCTGATCATCAGTAAGTTTCACTTCTAACTCAGTTGGCTCCACCATTCCATCTAATAGCTCTTCAAATTCCTCTGGAGTATAATAAATACCATCAATGTAAACACCAGTATCTGTGAATTCAACGTCAGGATTATTTTCATTATTCAAATACTCAACAATAAAATCAGTTAAAGACTCCTCATTCAAATCTTCATCTAGAACCTCAGGCAACTGGTCAGTATCATCTTCCTCTGAAAATAATTCCTCCACAGTATTTTCAGAATTTACAATGTTATCAGCGTAAACCATGCTAGCCCCTGAATGCATAACAACAGACAATGGTAAAATAAGCGACATGAATCCAATGATGATTTTTTTCATTAATAAAAACTCCTTTCAATTTTATAATCAGAGTATATTCCTTTTTTTCTCGTTAAAACCAAAAATAGCCCAAACGTTGAATATCTTGTCCTGAACGTTAAGAAATTTAGTACTACCAGAAGGTATATCTTTATTCTCTTTACATCAACGATTTATTTACCGGACGATAGAAAATTAAAAATATGGCATAAATAGTAGATGGAGAGCTATTCTTCAATCAGCCAACTTGCCATGTTGTGGTAATGATTTGAGGTAATGACAGAATATAATTTTATCTAACTCAGTGGAATTATATGAATCATTAAATGCTGATTTTACACGATTTCTTTCTCTGTAAAACATTATAAAACAAAAGTTTGTTTAACCAGTTCTTATGATTTCTTACCAAAAACACGCCACGCAACTTGAATACGTTTTTGAATCCGACTAGAAATGGAATCAATAAAAACTATTATCAATAAATTGATAGAATCTATTCAAAAAATATTGAAATATCAACTATCCTCAACCAATGTTATAGAACTTAATTTCATGGCTGAAGAAGAAGAATAGTTTTAACGAATAGTCTAAACCTTGGTTTATCAAGGTTTAGACTTTTTTTGTTTTTAAATAACTATTTTTTGTATGTTATCGTACTGACTTAAACAAATGCTAATTTTTTTGAAAAATTTTCATATGCTACCAGAAAATATTTCTAAAACATTGACAGCGAAGAAGTGCTTTGGTAAGATTTGATTATTCTAATCAAATCTCATTAAACACTCATGAAGATAAGTACATTCGGAACCATTTAAAGAGAGCTCGTAAATGCTGAAAGCGAGTAATGTGTGAACAATGGAAAATGGTCTTTATTCAGAAATGATTCTAGGTGGCGCGACCGAGTGGGAACATTAAGTCGTGACGGATGCACCCGTTAAAGATGCGACAGTATCGGAAAAATTCCTGTACTGTATAAGGGGAAAATGGCGACATTTTTCTAAATCTAGGTGGTAACACGTATGGTATACGTCCTTGCTTAAACAAGTTGTTTAAGCGAGGGCTTTTTTTATTGCATGAAACACTATAAGGGGGAAATAACATGAAGAAAAAGGTACTTTTAGGATTAGGATTGAGCGCATTCTTTTTATTAGGAGCGTGTGGCAAAAAAGAAACAGGTAGCATTGAACAACCATTGACGATTGGTGTAACAAGTGGTCCGCATGAGGAAATTATTGAACATGTGAAAGAAGCGGCGAGTAAAGATGGCTTCGATATTGAAGTAAAAGTATTTGATGACTTTGTGGCACCCAATCGTGCATTGGCAGATGGCGATTTAGATGCTAATTTATTTCAAACAAAACCATACTTAACCGAAATTGTTCAAACAGAAGGCTTTGAGTTAGAACCATTATCACCAACTATTACTTTGCCAATGGCTATCTATTCAGATTCACTAAAATCATTAGATGACATCAAAAAAGGAGCGAAAGTGGGGCTACCAAATTCTGCAACGCAAGAAGGTCGTGCGTTACTTGTCTTGCAAGATGCTGATTTGATTACATTACCAGAAGGCGTAGGGCAAGAGGTAACGGTCAACGATGTACAAGAAAATCCTTATGACTTAGAATTTATCTTGGTGGATGCGGCACAACTTTTATTACGATTAAAAGATTTAGATTTTGCGGTAGTGAATTCAAACTATGCCATTGATGCGGGATATTTCCCTGATGATTCAGCACTTTTTGTCGAAGATTCAGAAGACTTGAAACAAGCCAATTATTTGGTGACACGCAAAGAAGATGCTGATGAAGAAATTTTCCAAGAATTTTTAAACTATTATCAAACAGAAGAAGTGAAAGAATTTATTCTAGAAAAATATCGTGGTGCGGTTATTCCTTCTTGGGATTAATAGCTGGTGAAACTATCCTTTGAGACGAAGGATAGTTTTTTTGATGATTTGTTCAGAATATTCTTATTATTCAGAGCGATTTGTGGTATAGTTAGTCTAATTTTTTAGTAGGAGGGGATGAGATGAAGTGGAATGCGACAACTTATGATAACCATCATGACTTTGTGGCAGAATATGGGAAAGGGCTTTTGGAACTTATTCCCCAGAAAAAGGTGCAACGAATCCTTGATATAGGTTGTGGCACAGGAACATTAACCCAACAATTAGCTGAATATGGCGAAGTGCTAGGTATTGATGGCTCAAAGGAGATGATTGCACAAGCCAAGGCGCATTATCCAGAAGTGAATTTTCAAGTGATGGACGCCTTACAATTGTCCTTTGAAAATGAATGGGATCTAGTTTTTTCCAATGCTGTTTTTCATTGGATTCATAATCAGCGCCAGTTAATAGTAGTGATTCATCGTTCATTAGTCGAAGGTGGACAACTTATTTGTGAATTTGGCGCATACGGAAATATTCAAATCATTGAAGAAAGTTTTCAAATGGCGTTAAAAAAATTTGGTTATACGTATCAATCAAAGTTTACATTTCCTAAAACGGCAGAATTTGCGCAGTTGTTAGAAACACAAGGTTTTATCATTGATGCTATTTTTGACTATGATCGTCCTACCGTGTTAACAGATGGTGAGCAAGGATTAGCTATTTGGGGACAACAATTTTTTGAAACAGAATTAGCCAAATTTTCACTAGAGGAACAAGAACAACTAATGACTGCATTTGTGGAAGCAGCACGTGACAAATTATGGCAAGGCAATGCTTGGATTGCAGACTATCGTCGTTTACGTGTAGTCGCCCATAAATAAGTGACTGTTTGCAATCGTTTGAAAATCTTGCTTGCTATGCTTGTCTGGAAAGAAGGGATAGCATGGATCGACGACAACAATTAGTCAGTGAGTTAATGGATTTATGCCATGAAATTACATGGTTAAATAAACCGATATTGGAAAAAGCACTGAGTGACTATACATTAAGTGAAATTGAATTGATTGAACATATTGCGCTAATTCCTTATGCGAATGTCACGAAATTAGCAGCGGCTAGTTATATGACACGTGGTGCTATTAGCAAACTAACCAAAAAATTAATGAATAAAGGCTTGATCGAAAGCTATCAGCAAACCGACAATAAAAAAGAAATTTATTTCCGTTTGACCAACAAAGGACAACAAGTAAATCAAATTCATCAAGAACTGCATCACACATTTCTTGAAAGAGATCAAATCGTTTTTGAGAATATGACAGATGACGAGTTTGATACTGTGTTTCGTTTTATTGGACGTTATCGACACCATTTAAAAAATATCACGCGTGAGTGATATTTTTTTGAAAGATTATTATTGACGGGGATACTGGATATTTTCTCACAAGCAGTGATCATGCCAAGGTTATTACAAGTATTAACCGATAAAAAAATTGCGATGCTTGGTATGATGAGTGAAATTGTTGGTTATAGTTTGCTTGTCATTTCGGCTATGGTTCACGTATCTTTGTTTTTTATTATAGGGATGATTTTATTTGGCATTGGCGATGCCATCTTTGGACCGGCATTTAATGGCTTGCTTTCTAAATCAGTAACAGACAGTGAACAAGGTCGAATCCAAGGCGGTGCACAAAGTATTCAATGTGTTAGGACCAGTGTTAGGCGGACAATTATACGCGATGATTGACCATAGTATGCCTGCACTGATGGGGGTGCTATTCATTAGTGTAGCTGTTCTTATTTTAAACAAACAGTGAACGAAATTCTTTCAAGGATTTTGTTTTTTTCGTATGATGAAACGAAAAGGTGTTCAAAGGAGATGATTACAATGGAACAAACATTTGAAGAATATATTCAAGAACTAAGAAACTGCACACTTTGTAAAGACCGACTAACGCCAGCACCCATATTTTTAGGGAATCAACAGTCAAAAATTGTTCATATCAGTCAAGCACCGTCTCATAATGTTGCTATCACACAAAAACCATTTAATGACGCATCAGGAAAAAAATTGCGGGAAACATGGTATCAGATTTCAGATGAGCTGTTTTATAATCCCGATAATTTTTGTTTTACCTCAATTGGTTTGTGTTACCCTGGCAAAACTAAAAATGGTGGCGATAAGCAACCGCCAGCTATTTGCGCAAAGACTTGGTTGCATCGTACGTTATCATGGGTCGATAACGAATTATATATACTCATTGGTGCTAAAGCGGCAAATCATTTCTTCAAAGGGCAAGATTTTGCTGACTTGGTTTTTCGTGACCAAGAAATTAATGGGAAAAAAGCACTCGTATTACCGCATCCATCACCATTAAATATCAAGTGGTTTAAAAATCATCCTGAATTTTATCAAACGAGAGTGGGAGAGATTCGCGCTGAAATACAGATGGTTTTAGAAAAATAATCAAAGAATTAGTGATAATGTTTTATTTGTTTATAATACTTAGTTGCAAAAAGAACACTGTCGCTGAGATGTTAAATTAATTGAGTTTAATAGCTAGTTTAAAAAAAATAAAACGGGTATAATTATTAAGATTTTGGAGTAAAGGAGGAATTAAATGGCTCAGATGTTGGATGTTACAAGACGAGAAATAAAGTATCGCGTATCAGTAATGACTGCTTTACATGCACAACAATTTTTATCGAAAGTATTGCCACAAGATGATTATAATGGGACAGATGGTTACCTTGTACGTTCTCTTTATTTTGATAGTTTATATCATGATGATTTAGAAGAAAAATTGGAAGGAATTGAAGAACGTCAAAAAATACGTTTGCGTATTTATTCTCCACAAGATCAAACAGCAAAACTTGAATTAAAAGAAAAAAATGGCGATTGGCAACAAAAGCGCTCTCTAATAGTTAGCAAAGAAGACGCACAAAAACTGATTGAGGGTGAGTATTCTGTTTTACAAAAAATGAATCATCCATTAGCACAACAATTGTATTATAAAATGACGACGGAGCTTTATCGGCCACAAGTGACGGTACAATACAATCGGTATGCATTTATGTTAGCTGTCAATGATACCCGCGTGACATTTGATCAAAAACTCGTTGCTAGTGAGAGTAATTTTGATTTGTTTGGTGAAATTGATAGTTTTTATCCAGTAGGTTTTCCAGATGATGTTACGTTGGAAATAAAATACAATCATTTTTTATTATCACATGTGCGCGAATTGTTAGATACTATTGATAAATCATCGTTGTCTTATAGCAAATATGTCATGTCGCGTTTTATTAGTCATGCAACTGAATAAATGGAATAAGGGAGAAAAATTATGAGAGATGTTTTATTAGAATTATTACAATCCAATCAAGGCGCTTTAACTATTCAAGATATCATTTTAAACTTTGTTATTGCAGGAATTTTAGGGCTAGTTATTTATTTATCCTATCGCATTTCGCACGCTGGAGGAATGTATAGTACAAAATTTAATGTATCGTTAGTGATGCTAACCTTGATTACTACTTTGGTTATGAATGTTATTGGAAATAATATTGCGCTATCTTTAGGGATGGTAGGTGCCTTATCTATTGTTCGTTTTCGAACAGCAATTAAAGATTCACGGGATACTGCGTATATTTTTTGGGCCATTGCTACAGGAATCTGCTGTGGCGTACAAGAATATATCATTGTGTCGATTGGTTCAGGTGTAATTTTTCTGTTTTTAATTTTATTTGGAGCAGTGAAGAGTAATGAACGTTATTTGTTGATTATTCGCGGTGAGAGTGTCTCTGAAAATAATATTGAACAAGAAATTGAACAGTTGTTTTTAGGAAAAGTACGTTATCGTGTCAAAAATATTAGTAATGGTTCGCTTGAATATATTTATGAAATCTCCGAAAAACAATTACAAGCAGCTGATAAAAAAGTAACTTCAGTGGCAACACATTTAAGTACTATCTCGGGAATAAAAACAGTAAACATTGTTAGTCAAAATGATGAAATGAGTCGATAGGTCGTGAAGGAATGAAATATAATCGTAAAAACACAATTGGAGCTATTCTGATATTGCTTTTATTAGTTATTTCTATTGCATTATTTACAACTATCCCTCAATACCATAAAAAAATTAGTATTTATGAACAGCCCCTAACAGAAACTGGTGTTCAAGCGAATCCTTTAAAAGGGATAAATAATCAATGGGAAGTGGACAAAAATTTTTCAACAGAACTGCCAATTGTTATCATTGATACAGGAAATGAAAGACCACCGATTAGTATGAAGAAAGAAGGAACTGAGGGGATTTTTGTCCCTATTCCAGGTGTAGAACCTTATCGAGCGGGTTCTTTAAAACTTATTAATACTGGCAAAGAAAATCATATTACTGATAATCCTGAAGTAGAAAGCTTGATTCAAATAAAACGACGAGGGAATAGTTCGATGCTTTATGAAAAAGCACAATATTTGGTAAAGTTAGTTTCTGAATCGGGACAAGATCGTTATATAGATTTTTTTAATATGGGAGCAGATCATGAATGGATATTAAACGGTTCTCTGATGGACAAAAGTATGATGCGAAATTATTTAGCTTTACGATTAACAGACAAAATAATGCCATATACACCAGAATCCATTTATACAGAAGTCATTTATCATGAAAATGGTCGTTATTATTATGAAGGTGTTCATTTGCTTATGGAAAATATTCGCCAAGGTGAGGATAGAGTAGCGATTGAACCTACTAAAAATTCTGATTCATTTCCTTCTTATATTGTACGACGAGATCGAACAGCTGAGGAGGAAAATATTTTAGATACTTGGGCAACTAGAGAAAAACTCAGTGAAAATTACTTAGGCTTAATTTATCCAAGTAAAAAAAATGCGACACAAAAAGAAATTGATTACGTGACAGAAGATATCAGCCAAATTGAGAAAATTCTTTATTCAGATGATCCAGATGTTTTTGCCACCTATTCTCGTTATATTGATGTTTCATCATTTGTTGATTATTTTTTGGTTAATGAATTTTTTGGAAGTTATGATGCTGGAATAAACTCGACATATATGTATAAAGATAAGGGACAGAAATTAAAAATGGGCCCTGTATGGGATTTCGATGGTACAATGGATAATTATTTTTATGAACCCTTAGAATACAAAGTAACGGCTTTTCAAGTAAAACCTTGGTTTAATTGTTTAATTAAAGATCAGCATTTTGTTGAGCTTTTGAAAAAACGTTATGCAGAATTACGACGAAATGTATTTTCTGATGAAAATTTTTTAAATACAATTGATATGATTCAAGCACATTTAGGAAGTGCCATTGATAGAGAATGGTCACGCTGGGGACATATTTATACAACCAAAAATAGATTAAGTTTAGAAAATTTTGGTAAAAATGATGAACTTGTGCGAAATGCAGTGGAATATCGTGTGGAAATGTACCGTCTCCAAACGGCTATTTTAAAACATGGAACCGCTATCGGACCATATTTAAACATATTAGAAAAAGACACGAAAATAGATACAGGGGTAAGTTATTATATGCCGTTGATATTATTAGTTGCTGTCCTTGGATTTGCTTTACCAGCATTTAAAGCGTCAAGAAAATAGGAGGACTGAAAAAATGCGATTTGAAACAATTTCGTTTGTTACAATTTTTTTGCCAATAATGTTAATTTTGTATTATAGTGCCAGTCGTTTTTTGCGTATTCAAAATGTGATTTTACTTTTAGGGAGTATGTTGTTTTATTATATTGGCACAATGCATCGTTTTTCTTTCATCATTTTATTAAGCTGTATCGTTTGGAATTGGTTAGCTGGAATTTATATCGAATATGAGTCTAACAAAGGCAAAAATGCTAAATTAGCTCTTATTATTAGTATAAGTGGCAATGTATTATTGCTTTTTGTTTGTCGCTTGCTTGACTTATTTCCGTCTATTACAAATCAATTATTTAACAATTGGCTATTGCCTCTAGGTATTTCATGGTTTATTTTGCAAGGTATTGGGTATTGTATAGAAGTATTTCTTAAAGAAGTTTCTGCTGAAAAAAACATTTTTACTATTGCTTTTTATTTGCTGTTTTTCCCAAAAATTGCTTACGGCCCATTAATTGATTTTTCAATGATGAAACAGCAAATAAATAAACGTATATTCCAATTAAAAATATTTGAAGAAGGTAGCCAACGATTTATTATTGGTTTAGCTAAAAAAGTTTTAATTGCGGATCAGTTTTCTTATTTTTTGAATTACGCTTTTGTCCAATCTTCACTAGATAATGCCGTGACACAACCATCTGTATTGCTCATGTGGTTTGCGTTATTGGTGAATGGAATGTTTTATTATTTCACGTTATCTGGATATGCAGATATGGCTATTGGGTTAGCTAAAATGTTTGGTTTTATTTTACCAGAAAATTTTTCTAGTCCTTTTGTCGCTACCTCTTTAACAGAGTTTTGGAAGCGGTGGAATATGACTGTCATTCGTTGGTTTAGAAAATATTTTTCTAATCTTGTAAATCTAAATAAAAATCGTGACCAAATTATCGTGAATTTATTGATTGTATGGTTACTAATTGGACTATGGCAAGGATTGGGTTGGCAATTTGTGTTATGGGGAGCATTTAATTTTGTTGTTTTGATAGTCGAACATTTCTTTTATTTTAATGAAATTAAATCGCATATCATTTTGCGTAGGTTTTACACAATTCTACTTGTCTTTTTGGGGTTTATTTTTTTGAGAACAGAATCACTTTATCACGTAGGCCAATTTTTTGGTGATTTATTGGGATTGAATAATAATGGGTTTTACGATGCACGAGTTTTTGCATTTTTAAAAGAATTATGGTTACCGTTCCTTGCAGCAAGCTATATTATGTTTGTGCATCCAATTATCAAGGATAGAATTGCTACCAATAATATGGTGAGGGTAGGGAATATAATTGGCATTATTTTCCTTTATGTATTGTGTCTATTATTTATGTTATTAGGATTTCAATTAGATCAATTATTTGTTTAGAAAGAGAGGAAATGATTAGCTATGAAAAAAGAAAGCATCTTTATTGTTTTGCGAATTATTATCTTCTCATTAATAACTGTGATTGTAGGAATTCTATCCGTACAATCATCCTTGAATAAATTAAGAGAAAATCAACAAGAGTTGTTTTCAATATCACAAAAAGAATTAGAAAAAATTTTAGTCGATGAAATACCATATAAGAGGCAATTGCGGAATTTGTATTCTTTAGGGTTACGTGCACAAGACAAAGCAGAAGCTCGTGATTTTTATATTACTAAAACAGAAGATGGCTATCTTCAACAAGCGAACTACTTTGCGGAAATTAACCCCAATATTGCGACGTATGCAAAACGATTAGCAAAGATGAATCAAGCTTTAAAAGAACAGACATCGCTACTTTATGTTGGTACATCAGGAAAGTATATTCGTGGTGTTAGCCAGATTAGATCAGGCTATCCTACCAATGATATGGTATTACGTAATTTAGATGAATTATTTTTAGAGTTATCTTATCGACAAATCAATACACTAGATTTACGTCGTTCAGTTCCAGAAGAGCGCAACAAGTATCAACAAAATTACTACCGCACACATAGTATTTGGACTGATGTTGCTGCATTTCATGCAACTATTCAGATTATGAATGAACTACAGACGAAAAAAATAATTGTCGATTATGCTAAACCGTATGCTTTAGAAAAAAACTATCAAAAAGAAGTTTATCCGCAAAAAATGTTGGGAGATCAACTTCATTCTACAGGGAAATATTTTACCGATAGTGATGATTTAATCTTACTAACTCCTAAGCTTCCAGTTGATTTAACGTATACCGACTTATCTACAAATCAGACGCGTCGAGGAGAATATTATCAAAGTGTAATTAATCCAGTTGAATATGCTAGAAAAGACACGTCATATTTTAATGCTTCAAAAATTTATTTTGGCACAGACCCTAAACATTTCAAAATTGTTAATAATCAAATAGGAAATGGCGGAAAGATTTTATTATTAACTGATTCATATTTTTTAAATATTTCACCATATTTAGCGTTAATGAATCAAGAAATTGAAGTAGTTGTAACAGAAAGTGCTTCTGAATCAAAAATTGAAAAATTAGTAGAAGATGGGAATTTTGATGTTGTGCTAGTAGCATCACAAAGTGTCTCTATTCAAGATTCCTTTTTTAATTTTTATAAGTAGATAGAGGTGAGAAAGATTAGAATAAAAGTTTTAAAACAAAGTTGGTTCATTTTTCGCTTTATTCTCTTTATCGGTGTATTAACAGGTGCTTTTTTTCTTATTCGTTATCACAATACAGAAAAAGATAATACCAAATCGGTCGATGTGTTTTTCCTTTCGACAGCCAATGATGCTAACGCTACGTTAATCAAACAAGGAGGGAACACGGTATTAATCGATACAGGGGAAGAGGAAGATCACAAAGCATTACTGAATCTATTACAAGAAAATGGTGTAACAAAGATTGATTATTTGATTTTGACTCATCCAGACAAAGATCATATTGGCGGTGTTTCGACTATTGTAGACAATTTTGAAGTATCTCACGTGATTATGCCTTATTATGGTAAAGATCATGCTAAATTAGCAAAAATAACACAAGAATTAATTGCTACAGATAGTTCGATTACGTATCCTTCAAGACCACGTAATTTTAGCTTAGGTGCATTAAAATTAACGATTTATCCACCTTTAGAAAGACACTACAAGAAAGATAATAATTATTCACTGGCTACCTTGATTACACATCAGCAAATAAATATGTTATTTGTGGGTGATAGTGAATCCAAACGCTTACAAGAATTAATGCAAGTAAATTGGCCTACGATTGATCTATATTTGGTCGCACATCATGGGCGCGCCAACTTATCCTCAAAGAGTTTTATTGAACAGATTAAACCACACATAACAATTACAACAGCGAAAAAAAATGATTCAGAAGTCCAAGAAGCATTAGAAAATGTGTCTTCGATTAGTTATTTTACAAATAAACAGACCTTGCATTTTGAAAGTGATGGAAAAGAGATTAAAAGGAGATAAACCATTATGAACTTGGGAGAAAAAGAAATTGTCGATGTAAATCCACCAATTTATCAAAAAGAATCAAAAATTAAAGTTTATCGGAATCAGTTGTGGGTACTGTTGACAGTCATTTTAAATATTATTTATTTGTATTGGCGGATTCGCTATACATTGCCATTAGAATTTGGGATTGTTTCGATCATTATTGGTGTGTCATTGATTATTGTTGAAGTATTAGGTGCATTAGAGTCAATTGTTCATTACTATAACATGCATAAAATCGAAAACCCACCTGTTCCAGATGTTCCATTAGAACTATTTCCAGATGTGGATATCTTTATTGCGACTTATACAGAACCAATGGATTTACTTTATAAAACAATCAATGGTTGTAAACATTTGGAATATCCAGATAAATCAAAAGTTCATATTTATTTATGCGATGATGGTCATCGACCAGAAGCGAGAGAATTGGCAGAATCAATGGGCATTCATTATTTGGATCGACCTGATAACAAAGGTGCCAAAGCAGGAAATTTGAATCATGCCATGAGTAAAAGTACTTCTCCTTTAATTTTGACTATGGATGCAGATATGATTCCACGTCGCATTCTATTAATGCGATTAGTGCCATATTTTGTCGATGCATGGTTAAAAAATGAAGGTAAAGATGAGAAAAATCAAATTAAAATGGGGTTTGTACAATCCCCTCAAACGTTTTATAATCCAGATTTATTTCAATATTTTCTGTTTTCAGAAAATCGTATTCCAAATGAACAAGATTATTTTTATAAAGATGTACAAGTGTCGAGAAATCGTTCTAACAGTGTGATATACGGCGGTTCAAATACATTGATTAGTCGTGATGCTTTAAATGATGTGGGTGGCTTTTATGAAGAAGCAATTACAGAAGATTTTGCAACAGGGATGTTATTACAAAAGAAAAATTATCGTTGCTATGCAATGAATGAAGAATTAGCGAGTGGTTTATCGCCAACCGACTTTCCAAGCTTAATTCAACAACGAATTCGTTGGGCGAGAGGATGTATTCAGACTGGAAGAAAAATGCATATCTTTTTATCAAAGGGGTTTTCATTTTCTCAAAAAGCTAATTATTGGGCGTCTATTTGGTATTGGTATGCGCCAATCAAGCGATTAATCTATATTATGTCACCAATTATGTTCGCAACATTTGGTTATATGGTTATTAAAACAGATTTATTGAGTATTCTAATATTTTGGTTACCTATGTATTTATCTAGCACGATTACGTTACGCATGATGAGTCGAGAAATTCGAACAACAAAATGGACGAATATTTATGAGACAGCTATGTTTCCTTTTTTATTATTCCCGGTAATTGAAGAATTTTTTGGAATTTCTTTGAAAAAATTTAAAGTAACAAGAAAAGATGGTGTGAACACAGAGCAATCAAATAATTTATTGTATGCTTTACCATTTTTATTATTTATTATTTTGTCTATTATTGGTATTGTAAACATTATTTATATGATTTTAAGAAATGGTTCGATTGGCCCTATTGTTGTTTTATTCTGGTTGTTAGTTAATTTGTTTAATTTAGTGATGGCAACTTTTTTTGTATTAGGTCGAAAATTTCATCGTAAAAGTGAACGTGTGGCTATTTCTGAACCTGTTGTTTTAAAAACTGAGTATGAAGAGATAATCTGTGAAACATTAGATATTTCTGAAGGTGGAATCTCTATATGGATGGAAAATCCCATATTTATTGACGAGAAAAATGAGATTACGCTTGCCATTACGACAGATCATTATCATGCGGAAGTAACAGGTAAATTAGTTCATGTGGATGAATTTAAAGATGGGTGGAAATATGCTTTTCAAGTGGAAGAGTATCAAGAGAGTAAAGCAGATTATATGCAAATGCTCTATGACCGAGTGCATACACTACCTAAGAGTTTGCAGTCATCTCATAGTACATTTGATGACTTACGTTTGAATATTGTTCGCCGTATGCAACCGACAATTTACTTCAATCGAAAATCAGCTCGGATTGATATGGATGAAAAAATCCCTTTAGTGACAGGTGGATTTGTTACAATTGTGAACTTTAATTTTGAATATTTTGTAACAAATTCCCATGATATAGAGAAAGAATTTGAATGTGTGTTACCAAATGATGTGCATTTTAAATGTAAATATGTTAAAAACTTAATTAACGACAATAAACTTTATCAGATTGTAAATATTGATGAAATTGCAAAAAATTCACAACAAATGCTATTGGTTACACAATGGGCTCAACAGGCACGCAAAACCAAACAAGTAGAAGTTGAACCACAAACTGATGATACTAATTTGTTAGTTAATGATATATTAGGTGGTGTAGATGACGAAAATCATACCAAATAAAAAAATTTCTTTGTTCTTTGTATTATTAGGTATCACTCTATTCCTAGGAGGGTGCAATGTGCATCAAAAAAGTGAGGAAATACGTTTTGCAGAGCAATTGAAAGCTGGTTGGAATTTAGGAAATAGTTTTGATGCGCATAGTGTGGTGACACCGACCGATAATCCGACTGATTATGAGACTTATTGGAAAAATCCAGTGACCACACCTGAAATGATACAAGATATTCGTCAAGCGGGATTTCAAACGATTCGTATTCCTGTCACTTGGCAAGATCATGTGGATGACAATTTTGTGATTGATCAAAAATGGTTAAATCGTGTAACGGAAGTTGTTGATATGAGTTTAGATGCTGGTTTTTATGTGATTTTAAATGCACATCATGATGACTGGTATACGCCAGATGAAGCGCATCTTCCATTAGCAATTGAGAAGATGAAAACGTTATGGACTCAAATTGGCACCCATTTTGCCAAATACGATGAACATTTATTATTTGAAAGCATGAATGAACCACGTTTAATTGGAACAGGTGATGAATGGGCAACGGGTCCTTATGAATCACAACAAATTGTCAATCAATTAAATGCGGTGTTTGTAGAGACGATTCGTCAATTGGAAGGCAACAATGCCGAGCGCTATTTGTTATTACCAACTTATGCCGCCCGTTTTGAAACAGCTGCGCTTGAGGCTTTTGAATTGCCTCAAGGAAAGCATCTCATGGTCTCTATTCATCCTTATGCGCCCGCCTATTTTACACAAGATGACCAAGAAGGAACGACGTTTAATCCAGAGAATTCTGAAGATATGAGTGCCTTGGAAACTTTCTTCTCAGATGTTGATCGTTTATTCATTCAGAAAGGGATTCCAGTCGTATTAACTGAATTTGCAGCAAGTGACAAAAATAATTTAGACGCTCGTATGGCTTGGACGAAATACATTGTTGATAAGAGTCGGGCGTTAACTATTCCTTATATTTGGTGGGATCCAGGAGGCGACAATCCTGACCAGCCCACGTTTAGTTTATACAACCGTTACAAGCGACAATGGTTGTTTCCTAAACTTGTAGATATTTTAGTAAAATAAGACACTAGGATGTAGTATTCTAGTGTCTTTTTTGTTATATATCTACTGTCGTCTAAATTAATTATAAATATTCAAAATCCACTATGTTATAATTTAAAGATATTTAAGCTAATAAGAAGATGCTTCACCCAGATAGAAAGGATGAATCGCTTATGAGGACACGCGAAGAAAGTCAAGACCAATTTGCGACAACCCGAATAATTGAACTAAAAAAAGAATATGAACGAATTAATGCGGAGTGGTTAGGATTTCATTATCAAATAGCATTCTATTTTTCTTTAGCAGCTTGTTTTATTGAAATTGCAGTAAGTGTGATTGTTTTACAGCAACAATTACTAACCACCTCAGTGCCTATTTATTTTTTGAAATATTTATTCATCCCTACCATTAGCAATATAGCATTGCTAATTACAGGATATATCCTAATGAAAAACCAACAACTTTCACATATGCAACGGTTGTACAGCGTCTCCATGATGTTTGTTTTGATTTGTTTTGTCATCACGACAATTCATAATATTTCTTCTCCTGTTTACGCCTTATATATCTTGCCGATTGTGATTACTGGAATTTATGCAGTGCCTCATTTAACGATGCAAACAGGTATATTGAGTATCAGTTTGTTTTTGTGTGCGGAATTTCTAATCGCGTGGAATCCCTATCAAAATACTGTATTCGAATCGCCTTTACGCTTATTAGGCATTGTTTTGATTTTTGCTTTATTAGTGATGTTTACACTCATATGTACTACTGGAATGTATTATCTCCAAAAGAAAAATATTGCGAGTATTAATTTAGAACTTGAACGAGAAGAATTAGAACAAAAACTTCACATTGATGAATTAACAGGTATTGCGAATCGTTTGGCATTCAATACGGCATTAAGCCAAATAAGTGAACAAACATCGTCGACACGTTATGTTTTAGTGATGACCGATATTGATCGTTTTAAAAAAATTAATGACGATTATGGTCATTACATTGGCGACCAATGTTTGACGGCTTTTGCAACTATTCTTAACCAATTTACGACCAATCAGATCGCCTATCGATTTGGTGGTGACGAGTTTTGTTTATTGTTTCAAGACGTTACGTTAACCGAAGTTTATGAAATCTGTCTTAATTTGCAAAAAGACATGCAAACTATTATTATACCAGGACATGAAGAATTGCGAATTACCGCTAGTTTTGGATTAGCCGAATATTCCAATGAGAGAGGAACTGCGGAATTATTTTTACAAGCGGATAATGCACTGTACCATGCTAAAAAAGAACGGAACAAAGTGGTGATAGTGGATGAAATAGCTTAAAAGTTATTTTATGATTGACAAAGCGCGGATTCTCATGTAAATTATGAATCAATAACATATACATCCATTGAAGAGAAGAGTAATTTTCGAAGGCTTTTTAGAGAGGTTCTGGTTGGTGAAAAGAACTAAGAGGTAGGAAATGAAGATGGTCTCTGAGGATAAATCATCGATATGTAGGTGATTTCGGAAGGTTCAATCGTTATCTTGAACACCATTTCTTTGATACAAAAAGAGATGGATTGAGGGAAGTTAAGACTTCCGAAAAAAGGTGGTACCGCGATTATTCGTCCTTTTGTCAGTTTACTGATAAAAGGACTTTTTTGTTGTCTAAAAAAGGGAACACGCCGTTTAACGGTTTAATATAATAAGGAAAACAAAGGAGAGACAAGAGATGAAAAGTTTGAAAAAAGTAGTCGGATTAGGGATTTTAGGTGCAACATTTTTAGGGTTAGCCGCTTGTTCAAATGGCAGTGGCAATCAAACAGAAGAATCAGCTTCTTCATCAAGTACAGCAGAAAAAACAGTATTAACTGTAGGCGCAAGTTCAACACCGCATGCTGAAATTTTAGAACAAGTGAAAGATGATTTAGCGGCAGAAGGCATTGACTTAACGATTACCGTTTTTGATGATTATGTTTTACCAAATACAGCATTAAATGATGGTGATTTGGACGCAAACTTCTTCCAACATACACCATATTTAGAAAACTTCAATAAAGAACATGGTACGGATTTAGTATCCGCAGGAAGTATTCATTTTGAACCACTTGGTATTTATCCAGGGAAAGCAAAATCATTAGATGAGATTTCAGAAGGTGGAAAAGTATCAATTCCAAACGATGCCACAAATGGTGCACGTGCGTTATTATTACTTGAAGCGGCTGGTTTAATTAAATTAAAAGACGGCGCAGACATCACGACAACATCAAAAGATATTGTTGAAAATCCAAAGAATTTAGAAATCGTTGAATTAGATGCATCACAAATTGCACGCTCTGTTCAAGATGTAGATGTGGCGGTTATCAATGCCAACTATGCATTGGAAGCTGGTTTCAACGTGGAAAATGACGCATTACAAAAAGAAGACAAAGATTCTGAGGCAGCTCAAACGTATGCAAATATTATTGCAGTAAAAGCTGGCGATGAAAACAGTGAAACAATTAAAGCATTACTTGCTGCGTTACAATCAGATAAAGTAAAAGATTACATTAATGAAACGTACCAAGGTGCAGTGGTACCGGTCTTTTAATCAAATAGATAAGAGTTGAAGAATTTCTTCAACTCTTTTTGTTTGTGGTAAATTTTGTTATAGTAGAAGAAAAAGGAAAGGATGTTTCTGATGACTATTCATACTACCAATTACGTGAATACTTTTATTGAAGCTCCTGAAAATTTTCCACACACAGCAGCCGGTATCCCTCCCGAAAGAAAACAAAAGACGATTGCTAGAAAACAATATGAGTTGTTGTTTCACCATCCCTATCAATTTACCTCAGATGAAATATTATATACAACCACTGCCAAACATAAAGGAATCACGGAAGAAGCTTTTTTTGCAAAAGGAAAACCTTGTTTTCGTGCTTCACCATTAGTCAAACAATATGGATGGGGTGTGCATTTTAATCAAGACGGCAAAATGGCCATTTATCCAATTGAATCGCCAAAATATCAACAATTTCGCGAAAACAGTGACTTAAAACATATTCAAGCAATGCGTTTGAGAAAATAATGATCATGGACCAATTTGGGACATGTTTTTTTTTAGATTCACCACGAATTCATCTGAAATTCATATGTAACGTGTTTACTAAAGATAGAGGAGGGCAAGAGATGACTCGGATTTTATATTTAGAAGATGAACGTGTCATTCGCGAAGTTGTTTGTGAGTATTTATTGTTACAAAAGTATGAAGTTGACCTAGCCGTAGATGGACAAAAAGCACTCCATGCAATTCAAAAGCAACGGTATGATGTGGCTATTTTAGATATTATGGTTCCGTTTATATCTGGTTTAGAAGTATTAGAACAATTGACTAAAAAGCAGCCGCAGTGTGCAACGATTATGCTAACGGCATTAGGCGATGAGTGTAGTCAAATTGAAGCGTTCAATCGCTTGGCAGATGATTATATTATCAAACCATTTTCACCAATTTTGTTATTGAAAAGAATTGAAGCGGTTTTACGAAGAACACAAGTTGAAACGAATTTGTCAACGGGTTTAGACGTACGTCAAGAGAATTTTCAAGTGTACTATAATCAGCAATCTTTGCAATTAACAGTTACTGAATTTTTAATTTTTGAGGCAATGCACCAACATCCTAAAAGAGTCTACACAAGAAATCATTTATTAACGATTATTGCACCGGATGATTTTATGGTTAGTGATCGTGTGATTGATGCACACATTAAAAATTTGCGGAAAAAGTTACCTGTGGAAGTCATTAAGACGGTTATTGGAATGGGGTATTGCTATGAAGAAAATTAATCGTACGATTACCCAAAAAACCATGATTTATACTGTATTGATGACATTGTTATTAGGAAGTTTGATTATTGGCTATTTTCTATGGATGCTACCGGGATTATATGCTCGTTATAAAACAGATCGCTATTTGCAAACTATCGAAGAAGTCCAACGTCGATTTATTCAAGGGAAAACGTTTGCTGACGACTATCAATTGTCCGATAATTTTTTATTGATGAGTATAAAATTACCGCATACAGGAAATACGATTCAAGTATCTACGGCGAATGCTTCAATGGATGTAGTATTAAAGGCGCCTGAATTGCGAGCGCTATATCATCAATTACGCACGTCCTTTCAATTCACTAATTCAGAAAAAGAATTGGATGTGTCTTGGGATGAAAAAGATTTTGCACCAGTGATAGCATTAGTCAAAGAAATGTATACGCCGATTCAGCAAACGTTCGTGGAAATCCAAAATGTCCAAACGTATCCATTTGAAATGATTGAAGGCTCAGACAATCAAGAAATCTATACTACTACAGATGATATCTGGATTTTTGCTGGCACGGTTGAGCAAAATACCAATAGTTACGCTAGTTATGTTGCTTTTAAAGAAGTGGACCAAGAAATCTATGTGACGGTTGCTTCGGCAATGACTCCTAAATTAAATGAATTATTTCCGATTGTTTTGCAAAGCACACCGATGATTCTTGTCGTGTTATTGGTGATGTCATTGCTCATTGCACATTGGTTTAGTCGAAAGTTAGCCTATCCAATCGAATTACTTGCCCAGCAAGCACGAACACGTGACCGTGAAAAAGAACTGGTCTTTCATCAACCCAATAAAGGGGATGAATTAGAAGTGTTAGAAAATGCCTTAAATCAGATGCACACAGAATTACACCAACAATTGCAAGCTGTCCACTGTCAGAACAATGTATTAGCAGCGATGAATCAAAAGCAACAACTTTTATTAACCAATGCTTCTCATCAATTAAAAACGCCGATTGCTTCTGCCTTACTTTTAGTTGAAAGCATGATGCATCGCGTCGGTAAATACCAAGATACACCAACATATCTCCCTGAAGTAAAAAAAGAGATTCAAAAAATGCAACAAATTGTTCAGCAATTAATGTACTTATTTGAAGAACAACCGCGAGAAGCGCAAGCGCGTGTGGCTGTCGAGCAACTTTTACCGGTTATTTGGCAAAATTATCAAGCGAAAGCCGATGAACGAGCAGTGACTATCGAATGGCAGACAACACCGGTTACTATTGAAACAGAAGAAGCATTATTTGTAGCGATACTCGAAAATATTCTACAAAATGCCGTGAAGTACACACCACAAAATCATCGAGTATTCGTGCGGTTGACCAATCAAGCAGTGACTGTCATCAGTGAAAACGCAAAAATCTCTGAACAACTGATTGATCATATTCACGAACCATTTATTCGTGATACAACCGAAGAAGAAGCAGGCACAGGATTGGGTTTATATTTAGTTGATAACTTGGTTGATTTATTGCAGATGACGTGGGCAATCAAGAATACTAGCGCAGGTGTAGAAGTCACTGTAAATTGGAGGGATGAACATGTTAACAATTGAACGGTTAAAAGTGAATTATGGAAAAAATGTGGCGTTAGATATTCGTGAAACGATTGACATTCAAGCGACAGATCGTGTAGGCATTATCGGTTCCAACGGCGCAGGGAAAACAACCTTGATTAAAGCGTGTTTGGGATTAATTAAATACGAAGGCACCATCCTATCAGAGATAAAACCTGAAGCAATGGCGGTGCATATGCAATTTAATCATTATGTAGATACCGTTAGTTGTCGCGTTATTTTAGAGGCAATTTTAAATACGAGTTATAAGAACAATCTCAAATTACAAGAATTAGTCACTTTTTTCGCTTTTGAAGAACACTTGAAAAAGAAATTCAAAGATTTGTCTGGTGGACAAAAGCAACGATTTACCTTGATTTTAGTGCTTATGCAAGATGCACCAATTACTTTTTTTGATGAAGTGACTACGGGACTTGATTTTGAAACACGGCGGGCTTTGATTCAAAAAATCTTGCAATGGTATGAGCAAAAAGAAGCAGCCATTTTGTTTGTCACACATTATTATCAAGAGTTGGAACAATTAACCAATAAATTGATTATTTTACATGAAGGAAAAGTGGTGGCGTATGATTCCCATCGTGCATTGTTCAAAAAATATTGTGGGCATTCTGTGATTACTTTTGATAAAAATGAGACGATTGATTTGACGACCTATCGCCAATTACTAGCACCAGAAAATACGGTGGCGATTGCTTGTAAAAACAAAGAAGAAGAATGGCACTTAGCACAGTATTTAATTCAACAGGGTATCAATTTTAAGCGTAGCAACCAAGACATTGAGTTATTAACCATAAATGCGATTGGAGGACAAATCCAATGAAAAGATATGTGAAGTACGAATTGTTAAATTCTTTGGGGAATTTTTTCTCGATTTTATTTGGGATTATTTTTCCGATTGTCATGACATTATTATTTTATTCGATTTTTAATCAACAAATTCCTGCGAATCACTTAGCACAGTTTAGTACCCAATTATTTGTGACAAATCTACTTATTTCTCCACTAGCCGTGATTTACATTGGATTTGCTGCATTATTTTCGCAAGAAATCGAAAAAGAGGTTACCGTACGAATGGCTTTATTTGGTTATTCAGAGAAAAAACAAATGCAAGCAAAATTTTTAGCGCAAGCCATTATGTCTAGTGTCTCTATTTTTATTTATATTGTTGCAGTCATTCCTTTTTTGGAATTACCTGTCCCGACAGCTTTTGGTTTGATTGTCTTCGTTATCGGTATTTGTTTGTTGAGTTTTAGTTTGTTTCTCGCAGCGTACGGTATTTGCTTATTGATGAAAAAATTCAGTACGACTTTTGGGCTGGTCATGTCGACCTATTTTTTAATCATGATTTTGTCAGGAATGATGGGGATTCAAACCAATCAATTACCTAAATCCATTCAAAGTATTGCGAAGTTATTGCCTACGACACATATGATCCAAGATATGCCGAAATTATGGGAGAAAACCACTTATAATTTGATGCCAATGATTCAGTCCATGCTCTTTTTATTTGCACTTTCCGTTTTATTGTACTTTGCAGGGATTCAATCGAGAAAACGCCGAATTAATTAATCAAAACCTTTGACAGTTTTGGCTGTTAAAGGTTTTGATTTTTTTGGATTGTATTTTGAGGTAAAATCAGCTATTCTACTCAAGAAAAACTATTTTTGATAGAAAGAAGGAATTAGCGAATTGAAACGATTGTTGGTATTTTTTGGTGGAATTCTCCTTGTATTGAGTGTCTTATTTATAAGTAAAACCTGGTTAGCAAAGAAGACAGAAACAGTTAGTGCTGCGGGTAAAAATACAGTGATTATTTTTAACTGGGGAGAATATATTGATCCTGAATTATTAAAAACCTTTGAAAAAGAAACGGGGTATCATGTGATTTACAATACGTTTGATTCCAATGAAGCGATGGAAACGAAAATCAAACAAGGTGGAACACATTATGATATTGTCTTTCCTAGTGAATCGATTATTCCTAAAATGATTGAAGGCGATTTGTTGCTACCGATTGACCACAGTAAAATTACTGGTTTAGAAAATATTTCCAGCTTTTTGATGAATCAAAACTTTGATAAAAAAAATCACTATTCGATTCCTTATTTTTGGGGAACAGTTGGTATCATGGTTAATACAGATGAAATCACGGACGGAACAATCCATAAATGGACTGACTTGTGGGACAAACAGTATCAAAATGATATTTTAATGATTGATGGTGCGCGAGAATCGATTGGTATTGCTTTGCAAGCCCAAGGATTATCATTGAATGAAGTAGACAAGGACCAAGTCGAAAGAGGGGTTAAGAAATTAGAAACCTTACGATCCAACGTGAAAGCTGTGTTAACAGATGAGATTAAAACCTTAATGATTAACAATGATGCACCGATTGGCATTGGTTATTCTGGTGACGCTGCTTTTGTCATGTCAGAAAATCCTGCTGTGCAGTACGTCGTTCCAGAAGATGGTGGCGCGATTTGGACAGATAATTTTGCGATTCCTAAAACGGCTAGTAATTTAGAAGGGGCATATGCGTTTATTAACTTTATGTTGCGTCCAGAAAATGCCAAACAAAATGCTGAGTATGTTGGTTATGCGACACCCAATGAAAAAGCTAAAGCCTTGTTACCAAAAGAGTTAACGGAAAACGAGGCATTTTATCCGCAACCTGAAGCGATGGAACAAATGGAACACTATGAATATTTGGGAAGAGATGCTGTTGAAATTTACAATGATCTTTTCTTAGAATGGAAGTTGGGGTTATAAGATGACAGTTTTACGTTCGAATTATATTTTTGATACAACAACAAAGACGACTTTTGCAGGTTTTATTCAAATTGAAAATGGGTTGATTCAACAAGTGGGACCATTGTCAGATATTCCTGAAGGAGCAGTCATCGATTATTCCGACCAAATGATTATTCCTAGTTTTATTGATTGTCATGTGCATTTTTATTTATCGGCATTGATTCATGCAGGGCATTTAATCCAATTAACTGGAGCAACTGAGCAAGCGTTCGCTGAACAAGTCTCATCCTTACCAACGACCAATGGCTGGAAATTAGGAATTGGTTGGTTTAGTAGTGATTTTGGACAAAATGTTTATCCAACAAAAGCGTCGATTGATGTTGTGTGTGCAGAGGTTCCCGTCATGCTTATCTCAGGTGATGCGCATAGTATTTGGTTAAACACTAAAGGCTTGGAAGTTTTGCAGATTACCAAAGAAGATATTCCTCAAGGGATTAGTGGTGAAGCTATTTTTGAAAACGACGAGCTAACAGGATGTTTTCTGGAAGCAGTGGCGATTAATTATCTTGCAGAAGTATTGGAAATCTTTAAAGAAAAAACGACCGAAGCTTATTTAACGTATATGACCCATTTGAATCAAATGGGTGTGACGACCATTGGCGATGTGGCATTGACTGGTGAGAGTTGGGATGATTTGGTATATCCATCATTGTTCCAACAAATTGAAGAAGAAGCAACTGTGCGAGCCGTTTTTTATCCGGCAATGCGTCCAGAAATAACAAAACTAACCGAAATTGCGACAACCTATCATTCGCCAAAAGTTCAAATGGGTGGTGTCAAACAATTTTTTGATGGCGTAACCAGTACACATACTGCATTTTTAAAAGAAGAATACGAAACGCCTTATTTTCAAGGTGATGTAGGTAGTCCTCTGATTGATACTGAGCGCATGCGCCAATTAATTTTATTAGCCAATCAACAAGGATGGCCTATGCGAATTCACACGATTGGCGATGAAGCGATTCATCAAGCATTGACATATTATCAAGAAAGCTTAGCAAAATTTCCATTAGCCAAGGGAAAATACAATACACTAGAGCATTTAGAAGTGATGGATCCTTGTGATTTACCTTTAGTGAATCAAGAACAGTTAGTCATTTCTGTGCAACCTAGTCATTTACTCGTGGGATATGAAACGTTAGAAGAAGAAGTGGGAGAGCAACGTGCAAGTGAGATGTTTCCGTTTCATTCTTTCTTAGCACATGGGGCAACATTGGCCTTTGGGACAGATACACCAGTGGTAGTAGATGTTACCCCTTTGGAATCCATTTATTATGCTGTAGCACGTCGCGAAAAATCAGGGATACCAGTGGAACGACTGATGCCAACAGAAGTCATCTCAATTGCTGAAGCTCTTTACGCTCATACTCAAGGCGCAGCGAAAGCATTGAGTCGGACAGATATTGGTTCATTACAAGTTGGTCAACGCGCCGATATTTGTATTCTGTCGCAAAATTTATTGACGTGTTCCGAAGAAGAACTACTAACAACTGAAATTTTAGCTACAATGATGGATGGACAGTGGGTCTATCAAAAATAGGTAAAAGCTTGCGATAATTCGCAAGCTTTTTTGTCTTAAAAAAGTTATTAAATTATTTTTTATTTTATTGATAAATGTTATTGACACCCCTTACAAAATCGTGTTATTATTTTGCCATAAGTAAAATAGAAACGTTTCCAAAAAAAGATAATCTATTTTGTGAGATGTCGCTTCTATACAAAAATGGAAACGTTTCTAAAAAGGAAGAGAGGAATTAAAATGTCAAAGGGGATTGGAACGGAGGGAGAAATGATACTAGATAAAAAAGTATTAAAAGAGCAAAAGCGTCGTAGTATCATTCGAAGAATTAAGCGAGACAAATGGTTATATGTGTTGATGATACCTGGCATCTTGATGACACTAGTTTTTAAGTATTTTCCAATGTATGGTGCTATTATCGCATTTAAAAATTACAATCCAATGTTAGGAATACTAAAAAGTCCATGGGTAGGATTCGAACATTTTAAAGAATTTATTTTTTCACCTAATTTTTCTGTACTTTTAGAAAATACATTAAAAATTAGTATTTATGGTTTAATATTAGGTTTTCTTCCCCCTATATTACTAGCTTTATCTTTAAATCAAATTTTAAATAAGAAAATTAAACAAAAGATTCAGTTGATTTTATATGCGCCTAACTTTATTTCAGTTGTTGTTATTGTCGGGATGCTTTTCTTATTTTTATCAGCAAATGGACCTATCAATGGACTGGTTGAAAAACTCACTGGAGAGTCCATTATGTTTATGTCTAATCCAACATATTTTAGAACTATTTATATTTTATCTGGTATTTGGCAGGGAATGGGTTGGGCATCTATTTTATACACAGCAACTTTAGCAGGTGTCAGTACTGACTTATATGAAGCTGCTAATATTGATGGCGCAAATATTCTTCAAAAAATTATTCATATTGATTTGCCAGCATTAAAACCTGTAATGGTTATTAATTTTATTCTAGCAGCTGGAAATATCATGAATGTTGGGCACGAAAAAGCATTCTTGATGCAAACCTCTATGAATATACCGACATCAGAAATTATTTCTACGTATGTTTATAAGATTGGTTTACAATCAGGAAATTATGCGTATTCTGCGGCAGTTGGTTTGTTCAATATGGTAATTAATGTAGTGTTATTACTATTTGTTAATTCAATTACGAAAAAATTAAATGATGGGCAAGGATTATAGGAGGAAAAACAATGAATATGGAGATGTACTCAAAATTTGATAAAAGAATGTTATGGGTTAATCGAATAATTGTTTTATTTTTAGTCCTAATTACCATTGTTCCGTTGCTTTATGTGGTCATCGCTTCTTTTATGGATCCAACAACTTTAATTAACAAAGGAATTAGCTTAAATCCCGCAGATTGGACGGTTCAAGGTTATAAGCGAGTATTTGCTGACGGAGCAATTATTCGTGGGTTTATCAATTCGTTATTATATTCTTTTAGTTTTAGTTTATTAACAGTTTTTGTCACGATGATTACAGCTTACCCATTATCTCGATCAGATCTCTACGGTCGTGGGGCAATCATGACATTTTTTGTTATTACGATGTTTGTAGGTGGAGGATTAATTCCAACATACTTATTAATTCGTGATTTGGGAATGCTAGATACAATTTGGGCAATCATTTTGCCAGGCGCGTTAAATGTTTGGAACATTATTATTGCACGAACTTATTTCAGTGCTTTGCCTCGAGAATTGTCAGAAGCTGCAACCATTGATGGGGCAAATGAAATTCAAATTTTGTTTAAAGTGATGCTGCCATTAGCTAAACCCATCATGTTTGTTTTATTCTTGTATGCTTTTGTTGGCCAATGGAATGCTTATTTTGATGCAATGATTTATTTGAAATCCCCAGATTTACAACCATTACAATTAGTTTTACGAAATATTTTAATCCAAAATCAACCTTCACAAGATATGGTTGGTGCAAACACTGCAATGGCAGAAATGAAACAATTAGCAGAATTAATAAAATATTCAACAATTGTTATTTCGAGTTTACCATTAATCGTTATGTATCCATTTTTCCAAAAGTATTTTGATAAAGGGGTACTTGTAGGATCAATTAAAGGTTAGAGAAGGAGAGAAAAAAATGAGAACAAAGAAATGGTTTTTAGGATTTGCTTTAGTTAGTACATTAATGTTGGGTGCATGTAGTGGAGGAAAAGAAGGGTCATCGAAAGCTTCTAGTCCTGATTATGAGTTAAAAGATGTTCAATTTCCATTGGAAGAGAAAGTAACTTTAAAAATGTTATCTCAAAGTGCCCCGTTAGCACCGAATGATCCTAATGACAAATTGATTTTTCAGCGTTTAGAAGATGGCACGAATGTTCATATTGATTGGACAAACTATAATTCTGATTTTGTAGAGCGCCGTAATTTAGATATTGCTAGTGGCGAGCTACCGGATGCAATCTTTAATGCAGGAGCTGGTGATTATGATCTTTTAAGTTGGGCAGAAAGTGGAGTGATTATTCCATTAGAAGATTTAATTGATGATTATATGCCAAATTTGAAAAAAATCTTTGATGAATATCCTGAATATCGTCAACTTTCAACGGCACCAGATGGACATATCTATTCATTACCTTGGATTGAAGAGTTAGGAGCTGGAAAAGAATCGATTCATACAGTAAATGATATGGCATGGATTAACGTAGAATGGTTAGATAAGTTAGATTTAGAAATGCCCAAGACAACCGATGATTTGATAAAAGTTTTAGAAGCATTTAAAACGCAAGATCCTAATGGAAATGGTGAAGCGGATGAAATTCCATTTACATTTATTAATAATGGTGGAAACGAAGATTTAAAATTCTTATTTGCACCGTTTGGTGAAGGGGATAATGATGACCATACTGTTGTAGATAATGATGGAAATGTTGTCTTTACAGCAGATAAAGATGGTTATAAAAATGCGGTGAAATATTTCAATGAAATGTGGGAAAAAGGTTTAATTGACCAAGAGGCTTTTGAACAAGATTGGAATACGTTTGTTGCTAAAGGGAAAGATCATCGTTATGGCGTATACTTTAGTTGGGATAAAGCAAATGTTTCTGGTATGAATGACAGCTATGATGTGCTGCCTGTTTTGGAAGGTCCAGATGGCAAAAAACATGTAACACGCACCAATGGAATGGGGTTCTCTAGAGATCGTTTCGTTATTACAAGTGCCAATAAGAATCTAGAGTTGACTGCTAAATGGATTGATAAAATGTATGAACCACTACAATCTGTACAAAATAACTGGGGAACTTATGGCGATGACAAAAGTCCGAATATTTTTGAATTGGAT
The DNA here is from genome assembly GCF_029023825.1 of Enterococcus saccharolyticus subsp. saccharolyticus. Classification (NCBI taxonomy): domain Bacteria; kingdom Bacillati; phylum Bacillota; class Bacilli; order Lactobacillales; family Enterococcaceae; genus Enterococcus; species Enterococcus saccharolyticus. The sequence continues at coordinate 1,861,959 of NZ_CP118957.1, read as the reverse complement.
GGCGATATGCTAAAACATCTGCCATTAAATGGAGAAGCACCTGGAGAACTACGTCAAAAAACAGAAGCTGCTGGTCCATTAGCTATTTTAGATAGTTATTATGGAACAGTTACTACAATGCCAGATGATGCTAAATGGCGTTTAGATTTAATGCACGAACATTACTTACCATATGTTTCAAATGAAAATAATTTCCCTAGAGTATTCTTTGAAAAAGAAGAAACTGATCGTCTCGCTCGAATTGAAACTGATATGTGGGATTATATTTATAGAAAACGTGCAGAATGGATTACAAATGGAAAAGTAGATGAAGAGTGGGATGAATATTTAGCAGAATTAAAACGTGTGGGTATAGACGAGTGGTTACAAATTAAACAAGACGGTTATGATCGTTTTACTAAAGGGACTGAATAAAATTGAAGAAAAGCAAATTCACATTAGATGAAGCGAATCGCTTTGTCGAAACAAATAAACATAAAGTCAATAGGAAATATCGCCATCACTATCATGTGATGGCACCTATTGGTTGGATTAATGATCCAAATGGTTTTGTATATTTTCAAGACGAATACCATTTGTTCTTTCAGTATTATCCTTACGATAGTCAATGGGGACCTATGCATTGGGGACATGTAAAATCCAAAGACTTGATTCATTGGGAAGAATTACCGATTGCTCTAGTTCCCGATCAACCTTATGACAAAGATGGTTGCTTTTCTGGGAGTGCTATTGAAAAAGATGGTAAGTTATACCTTATGTATACAGGACATGTTGAAAAAGAGAATAAGACTTATCAAACCCAATGCATTGCTATATCTGAAGATGGTATTCATTTTGATAAAGTAGCACAAAATCCTGTAATAGATGCTAAATTATTAAAAGGTCATGGAAATATTCATGATTTTCGTGATCCAAAAGTTTTTCAACGGGAAAATAAGTATTATAGTGTTGTTGCTTCAAAAAATGAGTTAAATCATGGACAGATTCTTTTGTTTGAATCAAATGATTTAATTAGTTGGTCATTTACATCTATCCTATTAGAAGGTGATGAAACACAAGGAATTATGTGGGAGTGCCCAGATTTGTTTTATTTGGATGGCAAAGATGTGTTAATTATGTCTCCTATTCAAATACCCAAAAAAGGTTTATCTTATCATAATGTAAGCTCAACTGTTGCTTTTATTGGTGAAGTTGATTGGGAAACTGGTAAGTTTCAGGTAGAAAATTATCATGAAATTGATTTTGGTTTAGATTTTTACGCGCCTCAAACATTAGAAGATGATCAGCATCGTAGAATTATGATTGCTTGGATGCAAATGTGGCATCGAACATTACCAACCCATGATTTAGATCATAAGTGGGCAGGAGCAATGTCATTACCACGAGAATTACGTGTCAAAGAGAATCGTTTAGTACAAAAACCTATTTCTATGGTGTATACGAATTTAGAATATCAATACGGATTTGAAAATGTTACTGTTGGTCAAACGCCAGTTTATCTCCGTCAAGTGGTACATGATAATACTTATGTGCATTTAGTAGCTGACTTAAGCCAAGCAACATCATTGGATATTCAATTTGCTAAAAATATTCACGAATCTTTACAACTTCACTATGATGTAGCGACAGAAATTTTTACGCTAAGTCGTGAGGATGTAGGGTATTCAATTACCGGAACTGAGAAGGATGTTTTGGTTCAACGTCAAGTTCATGTACCTTTAGTTAATCAACAGTTAGTTTTGGAAATTTTTAGAGACACCAGTTCAATTGAATTGTTTATTAATGCTTTAGAAACAATGACGATGACTTTTTATGAGATTGAAGCAGGCAACGATATCGTGTTTTCAAGTGAAGGTAACGCAACAATTTCTTCTATTGAAATTGGTCAAGTAAGAGAAACTGTTAATTACTAAGGTTTGTTTGAAGGGAACTAGTAATTTCTAATTAACTCCATTATACTAACTTTAATTAGAAAAATGGAGGATTGCTATGAACGCAACGATGAAAGAAGTCGCAAAGTTAGCAGGTGTAGGTGTTGGAACGGTTTCTCGCGTGTTAAATAATGGTTCTGTAAAAGTGAGTACACGGAAAAAAGTAGAAGCAGCGATTAAAGAATTAAACTATCAACCAAACTTCTATGCTCGAGGATTAAAAACAAATAGAACGTATACTGTCGCATTAATTTTACCGAGTATTTGGCATCCATTTTTTTCTGAATTTGCTTTTCATGTAGAAAATTATTTAGAAGAAAATGATTATAAAATGTATCTATGTAATTCAAAAGATGATATTACTAAGGAAAGAGAATACATTCAGTTAGTTACTCAAAATAAAGTGGATGGTATTATTGGTATTACGTATTCAGACATTGATGAATATATCTCAAGTGATTTGCCTTTTGTTAGTATTGATCGCTATTTTACAGAAGATGTGATTTACGTGACGGCGGATAATGCATCTGGCGGTCGAATGGCTGTTAATGAGCTAGTCAAACGTGGAGCAAAACATTTGGCTTATATTGGAGGATACCAAGAAATTCCGAATGAAACAAAAAATAGACGAAAATATTTTGAAATTGAATGTAATCAAAAAGGAATTGAGTATACTGTTTTAGATATGCTAGAACCTTTAGTTGACTTATCGGCACGATTAGAAAGTTTTTTAAAACAAAACCCACAAATTGATGGCATCTTTACAATTAATGATTCGATGGCTACAGAAGTATGTAAAGCTTTGGATAAATTAGGTAAAAATATTCCAGATGAAGTCCAAGTAATAGGTTTTGACGGTCAACGTTACCGTGAAGGAGAACCTTACTTAGTATCGACAATTGCTCAACCTACCCAACAAATGGCAGAAAAAGCAGTATCTTTATTGTTAGATGTTATTCAAGGGAAACAAGTGGAAAACCGAACAGTTTTACCAGTGTATTTTGGAAAAGGTTGGACTACAAAAGAAAACATCTGAAATCATTGGATTTCAGATGTTTTTTCGAAAGGATGAAACCCATGGTTAAAACAGGCAAAATGATTATGTTTTTTCTAATAGTGTTTTTATTAGAAGGATGTCAGTCAGTGGAGACAGAAGTAAATGCATTGTATCCGAAATCGGAAGATAGTTTTGTAGGTGATCCGATGCCGTATTTTAATGGTGAAGAGTTTATGATGTATTATTTGGAAGATTTACGAGATGGCCAAATTGGTTTTCATCCATTTAGTTTAATGACGACAAATGATTTTTATCATTATAAAAATGTAGGCGAAGTAATACCGTACGTAAATGAAGAAGATAGTGCAGAACGAGCATTAGGTACAGGTTCAATTATTCAGGATGAGACAGGTATATATCATGCGTTTTATACTGGACATAATGGAGAAAGAACACCTAAAGAAGTGATTATGCACGCATCTAGTAAAGATGGTAAAAATTGGCAGAAAATACCAGAAGATACTTTTCAAGCAGATGATATGTACGAAAAAAACGATTTTCGTGATCCTTATGTATTTTATGAACAAGAAAGTCAAGAATACTGGATGTTGATTACGACTCGTCAAGACGGACAAGGAATTATTGCAAAATATACATCTAATGATTTAAGAACATGGAAGAATACAGGTTCTTTTTTTAATAACGATCTTGGGAACGATTCCAATTTAGAATGTCCGTCACTCGTTTACTTTAATGAAAAATGGTATCTTGCTTTTTCTGATCAATGGGACAAGCGTGTTGTGCATTATCGGGTTGCGGATAGAGTGGATGGACCATTTAGAAAGTCTACGACTGACCATGTAGACGGAGCTGGTTTTTATGCTGGACGTTTGGAGACAGATGGTGAGAATTTGTATCAAGTTGGTTGGATTCCAACTAAAGAAAATCACGATGATCTATCCAACTATAATTGGGCAGGAAATTTAGCGGTTCACCAATTAAAGAGCGAAGGGGATAAACTTATTCCTCAGATACCAAAAACTGCCTATGAACAATTAGATAAGCAGCAGGTTCCAACAGGAAATTACACGAAGAATAAAGAATTGATACTGGATGGCACAGCTCAATTACTTGAAGGAACTGTTCAAGTAACATCTGATACAAAAGTTGCTTTAGAATTTAGTAAAGAGAATATTATTTTACTTGATTTTGGAAATGAGCGTATGCAATATTACAATACGTATTTAGAAGATATTCCTCGTAGAAATCCTCAGTCAGAAATAAATTTAACTAAATCGGGCATTTTTGATTGGAAAATTGTGAAAGAAAACGAAATTGTGGTAATTTATTTTGGTGACTATGCATTGTCTAATCGTATGTATGAAATGAATAATGAGATTAAAATGATTGTTTTGGATGGGCAAGTTACTGTTAAATAGTGTGTTCCGATAAGAATATTAAGATGAAGTGAGTTGCTTTTTAGTCGAAAGTAACTCACTTTTTCATTTTCACAAGCAGTAAGTAGAAGTGCTGTTCTAAAATGTGATATAATTTTCAATCGTGGAAGTTATTTAAAAATATGAGATAGAGGAGCTTTCTATGAAGAAATTAAAGATGCAAGAACTTATTTTTACAGGGGTTTATACAGCCATCTATTTTTTTGTTGTGGCAATTGTGATGGTTGTTTTAAAATTAGCCGTACCAGTTTTTGATTCCTTATTGTTACCAGCTGCTTCAGCACTTTTTTCGGGAATTATTTATTTGTTGCTTTTACAAAAAGTGCCACGATTTGGTGGAATCTCGGTAATGGGTGGTGTATTTGGCTTACTCTTTTTAATCACAGGGCATTTTGCGCTGTCATTTATTCCTAGTTTTGTATGTGCTATTTTGGCTGATTTTATTCAATACCGTTGGCAAGCCAATGAAAAACTACGTACATTAGTCAGCTACACTATTTTTAGTTTTGGGTTAACTGGCCCATTATTGCCAATGTGGTTTATGAAAAATGCGTATGTGGATTCACTAATTCGTCGTGGAAAAGATGCGGAGTATATTAACTATGTTTTCACACCAATTACAACAGTTGGTTTTATTGTATGTGTGATTTCTGTTATTGTTTGTTCGATTGCAGGTATTTATATCGGTCGTCGATTATTAGCAAAACATTTCCAAACAAAGAGGTAAGCGATGAAAAAGGGACTAAGATTCGACCCACGAACAAAACTTTGTGTCATTTTATTTGCTAGCTTTAGCTTGATGGTACCTCTGTCATTTTTTTATGAGTGTTTATTTATGACGGTTTTGTTCGTTTTGTTTTTATTGATTGGAGAATGGAAAAAGGGGATCGGGTATTATTCCGTCTTTTGGTTACTAGCGGGTTTAGATTATTGGACGTATCCACAAGGTGACCATGTGATTTTTGGTTTATTATCGTTTGTTTTGATTGGTAGTCGTCGGTTGTTGCCGACAGTCATGTCAGCAAGTTTTGCGATGAGTGGGACAAAAATTAGTGAATGGATTGCTGCATTACAAAAATTGCGGGTGCCATTTTCATTGATTGTCCCATTAACAGTGTTGTTTCGCTTTTTTCCTACATTATTACAAGATTTTAAAAATATTCGCAAAGCGTTGCGTTTTCGTGGGATTGCAATGAGTTATTGGGACATGCTTTTGCATCCACTGACAACGATGGAATATATTATTATTCCCATTTTAATGTCAGCAGATAATACTGCCATTGATTTATCGGCAACGGCGATGGTTCGTGGGTTAGGAAATTCGAAAAAACATACGAGTATTTATCCGTTGCGTTTTCAATGGCAAGATTATGTCTTAATGGGCATACTTGTTCTATGTATAGGAGGAAGATTGTTATGGCCATCATTGAATTAACGGATTTTTCCTTGGAATATCATGAGCAAGCAATTTTAAGTCAGCTTCATTTAAAAGTAAATGCTGGCGAAATGCTCGTTCTTTGCGGAAAAAGTGGTAGTGGGAAATCTTCGTTAATCAACGTATTTAGTGGATTAATTCCTGAATTATATGAAGCGAAGATGCAAGGTATCGGTAACGTTTTTGAACAGCCTTTAGAAAAACGTGAATTTTCGGATTATGTAGAAAACATTGGCATGGTTTTTCAAAATCCTAAAACACAATTTTTTACGCAAGATGTGTATTCAGAATTAGCTTTTCCAATGGAGAATGCTGGGGTAGCCCAAGAAGAAATGGTAAAACGTGTCCAATCGGTGGCGAATGAATTTAATCTAACTCGTTTTTTAGAAAAAAGTATGTTTCAACTTTCTGGTGGCGAAAAACAACTAGTCGCTTTTGGTTCTGCCTGTACGTTAGCGCCAAAACTATTTTTACTAGATGAACCTTCCAGTAACTTAGATGAGGCAACGATTGAAAAACTACGTCAGTATTTAGCTTGGTTAAAGAATGAAGGATTTACCATTATCATTGCGGAACATCGTTTGTCTTATTTAATGGAGAGTGCGGATCACTTTTTATTTTTGCCAGCAGGAATTCATTGGACAAAAGCAGAGCTCTTAGCGAAAAAAGATTCTGAAATTGCCCAATTAGGTTTACGAAGTTTGCAACCAGTAGCGCTTCAAACAACAACCTATCATTCGCTGGAACCGCCATTGCTTCGTGTTGAAAATCTCACGTATCGTTATCCTAAACAAGCCAAAGGTCTATTGATTCCAGCTTTGGAATTGGCTGGAAATGAAGTTATTGGATTGGTTGGCAAAAATGGTTCAGGAAAATCAACTCTTTCACAGCTACTGACAGGATTATTAAAACCTAAGCAAGGGAAAATTAGTTATCGTGGACAGAAAATTTCGATGCGTCGTTTGCTTAAAGAAAGTTATATTGTCATGCAAGATGTGAACTTACAGCTGTTTTTTGAAACAGTTGAGAAAGAAATCACAGCGAAAGCTCCTGATTTAACGGCGTATGATGATGTGGTATCGTGGTTATCTTTAGATTCGTTACTGCATCGTCATCCGCAAACTTTATCCGGCGGTGAGAAACAACGAGTTGCATTAGCGGCTGCGATGCTTTCTGGCAAAAAAATTCTCGTTTTTGATGAACCAACAAGTGGATTGGATTTAGAGCGGATGAGAGAAGTCAGTCGGTTAATTCAGCGGTTGCGCCAAGCAGACGTATTGATTCTGGTGATTACGCACGATAAAGAGTTTTTGAAGATGACCTGTCAGCGCATGTTAACCATGGAAAATGGGGAAATTGTTGCGGATAATAAAATTATTCTGGAAGAAATGCTAGAGAAATAAAAAAATGAATGAAAATAGTCGAATGTTATAAATGAGAGGCACAAATGTAGGAGCCTCTATAGCATTTGGCTATTTTTGTCTCTGTAGAGAATATTCTGTTTAGTAAAACACAAACATTGATGAGAAAACATTCATATAAGCAAGGGTCTAAATTGCTATCCCATCTTTTTTGATTTACTATGAGGAAGAAGATGATTAAAGGGGAACAGACATGAAATTAACAATTTTAGCAACAAGTGACATGCATGGCTATCTAATGCCAACTAATTACACTGCACGAGGTTTAGACTTGCCATTTGGCACAGCCAAAGTCGCTACAAAATTAAATGAATTGCGCCAAAAAGCTTGTGGACCAGTTGTTTTAATTGAGAATGGTGATTTTATCCAAGGTTCACCTTTAAGTTATTATGTGCGCAAACAGCCACAACATGGTGCTCAAGCAATCACGAAAATCATTAATCAATTAAGCTATGATGTGAGTGTGTTAGGAAATCATGAATTTAATTATGGTATTGATTATTTAGAAGAAGTCATTGCTAGTTATCATCATCCTGTTTTAGCGGCAAATATTCTAAACGAAGAGGGCGAGCCTGCATTTGGACAGCCGTATGTTTTGTTGGAAAAAGAAAATCTGAAAGTTGCTATTTTAGGGTTAGTGACACAATATATTCCGCATTGGGAACAACCAACAATTATTGAAAAACTTACTTTCGTTAGTGCTGTTGATACCGCGAAAAAATATGTGCCTAAACTGCGAGAAGCAGCCGATATCGTCATTGTTTCGTATCATGGAGGCTTTGAAAAGGACCTCAAAACAGGTGAACCAACGGAACAATTAACTGGTGAAAATGAAGGTTATGATTTATTACATAAAGTCCCTGGAATTGATGCACTCGTTACGGGACATCAACACCGAAAAATTGCTACTAAAGTGAAGGATATTCCTGTGATTCAACCAGGATATCAAGGCGCATTTGTTGGTGAAATTACTTTAGAATTACATGACAACAAAAAGGTTAGGACGAGTTGTGCGCAAATTCATGCGACAGCCAATGAAAAAGTGGATGCGAGGATTGCTGATGAATTGGCGGCATTAAATGAAGAAGTGGAAGCATGGTTAGATCAACCTATGGGGCATGTTGCTGGGAATATGCGTATTGATGATGCGAACCAAGCTAGAATTGTCGAACATCCATATATTGAATTTATCAATAAAGTACAAATGGCTGCCAGTGGTGTCGATATTTCTGGAACCGCCTTGTTTAATAATGATGGATGTGGATTTAATGAAACGATCACGATGCGAGATATTATTACAAATTACGTCTATCCGAATACGCTAGCGGTGCTACGTTTAACTGGCGCCGAACTAAAAGCCGCGCTAGAACAAAGTGCCGATCATTTTATTCTGAAAAAAGGACAGATTATGTTTAATCCTAAATACATTTCACCGAAACCACAATACTATAATTACGATATGTATGAAGGGATTGATTACGTGATTGACTTGAATCAACCGGTTGGACAACGGATTACTACACTGACTTATCATGGTCAGCCGATTAGTGCAACCGATGAACTAGAAGTAGTGACCAATCAATACCGTGCCGTTGGTGGTGGCAATTATACAATGTTTGGATCAGAAAAAATTGTTCGTGAAATTCAAATTGATATGACGGAATTAATTAGTGAATATTTACGGACACATCCTAAGATAGAAGCAACTGTCAATCACAATTTTACCTTTATTGGAGCAGAAGAAAAAACATGCTGAGTCATTTTCAGCATGTTTTTTTGATGTAGGTATCGATGGGTTTTTGATAGTGTTCCGTTTGCCAAGTCGTTTCATTAAAATAATTCGCAAGTAAATACCCAATGTAGGGACCTGTTGTTAAACCAGAAGAACCTAAGCCACTTGCAACAACCAATGTTTCTTCCAATGGACCAAAAAAGGGAGCGAAATCGGAAGTGTAGGCACGAGTACCGACAAAATAATTTGGTGTTTGCTTGGAAAATAATTCAGGATTTTCTAGAAAATGGTGTGTTCCTGAAACAAGCTGAGTGAAAGCTTCTTTGGTTGGAGTTAAATCCCAACCACCGTCATTTTCATGTGTTGCTCCTAATAAAATTTTCCCATTCATAAAAGGAATTAAATCAGCTTCTCCATCTAACATAGCAACTGGCCAATGATGGCTTTCTTTAAAGGGTGTATCGAAAGCCAGGAGTTGCCCTTTTTGCGGGCGAATATCAACTTGATAGGCAAGCTTTTCTAACAAGGGCTTCACAAATGGTCCCGCAGTAACGGCAATTAAATCAGCCTCAAGGTGTTGTGTGGCACTTTGAACTTGCCAGTGAGTGTCACCTGATTGAATAATTGCTTTTTCACGGATGATTGTCACACCATGCGCTTCTGCTTGTTTGGTGGCATGTGCCAGATAGGCGCGACCATCCAAACGTCCACCACCTGAAACATATAAAGCAGGTGCTGGTTTTAATAAAGGTAAGTATACTTGTGTTTGTTCAGCGGATAATAATTGAATGTCTCCGATTTCAGGTGCTTCTTTTTTTCTTGTTTCGGCTAGTTCTGCCAATGAAAGCAGTCCTGTTTGCTCGCGTAATAATAGCGTACCACAAGCGGAATAAATGGTTTCATCTAGTTTTAAATCTTGAATCAATTTAGGAAAAAAAGCAGCCCCATCTTTCGCTAATTGGTACCATTTTTTATTTCGGCGTTTGGATAACCAAGGAGAAATGATGCCCGCACTTGCACCGGTTGCTTGGCCGATGCCTTCATCAAATAAAGTAATCTCAAATTTTGTTGAATCTAAGTAATTGGCAAGTGTTAATCCAATGATTCCACCGCCGATAATTGCAATTTTTTTCATGAGTGACTCCTTTCCTAACTAGTTTTATCACAAAAGCAGTATAATAGAAAGTGCTTTGTCAATTTGTATGAATCGGAAAGGAAAAACGATTATGAATGATTATTTAGATTTTTTTGCAGATTGGTATCCCGAATTTCTAGGCAATCACTTTTACCCTGTCCGAGTTGCCAAAACATTTACCATGAAAGAACGAGAGGAATTACTACAAACATTAACTGAAGAACAAAAAGTATTGTTGGAACAGCATCGCAAATACCGTATTCGTTCGCTATTTTTAAAAAATAGTTACATGAAAACGACACAATGGCGTTTTTCGGAATTAAAAATCAACCCCTTTTATCCAGAGCCCTTGCCTGATGGTACAAAATTAACTTGTAAATGTGGGCGACCTTTGAAATTTCAATTTCTTTTACAATCCACAAAAAAACAGGAAACAATCGCATTAGGTATTAATCATTTTGCGGATCATTTGAATATTCCAATTGAAGTAGCTCGTGAAATTCAAAAAGGCGTGAACGAGATTGATATTGCGATGGACGAATTGTTATGGTTAAAAAAGAATCAGGTAAAATTTCCAGAACAAGTTTGGCGCAGATATTGTTACGCAGTCTTTCGTAATAATCAACTTGCTAAACCGATTCAACTAAACCAAAAATTACCAAAACGCATTGTAGAATTTCGAGAAGTTCAAATGCCCATCTATATTGCAGATTATGAAGCGTTGGAAACCGAGATTCGACGTGTGAATCAACAAGCTAAAGGTGATGCTGCTCAATTTTTGGTGCAAAAGGAATTATTTGAAAGTTTTTATCGTGATTTTTTAGAAGACCTAGCAACAACGTCTATCTATCTTGATAAATGTTTTTTAACCAAAAAAAGTCGGTGGTTATTACCTAAAACATCTGTGCGAACAAAAATTCCACGGGATTATTTTCACGTATTACTTGATGAATTGCAGCAACTACCTCGAGAAAACAAAGACTATGCTTTTTTATTACTGCAACAATTTAATGAACGGACACAGATGTTGACCGAAGAAATTGTTCAAGTGATTGTGCGTGAATATGTAAAATACGGCTTTGAACAATCCTTTTTCTTAGGAGTTCCACGAGTAATTCGTAATGGCTTATTGCGGGCGATTCGCTTAGAAAAAGAGGCGTATGAACAAGTTTTTGCACAGAAAATGACGGCACTACCTGATATTTTCTTTCAAACGTTAGCGCTGTTACTAAAAAGTCCCGAGACACAAACACAACCAGAAATTTTAACAGCCTATATTCAAAGTTTATTTGGTGAACATAAGATCGAAGCAACAAGCGAGCAATTAATCCTTGGTGCTCAGCAGTTTCATGCAGGCAGACGTTTTGAAGAGGCGTTTGCTTCATTAGACACGCGCTTACAAGGACGCTTGAAGGGATTTTTTTAACGGAAACTTGTTTTCAGAATTGCAGATGTGATACTATGCAGTTAAAATATGAGGACAAGAAGGTAGAAAAATGGAAAAAAGTATGAAACCTAAAAAACGAGTGTCACTTCCACGCTACCAACAAATTGCCGTTGAAATTGCTGAACGCGTGGTGGAAGGTCGCTACAAGGTAGGAGAGAAGATTCATGCTCGTTCTACATTAGCTAGTAATTTTAATGTTTCGCCCGAAACTGCACGTAAAGCAATTAATGTTTTGGTAGATTTAGAAATTATGGAAGTTCGACATGGTAGTGGTGCGTATGTGTCGTCAAAAGAAAATGCCCAAAAATTTGTTGAGAAATATCGTAATGTACAATCGGTAAAAGAAATTCAACAAGAAATTGCAGATGGTATTGATAGACAACGACAAGAACTAGCCAACTTTTCTGAGTTATTAGAAGCGTTAGTCAATCAAACGAAACAAGTACATGATATTTCGCCCTTCATTCCCTATGAATTAAAAATAACAGAAAAAGCATTGCATTTAGAAAAAAGCATTGTGGAACTAAATATTTGGCAAGTGACTGGGGCAACGGTCGTAGCGATTCAAACAGAGACCGAATTGTTATTATCCCCCGGACCGTATGCTAAATTAAGTATTGGCAATATTGTTTACTTTGTTGGCAGCGAGTTAAGTTTCCAACGAATGGAGAACTTTTTTTACCCAAATGAATAACGAAAACACACAATTCGAAAAAGAGTTGTGTGTTTTTTTTTTGACAAAGTGACCATACGGTGTTACGATAGTATGGTCACTTAGGTGAGGTTTTCAGAAAAAAATCATGAAATAATTGTAAAGGAGTGTTTTTGTTTGAGTAAAGTTCGTGTTGAACATCTAACAAAAGTCTTTGGTAAAAAGAGCCAACAAGCATTAGCTATGGTGAAAGAAAATAAAACTAAAAATGAAATCGTCGAAAAAACTGGCGCAACAGTCGGGGTTTATGATGCAAGCTTTGAAGTGAACGAAGGAGAAATTTTCGTTATCATGGGATTATCTGGTAGTGGGAAATCTACATTAATCCGTCTATTGAATCGTTTAATTGAACCTTCTTCAGGAAACATCTACATTGATGGAGAAGATGTTTCAAAAATGACAAAAGAGCAATTACGTGAAGTACGTCGTCATAAAATCAATATGGTTTTCCAAAATTTTGGGCTGTTTCCACAGCGTACAATTTTGGAAAATACCGAATATGGGTTAGAAGTTCGTGGCGTACCAAAAGAAGAACGTCGTCAACGTGCGGAACAAGCATTAGATAATTCAGGTTTATTATCATTTAAAGATCAATACCCAAACCAATTGTCTGGTGGGATGCAACAACGTGTCGGTTTAGCACGTGCATTGGCAAATGATCCAGAAATTTTATTAATGGATGAGGCGTTCTCAGCACTTGACCCATTGATTCGTCGTGAAATGCAAGATGAATTGTTAGAACTACAAGAAAAAGTACAAAAAACAATTATCTTTATTACACATGACTTAAATGAAGCACTACGTATCGGTGACCGAATTGCGTTGATGAAAGATGGTCAAATTATGCAAATTGGTACGGGAGAAGAAATTTTAACCAATCCAGCTAACGATTTTGTTCGTGAATTCGTTGAGGATGTGGATCGCTCTAAAGTATTAACTGCAGAAAATATCATGGTACCAGCCTTAACAACCAACATTGAAATTGATGGACCAAATGTCGCATTGCAACGTATGCGTAAAGAAGAGGTTAGTATGTTATTGGCTGTTGACCGTAAACGCCAATTAAAAGGAAGCCTAACTGCTGAATCAGCACGTGAAGCGCGCAAGCAAGAACTACCATTAAAAGAAGTCATTGATAAAAATGTTCAAAAAGTACACAAGGATACCTTGGTATCAGATATCTTTAACTTAATTTATGATTCACCAACACCATTAGCGGTCGTTGATGATAATGATCGTTTGATGGGCGTTGTGATTCGAGGAACTGTCATTGGCGCATTAACTGACAATGAATCAAAAGATGAAACAACACATGAAGGAGTAACTACGAATGCTTAATTTTTTACAACAACCGATTCCTGTATCTGAATGGGTAACCAATGCAACTGATTGGGTAACAAACACATTCTCAGGATTATTCTCAGTTTTACAAACAATTGGACAAGCCGTAATGGAAGGCATGACGAATGGATTATTACTCGTTCCACCATTACTGATGCTATTAATCGTCACTGCAGGAGCCTATTTTATCTCAGGGAAAAAATGGGGCTTAACTGCATTTACCTTTATTGGTTTATTATTTATCTATAACCAAGGTTTGTGGACAGCGTTAATGAATACTGTCACATTGGTGATTATCTCGAGTTTAGTCTCTATTATCATTGGGGTTCCATTGGGAATTTTAATGGCAAAAAGTGAAAAAGCGCAAAGTATCATCACACCAGTTCTTGACTTTATGCAAACAATGCCTGGTTTCGTTTACTTAATTCCAGCGGTTGCTTTCTTTGGAATTGGGATGGTACCAGGGGTATTTGCCTCTGTTATCTTCGCTTTACCACCAACTGTTCGTATGACGAACTTAGGGATTCGCCAAGTGCCAACTGAATTAGTTGAAGCATCGGATTCTTTTGGGGGAACAGGAAAACAAAAACTATTTAAATTAGAGTTACCTTTAGCGAAAAGTACCATTTTTGCCGGTATTAACCAAACAATCATGTTAGCTCTATCTATGGTTGTTATTGCCTCAATGATTGGTGCACCTGGTTTAGGTCAAGGTGTCTTATCTGCAGTACAACGTTCACAAGTGGGTAGCGGGTTTGTTAATGGTTTGGCATTGGTTGTCTTAGCGATTATTATGGACCGTTTTACACAAAATATGAATCGTCCAAAAAGTGCCAAAGCACCAAAAACAGCTAAACAAAAGAAATTAATCACTGGATTAATTCTTGCAGCAATTGCCGTTTTAGTCGGTGGAACTGTGATTAGCTCAGTGATGGGTGATAAAAAAGAAACAGTCAACTTAGCATATGTGGAATGGGATACTGAAGTTGCTTCCACAACAGTTGTTTCAGAAGTATTAAAAGATATGGGTTATGAAGTTAAAATGACACCATTAGACAATGCGATTATGTGGGAAGCTGTTGCCAATGGCGAAGCCGACGGAATGGTTGCTGCTTGGCTACCTGGAACACATGGGACACAATATGAAAAATTTAAAGATCAAGTTGAAAACTTGGGACCAAACTTAGAAGGCGGCGCTCAATTAGGAATTGTCGTTCCTTCATATATGGATGTTGATTCTATTGAAGATTTATCAGATCAAGCCAACAAAACGATCGTTGGGATTGAACCTGGTGCTGGTGTTGTTTCTGCTGCTGAAAAAACAGTTGAAGAATATCCAAACTTATCTGATTGGAATCTAATGACATCTTCTGGTGGCGCGATGACGACAGAATTAGCAAATGCGATTAAGAATGAACAAGAAATCGTCATTACTGGTTGGTCACCACACTGGATGTTCTCTCGTTATGACTTGAAATATCTAGAAGATCCAAAAGGTACCATGGGTGGCGAAGAAAGTATTCATACTATGGTACGTCATGGACTAAAAGATGACATGCCAGAAGTTTACAATGTTTTAGATAATTTCTCTTGGGAATTAGAAGACATTGAAGGCATGATGCTAGAAATCGAAAATGGTACTGAACCAGTACAAGCAGCAAGAGACTGGATGAATGCCCATGAAGATATCGTAAATAGCTGGAAGAAATAGACAATTAAAAAGCTTGTAAGATGACGTTACGTTTTCCTACAAGCTTTTTATTTATAAAAGAAAGGATTGTTACAAGTTGATGAAATTTAAAGTAGGAAGTATGTTGGTTTTAGCAGGAGCATTATTATTAGCAGGTTGTGGTTCAGAACAAACAGAGGATAAAGAAAATGTGGCGGAATTTGTCGATTATACGATTACAGGAGTGGAACCGGGAGCTGGAGTGACCGAAGCTGCCCACAGTACGATGGATGCTTATGAAAATCTACAAGGTTGGACGTTACAAGAAAGTTCCACTGCAGGCATGTTAGCTTCTTTACAACAAGCCATTCGTAAAGAAGAACCCATCATTATTACTGGTTGGACACCACATTGGATTTTTGAAGAGTATGATTTAAAAATGTTAGAAGATCCCAAAGGCACAATGGGTGGAGAGGAAGAAATTCGGACGATTGCTCGTAAAGGGTTGAAAGAAGAGCATCCAGAAGCTTATAAAATTATTGATAATTTTAATTGGACATTAGATGATATGCAAGAAGTTGTGAATAATGGTGTCGATCGACCGTTTCCAGAAGTCGTGGAAGAATGGATGACAGCAAATTCAGATAAGGTTTCTGAATGGACACAAGGGACGAAAAAGTCAGACGGTGAGACACTGGAATTAGTTTCAACACCTTGGGATACAGAGCGTGCTTCTTCTGAATTGATTAAACAAGTCTTAGAAGGACAAGGATATAAGGTGAAAATGACTGACGTAGAGCCTGCGATTATGTTCCAAGCAGTTGCTTCAGGACAAGCAGACTTTAGTGTTGCGCCTTGGTTACCATTAACCCATCAATCATTTTATGAAAAATATCGTGAGGATTTTGATGATTTAGGAGCAAACTTAGTCGGCGCGCAAAATGGTTTTGTTGTTCCAAGTTATGTCGACATTGATTCAATCGAAGACTTACAAGCAAAATAATAAAAAGGAACTGTGATTACAGCTCCTCATAGCAAAATAGCCGAATGGGAGCATTTGGCTATTTTTGTTTTGATTTATATTACAGTGTTTTTTCTGCAATTTTTTGTGCTTTTTCTGTATTAGCAAAATGTAATTTTGCATATTTAGCTAATAAGTCAAGACCACCTTCTTTTAAAAGCTTAGCTGCTACTTGGTCAGATTTATTACCCGCACCTGAAGGAAGGGTGTAACCAACTTCTTGTGACGCGCGTTCTAATTCTTCTAGAAAGTGTGCGCGACATAAAATAGAAGCTGCTGCTACGGCTAAATGGTATTGTTCTCCTTTTGTAATGAAAAATAACTTTTCAGTGACTTGATTTTTTTCCATACGTAAATAGTTTCGATAGTTTTTTTCACTGGTAAATTGATCAATTAAAATGCCTTCTGGTTGTGTAGGGGCAATTTTTTGTAACAATAATTGAATCGCTTGGTTATGTAAAGCGACTTTCATACGTACCGCATTGTATTGTGGTTGGATTTGATTGTATTTTTCAGGAGTAACGGTCAATAATTGAAAAGGAACAATCTCTTTAATTTTAGGTGCTAATTGACGGATTTGTGGGTCAGTTAACATTTTTGAATCTTTGACCCCTAAATTTTTTAAGGTGGGCAAAATGGCTGTTTCGGCATAAACAGCACAAACAATTAACGGACCAAAATAGCTGCCATTGCCTACTTCATCGCTACCGATAATGCTTTTTTGGGCAAAATCTTTTGGCAAAGTACCGCTACTCGATGCAGGAGTGGTGGTACTTTGCCAGCGATTGGCTTCGGCTTCAGCTTGATTTCCTTGAAACATGACTTTCCCAGAAGAATAGACGGTAATCGTTGTTCCACCTTTTTTGGCAACAAGGTGTGTGTAAGGGACTTGTTTATTTAACGCATGGGGTTGGTAATAATCAACCACTTTTTGTAGTTCATTTTTGGATAATTTGATGACACTTGTGCTCATGGACTCATTCCTTCCTGTTTTTTGATTTTAACATACAAAAAATTTATTTTGAACATGGAAAAAAATTCTTGTTTCTTTTATAATTGTAAGGAGTGTGTGAAGAAAAAAATAGCATTAAGTGCTATAATAGAAAAGACTTGCAAGAATGAGGGAGCTGAAACATGTGGCGACGCAAAAGAAACGTTACAAAGCTATTATCGATAATCAAAGCTACACAATCATTGGTCCAGAAAGCACGCAGCATATGGATCGAGTCACAAAACTTGTCAATGCTCAGCTGAATGAAATCAAAGCTATTTCACCGCATATGGATACAGAGCAAGCAGCAATATTGTTGGCGGTCAATGCGATTTCTGATCAATTGAAAAAACAAGAACAACTACTTTTGTTAAAAAAGAAGAATGACGAGCTCCAACAAAAAGCAATGAAAGTTGTTGAATTGGAAAATCGTATTCAACGAATTGAAGCAATTGAAGTTGAAGCAAAAGAAGTGCTTGAACGGACAGGGCGTGCAGATAAAAAAATTCGAAATCATGTGGAAGCACAGCAAATTTTGAATGAAGAGCGCAAACGAACGATACAACAAAAGGCCTCACAAGGGTAGCAGAAAGGATACTTGAATGATTGGATTTTTACTCTTTTTAATTCTACTCTTCGCTTTTTATGAAGGAGCGAGAAGAAGAACCACGTTACAGGTAGTTTATTTTGGCGGTTTTATCATTTCTTATTTGGTAGCCAAACAGCTTTATCAATCATTAGGTGAGAAGCTAGAATTATATGTACCGTATTTATCGGTGTCACCCAATACTAAAATGGCTTTCTATAGCCAAGAACTGTCGTTTGATTTAGATCAAGCATACTATGCAGGCGTGGCCTTTATCACAGTAATGGTGATTGGTTGGTTAATTACGAAACTAATCGGTGTACTTTTAAGAGATTTACGTTTTAGAAACAGTCTGTTTGAATATGATTGGGTAGTGGCAGGAGTGTTGAATGTGATGATTGTTTATACGTTCATTTTCTTAATTTTGTTCCTATTAACAACTATTCCACTTGATGCCATTCAACAGTTATTTGAAAAAAGTGGTTCAATGAGTTTGATTGTTGAGAAATCACTGTTTTTATCAAAACACTTCCATCAATTATGGATCACAGATATTATTCGCTAAAAAAAGTAGAGCAGCTGTGTTGTGAAGCACCCCTGCTCTCTTTTATTGGCAACGAAATGAACCAAGAAATGTAGGTGAAACAAATGAATAAACGAATTTTAGAAACACTTGAATTTAACCAAGTGAAGCAGCAAATTGCCCAATATTTAGTAACTGCACAAGGACAGGAAGAATTGCGTGACTTGTTACCTGTTACAGACCCGCAAGTGATTACTGCTTGGTTAGAAGAAACCGCAGATGGGATGAAAATCCAACGTTTGCGTGGCGGAATTCCTGTTCCCAAAATCGAGAATATTCGTCCGCATATGAAACGAATTGAAATTGGTGCGGACTTAAACGGTGTTGAGTTAGCTCAAGTTTCACGGGTTTTATCAACGACAAATGAAGTGAAACGTTTTTTAGACGATTTACATGATAGTGAAATAGAGTTTCAACGTCTTTATGACTGGGAAGAACAGTTAACGACATTGCCTGAATTAAGTCGTCGCTTAAAAGAAGCGATTGATGAAGATGGACGTGTCACAGATGATGCGTCACCGGAATTACGAACGATTCGTGGAAATATTCGTCGAAGTGAGCAAACGATTCGTGAGACGTTAGATAATATTGTACGTGGGAACAATGCCCGCTATTTAAGTGATGCGATTGTGACGATGCGGAATGAACGTTATGTTATTCCGGTAAAACAAGAGTATCGTGGTATTTTTGGTGGTGTGGTACACGACCAAAGTTCTTCTGGGCAAACATTGTTTATTGAACCACGTCAAATTGTCGAGTTAAACAATCGTTTACGTCAACATCAAATTGCTGAACGTAATGAGATTTCGCGAATTTTATCTGAATTATCAGCTGAATTAGTGCCTTATCGCAAAGATATTCTTCACAATGCGTATGTGATTGGCAAGTTTGACTTTATGAATGGGAAAGCACGCTTTGCCAAAGAACTAAAAGCAATTGTCCCAGCGATTAGCGCTGAAAATCACGTTATCTTTAAACAAGCACGTCATCCACTAATCAACCAAGAAAAAGTGGTAGCCAATGATATTTTAATTGGAGAAGACTATCAAGCAGTTGTTATTACAGGGCCAAATACTGGTGGGAAAACAATCACCTTAAAAACATTAGGTTTATTACAACTAATGGGGCAATCTGGATTACCAATTCCAGTTGATGAAGAAAGTCAAATGGGGATTTTTAAAGAAATTTTTGCGGATATTGGGGACGAACAATCCATTGAGCAAAGCTTATCTACCTTCTCTTCACATATGACTAACATTGTCGCTATTTTAGATAAAGTAGATAGTGAAAGTTTGGTATTGTTTGATGAGTTAGGTGCTGGAACCGATCCTCAAGAAGGTGCTGCTTTAGCGATTGCGATTTTAGATGAAATCGGTGCAAAATCAGCTTATGTAATGGCAACTACCCATTATCCAGAGTTAAAAGTCTACGGTTACAATCGTCCTAAAACAGTTAATGCGTCGATGGAATTTGACGTAGACACGTTAAGTCCAACGTATCGTTTATTAATTGGGGTTCCAGGACGTAGTAATGCGTTTGAAATTTCGAAACGTTTGGGCTTGTCTAGTCATGTAATTGATGCGGCGAAACAAATTATGGATGGTGAAAGCCAAGACTTGAACGACATGATTGCCGATTTAGAAAATCGTCGTAAAATGGCAGAAACAGAATATTTAGAAGTTCGTCAATACGTCAATGAAGCACAACGTGTGCATAAAGAATTGCAAGATGCGTATAGTTATTTCTTTGAAGAACGTGAAAAAGAATTAGCTAAAGCCCGTCAAAAAGCCAATCAAATTGTGGAAGAGGCGAAAGAAGAATCGGATAAAGTTATTGCCGATATTCGGAAAATGCAGTTGACTGGTGGACAAGGTCGTGTGAAAGAGCATGAATTAATTGATGCGAAAACACGTCTATCTGATTTACATCAAGAAGAAAATCATTTGCAGAAAAATAAAGTGCTGAAAAAAGCCAAACAAGCGAAGAAATTAAAAGCTGGAGATGAAGTTTTGGTTACTTCTTACGGACAACGTGGGGAATTGATTAAACAAACCTCAAACGGTCAATGGGAAGTACAATTAGGCATCTTGAAGATGAAAGTGGATGAAGAAGATATTCAATCGGTTGCGCCAGTGAAAGAACCTGTGCAACGAATTGTCAATACGGTTCGCTCAGCAGATAGTTCACACGTTTCTAATCAATTGGATTTACGCGGGAAACGTTACGAAGAAGCGTTAAACGAAGTGGATCAATATTTAGACGCAGCTATCCTAGCCGGCTATCCGCAAGTAACGATTGTTCACGGTAAAGGAACAGGCGCGTTACGTCAAGGTATTATTGATTATCTAAAAAATCATCGTAGTGTAAAAAGTTACGAATTTGCACCAGCCAATCAAGGTGGTAATGGGGCAACTATCGTAAAATTTAAATAACTTATCAAGAGTAAGCAAGATAGTTTTCAAGTGTAAATGAAGATGCTATACTTTTGATATTGAATATTGGAGGTTACAAAAATGGCAAAAAATATTACAGATGCAACATTCGCTGAAGAAACAGATAAAGGGTTAGTATTAATCGATTTTTGGGCAACTTGGTGTGGACCTTGCCGTATGCAAGCACCTATTTTAGATCAATTAGCTGAAAACTACGATGAAGAAGAATTCAAAATCGTTAAAATGGACGTTGATGAAAACCCAGAAACACCAGCATCATTTGGTGTAATGAGCATCCCAACTTTAATCTTGAAAAAAGATGGCCAAGTGGTTGATAAAGCAATCGGTGTCCAAACAAAAGAACAAATCGAAGCAATGATTGCGCCACACATGTAAGAATAGAACCTGAGATGTCATCCACATCTCAGGTTTTTTACTGTGAATCACTATGATTCGCCGACTGGAAGGAGAGCGAGAATAGTTGATGAACAGTACTAGTCGAGCCAAGCGAGAGTAGTTCCCCCAAAGGAATCACTATGATTCGCCGACTAGAAGGAGAGCGAGAATAGTTGATGAACAGTACTAGTCGAGCCAAGCGAGAGTAGTTCCCCCAAAGGAATCACTATGATTTGTCGACTGGAAGGAGAGCGAGAATAGTTCTCACATTTGTTTTTCATCACGAAAATGCAACGTTACATAAAACTAAAACACTACGAACGAATGTTCTGATATGCTATAATGAAATAGAAAGAACGGAGGATGTCGTTTGCATGAATGAACAAATTAGAAATAAATTAGCTTTATTGCCAGACCAACCGGGTTGTTATCTGATGAAAGATAAAAATGGCACGATTATTTATGTAGGAAAAGCCAAAATCTTAAAGAATCGTGTCCGTTCTTATTTTACTGGCAGTCATGATACTAAGACAGAACGTTTAGTCAGTGAGATTGAAGATTTCGAATATATTGTGACAGAATCAAATATTGAAGCGCTGTTATTAGAGATTAATTTGATTAAAAAAAATGATCCGAAATACAATATCATGCTAAAAGATGATAAAACCTATCCTTTTATCAAAATCACGAATGAAGAATATCCACGACTATTAATTACTCGCAAAGTCTTAAAAGATAAAGCACTTTATTTTGGCCCTTATCCAGATGTTCGTGCTGCCAATGAGACGAAAAAATTACTTGATCGTTTATTTCCTTTACGTAAATGTAAAGTGTTACCTAAAGAAGTTTGTTTGTATTACCATATGGGGCAATGTTTAGCGCCGTGTGTATTTGATATTTCCAAAGATACTTATACGGAAATGGTCAAAGAAATTAAGCAATTTTTAAGTGGGGGGCATAGTGATATTCAAGCTGGTTTAGAAGCGAAAATGAATGACGCAGCGATGAATATGGAATTTGAGAAAGCAGCAGAATACCGTGATCAAATTCGTGCCATTGAAACGGTGATGACGCGTCAAAAAATGACCCAAACCGATTTGATGGATCGTGATGTCTTCGGTTATTCTGTTGATAAAGGTTGGATGTGTGTTCAAGTATTTTTTGTACGACAAGGAAAATTAATTGAGCGCGATGTGTCTATTTTTCCTTTTTATAATGAAGCAACGGAAGATTTTTTAACGTACATTGGGCAATTTTATCAGGAAAATGAGCATATTATTCCAAAAGAAGTATTGATTCCAGATGATATCGATCAAGAAAGTGTGCAAGCATTACTGGAAACAAAGATTTTACAGCCGAAGCGTGGCGAAAAGAAAAAGCTAGTAGAACTTGCCAGTAAAAATGCGCGTGTCGCCTTATCTGAAAAATTTGATTTGATTCAACGCAAACAAGAACGCACAATCGGTGCTGTAGAAAAACTAGGCAATGCGATGGGAATTCCTACACCGACACGTATTGAGGCTTTTGATAATTCAAATATTATGGGAACGGATCCTGTTTCAGCTATGGTGGTTTTTATTGATGGAAAACCAGCGAAAAATGAATACCGGAAATACAAAATAAAAACTGTCAAAGGGCCTGATGATTATGCATCGATGCGAGAAGTGGTTTACCGTAGATATGCACGGGTGTTAAAAGAAAATTTGCCGTTTCCTGATTTAATTATTATCGATGGTGGTAAAGGACAGGTCGATGTTGCTAAAGATGTTTTGGAAAATCAACTAGGCTTAGATATTCCAATCGCTGGATTAGCTAAAAACGACAAACATAAAACCAGTGAAATGTTGTTTGGTTCTGATTTAGCTGTTGTTCCTTTAGAACGAAATTCAGCAGAGTTCTTTTTACTGCAGCGCATACAAGATGAAGTACATCGATTTGCTATTACGTTTCATCGACAAT
The DNA here is from genome assembly GCF_029023825.1 of Enterococcus saccharolyticus subsp. saccharolyticus. Taxonomy (NCBI): domain Bacteria; kingdom Bacillati; phylum Bacillota; class Bacilli; order Lactobacillales; family Enterococcaceae; genus Enterococcus; species Enterococcus saccharolyticus. The sequence goes on along the minus strand of NZ_CP118957.1, from coordinate 1,838,714 downwards.
TACGTAGTAAAAATAGTTTTTCTTCTCGTCTAGATGGCATTGAGGGACTAGGACCAAAACGAAAAAAAATGTTACTCAAAGAATTTAAGTCGTTGAAAAAAATTCAAGAAGCCAGTGTCGAAGAATTACGTGCGCACGGATTACCACAGAAAGTTGCTGAAAATGTGTACCATGAATTGCATCAGAAGGAAAGCTAGCCGAAGAAGCTAGCTTTTTTATGGTGAAAATTCAGAAAATTGAAACATTACCTTGAATTTTTTCATAAAAATGAACTATAATACGAGGAAGACAAATGAATATTTATAAAAATATTCATTAATTAGGAGGTTTACCTATGGAAAAAAAGGTGATTGGTTTAATAGGTATGTTAGTGGTTTTTCTACCTATGTTTTGGAGTATGCCGGTGTCTGCACAAACCGATGATTCATTACAGAAAGTTTTAGATAGAGGCACATTAATCGTTGGAACATCGGCAGATAATCCACCCAAAGAATACATTCGTATGAACAATGGGAAAGAAGAAATTATTGGGTTTGATATTGATATCGCTAAAAAATTGCCGAAGAACTAGGTGTTGTGTTAGAAATCACCAATATGAAATTTGATGGTTTAGTTCCAAGTGTACAAGCAGGCGAGTTTGATATGGCATTAGCTGGATTTAATCCAACGCCAGAACGAAAAGAAGTGATTAGTTTTTCAGACAGTTACCATAATCTACCGTTTGTTATTTTGACAACCAAAGACAAAGAAGAACAATTTACGTCTCTAGAGTCCTTAACTGGTAAAGAAGTTGCGGCTCAAAAAGGGTCCACGCAAGAAACTATTTTGCATGATTATATTGGGCATGCGCATCCCGTTTCTTTAGGAAAGTTACCTGAAGTGATTGCCGAAATCAATGCAGAACAGTCGATGCCGGTGTTGTCGGTTACTTGGCAGCAAGAAACTACTTGGATATTTATCCGAATGTAGTTATTGCAGATATTGAAATTGAAGTTCCAGAAGAAAAAACAGCCCAATCAATTGCTTTTCCAAAAGAAAGTCAAGCGTTGATTACAGAAGTCAATCAGATTATTGCCGAGATGCAAAAAGAAGGTTTGATTGAAGAGCTTCTAGAAAAAAATATTGAAGAAGCCAAAGTGGGCGATATCGATTCTCGTAGTACCTTACAAATCTATGGACCATTGTTTTTAAGAGGAGCATTGACAACGATTGGTGTAGCATTTGTTTGTGTCATTGCTAAAAATTTAGAATAGGAGATGAGAGAAATGACAGAATTAATTAAAGTCATCGATTTGCATAAAGCATTTGGTGATAACCAAGTATTAAACGGCATTGATACCACGATTCAACAAGGTGAAGTTGTCGTGGTGATTGGTCCTTCAGGTTCAGGGAAAAGTACCTTTTTACGTTGTTTAAATCTATTAGAAGTGCCGACAAAAGGGTCAATTATTTTTGAAAATCAAGATTTAACCGATCCTAAAATTGATATTTTTAAAATTCGTGAAAAATTAGGGATGGTATTCCAATCCTTTAATTTATTCCCGCATAAAACAGTGATGGAAAACATTTGTTTGGCACCTGTGAAAGTCGGTTTACGAACATCAGATCAAGCCAAAGAAAATGGCATGCGTCTATTAAATCAAGTTGGTTTAGCAGAGAAAGCGGACGCCTACCCTAATTCACTATCTGGCGGACAAAAACAACGGATTGCGATTGCTCGGGCACTTGCGATGGACCCAGATGTCATGCTATTTGATGAACCGACTTCGGCACTAGATCCAGAGATGGTTGGTGAAGTATTAAACGTAATGAAAGATTTAGCCCAAGCGGGTATGACGATGGTTATCGTTACACATGAAATGGGCTTTGCCAAAGAAGTGGGTGACCGTGTGTTATTTATGGATGGTGGAAAAATTATTGAAGAAGGAACACCGGAGCAAATTTTTGACCAACCAACGCACCCTAGAACCATTGATTTCTTAAGTAAAGTGTTACATTAATTAAAGATTGGAAGTAATAAAAGATGTATATTAAACCATTTGGCGTCGAACGCTGGTTAAATATTTATGAAACAGAAGTGGACTATAATTTAACGAGCTTTGTATCAATCGATGACTGTGGGGGAATTAGAAATTCCTGTTCAAACTGGAAAAGTACAACCCGCACAACTGACTGAAATTGGACATGTGTTATTAGGCCAAGTTACTGGTCGTCAAACAGCAGAGGAAATTACCGTTTTCGATTCGACAGGAATTGCATTGCAAGACTTAGCTGTAACCAAACAAGTTTTAGATACGGCAACGGAAAGAAAAATTGGACAAATTGTTGAGTTATAAGAAAGAATCCTATTGATTACGATCAATGGGATTCTTTTTTTATTTGACAAAAAATATATCACTTGATAATATATCGGTAAGTGATATATCGGATGATGATATAGGTGAGGTGATTACGATGGATGAAACATTAACAGATTCCACCTATTTAATTTTATTAGCTTTATTAAAACCGCAACATGGTTATGCGATTATGAAAGAAATAACTGTTTTAACTGAAGGCAAAGTGGAAGTTGGGCCAGCGAGTATGTATACTATTTTAAAAAAATTAGTCAAAAGTGAGTGGATTCGTTTAGAAGAAAGCTCTGATCGCAAAAAGATTTATCACATCACACCCAAAGGAATTGATGTGTTAAAACAAGAAGTTCAACGACGGAAGATTTTTTATCAAGCGGGTGCTAAGATGTTGGAACAATTTGATTAGTGTTGGAGGGTGTTCAAAGATGAAACAAAAGTATTTATATAGCTTGGGTGTGAGTTTTTACGCAGAAAAAGAAATGATGCGACTAGCCCAACAAGCCCGCAAAGGTTGGCAGTTTGTTAAAATGAATCAATTAGGTTTTTTAGTTTTTAAAAAAGCACCTGCCCAAGAAAAACAATTTGCAGTTGATTTTTATACAGGCAACCAATCACAAGCAGAAATTGATGAGTACTTAGAGATGTATGAAGCGAGTGGTTGGACATATGTGAGCAATTACCAAAAACGATACTTCTATTTTATGGCTGACCCAGACACGCCAACTATTTTTTCTGACAAAGTATCTTATGCAGAGCGACTAGAAATAGAACAAAAATGGTTAATGAAAAATTCATTTAAAATAAGTGCGTTTGGTTTATTAATCCTTATAATAATGAGTCTTTTATTGGTGTATCATGTAATTGAAATGACTTTTTTTTCTGGCTTCTTTACAGGTGGAGGCATTGGATTGCTTTTATATCCACTTATTTATTTTATTAGTGGGTATTTGATACGTAGGCGTTATAAAGATCGTTCAGAGTTTTTTAATAATCCTGAAGCTTTTGCGAAAAAGCAACGATTTTGGTTAGATACATTGTTTAATTTGATGTTTGGTGCCATTATAGGCGGGATGATTGGTTTTACTTTTGAGTATTTTTTCTAAACGAATTAAAGGAGGAGTTACTATGTTAGAAGCAAAACATTTAGTCAAAAAATTTGGCGACTACACGGCAGTGGATGATTTGTCATTTCACATTCAAGATGGCGAAATCATGGGATTGATTGGGCAAAATGGTGCGGGGAAAACGACGACGTTTCGTTTGATTTTAGATTTTTTAAAAGCAGATCGTGGAGAAGTTTTATGGAATGGTAAACCATTAAGCGCTAAAGATTATAATGTCATCGGATATTTACCAGAAGAACGCGGCTTGTATCCTAAAGTATCGATTCAAGATCAATTAATTTATTTTGCAAAGCTTCGTGGGAAAACGAAAAAAGAAATTGAACCGAAAATTGACGAGTGGATGGACAAGTTTCAAGTGAAAGGAAAAAAGACAGATAAAATTAAATCATTGTCTAAAGGGAATCAACAAAAAGTACAATTGATTTCTACGTTAATTCACGAACCAAAACTAGTCATTTTAGATGAGCCATTTAGTGGCCTTGATCCAGTGAATGCTGAGCTTTTAAAAGACGGAATCATAGAGCTAAAATCAAAAGGTTCTTGTGTCATTTTTTCAAGTCATAATATGGATAACGTTGAAAAAATTTGTGACCACTTGATTATGTTACGTAACGGTTCCATGGTTTTAAATGGAAAGGTGCATGAAATTCGTGAGTCATTTGGTCGAACAAAAGTCTTTTTAGAGTCTGGTTTGGAAAAAGCAACGATTGAAAAATTAGTGGGTGTTCAATCCGTCAACACACGAGAAGACCGCTCATTAGAAATTACCTTAACCGACCCAGAAGTTGGCAAGGAACTTTTTACTTTAGCCACTGCCGATGGATATATTCCAATGTTTAATCAGCAACCACCAACGTTAGAAGAAATCTTTAAATTGAAAGCAGGTGACATCAATGGATAAATTTTGGGTAATCGCAAGCGATGTTTATAAGAAAAATGTGAAGTCGGTGTCGTTTTTTATTATGTTACTCGTTCCATTTATTATTGGTGGCCTCGCCTATGCAGGGGGACACTTTGCTAGTCGTGCCAGTCATGTCGATAAAATTGGACTGATTTCTGAGCAGGCAGGATTTGCTGAATTAGTAGCGCAAGCTGAAAATGAAGACTATCAATTTGTTGTCTTAGATTCAAAAGAAGCAGCAGAGAAACAAATGAGAGAAGAAAAAATTGATGCATTTTTAGTACTACAGGTTACCGAAGAGACAGTGAAAGGTGAACTGTTTAGTGAATCAAGTTTAGGCCAAGCAACGGAATTAACACTGCAACAAATTTTATCCAGTATTCAAGGGTCATCACGTGCAGAAAAATTAGGTTTAACACCTGAACAAGTGGTTAGTTTGAGTCAACCGGCCGAATTTACAAAACAAAAAGTGAATTTTGATGATAATGGGAATATGGTGATTGGTGAAGATAATAGTGTCGTTCAATACATCATTAGTTTCGGTGGCACCATTTTATTATTCGTGTTCATTATGACGTATGCAGGGATTATTGCTCAAGAAATTGCTTCTGAAAAAGGGACGCGTATCATGGAAGTCATCTTGTCGAGTACGCGCGCGCAAACGCATTTTTATGGCAAATTATTTGGGATTTTATTAGTCGCTTTAACACAAATGGTTGTATATGCGATTGCTTTTGCGATTAGTTATAATTGGGTGAAAGAGATGGAAGTCGTCCAATCATTCTTGGCAAATATTTCGTTACAAGCGATTTTAGGAAACTTCTTAGTCTTTACGTTGATTTTCGTTTTATTAGGTATTTTTATTTATGCGGTCTTAGCTGCTTTATGTGGATCGTTGGTTAACAAAGCGGAAGATACATCAAAAGTTATTTTACCAGTAACGTATTTATCGTTAGGTGGTTATATGTTAGGGATTATGCTAGGGGCGATGGACCCGAACAATATCGTCATTCGTATTACCTCATATATCCCGTTCCTATCGTCATACATTATGCCGATTCGCCTAGCCAATGAAACAGTTGGGGTTGGTGGTGCGTTAATCTCGGTAGCTATTTTATTGGTAACTACAATTGCCTTAACAGTCGGTTGTGCGAAAATGTATAAATCCAATGTGTTGGTTTACAATGACAATGGTATTTTTGCCACTTTGAAACAATCGTTCCGTTTGATGAAGAGTCAAAATTAAATTTTTAAACAGATTGGGTAACCAGTCTGTTTTTTTGTTCGTCTAAATTTCTTTTTTTCGGTACAATAAGGCTAATGATAACACTAGGAGGAATGGATTGTGAAAAAAGCATTACTTTACGGTAGCTTAATTGGTGCGGGAATTGGTTTTTATGCGTTATTCCGCAACCGACCAGAAACGATTACGATTGAAGAAGAGCTTGCCTTTGATGACGCAGGATTACTTAAAACGACGACTGAGGATGTTTTCTTAATCGCTTCGGATGGACTACCGTTAGCCTTAAGCATTGTTCGACCAACGTATCGTCCTATTAAAGCAGTTGTACAAATCGTGCATGGGATTTTAGAACATCGCAAACGTTATTTGCATTTTGCCAATCATTTAGCAGAAAATGGCTATGCCGTTGTGATTAGTGACAACCGTGGGCATGGCCAATCAGTGAATGAACAATTTGTGTTGGGCCATATGCCGGGTATGACACGAATGGTGGAAGATCAAGCTGAAATCACCCAATTTGTGAAACAACGTTTTGCTCATAAACCTGTCTATCTCTATGGGCATTCTTTTGGTTCGATGTTAGCGCGTGTTTATTTGCAAAAACACGATGCGGAAATTGATAAATTATTATTGACGGGAACGGTTCAATACGAAAAAAATGCGAAGATGGGGTGTTTGATTGCCGAAATTGCGAACAAAGTCGCCGGTGAACATGGTTTCTCTTGGATTTTGAAAAAACTGTCAGATTTTGATTCAAAAGATAAAACGTGGTTAACCAATAGCGAGGAGCATTTAGAAGAGGCGATGAATGATCCGTGGATGATTCCTGGTTATGATAATCGTGGTGTTGCGACAATTTGGCAAACCAATCGTGAACTAAAAAATGTCGCTAATTTTGCTTGCCGTCATCCAGAACTACCTATTTTAAGTATTACTGGTGCCGAAGATCATGACATTACTGGAGGTAATCAAGGGTTATTAGATACTGAAAATACATTGCGTCGGATTGGCTACCACCAGATTGATGTGATTGATTTACCACAGATGAAACATGAAGTGTTAAATGAAGTAGAAAGTCCTGTCGTTTATCAATTAATTGTTGATTTCTTTGACGAAAACTAATTAGAGCAGTTGGAGAACTCAGAATTTTTCTGGGTTCTTTTCCTTTCCAAGTTTTCTTAAGCTTTTTGTTTTTCAATTTTTGGTATGACATAATTAATGGAAAAGAAAGTGGGGGAAAGAAATGTCAGCAAGAAAAGGCATACTCATCGCTAGTGTAGTCTTGGCAGTAGGCGCTATTGGCGGCGGGACGTATTGGTTTTTGCAAGGAGCCAAAGAACGTGAAGTAAAAAAAGTGGCAGATACCTACGTACAAGCCTTAGAAAAAGGCTCGTATGACAAATTGGTTGATTCTTTAAGTCCAACATCCATCAAAAGCAGTGGTTATACGAAAGAAGAAGTCATCAATAAATACCAACTTATTTTTTCTTCCTTACATACTGAAAATGCAAAAGTTTCAGACGTAAAAGTTGAAAAAAACAAGACGAGTACTTGTTATCGTATCATGTGTCATTTGATACATTTTTAGGAGAATTAGAAGATGTTGCTTATCAAACGACAGTCGCGTTTGTCGATGACCAACCGGTGATTGATTGGGCACCTAATCTCATTTTCCCAGATATGACAGGCAAAGATAAAATTAATATTCAAGAAGATACTGCTGAACGTGGTGAAATTATTGACCGTAACGGTGAAAAATTAGCTACCAATCGTGACTACCAACAACTAGGCTTAAATCCTAGTAAATTAGGTGAAGGAACAGCAAAAGAACAGCATTTGAAAGCAATTAGTGAAGCATTTGCAGTTTCTGTCGACCAATTGAACGACGCATTAGCACCAGAATGGGCTCAAGGCGAAGTTTTTGTACCAGTGAAAACATTGTATGGAGAAGAAGAAAGTAATCCTTTAAAAGAATTACCAACCGGTGCGGTGATTGGTCACGTGAAGAAACGTTATTATCCCTTAAAAGAAGCTGCAGCGCATTTAATTGGTTATGTTAGTCAGGTCACGCAAGAAGATATCGAAAAAGATGCTTCTTTAAATGAGAATGATTTGGTCGGCAAATCAGGATTAGAGGCAGTCTTTGATAAGCAATTACGTGGAGAATCCGGCGGTGTCATTGAAGTAGTATCAGAGGATGGCACGGTTAAAAAGGTGTTATTAGAAAAAGAACGCAAAAATGCTGAACCTTTAAAATTAACAATTGATGCACAAACCCAAGAAACAGCTTTTGAAAATCTAAAGAACGCACCGGAGTCGACTGTCGTTATGCAACCACAAACAGGCGATTTACTCGCAACAGTCAGTTCACCCGCTTATGATCCGAATAAAATGATGTTAGGTATGACTCAAAAAGAATACGATGCGTATGCCAATGATAAAAAGTTACCCTTTATGACGCGTTTCACCAATCGCTATGCTCCCGGTTCAACTTTTAAAGTAATTACTGGCGCAATCGGTTTGGATGATGGCGTGATTACGCCTGAAGAAGAACGAGCAATTTCTGGTTTGAAATGGCAAAAAGAGCAAAGTTGGGGTTCGTATGAAGTCACACGAGTGAAAGAAGCATCACCGATTAACTTAGAAAAAGCACTCGTTTATTCCGATAACATTTATTTTGCGCAAAAAACATTAGCTTTAGGCGAAGACAAATTTAGAGAAGGATTATCTAAATTTATTTTTGACGAAGAATTAGACTTGCCATTTTATATGGAACCCGCTTCGATTTCCAATGAAAAATCATTTGCGACGGATATTTTATTAGCTGATACAGGCTATGGACAAGGGGAATTGTTAATTTCTCCTATTCAACAAGCAACCATGTATAGTGTCTTCATGAATGACGGTCAACTGACCTATCCGCGTTTAATGAACTATCAAAAAACAGAAGTCAAAGAGCAAGTGATTTCAAAAAAGGCAGCAACAACCATTCTAACTGATTTGGTTCACAGTGTATCTGATGAAGATGGCTATGTGCATCAATTTTATACGCCTGATTTTGTTTTATCCGCTAAAACAGGAACAGCCGAAATTAAAGAAAAACAAGATACCACCGGAATTGAAAATAGCTTCTTATTGTACTTTGATACAGAAAATAAAGAATTTATGGGCATTACTATGGTGGAAGACGCAAGAGAAAATGGGTCAGCAATTGAGCATAGTGGCGATTTGGTGAACTATTTAGAAAAGAGGGATTAAGTCATAGATGCGCAGGTAAAAAAATATTGGGCAGAATTTTTAGAAAGAACGAATCGAAGTCAGGAAACGGCGTGTTTTGAAGTTTTTTATTTTGATAGTAGTGAACAAGCAGCTAATCAGTTACTAGCGCTTGTATTAGCAGGAAAGAAAACAGCAACGGCTTCTTTGGTAGATGAATATGAGGTCATCCCTCAAGTAGGCGATGTGTCGATTGTGACAGATTATCAAGGCAATCCCGCATGTATCATTGAAACGACCGATGTTCAGCGCATGAAATTTCATGAAATGACAGAAGACATTTGTCAGCGTGAGGGAGAAGACGATACACTGGCATCTTGGCAAAAAAGTCATCGTGCATTTTTTACCGAGCGTAGCAAACATTTAAGTACCACATTCTCTGATGATAGCGAGCTTTTGTTTGAGGATTTTGTCGTCATTTATCAATAAAAAAAACTATCTGAATGGTCACGTATGTGTCTGGATGAACAGCACTGCGTTTTATCATTCAGATAGGTTTTTATAATTTTTGGACAAAATAAGTGAATAACTGTTGCTCGGTGTCAAAGGTGCTACGTGTTAATTCTGGATGCCATTGAATGGCCATAATAGGTAAGTCATTGGCTTCGATTGCTTCAATAATGCCATCCGGTGCGTGGGCAGTGGCGGTAAAGTTTGGTGCTACGTCTTTTATGGTTTGATGATGGTAAGAATTAACCGAATAGGCTTCTGGTAAAAAAGTTGCTAAACGACTAGCGGCTTTGATTTGAACAGGATGTGTCCGTTTGTTCATCTCTGATTCTTGGACATGTTTAATTTTGGTCGGACCAAATAAAGAAATATCTTGATGCAAGGTACCACCAAACGCAACATTTACTAATTGCATACCACGACAAATACCGAAAATCGGTTTACCTTGCTTGATTGCTTCATCAATTAATCTTAGTTCAAATGCATCTCGTTTTTCGTTGATTTCTTCTAAGTAAGGATGAGGTTCTTGGCCGTATAATTTAGGATTGACATCGTGGCCACCTCCTAAGAGTAACTTATCAATTCGTTGAATATATGTTTTTGCGTCTTCGGGTTGTCCTATGGGTAAGACCAGTGGCAAGCCGTCTGCAGCTTGAATACCTTCTACAAAATTACGCGAGGTATAAGAGAGCCAAAACGTCTCACCCATGGTCATTGTGCGTTCGTTTCCTGCAATACCAATAATTGGTTTCAACTGAAAAACCTCCTTGATAAAAATAACTCCTTCTACTTAAGTAGAAGGAGTTGTTGCGAATTAGCGTTCGCGGATAACTTCGATTTTGTATCCATCTGGGTCGATGATGAAGTAATAAGAAGGAGGAACACCTGGTAAACCTTTTAAATCAGTTACGTTGAAGCCAGCTTCTTGATGTTTGGCATGTAACCCTTCAACATCGTCTGATGAAATCGCGATATGGCCGTAACCATCGCCTAAATCATAACCTGGATGATCGTAATTATAAGTCAATTCTAATTCGTAATCATCTCCGGGTAAGGTTAAATAAACTAATGTGAATTTTGCATCTGGGAAATCGCGACGGCGACTTTCTTCAAAACCAAATGCTTTTGTGTAGAAGTCTAACGATGCGTCTAAATCTTTTACACGTACACAAGTGTGTGCCATTTTCATAAATGTCAACATCCTTTCTTATTTCAATACGTTTATTATAACATATCCGATTTTTCTTGATAAGAAAACTGCCCAAATTTCATTCAAATTTTATCTACTATTGAAACTTGTCTGTTGAACGACTATCCGTTACAATCAAAAGAAAACAGTTTTGTAAGGAGGATACTATGGAAAAACCGATTTTTGGAAAAAAAGAAGTTGATAAGGTTTATAAACCACGTTTTGGTGCGTATGTTGTGATTCATCGAGAAAACAAACAAGAAATTATTATTGTACAAGCACCAAATGGGGCATATTTTTTACCCGGTGGAGAAATTGAACAAGGAGAAAACCACTTACAAGCCATTAATCGGGAAATGTTAGAAGAAGTTGGGTTTGAGGTAAAAGTGGGGAATTATCTAGGCGAAGCGTTGGAATATTTTTATTCAAGTCATCGAGACACATATTATGAGCATCCCGGGTATTTTTATGTTGTTGATGCGTGGGAAAAAGTGGCTGAACCAACCGAAACAACAAATGAACTAGCTTGGGTTACGCCAGCGGATGCGATGTTATTGTTAAAACGTGGCAGTCATCGTTGGGCAGTTCAAGAATGGTTAAAAGAACAATAAGAAAGCGGCCATGCTATCCGACTTTTTCATAAAAAATAGCCGAACGATTGAGTGTGCTCCTACAATTCAGTGGAGCCTTGGCGCTAATTCTAGTGAATTAGCGCCTCTCGTGTTACATCGTTCGGCTATTTTTGTGTTTCTTTTAGTTACGCATTTAAAACATAGTTGTTGATGGCTTCTGCTACGCCATGTTCGTCGTTAGATGTTGTTAAAACATCTGCCACTTTTTTTACATTGTCAGTTGCATTGGCCATAGCTACGCCTAAACCAGCGTATTCAATCATTGTGACATCATTTTCGTTATCGCCTAGTGCCATTACTTCAGAACGGTCTAATCCTAAATGTGCGGCTAAACGTTCTAATGCAGCCCCTTTGTGGACTTCTTTATTTAAAATTTCTAAGAAGAAAGGCGCACTTTTCACGACAGTGTATTTTTCCATAAAGCTTTCAGGAATAAGAGGAATAATCTCATCTAAGAAAGCTGGTTCATCAATCATCATCATTTTGATAATAGATAAGTCTTCTGTCATTTCTTCTGGTGTGCGGTATTTCAAAGGCATATTTACTAAAAATGCTTCGTGCACAGTGTAAGGGCTAATGTCACGGTTCGATGTATACATGGTATCTTCTGTTTCTGTGTGTAAATGAACTCCTAATTTACGCGCTAATAATTCAATTTCTAAATAATCATCGTGACTTAATCCAAATTTTGACACGATTTCTTTGTCATGTGTACTTTGCACGAGTGAACCATTATACGTAATCACGTAATCATCTCCACTAAATAAATCTAATTCTTCTAATAAAGATTCGACGCCTGTTAATGGACGCCCTGTACACAAGACAATTTTCACACCTTGTGCTTCGGCTTGTTTCAATGCAGTACGGACTTCGTGTGTTAACTGATGTTGACTGTTTAACAGTGTGCCATCAATGTCGATAGCAATTAATTTGATAGACATGTTTTCCTCCTTGTTATTCAACTAATTCGCCATTGTGAATATGATTGGCAAATTGCTGATATGACTCTCCAAATAAATCATAGTTGTCTTGTGACGATTGGTCAACCATTTCTTTAGGAAAATAAAAACGGTGGTCACCTTGTTCTTGTCCAGCTAAAGCTTTAACTAATGGGCTAACTTTGGACAATTCCATCAATGTGCCATCTTTTTGTTGTAACTCAATTTGTGTGCGATGTTTGTCACGTTTTGGACGGTAGAAATCATACGGTAAATCGAAATTGGAATTAATTCCTGTATAATATTTTGCGTTAAAACCAACTTCCGAGACAATGGCTTTCATTGTATCAATCAAAGCCATTTGCGTATCTGGTTGGAAACGGCAAGATTTTAAAGGTTTACGATTTAAAAAGCGTGCCGCTAAGTCATTTAAAATAGGATCAGTACTATCTAACCAATGATTGAAATACGTATTTAACACCCCATCATCCAAACGCAAATAATCTTCTAAAGAAAAATCTTCTTCTAAAAATGGCAGTAGTAGCTGTGACGTCTTTTCAAAAAAGCGACTGTCTTTTTTATATAAGACATGTGCACGATGTAAGAGGTGCTCTAGCACGACTTCCATGCCACGTGAAGTGGGGTGAAAATAGATTTGGACATACATTTGATAACGACTCACGATATAATCTTCCACAGCGTGCATGCCATTCATCGCAAAAGCAATTCCGCCTTGATAGGGACGAATCACTCGCAAGATACGAGTTAAGTCAAAAGTGCCATATTCGGTGCCGGTAAAGTAGGCATCACGCAACAAGTAATCCATACGGTCCGCATCGATTTGACTTGAAATCATTTGTACGACTTGTGGATTAGGATAAGTCTTCATAATAACACTTGCTACTTTTTCTGGAAATCCTTCTTCCACACGGTTTAAAATTTGGTAAATTTCTGTATCAGGCGAGGTGATAATCGCCACTGTAATCGCTTCGTGGTCAGTATGAAAAATATGTTCAAATGTATGAGAATACGGCCCATGACCGACATCGTGTAATAAAGCTGCGCATAACGCAATTAAACGTTCAGAGTCATCCCAACCATCAGCGATTTTTTCTGTCGAGTAGTTGCGTTTAAAGACATCGCAGATTCGACGTGTAATTTCATAAACGCCTAATGAATGAGAAAAACGGCTATGTTCGGCACCATGGAAGGTAAAAGAAGCGGTACCTAGCTGTTTGATTCGTCGTAAACGTTGAAATTCTTTGGCATTGATTAAATCCCAAATTACTTGATGTTGGACATGTACATATTGGTGAACAGGGTCACGAAATACTTTTTCGATTGGTAGTTTTCGAAATTTATACGGAATAGCCATCACTTAACTCCTTTATTTGTAAATTACGTTGCTGCATACTTGTTAATTTTTTTTGTAGTAATTCGGTATGCAGTGCTTCTTTGACCCATTGTAATGGATCAGTTGCTGTTGGTTGAATCCCTAAGGTTTGAATGAAACGCTCTTTTGTTTGTTGGATGGACATTGGTTGACCCAATACATTTTCAATGGTAGTCATACAAGCAGGATCTACTGCCGGATAGCCATCTGTCCCAAATTTTTCTTCCAAACTTTGTTGGTAAAAATGGCGCACGACTTCGCCACGTTGGTGTTGGTTGCCATTGACACTTAAATACATCATGACTGCCACTCCGTTTTTCACTCGACGTTGCGCAATACCTGCAATTTTTTTGCCATTGACACTTAAATCAAAGGTTCCTGGACAATAAGAATCAACAATTTCGTAGGCATCAATCGTTAATTCAGGAAATGCTTGTTGTGTGACAGCCATCATTTGTTCATAGGCGCTATCTGTGGTCGTTGTTTCCTCACGTGGGAAAATCAATGAGACATTTAAGACTCCTTTATCAGCAATGACACCTAATCCACCAGAGTTTCTAACGACTGGTTGGTAGTTGTGTTGCAGTACTTGTGTAAGCCCTCGTTGCAAATGTGTGACCCGAGTATCTTTCATCCCTAAAATAAATGTCTGGTCGCATTGCCAAAAATGAATCATTTCTTGAGAAGTTACGCTGGCATGTTCTGTAAAGACATCTGTTAAGGCAAAAGGCAAGTAGGCATTGTTTTCCGTAAATATTGCTTGGTCAAATAATTGCTTCATGATAAGTTTCCTTCTTTAATTAATTGTTTTCTTTCATTATATACGAAAATATTTTGAAAACACGTGAAAAACATTCCAACAGTTTGTTTTATTGACAAATAAGCTGAAAATGTGAACAATATAAAAGAATAGTAGAGGAGGGAAGAACGTGGATTTAACAAAAGGCGTACCTGTTGCCATACGTTTGAAAACAGAAGTGACTCAAAACAATGAATTCCAAGAATTTTTATTCGATTTACAAGGACAAGTGGTTAAGATGGGAGATACTCTTTATATTCGTTATAAAGAAGTCCAAGATGACCAGTCAGAAATTCCTGTAACAATGAAAATTTCACCAGATGGAACGATTCAATTAATTCGTTCAGGTGAAATGCGTCTGCGTTTAAAATTTGTTTATCGCGAAAAAGCAGATACGAGTTATCAAACTCCATATGGCGTGATGTTTTTCAGTACATACACCAGTAATCTTCATTTTAGTTTAAAAGACCAACCGACTTCTGGAAAAGTGTCTGTGGATTACGATTTATTTACAGCGGGCGATAAAATCGGTGAGTATAAACTCTCATTAGAATTTACTGCTTGATTTTTGATGTTTTTTATCAGAATAAATTGCTTTTTTGCAAACATTTTTGTATGATTAGACGTAGACTGTGAAAGGACGTGTCCCGATTGGAAATTAATGTATTTGAAGGTGTAAATAGAAACGAATTGTCCATGATTGAAGTTGCCGGTGCAATTTTATCTCAAAAAGGCGATGTAATGGATTTTTCAGATTTAGTAAATGAGATTCAAACGTATTTAGGAAAATCTGATAGTGATATTCGTGATTCATTGGCGCAGTTTTATACAGACTTAAACATTGATGGTAGTTTCATTTCTTTAGGTGATAATCGTTGGGGCTTACGTTCATGGTATGCCATTGATTCGATTGACGAAGAAGTAAACCATGGAATTGACGAAGACGACGAAGATGCACCACGCCGTCGTAAACGTAAGAAAGTAAATGCCTTCATTAGTGATGATGAAGATGCAATTGACTACAACGATGATGATCCAGAAGATACAGATCTAACTGATGAAGACGATGATGATGATTTATTTGATGATGACGATGAAGATGAAGAAATCGCAGCATACAACTCTGATTTACAAGAAATCGGCGCAACAAATGACGATGATGAAGAAGAACTTCCTGGAAGTATTGAAGAAGACTTAACAATCATTGACGATGATGACGACGATGAATTTGATGAAGAAGACGAAGAATTATAATCGTAAGAAAATCCAAAGAGCTTATTAAAAGCTTTTTGGATTTTTTTGTCTTGAGGTTGTTGCTGTTATTCTCTTTAAGAATTGTGTATGATGAGGGAAATGAACAATAGCCCTCTCTAATTAAAGAGAAGGCTATCTGACGAATCAATATGTTTATTCTAAAGTTGATAACTATTACTAAAAATTAACTATTTCTCATTTAAACGATGTATTCCCTAACCTCTAATACATCCTTGTAACTCTGTAGTTACGCCAGTTTGAATAAATTTCTTAAAAACAAATTAAAGTGTTGCATAAAAATATCTTTCGCGTTTCTACAGTATAACATATTTTATAAGAAAAAGAAAACAGCTCGGCACTTGCTGAGCTGTTTTCTTAGGTCTGTTTTTGCGTTTTATTAGGCTTTCAAGTATACTGTAATCAGTTACAAAACGCACCTTAAGGGAATCGAACCCCTGTCTCAAGAACCGGAATCTTGCGTGATATCCACTACACTAAAGGTGCTGAACACTTTACATAGTTTAGCGAACTTTAAGAAAAAAAACAAGGGGAAATTCAAAATGAAATTCGAGCAACAGTTTTCACAACAACAAAAACAAACCCAAAAACTAGCGATGACGCAGAAATTGCAGCAATCGATTCAAGTTTTACAATTTTCAACAGAAGAATTATCTAACTTTATTGACAATCAAGCATTAGAAAACCCACTATTAGATGTCACACAACCGAATTATACATCGAATTATTCCAAACCGCGTACATCCACCGGCACTGAAATGAATCGTTTGAATCAAATTCCCGATACAACCATCTCTTTATTTGAACATTTGATTGATCAAATTCATTTAAATTATCGTGATACATATTTACGGACACTTGTTCTTTATTTAGTTGAGTACATTGATTTGAATGGTTATCTCACAATTTCGTTAGATGAAGCAGTGGCGAAAACAGGTGGGACACCCATTCAACTACTAGATGCGTTAACGCTTATTCAACAATTAGAACCAGCAGGAGTAGGAGCGCGCAATCTTCAAGAATGTTTAATGTTACAAACAGAGCGTGATAACTATGCACCAGAAATTGCATATCTATTATTGGAAGAATATTTTATTGAATTAGTCGAGCGTAAATGGGACAGCATTGCTAAAAAATTGTTGATTTCATTGGCTGACGTTCAAAAAGTGTTTGATTACATTCAGACGTTAACGCCAGCACCAGGTGCAATTTTTGGTTCAACAGAAGGGTTGTATATCATTCCTGATTTAACCGTTAAAGTTGAAGAACAACAAGTGACAGTTTTTTCTAACCGCAGCGGGATGCCCGAAATTAAATTTCAGCAAAATTATTTTGAACAAATGAAACAAAGTGGAGATCCTGATGTTTTGAAATATCTGAAAGACAAGCAGCAAGATTTTGAATGGTTGAAAAAAACAGTTGAACAACGTGGCGATACCATTTTTAATGTGGGGAAAGCAATTGTTGAAAGACAACAAGAATTCTTTTTAAATAAAGAACATCCGATAAAACCATTAATTTTAAAAGATATTTCAGAAGAATTAGCCATCCATGAATCCACCGTTAGTCGCGCAGTGAATGGCAAATATTTAGAAACAGACTTCGGTGTATTTGAATTAAAACATTTCTTCAGCCAAAAATTAGCTTCTGATGATGGGGAACGCTCGACCAATGATGTCAAACATCGTTTACAAGCATTAGTGGATGCTGAGAACAAAGCCAAGCCACTTTCTGATCAAAAATTAGTCGATCTATTGAACGAAGAAGGCATTGATATTTCACGAAGAACGGTCGCAAAATACCGCGATTTATTAAAAATTCCATCTTCTGCTAAACGTAAAAGATACGATGAGGCATAAGGATTGGGAAGGGTTTCATGAGTTTTCTGTGAAATCCTCCTTTTTTGTGATAAATTAAAGAAAATTCGGGAATTTTTATTTTTTTCTTCGGGTATTAGTTGATAAATAAAAAAGAACATGCTAGAATTATTTGTGTAAGGAATTGGTACTGAAAAAGTAAATTCGCTTTTTTTTACAACACATGGGTCATATTAAGTCTATCTAGGACGAAAGATGTCCAACGGAGGTTGCATATGCTTGATGAAATAAAATTGATTGAAGCTATTGCTCCAGATATTTTGACGGTTCTTCAAGAAAGATACCGAATTTTGCAAAATGTTTACTGGATGCAACCCATCGGTCGACGGACGTTGGCTGAAAGTTTAGATTTAACAGAACGCGTGTTGCGAACAGAAACGGATGTACTGAAACGTCTGAAATTGATTGAATCTTCAAAAAGCGGCATGATGTTAACACCAAAAGGCGAAGATATTTATAATCAATTAGGAAGTATGATGGACCAATTATTTGAAATGCACCAGATTGAAAAGCGATTAGCGAGTTATTTTGGGATTGCACGTTGTTTGATTACAGGTGGCGATAGCGATCAACAAATAAAAGTAATTAGCGAATTTGGTCACCTTCTTTATGAAGCGTTGGACGATAATCTGCCAAATGGGAAAAACATCATTGCTGTGATGGGTGGTACCACGATGGCGCAAGTTGCCAGTGAACTTTCTAGTTTAGAAACAGAGCAACGAGAAAATTTATTCGTACCCGCAAGAGGAGGCATTGGAGAAGCAGTTAGTGTACAAGCAAATTCTGTTAGTGCAGAAATGGCAATCCAAACCAATGGTAAGTATCGCGCATTATATGTGCCGGAACAATTAAGTATTGCGACATATAATTCACTGATGCAAGAACCTTCTATCTTAGAAGTTCTAAATTTAATAAGCGAAGCGAACTGTGTGATTCACAGTATCGGAAAAGCTTTGCACATGGCTGCTCGACGAAAAATGACGGAAGAAGAGATTTTTATGCTGAAACGCAAAAATGCGGTTGCTGAATCTTTCGGATACTTTTTTGATGAAGAAGGGCAAGTCGTTTACAAAATCCCTCGAATAGGTTTACAATTAAAAGACATACAGAATATCCCTTACGTATTCGCCATTGCCGGTGGGAGAAGTAAAGCAAAAGCTATACGCGCTTATATGAAAAATGCACCAAAACAAACGTGGCTCATCACAGATGAAGCTGCCGCAAATGAGATTTTAAGAGGGGCGACCCTTTAAAATAAAATTTTTTTATGATTTTCATAAGGAGGAAATCTTAAATGACAGTTAAAGTAGGTATTAATGGATTTGGACGTATCGGACGCTTAGCTTTCCGTCGTATCCAAGATGTAGAAGGAATCGAAGTGGTTGCAATCAACGACTTAACAGATGCTAAAATGTTAGCACACTTGTTAAAATATGATACAACTCAAGGACGTTTCAACGGTACTGTTGAAGTTCACGAAGGTTCTTTTGATGTTAACGGTAAAGAAGTGAAAGTTTTAGCTAACCGCAACCCTGAAGAATTACCATGGGGCGATCTAGGCGTAGATATCGTTCTAGAATGTACTGGTTTCTTTACATCAAAAACTGCTGCTGAAAAACACTTGGCTGCTGGCGCTAAACGTGTTGTTATCTCAGCTCCTGGTGGAGACGATGTACCAACAATCGTTTACAACACAAACCATGAAACTCTAACTGGAGAAGAAACAGTTATTTCTGGTGCTTCATGTACTACTAACTGCCTAGCTCCAATGGCTAAAGCTTTACACGACAACTTTGGTGTTGTTGAAGGCTTAATGACAACTATCCACGGTTACACTGGTGACCAAAATACATTGGATGCTCCACATCCTAAAGGCGATTTCCGTCGTGCACGTGCTGCAGCTGCGAACATCGTTCCTAACTCAACTGGCGCTGCTAAAGCTATCGGCTTAGTAATTCCAGAATTAAACGGTAAATTAGACGGTTCTGCACAACGTGTTCCAGTTCCAACTGGTTCATTAACTGAATTAGTAACAGTTCTTGACAAACAAGTAACTGCTGATGAAGTAAATGCAGTAATGGCTAAAGCAGCTAACGAATCTTATGGTTACACTGAAGACGAAATCGTATCTTCTGATATCGTGGGTATTACTTACGGATCATTATTTGATGCTACTCAAACTCGTGTAATGACAGTTGGCGACAAACAATTAGTTAAAACTGTTTCATGGTATGACAATGAAATGTCATACACTGCACAATTAGTACGTACTTTAGAATACTTCGCTAATTTATAAGATAGTCCAACTATCTAAATTTGCAGTATCAAAGCGGGGAAGCGACGCGCTTCTCCGCTTTTTTTAAAGAGAAAGACCCATATTAGGAGGCAATTTCATGGCTAAAAAGACTGTACAAGATATTGATTTAAAAGGTAAAAAAGTTCTTGTCCGTGTTGACTTCAACGTTCCATTGAAAGATGGCGTAATTACTGATGATACACGTATCAAAGCAGCTTTACCAACAATCAACTATGTATTAGACCAAGGTGGAAAAGCAATTCTATTTTCTCACTTAGGACGTGTAAAAACAGAAGAAGATAAAGCTGGTAAATCTTTAGCACCTGTTGCAGATCGTTTAGGCGAATTACTTGGCAAAGAAGTAACATTCGTTCCTGAAACTCGTGGTGAAGCATTGGAAGCTGCAATCAACAACTTAGAAGACGGTGGCGTAGTTGTCTTTGAAAACACACGTTTTGAAGATGTAGATGGTAAAAAAGAAAGCAAAAATGATTCTGAATTAGGTAAATACTGGGCATCATTAGGTGACGTATTTGTAAACGATGCGTTTGGTACAGCTCACCGTGCACATGCTTCTAACGTAGGAATCGCTTCAACAGGAATTCCAACAGTAGCTGGATTCTTAATGGAAAAAGAAATCAAATTTATCGGTGAAGCAGTTGAAGAACCTAAACGCCCAATGGTGGCAATTTTAGGTGGCGCAAAAGTTTCAGATAAAATTGGTGTTATCGAAAACTTAATTCCTAAAGCAGATAAAATTCTTATCGGTGGTGGAATGACGTATACATTCTATCGCGCTAAAGGAATTGAAATCGGTAAATCATTAGTTGAAGCAGATAAAGTTGATTTAGCAAAAGAATTAATTGAAAAAGCTGGCGATAAATTAGTATTACCAGTTGATTCAGTAACTGCTGCTGAATTTTCTAACGATGTACCTACTGAAATTCATGAAGGTGCAGTACCAGAAGATCAAATGGGCTTAGATATTGGTCCTAAATCAGTTGAATTATTTAGCGATATCTTAAAAGATGCAAAAACAGTTGTTTGGAACGGTCCTATGGGTGTGTTTGAAATGTCTAATTTTGCTAAAGGAACAATTGGTGTTTGTGAAGCAATTGCGAACCTAGAAGATGCTACAACAATTATCGGTGGAGGAGATTCTGCAGCAGCAGCTGAACAATTAGGCTTTGCAGATAAATTTACTCATATCTCTACTGGTGGTGGCGCAAGCTTAGAATTATTAGAAGGTAAAGAATTACCTGGCTTGGCAGCAATCAACGATAAATAATCAATCTTTTCATTCGTAGGGATAGCCATTTCTACGAATGAACCAATTGAAAAAGGAGTGTCATATAAATGCGTAAACCGATTATCGCAGGTAACTGGAAAATGAACTTAACAGCGTCAGAAGCAAAAGCTTTTGCAGAAGCTGTAAAAAACAATATCCCTGGCAACGACAAAGTAGATTCAGTGATTGGTTCTCCAGCACTATTTTTAGAAACATTAGTAGATGCTGCTAAAGGAACTGATTTAAAAATCGCTGCGCAAAACTGTTACTGGGAAAATTCAGGAGCATTCACAGGTGAAACTTCACCAGCTGCATTAGCAGATTTAGGTGTAGACTATGTTATCATTGGTCACTCAGAACGCCGCGAATACTTCCATGAAACAGACGAAGAAATCAACAAAAAAGCAAAAGCTATTTTTGCAAATGGTATGACACCAATTTTATGTTGTGGTGAATCTTTAGAAACATATGAAGCAGAAAAAACTGCTGAATGGATCGAAGGACAAATCACTGCTGGTTTAGCTGATTTAACAGATGAACAAGTAAGCAACTTAGTTATTGCTTATGAACCAATCTGGGCAATCGGTACTGGTAAATCTGCTGATGCAACAATCGCAGATGATATTTGTGGCGTTGTACGTCAAACAGTTGAAAAACTTTATGGTGGCGAAGTAGCTGCAAAAGTTCGTATTCAATATGGTGGTTCTGTTAAACCAGAAAACATCGCTGAATACATGGCAAAAGAAAACGTTGATGGTGCTTTAGTAGGTGGCGCAAGCTTACAAACTGATTCATTCTTAGCTTTATTAGATGCTGTGAAATAATTCATTTTTATTTCGAATTTTATTTGCAGTATTAACCAAAATTCATTAAAATAGAAGTATCACAAGGGAGTTCCCTTACGATAAAACAAACTCAAAGGAGAGACAAAACATGTCAATTATTACTGATGTTTACGCTCGCGAAGTCTTAGACTCACGTGGTAACCCAACAATCGAAGTAGAAGTTTATACTGAATCAGGTGCGTTTGGACGCGGTATGGTTCCTTCAGGAGCTTCAACTGGTGAACACGAAGCGGTTGAATTACGTGATGGCGACAAAGACCGTTATTTAGGTAAAGGGGTATCTAAAGCTGTGGATAACGTAAATAACGTTATTGCTGAAGCAATCATCGGTTACGATGTTCGCGATCAAATGGCTATCGATAAAGCTATGATCGAATTAGATGGAACTCCTAACAAAGGTAAATTAGGTGCGAACGCTATTCTGGGTGTTTCTATTGCTGTAGCTCGCGCTGCTGCTGACTACCTAGAAGTGCCTTTATACCACTACTTAGGCGGATTTAACACAAAAGTTTTACCAACTCCAATGATGAACATCATCAATGGTGGATCTCACTCAGATGCTCCGATTGCATTCCAAGAGTTCATGATCTTACCAGTTGGTGCACCAACATTCAAAGAAGCTTTACGTTGGGGTGCAGAAGTATTCCACGCATTAGCTAAAATCTTACATTCTCGTGGCCTAGAAACAGCTGTAGGTGACGAAGGTGGTTTTGCTCCTAAATTTGAAGGCACTGAAGACGGTGTTGAAACAATCTTAGAAGCAATTAAAGCTGCTGGTTTAGAACCAGGTAAAGATGTATTCTTAGGTTTTGACTGTGCATCTTCTGAATTCTACGAAGATGGCGTATACAACTATGCTAAATTCGAAGGTGAAGGCGGAGCGAAACGTACTGCTGCTGAACAAGTAGACTACCTAGAAGAATTAGTTAACAAATACCCAATCATCACTATCGAAGACGGTATGGATGAAAATGACTGGGATGGATGGAAACTATTAACTGAACGCTTAGGCGATAAAGTTCAATTAGTTGGTGACGATTTATTCGTAACAAACACTGAAATCTTAGCTAAAGGTATCGCTCAAGGTATTGGTAACTCAATCCTAATCAAAGTTAACCAAATTGGTACTTTAACTGAAACTTTTGAAGCTATCGAAATGGCTAAAGAAGCTGGTTACACTGCAGTTGTATCTCACCGTTCTGGTGAAACAGAAGATTCAACAATCGCTGATATCGCTGTTGCAACTAATGCTGGCCAAATCAAAACTGGTTCTCTATCACGTACTGACCGTATTGCGAAATACAACCAATTATTACGTATCGAAGACCAATTAGGTGACGTAGCTCAATACAAAGGACTACAAGCTTTCTACAACTTAAAAAATAAATAATTTTTCAAGTCAATAGAACAAAAGGGGCTGTGACATAAGTTAGTTAGTTACGTCCTCGATAAAAACAAAATGCACGCGAAAATATTTTTATTTTCGCGTGCATTTTGTTTTTTTAGTATAATTGGTTGGTTTAATTACTTATTTTTGCCAGTTTCATCATATTGATTGCCGTAATCAATAACCCTGATTGCTTTCTTACATTATCTAACCCTCGAACTGTGAATCGAGTGAAGCCTAAACAAGCCTTCATAAATCCGAAGACTGTTTCTACATCGATCTTCCTGCGACTATAAACCTTTCCGGTTTCAGGGGTAGAAAGAAGCTCATTTTGTTTGGCTTTATGATATTCCCAAGCAGGGTTTACAGTAATTTTTCTAATATACCCCTTCGGTGTTAAAGCTGCGGGAATCACTTCTTGATTTAGATCGATTTTTTCTGCTTGATATTCTTTAAAATCTCGAATAAATCCATCTTTATCGGTTCTTTTGCGATAGACATGAAAATTAAATCGCACACCTTTAGGATCGATATAGTAATCTTCCTGTTCACTGTAAGTCCAGTTCATTATTTTTTGCTCATCGGTTTTCCACTTTTTACTTTTCTCTTTTAAAAAAGTCCCGTAGGGAATAAGCGCGGTATGTTGAGGGAGTTCATCTTCTAGATATCGATAATTACTTTCAGAGCCATACCCTGCGTCTGCGACAATATATCGATGTGATTGGTTAGTCACATTCATTTTTTCAAGTAATGGTTGTAAGGTTCTAGTGTCAGTTGGGTTTTGAAAAACATCATATCCTAAAACAAATTGATTACAAGTAGCGATTTGTAAATTGTAGGCTGGCTTTAATTGACCATTCATCATATGATCTTCTTTCACGCGCATGAAAGTAGCGTCATGATCGGTCTTTGAGTAACTATTTCTGGCACCATAAATAGAAAACTGATCTTGGTGTTCAATCAGCTTCTCTCGTTTTACAGTTAATTTGCGTACTTGACTTTTTAGCGTTCTGCGCTGTTTTTTTGCAGGATTAGGTGAAATTCGTTTCGTTGACTGGACTTCTTTTTCAATTTCTTCCAATCTCAGTTCCATTCGTGTCAACAGCTCATCTACCATGTCTAGTGTAAGGGAAGTCCCTTCGGGAATCTCTTTTACTGCATACGCTTCTTTTAATTCCGTCATCAATAAAAGGAGTTTTTCACGATTCATCTGATCAAAACGGATCGTGTTTTTCTTCCAGACAAAGCTATATTTATTGGCATCGGCTAGAATTTTCGTGCCATCGATAAACAACGCATCATCAATCAGATTGCGCGCGCGAAGATACTCGGTCAGATGTGTTAATCCTTTATTCGTCAGTTCCTGCACATCATTGGACACGCAGAAACGGGCAATCGTTCGATAAGAAGGGACACGTTCTTGGGTCAACCAACGGGCATATAAATTTTCTTCAGCCAAGCGCTCAATCTTGCGACTGGTGAAGGTTTCTCTCGTATAGGCAAACAGAACCAGCTTCATCATCGCACCTAGGTCATATTCTCTAGGGCGTCCAAAAATATACGGCTCATTGATTTGAAGAGATTCAACTAATTCGTTGATGAAAACAGCGACATGATTTTCTTTGGGAGAAAATGAAGTTGATAAGTCCAAAGTGAGTTGATCCATGTTATAATAGGTATGCATATTTTTAGTCCTTTCAGGATTAAATGTTTGAAGCACAGGGTGCAATCTGTGCTTCTTTTATTTTAACTAAAAAAGCGCATGAAATGAACAGTTTTTCGTCATTTCATGCACTTTTTTGTTAGGGACTTATGTCACAGCCCCTTTTTGTTTATATATTCGTTTAAGCAAATTATGGTAAAATGAGTTGAGAGGTGATAGAGATGTGTACCAGTTTTACGTTGCAGGCAGAAAACCAAGAGAATTTTTTAGCTCGAACAATGGATTTTGCATTTCAACTAAATGGTGTTCCCATTGTGATTCCTAAAGGATATACATGGCAAACGCAATTAGGCGTTAGTGAAAGCACTCGTTTTGGGATAATCGGTACTGGCAGATGTACAGAAGAATGTATCTTAGTTGATGGCATGAATGAAAGCGGTTTATCGATAGCGGAATTGTATTTTTCGAATGAAGCAAAATATAGTGAAGCACTTGAGAAAGACAAAATTAATTTGGCACCACACGAATTTATTTTATGGATATTAGGTAATGTTGCTAGTGTCGATGAGTTGAAAACTAAAATTGAACAAATTCATCTCATTCATGCAGAAATTTCGTTATTATCTACAGTTGTTCCTTTGCATTACATTGTAACTGATAGAACGGGCGCATGCGTCGTGATAGAAACCAATAGAGGTTTGATTGAAGTGAAAGACAATCCTTTAGGTGTCATGACAAACAGTCCCGAACTCGAATGGCATTTAAAAAATTTGAGCAATTATTTGTCGTTAACACCTACGAACTATCCGTCAAGGAATTTTCTAGGTTATCAAGTAAAACTTAATGGACTCGGTTCAGGTACAGCAGCTCTACCAGGAGGGCTATCATCACCTGAACGGTTTGTTCGAGCGGTCTATCTCAAAGAATTTATAGAAAAAGGTGCAACGAGAAAGGAAACTTTAAATGCTATTTTTCATCTTTTAAACAATTTTACTATTCCGAAAGGTGTCATGTTGGAAGAAACGCATGAGCCAGAATATACACAATATCGAGTTGCTTTTAGTTTAACTGATTTAGAATATTTTTTTAGTCCGTATGAAACACAAGAAATTTTCTCCATAAAATTAAAAGATGTTTTAACAAATTTAGAAAAACCAAAAATATTTGAGATAAATAAATCTTTTACAGTTACTCAATTATAGTTGCATTGTAACCAAGAAAGAAACGGTGAGGCTGCCAATAGTCTCACTGTTTTGTTGGTCTAGAGTTCTTTTGATAAGTTGTAATCAGTACTATGATAACCAACTTTTTGATACACATGTAGCGCACGTTGATTATAGCCAAAGACATGTAAAGAAAGTTTTTTGGCCCCTAATTGTTGTGCCTGTTCTTCAAGCATGGTCATCACTAATGTACCATATCCTTGATTTTGATACTTTTCAAAAATATGAATATCATAGATAAAAATCATTTTTTCTGTTGAATCAAAGAAAATCCAGGTATGGCCAATCAACGTTTCTTTTAAATAAATGGAATACAAGTAATGATTAGGTGTATCGATTCCGTTAGGTAAGAAGTGATTGTACGATTGAACGGCTAGTTCATGAGCGTTGTTTTTAGACCATGTCCCATTTTTAACTTTGTCAGATGCATAATCTGTGATGGCATTTTTTAAATAATGCTGAAATACTTCCGTTGTCATTGCTGTCAATGTTAACATAAGGATACCTCGTTTTAGAGTGTATTATACACCTGATAAACAAGTAAATCATAAAAAGGATGAAAAAGATGACACAAAATGTTTTTGATCAAATAGCAAACAAATACGATTCACCCAAACAGCAAGCCTTAGCAAACGTGATTCGCCAAGCAATTGAGAAAGAGTGGGGCGACCAATCAGATAAACGAGTGCTTGATTTTGGTTGTGGGACAGGGTTAATCAGTTTGCCGTTAGCTCATCAAGTCAAGGAACTGCTGTTGGTGGATGTATCGACTGAAATGGTAAAAGTGACACAATAAAAAGTAACCCAACAACAGTTGCCCAACGCCACAGTGTGGAATGCTGATTTCTTACAACAACGACCAAGCTTTAAAGTTGATACTATCTTAGTTTCGTTGGTACTCTTGCATGTCCCACAAACAGAAGAAATTTTAGCCTGTTTAGCAGATATGTTAGCTGAATATGGGCAATTAATTATTGTGGACTTTGATAAAAATCCGTTGGTGTATCACGAACGAGTGCATAATGGATTTGAACAAGAACAGCTAAAACAAATTCTTGCAAAAAATTTAACAATACAGCAAAGCTATACTTTTTACGAAGGCGATCATTTGTTTATGAATCAACCAGCAACCATGTTTCTCATGCGAGCATTGAAAGAAGCAAGGGGGTAAAAGCCACTTCCACTAGTCAATTGACAAAATTTGTGATACAGTATATGAGACGATAAACAGGGTAGGAGGTTCCTAGAGTGTATAATTTTATTTTAGGAGTAGTCATTGTACTTTCATTCATTTTAATTATTGCAATCATGATGCAGCCGAGCAAACAAAATAGTGCGGCAAGTGCATTTACTGGTGGCGCGGATCAACTTTTTGGTAAACAAAAAGCACGCGGTTTTGAAGCCGTGATGCAACGAGCAACAGCAATTTTAGGTGCTGTTTGGATGATACTATTATTTGTATTAGTTTTACTATCTTCGACAAGATAAGCAAAAAAGAGTTTGGGACGGATAATTTCTCAAACTCTTTTTTTTACTTTTAATATGGTAAAATGAGAGTCAGAGAGGTGTTGTGAAGTGAAAATGAGTTTACCAAAAGAACTATTTGCAGAGCATGGAAAAAGAGCGGTGTTGTTACTACATGCCTATTCAGGCAGTCCAAATGATGTACGCATGCTTTGTAGATATTTAGAAAATGCGAATTATACTGTGTACTCACCTATGTTTGCTGGTCACGGTACATTGAATCCCAAAGATATTTTAGCAGAGGAAGTTACCACATGGTTTGAAAATACCCAAGCGGCCATTCAGTTTTTAAAAGAGAAAGGCTATCAAGAAATTGCTGTATTAGGTTTGTCAATGGGTGGGATTATGGCGATGGGGTCGTTGACTTTGGCTGATGAAGCGATTGTAGGTGGCGGTGTTTTTTGTTCGCCTATTTTTAAAGCAGAAAATCATGTGCCAGAGAATTTTGTTCTTTATGCAGAAAAAGTCTTGAGTTATTCTGACTTCACCAAAGCAGAACAACAAGCGATGTTATCTGAAATTGCTCGTGATGCACAGAAACAGTTAACAGCGATTGAAGCATTTGCACAAACTGTCAGCCAACAGCTAACGAAGATTCAAAAACCAGTCTTTTTGGCGCAGGCAGGAAAAGACAGAATGATTGATCCGTTGACTGTGTTTGAAACAGCAAAAGGATTACCCCATACGAAAGTGACATTGCAATGGTACCCTGAAAGTGGACATGTCGTCACTGTTGATAAAGAAAGAAAAGAATTTGAAAAAGACGTATTAGCTTTTATTGAAAGCTTGTCTTGGAATGAGGAATAAATAGATGAAAGAAACCATAAAAACAAAAGTTTTGCTCTTTATGGAACAAAGTCGTAAACAGAGTTTTTCAATGGAAGAACTTGCTGAAAATCTTGGATTACAAAAAAGTGAAGATTTTAAAGCATTAGTACAAACGATTGCGATGATGGAGAGAGAAAAACGAATTGTTTTCAATAAAAAAGGGAAGATTAAGCTTCCCCAACAACAAATCGTGATAGAAGGAACTTTTCGTGCAAATAGCCGAGGGTTTGGCTTTGTGACGATTGACCCAGAAGAAGATGATATTTTTATCCCGAAAGAAGCAACTGGTTATGCGATGGATGGCGATGTGGTCGCGATTGATATTGTTAAACCAGCAGATCCGTTTAGTGAACGTGGTGCAGAAGGTAAAGTTGTCGAAGTTCGCCAACGTCAAGCCCATCAAATCGTAGGAGAGTTTACAGCTTTTCCAGATGAAGAAGTTGCTGAAACGGATTTATACGGTGTGGTAAAACCCAAAGATAAAAAATTAGAAGAATTAAAAGTTTATGTCGCAGCAGAAGGAGTACGTCCGGTTGATGGCAGTATTGTGGTGGTTGAAATTACCCATTATCCTGAAAAAGGCTATGCCACAAGTTTAGAAGGCATGGTGAAACAAGTGGTCGGTCATAAAAATGATCCAGGAATGGATATTTTATCTATCGTGATTGCAAATGGCATTCCGACAAAATTTCCAGATGAAGTATTGGCAGAAGCCGATGCTGTGCCAGATACTATTGATCCGACTGCCTTTCCAGAACGCCGTGATTTACGTGACCAAATGATTGTCACGATTGATGGTGAAGATGCCAAAGACTTAGATGATGCCGTAACTGTGCGTAAATTAGCTAATGGCAATTATTTTTTAGGCGTGCATATTGCAGATGTTTCGTATTATGTGACAGAAGATAGTCAATTAGATAAAGAAGCCTTTGAACGTGGGACGAGTGTGTATTTAACGGACCGCGTGATTCCAATGTTACCACAACGTTTATCTAATGGTATTTGCTCATTAAATCCAAAAGTTCCTCGCTTAGCAATGAGTTGTGAAATGGAAATTGACCAACAAGGACAGGTGGTCTCACACGAAATTTTCCAAAGTATCATCCAAACAACGGAACGCATGACATATACTGCGGTAAATCAAATTTTAGAAGAACAAGATGCGCAAGTAATGGCACGTTATCAAGAACTAGTACCGATGTTTCAAGAGATGGGCGACTTACACCATATTTTAGAAGCAATGCGTACGCGTCGTGGTGCAGTATCGTTTGAAGACAATGAAGCAAAAGTGTTAGTTGATGGCGAAGGTCATCCATTAGATATTATTTTACGGAGCCGAGGCATTGGGGAGCGTTTGATTGAATCCTTCATGTTAGCAGCGAACGAAACGATTGCCCGACATTTCAATGACCGCAAATTACCATTTATTTATCGTATTCATGAAGATCCGAAAGAAGAGAAGCTTCGTCGATTTTTTGATTTTGCTTCTGCATTAGGAATTATCGTGAAACAAACCAAAGGATCGATTACACCAAAAGATTTACAACAAATCGTTGAGGATACGGCAGAACGTCCAGAAGCAATGGTCATCAATACGATGTTGCTAAGAAGTATGCAACAAGCCAAATACTCTGAAAATAACTATGGACATTACGGATTAGCAGCTGAAGATTACACACATTTTACGTCGCCTATTCGTCGTTATCCTGACTTGATTGTGCATCGTTTAATTCGTTCCTATGCCCAAGATATTTCAGAAGAAACTCAAGCAATTTGGGCTGAGAAACTGCCAGATATTGCTGTTCATAGTTCACAAATGGAACGTCGTGCAGTCGATGCCGAACGTGAAGTCGATGCGTTGAAGAAAGCTGAATTTATGGCAGATCACATTGATGAAGAATTTGAAGGAATTATTAGTTCTGTTGTGAAATTTGGCATTTTTGTTGAGTTGCCCAATACAATTGAAGGGCTCATTCACATTAATGAGTTGAAACAAGACTATTTCCATTATTTAGAATCACACTTAGCTTTAGTAGGTGAACGTACAGGTATGACATTTAAGATTGGTCAAAAAGTCCGCATTCGGGTTGTGAAGGCTGATCCTGAAACCAGAGAAATCGATTTTGAATTAGTAGCAGCCGAAGAAACGGAAAGCTTGCAACGAGAGCAAAATCGTCACCAACGTCGCCGTAAACCAAAAGAAGAAACTGTAAATAAGCCAAAAGAACGTAAACCCAAGCAAAAGCAAGGGAAAGGACCAAAAGGAAAGCCTAAAAAGGGGAAAAAAGCGCCTTTTTATAAAGGTGTGACTAAAAAGAAAGGCAAATAAATTACTCAAAAGTAGGTAAATGGAGGGAAAACGATGCCAAAAGGTGAAGGAAAACTGATTGCACAAAATAAAAAAGCCAGACATGATTATACCATTGTCGATACGATTGAAGCGGGTCTTGTCTTACAAGGAACAGAAATCAAATCTATTCGTAATAGTCGTATCAATCTAAAGGATGGATTTGTGCGAATTCGCAATGGAGAAGCCTTTCTTTATAACGTGCATATTAGCCCTTATGAGCAAGGAAATATTTTCAACCATGATCCGTTGCGTACACGCAAATTGTTATTGCATAAAAAGCAAATCGCAAAATTAATGGGCGAAACAAAAAACACAGGCATGACCATCGTACCTTTGAAAGTGTACATTAAAGATGGTTATGCAAAGGTTTTAATTGGCTTAGCTAAAGGGAAAAAAGATTATGATAAACGTGAAACTTTAAAACGAAAAGATCAAGAACGACAATTGCAACGTGTAATTAAAAACTTCTAACATTTCTTGTCATTTTATTAGAAATTTGATTTCTATTGAACAAGAAATATGATACTATTTACTCAAACGAAAGTGAAAGCGTTAAAGGGTTTTGAACATGAGTTGGTATATCATTACTAAATTTATAACAACGTGGATTTTCTATTCGTTTTTCAAATAAGGCATTTTGTCTAGTTTTTGCTGAAAATGCTTTGAAATTTTTCTTCTACGGTGGTATGATACCGATTGTTAAGTAAACTATGAACAAAAATGCACAAGCGTTTATGTCATAGCGTAGAAGACTATAGGAAGAGAGGTGAGAATATTGGAAGAACGTTCACTACTGTTTCAGATAGGGCCGGTATGGTTTGATGGGACAGTTATTTTGATGACACTACTTACGTGCATCATCGTATTTTCGATTGTCTTTGTTTGTACTCGCAATTTACAGATGAAGCCAAAAGGAAAACAAAATTTTATTGAATACGTCATTGACTTTGTGAGAGGAATTGCTTCTGATCAATTATCTAAAAACGAAGTTAACAACTATCATTTTTTGGCCTTTACCTTGTTTTTCTTTATTTTGATTGCTAATGAAATTGGTCTAGTTACTAAAATTGTGACCAACCATGAAGTCAGCTTATGGAAAAGCCCCACAGCTGATCCAATCGTGACGTTAAGTTTGGCTTTTATGGTTATCGTATTAACTAACTTCTTAGGAGTCAAAAAGCTAGGATTAAAAGGGTATATTAAAAATTCCTTTTTAACGCCCGTGAGTATCATTTTGCCAATTAAATTGTTAGAAGAATTCACTAATGTAATTAGTTTAGGATTACGTTTGTACGGAAATATTTTTGCAGGTGAAGTTCTTTTAAGTTTGATTGTTTCTATGGTAAATAATCTGGGTTGGATCGCGTTACCACTAGCTATCCCATTAGAAATGACTTGGATTGGATTCTCCTTATTCATTGGAGGGATTCAAGCATATGTTTTTGTTACATTAACAATGGTATTTTTAAGTCACAAAATAGAAATGGAACACTAATAGATTGTTTATATTTTAGGAGGAAGAAATATTATGGAATTTATCGCAGCAGGAATGGCAATTATCGGATCAGCTCTAGGAGCAGCTTATGGTAACTCACAAGTTGTTAAACAAGCATTGGAATCAATGGCTCGTCAACCAGAAATGGCAAAAGAATTACGTTCAACAATGATTTTAGGTATGGCGTTTATCGAAGCTGTGCCAATCTTGGGTATTGTTATTGCTTTACTTCTTGTTTTATAAGACACCAATTAAAGCAGAAGTTATAAATCTTCTGCTTTTTTTGTGACACATGAAGTGTATTTACAAGAAACAAAATTTCAAGTAAAGGAGTTACAGTATATGCTAAATCACTTGGTTCTGTCATCGGCAGAAGTGCATAATACAATGATCAGTAATTTTGTTGTTGTTACAGGCTCATTTGTTCTCTTGCTTGTGCTTTTGAAGATTTTTGCATGGGACTCCATCGCAGCAATCATGAAAAAACGGGAAGATAAGATTGCGAATGATTTAGATTCAGCAGAAAAATCTCGCATTGAAGCAGCAAAATTGGAAAAAGAACGCCAAATGCAGTTGGCGAATTCGCAAACAGAAGCTGCCGAGATTATTAAAAATGCACGAGATAGTGGGGAATCAAGCCGCCAAACAATTTTGAAAGATGCCGAAGTAGAAGTCACTCAAATGAGAGACAAAGCGCATAATGACATCGCAAACGAACGTCAAGCTGCGTTATCATCTGTAAAAGATGAAATTGCCGGTATTTCTCTTCAAATTGCCGAGAAAATCTTAAATCAAGAACTATCTCTTGAATCTCATAAAGCATTGATTGATCAATGTATTGATGGATTAGGAACAACCGATGAAGCTAGATAAAATCACCGTTGCTAAACGTTACGGCAAAGCGTTATTTGAATTGGCGGTCGAATCTCAACAAGCCGAAGACGTATACAATGAGTTATTGAAAGTACGACAAATATTTGAAGACATCCCACAATTGGGAGACTTATTAAGTGATGTTCGATTGGATCTAAACGAGAAACGTAACGTAATGGACAATCTTGTGAAAGGGTTCGATGGAATCGTTCGCAATGCTTTAGAAGTTATCTATCAATATAATCGTATGTACGACATACTATTAATTATCGATGAATACGAGAGACGATTCAATGATCGGAACAACCTTGTTTTAGGAAGTGTGACGACTGCGGTTCCACTGACCAAAGAACAAAAAGCGAAACTAACTCAAAAAGTAGCAAACCAATTAGGTTACCAAAAAGCAGAGTTAACGGAAAAAGTTGACCCCAATATACTTGGCGGTGTAATCGTTGAAGCGAATCACCATGTCATTGATGGGAGTATTAGAAGCCGTTTAGAATATTTGCGAAAAGAATTGCGCAAATAATACAAACAGTAAGAGGTGAATCGAATGGCCATTAAAGCAGAAGAAATCAGTGCTTTGATTAAAGATCAGATAAAAAATTATCAAAGTAAGATTTCCGTCGAAGAAGTAGGAACGGTTACTTACATTGGTGATGGTATCGCCCGTGCGCATGGACTAGAAAATGCGATGAGCGGCGAGTTGCTTGAATTTTCAAATGGTGCTTTCGGTATGGCACAAAATTTAGAGTCTAATGATGTAGGGATCATTATTTTAGGAGATTTTGAAACCATTCGCGAAGGAGATACAGTAAAACGAACAGGACGTATTATGGAAGTTCCTGTAGGAGATTCTTTAATCGGTCGCGTAGTGAATCCATTGGGACAACCAATCGATGGCTATGGTCCAATTAAAACAGATACATTCCGCCCTGTAGAAGCTGAAGCACCAGGTGTTATGGATCGTAAATCCGTTTCT
Source organism: Enterococcus saccharolyticus subsp. saccharolyticus (assembly GCF_029023825.1). Taxonomy (NCBI): domain Bacteria; kingdom Bacillati; phylum Bacillota; class Bacilli; order Lactobacillales; family Enterococcaceae; genus Enterococcus; species Enterococcus saccharolyticus. The sequence goes on along the minus strand of NZ_CP118957.1, from coordinate 1,804,512 downwards.
GAACCAATGCAAACAGGTTTAAAAGCGATTGATGCATTAGTTCCAATCGGTCGTGGACAACGTGAGTTAGTTATTGGTGATAGAAAAACTGGGAAAACATCTATTGCGATTGATACAATTATCAACCAAAAAGGTCAAGATATGATTTGTATTTATGTCGCAATTGGACAAAAAGATTCTACCGTTCGTACGCAAGTAGAAACACTGCGTAGATACGGTGCGATGGATTATACCATCGTTGTCTCTGCAGGTGCTTCTCAACCTGCACCATTGTTATATATTGCTCCTTATGCTGGAACAGCGATTGGAGAAGAATTTATGTACAACGGGAAACACGTGCTAATCGTTTTTGATGATTTATCAAAACAAGCCGTTGCTTACCGTGAACTTTCCTTACTATTACGTCGTCCTCCAGGTCGTGAAGCATATCCAGGGGATGTCTTCTACTTGCATTCTCGTTTATTAGAACGTGCAGCAAAATTAAGTGACGAATTAGGTGGCGGTTCAATGACTGCGTTACCATTTGTTGAAACACAAGCAGGAGATATTTCTGCCTATATTCCAACAAACGTAATTTCTATTACGGATGGACAAATTTTCTTAGAAAGTGATTTGTTCTATTCAGGTGTTCGTCCAGCTGTCGCAGCCGGATTATCTGTATCACGTGTAGGTGGTTCAGCGCAAATTAAAGCAATGAAAAAAGTTGCTGGTACATTGCGCTTAGACTTAGCGAGTTATCGTGAATTAGAAGCCTTCACCCAATTTGGTTCAGACTTAGATGCAGCGACACAAGCCAAATTAAATCGTGGTCGCCGTACAGTTGAAATCTTAAAACAAAAATCTCATTCACCACTTCCTGTGGAGAAACAAGTAGTTATTTTGTATGCATTAACACGTGGATTCATTGATAGTGTTCCTGTAAATAGCATTTTGGACTTTGAAGCAGAATTGTTTGATTACTTAGAAGCCAACCATGCAAATTTATTTGAAACAATTCGTACAACACATGATTTACCAGCAGAAGCTGATTTAAATCAAGCAATTAAAGAATTCCAAGAGTTATTTATGGCAGGCAAAAGCAGTCAAAACAAAGAGTTTATTAAAGAACATTTAGCGACGATGGAGCAAGCGTAAAAGAGGTGAAGAATAATGGGTGCTTCTCTAAATGAAATAAAACAACGGATTACTTCCACAAAGAAGACCAGTCAAATCACCAGAGCGATGCAAATGGTATCAGCTTCGAAACTGACCAAATCAGAAGCGCACTCCAATCAGTTTCAAATTTATGCCAAAAAAGTGCGTGAATTAGTAACGCATATTACGAAAAGTCAGTTAATTGAGATGGAAAAATCAGAAAAGAAACAAGAACTAGACTTTAATAGTATGTTAGTGAGTCGACCAGTTAAAAAAACAGGCTACATTGTTATTACTTCAGATGGTGGATTAGTGGGTGGATATAATAGTTCTATTTTGAAACAAATGATGACAATGTTAAAAAAAGACCATAAATCTTCTGATGAATACGTAATGATTTCAATTGGAGCGACAGGTGCAGCGTTTTTTAAAGCACGCGATATTCCTCTTGCTTATGAATTACGTAATTTATCAGATCAACCAAGTTTTGAAGAAGTAAGAAAAATTGTAAATATGACGGTTTCAATGTACCAAAATGAAGTGTTTGATGAACTATATGTTTGTTATAACCATCATGTCAATTCATTAACTAGTCAATTTCGTATGGAAAAAATGTTGCCTATTACAACAATTGATCCCGACGAAGCGATTACGTATGAACAAGAGTACATTTTTGAGCCTTCTAAAGAAGCAATTTTAAATCAATTACTTCCACAATACGCAGAAAGTTTGATTTATGGTGCCATTGTTGATGCAAAAACTGCTGAACATGCGGCTGGTATGACAGCAATGAAAACAGCAACAGACAATGCAGGAAATATTATTGATGATTTAACGATTTCTTATAATCGTGCACGTCAAGGGGCAATTACCCAAGAGATTACTGAAATTGTGGGTGGAGCAGCTGCTCTCGAATAATTTCGTGAATGAATGGAGGAAAACAAATGAGTTCAGGCAAGATTGTTCAAGTCATCGGTCCCGTAGTTGACGTGGAATTTTCTTTGGACCAATCCTTACCAGACATCAACAATGCGTTGGTGGTCTATAAAAAGAATGATGAAAAAACAAAAGTGGTACTTGAAACAGCTTTAGAACTTGGTGATGGTGTCGTACGTACGATTGCTATGTCGTCAACAGACGGTTTGCAACGTGGGATGGAAGTCATCGATACAGGAGCATCAATTTCTGTTCCTGTTGGGAAAGAGACATTAGGACGTGTATTTAACGTTTTAGGGGAGACTATCGACTTAGATGGTCCATTCCCAGAAGAAGTAGCACGAGATGGTATTCATAAAAAGGCACCTGATTTTGATGAATTAAGTACAAGTACGGAGATTCTTGAAACAGGGATTAAAGTAATCGATTTATTAGCGCCTTACTTAAAAGGTGGGAAAGTTGGTTTATTCGGTGGTGCCGGTGTAGGTAAAACGGTATTAATTCAAGAATTGATTAACAATATTGCGCAAGAACATGGTGGTATTTCAGTATTTGCGGGTGTTGGTGAGCGTACTCGTGAAGGAAATGACCTTTATTATGAAATGAAAGAGTCGGGCGTTATTGAGAAAACAGCGATGGTTTTTGGACAAATGAACGAACCACCAGGTGCACGTATGCGAGTTGCTTTAACTGGTTTAACCATTGCAGAATACTTCCGTGATGTTGAAGGACAAGATGTATTACTATTTATTGATAACATTTTCCGTTTTACTCAAGCTGGTTCAGAAGTTTCAGCTTTATTAGGACGTATGCCTTCAGCGGTAGGGTATCAACCGACATTAGCAACAGAAATGGGACAATTACAAGAACGTATTACGTCAACGAAAAAAGGCTCAATTACATCAATTCAAGCAATTTATGTACCAGCCGATGACTATACGGATCCGGCACCAGCAACAGCCTTTGCCCATTTAGATGCAACAACGAACTTGGAGCGTAAATTAACAGAACAAGGGATTTATCCTGCGGTTGATCCATTAGCTTCTTCTTCTAGTGCTTTGGCACCAGAAATTGTTGGCGAAGAACATTATCAAATTGCTAGTGAAGTTCAACGTACTTTACAACGTTACCGTGAGTTACAAGATATTATCGCTATCTTAGGGATGGATGAACTATCGGATGAAGAGAAAGTATTGGTATCACGCGCTCGTCGTATCCAATTCTTCTTATCACAAAACTTCCACGTAGCGGAACAATTCACTGGTCAACCAGGATCATATGTACCTGTAAAAGAAACTATCAAAGGATTTAGAGAGATTCTTGATGGGAAATACGATGAACTTCCGGAAGAAGCTTTCCGTAGTGTCGGACGTATCGAAGAAGTAATTGAAAAAGCGCAAAACTTAGGATACTAGAAAGAGGTGCCTTATGGATCAACATTTAACGGTCAATATTGTGACACCTAGTGGCGTGGTGTATGATCATCATGCGAAAATCGTTGTAGTAAAGACAGTAGATGGTGAAATGGGGATTTTACCTCATCATGCGCCGATTATTGCGCCCTTGATTATTGATGAGGTACGTGTGAATCGAATTGATTCAGAGACACATGTCGATTGGATTGCCGTAAATGGTGGAATTATGGAAGTCCGTGATAATGTTGTAACCATCATTGCGGATAGTGCCGAACGTGAACGTGAAATTGATATTGCTCGTGCCCAACGAGCAAAAGAACGTGCGGAACGCATGATTGCAGAAGCAAAAGCACACGATAATGTTGATGAATTGAGTCGTGCGACGGTTGCGTTACATCGTGCATTGAATCGGATTAATGTATCAAATCATCTATAAAACGTAAGAACTTTCTCTTTATGAGAAGGTTCTTCTTTTTATATAACAAGTGTGAAAGGCATGTCCACTAGACAGGATATATTGTTGTTGGAATAGGCTTTAGAGAGAAAAAACATTATGAAAAAAACATTAAAAAGTTTTTGAAAAAACGTTTTAAAATCTTTTTTACGGGGACAATATTTTTTTATTTTCTTGATTTGTGGTATTATCTAGATGTTGAATTTTCGTAAAGAAGGAGTTGTCATATGCAAGTATATGGTATTGATGCAATGATTCGAATTGTTAGCCATTTAGCATTTATCTATTTAACTTTTTGGGCGTTAGGTTCTCTTAGAATCGAAACGTTTTTCAAAGCCCTTCATACAACGCAAATTCGCTTAATTCTTGTATTAATTTCAGTGGCTATAGGTTTTACTGCCAGTAATTTTTTTCTCGAAATTATCATTTTATGCAAGAATTTATTTTTAGTAGGTTTTTAACAAGACTGCGTGCTATTTAAAATAAGATGAATATGCTATAATAAAAAAGATTTTGATTGAAATGTCACATAGCGTTCTATTTGGAGGGAACAAGATGGAAGAGATTATCGTTCAAGGTGGTAATCAGTTAAAAGGAACTGTAAAAATTGAAGGAGCTAAAAATGCGGTTTTACCAATTTTAGCTGCCAGTTTATTAGCGGAAGAGGGTACAACAACATTAAGTAATGTCCCAATTCTTTCTGATGTATTTACGATGAACAAAGTGATTCACCACTTAAATGTAGATATTGATTTTGACACAGATAAAAATGAAGTAACAATTGATGCATCACGTCAATTAGAAATTGAAGCACCGTATGAATATGTTAGCAAAATGCGTGCATCAATCGTTGTGATGGGGCCTTTATTGGCACGTAACGGTCACGCGAAAGTTGCCATGCCTGGTGGATGTGCGATTGGCAAACGTCCAATTGATTTACATCTAAAAGGTTTCCAAGCATTAGGGGCTAAAATTATTCAAAGAGATGGCTATATTGAAGCAATCGCTGATGAATTAATTGGAAATAATATTTATTTAGATTTCCCAAGTGTGGGTGCAACACAAAACATCATGATGGCAGCTGTTAAAGCAAAAGGAACAACAACCATCGATAACGTAGCGAGAGAACCTGAAATCGTGGATCTTGCAAACATTTTAAATAAAATGGGTGCGAAGATTCATGGTGCAGGTACTGAAACAATGCGTATTGAAGGTGTGGATCATCTTCATGCAGTGGAACACGCTATTGTTCAAGACCGTATTGAAGCAGGTACCTTTATGGTTGCAGCTGCAATGACAGAAGGAAATGTGTTAATTCAAGATGCTATTTCTGAACATAATCGTCCATTATTATCTAAATTAGTGGAAATGGGTGCTAAAGTGATTGAGGAAGAAAACGGTGTACGTATTATTGGTCCAAAAGACTTAAAAGCGACTGACGTTAAAACAATGCCTCACCCTGGTTTCCCAACAGATATGCAAGCACAAATGACAGCAATTCAAGTAGTTGCTAATGGAACAAGCGTTGTAACGGAAACAGTTTTTGAGAATCGCTTCCAACATTTAGATGAAATGATTCGTATGAATGCTCATGTTAAAATTGATGGAAATGTTGCTATTATCGAAGGTGGCCATCAATTACAAGGTGCACTTGTCTATGCCACAGATTTACGTGCAGCAGCAGCGTTGATTTTAGCTGGATTGAAAGCAACTGGACGTACACGTGTCCGTAATTTAAAATACTTAGATCGTGGCTACTATAAATTCCACGAAAAATTACAAAAATTAGGCGCAAATGTAGAACGAGTAAGTTCTGAAGAAACTGTAGAAGAAGCGGTTGTTACACAACCATAAGGAGGATGGCAGAATGGAAATAAGTGAAGACATTCTAAAAACCCTAATTAAAATTCTATCGATTGTGTTTGGCGCAATTTTGTTGTTTTTCATTGGTTTAATGATTGGTTATGGTGGCATTGGAGACGGTTCTCCTTTCCTTGTTTTCAATCGTGAACTGTGGCAACATATTCTAGATTTTTTCAATATTTAAAGTATGAAGAGAAAAGCAGGTCAACAGCTGTTTTTCTCTTTTTATTTTAGTTAAAAGAAGCTATACTTTGAATGAAAGAGGGAAAGTTATGCAAAAGATTTTAATTTATTTTGTGCGAGGGTACCAACGATTTATCTCACCGTTATTTCCACCAAGTTGTCGGTACTATCCAACTTGTTCGAGTTATACGATTGATGCTATTCAAGTACATGGTGCAATGAAGGGGACATTAATGGGAATCTCACGTATTTTGCGTTGCCATCCTTTTGTCAAAGGTGGTATTGATTATGTTCCAAGAAAATTTACTTTAAAGAGAAATACAGTGGATGAGATTCGTCCGAATTATACGTACAAAAAAGAAAATAAGAAATGAAAAAGATTCACAATCTCGGGGATCTTTTTCATTTTTTTTATGAAAATTTGGTGTTTTTCTTAAATAAAAGCGTGTGGGAAAAGATTATTGAAGCGCGATATTATCGTTTTATTGGTACTTTGTCAAAATGTATAAAATATTCTGAAAATTCATTGACAATTACTGAAAAATTCTGTATATTAATTTCATACTCAGGGGAGTAAAAGAGGGAGGAATTCAGTATGAAAAAGAAATTTGCATTTTTATTTGCTAGTTTGTTTCTACTAGGTGCTTGTAGCGCTGGCCCAAGTGGTGGCGGTAGTTCAAATGGCGGGGCTTCTGGCGGAAACACACAAGAGGGTGACACAATTAAGATTGGTTTAAACCTTGAATTGTCAGGACCAGTTGCCGGATATGGTACACAAGAAAAAGAAGGTGTCGAATTAGCTGTTGAAAAAATCAACGCTGAAGGTGGTATCTTAGGTAAAGATGTAGAATTAGTAGTAAAAGATAATAAATCTGATAGTAATGAAGCGGCTACAGCTGCAGCAAACTTAGCAACAAATGATGGTGTGGTTGCAATTATTGGCCCAGCAACAACTGGAGCAAGTAAAGCAGCGATTCCTAACGTAACAAAAGCACAAGTACCAATGATTACACCTTCTGGTACAGATGATGCAATTACTGTTAGTGGAGATAAAGTTCAAGAATATGTTTTCCGTTCTTGTTTCCAAGATAGTTTCCAAGGAGTTATCTTAGCAAACTATGCGGATGAAACATTATCTGCGAAAAAAGCCGTTATTTTTGGCGATAATTCAAGTGATTATGCGATTGGTTTAACAAAAGCCTTTGAAAGTGCTTATGATGGCGAAATCGTTTTAAGAGAAAACTTTACAAAAAATGACAAAGATTTCCAAGCTCAGTTAACAAAAATTAAAAATGCTGACTTTGATGTATTATACTTACCAGGTTACTATGAAGAAGCTGGTTTAATCATTAAACAAGCTCGTGAAATGGGTATTGAACAACCGATTTTAGGTGCAGATGGTTTCGGTGATGAAAAAATGATTCAACTTGCCGGTGCTGAAAATGTATCGAATGTCTTCTATACAGGTCACTTCTCTGCATTAGCTCCAGCCAATGATTCTGTACAACCATTTATCGATGCGTTCAAAGAAAAATATGGTAAAGAGCCATCTACTTTCAATGCATTAGCTTACGATGCAATGTTCATGGTGAAAGCAGCGATTGAATCACAAGATGCGGCTGATTCAGCAGCAATCACAAAAGGTCTTGCTGAATTGAAAGACTTTGTTGGTGTAACAGGTAATATTACAATGGATGCAAACCATAACCCAGAAAAATCAGCTGTTGTTATCGGTTTTACAGATGGTAAAGAAAGTTCAGCTGACACAGTAAATCCATAATTGGATGAATTGAACAAATAAGAGCTGGGACAAAATCAAACAATCGGTTTTGTCACAGCTTTTATTTTTTGCTACAGCGAACAAAAAATAAATGTATTAAAAACTATTTGGATGTGATAAAGATGGAAGTAATGATCCAGCAATTAATCAACGGCCTATTCCTAGGTAGCATCTATGCCTTGATGGCACTAGGTTACACAATGGTATATGGTATTATTAAACTTATTAACTTTGCTCACGGCGAAATTTATATGATTGGGAGTTTCATCGGTTATTTTTTGATTAATTCATTTAATACTTGGGGAATTTTACCAAATGCTTGGGGCTTTTTCGTTGCTATGCTTATTTCAATGGCAGCTAGCGCATTATTAGGCGTTGCTGTAGAATTTTTAGCGTATCGACCTTTAAGAAAATCGACACGTATCGCAGCATTAATTACGGCGATTGGGGTATCTTATTTGTTACAAAACGTAATGATCTATTTCTTTTCACCAGATACACGCCCATTCCCACAAGCAATTGCTCGCCAAACGTTTTCAATTGGCTTCGTGTCAGTAAGTAATATTCAATTATTGATTTTAGGCATTTCTGTCTCATTAATGATTATTTTACAATTAATTGTTCAAAAAACACGGATGGGAAAAGCGATGCGTGCAGTAAGTGTTGATACAGATGCAGCACAATTAATGGGAATTAACGTGAACCGTACGATTTCATTTACTTTTGCTTTAGGTTCTGCATTAGCAGCGGCTGGTGGGATGTTAATTGGTTTGTATTACAATTCAATTGATCCGATGATGGGTGTCGCTCCCGGCTTGAAATCTTTCGTTGCGGCAGTATTGGGCGGTATTGGTATTATTCCTGGCGCAGCACTTGGTGGTTTTGCGATTGGTTTAATCGAAACAATGTCAACAGCACTTGGTTTTTCTGACTACAAAGATGCCTTAGTGTATGCAGTGTTGATTATTATCCTATTGATTCGTCCTGCTGGAATTCTTGGCAAAAATATTAAAGAGAAAGTGTAGGTGTCAGCAATGAAAAAGAATTTAAAATATAATCTGACATGGTTAGCGATTGCTGCTGTCATCTATTTTGGTTTATTTGCTTTATATAATGGTGGTGTAATCAATCTATTTACCGATGCGATTATTGCCAATATTGGTATTAATATTATCTTAGCAGTAAGTTTGAACTTAATTATTGGTTTTTCTGGTCAGTTTTCACTAGGACATGCCGGTTTTATGGCAATTGGTGCCTATGCAACGGCAATTATGACACGTGATAACCCGACATTTGGTGGCTTTGCGACAGGGATCATTTTAGGAATGTTTTTAGCTGGTATTATCGCTTTAGCAGTAGGGATGCCAACGTTACGTTTAAAAGGTGACTATTTAGCAATTGCGACCTTAGGGATTTCTGAGATTATTCGTATTTTAATAATTAATCTGAGTGATATTACTAATGGTCCAGCAGGGATTTTTGGCTTACCTCAGTTTAGTAATTGGCAAGTTATTTTTGTGATGATGGTATTGTCTATTTTAATCGTTTCAAACTTTATTCACAGTGGCCCTGGTCGTGCAACTTTATCTGTTCGTGAAGATGAAATTGCTGCAGAATCAATGGGCGTAAATACTACGAAATATAAAGTAATCGCCTTTGTAATGGGAGCTGTCTTAGCAAGTGTAGCGGGTTCATTATTTGCAAGTTACCAACAATCTGTTTTCCCACAAGATTATGGATTTATGAAATCAATTGATGTATTAATTATCGTGGTATTTGGTGGTATTGGTAGTACAACAGGAGCTGTAGTTGCGGCGGTTGTTTTAGGTTTCTTGAATATGTATCTTCAAGATTTCGGAAATCTACGTATGATTATTTACGCACTAGCTATTATTGCGATTATGATTTTCAAACCAAGTGGTCTATTAGGTACTTGGGAATTTTCAGTGAAACGTATCTTTAACAAATTTTCTAAAAAGGAGGATGATTCAAATGCCTCTATTAACCGTTAATCAATTAACTAAAAATTTTGGTGGTCTGGCTGCAGTATCGCATGTCAACATCACGTTGGAAGACAATGAACTAGTCGGTTTGATTGGACCAAATGGTGCTGGAAAAACGACATTATTCAACCTATTAACAGGTGTTTATGAACCAAGCAGTGGGGACGTATTATTCAATATTGGTGGAAAAGAAGAGCGTTTGAATGGTGTTAAACCATATAAAATTGCAGATTTAGGCCTTTCTCGTACGTTCCAAAACATCCGTTTATTTAAAGATTTGACAGTTATGGATAATGTATTGATTGCAATGAATTCCAAAAATAAAGAGGGCTTTTTTAGCACAATTTTGCGTTTGCCAAAATTCTATCAAACCGAAGAAATGATGCGTAACAAAGTCCGTGAACTGTTAAGTATTTTTGATTTAGAAGAGAAAGAAAATACGTTAGCTAGAAACTTGCCTTATGGTCAACAACGTCGCTTAGAGATTGTCCGTGCTTTGGCAACCGAACCAAAAATTTTGTTTTTAGATGAGCCTGCAGCAGGGATGAATCCACAAGAAACAGCAGAATTAACCGCGTTGATTCGTCAAATTCAAAAAGACTTCGGTTTAACAATTGTCTTAATTGAGCACGATATGAATTTAGTTATGGATGTTTGCGAACGCATTTATGTGTTAGAATATGGTCAAATCATCGCTGAAGGAAATCCAGATGAAATTAAGAATAACCCTCGGGTAATTGAGGCGTATTTAGGAGGGGAAATATAATGTTAAAGGTTGATAATTTATCTGTCCGTTATGGTATGATCCAAGCGGTTCATAATGTTTCCTTCCAAGTAAATCAAGGTGAAATTGTTTCATTAATTGGTGCAAATGGAGCCGGTAAAACCACCATTTTGCGTACGATTTCTGGATTGATTCGTCCTTCTGAAGGTTCGATTGTATTTGAAGGACAAGCGATTGAAAAAGCAGCACCACAAAAAATCGTTGCTTCTGGTCTATCACAAGTGCCAGAAGGACGTCATGTTTTTCCTGGATTAACTGTTCAAGAAAATTTAGAAATGGGTGCATTTTTACGTAAAGACAGCAATGTAAAAGCAGATTATGAACAAGTTTTTGCTAAATTTCCTGTATTAAAAGAGCGTAAAAATCAAGATGCGGCAACTTTATCAGGTGGAGAACAACAAATGTTAGCCATGGGACGCGCATTGATGTCTAAACCGAAACTATTGTTGTTAGATGAACCATCAATGGGGTTAGCGCCGATTTTCATCCGTGAAATTTTTTCGATTATTCAAGAAATTCAACAACAAGGAACAACTGTCTTGTTGATTGAACAAAATGCAAATATGGCTTTATCGATTGCTGATCGAGGATATGTATTAGAAACAGGTAAAGTTGTTCTTGAAGGAACTGGACAGGAATTATTATCTAGTGAAGCTGTCAAGAAAGCATACTTAGGAGGGTAAAAAATGAGCGTAAGTGATTTTATGGCCACAGATTTAGTAACAGTAACACCAGACACACCGATTTTTGACGCAGTAGATTTGATGAAACACCATGATATTCATCGTTTGCCAGTATTGGAAAATGGGCAATTAGTGGGATTGATTACAGAAGGAATTATTCAAGAAGCCATGCCTTCTAAAGCAACCAGTTTAAGTGTTTATGAGGTCAATTATTTATTAAATAAAACAACTGTTCGTGATGTCATGATTAAAAATGTAGCAACGATTGCGCCGGATGCTTTACTAGAAGATGCGATTGCGCTAATGCGTACGAAAAATATCGGGGTTTTACCTGTTGTTGAAGGCTCAGATTTAAAAGGAATTATCACAAATAATGATATTTTTGATGCATTCTTAAAAATAACTGGCTACAATAATGGTGGTACACGTGTCACGATTCAAATTGCAGAAGATCAAAAAGGAATTCTTGCAAATATTGCGAAACTATTAGCTGATAATGATTTTAGTATTGCGACGATTGTGGTAAATCGTGTGAATGGTGCAACTATTATTGAAATTCAAGTGGAATCTCCAGCAGTTACAACGATTCGACAAGCACTGGAAACAGCTGGTTACACAGTTACCAATGCGGTGTTAACAAACCAATAAGAGAAAACCACTTCTCAGAATTTCCTGAGAAGTGGTTTTTTTATGAAAATAGTAAAGTCAGGAAGTTTCTACTAGGAAATAAATAAATTTATGATAGAATGGAACTCGAGGTGAAAATTGTGAAAAAAAATAAAGATATTGAAGTACGTATTGAAGAAACCAAGAAAACGATTAGTGGTTCAACCTATGATGTGACAGAATTGTATATTGGTAAGAAAAAAATTGGTGAAGTATTAGCATATGGTCCGAAAGAATTCCAAAGCTTTATGGACAATGAAGAACTTGGTGCAAGTAAGAGTTTAGATCTTGCAATTGAGTCAATTATTCGTCAATGGAACTTACATGAATAATTTCTAGAAAAAAACAAAAAAAGTTGAAAAAAAGTATTGCAAAGTTAAAAATAATATTGTATTATAACTAAGTCAGGTTGATTAAACAACCTTTTGGAGGAGTAGCGAAGTGGCTAAACGCGACGGACTGTAAATCCGTTCCTTCGGGTTCAGTGGTTCGAATCCACTCTCCTCCACCATTGGGGTATAGCCAAGCGGTAAGGCAAGGGACTTTGACTCCCTCATGCGTTGGTTCGAATCCAGCTACCCCAGTTTTAAGACACGTTTAAGACGTGTCTTTTTTTATTTGAATAAATTCTGATTTTGCGATACTCTAAAATAAAAAGGAGTGTTTATGATGAAATTACCATTTAATTTAAAAGAAAAAATAACAGAGGCTGCTGAGCATATTCATGAAATTACGAAAAAAGATGTCACAGTTAATTTGAACAAAGATGGTGTGAAAGTAACACAGCCACGTAAAACCAAACATACCATTAAATGGCGTTCTAAAAACTATTAACTAGAAAAAACTTTCAACCTTTTGTGTTGAAAGTTTTTTTATGACGAGTTTTGTTTGAATTTAGAAGGATAGTAGATATAATAAAGAGAAAAGAAGGAGAGGGTAAAAAAAATGGTAGATACATTGCCTGTATATATTCAGATACATGATGCAATTAAAGAGAAAATTGAAGCGAATTATTGGAAAATAGGAGATCGTCTTCCTTCAGAACGAGAATTATCGACACAATTTGGCGTGAGCCGTATGACATTGCGTCAAGCCATTCAAACTTTAGCTGATGAAGGAATTCTTGAAAGAAAAATTGGCTCAGGGACGTATGTGGCACGTCGAAAAGTCCAAGAAAAAATGACTGGTACAACAAGTTTTACAGATATTATGCTTTCGCAAGGACGCGTACCGTCTAGTCGAGCGGTTTCTTATTTTTTTACGTCACCAAGTTCAAGTGAAATGGAAAAACTACAATTAAGCAAAGATGATATTATTTTAAGAATGGAACGTGTGCGTTTAGCCGATGACATCCCCATTTGTTTTGAAGTAGCCAGTGTTCCTGAAAAACTAATTCGTGATTATAGTAAATCAGAAATTACCTCGTCTCTTTATCGAACACTAGAAGAGAAAGGCCAAAAAAAGATTGGTGGCGCGAATCAAACAATTTCAGCAATGATTGCATCAGAAAAGATTGCCGATTATTTAGATATTAAAAAAGGCGATGCTATTTTACGTATGCGCCAAGTATCCTTTTTGTCAGATGGTCAACCATTTGAATACGTACGTAGCCAATATGTGGGGAATCGTTTTGAATTCTTCTTGGAAAAATAAAAACAAGCTGGAGCATGCTTCAGCTTGTTTTATTTTTAATGAGTGTTTCTACATAGGAATAGTCGCCCTCTTCAAATGATACTTGACCACTTAGTAGATCCGTGATGGCTTCTTTAAAGTGTTCTTCTTCTTGAACCATTACACATAAAGTGATGTGTTCTAAAAATTGCGTATCCTTAATAACAAAGTGATGTTGCTCCAAATAATGTTGTAATTTACCCAATGAAGAGTAATCAATTTGGACGAATAGTTCTTTTTGGCGTTTGCCTTCAACAATACCAATGTCTTCTAGTGCATGAGAGACAGCGCTGGAATACGCACGGATCAACCCACCAGTGCCTAATTTGGTGCCACCAAAATAGCGAGTAACAACAGCGACTACATTCATCAAGTCGTTTTTCTTTAAAACTTCTAACATTGGTACGCCTGCAGTACCACTAGGTTCACCATCATCACTCGAACGCTGAATCTCATTTTTTTCTCCTAAGACAAAGGCGCTGCAATTATGATTGGCTTTCCAATGTTCTTTTTTTAAGGATTGAATGAATTCTTTGGCTTCTTCTTCTGTTTCAACTCGTTTTAAAGAACAAATAAAACGAGATTTTTTTATTTCTATTTCACTTTGTCCATCTTCTTTGATGGTTAAATAAGTATCAATCAAAATCATGCACTCCTTTTCTCTAGTATAGAAAAAAATGGATGAATTTTCAAATGGTGACTAGTCTTGCAATTTACGGATGAAAGCGTAATAATAAGTAAAAGGAGGGTGAGCGATGGCGAGAAGAAAAAAGAAATACGATGTCATTACAAAGTACTTGAAAAATAACGGTGGTTCGCAAGTGACATTAACGTTTACCCAGTTTGATGAATTATTATTTCCAGCCAATGGTTTGCCTAAAACAGCCCGCATAACGCTTGATTGGTGGACCAATGATTACAAACATCCTGAAAAAGGTGCTTATGCGTGGATTAATGCCAAGTATGAAGTTGTCTATGTAAATTTAGAAAAAGAATATGCTGTTTTTCGGCCGTTGGTGAAATCAACTTGGTTAGAGCGAAATTAAAAGGAAGCGTTGACAAAGAATAAGTTTATTTTATAATAGAAGTATGGTTTATTAATAGAAGATAATCGAATGATTAAGGGGAGATTTATTATGGCGAAAAAAACAATTATGTTAGTATGTTCAGCAGGTATGAGTACAAGTTTATTAGTAACAAAAATGCAACAAGCAGCAGAAGCGAAAGGATTAGAAACAGATATTTTTGCAGTATCAGCTTCAGATGCGGACAATCATTTAGCCAATAAAGATGTAAATGTACTATTATTAGGTCCTCAAGTTCGCTTTATGAAAGGCGATTTTGAAAAACGCTTAGCACCAAAAGGTATTCCTTTAGAAGTAATCAATATGGCTGATTATGGCATGATGAATGGTGAGAAAGTCTTGCAACAAGCGTTGGATTTGATTGGCGAATAATTCCCCCTTCATAAATAAAATAGATAAAGCGAGAAAATAGCTATTATTTTCTCGCTTTTTTGCGTATTTCTCAATGAGAGGTGAGAATATGAACGAATGGTTAGGTAGACAAGTGGCTATTCCTAAAAGTGAATTACCGACAGTCGATGATGATGCCATGGTGGTGCGTGAAGCACTCGATTTAAAGACTGGACAGTGTCAAAGATGTGG
Organism: Enterococcus saccharolyticus subsp. saccharolyticus; assembly: GCF_029023825.1. NCBI lineage: Bacteria > Bacillati > Bacillota > Bacilli > Lactobacillales > Enterococcaceae > Enterococcus > Enterococcus saccharolyticus. Next base: position 1,789,273 of record NZ_CP118957.1, on the reverse strand, counting down.
GACGTTATTTTCTAAAAAAGAACAATTGTTACCAAGTGGCAAATACTATTGTGGAGCGTGTGTCCAATTTGGTCGTTTGACTAGCGAGGAATTTCTAGTCTCAAAGCAAGAAACGACCATTCAAAAACGTGAGGTTCTTCTTACGTGGCAAGGAAAGTTAACACCACCCCAACAAGCAGTGGCTGATCATCTGTTAGAAAATCAACAGCATACCATGATTTGGGCTGTTACAGGGGCAGGCAAGACAGAGATGATTTTCCCGATTATTCAACAAGTGTTGTCGCTCGGTGGCCGTGTGGGCGTCACATCTCCTCGAATCGATGTGTGCCGCGAATTATTTCCACGTATTCATCAAGCATTCCCGAAAGAAAAAACATTATTGCTGTATGGGGCTTCAGAAGAGAAGTATCGATATAGTAAATTAACTGTTTGCACAACACATCAGTTAATTCATTTTTATCAAGCATTTGATTTATTGATTGTGGACGAAATCGATGCGTTTCCTTATGAGGGTAATCCCCAATTACGCTTTGCTGTATCTCAAGCAATTAAACCAAATGGCCGATATATTTATTTAACTGCAACACCACCGCAACAGTTAATAGCAGAAATTCAAGAAGAATTTGCCATTGAACAATTACCTATTCGTTATCATCAACGACCGTTAATTGTTCCAGAACTTCACTGGTATGAACATTGGGCAAGCTGTTACCAAAGAAAATGGCACTTGCGAAAACTGATTCGTTTATTAAATGAATTGCTAAAAGCGAATGCCGTATTGGTGTTTTGTCCTAGTATTGCATATATGAAAAAAGTCTATGCAGCTGTCAAACAGTATTTTGCTACAGGGGAAGTTGCCTGTGTCTCTTCGCAAGATGAACATCGAGAAGCTAAAGTACAAGCGATGCGTGATAAGTCGTATCGGGTGCTTTTCACTACCACGATTTTAGAAAGAGGCGTAACATTTGAGCATGTTTCAGTCATTATTATGGGAGCGAATCATCCTGTTTATACGAAATCAGCGTTGGTGCAGATTTCTGGTCGAGTAGATCGAAAAGGAGCCTTTAATCATGGGCGAGTAATCTTTTTTTTGAATCAACAAACGGTAGCTATTCGCAAAGCGTGTCAGGAAATTAAGGAAATGAACCATTTGGCAAAAAGGTGGCGAAAAGATGCGTTGTAGTTGGTGCCAAAAAGAAATTATTCGTAATCTGACTATGCAAGAAATACTGTGGCCTTTTTATCTTCAAGCTGAGCGTTGTCCAAGTTGCTCGGAATTATTATCTCCAATTACAGAGCCTTGTTGCCCGACTTGTCAAAAAATGGGACAAGCTAGTCAATGTCAAGACTGTTTGGATTGGCAAGACGTATATCCTGATTATAAATTTCAACATCATGCCTTTTTTCAATATGATGATGCCTTTCAAGCGTGGATTCACCAATATAAGTTTTTAGGCGATTATCAATTGAGAAGAACATTTATGGCAGAACTACGAAAGTTTTTAAAAAAAGAGAAATTTGATGTGATTTGTGCTATTCCACTATCTGAAGAACGTTATCTTAAACGAGGATTCAACCAAGTGGAAGCGTTCTTAACAGGGGCTAATATTAAGACCCAAAAACTATTGGTGAAAAAAATGAATACAGTCCCACAAACACAGAAAAATCGTGCAGAAAGACTGATGACACCACAACCGTTTGAAGTAATCGTCTCCAAAGAAGACGTGCAAGGAAAACGAATTTTATTAGTCGATGATGTGTACACAACAGGACGAACTTTATTTCATGCATCAGAGGTACTAAATCTTTATCAGCCAAGCGAAATAAGAACTTTATCTTTAGCTAGATAAAATATTTTCTGTTTTTGATACCGATTTCTTTTGCATTTATAGTAAAGTTCGATATAATAGAAATAAGAAGAGGAATACAGAGTGGTCCTTATTCCTCTTTAATTGGTAGATGAAAGGGGCAATTGTTATGTTTAGATATAATGTACGCGGAGAAAATATTGAAGTTACTGAGGCAATTCGCGACTATGTGGAGAAAAAAGTAGGGAAATTAGAACGCTACTTTAGTGATGCACCAGATGCAACAGCTCACGTAAACTTAAAGGTTTATACAGATAAAAAAGCGAAGGTAGAAGTCACTATCCCACTACCATATCTTGTATTACGCGCGGAAGAAACATCACCAGATTTATATGCAAGTATTGATTTGGTTGTCGATAAATTAGAGCGTCAAATCCGCAAATTCAAAACAAAAATTAACCGTAAATCTAGAGAGACAGCATTACCTGATGTACAAGCAGCAATTTTTTCAGCGACTGAGGAAGCAGAAGAAGACAATGGTTCTGAATTAGATATTGTTCGTACAAAACGTCTTTCATTAAAACCAATGGACAGTGAAGAAGCTGTATTACAAATGAATATGCTAGGTCATAACTTCTTCATCTTTGAAGACGCAGAAACAAATGGTACTAGCATTGTTTATCGTCGTAAAGATGGCAAATATGGCTTGATTGAAACAGATTAATAATTGAAATGTAGAAATCTAGGTGGAGACACCTAGATTTTTTTATGCTTTCCTTAAAATGGAAAATCCCTATAAGTGAATTAGCGGAAAAAGTAGCAATCAAAGGAAACAAGTGATAAAATGGATTGAGGACTTTCCTATGTTATCTTAGGAAGTGGAACAATGTTTAAAAGGAGAATCGTAAAAGGATGGCCAACTTTTTTAGAACACTGATTGAAAACGATAAAAAAGAAATTAAACGATTAGATCAAATGGCAAACAAGATCGAAACGTTAGCAGATCAAATGAGTGCATTATCAGATGAAGAATTACGTGCGAAAACAGATGAGTTTCGTCAACGTTATCAACAAGGAGAAACCTTAGACGAATTATTAACAGAAGCATTTGCGGTTGTCCGTGAAGCAGCAAAACGTGTCTTAGGTTTATATCCTTATCATGTACAGTTAATGGGTGGGATTGTGTTACACGACGGGAACATTCCAGAGATGCGTACAGGTGAAGGGAAAACGTTAACGGCAACAATGCCAGTATACCTAAATGCCCTAACAGGTGAAGGTGTCCACGTTGTAACCGTAAATGAGTACTTAGCAACACGTGACTCAACCGAAATGGGTGAATTATACAATTTCTTAGGGATGACAGTTGGTTTAAACATCAATGCCAAATCTTCAGAAGAAAAACGCGCAGCCTATGCGTGTGACATCACATATAGTACCAATAACGAACTAGGATTTGACTATTTACGTGACAATATGGTTGTGTATCGTCATCAAATGGTGCAACGCCCATTGAATTATGCCATTGTCGATGAAGTAGACTCTATTTTAATTGATGAAGCAAGAACGCCGTTAATTATTTCTGGACAAGCAGAAAAATCAACAGCTTTATATGTACGTGCGGATAATTTTATCAAACGATTAAAAGCCGAAGAAGATTATAAAATTGACGTGCAATCAAAAACAATTAGTTTGACAGAAACAGGGATTGAAAAAGCCGAAGAAACATTTGGTTTAGACAATTTATATGATATTGAAAATACAGCATTGACACACCATCTAGATCAAGCATTGCGTGCCAACTATATCATGATTCGAGATATTGATTATGTGGTACAAGAGAATAAAGTAATGATTGTTGACCAATTTACAGGTCGTATTATGGATGGTCGTCGTTATTCAGATGGTTTACATCAGGCAATTGAAGCCAAAGAAGGCGTAGAAATTGAAGATGAAACAAAAACACTGGCGTCAATTACTTTCCAAAACTTCTTCCGTATGTATAAAAAATTGTCTGGTATGACAGGTACTGCGAAAACAGAAGAAGAGGAATTCCGTGAAATTTACAATATTCAAGTATTCCAAATTCCAACGAATAAACCAGTAATTCGTGATGACCGTGCTGATTTATTGTACCCAACATTAAGCAGTAAGTTTAAGGCAGTTGTGCAAGATATTAAAGAGCGTCATCGCAAAGGGCAACCTGTCTTAGTCGGAACAGTTGCTGTTGAAACGTCTGAATTATTATCAAATATGTTGGATCAAGAACGCATTCCTCATGAAGTATTAAATGCGAAAAATCACTTTAAAGAAGCAGAAATTATCCTAAATGCTGGGCAAAAGGGTGCCGTTACAATCGCTACCAACATGGCTGGTCGTGGGACCGATATTAAACTGGGCCTAGGTGTTGCTGAAGTGGGTGGTCTAGCTGTAATTGGTACAGAGCGTCATGAATCACGTCGTATTGATAATCAGTTACGTGGACGTGCCGGACGACAAGGTGATCCAGGGGTTTCTCAATTTTATTTATCACTAGAAGACGATTTGATGAAACGTTTTGGTTCGGAACGAATTAAAGCATTTTTAGACCGTTTGAATATTGATGAAGAAGATTCTGTGATTCAAAGCAAAATGTTCTCACGCCAAGTAGAGTCTGCTCAAAAACGCGTGGAAGGAAACAACTACGATACCCGTAAAAATGTTTTACAATACGATGATGTAATGCGTGAACAACGTGAAGTGATTTACGGTCAACGTCAACAAGTGATTATGGAAGAATCTTCATTGTCAGATGTGTTGATGAACATGGTAAAACGTACTATTGAACGTGTGGTAGATGGTCATACAGATGTTGAAGCACATCAATTAAACCGTATCGGCATTGTCGATTTTGCAGGTAGTGTTTTAGTTCATGAAGATTCTATTTCTGTTGCTGATCTTGAAGGAAAAGATCCACAGCAAGTGAAAGATTACTTAATGCAACGTGCGCAAGAAAAATTTGATGAAAAAGTGACACAATTAAACAGTCCAGAACAACTATTAGAATTCCAAAAAGTAGTTATTCTACGTGTGGTAGATTCAAAATGGACAGATCACATTGATGCAATGGATCAATTACGTCAATCGATTGGGTTACGTGCATATGGACAAAATAATCCATTGGTTGAATATCAAACAGAAGGCTACACAATGTTTGAAAACATGATTGGTGCGATTGAATATGACGTTACTCGTCTATTTATGAAAGCAGAAATTCGTCAAAACGTACAACGTGAGCAAGTTGCTCAACCAGAAGTCCAACCAACTGAACAAGCAGATACCAATACAGCTGAAAAACGTCCTGTTCAAGTAACAAAAGTTGGACGTAATGATCCATGTCCTTGTGGTAGTGGTAAGAAATACAAAAACTGCCATGGTAAAGGGAAATAGACAAAAAATGAAATAAAGAGACAATTTATTTGTACTCTTCGGGGGGCTGGTCATATAAATTGTCCAGCCCTTTGATTGTATAATCATCAGAAAGAAGGAAACAAAATGGAAATTGCAGAAATTCGCAATCAATTAGAAGAAATGAACGCCAAAATTACAAGCTTTAGGGGGTCTCTTTGACCTCGAACAATTAGAAGAAGATATTGCAGAAGCAGAACATCGCATGGCAGAACCCGGTTTTTGGGACAATGCAGAAACTGCGCAACAAGTCATTAATGAAAATAATGCCAATAAAGAAACCTATGATCAATTTAATCATTTAGCAAATGGTGTGGAAGAATTAGAAGTATTATTAGAAATGTTGCAAGAAGAACCAGATGCAGAAATTGAAGAAGAATTAGTCACCGGAATGAAAAAATTACGTGAAGAAATGAATACGTATGAATTATCTATGTTATTAGATGGCCCTTATGATCGCAATAATGCGATTTTAGAATTACATCCTGGTGCAGGTGGTACGGAGTCACAAGACTGGGGAAGTATGTTGTTGCGCATGTACACACGTTGGGCGGAACAACATGGCTACCAAGTAGAAGTCTTGGATTATCAAGCTGGGGATGAAGCCGGAATTAAAAGTGTGACTTTAATGATTAAAGGGCATAATGTTTATGGTTACTTGAAATCAGAAAAAGGGGTTCATCGTTTAGTACGAATTTCACCGTTTGATTCAGCGAAACGTCGCCATACGTCATTTTGTTCAGTTGATGTCATGCCAGAATTAGATTCAGCTATTGAAGTAGATATTAATTCAGATGATTTAAAAATAGATACTTATCGAGCAAGCGGTGCAGGTGGGCAGCATATCAATAAAACCGAATCGGCTGTACGTATCACGCATATTCCAACAGGCACGGTTGTTGCTAGTCAAGCGCAACGTTCACAATTGAAAAACCGTGAACAAGCGATGAGCATGTTGCAAGCAAAATTGTATCAATTAGAAGTGGAAAAACAAGAACAAGAAGCTGCTGCGTTACGTGGCGAACAGCTAGAAATTGGTTGGGGATCACAAATTCGTTCGTATGTTTTCCATCCTTATTCAATGGTAAAAGATCATCGTACGAATTTTGAAACGGGAAATGTCCAAGCGGTAATGGATGGCGATTTAGACGGATTTATTGATGCGTACTTGAAATTTAAATTAAATCAAAATAACTAAAAGTCATTCAAATGAAATGAAAATGTAACTTACTGAAAGCTTTCTGCAATATAGGCATGCTATAATGAGCCAGTATGAATAAAAATGATTGGAGAGATAGCCATGATTGAAATGCAAGATGTAATGAAGAAGTACTCTAATGGTACAACAGCTATCCGTAATCTTTCGGTTTCGATTAATCAAGGTGAATTTGTTTACGTCGTAGGTCCATCCGGCGCAGGGAAATCAACCTTTATCAAATTAATGTATCGAGAAGAAAAAGCCACGAAAGGTATCTTGAGTGTGGCAGGCTATGAATTAACAAAAATTAAACGTCGTGATGTACCATTATTGCGTCGTGAAATTGGAGTAGTCTTCCAAGATTACAAATTATTACCGAAAAAAACAGTCTACGAAAATGTTGCCTATGCTATGCAAGTAATTGGTCGTAAACCACGTGAAATTAAAAAACGTGTAATGGAAGTCCTTGATCTTGTAGGTTTGAAACATAAAGTCCGCGTTTTTCCAAGTGAACTTTCTGGTGGGGAACAACAACGTGTATCGATTGCTCGTGCGATTGTGAATACGCCGAAAGTATTAATTGCTGACGAACCAACAGGAAACCTTGATCCGGAAAATTCATGGGAAATCATGAAATTACTAGAACGTATCAATGGGCAAGGAACGACAATTGTGATGGCAACACATAACAGTACAATTGTAAATACGATTCGTCATCGTGTAATTGCGATTGAAAATGGACGTATTATTCGGGACCAAGCGGAAGGAGAGTACGGCTACGATGATTAGAACTTTTTTCCGACACATTTTAGAAAGCTTGAAGAGTTTACGTCGTAATGGATGGATGACAGTTTCTTCCATTAGTGCGGTAACGATTACGCTGACGCTATTAGGTGTTTTCTTAGTTGTCATTATGAATACAGTAAAATTAGCACAAGACATGGAAGAAAACGTGGATGTTTCAGTCTTTGTTACTTACGGTACAGACGATAAGGGTAAAGAAGAATTAGAAAAACAATTAAAAGAAATTCCACATGTGAAATCAGTAAAATATTCCAGTCAAGATGAAGAATTAGATCGTATTAAAGAATCTTATGGAGATGTTTGGGGACTATTTGATCAAGATAATCCATTGTTAGATATCTTTGTCGTAAGTGCGACCGAACCTCGTTATGTAAAAGGGATTACTGAAGAAGCTGAACAGATTACGAAATATGTGCATAAAGCAAGTTATGGAGAAGATTTATCTGACCGTATCTTTGGTATTGCTCAAGGCGTACGTACATGGGGCTTAATTGGTTCAGCACTCTTATTATTGGTTGCAATGTTTTTAATTTCAAATACAATCCGTATTACGATTTTATCACGTCAACGTGAAATTCAAATTATGCGACTGGTTGGCGCAAAAAATGGGTACATTCGTTGGCCGTTCTTCTTAGAAGGTGGTTGGATTGGTTTGTTTGGAGCAGCCGTTCCAGTTGCATTGATGTATTTTGGGTATCCAAGATTCTTCAATATTATCAACCCAGTACTGTTGCGTTCAAACTATAGTTTATTAGCACCAGGGACATTTACGATTCAAATCTGTATTTTATTAGCAATCATTGGGATGGCGATTGGTTCATTAGGATCAATTATTTCAATGAGACGTTTCTTAAAAATTTAATTTTACACAACTCCGAGTATGCGATTCGTATGGTATACTTGGAGTTTTTTGATGTTAAAAAAAAGAATTACCTCATTTTTATCAATAAGTATTTTCCAAGTTTTTCAGATGATGGTAAAATAGAAATGATGGTAATGTATGATTATGAAAAAATGAGGGATTACAGATGAAAAAAAGAACATTATTGCTCCCGCTTATCGGGCTATCACTTTTAATGACAGGTTGCGCTAAATGGATTGACCGTGGCGAATCTGTGACAGCAGTCGGATCTTCTGCGCTACAACCATTAGTTGAGACAGTAGCGGAAGCTTACCAAACAGAGAATCCAGGGGAATTTATCAACGTTCAAGGTGGCGGAAGTGGGACTGGTTTAAGCCAAGTTCAATCTGGTGCAGTGGATATTGGTAACTCGGATTTATTTGCTGAAGAAAAAAAAGGAATTGATGCAGCATCGTTGGTTGACCATAAAGTTGCAGCAGTCGGAATCACACCCATTGTCAATAAAGGGGTAGGTGTGTCAGATATTTCCTTAGAAAACTTGAAAAAAATCTTTTTAGGTGAAATTACCAACTGGAAAGAAGTCGGTGGAAAAGATCAAGAAGTGGTTCTTTTAAACCGTGCAGCAGGAAGTGGCACGCGTGGTACCTTTGAAAAATGGGTACTAGATGGTGAAACAGCAAAACGCGCGCAAGAACAAGATTCTAGTGGGATGGTCCGTCAAATTATTGCCGATACGCCAGGAGCAATTAGCTATGTCGCTTTTTCTTATGTGACAGATGATGTCGCAACTCTATCAATTGATGGTGTTGAACCAACAGATGAGAATGTGACCACAAATGAATGGATTATTTGGTCTTATCAACATATGTATACAAAAGGTGAACCACAAGCATTAACCAAAGAATTTTTAGATTATATTCTTTCAGATGAGGTACAAGAAAGTGTGGTTGGTGAATTAGGCTATATTCCTGTTTCTAGAATGGAAGTTGAACGCGATTGGGAAGGTAATGTTATTCAATAACTTTACACAAAATTTACAAAGTTCGCTTAATCTTTACAAAACGTTAAACTAAAATTGACGTTGGAACGGTACACTAAGTGAGAGCGAAAATCTTAGTTTTTGAGGAGGAACCCTCGTGGAAGAAAATGTAAAAGAATTGTTAACAAAAAAATCAAAACGTGCCAAGATGGAACAAAGGGGTCGTTTTATTAGCTTTTTATGTATTGCTTTAATCGTCTTGGTAGTAGTTTCTATTTTTTATTTTGTGGCAAGTAAAGGATTGGCAACATTTTTTACAGACAAAGTAAATCTTTTTGATTTTTTATTTGGAACAAATTGGAATCCAAGTCAAGTTGGACCTGATGGACAGCCGATGGTTGGTGCATTACCAATGATTGTCGGTTCATTTGTAGTGACGTTTTTATCAGCGATTATTGCTACACCATTTGCTATTGGTGCTGCAGTATTTATGGTAGAAATTTCACCGAAACAAGGACAAAAAATCTTACAACCAGTTATTGAATTATTAGTAGGTATTCCTTCTGTTGTTTATGGTTTTATTGGTTTATCTGTTATTGTGCCATTTGTTCGTTCGATCTTTGGAGGAACAGGTTTTGGTATTTTAGCCGGAACATTTGTCTTATTTATTATGATTTTACCAACTGTAACAACCATGACAGTAGATGCCTTAAAAGCTGTACCACGTTATTATCGTGAAGCTTCGTTAGCCTTAGGTGCGACTCGTTGGCAAACTATTTATAAAGTGGTCTTGCGTGCGGCTGTTCCGGGTATTTTAACGGCGGTGGTTTTTGGTATGGCACGTGCGTTTGGTGAAGCTTTAGCTATTCAAATGGTTATCGGTAATGCAGCGTTGATACCAACAAGTTTAGTTACACCAGCTTCAACCTTAACTTCTATTTTAACAATGGGTATCGGAAATACAATTATGGGTACTGTTGAAAATAATGTGTTATGGTCACTAGCATTGATCTTATTATTAATGTCATTACTATTTAATATTATTATTCGTATCATTGGGAAGAAAGGAGCGTTGAAATAATGAACGCAAAACGCGCAGATAAAATCGCTACAGGAATTTTATACGTAATTTCAGGTATTATCGTTTTAATTCTAGCGTCATTATTAGCTTACATCCTTGTTCGTGGTGTACCCCACATTTCATGGGGATTTTTAACACAACCATCGAAAGCCTATCAAGTAGGTGGGGGGATTGGTATTCAATTATTTAACTCCTTCTACTTATTGTTTATTACGATGATTATTAGCTTCCCAATTTCGTTAGGTGCGGGTATTTATTTATCTGAATATGCGAAAAAGAACTGGGTAACAGATGTCATTCGTACTTCAATTGAAATTTTGAGTTCTTTGCCATCAGTTGTTGTTGGTTTGTTTGGTTTCTTAGTGTTTGTTATTCAGTTTGAATATGGTTTTTCAATCATTTCAGGTGCTTTGGCATTAACTTTCTTTAACTTACCTTTACTAACAAGAAATGTGGAAGAATCCTTACGTGCGGTTCATTATACGCAACGTGAAGCAGGTCTAGCATTAGGGTTATCTCGTTGGGAAACGGTGCTACGCGTTGTTGTACCAGAAGCAACTCCGGGTATTTTAACTGGGGTTATCTTGAGTTCAGGACGTATTTTTGGTGAAGCGGCAGCCTTGATTTATACAGCTGGTCAAAGTGCTCCAGCATTAGATTTCAGTAACTGGAATCCATTAAGTGTATCAAGTCCGATTAGTATTTTCCGTCAAGCGGAAACTTTAGCCGTTCATATTTGGAAAATCAATACGGAAGGTACGATGCCAGATGGTGTTGCTGTATCCGCAGGTGCCTCAGCCGTATTAATTATCGCTGTTTTAGCTTTCAACTTCGGCGCACGTGCAGTCGGCAAGAGATTGCATAAGAAAATGACGTCAGCATAAGGAGAATTACCATGAAAGAATATAATTTGGACGAACGTAATATTATTACGATGGAAGATAAAGAAGTGATTGTGCATACGAACGATTTACACGTTTTTTATGGCAATAACGAAGCAATTAAAGGCGTTGACTTAGAATTTGAAAAAAATAAAATCACTGCTTTAATCGGTCCTTCAGGTTGTGGAAAATCAACGTATTTACGTTCTTTGAACCGTATGAATGACGGTATTGCAAATACAAGAGTGACGGGCGAAATCATGTACAAAGGCGTGAATGTGAATTCTTCAAATGTCGATGTTTATGAAATGAGAAAGCGAATTGGCATGGTGTTCCAACGTCCGAATCCATTTAGTAAGTCAATTTATGAAAACATTACGTTTGCATTGAAGCGTCATGGCGAAAAAGATAAACATAAATTAGACGAAATTGTAGAAACTAGCTTAAAACAAGCCGCTCTTTGGGATCAAGTTAAAGACTCCTTGCATAAGAGTGCACATGCACTATCTGGTGGACAACAACAACGTTTGTGTATTGCGCGTGCAATTGCAATGAAACCAGATATTTTATTATTGGATGAACCGGCTAGTGCGTTGGATCCAATTTCAACAGGTAAAGTAGAAGAAACTTTAATCAATTTAAAAGAAGAATATTCAATTGTTATCGTAACCCACAATATGCAACAAGCGGCGCGTATCAGTGACTATACAGCCTTCTTCTATTTAGGGAATGTTATTGAATATGATGTGACATCAAAAATCTTTACACGTCCGAAAATTCAAGCAACAGAAGACTATGTATCAGGACACTTTGGTTAATGGGAAACGGAGGTAAAACAATGGGACAAGAAATTATTTCATCAAAAGATTTGCATTTATATTATGGTGAAAAAGAAGCGTTAAAAGGAATTGATATGACGATTAACCAGGGAGAAATCACAGCAATGATTGGCCCTTCTGGTTGTGGAAAGTCAACCTATTTACGTTGTTTAAACCGTATGAATGATTTAATTCCAAATGTAACCATCACTGGTAGTGTGGTTTACAAAGGAAAAGATATTTATAGCCCTAAAACAGATACAGTAAATTTACGCAAAGAAATCGGTATGGTTTTCCAACAACCCAATCCGTTTCCATTTTCAATCTATGAAAACATTATTTATGGCTTGAAATTAAAAGGCGAAACCAATAAACAAGTCTTTGACCAAGTTGTTGAAGAAAGTTTAAAAGCGGCATCTGTTTGGGATGATGTCAAAGATAAATTGCATACAAGTGCGTTAGCGTTATCTGGCGGTCAACAACAACGGGTATGTATTGCACGTGTATTGGCAGTCAATCCAGAAATCATCTTATTGGATGAACCAACAAGTGCGTTAGACCCAATTTCTTCAGGAAAAATTGAAAATACCTTATTAGAATTAAAAGAGAAATATACAATGATTATGGTGACACATAATATGTCCCAAGCGTCTCGTATTTCTGATAAAACAGCCTTCTTCTTGAACGGCGATTTGATTGAATTTAATGATACGAAGAAAATTTTCTTAAACCCAAGCAAAAAAGAGACAGAAGATTATATTTCTGGTAGATTTGGATAATAAAATTTGTTTTAATGAAATAAATCATGAAAACTTAAAGGGGAGAAAATCAAATGTTGCGTACACAATTTGAAGAAGATTTATTAAACTTGCATAACCAATTTTATGAAATGGGTATGATGGTAAGTAAAGCAATCCATAAATCAGTTCGTTCATATGTGAAACATGACAAAGCTTTAGCAAAAGAAGTCATTGAACAAGATGAACACATTAATGATCTTGAAATTTTACTAGAGAAAAAAAGTTTTGAAATGATCGCTTTACAACAACCTGTAACGACTGACTTGCGTAAAATTATTACAGTCATGAAAGCTAGTTCTGACTTAGAGCGTATGGGTGATCATGCCGTATCTATTGCAAAATCAACAATTCGCGTGAAGGGGCAAGAACGTATTGCTGAAGTAGAAAAAGATATTTCAGATATGTCGGATTACGTAAAAAAAATGGTGGATAACATTTTAGTTGCGTATGTGAAAACAAACCAAGAAGATGCGAAAATGATTGCAAAAATGGATCAACGTGTGAATGAATACTATGAAAAAATTTATTATGAAACAATTGCGGCAATGAAAGCTAATCCTGAAACAGTTGTCAGTGGAACTGATTATATTAATGTAGCACAATACTTAGAACGTATTGGTGACTATGTGACGAATATTTGTGAATGGATTGTTTACTTGGCAACAGGTAAAATTAGCGAATTAAGTTCAAATCGTGATGAATCATTATAGTAAGTAAAAAACAAGGCAGATTCGCCTTGTTTTTTTTATTGTTCTTAAGATTGAGTGAAAGTTGGTACTTAAGACCTATGCATTTTAGTTTAAAAGAAGGCATAATATGTATGTAAGGAAAACTTGCATATAATAAATTTGCTTAAGGAGGCAATTTCCATGAACGAAAGAGAACGAATTTTGGATTTAGTAAAAAAAGGTGTGCTTTCTACGGAAGAAGCCTTGGATTTGCTAGAAGGAATTGCAAAGGCGAAAGACGAATCACAAATTCAACGAGCTGCCGATGAAGTCACAGCAGAAAAACAAGAAGACAGAAGCCAATTGATTGACGATATAGAAGATTTTGATTTAGAAAAAGATTTATCTAATGGAGAAGACGAGTTCCGTCAAAAAGAAGCAGAAGACAAAGCGCGTCTGGAACAAATTTTAGATGAATTAGCAACTGAAGCGAATGAAGCATCTGTTGAATTAGATGAAGTCAATGCTGAAATCCAAGGTGTAAACGCAGAATTAAAAGAAGTACGTGAACGCTTAATGGAATTAAATACAAAAGAAGAATTAGGCGAGTTAAATGAAGCGGATTTAACCACACGCCAAGAACTTGAAGCAGAAGTAAAAACGTTAGAAGAATCATTAGATGCTTTGAGAGATGAACGTGCAGGTTTAGAAGATCAACTAAAAAATATTCGCCGTGATCAATGGAATCACAAAAAAGAAAAAATTAGCCAAAAAATGGATATTCCAGAAGACTGGAAAGAACAAGCAACGGATACGCTAAATCAAGTAGGTGGTAAAGTAGCAGAAGCAAGCACGCACTTAGGCCATTTCTTGAAAAAGACATTCCAAGCTGTTTCAGAAACAGTTGGTGATAACGTCGAATGGAAAGATGTTAATTTACGTGTCCCAGGTGTAGCAACACAAAAATTTGAAAAAACGTTTGAGTTTCCAGAAACACAAGCAAGTATTTTAGATATTAAAGTAGCAAACGGAAATGTTCAATTTGAAGCATGGGATGAACCTGGTGTCAAAGTGGACGCAAAAATCAAACTTTACGGAAAAATGGATGCTGTCTCACCAGAAGCAGCGTTTGACGAACGTAGTCAAATCAATGTAGATGATGACCATATGTCTTTCCAAATTCCGAATAAACGTGTCCGTGCAGATTTAGTATTCTATTTACCAAAACGTACGTATGACCATGTATCGATTAAATTATTGAACGGTAATATTCTAATCAATGAATTAGATGTAAAAGATATTTACGCAAAATCAACCAATGGAAATATTGAAATTGAGCAAATCAATGCGTCAATGTTAGAAATTGAAGGTGTCAATGGCAATATCGAAGTGAGAGCTGGCGAAATTCTAGACTCCATCATTGAAACTGTCAATGGTAGTGTCACAATGAGTGCGACACCACAAAACATTGGTATTTCTTTAGTCAATGGTGACGTTCGTTTAACTTTAAAAGAAGACACATTGCGTCGTTTAAATGCTAATTCAGTGAATGGAAATGTGAAAGTTGCTTTCCCAGAAACATTAGGTTTAGAAGGTACTGCGAAAACAAGTTTGGGTTCAATCAATAGTCGTTTATCTGAATACGAAATTGTTCGTCAAAAGAAAGAACGCATGAACCAATTATTGCAATTCCGTCGTGTGACTGAAAACGTCGCACAAATTGATCTTTCAACCACAACTGGTAATGTTTATTTGAAAGATACTGATAAATAAGGGTAAAATAAAGAGAGGCAGAAGATGCTTCCTAGCATCTTCTCTGCCTAGTGAGAAATGAAGGATGGTGAAAATCATGAGAAAAAAATTAACAAAATCAAGAGATAATGTCGTCTTAACAGGTACTTTAGCTGGTTTGGCAGAATACATGAATATCGATCCGACAATCGTTCGTATTATCTATGTATTTATAGCATTAATGGGATTTGGCGCACCAGTATTACTTTATATCGGTATGGCAATTTTAATTCCATCTGATAACTCTGAACGTCCAAAACGTTATGGTAATGATAATAAGTATTATACAAATAACAATTATCGTGGCAAAGGAACATCTAACCGTCCTCGCAAAGAAGCTGAAAAAGTCGATGAAGAGGACTGGAGTGATTTCTAGTGACCTATTTCCAACGACTCATCATTAATATGTTGACGTTTATCTCCTTGTCGGTATTGTTACCACAAATGGTTCATGTACAAAGTATTATGATGGCATTATTGGCAAGTTTTGTGCTTTCAATTTTGAACGCTCTGATTAAACCAATTCTCACAATTATTTCTTTCCCCTTAACGTTGTTGACACTTGGTTTTTTCAGTTTTGTCATTAATGCTTTGATGTTGCAATTTACTTCAAGTTTTGTTGGTGCACACAACTTTGGTTTTTCATCATTTGGTGCAGCATTACTGGTTGCAATTATCATGTCAATCGTCAATATGATTGTAACAGAACATCATATGGAAAAATATCGTACATCGTAATCCCTTAGATTTTGACGAATCTAAGGGATTTTTTTGTTTGAAACATGCACAAAAATATTGATTTTTTTGAGAAAATTTTTACTTTGGTAGTAACTTTGCTTGTAGAATGATAAAATAAAACGGAACCAAGGTTTAGAAAAGAGGGAAAAGCATGACAGAAACCATAAAAGTAAAAGAATTAGCTACGGCTTTAAATTTAGAAATAGTTACTGGTGAAGAAGAAGCATTAGATCGTGATATTTGTACAGCGGATGTTTCTCGTCCAGGTTTAGAATTAACCGGTTATTTTAATTATTATTCACATGATCGATTACAATTATTTGGTAGTAAAGAAGTGACATTTGCACGTCGTATGATGCCAGAAGAACGTTTGATGGTTGTGCGTCGTTTATGTGCAGAAGATACCCCAGCTTTGATTATTTCACGTGGATTGGATGTTCCGGATGAAATGGTTCAAGCGTGTAATGAGAAACAAATTCCTATTTTACGTTCAACCATTTCAACATCTCGCCTTTTAGGTCAAATTACGAGCTATTTGGATGGTCGTTTGGCTACGCGTACGAATGTGCATGGTGTATTAGTGGATGTTTATGGCTTAGGGGTTTTAATTCAGGGAGATAGTGGCATTGGTAAGAGTGAAACAGCCTTAGAATTAATCAAACGTGGGCATCGTTTGATTGCGGATGACCGAGTAGATATTTACAAGCAAGATGATTTAACGTTAATCGGTGAACCACCAAAAATTTTAGAACATTTAATTGAAATTCGTGGAATTGGTATTATTGATGTGATGAACTTATTTGGTGCCAGTGCAGTACGTGGTTCGATGCAAGTCCAATTAGCGGTTTATTTAGAAGCTTGGGCCAAAGATAAAAAATATGATCGCTTAGGCTCGTCTGATGAAGTCGTGGAATTGGGTGAAGTAGCGATTCCTCAAATTAAAATTCCTGTCAAAACAGGTCGAAACGTCGCAATTATCATTGAAGTTGCTGCAATGAACTTCCGTGCGAAGACAATGGGCTATGATGCAACACAAGCTTTTGAAGACCGTTTAAGTCAATTAATTGAAGAGAATTCAGCTCTTTAGGAAGTGAGGCGTTAATATGGTAGGTACAGTCAATCGTGTCGCTTTTGAATTGTTTGGCATCGCCATTTATTGGTATGCGATTATTATTATTTCTGGTGTAGTCATTGCTATGTGGTTAAGTTCACGTGAAGCCGTTCGTGCAGGATTACGTTCAGATGATGTGTCTGATTTTATGTTGGCGGCTTTGCCGTTGTCGTTTATTGGAGCGAGGTTATATTATGTTTTATTCAATATAGAACCTTATCTTCAAGACCCGATGCAAATTTTCAATATTCGTTCTGGTGGATTAGCAATTTATGGCGGATTAATTGCAGGTGGTATTTGGCTTTATTTTTATTGTCAACGCAACTTTATTTCGACGTGGACATTCTTAGATATTGCTGCACCTAGCGTGATTTTAGCACAAGGAATTGGTCGTTGGGGCAACTTTATGAATCATGAAGCTTTTGGTGGCGAAACGACACGAGCCTTTTTGGAAAAATTACATTTACCTGATTTTATCATCGACAATATGTACATTGATGATGCATACCGTCAACCAACTTTTTTATATGAATCAGTATGGAATGTTCTGGGTTTTCTTTTATTGATTTTCTTACGGAAAAAAACAGGTTTATTAAAACAAGGCGAAGTCTTTTTAAGTTATATTATTTGGTATAGTTTTGGTCGCATGTTTATTGAAGGGATGCGAACAGATAGTCTGTATTTATTTGGACCAATCCGTGTGTCACAATTGTTGTCATTTGTGTTATTTGTTGGTGGTTGGGCAGTCTTTATTTGGCGCCGTAAAAAAGTGAAAGATTTAAAAGATTACAACCGTTCTCGTGGTGATAATGAATACTTAATCTAAACGACAAATACATGGAAATATGATAGACTTTAGAGAGTGCAAAAGAAAATTTTGTTATAAATAGAGGAGGTTTCCATCGTGAAACAGAAAATTGCCGTCTTAGGCCCGGGTTCTTGGGGAACTGCTTTGGCTCAAGTGTTAGCTGAAAATGGCCATGATGTATCGATGTGGGGGCATAATCCAGCACAAATTGATGAAATTAACACGTATCATACAAACAGACATTACTTACCAAACATTAAAATCCCAGAAAGCATTGTTGGTTATAAAGAATTAAAAGCTGCAATTGCTGGTGTAGATGCTATTTTATTTGTCGTACCAACAAAAGCGATTCGTAGCGTAGCGCAAGAAGTAACCAAACATATTGCAGGCAATCCGTACATTATTCATGCGTCAAAAGGATTAGAGCAAGGGACGCATAAACGCATTTCAGAAGTGCTTACAGAAGAAATTCCAGAAGACAAACGCAAAGAGATTGTGGTATTATCTGGCCCTAGTCATGCTGAAGAAGTAGCAGTTCACGATATTACGACGATCACTGCTGCGAGTGAAGTCGAAGAAGCCGCGAAATATGTGCAAGACCTTTTTATGAATGATTATTTCCGTATTTATACGAATCATGATGTCATTGGTGTTGAAACAGGTGCCGCTTTAAAAAATATCATTGCCATTGGTGCAGGTGCTATCGCTGGTTTAGGCTTTGGTGATGACGCGAAAGCTGCGATTATGACACGTGGTTTAGCAGAAATTAGTCGCTTAGGAGTAGCGATGGGCGCAGACCCATTAACTTTTATTGGCTTAAGTGGTGTCGGTGACCTAATCGTTACTTGTACAAGTGTCCATTCACGTAACTGGCGGGCAGGTAATTTATTAGGAAAAGGCAAAAATTTAGATGAAGTCTTAGATAATATGGGTATGATTGTAGAGGGTGTGGCGACTACAAAAGCGGCCATGGAGTTGGCAGAAAGCTTGAATGTTGATATGCCAATCACGGCTACAATTTATAGCGTATTATACGAAGGAAAAGATATTCAACAAGCCGCAAGAGATATTATGTTACGAGATGGGAAAGTGGAAAATGAATTTTCACAAAAATAGTTGTATGGAGGAGAACACCGTAATGAGAGTAAAAAAAGCAGTTATTCCTGCAGCAGGTTTAGGAACGCGTTTCTTACCTGCAACAAAGGCGATGGCAAAGGAAATGTTACCAATCGTTGATAAACCAACGATTCAATTTATCGTGGAAGAAGCCTTGAAATCAGGGATTGAAGATATTTTGATTGTCACTGGAAAAGCTAAACGTCCAATTGAAGATCATTTTGATGCTAACTTAGAGTTAGAAATGAATTTAAAAGAAAAAGGCAAAGATGAATTATTAAAATTAGTGGAAGAAACGACTGATGTTAATTTGCATTTTATTCGCCAATCGCATCCAAGAGGTCTAGGACATGCGGTATTGCAAGCCAAAGCTTTTGTGGGAAATGAACCCTTTATCGTGATGTTAGGCGATGATTTGATGGAAGATACGGTGCCATTAAGCAAACAATTAATTGATGATTATGAGCGCACGCATGCGTCGACAATTGCGGTAATGGATGTTCCTCATGAAGAAACATCAAAATACGGCATTATCGATCCAGGTGATCAAGTGGAAGATGGTTTATATAACGTTAAAAACTTCGTGGAAAAACCATCGCCTGAAGAAGCACCAAGTGATTTAGCGATTATTGGTCGTTACTTACTTACACCTGAAATTTTTGATATTTTAGAAAATCAAACACCAGGCGCGGGTAATGAGATTCAGTTAACTGACGCAATTGATACGTTAAACCAAACACAACGCGTGTTTGCAAGAGAATTCAAAGGAAAACGTTATGATGTTGGCGATAAATTTGGTTTCTTGAAAACAAGTATTGAATATGGCTTGGTTCACCCAGAAGTCAAAGATAACTTAGAAGCATTTTTAATTGAAATTGGTCAAGAGTTAGCTGCTAAAAAACAACCGGTTGTTAAAGAAGTAGTGGAAGAAACAGTTGTAGAAGAAGACTAACAAAAATCAAAACCTCCAGTGTGAACTGGAGGTTTGTTCTTCGGCTGAAAGCCTCTTTTACCGGCCATAGCCTAAAAGGCTTCCTGAACGGTTTCCCACTTGCACCACTTTTACTCACTGATCCTTAAAGAATCTCTTTCACTTCTTCTTGTTTTTTTGTCCTGTAAACGGATCATACTCTTCAAACAATGTTAGCTGATCTGCTACATAATCTTCTTGTACTTGATTCCGAATGTATTCTTCGATCTGCTTCTTATTTCTTCCTACTGTATCCACGTAATACCCTCTACACCAAAATTTTCGGTTCCCATACCGATACTTCAAATTCGCATGTCTGTCAAAAATCATTAAGCTACTCTTGCCTTTTAAATAGCCTACAAAACCTGATACACTATATTTTGGTGGGATACTTACGAGTAAGTGGATATGATCTTTGCACGCATTTGCTTCGATGATCTCCACTCCTTTTCTTTCACATAATGTTCGGATGATCTCACCTATACTTTTCTTATACTTTCCATAAATCACTTGTCGTCTATATTTTGGTGCAAAAACAATGTGGTACTTACATTTCCATGTCGTGTGTGATAAACTTTCATTAGCCTTTTTCATAATAGGCACCTCCTAAATTGATGGATGTGGTGGTCGGGAAACCAATTTCATCTTATCATTTTTGGGAGGCTTTTTTAATACCTCGCTGGAAGCTCTTTGGAACCCCCGGCTTAGCCAGGGGTTTTCAATACACATAACAAGCCCCCTTTTTTCGAAGACAAGCGAAAAAAAGGGGTTTTTCTTTAAAAAAATTGTGTCAGTGATATCGCTTTTATTTGTATAATAAATTTTGAAATGATATGCTTATCAATGTAAGAACTAGAAAGTTTGAAGGGAGTTTTGTTATGACTGCTGGGGGAATTGCAGGATTGATTGCAGCTATTGCTTTTGCGGTACTTGTTTTATTCTTGGTTCGTGTCTTGATTAAAGTGGATAAAACGGTCTCATCTGTGCAAACAACTATTTCAGAAGCCAATAACACAATCAAAGTAGTGACTAGAGATGTAGATATTCTTTCGAGAGAAGTGGAAGGATTACTAGTCAAAAGTAATGAATTGCTACAAGATGTGAATCAAAAAGTAGCAACTATCGATCCATTATTTACAGCGGTGGCGGACTTAAGTACAAGCGTGTCAGAATTGAACTATTCTGGACGTAATCTTGTTTCACGTTTGGGAACTTTAGGACGTACAACAGCTCAAGCAACAATTGCTGGGAAAGTAGGACAAACAGCAATGAAATTTTTTAACAAAAACAAAGAAAACGCAGAATAATTGGAGGGAATCATATGAGTAAAAAAGGCGGATTTTTATTAGGTGCAGTGATTGGTGGTACTGCTGCGGCCGTAACAGCATTATTATTAGCTCCTGAATCAGGAAAAGCATTACGTGATAAATTAGGAAAACAAATTGATGATTTATTAGATGCTGCATCTGATTATACAGATATTGCGAAAGAAAAAGGCGAAGACCTAACAGATTTAGCGAAAGAAAAAGCGAGCGAATTTGGTCAACAAGCAGAAGATTTAGCCCAATCTTTAAAAGAAAAAGCAGTTGATTCATATGAAGATTTCCAAGATACTTCTTCAGATTTTGTTGACATCGTCCAAGATCAAACGAGCGAATTTGCAAATCGCTTCAAAAAAACAGCAGATGAGGTAGCTGACCAAGCTTCTGATGCTGCCGATGATATTATTATCGACGTGAAAGATACCGCAGAAGATGTTCAAGAAACAGTTGCTGAAGGTGTAGATGAAGCCAAAGACATCGTCATCGATGCGAAAGAAGAAGCTGCTGAAACTACAGAAATCGCCAAAGATGATTTTGAAGAAACAGTAGAAGAATTAAAAGAAAAAATTGAAGAAAATAATCCAGAAGCATAAAAAGCTGAATGGGCTGTGACATAAGTCAAAATGAGACAACCTTATCCGAACAAATTTTTTGTTCCTTAATTGTTCAGATGGTGTCCTATTGCATAGACTTATGGCACAGTCTTTTTTGAAGGAGAAACGATGAATATTCATAGAAGTCAAACATGTCGCAATTCACCGAAAAATCAATTTATTGAAGACTTTACAATCGCTTTAATACAAAATAATCTCTCAAAAGAGGTAGTCGCAGCGGATTGGCAACTCGTTATTGCAGGAGGAAAACAAATTCCCCAACAAATACAAGAAATGACTGTTATTGCTAGTATTAGTCATGGGAAATATGGTTCTTGTACCGGCAAATTGATGGTAGAAGATGAAGTTTATCATTTTTCTGTGCATTATGAATTTGTTTCGACGACTAAAACAATCGTGCAAAAAGCCAAGCTATTATTTGTTAAAGAAATCGGATGAGCATCGGCATAAAAAATAGCCCTGTGATATAGGTAAGCGAACTTGCCTTTTCTCACGGGGCTATTTTTTTGTCTCCATTTTAGTCGATGATACACAGTTCTTTTGGTGTTTTTGTTAAAGCTTCACAGCCGTCTTTTGTGACATAGACACAGTCTTCAATACGGACACCAACTTGGTCTGGCAAATAAATTCCTGGTTCAATCGAGAAGCACATACCTTCTTCAATAACTAAATCATTGCCTGCAACGAGCGATGGAAATTCATGAATTGAAGTGCCGATGCCGTGTCCTAAGCGATGATTAAAGGCATCACCATAGCCATAGTCGGTAATGATATCACGTGCAATTTTATCTAATTCACTGGCAGTAATTCCTGGTTTCACCGCTGCTTGAGCGGCTAATTGTGCTTCCAAGACAATTTTGTAAATTTTTTCTTGAAAC
This sequence comes from Enterococcus saccharolyticus subsp. saccharolyticus, assembly GCF_029023825.1. NCBI lineage: Bacteria > Bacillati > Bacillota > Bacilli > Lactobacillales > Enterococcaceae > Enterococcus > Enterococcus saccharolyticus. Next base: position 1,766,579 of record NZ_CP118957.1, on the reverse strand, counting down.
GCGGTTGGTTCTTTGTAAGCAACGGTGCGTGTCGCATCACTACAATAACCTTTCCAAATCACCCCTAAATCAAATAACACAAGTTCGTTCGCTTTAACGGTTGTTTGATTAGGCGCACCATGTGGACTAGCGGCATGGGCACCCACTAAAACAGTCGTATCAAAGGACATGTGCGAAACGCCTTGACGTTTTAATTGGTAATCAATTTCAGCAGCAATTTCGGCTTCGGTTACGCCTTCTTTAATCGCAGCAAAGCCAACTTCAAATGCCACATCTGCCCAATTCCCCGCTTCAATTAATGTTTCAATTTCGGCTGTTGTTTTACGTAATTGCATTTGTTGGATCACAGTTGTTAAGTCATTTGAAAAATCTGTTGTTGGGAAATAACTAGCTAGTTGTTCAAAACGATCTAATGTAAACGCTGACTTTTCAATTGCCAGTTGTTGTGGTTTTCCATAACGAGTGGTTATTTCTTCAGCAATTACTTGCCATGGATTTTGCGTATCTAAATAACCAACCACATCGTAAGGCCAATTGCTTTGACGAGCGGTATCCGCTTCTAAAGCTGGCGTAAATAAAAAAGGATCTTGGTTTGGCGAGAAGAAGAGCGCCATTACACGTTCATGAGGGTCACTGGTAAAACCAGATAAATACGCAATTGAGTTCGGATTGGTGACGTAGGCGACATCAATTTTTTTAGCTTTCATCCATCGGGTTAATTCGTTCACTTTTTCTTGATTCATAGTGTGCCTTCTTTCTTTTACAATTATTTATTATTGTACCACTATTCTGCCAAAATGATGTCAGTAAAATTATTTTCATGAAAATGAAACTAAAACGGTTGCAAATGTGAAAGAAATTTGCTATTCTATCTAAGAAATGTAAGCAAGGTTTTCAGAAAATGAAAGTAGATAGGAGAAAAAACAATATGGAGAAACAAACGATTACTATTTATGATGTTGCTCGTGAAGCCAATGTATCAATGGCTACCGTCTCTCGTGTCGTTAACGGAAATCCCAATGTCAAACCAGCCACTCGTAAAAAGGTACTTGAAGTCATTGATCGTCTTGATTACCGTCCAAACGCAGTTGCTCGTGGATTAGCTAGCAAAAAAACAACTACAGTCGGTGTCATTATTCCGGATGTAAGTAACATGTTTTTTGCTTCTTTAGCACGTGGGATTGATGATGTGGCAACAATGTACAAATATAACATCATTTTGGCAAATTCAGACGGCGATAGTTTGAAAGAAGTGAATGTGTTGAATAATTTATTAGCGAAACAAGTGGATGGTGTCATTTTTATGGGACATCGTATTACTGATGAAGTTCGTGGTGAATTTTCACGCTCAAAAACACCTGTAGTCTTAGCTGGTTCAATTGATCCAGATGAACAAGTAGGTAGTGTAAATATTGATTATACAGCAGCCACAAAAGATGCGGTTAGCTTGTTAGCTAAAAACGGCAATGAGAAAATTGCTTTTGTAAGTGGGGCATTAATTGACCCGATTAATGGCCAAAACCGTTTAAATGGTTACAAAGAAGCGTTAAAAGAAAGCAATTTAGAATACAATGAAGGCTTAATCTTTGAAGCACCTTATTCATTCAAAGATGGTTTAGCAATTGTTGATCGTTTATTAAACAGCGGTGCGACAGCTGCATATGTAACGGATGATGAATTAGCGATTGGTATTTTAGATGGATTATACGATCGTGGCGTGAAAGTGCCAGAAGACTTCGAAATCTTAACAAGCAACAACTCATTATTAACAGATGTTTCTCGTCCAAGATTATCAAGTGTTAGTCAACCGTTATATGATATCGGTGCAGTTGCTATGCGTCTATTGACAAAAATGATGAATAAAGAAGAAGTGGAACAAAAAACGATTGTTTTACCTTATAATATCTTAGAAAAAGGTTCAACTAAATCAAACTAAACAAAAAATCTCGTAGACCATAACGGCCTACGAGATTTTTTTAACGTCTACGGGTATTGGTTTGTGCTTTTGGAATCGCTGATTTCCAATAATCAACATAATTTGAATCTGTACCACCAATTCCGAAACGGAAGCTGACTTTCGCTGGACCACCTTTAGCCCAATAAGAAGTCGTCGTGTTACTTGGAATGTTGAATGTTGTATTATTAACCGTCATCCGTCCACCAGGTTTAGCTCCTGTTAAGTCAGAAACTTTGTATTCTTTGACACTCTTATCTAGTTTGAATTCTTTATCGACACCAATCACATCTGGATTAACTTGATAAATCGCATTAGCTAGATACGCCATATATTGCGCCGTGCGTTGACCTGCATTTGAATCTGTTGGTTGACTATCATCACGTCCAGCCCAACTACTTAAGGTAATGCTTGGTGTTGAAACAACTAACCAAGAATCGACATATTCATCGGTTGTTCCTGTTTTACCAACCCAATCAGCATTTCCTAAATTCCAGCTGATATTGTTGACGTTTGATAGGAAGTTAGTTGTGACACCTTCTTCAACTACACTACGCATCATATCATTCATAATGGATGCAGTCGCTTTTGAATAGACTCGAACAGGATTTGCTTCATGTTGATAGTATTTGTTTCCTTGTGAATCAGTAATGGATTCAATCAAGTAACCTTCTTGATAAACACCACCGTTAGCTAACGTTTGGAAGCCGTTGGTTTGTTCTAATGTAGTAACTTCTGGTACTCCTAAAGGTGCGGATTCATATTCCCAAGATGGCAGATTTGGATAATTCATTTTCTTCAAATAATTATCGTAAACAGCCGAGGTTGAACCCATTTCGTCTAGTGTTTTTTGATAAATGTGATACGCAGGAATATTGTTTGAATGAATCAATGATTCGCGAATCGTTTGGAAGGTACTTGAACCAGAGTTGGTTGCATTGACAATTTTCTTTCCTTTATCCTCACCGGCTTTCCAGTTGGCTGGATAATCTGAGACGCGTGATTCACTACCCATTAGTCCTTGGTCGATTGCTGGTGCATAAACCAATACAGGTTTGATGGCTGACCCAGCTTGTCGTTTCGAACTAAAGGCGTGGTTGTATTGCGATTGCTCGTAATTACGTCCACCAACAAAGCCTAAGATTTTTCCAGTTGTATTTTCCATGAGGATATTTCCGACTTCAACAGAAGAATCACTGTCTAACATATACCCATAATTTGTCACAGCATCTTGCATTGCCTGATAGATATTTTTATCCACAGTTGAGTGAATGGTGTAACCACTATTGGCAATTTTAGATTGGGCACGATAGAGATAGTTTTGGTAGACATCTTCTTTCGCGAAATCTTCATCGCTGACTTTATCTTCTTGTGCGAGTTTTTTCGCTACAATTTTATAAGCATCATTCATGACAGCGTCGTACAAGAATTCATGACTTTCTTGATTGGCTGTTTCTTTTGGCTTAAAGTCAGCAATTAAATCGTACGCAACAGCTTCATCGTATTCTTTTTTCGAAATATCATGATTGCGATACATACTGAATAAGACAAAATCTTTTCGTTGCAAACCAGCGTCAAAGTTTTCTTTGAGTTCGCCTGTATTTGTGTATGGACTATAAACAATCGGGCTTTGTGGTAATCCGGCAATAAAAGCAGCTTGTGGTAAATTTAATTCACTCGCATTGACACCAAAGATTCCTTTGGCTGCTTCTTGGACACCGGCAATGTTTTGGCCTAAATTATTACGTCCAAAAGGTGAGACATTTAAATAAAGCGCGACAATTTCATCTTTTGAGTAGTTCTTTTCCACTTCCATTGCTAAAAGCATTTCGTTGGCTTTTCGCTTGAACGTTGTTTCATCAGTTAGAATTTGTTGTTTGACTAACTGTTGCGTTAACGTGGAACCACCACTACTACCAATACCTGTTACTTCTGAAATTAAGGCACGTAAGACAGCTTTGGGTACAATCCCTTTATGTTCATAGAAGTATTCATCTTCCGTTGCTACAACGGCTGTTTTTACCAAATCAGATATTTGATCTGCTGGCACGGTGGTACGCATCAAATCGGCACGAATTGTCGCAATCGTACTATTGTCCGCATACACCACTTTGGATGTCTCAGTAATATCACCTAAATCTTGCTGTAATTCAGTTTTCGTAGGAGCTTTGGTATCGCCAACGAGATAAGCAAAATAACCCATCCCAATTCCTAATCCTAATGAACCACCAAGAACAAGTAAGGAAACACCTACAAGAAGTAATGATTGTAGGACCCTTACGACAATATTAAAATAGAACCATCCAGAGGAACGTTTCAAACGTTTAATAAATTTTTTTGCTTTTTTTTCCAATTCGGACAAAATAGCCACCTCAATTTTTAATTTGATTCTGCTTGATTATAGCAAAAAAAGCTTCGATTGAATAGATTACCGAATCTTTAAGAGAAAAAACTAAGAAAAAAATAAAAGAAGTACCATTTATTTTTAGCTTACTTCTTTTCTTTGTCACGATTTTCAGTTAATATGAACAATGAGTATTTTATTGAGGAGGAACAATGATATGAGTTCAGGCTTTTTTCAAGAACTAAAAGATCGTGGCTTAGTGCATCAAGCAACAGACGAAACAGCATTAGAAAAACAATTAAATGAAGAGTCTGTTAAATTATATGTCGGGTTCGATCCAACTGCCGATAGTTTACATATCGGTCATTTATTACCAATTTTAATGTTACGTCGTTTCCAACAAAATGGACATGTGCCGATTGCCTTGGTTGGTGGGGGAACAGGAATGATTGGTGACCCATCATTTAAAGACCAAGAACGTCAATTAAATACGTTAGATACGGTTCAAAATTGGTCACAAAGTATTAAAAATCAATTATCTCGTTTTATTGATTTTTACAGTGAAGAAAATCCAGCGGTTATTGCGAACAACTATGACTGGTTAGGGTCTATTTCATTAATTGACTTTTTACGTGATGTGGGTAAAAACTTTACGATTAATTACATGATGAGTAAAGAAAGTGTGAAACGTCGAATTGAGACGGGTATTTCATACACTGAATTTGCTTACCAATTATTACAAGCCTACGATTTCTTAAAACTATACGAACAACATGGTTGTCTTTTACAATTAGGTGGAAGTGACCAATGGGGCAATATTACTTCTGGAATCGAATTATTACGTCGTGAAAAAGAAGTGCAAGGCTTTGGTTTAACGATGCCGTTGATTACTAAAGCAGATGGTACAAAATTTGGTAAAACAGAAGGAAATGCGGTTTGGTTAGATGCTGAAAAAACAACACCTTACGAATTTTATCAATTCTGGATTAATACTGACGATCGTGATGTCATTAAATTCTTAAAATATTTCACTTTCTTATCTTTAGATGAGATTGCTGCAATCGAAGAAGAATTCAAGCAAGCACCAGAAACACGTGCGGCACAAAAAGCATTGGCCAAAGAAGTGACAACGCTAGTTCATGGTGCAGAAGCTTACGAGCAAGCTGTTCGCATTTCACAAGCTTTATTTAGTGGAGAGATCAAAGGTTTGTCTGGCGAAGAAATCAAACAAGGATTCAAAGGTGTACCGACATACGAAGTCCAAGCCGATGATAACTTGAATTTAGTCGAATTATTAATCACAGCTAAAATTGAACCATCAAAACGTCAAGCACGTGAAGATATTCAAAATGGCGCAATCTACATTAATGGCGATCGCGTACAAGATTTAGAATATGAAATGGGCGATGCAGACAAAATTGATGGCCACTTTACCGTTGTGCGTCGAGGAAAGAAAAAATATTTCTTATTAAAATTCTAAACTAAATAGAAAATCAAAAGAGATTGTTTTTAACAGTCTCTTTTTTGTGGAGGGAACGAAATGGTTGCAATTATTGTTCAGGCACTTGGCTTATTTTTGATGATTTTTTTAGGTTTTGTATTAAAAAGGATTGGGCTCTTATCAAAAGCCGATGGTACGACATTATCGGTCATTATTGTCAACATCACCTTGCCTGCTGTGGTGATTGTGAATTTAGCAAAGGTATCTTTAAAAATTGATTTGGTAGTATTTATTCTGATTGGTTTTGTGTGGTCCATTCTCCAAATTGCCTTGGCCTGGCTATTGTCTCGTAAAGAATCAACGAAAAATCAGCAATTATTTATGTATTGTGCGTCAGGATTTAACATCGGAAATTTCACCTTGCCTTTTGTCCAAGGTTTTTTACCGTTAGGCGTGCCGTTTTTATCTATGTTTGATATGGGAAATAGTATTATGTTGTGTGGTGGGACGAATATTGTGGTCAACCGTCTCGTGGGGAATCAAACAACTTTTGAACCAAAAAAGATTGCTTTACAACTGTTACGCTCGATTCCTTTTACTTGTTATATGTTGATGTTGATTTTAAGGATTTTTACAATTAATTTACCAGAATCACTATTGACCATGCTTCATCCAGTAGCGTCAGCGAATGTCTTTTTATCAATGTTTATGATTGGATTGTACTTAGAGTTTCGTTTACCGAAAGGGGCGATGAGAGACGTTGTCAAATTATTGGCGATGCGATATGGTTTAGGATTTGCAGTGATTGCGGTTGTTTTCTTTTTACCGATTCCTCATTTATATAAAATAACCTTATCATTGTTAGCTTTAACACCGATTCCTTTGTTTGGTGTCATTAACTCTGTGTTAGCGGGTGTCAAAGAAGAAGTGGTTGGTTTTGCTTCATCGATTAGCTTTTTATTGAGTTTGCCACTAATGACGATTGTCGTTCTCTTATTAGGAATTAATGTTTAAGCGCGATTCTTGCAATCTGGAGACGAGTCCGCAATACTAGAAAAGAAGAAATTGAAGGAGGACATTTATGTTAATTGGCTCACACGTTTCCATGAGTGGAAAGAAAATGTTAGTAGGAGCGGCAGAAGAAGCGGCTAGCTATCAAGCAACTACGTTTATGATTTATACAGGGGCACCACAAAATACGCGTCGGAAACCTTTAGAAGATATGAATATTGAAGCGGGACAAGCGTTTATGGCAATGCATGGTCTATCGGATATGGTCGTTCATGCGCCATATATTATTAATTTAGGAAATACCATCAAACCAGAAAATTTTGGCTTTGCCATTGATTTTTTACGTGAAGAAATTCGTCGTGCGCAAGCGCTAGGTGCTACGCAAATTACTATGCATCCCGGTGCACATGTGGGTGCGGGGGTAGATGCTGGTCTTGCACAAATCATCAAAGGATTAAATGAAGTCTTGGATAAAGATCAAATTCCGCAAATCGCGCTTGAAACAATGGCCGGTAAAGGCACAGAACTTGGCCGTAATTTTGAAGAATTAGCGACTATTATTGAAGGTGTGACATTAAATGAAAAATTATCGGTGACATTAGACACCTGTCATACCAATGATGCTGGGTATAATATCAAAGAAGATTTTGATGGTGTTTTGGAAGAATTTGACAAAATTATCGGTTTAGATCGTTTGAAAGTCGTTCACGTCAATGATTCAAAAAATCCCCAAGGCTCACATAAAGACCGTCATGAAAATATTGGTTTTGGCACGATTGGTTTTGATGCGCTCAATTATATCGTGCATCATGAAAAATTAGCGACATTGCCAAAAATTCTCGAAACACCGTATGTGATGGTTGGTGAGGATAAAAAGAACAAGAAACCACCGTATCGTTTTGAAATTGAGATGTTAAAAGCTGGGGTTTTTGATCCACACTTATTAGAAAAAATTGTTGCACAATAAGGAATAATGACGTCAAAAAAAGGGAATTGGAAGTAAATTGTAAAACTTCCTTTTCTTTTTTCTGTTTTTCTAGTACAATAATTCATTGAGAACAGGGAAAGGAGAAGATAATTATGAGTACAGGAATTGTTGTTTTAATTGCGATTATCGCTTTAGTTATAGGCGCTGTAGGCGGCTTCTTTTTAGCACGTAAATATATGCAAGATTACTTGAAGAAAAATCCTCCCGTTAATGAGGATATGTTGCGCATGATGATGATGTCAATGGGGCAAAAACCCTCTGAGAAAAAAATTCGTCAAATGATGCAACAAATGAAAAACCAAAAATAACCATTGGTTTTTTAAACGGGCTGATTTATTCAGCTCGTTTTTTTGTTTGCTATAAAATAATAGGAGGTTAGGTATGTCAATATTCAAAAAATTAAGTTGGTTTTTTAGACAAGAGAGAAAGAACTATATTATTGGTGTAACGGCATTGATTTTAGTTGCAATTATGCAATTGGTTCCTCCAAAAGTAATCGGGATTATCATTGATGAAATCGCCGATCAAAACATTCATATGACGACCATTTTATTTTGGGTCGCTATTTTATGTGCTGCCGCATTAGGACAATACATTTTTCGTTATATTTGGCGCACGCATATTTGGGGAAGTGCCGCACGTTTAGAAAAAAGTTTGCGCCGTCAATTATTTGACCACTTTACCAAAATGGATAATATTTTTTATCAAAAATACCGGACAGGCGATTTGATGGCACATGCAACCAATGATTTAAATGCCATTCAAAACGTAGCTGGTGCAGGTATTTTGACGTTTGCGGATTCGTTTATTTCTGGAGGGATGACGATTCTAGCCATGATTCTCTTTATCGATTGGCGTTTGACGCTGATTGCTTTGATTCCTCTGCCATTGCTGGCACTGACTTCACGTATTTTAGGTTCTAAACTCCACGATGCGTTTCGCGATTCTCAAGAAGCCTTTTCCAATATCAATGACAAAGCGCAAGAAAGTATCACTGGGATGAAAGTGATTAAAACTTTTGGCCAAGAAAAAGAAGATTTAGCCGATTTCTCAGAAAAAATTGATCAAGCAATTGCTAAAAATCGTCGTGTAAACTTTTTAGATGCATTATTTGATCCATTTATTACATTGATTATTGGGTTGTCTTATGTTTTGACGATTATTGTTGGTGGGAATTTCATTATGAATGGGACAATCACCATTGGGCAACTCGTGTCATTTATCAGTTATATTGGGATGTTAATTTGGCCGATGTTTGCGATTGGTCGTTTATTTAATGTATTAGAACGTGGGAATGCTAGTTATGACCGTGTCTCTGAGTTATTAAGAGAAAAGACCCATATTATTGAAGCACCTGATGCAATTACGACACCCGCTAAAGGAGAATTAGCCGTTCATATTGATCAGTTTCACTATCCTGAAGATGATACCATCGCTTTAGACAATATCCAATTTTCATTAAATGAAGGAGAAGTTTTAGGTGTTGTGGGGAAAACTGGTTCAGGTAAAACAACGTTATTAAAATTATTAATGCGTGAATATGATAATTATCAAGGATCGATTCAATTTGGTGGACATTCAATCAAAGACTATTCACTGGATGCTTTGTTGCAATCAATCGGGTATGTGCCCCAAGACCATTTCTTGTTTTCTATGACGATTCGCGACAATATTCGCTTTGCTGATCCTCATTTTTCACAAGAGAAAATTGAACAAGCCGCAAAATTGGCGTTTATCGATGAAGACATTAAAGGCTTTCCAGAAGGATATGACACAATGGTTGGCGAACGTGGCGTGTCACTATCCGGTGGACAAAAGCAACGGATTTCGATTGCTAGAGCCTTAATTGTCGAGCCAGAATTATTGATTTTAGATGATGCCTTATCCGCTGTCGATGCGAAAACCGAAGAAGCGATTTTGCATAATTTAAAAACTTTTCGTCAAGATAAAACGACCATTATTGCAGCACATCGTTTAAGTAGTGTCATGCATGCCAAAGAAATTCTAGTGGTTGATGAAGGGAAAATCGTGGAACGCGGGACGCATGAAGAATTATTAGTCTTTGATGGTTGGTACAAACGAATGTGGGAGAAACAACAATTAGAAGCAAAAATTGAAGGGAGTGAGGCGTAATGGAAAAATCACAATCTGAATGGGCAAAATCAATACCATTAAAAGAACAAGCAACGATTATTCGTCGTTTACTAACGTATGCGAAACCTTTTAGACGCACTTTTATGGTGGCTATTGCATTTGCTTTTATACTATCAGTTGTCAATATTTTATTGCCACGGGTCTTACAAACCTTAATTGACAATTATTTAATGAAACAAACGGCGACGATGCAAGTGATTTTATATTTCGCGGCGCTGTATTTGTTTGGTACAGTGATGAAGGCGATTATTTGGTTTTTCCAATGGTTTTTATATTCGATGGCATCGCTGAAAACGTATCAATATATTCGTGTGAAGTTATTTGAGAAATTGCATACGCTCGGGATGCGTTATTTTGATCGGACCCCCGCAGGTTCCATTGTTTCGCGTGTGACGAATGATACCGAAACACTCTTTGAATTTTGGTATGTTTTTTTATCAGTATTGACGGGGATTTTCGCTGTTATTTCTTCTTTTGCGGCGATGTTTCAAATCAATGCGAAAATTGCGTTAATTAATTTGATTTTCTTACCGATTTTGGGGATTGTTATTTGGTATTACCAAAAATTTAGTTCTCGTATCTATCGCCAAATGCGTGAGAAATTAAGTCAATTAAATACCAAATTAAATGAATCAATTTCTGGGATGCAAATTGTGCAGCAATTTCGACAAGAACGTCGTTTAAATCGTGAATTTGAAGAAACCAATGATGATTATTTAGAAACTCGTTATGCGATGATTCGTACCAATTCATTGTTACTGGCACCAATTATTAACCTCTTGTATGCTATTGCAGTGGCGATGTCCTTAACTGTGTTTGGTTTTGATGCCTTACATTCACCCATTGAAGTGGGCTTGATTTATGCCTTTACAACTTACGTGCAAGGTTTTTTCAATCCAATGACACAAATGATGGACTTTTTAAGTACCTTTACAGATGGTGTCGTTGCGGGGAGTCGTATTTTAAAAATTATGGATGATGAAGAATACACACCGCAACAACACCCAACTGCCAATGAAACAATTACAGCTGGAAAAATTGAATTTCGGAATGTCACATTTTCTTATGATGGTGAACACAATGTGCTACAAAATATTTCCTTTGTCGCTCATCCAGGAGAAACGGTGGCTCTTGTTGGCCATACAGGTAGTGGGAAAAGTTCGATTATTAATGTCTTAATGCGTTTTTATGAGTTTGGTGAAGGGCAAATTTTAATTGATGACAAAGATATTCGTGACTTTTCACTAGAAGAATTGCGTCAAAAAATGGGCTTAGTGTTACAAGACGCGTTTATGTTTTATGGTGATATTGCGGACAATATTCGTTTGTTGAATAAAACCATTACTGATGAAGAAATTATTGCTGCGGCAAAATTTGTTCAAGCCGATAAATTTATCGAACAATTACCTGGTGCCTATCATGCCAAAGTGATTGAACGCGGTGCTAGTTATTCTAGTGGACAACGACAATTAATTTCGTTTGCTCGAACAATGGTGACGCAACCGAAAATTTTAGTGTTGGATGAAGCGACAGCTAATATTGACACGGAAACAGAAGGGTATATTCAAGAAGGTTTAGCAAATATGCGTCAAGGGCGGACAACGATTGCTATTGCCCATCGTTTATCAACAATTCGCGATGCAGATTTAATTTTAGTTTTAGATAAGGGGAACATTGTTGAACGAGGCAATCACGAGTCATTAATTCAACAAGCTGGACTTTATGCAGATATGTACAAATTACAAAGCATGAATCCTTAAGAGCAAAGGCAACAGTCAATTTGATTGTTGCCTGTTTTTTTGTACCTTTCACTAGCGATAAAAAAGGAGGAGCGAGTTGAGAATGTTGGTTATTAAAAGCAGGACAGTCACTCTACGGAGGAATTGGGATGTATATTGATAAAATATTGAACAATAATGTCGTTGTGACGAATGATAAATCAAATGAACTCATTGCGATGGGAAAAGGGATTGCTTTTAATAAAAAAATTGGTGACGCGTTAGACGAAACCAAGATTGATAAAATCTATCGTCTAGCAAGTGGAGAGGTCTCACAGAAATTTCAGGAGTTATTGGAAGATGTACCGATGGAATATCTAACAATTTCAAAGGGACTATCAAAAATCGACTGTTTGACTGGATCCCAAGTGATAACAAATTCTGAAAGTAAAAATAACCCAATGCTCAGAAAACCAATGCTTTTCGTTAAGCGATGGTTGGAGTAAATCGACGTTAACACAATTGAGATTAAATAAATCATATAGATTGGGCTATAGATATTATGAATCGTTGTGATGACAAACGCGACGAATGTCGACATAATGGAAATGCCATAAATTTTTTGAATAGCAGAATGGCGCTGGGATGTCATAAAAAAATATCCTGTAAGCAACAAACAACTATTAGCTACTGAAGGAACGATTAAATATTTTAAGAAATACATGGGTAAAGTCGTGGTTAATAACTGCGTTTGAATCACATATAAACTTAAAACGATTTCAATCAGAAAATTGGTTATCGCCATATATACAGTAATCTTAAAATGAACCACTAACCAATCCTTATCAATTTTTGCGTATTCATTTTTAATTTCAGCGACTCTAGCATTAGCGAAAGTATGTGCATCTAACATTTGCTTCATCTGTCTAATCATGTTTGTCTTCCCTTCGAAACAAAGATTATAAAAACAAGTTCGTGAAATTTTCTTTTTATAGAAAACCTTGTATTTTGTCTTTGGGAATCTATATTTTAACATGAATCGACCTATTTAATAACAAATATACCAAGTCATTTTCTTTATTTTTAACATTTGACTGGGAATGTCTTATTTTTAGTTTGGCAAAAATGAATCGGTAATTTGCAACCGGTTTTCAATCGGATGTTCTTGCATAACCGGTGAGGTACTGGTTCGATTATCAAATTCTTCGCCCATATGAATTAAATGATTGAGATTTTGCTGGTAATTTCTAGAAAAGACCGTTGTGTATAAGACATCTAATAAGTAGGAAATTGACATACTGGTCGTAAAATCACCAATCTTAGAATACAAACGCTCTCGGGTGGTCATTTGAAGATTGCAATCAGATTCTTTGCTAATCGTACTTTCGCCAATACTAGTAATACTTAAAATATGTGCACCTTGTTCTTTTAAAATCGGTAAAACTTGTTTGATTAATTGATTTTCACCCGTATATGAAATTAAAAGTGCACAGGTCGTTTCGTCAGTATTATGAGCTTCATAAGCTTGTTCACCAATAATTTCCGCAATAGTCGTTCGTTTTTTTAACCGACGCATTTTTAAAGCAAAATCTTGTGCGGTAAAAATATTGGCATTTGACGTAAAAATTTTGATTTCTTTTGCTTGATATAATAAATCCGTCGCTTTTTTTAACGTATCATGATGCAAAAGGGACAAGGTATCTTCAATGGTTGTTTGTTCTAAGGCTGCCATTTTTTGGGCAACGGTGACAAGACCATCTGTTTTGGCAAAAGGAAGATTAGCATCAATTTCTTCAAAATGACTGTGCAAATAGCGTTGTTCTTCTAAGAAGGCCAGTTTTAAATCAGACCAACCACTGAAACCTAATTTTTTAGCAATTCGAATTAACGTGGAAGGATGGACAAACGTTGCTTCGGCAATATCTTTAATCGTGTGTTCTTCAATGGCAGTATTTTTTTCAAGTATATAATCAATGAGGGATTGTTCGGCAGGTGAAAAGTTCGTTTCTTGAATTTTTTCGACTAATAACATAGGATTTCCTTTCTTTGTTTACAAAATTATTAAATAAATTGTAAATAAAAGAGAACGTTTACGCAAGCTGGAATTCGTTTTTTTTCTATTTTGTAAATATTATTCACAAAAAATTCCGCTTTTTTTGGTTAATTTTGTAAAAAGGATTGAAAGCGTTCGCAAACGTCTTGATTGTTTTATTTACATGATAGATAATCAAAATGTAAATAATATTAAGGGAGCGATTTGACAGATGACTGGAGTTAAAATTGCAACAATTGGTGGCGGAAGTAGCTATACACCGGAATTGATGGAAGGTTTTATTAAACGTTATGAAGAATTACCAATCAGAGAAATTTGGTTAGTAGATATTGAAGCGGGAAAAGAAAAATTAGAAATCGTTGGTGAGATGGCGCAACGGATGTGGGATGCTTCACCGTATGATGTTAAAATACATTTAACATTAGATCGGGAAAAAGCACTAAAAGATGCTGACTTTGTTACAACTCAATTTCGTGTTGGTCTATTAAATGCTCGTGTCAAAGATGAACGTATTCCAGCTTACTATGGTATGTTAGGACAAGAAACAAACGGCGCTGGTGGGATGTTTAAAGCGTTCCGTACAATTCCAATTATTTTAGGTATTGTGGAAGATATGAAACGTCTTTGTCCCAATGCTTGGTTGATTAACTTTACAAATCCAGCAGGTATGGTGACCGAAGCCATTGTTCGTTACGGAAAATGGGACCGCGTAATTGGTTTATGTAATGTGCCAGTTGGTGCAATTATGGTTGAACCAGGCCTATTAGGCAAAAAAGAAAATGAATTGATTTATAAATTTGCAGGTGTGAACCATTTCCACTGGCATAAAGTGGCAGACTTAGAAGGAAATGATGTGACATTAGACATTATTGATCAGCTATTTAAGGAAGACAATGGTTTACCGAAAAATATCCATGATATTCCATTCTATAAAGAACAACTGCACCAAATGAAGATGATCCCTTGTGGTTATCATCGTTATTACTATCGCCAAGAAGAAATGCTAGACCATGCGTTAGAAGAGTACAAAACTATTGGTACTCGTGCTGAACAAGTGAAGAAAACGGAAGCTGAATTATTTGAACTATATAAAGATCCGAATTTAGATCACAAACCAGAACAATTAGAACAACGTGGCGGCGCACACTATTCAGATGCAGCATGTGAAACCATCGCATCAATTTACGCAAATAAAAATACCCAAATTGTTGTTTCTACGAAAAATAATGGCGCAGTGCCAGATCTACCAGCTGATTGCGTTGTTGAAGTGATGGCATATTTAGGAGCAGACGGTGCTCGTTCGGTAGCCTTTGGTGAATTACCAACTGCTGAAAAAGGGTGGTTGCAAGTGATGAAAGCGATGGAATTATTAACGATTGAAGCGGCGGTGACTGGTGATTATGGCACTGCGTTACAAGCATTTACAATCAATCCATTAGTACCATCAGGAGATACTGCACGTAAAGTGATGCATGAATTATTTATTGCACATAAAGCACATCTGCCACAATTTAAAGAAACGATTGAGCGCTTAGAAAAAGAAGGCGTTGAAGTACACGACGAAGTGGCAAAAGACTTAATATAATCGGAAAGAAGGATAAATAAATGGGATTTCGTAAAGACTTTTTATGGGGTGGCGCAACAGCTGCCAATCAATGTGAAGGCGGCTATAACGAAGGTGGACGTGGACTAGCAAACGTCGATGTCGTGCCAATTGGTGAAGCACGTTTAGGCGTCATCACTGGTAAAACAAAAATGTTTGATTTTGAAGAAGGCTATCATTATCCAGCAAAAGTTGGGATCGATATGTATCACCGTTATAAAGAAGATATTGCTTTATTCGGCGAAATGGGTTTCAAAACATATCGTTTGTCTATTGCATGGACAAGAATCTTCCCTAACGGTGATGAAACAGAGCCGAATGAAGAAGGTCTAAAATTCTATGAAGATTTATTTAAAGAATGCCATAAATATGGTATCGAACCTTTAGTAACAATCACTCACTTTGATTGCCCAATGCATTTAATTGAAGCATACGGTGGTTGGCGTAATCGTAAAATGGTAGAGTTCTATGAAAGATTATGTACTGTTATTTTTAACCGTTACAAAGGATTGGTTAAATATTGGTTAACCTTCAACGAAATCAATATGATCTTACATGCACCATTTATGGGCGCTGGTCTTTACTTTGAAGAAGGTGAAAATGAAGATCAAGTGAAATATCAAGCGGCACATCATGAATTAGTATCAAGTGCGATTGCGACACGTATTGCACATGAAGTTGATCCTGAAAATCAAGTGGGTTGTATGTTGGCAGCGGGTGGTTATTATCCATATAGTTGTCGTCCAGAAGATGTTTTTGAATCTCGTCAAAAAGACCGTGAAAGCTATTTCTTCATTGATGTACAATCACGCGGTGAATATCCTGCATACTTCTTAAAAGATTTAGAACGCAAAGGGATTGAAATTGCGATGGAAGAAGGCGATGCAGAATTATTAAAAGCACACACTGTGGACTTTATTTCATTCTCTTACTACTCATCACGTGTAGCAACAACTGATCCTGAATTATTAGAGCAAACGTCTGGTAATATTTTTGCATCAGTGAAAAACCCTTACCTAGATGCAAGCGAATGGGGCTGGCAAATTGACCCACTAGGACTACGTATCACAATGAATGATATTTATGACCGTTACCAAAAACCATTATTTATTGTTGAAAATGGTTTAGGTGCAGTGGATGTCCCAGATGAAAATGGCTATGTTGAAGATGATTATCGTATTGATTATCTAGCAAAACACATCCAAGCAATGAAAGATGCCGTAGAATTAGATGGTGTAGACTTATTAGGTTATACAACTTGGGGCTGTATCGATTTGGTTTCTGCTGGAACAGGTGAAATGAAAAAACGTTATGGTTTCATCTACGTTGATCTAGATAACGAAGGAAATGGTGACTTAAAACGTTCGAAGAAAAAATCATTTGACTGGTACAAACAAGTCATTGCTTCAAACGGCGAAGATTTAACAAATAACTAAAGAAAAGAAGCGGGGATGGATGTCATCCTCGCTTCTTTTCATTCTCATAATAGTTTTTCAATTGAAGGAATCATTTTATCGGGCGCTGTTTTAGGTGCAAAACGTTCAACGACTTGTCCATCGCGATCGACTAAAAATTTTGTGAAGTTCCATTTAATGCTTTTTCCTAACGTTCCTGGTGCTACTTTTGTGAGGTAATGAAAAAGTGGTGCAGCATGTGACCCATTGACAGTGACCAATTCATGCATGGGGAAAGTGACACCATAATCTAACTGACAAGTTGCTTGAGCGTCTGTCGCGTTGTCTAGCTCTTGTTTGAATTGATTGGAAGGAAAGCCTAAGACAACAAGTCCTTGTGCCTGATAACGTTGATAAAGAGCTTCTAATTCGGTAAATTGAGGAGCAAAGCCACATTTTGTGGCAGTATTGACAATAATTAGGATATTGCCTCGATATTTTTCCAATGAATATGTCTTACCTTCCGCAGTAGTTACGTCAAAATCGTAAATTGTCATGCGTCATCATCTCCTTTTTTGTAAGAGTAATTCATTTGGTGCTAGAAAGCAAAAAAAGCAACCCGATGACGGGTCGCTTCTTTAAACTGTTTATTCGACAGGTTCTTCTTTATGAATGACTGCTTTACTTTGCCATATACCGGAACGCCAACGCCGAATCATTAGTACGCCTCGGATAGCTTCGTCAATGGCATAAGCGATCCATACGCCGACCAAACCCCAATGTGCGACAATCGCTAAAGCATAAGAGAACGGTAAGCTAACTGCCCACAAAACAATCAAACTGCAGATGAGTGGGAATTTCACATCGCCACTGGCATTCAATGCGCCCACTAAAATCATATTGACCGCACGAGCAGTTTCTAAAATGATTTCTACTAAGAAAACTTCGCGTGCAATCGTAATGATCTCATCGTTGGTCGTAAAAATATGCATGATTGGTTCAATGAACACAAATGTCAGTAAACAAATGGCTAACGAAACAATCATCCCGATGATTACCGTACGCATTCCCCGCTTGGAGGCACGATCAAATTCACCAGCACCGACATTACGTCCTACTATAATTTGGTTTCCTTGGCTAAGAGAAGCAGCGACTAAATAAACAAATTGCGAAATAGCTGTGATATAAGACTTTGCAATCAAGACACTGGAACCTAATGAAGCGACAATCATCGTTACGACAATTTGTGCACCTTGATAAGAAAGTGTTTCACCAGATGATGGTAATCCATAGGCTAAAATCGATTTTAGAATAGGTAGTGATATTTTTTGGGGGCGAAGTGAACGAATCGAAAAGCCAATATGCTTTTTCAATAGAACAAAAGCGATAATTAACCCAATTGTATTTCCAAAGACGCTCGCAAAACCTAGGCCCGTCACACCGAAATTGGGTAAACCAAACGGCTGATATAGCGCAAAATAGTTTCCGATAACCGCTAAGATACTTGCTGTCATAGGAACCAACAATGCTGGTTTTGTGAAACTATGTGTACGTAAAACAGCAATAATCACAGCAGTAATGGCTGAAATAAATAAACTACCACCATAGACTTGCAAATACCCTTTACCAATTTCAATTAATTCCATATCCAAATTCATAAAACGTAACAACATTGGCGAAAAGAGAATAAAAACGAGACTAATAAGCAAACCGATACCTAATGAACCAAACAATGCTGTGTTAATTACTTCTTGAATTTCCTTGCGTTTTTTGGCACCGATTAGTTGGGCAATAATAATTTGGGTCCCAACTGTAATAAATCCGTAAACAAAAACCGCCAAGTATAGTAGCTGATTTGCGGCTCCGACTGATGCGACTGCAGGTTCAGAATAATGAGAAATCATCCAGACGTTGATATTACCAATTACAACTCGTAAAAATAATTCAATAAAAATTGGCCAACTTAAAAAGAACAATTCACTATCTGAAGCGTTAAAAAATCTTTTTCTTGTCAAAAACATGCGCCTCTCTTATAGTTAATATTTGTGATGTCTTGGAAATTTTACAAGATACAATTTAAAAGTCAATATGTAATTCTTAATTTCTTATTTTTTGTTAGAAAGCAAAACGTTAGACAGAAAAAAGAGAAGGCAGTAAAGTATGACTTACTTAGTTGAAAAGCGGAGGGAAAATAAAATGTATGATGTAATCGTGATTGGAGCAGGTCCTGCAGGGATGACTGCTGCATTATATGCGTCTCGTTCAAATTTATCAGTTGTGATGATTGAGCGTGGTGCACCTGGTGGTCAAATGAATAACACAGCGGAAGTGGAAAACTACCCTGGTTTTGAAATGATTTTAGGTCCAGAATTAGCAGAAAAAATGTATGATGGCGCGACAAAATTTGGTGCTGAAAACGCCTATGGTATCGTGCAAGAAATTAAAGATTGTGGCGACTATAAAGAAGTAGTCACTGGCGATAAAACATTCCAAGCAAAAACAGTGATTATCGCAACGGGTTGTGAACATCGCAAATTAGGCGTTGCTGGTGAAGATGAATTTGCTGGTCGTGGTGTGTCTTATTGTGCTGTTTGTGATGGTGCTTTTTTCCGTAACCGTAAATTATTGGTTATCGGTGGAGGCGACTCTGCTGTAGAAGAAGCGATTTACTTAACGCAATTTGCTTCAGAAGTGGTTATTGTGCATCGTCGTGATGAATTACGTGCCCAAAAGATTATTCAAGACCGTGCGTTTGCAAACGAAAAGATTTCTTTCTTATGGGATTCAGTTGTTGAAGAAATCGTTGGAAATGACATGGTGGTGACAGGTGCTACAATCAAAAATGTTAAAACTGGCGAAGTACATGAAGAATCTGCTAATGGTATCTTTATCTATGTAGGATTAGATCCATTAACAGAAGCCTTCCAATCAAGCGGAATTACGAATGAAGAAGGTTGGATTCCAACCGATGATGAAATGCGCACCTCAATTCCAGGTGTTTTTGCAGTCGGCGATGTTCGTGAAAAGAACTTACGTCAAATTACCACAGCAGTGGGTGACGGAAGTGTCGCTGGTCAAGAAGTATTTAACTATCTTGAAGCGCAAAAAGATGTGAAAAAATAGGAAAAATTGAAAGAATTTAGAAAGAATATAGGATGTTATCTGAAAAAACGATGAAAAAATCGTTTTTCAAATAACATCCTACTTTTTTTGTATGAATTGCGCGACAAGGCTTTTAGTCGCCTATCAATAATGATATAATCGTTATGAAAAATTAAATTGGAAGAGGTGCTTTGTATGTCTTGGGAAGTAACTTATGAACAATGGAAAAATCAAGAAGATCTTGATGGCAACTTAAAGAAACAGTTACAAGATTTGGAAGGTCAAACAAAAGAATTGGAAGATGCGTTTTACGCACCTTTAGAATTTGGTACAGCAGGGATGCGTGGCGTACTTGGACCTGGAATTAATCGTATGAACCTTTATACCATCCGTCAAGCAACAGAAGGATTGGCTCGCTTCATGAATAAACAAGACCCCGATACGAGACGTCGTGGTGTAGCAATTGCCTATGATTCAAGACATTTCTCACCAGAATTTGCAATGGAGGCAGCAAAAACGTTAGCCAAACATGACATTCCGTCGTATGTATTTGAAAGCTTACGTCCAACGCCAGAATTATCCTTTGCTGTTCGTTACTTAAAAACATTTACAGGAATTATGATTACGGCATCCCATAATCCATCAAATTATAACGGTTACAAAGTTTACGGTGAAGATGGTGGACAAATGCCACCAGCAGATGCAGATGCACTGACAGCTTTTGTACGTGAAATTGAAAACCCATTAGAAGTTCCTGTGTTATCAGAAGAAGAAGCAAAACACAGTGGCTTAATCAATATCATCGGTGAAGAAGTGGATAACGCTTATCTAAAAGAAGTGAAGAGCGTGACTATTAACCATGAATTAATTGAAGAAATGGGCGATAACTTAAAATTAGTTTATACACCATTACACGGTACAGGCAAAATGTTAGGCGAAAAAGCATTGAAACAAGCTGGTTTCAATCAATTTGTTTTAGAGCCAGAACAAGCAGTTGCTGATCCAAACTTTAGCACTGTGAAATCACCAAATCCAGAAGAGCATTCAGCTTTTGAATATGCGATTCGCTTAGGTGAAAAAGAAGGCGCAGATTTATTAATTGCGACTGACCCTGATGCGGACCGTTTAGGCGCGGCTGTTCGTTTACCAAATGGTGAATATCAAGTATTAAGTGGGAACCAAATAGGTGCTATTTTAGTACGTTACATTTTAGAAGCGCACAAGCAAGCAGGAACTTTACCTGAAAATGCTGCTGTTTTGAAATCAATCGTATCTAGCGAATTGCCAACTGCGATTGCACAAAGCTATGGTGCGACTGTGTTCAACGTATTGACTGGTTTCAAATTTATCGCAGAAAAAATTCAACAATTTGAAGAAGACCATTCTCATACCTTTATGTTTGGTTTTGAAGAAAGCTACGGCTATTTGGTAAAACCATTTGTACGCGATAAAGATGCCATCCAAGCTTTAGTATTATTTGCAGAAGTTGCCGCTTACTACAAAAAAGAAGGCAAAACAGTCTATGATGCATTACAAGAAATCTTTGAAGAATATGGTTATTTTGCAGAGAAAACAATTTCTGTGACAATGAGTGGGCAAGAAGGTGCAGCGAAAATTACTGCCTTAATGAAAACGTTCCGTGAAAAAGCACCAACAGAATTTGCTGGTGTGAAAGTAGCACAAACAGAAGACTTCAAATTATTGACTCGTCAAAAAGCAGATGGTTCTACAGAAGAAATGACAACACCACCTTCAGATGTATTGAAATATGTCTTAGAAGATGCAAGTTGGATTGCTGTACGTCCTTCTGGAACAGAACCAAAAATTAAATTCTATATCGGCGTAAAAGCAGATAGCGATGAGAATGCGAATCAAAAAATCGCTGATTTAGAAGCAGCAATCAATGAAATTACTGGCGCTTAGTAGTATAATAAGCAGGAATATTTGTTGAATTGTTGTAGTTATGAATGATAAAAAACTCTGGGACAACAATCATTTTGATTATTGTCCCAGAGTTTTTGAAACGAGGAGGACTGTATGGAAAAACCGACTATTTCTGAAATTGAACGTGTTAGTCAAATCTTTAAGGTACTGAGTGATGTGACTCGTTTGAAAATCGTTTTATCGTTGGAAGAGGGCGAACGAAATGTCACGTCGATTGCTGAAACGGTTGAAATGGAACAATCGGCGGTTTCACATCAATTAAAGCTTTTACGTGAAAATAATGTCGTTAAATCCAGACGTGAAGGAAAGACAATTTTATATAGTTTGGACGATCATCATGTCTTAGATATTTTAGAACAGACCTTCCGTCATATTCGCCATCTTTAAAATAAAGGGAACTTTCGGTAACAGAAAGTTCTTTTTTTTTTACGCGATATTTGGTATGCTAGTAGTTAATTATGAGAAAAAAATGAAAGTGTTTTAATGACGCTTTCAGTTAGGAGTTTTTATGAAGGATCATTTACGTATAGGTATTTTAGGATTAGGCGTTGTTGGGAGCGGCACAGTCAAAGTGCTAGCTGCGCAACGAGCGAAAATAAAAGAACAAACCGGGATGAATGTGTCTATCGTCAAAGCTTTAGTACGACCAGCAGAAGATAAAAAACAATTCGCAGATGAACATGGTATCGAATTAACGTCGGAATTAGCAGATATTGTCGAAGATACAACGTTAGATGTCATTATTGAATTGATTGGTAAAGTTCATCCAGCAAAAGAATTTATCACGAAAGCTTTAGAAAATGGAAAACATGTTGTGACGGCCAACAAAGATTTGATTGCACAACATGGTGTAGAATTAGTAGACATCGCGAAAGCAAACAACGTTTCTTTATTTTATGAAGCAAGTGTTGCGGGTGGTATCCCAATTTTACGCACATTAACAACGAATTACTTAGCTGATGATATTACCAATATTCGTGGAATTGTTAATGGAACAACCAACTATATGTTAACGAAAATGTTAGAAAATGGGACTTCTTATGAGGACGCATTAACTCAAGCGCAAGAACTAGGTTTTGCCGAATCTGATCCTACAAATGACGTAGATGGAATTGATGCAGCCTACAAAATGGTTATTTTAACGCAATTTGCTTATGGAATGGATGTCACACTAGACGATTTAGAAATTCAAGGCATTCGTGGTTTATCGGACAAAGACGTTTTACAAGCTCAAAAGTTTGGTTATGAAATCAAATTAATTGGTGAATCTGTTAAAACGAATGACTCAATTTCTGTTTCAGTAGGACCAGCATTGGTACCACAAACCCATCCATTGGCATCGATTAAAAATGAATTCAATGGGGTCTTTATCAATAGTACTGGGATTGATCAATCAATGTTTTATGGGCCAGGCGCGGGTTCTTTACCAACTGCAACAAGCGTTATTTCAGATGTAGCGGCAATTGCAAAAAATATTCGCTTAGGTATTGCTGCACCACAATTTAATGAATACCGTCGCTCGTTACAATTAACTGCACCAGAAGCGAATTATGCCAAGTATTATCTAGCAATCACATCGGCAGAGTTAACTGCAGAGGTATTACCAGCTTTATTGGCGAGTGAAGATGTCCAAGTCAGTGAAATTGCCCAAGAAATCGGTGAAATAAACCGGATAACAGTAATTACTGAAAAGATGAATCGTCTACAATTAGCAGCGATTGAAGCAACAATTGCAAAACATGGAACACTAGAACGAAGAATGAGGGTAATGGAGGCATAAAGATGAAAATTCGAGTTCCAGCTACTAGTGCCAATTTAGGTCCAGGCTTTGATTCATGTGGTATCGCACTATCGATGTACTTGTCAGTTGAAGTATTAGGTGATAGTGAGCAATGGGAAATCATTCATACTTTAGGGGAAGATATTCCAACGGATGAGAAAAATTTATTAGTACAAACAGCGTTGAAGCTAGCGCCTTCTTTAGCGCCTAAAAAATTAAAAATGACTTCCACTATTCCATTAACGCGTGGATTAGGAAGTAGTTCTTCTGTGATTGTAGCCGGTATTGAATTGGCGAATCGGTTAGGGAATTTAAATCTATCTGAGCTGAGAAAAGTTGAACTAGCAACACAAATTGAAGGACATCCAGACAATGTGGCACCAGCCATTTGTGGTGATTTTGTCGTCGCTTGTCATTTTTCTGAACGCAAAGAAAATAGTGTGAACTATGTGAAACATTATTTTCCAGAATGTGACATTATTGCATTTATTCCCAATACGGAATTATTGACTAGCAAAAGCCGCGGTGTACTTCCAGAAAACTTGCCTTACAAAGAAGCAGTGAAAGCAAGTGCCGTTGCGAATGTGATGATTGCGGCAGTGTTAAATGGGAACTTACCATTGGCTGGGAAAATGATGCAAGAAGACCGTTGGCATGAAATTTATCGTGGCAAATTAGTGCCGCATTTATCAGGTATTCGTCAAATCTGTAAAGAAGAGGGCGCCTACGGTTGTTTCTTAAGTGGTGCTGGTCCAACAATTCTTATTTTGACTCCTGCAGAGAAAACAGAACGTATTATAAAAATATTAAATGCACTTGACTCGCGAGCTCAAGTAGAGCACTTATCGATTGATCGTGAAGGGGTTCAAGTTTTTTAGAAAAAAATTGACAAACCGGAATTACACGCTATACTTAAAGTAATTTAAATAAAAAATGCTTTGAAAAGAAGAGTACAAATTGAGAAATTTAAAGAGAGCTTCGTTTGGTGGGAAGAAGTAAGGAATCGATTTGGAAGATGGTCTTTGAGCAAACAAGTGTGAGAAGCAGTTGTCGGGTGAGCCCGTTATAGCTCCTCAGTATGTTGGTACTGGTAGAGGCTATTTGCTGTGAAGCACTAGCGAAAAAAGGTGGTAACACGCAATCAAAACGCGTCCTTTCTGTAATGGAAAGGGTGCGTTTTTTTTTATTATACAAAAAAGGAGAAATGGATATGGAATTTGAAACAAAGTGTTTACATGCTGGTTATGAACCGAAAAATGGTGAACCTCGAGTGGTCCCAATCGTGCAAAGTACCACGTATAAATATGATTCAGCAGAAGAGATTGGTCAACTCTTTGATTTAAAAGCATCTGGTTATTTTTACACTCGTCTAGCAAATCCGACGACAAATGCAGCGGAAGAAAAAATTGCGGCACTTGAAGGAGGGGTGGGAGCCTTATGTACGTCTTCTGGACAAGCAGCAACCTTTTTTGCTGTCCTCAATATTTTAGAAGCAGGCGATCATCTTGTTTCAACAACATCAATTTATGGTGGTACGTATAATCTATTTGCACATACTTTCAAAAAAATGGGCATTGCGGTCACTTTTGTGGATCAATGGGCATCTTTAGAAGAATTGCAACAAGCGATTCAACCAAATACAAAAGCGGTATTTGCTGAAACAATCGCCAATCCAGCCTTGCATGTGTTGGATATTGAGAAATTTGCTACGTTTGCTCACGATAATCAAGTTCCGTTGTTGGTTGATAATACGTTTGCGACACCGTATTTCTGCCGTCCGATTGAATACGGTGCAGATATTGTGATTCATAGTACGACAAAATATTTAGACGGACATGCTGTACAAACGGGTGGTGTGATTGTCGATAGTGGTCAATTTGATTGGACAAATGGGAAGTTCCCTCAATTGTCGACACCAGATGTGACATATCATGGCTTGGTTTATACCGAAGCATTTGGTCCGGCTGCCTATTTAGCTAAAGCACGTGTTCAATTAATGCGTGATTTAGGTGCGACCCCGTCTCCTCAAAATTCATTTTTATTAAATTTAGGAATGGAAACTTTAGCAGTGCGGATGGATCGACATTTTGAGAATGCCAAGAAAGTTGCTGAATTTTTGCAAGAACGTCCAGAAGTTAGTACCGTTAGTTATCCAACATTGGCAACAGATCCTAGTTATGAATTAGCGCAAAAATATTTACCAAATGGTTTATGTGGGGTTGTGTCTTTTGAAATAGCGGCTGGAAAAGAACAAGCAGCTAAATTTTTAGATGCTTTAACCCTCGTTTCTTTACAAGTTCACGTGGCGGATATTCGGACGTGTGCGCTTCATCCAGCAACTTCGACACATCGACAACTATCAGAAACCGAATTAAACGAAGTCGGCATTTCAGCAGGGTTAGTTCGTATTTCTTGTGGGATTGAAAATATTAATGATATTCTTGCTGATTTACAGCAAGCTTTGGAACAATTGGAGGGATAACAGATGCCAATTAAACTTCCAAATGATTTTCCTGCTAAATCCATTTTAGAAAAAGAAGACATTTTTGCGATTGAAGAAAAACGTGCGAAACAGCAAGATATCCGTCCACTACGTTTATTACTATTAAACTTAATGCCAAATAAAATTGACACGGAAATTCAATTGTTGCGTTTAATTAGCCAAAGTCCTTTGCAAATTGATGTTGATTTTTTGAAGTTAGTTTCGCATACGCATAAAAATACGAGTCCCAATCATTTATCAAAATTTTATCTGTCTTTTGCAGAAATTAAAAATCAATGTTATGACGGTTTGATTATCACAGGTGCTCCAGTTGAGACGCTGCCCTTTGAAGAGGTCGACTATTGGCAAGAATTGGTTCAAGTGATGGATTGGAGTCAAACCAATACGACTTCGGTTATTCATATTTGTTGGGGAGCACAAGCGGGATTGTATCATCATCACGGTATTGAGAAAGTTCAATACGATCAGAAATTATTTGGCATCTATCCACAACGCTTGAATATTAGTCATCGCTTATTCCGTGGATTCGATGATGTCTTTATGGGACCACAATCTCGTTATACCGGCATTAACGAGAGTCAGATTAAAGAAGAGCAATTACGCATTGTCGCAGCCGATGAGACGATTGGAGCCACGATTTTAATTTCAGCAGATGATCACGATATTTTCTTGTTAGGTCATTTCGAATACGATACGGATAGCTTGAAACGAGAATATTTACGTGACCAAGAGCGAGGGTTAGATACCCAGATACCTGTAAATTATTTTGAAGATGCTGCTTTATCGAAAGTAACTAATTGTTGGCGAGGGAATGCTCATTTGCTTTATCATAATTGGTTAAATGATGTCTATCAAATGACACCGTATCATTTGGCAGATATTCCTAAAATGCGTGCGCAACAAGCATAAAAAAATCCCGTAAGACACGTTGTCTTATGGGATTTTTAGTTAATCTTCATCAGTGACGTAATAACTATGATCTTCAAGGTTTAATTTGTTTAAAATAATAGAAGCTGTTTCTTCAATTGATAAAGTAGCTACGTTGATAATCTCGCAACCTAATTTATGGTATAAATCGTTGGCAAAATCTAATTCTTCTTTGATTTTTTCAATATCAGAATAAGCAGTGTCTGGATTTAGTCCATAGGCAATCATCCGTTTTTTACGAATGCCATTCAAGACATCAGGATCGTTTGTTAAACCAACGATTTTCTTAGGATCAATTTCCCATAATTGTTTGGGAATATGTGCTTGAGGAACAAGTGGCAAATTGGCTACTTTTAAATTTTTATTGGCTAAAAATAAGCTTAAAGGTGTTTTAGAGGTACGCGACACCCCTAATAAAACGACATCGGCTTCTAAAAAGCCACGTGGATCTTTTCCGTCATCGTATTTTACAGCAAACTCCATTGCTTTGATCCGTTTGAAATAGTTTTTGTTTAAATGGTGTAAGGCACCGGGTTCACGTGTTGGCGCAACCCCTGTCCGACGTTCGACTTCAGCAACTGGCGGCGTTAACACATCAAAATGATATAACCCACTTTCCTCACAAAAATCATGAGTTAAATCAATGAGTTCTTCATTGATTAAGGTGTGTAAAATGACGGCATTATGTTTTTTGGCATCTGCTAAAGTTTTAAGCAGTGCGCTTTTTGTCGTAACGAATGTGCGACGAAACATTTCGAATTTTACTGATGGATATTGCGCCATCGTTGCTTGCGCTAATTTAGAAGCTGTTTCTCCAGCAGAGTCTGAAATAACGAAAAAGGTTAGCGCGGACTCTTTTTTTTCTTCTGTCATAAAACGATCCCTCACTTGCATTTTAATTAATCTTATTATACCATACACTCATTAAAAATAATCGGAATGATTTTGGTTTGGAGGGATGCACAGTGAAAAATCAACCATCCATAGAACAAGCGTTGCAGACGTTAAAAGAAAATGGCTTGAAATATACAAAAAAAAGAGAAGCGATGATTGCTTATCTGGCAAAAGCCAATCGTTACGTCCCTGCAAAAGAGTTGCATGAGTATATGTCCGAAGAATATCCAGGTTTGAGCTATGATACGATTTACCGTAATTTACATGACTTTTCAGAAATTGGTATTTTAGAAGAAACAGAATTAAATGGCGAAATGAAATTTCGATTCCATTGTTGTTCACATGGTGTCGAACATCATCATCATCATTTTATTTGTACAATTTGTGGCAAAACGAAAGAATTATCGATTTGTCCCATGGATTTTTTCCAAGACCAATTACCTGGTTGTACGATTGAGAGCCATCGTTTTGAAATATTTGGTCGTTGTGAAGACTGTCAACCGGTGTAATTCAGCTACTTTTTCATAAATAATGAGAGGATTCAGAAAAAATGTTGAAAAATCTCATTATTTATCAGAAGTTTTTGATAGAACGGCTTGACACTTTTTCTTCACTTAGCTATAATTTTTAAAGGACAGTATTGTTATAAGATATTTTAATTCTATGACAAAAACGGTTACTATTTGAGCTCGGAGGGAGGGAATTTACATGTCAAAAACAGTCGTTCGTAAAAACGAATCTCTTGATGATGCTCTTCGTCGCTTCAAACGTTCCGTTTCAAAAGCAGGTACGTTACAAGAATCACGTAAACGTGAGTTTTATGAAAAACCAAGCGTGAAACGTAAGAAAAAATCTGAAGCAGCTAGAAAACGCAAGAAATTCTAATTTTTAATTTTTTAGTTTTCTGTTGTAAGAAGTGGAGCTGGTAGTGTGTCACTACTTAGTAAACTGAACGATGATATGAAGACGGCGATGAAGGCAAAGGAGAAAGAGACCTTGCAAGTCATTCGCATGCTGAAAGCATCGTTACAAAATGAACAAATCAAGGTTGGTCGTGACTTAACAGAAGATGAAGAGTTGACTGTTTTATCTCGTGAGATGAAACAACGACGTGATTCTTTGACCGAATTTGAAAAAGCAGGTCGTGAAGACCTAGCAGAAAAAGTCAAAGGTGAAATTACAATCGTTGAACAATATCTGCCTGCACAATTAACTGATGAAGAAATTCGTCAAATTGTCGCAGATGCGATTGAAAAAACTGGTGCGACTTCACCAAAAGAATTTGGTAAAGTAATGGGTCTAGTAATGCCTCAAGTGAAAGGCAAAGCTGACGGGAACCAAGTCAATGCAGTCGTGAAAGAATTATTAACTGAAAAGTAATGAATCCGTCCGTAGACAAGCAATTGTCTACGGCTTTTTTTATTTTGCTAGAAAATCCTTAAAAGACTCTCATACAAAAAGTAGAAGCGATTTTTCTTTTATCTATTGTATGGTATTATTAGAATGAATGTAGAGAAAAAGGAGCGAGAATTTTTTGACAGAAGAGCAAGCATCTTTAGAAATTAAACTAACAGAAGCTGACGACGCCAGCATGTTATTTGGAACACACGATAAACATATCAAAGTGATTGAAGAGACCACCCAAACGATTATTCGAACTCGTGGGGAAATGATACAAATTAAAGGAACACAAGAAAAAGTCGATCAAGCAGCAGCGGTGATTCGTTCACTACAGGAATTAATTAAACGTGGGATTCAAGTCCACACCCCTGATGTTGTCACAGCACTTAAAATGGTATCCAAAGGCAATTTGACTACCTTTATCGATATGTATGAAGAAGAAATTATCAAAGATCGTAATGGCAAACCCATTCGTGTAAAAAATGTTGGCCAAAAGAAATACATTGACGCTGTTCGCACGCACGATGTCACTTTTGGTATTGGACCTGCTGGGACAGGGAAAACATTTTTAGCTGTTGTTTTAGCGATTGCGGCTTTGAAAAAAGGACAAGTGCAGAAAATTATTTTAACGCGCCCAGCTGTCGAAGCGGGTGAAAATTTAGGTTTCTTACCAGGTGATTTAAAAGAGAAGGTGGACCCTTATTTACGTCCAGTTTACGATGCGTTATATCAAATTTTTGGCATGGAGCATACGAACCGTTTAATGGAACGTGGTGTGATTGAAATTGCTCCATTGGCATACATGCGTGGACGAACATTGGAAGATGCTTTTGTTATTTTGGATGAAGCCCAAAATACCACAATTGCCCAAATGAAGATGTTTTTAACACGTTTAGGTTATAACTCAAAAATGATTGTTAATGGTGATACAAGCCAAATTGATTTGCCAAAAGGCGTGACGAGTGGTTTGGTTCATGCCGAACGCACCTTACACAACATTCGTAAAATTGCGTTTGCCACTTTTGAAGCGAGCGATGTTGTACGTCATCCAGTTGTGGCAGAAATTATTCAAGCGTACGATGAGGCGGAAATACGAGAAGTGAAATAGTTTTGTTATCTAGGAGGGAAAATAGATGATTATTCAACCTTTAAGAAAAATACGTGAAAAACTAGGGAGATTTTTCGTACCGCTGGTATTCCTAATTTTTTTCATTTTTATGATTGGTCTGGTTTTTTCCAGTGTGCAACAGCGAGCCGTTGATTATAAAGAAGGACAAGTAGCTGAATCAAGTATTCGCGCAAATAAAACCATTGAAAATACGTCTGCGACGGAACAAAAGCGCAAAATTGCGGCTGAAGCCGTGATTCCAGAATATACGTATCAAGAAGATATGGCGAAAAAGCAACATGAAATGATTCAGCATCTTTTTCAACTAATTGAAAAAGTGAAAGAAGACAGTGAAGTAGAAAATAAAAAACGTGAAGCAAGTGCCAAAGACAACCAAGAAGTCCAAAAAGTGACTGTGGATGAACAAATTGCGGCATTAAAAAAAGAGTTTGAACAGATTGATGCGGACGATTTAAGTTTCTATCAACGTGTCAGTAATACTTTTTTTCAATTAGTTTTTTCAATGAGTTCAGATGCGTTAAATACGGTGGAAAATGAGAGCTTAGCCTTAATTGATGAGCAAATGAACAAACAAGTTCGTCAAGCAAATCTGGCTGAAACACGCAAAACAGCTGAAGATAAAATTGAATTGTTAAATGTAACAAGTAATCAAGCGCAAGCCATTCGTTTGATGATTAATCAAGGTATTGTGGTGAATACCTTCTTAAATGAACGTAAGACGCAAGATTTACAACAAGCCGCTAAAGAGGCTGTCCAACCTGTGATGATTTATCAAGGGGAAATTATTGTTCGTGAAGGCTCACAAATTGATGCGAACGCCATTGAAAAACTAAATTTACTTGGCATGACAAGCTCTAATGCATCGTTGTTTCCAATGGTAGCATTGGTCATGGCAATTTTATTGCAAATTGTGGTGTTGCTTTATTTTGTTAAACAATGGACGGATCGTGAAAAGCGAGAAAACTATCTTACGTTTTATGCAATCACGATGATTTTGAGTGTTTTGGTTATGAAATTTTTCCAAGTGTTTCAAACCGAAACGATGCCATTCATTCCACTATTTTATCCTGCTGCGTTTGTCCCATTGGTTTTAAGTTTATTTTTAAACCGACGTTTGGGTATTTTAGCAGCGGCATTTCAAGTAGTGACAGCCACATTTATTTTTTATCAATCAATTGGTACCAATATTTTAACCATCATTTTAGTTTCTTATATGTTTTCAGGGATTATGGGCACTGTTTTAGCACGTAAGCGAATTGTGGATCAAGGAATGAAAGCATTGATGTGGGTTGTTATCTTCCCATTCTTAATTAATTTGATTTTGGTTATTTTCCAAGGAATGAGCTTTTCAAATGGTCGTACATGGATTGCTTTAGCCTGTGGATTAGCCGGCAGCATTTTCTCTTTATTATTGA
Organism: Enterococcus saccharolyticus subsp. saccharolyticus; assembly: GCF_029023825.1. Classification (NCBI taxonomy): domain Bacteria; kingdom Bacillati; phylum Bacillota; class Bacilli; order Lactobacillales; family Enterococcaceae; genus Enterococcus; species Enterococcus saccharolyticus. The sequence continues at coordinate 1,734,824 of NZ_CP118957.1, read as the reverse complement.
CGATTGGGTTGCATCAGTATATTGAATTATTGATTACAGATGATAGTGTGATTATTTTGAATGAACTAAGTAATCCTAACCACCCATTGTTGAAACAATTGTTAGAAGAAGCACCTGGAACGTATCATCACAGTATGATGGTGGCTAATTTAAGCGCCAATGCTGTTGCGGAAATTGGTGGGCATTCGCTATTAACGCGTGTCGCGTGTTATTACCATGATATTGGGAAATTAAAACATGCGAATTTCTTCGTTGAGAATCTACCTGCAGGTGCTGAAAATCCACATAATTTCTTACTTCCAGCTGATAGTAAGCAAATTATTTTTGGTCACGTGATTGATGGTGCTGCTTTGCTAGAAGAAAAAAATATGCCACAAATGGTGATTGATATTTGTCGTCAGCATCATGGCACGACTTTAATGAAGTTTTTCTATGTCAAAGCACAAGAAAGAAATCCCGATGTAACAGAAGCCGAATATCGCTATCCAGGACCGATTCCACAAACACGTGAAGCAGCAGTCGTGAGTATTGCGGATAGTTGTGAAGCAGCCGTTCGTGCGATGGAAAATCCAACCAATGAAAAAATTCGTCAATTTGTCTCTAATTTAATCACTGGTCGTATCTTAGATGGTCAATTAGATGATTCAGGATTAACATTAAAAGAAATTCGTATTATCGAAAATTCTTTGGTCAATGGGTTGTGTAGTACGTTCCATTCAAGAATCAAATATCCAAAAATGAAATCAGAAGCAGAGAAAATGAAAGAAGAACAAGAAAGAAGAGAAGAATGATGGAGATTACCTTTATTGATGAAACAAATGCTGTTTCAAATGACAAAGTTGCAGATATTGAGTCTTTGCTCCAATTTGCTGCCGATTATTTAAAATTGCCAGAAGAAACTGAGATGTCCGTCACTTTTATGGATAATGCAGCGATTCAAGTGATTAATCGTACGTACCGTGGCAAAGACGCACCAACAGATGTCATTAGCTTTGCAATGGAAGAAGAAGGCGAAGACGAACTGCCGATTATTTTTGACGAAGAGGATGATTTTGACTTAGAGATGCCTCGTACCCTTGGCGATATTATGATTTCAACTGAGCGGGCGCAAGAACAAGCCCAAGAGTATGGACACAGTTATGATCGTGAACTTGGTTTTCTAGCCTTACATGGTTTTTTACACATCAATGGTTACGATCATATGACACCTGAAGATGAGAAGGAAATGTTTGGACTACAAAAGGAAATCTTGGATGCCTATGGACTTGAAAGATAAAAACCAAAATGTTGAAAAAAACAAACACTTTATTAATTCAGTTGAATTTGCGTTAACAGGAATTAAAACGGTGTATAAAGACGAGCGAAACATGCGCAGTCATACGATTGTGGGTGCTGTAGTTATTTTGTTGGGTTTTATTTTTCGCTTAAACCAACAAGAATGGTTGTGGGTACTTTTAAGTATCTTTTTGGTGGTTATTATGGAAATCATCAACACAGCTTTTGAAAATGTCGTGGATATGGTTACGAACAAGCATTTTCATCCATTAGGAAAAAAAATTAAAGATATGGCTGCAGGGGCAGTATTAATCACGTCATTATTTGCTTTATTAATTGGCGCGATTATCTTTCTGCCAAAGGTGATTCAGCTAGTTTTTCATTAGGAAAGAGGAAAAAATTTTATGACAGAACACAAATCAGGGTTTGTTGCCATTGTCGGTCGCCCAAATGTTGGAAAATCAACGCTATTAAACCGTATTGTTGGGCAAAAAATTGCGATTATGAGTGACAAAGCACAAACAACTAGAAACAAAATTCAAGGGGTATATACAACACCCGACACACAAATTGTCTTTATTGATACGCCTGGTATTCATAAGCCAAAACATCGCTTGGGCGATTTTATGGTAGAAACAGCTTATAGTGCTTTGCGTGAAGTCGATGTGATTTTATTTATGATTAGCGCCGATCAAAAACGTGGCAAAGGCGATGACTTTATTATTGAACGTTTGAAAAAAAGTGATGTACCAGTCTTTTTAATCGTCAATAAAATTGATAAAGTTCATCCAGATGCGTTATTAGCAACCATTCAAGATTACACAAGTCAAATGGAGTTTGCTGAAGTGGTGCCTATCTCTGCGACAGAAGGAAACAATTTTGAGACGTTAATGGACGTATTAGTGGAACAAATGCCAGAAGGGCCACAATATTTCCCTGACGATCAAATTACAGATCATCCCGAGTATTTTATCGTTTCTGAATTAATTCGTGAAAAAGTCTTATTGTTAACACGCGATGAAGTACCCCATTCAGTGGCGGTTGTGGTGGATTCAATGAAACGCAATGAGAATGATAAAATTCATGTTCAAGCAACAATTATTGTAGAGCGTGATAGTCAAAAAGGGATTATCATTGGTAAAGGCGGTAAAATGCTGAAAATTATCGGTACCAAAGCACGTCAAGATATTGAACGTTTATTGGGCGATAAAGTCTATTTAGAACTTTGGGTAAAAGTTCAAAAAGATTGGCGTGACAAACAAACCTACTTGAAAGATTACGGTTACCGCGAAGACAATTATTAATCTGTTACGGCGAGATAGATCTCTACTGAGGATTTATCTCGCTTTTCTTTCCAAAGGAGGGGGAAATGATGGGGATTGCTGAATCAAAAGGAATTATACTTTTTAGTAAGAATCACAAAGAAAAAGATAAATTAGTAAAGATTTTTACCGAGTCTGCGGGCAAACAAATGTTTTACGTCAAAGGCGCGCATCGCAAAAATAATCCGCTTGCTCCGGCATTATTACCATATACCGAAGCTGTTTACATTGGGAAATTTAATAGTGAAGGGTTGTCTTTTTTAAATGCGGCTAAAAATGTGCAACCGTATCGCAACATTCAAGCAGATATTTTTTTAGCAGGTTATGCGACCTATATGATGAATTTAGCTGATGCTGCGATTGAAGACCATGTCTATGACCCCAACTTGTTTCATTTCTTAGAACAAGCATTGTTGATGCTCGAGCAGGGAAACGATGGCGAAATTTTAACGAATATTTTTGAAATTCAATTATTGCAACGATTTGGTATCGCTATTAATTGGCAAAAATGCGCCATTTGCGGAGAAACGCATGGGAAATTTGACTATTCCTCTACTTACAGTGGGGTGTTATGTGAACGCCATTGGGAGAAAGATCCTCATCGTTACCATGCTGATCCAGTAGCGATTCATTTTATTCGCCTTTTTTCACAAATCTCTTATGAACATATCCAATCGATTGAATTAAAAGCCGAGACAAAATCTTTGATTCGGCAAACCATCGATGCGTTGTATGACGAATATGTGGGTGTTCATTTAAAAAGTAAAACCTTTATTGACCAAATGGGGAAATGGGAAACTGTCTTACAACCTAAGAAGCCGACAACTAACGTTTCGCACAATGAATAATTGTGTGAAACGTTTTTTTCATGGAATAAACGAATGAATTTACAGAAAATCACAAAATTTAATGAGTAATTATTGACCTTTCCTTCATTTATATTTATGATACTCTTAATACATTTTTATTGAATTTTAATTGTTAGGAGTGGGATTTTGGAAAATCTGTTTTCAGTATTAAGACCCGAGGAACAAATAGCACTACAACTTAGAGGATTGTATCAATGGCATGGTTTTCAACTTTACCATCTTAGCAGCTTTGAAGAATATGAGTTATATAGCCAAAATAAAAAATTTATCAACGAAGCAGAAGTGATTACATTTACTGGTGGCGATGGTCGAATTATGGCCTTGAAACCAGACATCACGTTGTCAATTGTTAAAAATACGCCACCAAGAGAAACCCGAAAAGTTTATTACTATGAAGATGTGTATCGCCATGATCGTCAAAATGGAGAATATTTACGCATTCATCAAACTGGTTTGGAATATATTGGAGAAATTGGTCAAAAAGAAGAATTAGAAGTGTTACATCTAGCGTTAGAAAGTTTGTCGGTTGCTGGTGGCGGTGTTTTAGATATTTCTCATATCGGTGTTTTAAAAGCCATCTGTGGATTATTTCCTAAAGAAAACCATGAGGATGTTATCAAAGCACTACAACAAAAAAGTCCGCATATTATCCGTAGCTTAGGAGAAAAAACAGGCGTACCAGAAGAAAAGTTAAAATTATTGGAAGAATTGATTACCCTGTGTGGCGATTTCCAACAAACCTATACGAAAGCTTCTACGATTTTTACGAATCCTGTGGCGATTGCGGCGATTGAAGAATTAAAGCAGTTGTATGATTTGCTAGAAAAAGAAGGTCGGATTCCTAAGAATGTGAAGATTCGTTTGGACTTTTCAATTGTCAATGATGCCGATTATTATAGTGGATTGTTGTTCCAAGGATTTGTCCGTAAAGTCAACCAAGCGGTATTGTTTGGCGGGCGTTACGATTATCTTTTACAAAAGCAAGATAAAGCACAAGGCGGCATTGGTTTTGGGATGTATTTAAACAACCTAGAACGTTCTGTAGAAGCCAAAGAGACAACAGATGATTATTTATGCTTTGCTTTGCCAAAAGGGCGTATGGCGAATTCTGTGTACCAATTATTGGTTAATGCTGGGCTAGCAAGTGAAAACATTTTTGAAGACAACCGCAAGTTAATTTTTGTCGATGAAGAGAAAAAACTAAAATTCTTCCTTGTGAAACCAAGTGATGTCGCTATTTATGTTGAACATGGCGTTGCGGATATTGGTGTGATTGGGAAAGATGTGTTGGATGAAACAGAACCGAACGTTTTAGAATTATTAGATTTAGGTATGGCGAAATGTAAGATGGCAGTAGCAGCCCATAAAGATTTCAAACAAGACAATACACGTACTTTACGCGTAGCGACCAAATATGCGAACACCACGCGTAAATACTTTAGTCGTTTAGGACAAGCGGTAGAATTGATTCATTTACACGGTTCAATTGAATTAGCCCCCTTATTGAATTTATCAGATGTGATTGTCGATATCGTTGAAACTGGGACAACGTTACGTGAAAATGATTTGACAGTCATTCAAGATATTGCGCCATCATCTGCACGTTTGGTAGTGAACCATTCGACATGGCGATTTAAAGAAGAGACGATTCAGACTTTGTTAGAGAAGGTGAAAGAACAATTATGATAAACATTCGTACAACAAAAGAAGAAACGATGGAACAGTTGATCAAACGCCAAGCTGGCGAGAGTCAAGATGTTTCAGTTGTCGTAGCTGATGTCTTGAAACAAGTCAAAGCGCGTGGCGACGAGGCATTAAAAGAATACACGAAAAAATTTGACCATGCCGATTTAACCACATTTAAAGTGAGTGCCGCTGAATTCGATGAAGCTTTAGCTGAGATTACACCAGAATTTTTAGCGATTTTAGAGCAAGCCAAACAAAATATTACGAATTTCCATGAAAAACAAGTACAACGTGGCTTTGTTTCAACCAATGAACAAGGGATTGTTATGGGGCAACGAGTATTGCCTTTAGAGACAGTAGGCGTGTATGTTCCGGGTGGGACAGCGGCGTATCCAAGCACTGTTTTAATGGATGTCTTACCTGCTAAAATTGCTGGTGTCAGTCAGATTGTGATGATTACACCACCGAATAAAGAAGGCAAAATTCCAGCAGCGATTTTAGCAGCAGCGAAAGTTGCAGGAGTCGATGCGATTTACAAAGTGGGAGGAGCGCAAGGTGTAGCTGCTTTAGCGTATGGTACAGAGACCATTCCACGTGTGGATAAAATTGTGGGACCAGGGAATATTTATGTAGCAACTGCGAAGCGAATGGTTTATGGTTTAGTCGATATTGATATGATTGCTGGACCAAGTGACATTTTAATTGTCGCAGATGAAACAGCGCAACCAAAATGGTTAGCTGCTGATTTATTAGCACAAGCTGAACATGATACATTAGCGCAAGCTGTTTTAGTGACAACAAGCGAAGCAATTGCCAAAGAAGTTCAAGCCGAACTCCGTCAGCAATTAGCAGTGTTACCACGACGAGAGATTGCCCAAGCATCGATTGAAAATAATGGTAAAATTATTGTTGCCCAATCGTTAGAAGAAGCGTTGACGTTAGCGAATCGGATTGCACCGGAACATTTAGAACTATGTGTCGCAGAACCATTTGCTTTGTTAGGAAAAGTAAAACATGCAGGCAGTGTCTTTTTAGGTCATCATACACCTGAAGTGTTGGGTGATTACTTTGCTGGACCTAATCATACATTACCCACAGAAGGAACGGCACGTTTTTATTCACCACTTTCGGTTGACGACTTTATCAAAAAAAGTAGTTATTTATACTATTCCAAAGAAGCACTCCAAGCATCTGCCGATCAAGTGATTGCTTTTGCTGAAATGGAAGGTTTGGACGGACATGCTCGTTCAATGGCTGTGCGAAAGGAGTCGAAGCAATGAGTTTTTTAGATAGTCAGTTTCAACATCTCGTACCTTATGTACCAGGTGAACAGACACGTACAAAAGTCATCAAACTAAATACCAATGAAAATCCTTATGATCCACCACAACGTGTGATTGAAGCTGCCAAAGTAGCTGCCACTACACTCAGCCGTTATTCGGACCCAACTTGTCACCAAGTCATTGAGCCGTTAGCCCAGCATTTTCAAGTAGCACCAGAAAATGTTTTTCTAGGCAATGGGAGTGATGAAGTCTTATTCTTTCTTTTTCAAGGATTTATGGAAAAAGGCGTCCAATTTCCTGATATTACGTATGGTTTTTACGAAGTATATAGCGATTTATTTCATTTAAATACCCAAGTCATCCCATTAAAAGAAGATTTATCAATTGATTTAGCCGAATATACGGGGGATGCGACAGTCATTATTGCTAATCCAAATGCACCAACGGGTTTAGCAATAGCACCAGAAGTTATCTGTGCCTTTGCGGAGCAACATCCGCATCGTTTAATTATTGTTGACGAAGCTTATAGTGATTTTAGTGAAGCATCTTTGGTACCTTATTTGGATAAACACCCAAATATTTTAGTAGTCGGTACTTTTTCGAAATCTCGTCATTTAGCTGGCGCACGTTTAGGTTATGCGGTAGGTTCAAAAGAATTAATTGAAGACTTAAATAAACTGAAATTTAGTCATAATCCCTATAGCGTGAATGCGATGACCTTAGCGTGTGGAGAAGCTTCTCTACAAGCACAAGATTATGTGGATGAATGTACGAATAAAATTATTGCGACACGTGAATGGACGCAGCAAGAATTACAAAAATTAGGCTTTGAAACGACTAAAAGTCAAACGAATTTTGTGTTTTGCCAACATCCGCGTGTTGCAGGAGAAACTATTTTTAAGCAGTTGAAAGCCCAAAATATTTTGGTTCGTTGGTTTAGTAATCCACGAATTGCCAATTATGTACGTATTTCAATTGGAACACAAGCAGAAATGGAAACCTTGCTACAAGCAATAAAAGAGATTGAAGGAGTGGACTTATGAGAACAGCTTCCGTGACGAGAAATACCACAGAAACCAAAATTCAACTAACGTTAACCATCGATGGAACGGGACAACAAAAATTTCAAACAGGAGTGGGCTTTTTAGATCACATGTTAGAACTATTTTGTCGTCATGGACGTTTCGATATTGAACTTGTATGTGATGGCGATGTACATGTCGATGCCCATCATACAACAGAAGACGTCGCAATTGCTTTGGGCCGTGCTTTTTCAGAAGCCTTAGGTGAACGCCGCGGTATTAAACGTTATGGTAGTTTTTTATTGCCAATGGATGAAAGTTTGGTCATGACCGCAATTGATATCAGTGGACGTGGCATGGCTGTTGTAAATTTAGACATTCCAAGTGAAAAAATTGGGTCTCAATTTGATACCGAATTAGTCGAAGAATTTTTCATTGCTTTTGCACGTGAGCTAGGCGCGGCGATTCATTTGCATCAAATTGCTGGTAAAAATAGCCATCACATTGTCGAAGCTTGTTTTAAAGGATTCGGCCGTTCATTAGGGCAAGCAACAAGTATTGATGAAGTCGCACCCGATGAGATTCCATCGACAAAAGGCACAATTATCTAGGAGGCAAAAAATGATTGCGATTATTGATTACGGTGTAGGCAATCTCTTTAGTTTGTCTCGTTCATTAGAATATTTAGGAATTGAGAGTGTCATTACAAATGACATTGCTCAATTAAAAGCAGCAGATCAGATTATTTTACCAGGTGTCGGTGCGTTTGGTGATGCGATTCAAAAATTACGTGAACATCAATTAGAAGCACCGATTAAACAGTTGGTCGAAGAAGGAAAACCACTAATGGGTATTTGTTTAGGGATGCAACTGTTATTTGAAAAGAGTACAGAATTTGGTGAACACCGTGGACTGGGACTACTTTCAGGCGAAATCGTTTCATTAAAAGAAGCGCTACAAGCACAAAACTTATCCCTAAAAGTTCCTCATATTGGTTGGAATGAATTACTTGTAAAAAAAGAAAGTGTCTTATTGGAGAACTTTAATAAAGGCGAGCAAGTTTATTATGTGCATAGTTTTTATGCAACAAATTGTGAAGATAGTTTAGTCGCAACCAGTGAGTATGGGATAGAAGTGCCCGGTTTGGTGCAAAAAGACAATGTTTATGGTGCACAATTCCATCCAGAGAAAAGTGGCACAGTTGGTTTGCAAATGCTTCAAGCATTTTCGGAGGTGAAAGGATGAAAATTTTTCCAGCGATTGATTTATTAAATGAGAAAGTTGTGCGTTTGTACCAAGGTGATTATGACCAACAAGAAGTTTTTGGGGAAGATCCGGTCGCCTTTGCACAATCCTTTGAAGAAAAAGGCGCAAAATATTTGCATTTAGTTGATTTAGACGGTGCCAAAGATGGTGCGTTACGTTATTTCAAAACAGCCGAAAAAATTGTGGCAAACACGAATTTATTTGTCGAAGTGGGCGGCGGTATTCGTGATGAAGAAACGATTGAACGTTGTTTAGCGGCGGGTGTTCATCGCGTGATTATCGGGACACTACCACAAAAAAATCCGACATTAGCCAAAGAACTCATTCAAAAATATGGCGATAAAATTGCTGTCGGAGTCGATGCTCGCGACGGGAAAGTGGCGGTTGAAGGATGGTTAGAAACCACTGAAACAGATGCTTTTGATTTTTGTAAAGAATTAGCATCATGGGGGACAAAAACGATTATCTTTACCGAAATCTCTCGTGATGGGACAGGTCAAGGAATTAATATTCCTTTGTACCAACAATTATTAGAAATTGAGGGTGTCGAATTTGTTGCTTCAGGTGGTGTGGCAACATTACATGATATTACTGCATTAAAAGAAATCGGTATTCCAAGTGCCATTGTCGGTAAAGCATTGTACAAAGGTGACTTAAAATTAGAAGATGTCTTAAAAGAAGCGGAGGAATAACATGATTTCAAAACGAATTATTCCTTGTTTAGATGTTCGCGATGGACGTGTAGTGAAAGGTGTGAATTTCGCTGGTTTAAAAGATGTCAATGATCCGGTAACCTTGGCTAAATTTTACAATGAACAAGGCGCCGATGAGTTAGTTTTTTACGATATTACAGCTTCTGCAGAAGGACGAGGCTTGTTTACCGATATTTTACAGGCGGTGGCTTCAGAAGTATTTATTCCGCTCACTGTTGGAGGCGGGATTAATGAACTAAAAGATTTTGAGCGTGTGTTAAATTGTGGTGCGGATAAAGTCAGTGTCAATTCAGGGGCGATTCGTAACCCACAATTAATTGCAGAAGGTGCGAAACGCTATGGCAGTCAATGTGTCGTTTTATCTGTGGATATTCGTCGCGTGGGCGATGCATGGCATGTTTTTGCCAAAGGTGGCCGTGAAGATACTGGCATTGATGCCTTAGAATGGATTCGTCAAGGAGAAACACTAGGTGCTGGAGAGTTAGTTATCAATAGCATGGATACCGATGGCGTAAAAGAAGGATTTGATTTACCTTTATTAAAAGCTATTACCGAAGTTTCTTCTTTACCAATTGTTGCTTCAGGAGGTGCGGGTAAGGTAGCTGACTTTACGGAGTTATTCCAATTACCAAATATCGAAGCGGGATTAGCGGCGTCAATCTTCCATTATGGCGAAGTGAAAATTCCTGACTTAAAAGCACAATTAGCTGAAGAGAAAATCGCAGTACGATTATAGGAGATGAAAAAATGGACATCCAAACATTAAAATTTGGCGCAAATAATTTGATTCCTGTTGTTGTACAAGATGTAGAAACAAAGGAAGTCTTAACCGTTGCGTATATGAACCAAGAAAGTATTGAATTAACTTTAAAAGACAAATTGATGACATTTTATTCACGTAGTCGTCAAGAATTATGGCGCAAAGGTGAAACAAGTGGCAATTACCAACATTTAGTTTCTCTAAAAGCCGATTGTGATCAAGATGCCCTAGTTGCATTAGTCAAAAAAGATGGTCCTGCTTGTCATACCGGCGCAGAAAGCTGCTTCTTTGAAACAATTTATGAAGAAAACATTCCTGAAAAATTTTCATTGACGCAATTATATAATTTAATTCAAGAAAGAAAAGATACGCCTAAAGAAGGTAGCTATACTAGTTATTTATTCGAAAAAGGCAAAGAAAAAATCTTGAAAAAAATTGGGGAAGAATCAACCGAAGTGGTCATCGGTGCTATGAAAGAAGACCGTGAAGAAACGGTTTATGAAGTAGCAGATTTAGCGTACCATGTGTTAGTTTTGATGAATGAGATGAATATTTCAGTAAAAGAAGTTGCTGAAGAACTAGCTAAGCGTCATGTGGTTGACCATAAAGTAAAACAAGAAACGATGAAATAATTTTGCGAAAATTTTCATCTTTCGTTTGACAAACAATGGAATAACGAATTATTATAGTTATATTCAAATAGTGCAATGAGCATCAAAAGGAAAAAGCCAACCTTTTTGAGCGAGTTTGGGAGAGTGGGAGCCAAATAAAGAACTTTTTACCGAGGGCAATGTGAGCACAGAGAAAACGAAGCTGCCGAGCAATCGGAAGTAGGGTGGAACCGCGAACTTATTCGTCCCTATATCTGTACCTAAGTGTATAGATATAGGGACTTTTTGCTGTGAAACACAGCGATTCGCTGAGCAAAGCGAAGCAGAGAGCTGATGTTGAACAGTACTAGGCGACCAGAGGGAGCGTAGTTATCAAAGCACCGAAACACAGCGATTCGCTGAGCAAAGCGAAGCAGAGAGCTGATGTTGAACAGTACTAGGCGACCAGAGGGAGCGTAGTTATCAAAGCACCGAAACACAGCGATTCGCTGAGCAAAGCGAAGCAGAGAGCTGATGTTGAACAGTACTAGGCGACCAGAGAAAGCGTAGTTACCAAAGCGCCGAAACACCGTATGAAAATCTCCACCCAATGAAAAAAATTAGCCAAAAACACAAAAGAAAAGGAGCAAAATCATGAGTCAAAAATTAACTGTCCAAGAAATGATTTTAACATTACAAAAATTTTGGTCTGACAACGGTTGTATGCTAATGCAAGCATATGATACAGAAAAAGGAGCAGGTACAATGAGCCCATACACCTTTTTACGTGCCATTGGTCCTGAGCCTTGGAATGCTGCTTATGTAGAGCCTTCACGTCGTCCAGCTGATGGTCGTTATGGAGAAAATCCCAACCGTTTGTATCAACACCATCAATTCCAAGTAGTTATGAAACCATCACCAGAAAATATTCAAGAACTATATTTAGAGAGTTTAGAAAAATTAGGAATTAATCCATTGGAACATGATATCCGTTTTGTTGAAGACAACTGGGAAAATCCTTCTATGGGTTGTGCTGGTTTAGGTTGGGAAGTTTGGTTAAATGGGATGGAAATCACTCAATTTACGTATTTCCAACAAGTAGGTGGTTTAGCTTGTCATCCAGTAACAGCTGAATTAACTTATGGATTAGAACGTTTAGCATCTTACATTCAAGAAGTGGAAAGCGTCTATGACTTAGAATGGTCACCAGGTGTGAAATACGGAGAAATCTTCAAACAACCAGAATATGAACATTCAAAATACTCATTTGAAATCAGCGACCAAGAGATGTTATTAGATAACTTTACAAAATTTGAAGCAGAAGCAAAACGTTGTATTGCTGAAAGCTTAGTGCATCCAGCGTATGATTACATTTTAAAATGTAGCCACAACTTTAACTTATTAGATGCGCGTGGTGCTGTTTCAGTAACGGAACGTGCCGGTTATTTAGCACGTATCCGTAATATGGCACGTGAAGTAGCAAAAATCTTTGTGGACGAGCGTAAAAAATTGGGTTACCCATTATTAGATCGCGAAGAAGCAGAGAAATTATTACAGGAGGAGAAATAAGATGGCAAAAAATCTATTATTTGAAGTTGGATTAGAAGAAATGCCGGCACACGTTGTGGTACCAAGCATGAAACAACTAGAAGAAAAAACACGTCAATTTTTAACAGACAATCATTTGAATTTCGAGGCAATCCAAGCTTTTTCGACTCCACGACGTTTAGCAATTTACGTAACGAACCTTGATGAAAAACAAGAAGATATGGAAGAAGAAGTGAAAGGTCCTGCGAAAAAAATCGCGTTAGATGCTGAAGGCAATTGGTCAAAAGCAGCGCAAGGCTTTGTTCGTGGGCAAGGATTAACGACTGAAGACATTACATTTAAAGAGTTAAAAGGGGTAGAATATGTCTATGTAACAAAACATACACCAGGAAAATCTGCAATTGATGTGCTAATGGGCTTAAAAGATGTAATTACCAGTTTAACTTTCCCAGTTACGATGCACTGGAGCAAGTACGACTTTGAATATATTCGTCCAATTCACTGGATTGTTGCTTTATTAGGTGATGAAATTATTCCATTTGAAATTTTAGATGTCCAAACAGGACGTGCTTCTCGTGGTCACCGTTTCTTAGGTGAAGATGTTACCTTTGCGCATGCAGACGAATATCTTGAAAAATTGAAAGCACAATGTGTTTTAGCAGACTCTACAGAGCGTGAAGCAGTTATTGCTACACAAATCAAAGAAATTGCAAATCAAAACAATTGGACAATTGAATTAGATGATGAGTTATTGGAAGAAGTAAACAATTTAGTGGAATATCCAACGGCTTTTGTTGGTAATTTTGACGAAAAATATTTAGCTGTTCCTGAAGAAGTATTAGTGACTTCAATGAAAGAACACCAACGATATTTTGATGTCCGCAATGCAGAAGGTCAGTTATTACCACATTTTATTTCTGTACGTAATGGCGATAGTGTTAAAATCGAAAACGTTATTAAAGGAAATGAAAAAGTGTTGATTGCTCGTTTGGAAGACGCGGAATTCTTCTACAGCGAAGATCAAAAACTAACCATCGATCAATGTGTCAATAAATTGAAAAACGTTACTTTCCACGAAAAAATTGGTTCAATTTATGAAAAAATGCAACGTGTAGGTGTGGAAGCACAAATTATTGGTGAAAATGTTGGCCTAACAACAGAAGAATTAGCTGATTTACAACGTGCGACAGAAATCTACAAATTTGATTTAGTAACCAATATGGTGGGTGAATTCCCAGAATTACAAGGAATCATGGGTGAAAAATATGCCTTATTACAAGGTGAAAAACCAGCCGTGGCACAAGCGATTCGTGAACATTACATGCCAATTTCAAGTGAAGGTGAGTTGCCACAATCAAATGTTGGCGCTGTTTTAGCGATTGCTGACAAATTAGATAGCGTGCTATCATTCTTTGCTGTAGGAATGCGTCCAAGCGGTTCAAATGACCCGTATGCGTTACGCCGTCAAACATACGGAATCGTGCGAATTGTTGCTGACAAACAATGGCGTTTCCCATTCTTAGGGTTACAACGAATGATTGAAGAAAAAATCAATGCTGACCAAGAAGTATACGGCATTCAATTAACAGATGAAGACAAACAAGTATTAGACTTCTTACATGCACGTCTTCGTCAATTCTTCTTAGGAAAAAATATTCGTCATGATGTGATTGATGCGGTCATTCATGCTGAGCAAGAAGATTTCTATCGTTTATTTGAAACAGCCGACATGTTGAAGGCTCATTTAGAAGATGAGGACTTTAAACCATCCATGGAAGCTTTAACTCGTGTGATTAATTTAGCGAAAAAAGTGGAAAATGAAGAAGCAGCGATTAATCCGGCGCTATTCGAAAATGATGCAGAGAAAGCTTTGTATGAAGCAACTGTTCGTTTAGAGGAAAACGTTGCAAATCAAACCGTAGAAGAAAACTATGCGGCACTTGTTGCGCTGCGCCCATTGATTGAAGCGTATTTCGATCAAACAATGGTTATGGTGGAAGATGAGGCTATTCGCAATAATCGTCTTTTACAATTACGTAAAATTTCTAAAATGTCTTTAGCTTTAGCTAGCTTAGATACATTAATTACAAAATAACAAAAAAATAGATTGTCTAACAGAGGCAATCTATTTTTTTATACTGTTTTAAAATAACTACTTAATGATAAATGGAGTAGAATAAGTAAGGCAAAAATAAAGGCAAAAAACAATTGATTGAGCAACACGAGGCATAAAACAGGAATACTTAATAATAAGCTTTTTAAGCAGAGGAGGGCGTTTCCTTCAAGGCGGTGTGTCGCTTTGGGAGCACACCATTTTGCCCAAATGACTATAAAGAGGATTGGTGCGCCTATACCTATCATAAACGGTAGCGGTGTGTAGACAAATCCCCAATAGCTTAGAATCAATAAGGCCATTAATTCTAGTAAAAAAGCGAGTATTAAATTACTAAATTTGAGTGTCTGCATCTTTTTTCTCCTTTTTAGTCAATTGTAGCAAAAAAAGCTTCCATACAAAAATTGTATGGAAACTTTAATTACATAGCGTAAATAATTTTCAATAAAATCGGAATGTAAAGCATATAAATTAATACCGAATAGCCCATACTTGAAGCTGCAAATTCCTCATCTGCATGATATGTTCTTGCCAAAATAGGCACAGAATTTTGTACAGGCATTGCGGATTGGATAATAAATACTTGCAGCATTAAAGTGGGAACCTGGATCCATTGTCCGATTAACCAAACGATGAGTGGTGATAAGAGAAAACGTCCAATTAAAACACCAGCAATATCTTTATTCATCTTCAAATTTTTCACGCCGTTAAAATAAACCATAATACCAATAGCAAACATGGATAATGGCGTCGTTAAATCAGCCAAATAGGTCCCAAAACCTTTGACAAGAATCGGTACTCTAAGTGCTAGAATCATCCAAATTAATCCGATAATAAAACCTAATAAAGCAGGCGAGAAAATCTTTTTTAACGCAACGAGTGGATGAAAAGTGACGCGTGTTTCTTTGATTTGTGGACGGTCTGTAGCAATTAAATAAATACCAATTGTCCAAAAAATTGTCGTGTTAATAATATAATACAGTAATACATAAGGAATCGAAGGCTCTCCAAAAATGGCTAAATTAATGGGTAATCCAATAAAAATAGTATTTGAACACGTCACCATCGTTGAAAAAGTTCCTTGTCGTGTGGTTGTGATACGGAAAAGTTTACGATAAATAAAACTAACACCCAATGTAACCAGCATTGAAAGTAAGGGAATAATCATTCCTGAAAACAATGATAGAAACTCATCCCGAGAAAAATTAGCGGTAATATTTAAGAACATGCTAAACGGTAACGATAAATTCAAAACAATTTTGGAAAAGACATCTGCTGTTCGATTGGTGAACCATTGTTTGTAAGATAACCAATAACCAACAAACATCAATAAGAAAATAACAAAAATATTGAGATATGCTTGTAACAACCTGATTCCTCCTTTGGGTAAAAAAATTGTTCTTTTTCTACGGAAGAAAAAGAACAATTTGATTATTTTCTTTTTTGTTGTTTACCTGCGTTGCGTCCATTTCCTGATTGCTCTTGTTTTTTCTTAGGAGCTGGAATAGTGTCGTTCGTAGGTTCAACAGAATCCGTCACGTCTTTCATTGGTGTTACGACAGTTTTTGGCGGATTTTTTTCCATTTCTTCAGCAATTTGTGCTTTAATTCTTGGTTTCATAATGACATTTGTGATAAATGTTTGCACACAACTGAAGATACCACCGACTACCCAGTATAATGTTACTCCAGCAGGAGAAGCGAATGAAACCATCACAATCATCAATGGAGAAACAATTAACATACTACGCATTGTTTTCTTTTGTTCTTCCGGAATACCAATTAATGATAGGTAACCTTGTAAGACATAGGAAAGACCTGCAATAATGACAAGCACGATACTAGGTGAACCAAGCGAAATTCCTAAGAATGTTGCTTTATCAATTCCTGGTGTAAATTGCGCTGTAAAGTAGAGCGCAGTAAAAATCGGCATTTGAATTAACATTGGCAAACAACCGATACCACCAAGCATGCTGACATTGTTTTCTTTATAGATATTTTGCATTTCCATTTGGATTTGCATTTGTTCTTCACGAGTTGTCGCTGCCTTTAATTTCTTTTGAACCACGTCAATTTGTGGTTTTAAGAATTGCATTTTTTCACTTTGGACCATCGCTTTTTTTGATTGGCTAATCCCTAATGGCAAAATAATCAAACGAACAATAATTGTTACAACGATAATCGCCAAACCGAATCCTAGACCTAAGTCGGTAGCGACATACGAAAGGAATTTTCCTAATGGTTGTACCAATGTGCGATAAATTAGCCCATTTGGATCAGGTGAACCATCTTCCAAACGACTTACACACCCAGATAATGTGATTAAAAGCGCGAAAAGACCGGAGCCAACCAGCCAATTTTTCATTTTTCTCATTTACTTCTTCCTCTACTTATTAAATTTAGACAAAGTTAACTATACTAAAAAACAGGTCTCTTTTCAATGAACAAGGTCAAAATTAAATGTGAAAGAAGTGTGAAGAACTTAATTTGTAATAAAACGGTCGCGTTCGGTGATGGTTGCATTTTCTTCAATCGTGTAAAATGTGACCCGTCCATAGGGGGCAGGAGAGGCTTTGACTTTTTCAATGAAGGTATCCATCGCATCATCTTCACCCATCGCTTCGATAGTGACTGATCCGTTATCCTCATTCATTGCGCTACCGTAAACGCCTAATTCATCGGCTAACATTTTAGTGGTGAAGCGAAAACCGACACCTTGGACACGACCTTGAACGTTCATGCGAATTTTTTTCATATTCATCACTCCTTTTTTCTTTTATGATAGCGCTTTTTATAGATTTGAACAAGCCTTGTAAATTCTTTCGTGCTATAATGAAACCCGAGGTGAAAGCATGAAAGAAATTCTATCCACAAAAAATGGACTTATTAAAGAACGTAAAAAATTACATAAACGCAAATATCGTGAACAAGAAGGCAAATATCTACTTGAAGGATTCCATTTAGTTGAAGAAGCTGTAAAATATGGCGCAAACGTCGAAGAAATTTTTATTGATGCGCGTGGACAAAAGGAATGGGGCACATGGGTAACTGAACAAGTGAGCACTACGTATTTTGTTTCGGATGAAGTAATGAAACAATTATCTGATTTACCAACCCCCCAAGGCATGATTGCAGTTGTTCAAAAAGAACCAGCAACAGAAATAAGCTATCAAGGAAAATGGTTATTGTTAGATAATGTCCAAGATCCAGGAAATGTGGGCACGATGATTCGAACAGCGGATGCTGCAGGATTTACAGGTGTCCTACTAGGGAAAGGTACTGCAGATATCTACAGTACAAAAGTCTTACGTAGCATGCAAGGTAGCCAATTTCATTTACCTGTGATTGCGTGCGACTTACTAGAAGTAGTTCCTAAATTTCAAGAAAATCATATCCCTGTTTATGGTACAGAGTTAAATGTTGATGCTGTTCAGTTTAATCAAGTAGAAAAAACCGCACACGTGGCATTAATTTTAGGCAATGAAGGGCAAGGTGTCGCGACTGAATTATTACAAATGACAACGAAAAATTTGTATATCCCGATTTATGGTCAAGCGGAATCTCTAAACGTTGGTGTCGCAGCAGGGGTCCTAATGTATGCCTTTGTGTAATTATTGTGTGAAAAAAGTACAAATTTTAAGGAACTATTAAAGTTTTTTGACAATCTGATGATATCCTAGAAATTTAAAATCAGCGTGCTATACTTTTATTAGATACAAAAAAATGCAAAGTAAAAGGTGGCCAAAAGATTCATATGACAGCAGAATGGCAAAAAGATACAGAATATCTTTCTTATGTAGAAGATTTACTTGCGACAGACGAAGTTCAAAAATTATCAGAATTTGTTCAACATATGCATTCAACTCGATTAGATCATTCAATTAGTGTTTCTTATAACAGTTATAAACTAGCAAAACGTTGGAATGGTGATGCTCGTGCAACAGCGCGTGCAGGACTATTACATGATTTGTTTTATTATGATTGGCGTACAACGAAATTCGATGAAGGATCTCATGCGTACATGCATCCAAGAATTGCTGTACAAAATGCCGAGAAACTGACCGAACTTTCTGATTTGGAACGTGACATTATTGTCAAACATATGTGGGGAGCAACAATCGCACCACCACGTTATAAAGAGAGTTATATTGTAACAATGGTCGATAAATATTGTGCGGTTCAAGAGGCCACTAGCCCCTTAGTGAAACGCTTTAAATCAAGCCTTCAACGTGCCGTTGCAAGAAATCATTCTATGTAAGAAAACCAAAACAGGTAATAGCAAATATGCTATTACCTGTTTTTTTATTTTACAAAATAAGAACCAATCAGCAAAATTAAAGTTAACGCTAAAATCATCGCTGCTAATAAACCAACAATGATGAAATGACGTTTTTTGTTCATCGCTACAATAGCGATGAATTCTCTTAGAAACGCATTTGGTAAGTAATACAATGCTGTCTTAGAACCAATACCGTCTGCTTTTAAACCTGCCCAACGAGCAAAAATACCTGCACGGAAAATATGATAATTATTCGAAGAAAAAATCACATTCGCTTGGTCACCAAAAGTTTGTTGAATGATTTCTTTTGAAAATTGCATGTTTTCTAACGTTGTTGTGGAATTGGTTTCAACTAAAATATCACTTTCGGGAATTGCTTGTGTTAACGCATATTGCTTCATCGCTACTGCTTCAGAAACTTTCTCATCTGGACCTTGTCCACCTGACATAACTAGTTTAGGTGCTTTTCCAGTCGCGTGTTTTTGTTGATGATAAAACGCAATTGCTTTATCAATTCGTCGTGCTAATAATGGAGAAACACGTTCGCCATTAATTAAACCAGCACCCAAAATAATAATACAATCTTGTTTGTAACGTGGATGATTGAATTGATACAACACAGAAACTGTTAAGAAATTCAAGAAAACAAAGGCAAAATAAAAGAGTGTCATTGGTAGAATGGATAACAAGAGTGTTGCCCATTCAGGTAAGCTGCTGGCGATGAAATGGTCATAAATCAGCCATAACGTCATTAAAATTGCTAAAATCAAGGTTAGCAAATTTGCTAAGGAACGTGATTCCTTACGAATAACGACCACTGCATTCCAATACAATAACAACATGAGTCCAGTAAAACCAAATGCTAGCACCAATAATAGACAGACACCAATCCCTGCTAACAATAAAAAGACGACAATGTTTGGTGTTTGAACAAAATTAATCACTAAGTAACTACCAAAGACGACCACAAATAAATTAAACAAAAACCCGTTAATTAATCTGGTTTTTTCTAAACGATACGAAAAGAAAAATAAACCGAAAAAGAATAGTGGAATTACTAAATAATAAGTACCATTTTTAGCTTCAAGTATCCCTAAATACACGGAAAGCGCCAATAGTGTCCAACTTGTTAAAAAGAAAAATTTGTCGGGCTGTGGCTGTTTCTTACGCCATAAATAAATGCCGCTAGCACCTATTAAGTAAGGAATTCCAAAAATTAATAATTGCATTATCCCCATACAATCACTCCATTCATTAATAGATTTAGTATAACGAATTTTGTTAAAAAAATCTTGTTTTATTTATTTGTGAAAATCCGTTACAATAAAAAAGAGATGAGTAGGAGGAGATTTGATTGGAACTAGGTGAAGTAATACGTAAAAGATTACCTGAATTTGCCGTAATTGGAAAAGAAGGGCGTGGGTTAGCAACAGAAGCATCCTCTTGGGTTCCAGAATTATGGGAACTAGCAAATCGTGATTTTGAAGAATTAGCAGAATCAGCAAAAGAATGGGAAGTCGATTCTGTTCATTTATGGGGTTTGATGAGTGATGCGAAACGTTGGTTAGATCCATGGCAAGAAGAGGGACGTTATTTGGCAGGAATGCAATTGCCACATGAAGTTACTCCACCACATGATTGGCAGCGTTGGTTGGTTCCAGCAATGGAATATCTGGTTGTCAAAACCAATGAAGCCAATTTAGAGATGATGACAGAAAAAATGTTTGAAGAAATTTTACCGCAAGAAAACGCAGAGTTAGTTGCAGCGATTCAAGAACATTATCTGCCAAGCTTTGAACCAGGAGAAGTTGAACTATATTTTCCTGTGCAAATGTTATAAAAAAGTAGGTGTCACTTTCTTAACAGAAAAATGACACCTACTTTTTTAATTAAATAAACCTTTCACTGCTCGCCATGCTTGCACAAAGATGTTCGCTTTTGCCATTTCTTGACTGGCAACAAGCGGTGTTTGAACAGATTCTTCATCGCTTGCTTCAACGAAACCTAATTTGTCTGGTGTCGTTGCTTGTACGGTTCCTACATTTTCACCTTTTTCAATAGGTGCTTGTAATTCATTTTTGTCAGTGACACGTTTGGCGTTTAACGTTGTTTTAAATGTCACATCCTCTTTAGTCATTGATGAATGTAACCAAACAGTGACCGCATTTTCAGTTTGGACAGGGACAGTTAATTCTTTCCCTTGATGCACAGGCGCTGTTTTAAATTCTGGAACAGTCGCACCTTGCGCTAAGACTTCTTCTTTTTTCCAATTATCAAAGGTATAATCCATTAAACGGCCAGTTTCAACAAAACGAGCACCAGGATCTGTTTCATGATTCGTTGCGTTTAAAACAACCGTGATAATACGTTGACCATCTTTAGTCATGGTACCAACAAAACAAGCACCTGCTAAATCAGTGGTTCCTGTTTTTAGACCATCTACTCCAGCTTTTTCATAAATCATACCAGGTAACATCCAGTTCCAATTGACCATTTCAATTGGTGAGAAGGTATGCGCACCAAATTCTTGTTTTGGGGTAGCTGTTACTTCTAATACATCTGGATAGTCATGAATTAAATGACGTGCAACAATTGCAACACCTTTCGCAGATAAAATATTTTCGTCATCTTTTTTTGAGCCAGGGTAAATCTGTTCTCCAAGATAAACATTATTTAATCCAGTAGAGTTGACGATTTTGGCATCTTTAATGCCCCAATCTTCCAATTGTTTTTTCATCAAATCAACAAAGGCTGCTTCGGTACCAGCAATTTTTTCTGCTAGCGCCATTGTGGATGCATTGGATGATTGAATAAACGCAGAATCAAATAAATCTTTGACGGTGTATTTGCTAGTTGACTCTAAGGGAACATTAGAAAGTTCAGGGTGAACACTTAATTCTGCAACAAAATCTGAAATTTCTACTTCATCGTCCCATGCAAGTTTTCCTTCTGCTACTTCTTTTTCTACTAAGTACAGACTGATAATCTTGGTGATAGAGGCAATTCCTAGGGCATCGTCACTGTTTTGATCGTATAAAATTTTACCTGTATCTGCGTCAATCGAAAGGGCAGCTTTTGCTTCCACTTTGAAATCGCCAGACAATTCATCTGCTTGTACACTAAAAAGTGGAACAACCGATGAAAGGAAGAACAAGATTCCCGCTAGTAAGGGGAGAAAGCGATGTTTTTTCTTCATAAATACTCTCCTTTAAATAGTCTCAACTTAAGAGTGTATCAAATTCAAAGCAAAAATAAAAGAGTTTAGTTACAACTAAACTCTGCGAGAATACTCTGAAGAAGATTCTACTCGAACAGGAACACTTGCTGGCGTTTCTGTGTGACTAATGTGATACGCGAGGTAAGAAAACAACGCCAATAATCCCATTAATCCTACAATAGATAATAATGAAACAAATGTGGTTAACATAGACAGCACACCTTTCATAGTTGATACGTGGAAGATGGGAATCGAACCCACACCTTGAAATATAAATAAGTACTCCTTATTTAACGGAACAAACCTTGTTCATCCACAAAAAATTAACACTCAATTAATGGAAAAGAAGTATCTTCGGTTTCGTCATAAAAATTTACGTGTTCGTCTTTTTTCTCAAACACAATATGATACCCCATCGAATCGATTAATGCGAGACGTTCAGTCGAATAATCTAAGACAGTCGTTGGTTGTAGCTTATTTTGAATATAAAGCTGTAAATCAGTTGTTACTGTAACATAGACTTTGCCTTTTTTATTTTGGCGGAGATACATCCAGCTGCCGACAAAAGGATGTTGCTTGCTATCGGTAGTCTTTTTTCGACGGATCAACGTAGAACCTACGATACCAGTCACTAAAGAAATACCAAGCAGAAGCACTCTTGCGTTCACATAATCACTCCTGTTCTCTTATCAAGTACCTTGATTATAGCATGTGTTTTAAGAAAATAACTGGGACTAAGGTTGGATTTTTCAAGAAGTTTTTGTGATTATATGTTAAACTTTCCCTAAGTAGATAAGAAACTTATGTACAGGTGAATTTATAGAAAAGAGGGAAAATAAATGGTTCATTTAGGGATTATTGGAACAAATTGGATTACCCATCAATTCGTGCAAGCAGCACTAGAGACAGGTCGTTATACGTTGTCTGCTGTCTATTCAAGAAAAGTCGAAACAGCGCAAGAATTTGCTCGTCAATACGAAGGTGACATCGTTTGTGAAACAGAATTAGATGCGTTCTTTGCGACACCAGTCTTGGATACAGTTTATATTGCTTCGCCAAACAGTCTTCATTTTAGTCAAGCTAAAGCAGCTATTTTGGCAGGCAAACATGTGATTGTAGAAAAACCGGCTTTTTCAAATCCAACAGAGATGGCAGAAATTATTGACTTAGCGAAACAGCAACAAGTCTTTTTCTTTGAAGCTGCTCGTAATATCCACGAAAAAAGTTTCCAAACGATTGCCAATGTCTTACCGACACCAGAACACATTATTGGAGCCAATTTTACTTATATGAAATATTCTTCACGCTATGACCAAGTATTAGCAGGAGAAGAGCCAAATATCTTTTCACCCCGTTTTTCTGGTGGATCATTATCTGATTTAGGTGTTTATGCTGTCTATGCAGCACTAGGTTGGTTTGGTAAACCGACAGAAGTGCATCACTTTGCGCGCAAAATTGCTACCGGCGTAGATGGAATCGGAACTGTCATTTTACGCTATGCGACGTTTGACGTGACGATTCAACATGGAAAAATTGGCAATTCAGACTTACCATCAGAACTTTATTTTGACAATGGCACATTGGCGTTAAACGGCATCAATGCGATTGAAACAGCGGAATTGCACGACCGTCAAAACGGAACAACGACAATAGAAGTATCTGCAAAAGCAAATCCAATGATTGAAGAAGCGTTAGATTTTGCTGAAGTGATTGAGCAACCAACTGAACCAGCGAATGTAGCACGCTACGAAGCTTGGGTTGACTTAGCTCGCGATGTGAACAATGTATTATATGAATTGAGAAAACAAGCTGACATCAAATTTGATGCGGATAAGGAATAGAGGAACGTACGTGATAACAGAATTTAAACTGCCTGAAAAATGGCAACAACGCTGGGATGAACAAGGGTTTAGTGAACCATCTATCATCCAAGAAACAGTGTATGGACCATTAGTCAAAGGAGAGAATCTAGTTGGGATTTCTCCGACTGGTTCAGGAAAAACGTTGGCTTATCTTTTGCCAACCATGCAAAATGTGACACCCGATGAAGGCAATCAATTATTGATCTTAACGTCTTCTCAAGAACTGGGCATTCAAGTAGCCGAAGTTGCACGTCAATGGGGCAAAGATTTAGGTTTAAATGTGCAACCATTTATTGGTGGCGCCAACGTCAAACGCCAAATTGAAAAATTAAAAACGAAACCAGAAGTGCTTATCGGTACACCCGGACGGATTGTGGAGTTAATCAAACAAAAGAAGATTAAATCTCATCAATTAAAAACGATCATTTTTGATGAAGCGGATCAATTATTTTTACCAGGTGCGAGTCATTTAGTGGAAGAAATTGTTAGAAGTCTGCAACAAGAAGTCCAATTTGGATTCTTTTCAGCAACAGCTGATCAAGCACTACCAGCGATTCAAGCGATTCAACCAGATATTCAAGTGTTTGATGTAACAAAAGAAGACCGTAGTAAAGGTGTGGTCAAACATACGTATTTGATTTATCCAAGTCGTCGTTTAGTGGACGGTCTACGCCGCTTGGCACATATTGAAGCTTTTCAAGGCTTAGTTTTCTTCAATCAATTACAGGATTTAGGTAGCGCGGAAGAAAAATTATTGTTCCATCATTTGCGCGTTGCTTCGTTGGCATCGGATCAATCGAAAGAATTGCGTAAAATGGCACTTGAATTATTCAAACAAGGAAAGATTGTCGAATTATTAACCACCGATGTCGCTTCTCGTGGTTTGGACATCACTGGTTTGCCGTATGTGATTAATGCAGAAGTCCCTCTGACCAAAGAAAGCTACTTACATCGTGCAGGTCGTGTGGGGCGTATGGGTGCTTCTGGTCAAGTGGTGACCATCGTACAAGAAAATACGTTACCTCGTTTGAAAAAATTAGCAAAAGAATTAGACCTTCCATTAACAGAAGTCTTTTTACATGGCGGTGCGTTATTAGATGAACAACCCGAAAAAGAAGTCCATCAACCAAAAGAACGCAAACCACTGAAAGAAAAGACTGAAACAAGAGCGAAACAAACACCCGTTAAAGCCAAACCAAAAGTGAAAAATCGTAAAAAAGCACAAAAAAACAAAGGCGCACGAAAAAGCAAAAAGTAAAGGAAGAGAGACATGTACTCTAGAAAAGAAGAAATCTTGCAAACGATTGAACTGCATAAAAAAGGTCTGACTGCTGCGGAAGTCGCAGATATTTTGCAGATTGACCGCAGTAACGCTAGTCGCTATTTGAGTGAACTGTATAAAGAAGAAAAAATTCAAAAACGTTCCGGACGACCAGTGATCTACGAAGCGATTTCTGATGACCAAGTACATGTGGATACTTCTACTGATATCACGTTTGAAACCTTGGTGGGCGAAAATGCATCACTAAAAGTTAGCATTCAACAAGCGAAAGCCGCCATTTTATATCCGCCAAGAGGGTTGCATACCATTATTTTTGGTGAAACTGGGACGGGGAAATCTATGTTTGCAGAGTGTATGTATCATTTTGCGGTTCAATCGAGTATGTTAAAAAGAGATGCGCCGTTTGTTTCATTTAACTGTGCTGATTATGCGCAAAATCCACAATTGTTATTTGGGCATATTTTTGGTATTCGTAAAGGAGCATATACTGGCGCAACTGAAGACAGCCCAGGATTAATTGCTAAAGCAGACGGGGGTATTTTATTCTTAGATGAGATTCATCGTTTACCTCCAGAAGGACAAGAGATGCTCTTTACGTTTATTGATAAAGGCGTATATCGTCCACTAGGGGAAAGCGCCCAAGTGTATGAAGCTTCAGTACAAATTATTGGTGCAACCACAGAATCTTCGGAATCTTTTTTAACAACATTTAATCGTCGAATTCCGATGGCGATTACGTTACCTAGCTTAGCGGCACGTTCATTAGATGAACGGTATGAAATTATTTCGTTGTTTATCAAACAAGAAGCCAATCGTTTAAATCAAGGGATTCAAGTGGAGAAAGAAGCAATTTTAGCCTTTATGTTATATGATGCCGAAGCGAATATTGGGCAAATTAAACGTGATTTGAAGTTGGTTTGTGCTAAAGCATTTCTTCATTATCGGACGCATCGTCAAAAGACCTTGTTGATTCGCAAAAAAGATTGTTCACTCCAAGTTCAAAAAGGACTTTTAAAAGTCAAAGAAATGGCTGATCGTTTGGATCGTTTCTTAGAAGGGAAAGGCGAATTTTTGAGCTTTGAACCGGGCGAAGCCGATGTTGTTTGGTCACGTGATCCCGAGCGAAACATGCAAGTGTATAATGATATTGAAGAAAAAGTGTCCAGTCTAAGTGAAACAGGTGTTGCAAGTGTGGATTTGGAGAAATTAATTTCACGTGATGTGGATGCCTATTTTGAGACATATGTCGAAGAGTTAGCACAAACCCCCGTGCAAAAAGAATTGATTCCACCAGAATTATGGAAACTCACCAATCGGTTATATGATATTGCCGAAGAAGAATTGGACCGCAAATATAACGAAAAAGCACGCTTTGCCTTTGCCATGCATTTACAAAGTACTCTTGATCGCGTAGCAGAAGGGCATATGATTGTTCATCCAGACTTGAATACGGTGCGCAAACAATTGAAGTCTGAATTTCAAGTGGCATTAGATTTATCCAGTATTATCGAAGAAGAATGCGATGTCGAAATTCCTTTTGATGAAATTGGCTTTATTAGTATGTTTTTATCCATACAAGTGGGTGAATATGAACCATTACCCTTGAATAAAGTGGGCGTTGTTGTGCTAATGCATGGGCGTGCAACGGCTAGTAGCATGTTAGAAACAGCCCAAGAATTGTTAGGAACAACGACCGGTCAAGCGATGAATATGTCGTTAGAAACCGAAGTCCAAGACATGTATGAAGACTTACTGGCGTATATTTCTGAATCACGAGACGAACTATCCAATGGGGTATTGTTGTTAACTGATATGGGTTCGTTAAATTCGTTTGTGAACTTAATCTATGAAGAAACTGGTATTCGTACGAAAGCAATTTCAATGGCAAGTACAATGATTGTGATTGAAGCCTTGCGTATGTCGGATGCAGGGCGTAGTTTGGAAGATATGTATCAAAATATTCAAATCTCTTTTGAAAGTATTGTGCGTGAGCAGTTTCGTTCGTTACATGAAACCAAGCGCACGAAAAAAGCCATCGTGGTTACCTGCTTTACTGGCGAAGGTGTTGCGGCAAAGCTGTATCAGCGGATTGCGCCAGTTGTCGATCAATCGAAAGTGGAAATTATTCAAATGCAGTTTATCGAACGGGAAACATTTAAAAAACATATTGATGGTTTATTGGAAGAGTATGAAATTCGTGCGATTGCTGGAACGGTTGAGGTAGAGTACCAAAATATTCCATTTTTCTCTGCGTATGATATTTTCAACCATGACCAACTAAATATGTTGAAACGGATTGTGAGTGACGATGTACCGATTGAAACGATTGTTGAATCATTGAAAGGAACGATTACGCATGTGGCTTCTTTGCAGTCATTGATTATTGATTTGCAAAAAGCCGTACAGCAAATTCAATCCCAGATGCATTTAATTATTGAACCAAGTGCCGAAGCAGGTATTGTTATTCACTTAGCCTTTTTAATAGAAAGTCTCTTAAAAGAAGAACCAACGCGCCATTTTCCTAATTTAGCAAACTTTCAAAAGCAATATCGCTTAGAAGCCGATCAATTGCGGACAAGTTTAATGTTGATTGAAAAAAATTATACGGTACGGATTCCAGAAGATGAAATTGCCTTTTTAACACAAATGTTCATTGAGAACAAAGTAGATACACACTACAATAATTACACACTTAGAGACAGTGTGTAGTGTGGAATTGCACACTGTGTAACATTCTGTATAGACCAAAAGCTAGATTTATCAGTTTTTGGTCTATTTTATTTTTGGCACGCTTCTTGCTTTATAGTTAAGTGTAAAGAAAAAAATGAAAGAGATGAACAAACATGGCAAAAAAAACAATCATGTTAGTATGTTCTGCTGGAATGAGCACTAGTTTATTAGTAACTAAAATGCAAAAAGCAGCGGAAGACAAAGGAATGGAAGCAGACATCTTTGCAGTATCAGCTTCAGATGCGGACAATCATTTAGAAACAAAACCAGTGGACGTTTTATTATTAGGCCCACAAGTTCGTTTTATGAAAGCCCAATTTGAAGAAAAACTTGCACCAAAAGGAATTCCATTAGATGTAATCAATATGGCTGATTATGGCATGATGAATGGTGGAAAAGTGTTAGCGCAAGCCGAAGCATTAATGAAGTAGAAACGTAGGGGGAGCAAGTTATGGATGAGAAAAATTTAGAAGCCATCATGGGATTAATTATGTATGGCGGTAATGCAAAAAGCGATGCAATGGAAGCGATTGCCGCTGCTAAAAAAGGTGACTTTGAATTAGCAGATCAAAAAATCAAAGACGCTGAAGCTTCCTTAGTAGAAGCACATCATTCTCAAACAGGTTTATTAACAAAAGAAGCGCAAGGGGATCATATGACAGTTACCTTATTAACGGTACATTCGCAAGACCACTTGATGACATCTATTGCATTTACTGACTTAGCAAAAGAAATTGTTGATTTATATCGTCATGTAGACGCGAAGTAATTTCATTTTTTACTATTTTTGAACGGATAGAAAAATTATTGAAACTGTGTATATTTATATGAACTTATAGGAGGAAATAAGAATGAACGGATTGACAGCATGGATGGAACGAACCATTCTACCAGTCGCAGCTAAAATTGGGGGACAAAAACATTTAGTTGCGTTACGTGATGCTTTTATCGGTACATTACCAGCAACAATGGCTGGTTCAGTAGCCGTAATGATTAACGCACAGATTACTTAACAGTAGCAAAACTATCAATTGGACCTGGTTTATTCAATATCAATGAACCTGTTATGTTTGGTTTACCGGTTGTATTAAATGCAATCATGTTTATCCCATTCATCTTAGCACCAGTTTTTTTCAATAAAATTATTGATTCAGTATTATATGATATTGATAGTGCGACCGGTAGAAAATTAAGTGTGAAACAATTGAATCAATTTGAATACGTCAAAGAATTTTCTAAATTAAATCGTGCAAAAATTAAAATTGAAAAAGTTGTGCCAAACAAAGCGTACCATTTTCGCACATCGACAACGAGAAATGATTTTCATGTAAAATATGATATTGTTTCGATTGATGAGCATACCTGTGAAGTCCGTTATCAAGAAACGATGGAGTCATTTGGTACAATGCAAAAAATGAATGACATGCTTTTTGGAATCATCTTAGGCTTTTTCAAAAAACGTCAATTTAAACGTATGCTCACCATGATAGAAGAGTCGTGTTAAAAGAGTCAACACGGACTCTTTTTTCATTTTTAATGAGGGGGGAAATCAATGCAAGAAACAACGAAAGCAGAAGCAATCTATCAACTTGCCCACTATGCGTTTCAATTTAATCAAAGTGAAGAATATAAAAATCGTTTAAACTACATTGTGGAACATTCCAAACATTATGGGTCATATGATGGTGAAACCTTAGCCAGTCAGATTCTTGCCACGCCCTTAAAAGTCCAATTTTTTAATCAAGTATTCGAAATGGCGGGTGTTGGATTTGTTTCTTCTGATCCAAGTTATCGCGGTGAAGGACGGATTGATCAGTTGATGACGGATATTTTAAATGACTGCAAAGAAAATAAGGTTCTGTTTTCTTATCTGGCACCATTTTCATATCCCTTTTATCGTCGCTACGGCTACGAACTAATTTTTGAACGAATTGCTTATGATGTTCCAAGTCGTAAATGGCCAGATAGTAAACGGGTGCCAGGGAAAATTCGTCGTCAAACATGGGAAGATGCGAAAGTAGACATCAAAACAGTCTATCAAGCCTCTAACCGTAACAAACATGGTGGTTTACAAAGAGAAGACTGGTGGTATGACTATAAATTCCGTATTCAGCGCCCGTATTATTTTGCGATTTATTACAATGAAGCAGGAATGGCAGAAGGCTATTTAGTTTATCAAATTCTAAATGGGAAATTCCATTGTGCAGAATGGGAAGTCTTGAGTGGTCATGCATATCATGCGCTAAATCGTTATATTGCGACACATAAAGAGTCAGTGAGTGAAATTCGTTACGAACAAGGATATAATAAAAATAGTGCGTTCTTTTTACAAGAAAAACCACTTGTCAATGCGACGATTCGTCCAGAAATGATGGTACGTATTGTTGATGTAGAAGCATTTTTAACCATTTATCCATTTGATAACTTACAAGAATCATTTGCGATTCAGATCCCTGAAGACAGCTATGCTTCATGGAACGAAGGAATTTTTGAAATCAATACAGATGGAACCATAAATAAAGTAGCGAAAACCAAGCTACCGACTTTAACCCTTTCTGTGCAACGATTTACGCAACTATTTTTAGGTTATCAATCTTTACAACAGCTCGTCTTTTTCAATGAAGTAACAGTGGATGAAAAATTGATGCCTGTGATTGAAGCGATTTTACCGAAAGAAACGCCTGTTTTAGAAGATTATTTCTAAGAAGTTATTTTATCGCTAACCTTGCGTTTTTGGAAGGTTAGCGATAAAATAATAACAGACTTTTTGTCACTCGTCCTCTTAGTTAAATGGATATAACAAGGTCCTCCTAAGACTTAGTTGCTGGTTCAATTCCGGCAGGGGACGTTAGAAAAAAGCTGGAATCTTTGTGATGCAAGATTTCAGCTTTTTATTTACAATTAGCTACTATTTTAGATGATATTACTAGTGTTTATGTTGCTACTAAAGATAATAAATGTGTTTGAATTTTTGTTTAGATAAGGAGGAATATTGGGAAAAATAATTTTTTTAGATGTTGATGGAACGTTGTGTAATGAGGCAGGAAGAGTACCCGAAAGTGCGAAACAAGCAATTATAAAAACGTATGAAAATAGTCACGATTTCTTTTTATGTACCGAGCGTTCAAAAGCGGAAATTCCTGAAGAAGTGTTCAACTTACTAATTAGAGGTATGATTGGTGCCGGTGGTGGTTATTGCGAAGTTGATGGTGAAATTATTTTACATGAAGTTTTTGATGCTATTGAACTAAAAAAAATCGTCACTTTTCTTGAAGAAAATGCAGTAGAGTATTATTTAGAATCGAATCAAGGATTATTTGCTAGTAAAAATCTTAAACAGAAGTTACAAAGCTTAGTGTTAAATGGAACGCCAAAAGACTCAATTGAAGGACAAACAAAATTACAAGATATTACTTGGTTTTTAGATCTTTTAATTGAAGATCACACACAAATTGATTATGAAGACGTTAATAAGGTTTCTTTTGTAAATCAGACAGTGCCTTATGAAAAAATTCATGAGAAATATGATGGTGAGTTCTATATGTTACGAAGTACCGTTCCTATTTTTGGTCCAGATAGTGGAGAGATTGGTATCAAAAATATTACTAAAAAAATAGCCATTGAAACCGTTATTCAGTATCTAAAAAAAGAAAAATGTGACACCATTGCATTTGGCGACGGGCATAATGATTTATCGATGTTTGAAGCAGTTGAACTTCGTATTGCGATAGGCAATGCGCAAGCTGTTTTAAAAGAGGCTGCAGATATTGTGACACTTACACACGATGAAGGTGGTATAGCAAGTGCTTTAGAGGAACTGCATTTATATTGAAGCGAAAAATTATTTTGAAAAAACTGATGTCAGTCCAATAGAGTGCGAAAAAAACTGTCACTTTCTAGCAGTGGCAGTTTTTTTGTATATTTAAAATTTTATTTCAGCGTTTTTATAGTGGCGGATAACTAGTTGTCTTTGGATTATTAAGATAGTCAGGATGATAATTATCAAGGGGATACTACCCACAGCCAAAAAGCGAGCGAATGCAAAGGGAAGTTCAAATAAGAAAGAAAAGATAAAATCTTTGCCAGTTGCATTCCATAATCCAGGTGTTAAGAAGGCTTTTTGTGGATGTGTCAATAGCGTAAAATCGATAGCCGTATTATTTGACGTTCGAAAGATAATGAATAGTGCAATAAAAATAGCAAGCGAACCAAGTAAAGCATTTCGGTTTCTTTTCTCCCGTTCGATTTTGGACTCATTATCTGAAAATATTTCATGATTTTGAGAACTAGAACCAATAAAATATTGTTTGCCACTATTTTTAGAACCCCGGATATGTTGTCAGCCGCTGTCTGACATAAATAGGACATATTCTTCAAACGCATCTTTTGTAGGAAACTTACGGTAATCTAATTGGATGATTCTGTGAGTTGGCGTAGATTGTTCAAACGTATACCCTGTCGTGCCATCAACAAGTTGCCAACCTTTGGCAAGTTCTTTATTTAACCACCGTTCCTCTTTTTCTAACGATAAGAAAAACTTAAATTGTCTCTTCATTTTTTTCACCCCTATTATTTGAATCAAATATATTGATACAATGTTGCATTCTTAACACTTCTGCTTCCAAAATTTGTTTGCCATATTTTGTCGTCTGATATATTTTTCTGCGCTCATTGTTAGAAGATAGTTGTTGCAACATATCTAATTTAAGAAAATTTTCAATAGCACCATACATTGTACCGGCAGCTATTCGAACCTCTCTTTGACTCAATTCTTCAATTTTTTTGATTGCCAAGTAGCCATAGATAGGTTCAGAAAAAGCAATTAACAAATAAAAAACCGTTTCAGTTAAAGGTAATTGATTACTTTTCATAACGTCACCTCACTTTGTGTAGTTCAACTAGTCAGTCTAATTGTATATCTTAGCTATATAGCGTGACTGACTAGTTGTCAATTAAAATAAACAATCATTTCATTTTTCTTCTTGTCTTAAAGTGTACTTTCACATGTATAATAATGATGAGGTGATAAAATGAAGAAGGTATTATATTTGATGCGACATGGTGAAACATTGTTTAATCAGTTGCATAAAATTCAAGGTTGGTGTGATTCTCCGCTAACGACTAAAGGAATCGAGCAGGCAAAAATTGCGGGCGATTATTTTAAAGAAAATCAGATTGTTTTTGATGATGCCTATTGCTCAACCTTAGAACGAACGTCAGATACATTGGAATGTATCACAGATATTCCTTATACACGTTTAAAGGGATTAAAAGAATGGAATTTTGGCCGTTTTGAAGGCGAACCAGAATTTTTGAATCCTGCATTGCCCTATGGTGATTTTTTTGTTCCATTCGGTGGCGAACGAGAAGTTGATTTAAGAAATCGTGTCGCTGAAACAATCGCACAACTCATGCGCACGACAAAAGGCCAGACGATTTTAGCGGTCTCACATGGTGCATCTTGTCGCCATTTTATGCGTTATTGGAGTCATACAAGTCAAATTGATTCAAATAAAATTAGCAATTGCTGTATTTTAAAGTTTGCGTATCATGAAGATGAAACGTTCGAATTATTGGAAATTATTAATCATGATTTCGCTCATTTAAACTAAAGGAGTCTGATGAATGGAAATTAGAATGTTAAAATACTTTCTAACCGTTGCAGAAGAACAGAATATTACCCAAGCAGCAAAAAAATTGCACATCACGCAACCAACATTAAGTCGTCAGATTCGTGATTTTGAAGAAAGTTTGCAAATGACGTTGTTTGTCCGTCAAAATAAAAAATTGTATCTGACAGAATCAGGCTTGTTTTTGAAAAAAAGAGCAGAAGAAATTTTGACGTTGAATGAAAAAACGGAACAAGAACTTGCCAACTACCAACAGACGATTTTAAATGGTCAAATTTCTATTGGTTGTGTAGAAGCGGAAAGTTCACATTTTTTAGCAGAAATGTTGGAAGAAATGATTGCAGATCATCCACAAGTGACGTTCACTATTTTTAGTGGAACGAGTAATGATATTATCGAAAAATTAGATAAAGGATTGTTAGATATGGCGGTATTAATCGAACCCGCTCCCATCGAAAAATACCACAAATTAATCTTACCTGAAAAAGAAATTTGGGGATTATTAGTTTCAACGGAACACTTTTTGACTCATCGAGAAACTGTTTCGGCAGAAGATGTTTTAGGAATGCCATTAATTTGTTCAAGTCGCAAAGAAGTGCGCACGATGTTTTGTTCGTGGGGTGGATTTGACGAAGAGGCACTAACGATTATTGGTAAATACAATTTAATCTTTAATGTCATTTCACTTGTTGAAAATAAAGTCGGGGCTGCAATCGCAATTAAAGGAGCTGTCGCAGAGCGCAAAAATAAGATTAAATTTTTACCGTTTGTGCCAGAAATGACGACTAATTGTGTCCTTGTCTGGAAAAAAGAAGGTATCCTTAGTGCAACCGTACGAACATTTATTAAGAAAATTGAACATGCTTTGAAGGCATGAAACGAAGCTTAATAGGTATTGGACGGAAAATAAAAAGAGCTGTACCATGAACTTGTAAGTCGTTCGAGTAAATGGTACAGCTTTTTTGAGGTGAGAAAATGACAGTTATAATCTATTTTTCTAGAAAAAATGAAAACTTTTTGAATGGACAAATCACGCCACTAACCAAAGGAAATACTGAAATTTTGGCAGAAAAAATTGGTCAACAATTACAGGCACCTATTTTTGAAATTCGGCCCCAAATACCTTATCCCTATAGTTATACAGAAACCATCCATGTGGTCGAACAAGAAAAGCTGGAAAATCTCAAACCAGCTTTTTATGAATTACCCATTGATTGGCATTATGTTGATACATTATTTTTAGGTTTTCCCAATTGGTGTGGTTCGATGCCTAAAGTTGTGAGTCATTTTTTAGAGTCGGTCGATATGTCTGGGAAAATCATTTATCCATTTTGTACCCACGAAGGAAGCGCGTTTGGATTGAGTCTCATCGAATTAAAGCAAAGGTGCCCTCACGCGATTATCAAATTAGGTTTACCAGTTAGAGGTTCCAGAGTGGAGAAAGCAGATAACGCTATTTCACATTGGTTGGTACAATAATTTAATCATGGAGGAGAGAGACATGGCAAAATTTGAAGAAGTAAAAAATGGTGTGATTTTTCCAAGTGGAGAAAAAAATGACGCATTTGCACCATACTTTGTAGGACAAAGTTATTTGAAAACGTTGGTGGCTGATCCATCGTTAAATGTAGGTGTTGGGAATGTGACTTTTGAACCCGGTTGTCGCAATAATTGGCATATTCATCACGATGGATTTCAGATTCTATTAGTGACTGGTGGTGAAGGATGGTACCAAGAAGCAGGAAAAGAAGCGCAATTTTTACAAGCAGGTGATGTCATTGTGACACGTGATGGTGTCAAACATTGGCATGGTGCTACTGAAGATAGTTGGTTTGAACACTTGGCAATTACTGCGGGAAGACCTGAATGGTTGGAACCTGTTTCAGATGAACACTATTCAAATTTAAAAAAATAAGAAAGAAGGAAAAAGACGATGGCAAAACAAACGGCTGGTAGAGATAATTTAGGCGAATTTTCCCCACAATTTGCGGCCTTAAATGACGATGTATTATTTGGTGAGGTATGGGATCGAGAAAAACAATTGTCTCTCCGTGACCGTAGTTTAATTACAGTGGCAAGTCTATTAACACAAGGCGTTCCCCAATTAGAAGCACATTTGACGATTGCCAAACAAAATGGCGTAACCAAAGAAGAAATTGTGGAACTGATTACCCATTTGGCTTTTTATGCTGGGTGGCCAAAAGCGTGGTCGGCATTTAACTTAGCGAAAGAAATTTTTGATGAGAGTGAATAATGAATCGATACGATGATAAAGGAGAAATGATGCGATTTTTTTCAATGAAACTAATTGCTTTGCTATCAGTGGCTTTAGTTGTTAATTCGGCACCAGCTATTTCAGCGAATATTCCAGAGATTACCAAAAGTTTTCCAGAAATCAATCCAATTTATGTGGGCTTATTGACTACTATTCCATCGTTCTTTTTGATTATTGGCGTTTTTTTAACTAGTGTACTTGAAAAGTATATCGGAAAAAAACAAACAATTTTGACAGGTTTGATGATTGTCGGGATTTTTGGCACACTACCCGCTTGGTATCAAGGGAGTTTTGCTTGGCTGTTTCTTTCAAGATGTTTATTAGGCTTAGGCATTGGTTTGTTTAATCGTTTGTTGATTCAAATGATTAGTCACGTATTTCAAAAAGACAATCAAAAAAAAGCAAGAGCGTTAGGTTTAGAAAGTGCCTGTGAAGGTTTAGGTGGCATCTTTATGACGCTTGCAGTCGGACAATTAGTTAAAATGAATTGGGAAATATCGTTGATAATCTATGCTTTTGCGATGGTTAGTTTTCTGTTTGTCTTGTTGGTGATTCCCAATGAACGATTGAATACAAGACCGGTGGAAGATAAGTTGGACGTGTCGATTACCAAAGGGCGAAAACTGAAATCCATTTTATTAGGTGGTATTTTATTTTGTATTGTGTTGTTGTTCATCAATTACAATTTACAAATTACGCCACTGTTAATCGAACAAGGAATTGGCAATGCAACAAACGGCAGTCATATGATTGCGGCCATTGCGACAGGTGCTTTTCTAGCAGGAAATGTCTTTGGAATTACGTATCGTTATTTGCAACGTTGGTTATTGCCGATTGCAACAAATATTGCGGGAATGAGTATCTTTTTAACGAATCTATCCACTTCTGCATTTTTTACATTGGTATGTTCTTTGGTGTTAGGATTTGCTTTTCGACACATTATGCCCTATTTCATGCATACCTTTACAACTGGTGGAGAAGCAGTGGCGAAATTTGGAACAACGGTGGTGTTGGTTGCGTATAACTTAGGGGCAACACTGGCACCTTATGCGTCACAAGCGATCACTTTTTTCAGTGGAAATCAACATGCGAGTAATCAAATACTGATTACTGGAATCTTATTAGGTGGAATTGGCTTGATGCTAGCGTTTTTTAATAAAAAGGTGACTATTTAGGAGGGATTTCAATGAAATATGTCAAATTAGGCAATACAGGAATGGATGTTTCAAGAATTTGTTTAGGTGCAATGAGCTTTGGTGATCCTGAAAATTGGTTGCATAAATGGGTTTTAGAAGAAGAAGAAAGTCGGACGATTATTAAACGTGCGCTTGATTTAGGCATTAATTTTTTCGACACAGCCAATGTTTATTCATTAGGTCGTAGTGAAGAAATTTTAGGGAAAGCTTTAAAAGACTATGCCAACCGCGATGAAATCGTCTTAGCAACCAAGGTTCATCAAAAAATGTTTGATGGACCTAATGGACAAGGATTATCAAGAAAAGCTATTTTGTCTCAAATTGATCAGAGTTTACAACGGCTACAAACGGATTATGTTGATTTATACATCATTCATCGTTGGGATTATGACACACCAATTGAAGAAACAATGGCTGCATTACATGATGTCGTTAAAGCTGGCAAAGCTCGCTATATTGGTGCATCCGCGATGTACGCTTATCAATTTCAAAAAGCAAATAACATTGCTGAAAAAAATGGTTGGACAAAATTTGTTTCGATGCAGAATCATTTGAATTTAATTTACCGAGAAGAAGAGCGAGAAATGATTCCTTATTGTGTCGATCAAGGGATTGCATTAACGCCATATAGTCCGCTTGCTTCTGGCAAATTAGTGAAGCCTTTTTCAGAGACATCTTTACGAAGAGAAACAGATGTTGTCCAAAAAGCAAAATACGGTGAAACCGCAGATAAAGATCGAGTGATTATCGAACGAGTTGCGGAGATTGCTACAAACCACGCAGTGAGCCGCGTAGAAGTGGCACTAGCCTGGTTATTACAAAAGGAAAATCTAGCGGCGCCGATTATTGGTGCAACCAAATTAAGTCATGTGGAAACAGCAGTGAAAGCTGTTGAGTTTAAATTGACAAAAGAAGAAGTCGTTTATTTAGAAGAGGAATATGTTCCACATAAAATTGTTGGTTTTTCATAAGACTTCAGAGTCTGTGACGTAAGTAAAATTGAGGCAAAGGGTACGGTTAGGATTATAGAAACGTATGTCAGCCTCTTAAGCTACATAGATTAGGAGGAATCTCATATGAATATTTCAGAGGTAGCTACGCGTTACAATTTAACACCGGCAACATTACGGTATTATGAAAAACAAGGGTTGTTGCCGCCGATTACGCGCAACGCATCTGGAAGACGGGTGTATACTACGGCGGATTTAAATTGGATTGAATTTATTAAATGTATGCGTGACTCGGGATTATCGATTGAATCGTTAGCGAAGTATACAGACTTATATCAAAAAGGCGACTATACTTTGAAAGAACGGCAAGATATTCTATTAATTGAATATGAAAAATTACTTGAAAAGCAGCAACAAATCAATACAACTGTCTCAAAACTGGAAAAGAAAATAAAAAATTATGATAAAAAAATAGTACAGCATCAGCAACAAATTGTAGAGAAAACAGATGATAGAGGAGTAGAAAATCATGTATCTCTTTCAAAAAATTGAAGAAGCTGTTTTTAAGCAATATGATGCGAGACGTACCATTGGCGAATTTCTTTTAGCTAATCGTGAGTAACTCACACAATATACGATGGATGATATTGCTAAATTAACCCATACGTCTAAAGCAACTCTGGTGCGTTTTGCTAAATATTTTGAGTACTCCGGTTGGAAAGAATTTATGTATGCGTTCACGCATGAAGTTGCCCAGTTTGAGGCGAATGGTTTTACTATTGATACGAATATTCCATTTGGTGGAGAGAACTTGAAAAAGAAGTGATACCAACATTGGAGGAATTGCAAATTGGTTTAGTTGCATATAGTCCTTTAGGAAGAGGGTTTCTTACAGGGAAATTGACTAGAGAAGCTATTTCTTCTGATAATGATAATCGTGCTGACTTGCCAAGATTTACAGCAGAAGCGTTTCAAGCAAATCAAGTCATACTAGACTTATTACAAAAAATTGCTACTGAAAAAAATGCGACGATTGCTCAAATATCGCTGGCGTGGGTGTTGGCACAAAAGGATTGGATTGTTCCAATCCCAGGAACAACCAAAAGTCAACGAGTGAATGAAAATATTGGTTCGACAGCAATTTCTTTTTCTCAAAACGAATTAAGTGAGATTAACCAAGCCGTTGAGCAGTTAGAAATTGTAGGCGAACGTTATAATCAAGAACAAAGTAAGCGCATTGGCAAATAATGCATCTTTAACTCTACATGTGAATCTGAAAGAGTCTGTGGTCATCGATTATACCACAGACCCTTGTTTTAATGCCCCAATGAAGACGACAGAGCGATGGTCTTTGGCACCGCCACACAGTCTAATAATGAAATCAGCGTCATTTTTGAATAACTACCTAAAAGAAAGCGATTTCTGTTACAATAGAATATATAAAAAGGAGTTAAATAAAAAACGGGGTGTAATAGATGAATAGAGCGACAAGAAGAAAATATCGTATTTTGACAGTGGCTGGTTTGTTAATCGCATTAGTCATATCTTGCATGTTCACGATTGTCATGGTGATGCGCCACACAAAAGAAGTATCTGCTAAAAATGCAGCGAAATCTGAAGCAGTTGAAAAGAAACAAAAGGAAAAAATCAAACCGTTAACTGAACCGTTACTTGACTTAGAAGAAAAAGAACAAACAAAGAGCACTCCAGCAAAAGAGGGCGAGTTTGTCTTACGCTCTGTTGGCGACTTATTAATCCATGAAACAGTCTCCTATATGGCAGATACAAGTAACCCATTGTATCAATCTGCGATGGCATCATTAAAGACTGATGGAATTGATGTGGATACTTTAGCAGCAGGGAATGAAACAAAAGCGAGTGAAACAGAACAAGTGAATTATGATTTTTCTCCAATGTTGGCACAAATTGCGCCGTTTACAGAATATGCAGATGCAACGATTGCGAATCTAGAAGTAATTACAGCCTATCCAGAATTACCTATTTCAGGTTATCCGCAATTTAATGCGCCGAGTTCACTATTAAATAATATCAAAAACATTGGGGTTGATATTGTTAGTAATGGCACGAATCATACCCTTGATTGGTTTAGCGAAGGGGCGCTTACGTCTATTGAACATATTCGTGAAGCAGGATTGATGTATTCTGGTAGTTACGCGAGTGAAAAAGACCAACAAACACCACGAATTATTGATGAAAATGGGATTAAGTTAGGTTTTTTAACGTACTCTTATGGTACGAATGGGATTCCAGTGGATCCAGGGAAAGAATACACGATTAGTTTGGTGGATGTAGAAAAAATGGTTGCGGATGTGACCAAACTTAAAGAAGAAGTCGACGCTGTTGTGGTGACATTGCAATTAGGGCAGGAATATGAAACCTTACCAGATGATAATCAACGCTATGTTTTTGAGATGTTAAGCGAAGCTGGTGTAAAATTAATTTTAGGTGGACACCCGCATGTGTTACAACCAATGGATTGGTACAATGGCAAAGAGACATTTGCGATTTATTCTCAAGCGAGCTTTTTAACGGGACAAGTCAATATCGAAAACAAACAAGGTGGGATTACGGAAGTTACTTTTAAACGCCAAGAAGATGGTGAAGTGATGGTAACGAATCCTAAGTTTATGCCGCTATTTATTTTAGGCGTTGAAAATGAAAAAATGTATGAAGTTGTTCCGTATGCAGATTATCAAAAATATACTATTCCTCAAGGTGCAGAATGGTGGGGAATGCTTCAAGAACGAATGACGACTTACACAGATGATTTTGATTACGTGACTCATTTAGAAACAGCACGTACGAAAGAAGCGAAAGACAAACATCGTTAAAACTGAAAAAAGCTGAAACTTTGTTGATTAGAGTTTCAGCTTTTTTGCTATCTTAATTCCAACGCTGTCTGTGCTACTTTGACGCCATTGACTAACAGCACAATCACATGTTTTCCTGGATAGTGGCGTCGTGTGGTCAAATTGGCACATTTGTGTGTACGTGTACCTGTCCAACAGTATTCGCCTTGTATTTTTTTATCAGATAAAAGAAATTTTTTGCGACTTGTTTTTCCATTGGCTTTGACAAAATCAATGCCATATTCGATACGAACTTGCGTTGCTTGTTTGGTGGAAAGATGCACGGTATAGTCAAGTTCGCATGTTTCACCAATCGTTATTGTAGTAGGCGTTGTGCCAATCGCAGCTTTGCTAACTGCTTGTTCGTCTAATGCATATCCAAATAAGCGCATCGCTTGTGGATGGGTATCTTTGATTAGTGTACGACAGGCACGACGAACAATCCAATTGGTCTTTTCATTGGTACCTAACCAATTTTCTGCTAAATTTAGGACAAGTTCCGGATGATCTTTTGAAATATCATTCAAATTATTGGCCACACTTTTACGGACATACAACGAAGAATCATCTTTCAGCAATTCTAAAAGGTCCAAGACGGGTTGTGGATTTTCTTTGAACATAGGCAATGCTTCCGCCCAAGGGAGTCTTGGACGACAGCCTTCACTTGCTAAGCGACGGAGATGTTCATTGGGATGCAATGCCCATTGTGTCAGTTGTTTCATCGTTCGTTTGGAATCCATTAATAAAAAGGGGCGGATAGCAAATTCTGAAGAAGAAGCTGAAGTAAACGTTTCGAGAGCCGTCATTGACAATTCCCAGTCGGTTTCGTTTTTCCCGTAAATCGTGACAAAATCGGGAAAGAAGAGATAAGCAAATCCTTGACAGGTCTCAGTGAGTTGAAACAAAATATCTAAAGCTTCGTCATATTTGGCTGGTAAAAACAATCCTAATGTTGTGGCAATATGTTTGGCGCGTGCACGAACCGATAAGTCTTCCCACGTCTCATCTAAAACGGCTAGAATAAATTGTTCGTTTGCAAAATGCGGATAGATCTTTGTTACTTTTTGACTAAAAGTAGTTAAAAATTCGTTGGAATAAATATCTTTTAAATTGGTTGCCATTTTTTCCTCCCTAATAAAATGATAGATAAGCTAACTATTTTTTTAGTATAACATTCTTTTAGGAATGAAAAAGAAGTATCTGATAATAACGGATAATTACTAGTTGGAAAAATGATTTTTTATTAAATAAACGAATGATTTGCTATAGATTTTATTAAAAATAGCAGATTATTCGTTTATTTTGATTGAGAGCGGATTTTAGAAAATAAATGTGAATCCGCTTTATTTTTTAGATTCTTCGGCAAAAGGGATCATTTGCGAAATGGTTGAAGGAAAAAGCAACGGAGTATTGTTATTTATCTGATTGGTCGGTATTGTATTCATATGTTCAGAATATTCAGATAAAACTGAACGAAAGGAGGAAATACTATGACGAGCTTTTTTAGTTGGAATTTGGTAGTCGAATATTTTCCTAATATTCTCAGTGCACTACCAGTTACGCTAATGATTGTGGCAATCGCGACATTGGTGGGTTTGCTCTTTGGAGGGGTGATAGCATTCATTCGTATTGAAAACATTCCCGTTCTTAGTCAATTAGGCGCAATTTTTGTTTCATTTATTCGAGGCACGCCGATTCTTGTTCAATTGTATGTCGTTTATTACGGTGTACCGATGTTACTACAATTGATTCAAATTGATGTCAGTTCGTGGAATAAAATTATTTTTATTTACATTACGTATGGATTGAATACCGCTGCTTTCCAATCGGAGACCATCCGAGCCGCAATTTTAAGCGTCCCAGCGACACAAAAAGAGGCAAGTATTGCTTGTGGGTTAACCAAATATCAAATGTACACACGAGTCATTTTTCCTCAAGTCGTTCGCGTTGCCTTGCCTGCATTTGGTACAACGACAATTGCATTATTACAAGATACGTCCCTCGCATTTACCATCGGTGTTATTGATGTCGTCGGTAAAGCACGAGCAATTGGCGCTGTGACGTTCCATACATTAGAAGGATATGTTGGTGCCGCAATTATTTTCATTGTACTAAGCATGATTCTTGAACGCGTGTTTGCTTTATTGGAACGCAATATGAGTTTTGAGCAAAAGCGAACGATACATGTCTCATTACCAAAATTACTTTTATTTAAACGAAAAAAAACGGAATTGATTTAAGGGAGGAACTAGGATGAAAAAATCAAAATGGGTGACTAGTGGATTATTAACAGCAACACTATTTTTATTAGGGGCTTGTGGAGGAAATTCTGCTGCAAGTGAAGAAAAAGGAACTACAGTGAAAGTAGGAACTGGTAATGATGCCCTTCCTTATGCTTATTTAAATGAAAATGGCGAATTAGATGGTTATGATGTTGCAGTGTTAAAAGCAATTGATGAAAAGTTAACGGATTATAGCTTTGTTTTAGAAGGAGCTGATTTTCCAACGACATTATCAAACTTAGAAAGTAAAAAAGTT
This sequence comes from Enterococcus saccharolyticus subsp. saccharolyticus, assembly GCF_029023825.1. Lineage (NCBI taxonomy): Bacteria > Bacillati > Bacillota > Bacilli > Lactobacillales > Enterococcaceae > Enterococcus > Enterococcus saccharolyticus. The sequence goes on along the minus strand of NZ_CP118957.1, from coordinate 1,691,549 downwards.
GATATTGCGGCATATGAATATGAAATAAATGACGAACGTCAAGAAAAATTTATCTATGGCGATGTCGGATACTCTGTATGGGATACGTATATTATTTTTGATCCAGACAAAGGCGAAACTTATGATACTTTTGATGATTTAGCTGGTAAAAAAATCTATGTGACGACTGCCACGAACCAAGCAGTCATGGCTGAAAAATATTTATCTGAGCATCCCGATGCCTTTGAATTGATTTATGGCGAATACAACAATGAACAAATTGTACAGGCGTTGACTTCCGGGGCAGTTGATGCCACGTTAGGTCCGCAATATCAGTTAGATAATTGGAATGAATCGTTTAGTACATCATTAGAAAAAGGGAGCGATCCAGTTCACAACTCAAATGCCTTTCTATTGTTTAACAAAAAAGCCGATGAAAAATTAATTGAAGCAGTCAATACAAGTTTACAAGAATTAATTGATGATGGAACAGTTAAAAAACTTTCTGAGCAATACTTAAAAGGAGATTACGTTCCTAAATAAGAGAGGTGAGAGTCATGAGTTTTGATTTTAGTACGATGCTTCGATCATTGCAAGTTGCCAGTCAATATATTGGTACCACACTATTTATGGCAATCGTATCTCTAGTCATTGGGATGGTCTTAGGGCTAGGCATTGCGCTGATTCGATTATATAAAGTGAAAATATTGTCACCTATTTTTCAAACAATCATCACGCTTTTAAAAGGAGTCCCCATTGTTTTGATTATTTTAGGGATGTATCTTGTCGCCTCAAAACAATTTGATGGTTGGGCAGAATCATTCGGATGGTCTTTACGCTTTAAAGACTTCCATATGATTTGGATTGCGATTGTTGCATTGAGTATCTTAGCAACAATTAATAGTAGTGAAATCTTTCGTGGTGCGTTTGCATCCATAAAAAAAGGGCAACTTGATGCAGCGCATTCGATTGGTTTATCTCCTTTTCAAACCATTCAGCGTGTTTTGCTCCCCCAAGCAATTCCGGTCTCTTTGCCGATGTTTAGTAACTTATTAATCAATTTAATTAAAGCATCGGCATTGGGATCTATGGTTAGTGTTGTAGACGTCTTTGCAGCAGCGAAGATTACTGCGCAACAAAATTATCGTTTTTTAGAAGCATATATTGCGGTAGCGATTGTCTACTGGGCAATGAGTTTTGTCATTGAAAAAGGAACCGGATTTTTAGAAGAACGAATGACACGTAAATTAAGGAGGTCGGTCACATGATTACCATGGAGATACGTAATATTCATAAACGCTTTGGCTCAAATGAAGTGTTAAAAGGCATTGATATGGATATCAAAAAAGGGGAAGTAGTCGTGTTATTAGGGCCGAGTGGTTCGGGGAAAACCACCTTTTTGCGATGTTTAAACTTTTTAGAACATGCCGATCAAGGAACGTTGATGTTAGGTGGTGTAAAAACAACTATTGAAACAGCCACGAAAAAAGAAATTTTACAGCATCAACGAAAAACGGCGATGGTTTTCCAAAATTACGCATTATTTTTAAATAAAACGGCAAAAGAGAATATTGCTCTGCCGATGGTTTTAGCACAAAAAAAATCACCAGAAGAAGCAGAAAAGATTGCCTTAAAACTTTTGGAACAAGTAGGACTAGCTGATCGGGCTGATTTTTATCCTAGTCAAATGTCAGGTGGGCAACAACAACGAATCGGGATTGCACGAGCATTAGCGTTAAATCCAGAAATTATCTTGTTTGATGAACCAACCTCTGCGCTGGACCCAGAATTAGTTGGACAAACCTTACATTTAATGCAAGAAATTGCCAAAACAGGAGCGACGATGGTATTGGTTACCCATGAAATGCAATTTGCTTATGATGTCGCAGATAAAGTCATTTTTATGGAAAATGGTCATATTGTCGAGCAAGGCACACCAAAAGAAGTCTTTGAACAAACGAAAGAGGAGCGAACCAAAGATTTTCTCGCTCGTTTTACAAGTCAATTAGCTGGGTAGGAGGAAAAATAGATGAATTATCGTTTTGCAAATCGCATGTTAGGGATGCAGACATCCCCTTTAAGAGAAAATGCCAAGAAAAATATGGAAGAGTCAGAAGTGATTTCTTTTGCCTATGGTTTTCCGCCAACTGAAGCTTTTCCAATGGAGACGTTGCAAGAAATTTCCCAAAAAATTTACACTGAAGTCGATCCGCAATTGCTTTTACAATATGGCGCAACGGAAGGTTATCCAGTATTGCGTGAATTAATTAAAGAGCGATTGGCGACAATCAATCATATCGAGAACGACGAAGAGGTGATGGTGGTTTCTGGTTCGACACAAGCGATGGATGTCGCAGTGAAAGTGTTGTGTAACGAAGGAGACATTGTGTTATGTGAAGAGATGACTTTTTCAGGTGCGGTCAATGCTATTAGAGGTTACGGAGCCGTTCCACAAGCGGTGCCGATGAAAATAGAGGAAGAGTCTATTGATTTAGAAGTATTAGAAGAAATGTTACGTATGGATATTCATCACCGGATTAAAATGTTGTATTTGATTCCTACGTTTCAAAATCCTTTAGGAACATCGATTCCTTTAGAAAAACGTCAAGCAATTTATGACATTGCACAGAAATATGATGTAGTTATTTTTGAAGATGATCCATACGGTGATTTGTTATATGAAGGTGATCCGATTCCTAAAATCAAAGAAATGGATACAGATGGCAGAGTCATTTATGCCGGTTCATTTTCGAAAATTTTAGCACCTAGTACGCGGTTAGGTTTCGTTATGGCACCGGATGAATTGTTAGAAAAATTGATTTTAGCCAAACAAGTCTCAGATTCACACAGTAATTTTTATTGGCAAGTCATGCTAGCGGAATTTATGCAGCATTATAATTTTGAAGCGCATGTTGATTTCTTAAAAGCGTTGTATAAAGAAAATTTAACGGCGATGATGGATGGCTTAGATCGTTTACCATCAGAAAAAATTAGTTATATCAAACCAACAGGCGGTTATTTTATCTGTTGCAAGTTAACCGATACGATTGATATGAAAAAATTCTATCAGTATTTAGAAGAAGACAAAGTGGTTGTCATTCCTGGAAATATTATGAGTGTGAAGGGCGCAGGGTATGACCACTATATCCGTTTAAACTTTACAAAACCAACTGTCGAAGAAATTATTACAGGAATTGAACGACTAGGAAAAGCGGTTGATAAAGCTGATATGAAGGAAATTTATCGCGCGAGTTGAGGAGGATGACGATGAAGTTAATTTTTTACAATGTAAGTGAAGAGGAACGACCATTTATTCAAAAATGGTCGTTCGTTAATCAAATTCCTGTTCAAATGGTTGCAGAAGGAATCTCTAGTGAAAATATTGCACTTGTCAAAGGATGCGATGGTATTTGTCTGTATCCCAGTGTGGAAATGCGACAAAATGAAACGATTTATAAACGTTTGAGTGATTATGGCATTCGACAATTGTCCATTAAATCAACAGGGGTTGATGGTGTCAATTTTGACTGGGCAACGAAATATAAGCTAACAGTCACCAATGTTCCGGGATATAGCCCTACTTCGGTTGGTCATTTTGCGATTATGTCAATTATGTTGCTATTGCGTAATGTGCCGACACTGACGCACGAAAGTACCCAACGAAAAACAGCTATTGGTCGTGAATTACAAGATGTGACCGTTGGGGTTTTAGGAACGGGTCGGATTGGCTGTGTCGTTGCAGAGGGCATTCACGCTTTAGGTGGTCATGTGCTTGCTTCCAGCTCACGTCAAAATCCTCAATTAAATGGTATTGCTCGATATGTTTCTTTTGAAGAATTGGTCAAACAATCGGATGTTTTATCGATTCATATTCCGTTAAACGATCGCTCGTTGTACCAATTTTCAGAAGAGGTGTTTGCAATGATGAAACCAAATGCCTGTTTAGTGAATACGGCACGTGGCAAAATCATTGATACAAATGCTATGGTTGCTTGGTTAGCCTCAGGGAAAGCAGGCGGTGTGGCACTAGATGCAATTGAAAATGAAGAAAAATATTTCAATGATGATTGGAAGAAGAACCCCTTTTATACGCAATTAAGTCAATTTCCAAATGTGTTCTTAACACCACACATTGCTTTTCATACCGAATTGGCTGTAAAAGAAATTACGGAAACAGCATTGAATAATGCCAAAGAAATTTTACAGAAAGGAGAGTCAATGAACAAAATATCCGTTTAAATTTAGAAAGAAGGGATCGCAATGGTTCAAGCGCAAATTCAAGGATTGAAAAAACAATTTGGTAAAAATGAAATTTTAAAAGGAGTCGATATGACAGTCCATCATGGCGAAGTAATTTGTATTATCGGTCCTAGTGGTTCTGGCAAAACAACCTTCTTACGCTGTTTAAATTTATTGGAACGACCAGATGCAGGACGTTATGTTCTAGGTTCTGAAAGTTATTTGCTGCATCGTATCGGCAGTAAGCAACGACGAGAGATTGCGTTAAAGACAGCGATGGTTTTTCAATCGTATGAGCTATTCCAACATATGACGGTTTTGCAAAATGTGATGGAAGGATTGGTGACACCTCGCCAGTTTTCTAAAAAAGACGCCAAACAAATCGCCTTAACAATGCTTGAAAAAGTGGGGTTATCAGATAAAGCAAGTATGTATCCTGTTCAATTATCTGGTGGGCAACAACAACGGGTCGGAATTGCTCGTGCGATGGCATTAAGTCCTGAACTTTTGCTATTTGATGAACCAACTTCGGCACTTGATCCAGAATTAGTGGGTGATGTTTTAAAAGTCATGCGTCAATTAGCTGACACGGGACAGACAATGATTATTGTGACCCATGAAATGCAATTTGCATATGAAGTTGCGGATAAGGTCATCTTTATGGCTGATGGTGTCGTCGTTGAAGCAGGAACTCCTGAAGAAGTGTTTCGACAATCAAAAGAAGATCGAACAAAGAAATTTTTATCGCAAATTAATTTCAAAACGGCATAGAGGAGTTTAGCGATGGAATATTCTCAAGAAACAGCTCGACTGTGGACCAAAGATTTTATTTTATTAATGGTCATTACCATGTTGGCGATGACCGCCATTACCACTCAAATGGGGACACTACCGTTATTTGTATCTGAATTAGGAGGAACAAGCGCTGTGTCAGGAGGAGTCGTTGGAATTTTAGGAATTTCTGCCTTGTTTGTCCGTTTTCCAATTGGCTTTCTCCTTGATAAATATGGTCGGCGCTTGTTACTTATCACAGGTTTATTGATCCTACTGATTGATTTTACACTGTTGAATTTTTTGCAAACACTCCTTTCATTATTTTTGTTGCGTTTAGTACAAGGTGTTGGCAATAGTATTCAAGCGACAGCTTCGGCAACCATGACTGCTGATTTAATTCCCAAAGACAAATTATCACGAGGACTTGGCTATTTTAGTATTGCCCAATCCGTTCCCAGTGCGATTGGGCCGTTAATCGGATTGACAGTAGTTGAAAATTACGGATTTGATGCACTTTTTCGCATTGCCTTAGTTTTGACTGCTCTGGCATTCTTTTTAAGTCTCTTTGTCAGTGAAAGTTTAGTTGTGACTTCTAAGAAAACCAACGATTTAGATGTAGGGTTGTTAAAGAAGCCTGAAGTTGTCATTCCTAGTATCATTATGTTTTTGATTTTTTTGGCACAATCTGGAGTAGTTGCGTTTATTGCGCAATTCGCTATCGAACGTCATATTTCTGGTGCGGGCTATTACTTTACAGTAATGTCTATTGTGACGGTCTTAGTACGACTTTGCTTTCCAGTATTACTAGAAAAAATCAATCAACAGTTTTTAATTATTAGTAGTATTTTATTTGTAACGGTAGCATTTGGTTTGGTGGCATTTTCAACGGGTTTGATCACCTTGTTGTTATCAGCCATATTATATGGGATTGGTTACGCCAATTTGATGCCAATAATGAATACGATTGTGTTGCAAAGCGTTTCTGAGCAGCAACGTGGAAAAGCAACCGCAATCTTTTTATTATCTTTAGATGTAGCCTATGGTGGCGGTGCGATGGTTTGGGGCGTTGTAGCAACTTTTGTTGGTTTCTCGACGATGTATCTGATTTGTACAATGTGTAGCGTTTTTGCCGGAATGGTCTATTTAATTTGGCGAAATCGAATCTAGTATGTTATAAAATATAACATGGAAAATAAAAATCAGTTGCATTGCACTCTTTCCTTCGTTAAAATAAAGTAACGAAAGAAATTGGAGGAGAGCAACATGGATATGCTAGATGTCAAAATTTTAAATATTTTACAAAAAAATGCGCGTGTCACTGTTAAACAAATTGCCGAAGAGTGTTTTATTTCTTCTCCATCTGTTTCAACAAGGCTTCAAAATCTTGAACATCAAGGGATTATTAAGTCTTATCAAACAATTGTTGATTATCAAAAATTAAACTTTTCAATTAAAGCATATATTCAATGTGCAGTGAATGCAAAAATCAAACATGATTTTTATCGCTATATTGAGAAGATCCCCAATGTCGTTGAATGTGACTGCATTACAGGTGACTTTTCGATGCTTTTAAAAGTATTTTTTCAAAATACCATCGCCTTGGATGAATTTATTAACGAATTACAAACATTTGGTGATACAAAAACTCACATCGTCTTTTCGACTAGCGTGGGTCCTAGAGGCGTGAGTTTTGATACGACCGAATAACTACTTACCGATTTTTCGGTAGGTAGTTTTTTTGTTTTGGAAATCAATCATTTTAACCTTAGAAATAAAAAAATCTACGCATCTGGCGTGGAAACTTTAAGGGGGATTGACCATAATTTTATGTGAGAATCCTTTTTTGCTATAGTCGGTGCTGCTTCATATAGCCATAAAAATTAATCACTATAGAGAGTAATAATAGGCCCATCATTATTTTAAAATTAATACCATTCGAAAAGAATTCACTTCCTAAACCATAGATAACCCAACAAGAAGAAATAACAGAAATGACTATTGAGAATACCGCACCTTCTTTAATACTATTCATAAATAAAATAGTGCTTAAAGAAAAAACGACAATATAGGCAAAAAACATCATAAGTATAGCTATATAACCAATTAGTCCATCATTAAAAACAAGAAATAGATAAATGATCATTGATAGAATACTCGCTACAAGTATTTGGAAAAAATTTGAACGGTGTGAAAAGATTAATTTATTCATTATGAAACCTCCTTTAGTGATTTAGCTTAAAACAATTATAACAAAAAATGAAAAATAGTATTTCTTAATCTAAATTTTTTATTCTTAAGTATTTCAAAAGATTTAAGAAGTTTTGAATAGATCATTTCTTTATGTTGCTATTTTCACTAACGTCTCTAATAATTATCAGAATCATTATAAATCAGTATTTTGATGTTATAATGGTATTCAAAATTTGCTTATTACTAGTAATAGCTAGATAAGTTTGGATACGCATTGTCTTTTATCTTTAAAATCAAACCAAAGAATAAGATTCTACTCAAGTCTAATGTAAAGTTGATGTAGCTGTTCCAGACGATAGCCCAAAATATTTCAGCATAGTGACATCCTTTTTTTGATACGACCGAATAACTACTTACCGATTTTTCGGTAGGTAGTTTTTTTTGTTTTGGAAATCAATCATTTTAACCTTAGAAATAAAACGTGTTATGATAGTAGGGCAAATTATAACCAAAGGAGAAAAAGATGGAATGAGCTATGCATTAGAAATAAAAGAATTAAAAAAAGTCTACGCATCTGGCGTGGAAGCTTTACGGGGGATTAACTTAACGGTTGAAGAAGGTGATTTTTATGCGCTTCTAGGTCCAAATGGGGCAGGAAAATCGACAACGATTGGAATTATGACTTCTCTTGTCAATAAAACATCAGGACAAGTGAAAATCTTTGATTATGATTTAGATACAGAATTAGTTCGTGCAAAGCAACAAATTGGACTTGTTCCCCAAGAATTTAACTTCAATCCATTTGAAACAGTTCAACAAATTGTGGTGAATCAAGCAGGATACTATGGTGTTCCACGTAAAGAAGCATTTAAACGAAGTGAAAAATATTTAAAGCAATCTGATTTATGGGAAAAACGCGATGAACGTGCGGGTATGTTATCAGGCGGAATGAAACGTCGTTTGATGATTGCACGTGCGATGATGCATGAGCCTAAACTGTTGATTTTAGATGAACCAACAGCAGGAGTTGATATTGAATTGCGCCGTGAAATGTGGCATTTCTTAAGGGAATTAAATGAAAAAGGTACCACGATTATTTTAACGACGCATTATTTGGAAGAGGCCGAAATGTTATGTCGCAATATCGGTATCATTCAATCAGGACGCTTGATTGAAAATACGAGCATGAAAGCATTGTTATCAAAATTACAGTTTGAGACGTTTTTATTTGATTTGGCACCTTTTGAAAAAGCACCAGAAATTGTTGGTTATCACAGTTCTTTTGAAGACGAGACAACCCTTGCCGTAGAAGTGGAACGTAATCAAGGAATCAACGAACTGTTTGAACAATTAACCAATCAAGGAATTAAAGTACTTTCAATGCGTAACAAGTCGAATCGTTTAGAAGAGTTGTTCCTAAAAATTACAGAAGAAAACCATCAAGTGGGGGAGAAACATGTTTAATCTTTATTTTACAGCTTTAAAAAGTCTTGCGGTGAAAGAGACACACCGTTATATGCGTATTTGGATCCAAACGTTAGTTCCACCAGTTATTACGACATCACTTTATTTTGTGATTTTTGGTAATTTAATCGGTGGTCGTATTGGAGAGATGGCAGGATTTTCGTATATGGAATTCATTGTCCCGGGCTTGATTATGATGTCAGTCATTACCAGTTCATATTCCAATGTTGCCTCTTCATTCTTCTCACAAAAATTTCAAAAAAACATTGAAGAATTGCTCGTAGCGCCCGTACCAACACACGTCATTATCTGGGGATTTGTGATTGGTGGATTAGGTAGAAGTATTTTAGTCGGTGCTTTAGTGACATTAATCTCTTTATTTTTTGTCCCATTACATGTGTATTCATGGGGAATTGTTGTGGTCACACTTTTGATGACGGGCACGCTGTTCTCACTGGCTGGTTTATTAAACGGAATTTTTGCCAAATCATTTGATGATGTATCCATTGTGCCAACCTTTGTCTTGCAACCATTGACCTATCTGGGTGGCGTTTTCTATGCCATTTCAATGTTGCCACCTATTTGGCAGACTGTTTCAAAAGTCAACCCAATTGTCTATATGATCTCAGGTTTCCGTTATGGCTTTTTAGGGACAATTGATGTTCCACTGGCTTTGTCGATGACTATTTTAGTGTTATTCATTATCGTGATTTACATTGCTTGTTGGTATTTAATTGAACGTGGACGTGGATTAAGAAGTTAATAATGAAAAGCAGGCAGACATCATACGTTTGCCTGTTTTTTTGTAAAAAGTTTTTACAAAAGAGGGCGCTGATAATCCTTTATTTTGGAAAGCTTTTCCAAGATACAAAATGTTGCTCTTTTTTGAGAAAAGACATGCTAAGATAGACTCAAACAAGGAGGTCGATAGAAATGAAAGTTGTTGTGATTGGTGGAGGCGGACATATTGGTTCGTTCTTAATTCCTAAATTAGTGAAAGCGCAACATGACGTTGTAGTAATTACTCGTGGCAAGAGTCAGCCATATTATCAAGACTGGACTTGGCAGAAAGTAGAACATGTTATTCTGGATAGACAAAAAGATCCGCAATTTAATGAAAAAATTGCCGCTCTTGCTGCGGATGTCGTGATTGATTTAATCTGTTTTACATTGGATGAAGTCAAAGGTCTGGTGCAAGCATTGAAAAAAACGCAACTCTCGCATTACCTGTATTGTTCCTCTATTTGGGCCCATGGTAGAGCGGAATCTTTACCTGCTGATCCAAATGGTCGGAAATTTCCATTAGATGAATATGGAAGTCAAAAATATGCAAGCGAAAAATATTTAAAACAAGAGTATCGCACGAATCAATTTCCTGCCACGGTCATTATGCCAGGACAGATTTCAGGTCCTGGTTGGTCAATGATTAATCCTCTAGGAAATTTGGATGATCAAGTATTTCAAGATATTGCAGCGGGCAAAGAAATTTATTTGCCAAATTTTGGAATGGAGACATTGCATCATTTGTACACATAGTCCTTCATTATAAGTAGTAGAATAATCTTGATTTTTATGCTTTGTGGCATAATTGATTGCCCCATCAGGTGTAGGTATTCTTTTTTAGTCAAATTTTTTCATTTAAAACAGCTCAATTTTTAATTGATATAGTTGTTTTCGGTATAATATGCTGTCTTGCTGCTGCTTGCAAAATAGTTTACTATGAAAAGAAGGTTAGGTGAAAAAGGAGTGGAAGGGTTATTTATACATTAGCAGATAAAAAGAGAATTCATCGGTGAACATTGTTAGTTGTCATACTCTCACAAACATTAGGAGGATTAGGGTTAGCGGCAGGTATCACTGTTGGTGCTTTAATTGCGCAAGAAATATTAGGCACGGATAACTTAGCAGGTATTCCGTCCGCTATTTTTACGTTAGGATCGTCATTTGCAGCATTTATGTTTGGACGCTTGACTCAAAAGAATGGGCGACGACTAGGATTGGCAACGGGATTTCTTCTAGGCGGAATGGGTGCATTAGGGGTTATTTTTGCGACTGCAGTAGAGAACATTTATTTTCTCTTTTTGTCGTTGTTTATTTATGGTTTTGGTACTGCAACGAATTTGCAAGCACGCTATGCTAGTTCGGATTTAGCAGAACCACAAGATCGTTCAAAAGCGATTAGTATTGCAATGGTGGCGACCACTTTTGGTGCAGTTGTCGGGCCGAATTTGAGTGCGACGATGTCAAATCTTGCTATCACATGGCATTTGCCACCTTTAACAGGGGCATTTATTTTGTCCGCATGCGCATATTTAGCTTCGGGGATTCTGTGGTTTGTTTTTTTACGACCAGATCCATATCAGGTAGCAAAAGTGCTTCAGCAAGAGAAGAACATGAGTGAAAAGATTGTTCCTATTTTGGATAAACGTGCGCTCTTTATTGGCGCATTAATTATGATTGTCACCCTAATGCTCATGGTTCTGTCTCTTTTATTGACAACGTATCTTCTTATTACTTTTATGAAAAAAGATATTCGATAAAAAGAAACGCAACAGGAGATTAAACTGTTGCGTTTTGTATTTTTTGAAGAAAATGATTCGTATCTAGGACGGTGGCAAATTCTTCATGAAGGGTTGCTAGCGAGTAGTGATGAATGGTTTGGGCATCAATGAAATTACCGTGATGGTCATTCATACCAAATGCGGCTGTAGCATCGGCAATTAAGTACGTGCGATAACCTAAATTTCCACTCATTCTTGTTGTGGTTGATACACAATGTGGTGTGGTTAAGCCAACAATTGCTAAAGTATTAATTTTTTGCTCGTTTAAATAGTCATTCAAATCAGTGCCGATAAATGCACTATTGACTTGTTTATGAATGATTTTCTCGCCTGTTTGTGGAGCAACAATTTCTTTGATAGCAAATCCTGTGCCTTGCTCATAGAAAACGGAATCTGGTGATTGTGAGACATGTTGAACGTGGATAATTGTCCAATGGTTCTTTCGACACTCCGTTAAAATCTGTTGCATCTTTTCTTCTGCAGTGGGGTTGTTGCGAGGGCCCCATTTTGGATCGTTGAATGCTTGTTGAACATCGATGAGTAATAATGCCTTGTCTATCATAAAATGCCTCCGTTTCGTGTAAGTTTCTTTCTATTATAGAAGATTTTTTGTTTTATTCCTATCTTATCTTTAATTTAAGGTTTCTTTTATAATTTGTTATAAAAAAGAACACATTTAAGTTGTAAGATACAGAAGATTAGGAGGAATCTATATGAAAATAACGAAAATGAAATCTTATGTTGCATGGCGTTTTATCTTAGGTTTCTTGGCTTTGTTTTGGGGAACCATTATTTACGCATTGGTTTGATTTTCTTAGCCAATCATTTGAAGATAAGGCTTATTCTGTAGAAACAGCACTGCTAGGTATTCCAAAAGAGACGATTCATATTGATTACAATATAAGTAAAAAACTATCCGAACAATATAAAATGAGAAACGCTAATTCAAGTGAATTTGCGATTAGAACCCACAGAAGGGATTTCTCTCTATCGTTCGGATAGTTTATTTTTACAGATTACAGCCTCGTTTTAATTGATAAAGGCATCTTCTGCGCCTTCTTGTTGGATTTCAATGACTAATTTGTGGGGGAGACAGATACTTGTTTCGCCATTTTTAGCAATCCAACTTGTTTTAACTGCAATTTGATCTGGACTATTATCTTCACGAACGCGAATACGTCCTTCTTTTACTTGAATAATATTGTACTGATCTTTTGCAGGATAGTATGTTTTTTCAAAATCTTGTGTTTCGTCTAAATTAAAGCGATCGACTTCTTGCCCATTAATTCGAATAATCGCATAACGGGCAGAAGGTGTATCAGATTCGGGTTGCTGTTGGGCAGCGAAAATAACTAAGGGAGCGAACGAAAAGAGAATCAACAAAAGGATAATTGGGAGATCGAATGGCTTGATTCTCATTTGTTTCAAGCGTTTTTTCATCGCTTACCAACTAGCTTTTTTGACACCCGGGATTTGACCAAGATGTGCATATTTACGGAAATTAATTCTTGATAAACCAAATTTACGCATATAAGCATGTGGTCGTCCATCAATCACATCACGATTTTTTAAGCGATTTGGGTGTGAATCTTTCGGTAATTTTGCTAATGCTTCATAATCGCCTTTTGCTTTTAACTCTTGGCGTAAGGCAGCATATTGTTCGACTAATGCACGTTGTTTATTGTATTTTGCAATTTTTGATTTTTTTGCCATTTAAAAGGACTCCTTTATTTTTTATTGTTGCGTTTGTATTGGTGAATGATTTTCAATGCCCGTTTGCGTGTCTTAATATTAGGACTTTTTAGACGACGGTAAGCACTCGATAAATCTTGCTTTTCCATGTAAATCTTCCTTGTATATTATATTTAAGGTTTTAATCTTCCGATTTTTAGAGGAGAACCTTAGGAACCTTTTGTTATTTTTTATTTGGTATTTACTCAATTATTTGAGAAAATATACTTAATGGATTGAGAGGTAGATTGTTTCTTCCTTGAGTTTTCAAACTCGTAATCGAAAGACTAATCCCTCTCTCTGTTAAGCTGTTTACGAATGAGTTAGATGTTGAAGGCAAATGCCTTACTCCGTATCTAGAACAAGGTAGTGACGCTTTTCAGTTGAGTGGTAATCAATCCAAATTTTGTAAAGAAGGTGTGCTTATGTTTTATCTAGGTATTGATATTGGCAAACGAACACACGTCGCTTCCATCATGAATGACGAAGGAAAAGTCCTACTTAAAGGTTTCTCTTTTGTGAATTCTTTGGACGGTACTCACGCTCTTTTAGAACGACTTACTTCTTTCTCTGATTCCACAGAGGACTTTCTTGTTGGTATGGAAGCCACCGGTCACTATTGGTTAGCCCTTTTCTCATTTCTTGATGAACAACAGTTTCTTGTTCACGTCATCAATCCCATTCAAACAGATGGCTGGAGAAAAGGAACTGAAATTCGTAAACGAAAAAATGATAGTATCGACTCAGTATTAATTGCTGACTTAATTCGCTACGGTTCATTCAACGAAACAGCTTTAGCGGACGAAACCATGTTCTCCTTACGTCAATTGACTCGTTATCGTTCATATCTTGTTGGCACAGCTGGCGACTTTAAACGAAAAGTCATTGCCATACTAGACCAAATCTTTCCTGAGTACGAAAAGGTGTTTTCAAAAGTTGGCATTTTTGGCAAAGCCTCCAAAGCCGTCCTATCTGAGTTTTCGTCTCCTGATGAATTCAATCAAGTTTCTGCCGAAACATTAGCTGAAACACTCCGTGTAGCGAGTCGAAGTCGTGTTGGACAAAGCAAGGCAGAGGCACTGAAAACAGCCGCCGCTCATTCTTTTGGTGTTCGTTTTGCTCAAGATGCCTTTGTTTTTCAATTACGTTCTATGATTGATCAACTCAGCTTTTTAGAAGAACAAATTAAACGAACAGAAGAAGAAATTGCACAATTAATGGCTTCTCTTCATTCGGTCATAGAAACCGTTCCTGGTATTGGAACTGTCCTTGGTGCGACGATTTTAGGTGAAATTGGTGATATTCAGAAATTTTCTACGCCTAAAAAATTAGTAGCCTACGCAGGAATCGATGCGTCTGTCTCAAAATCTGGTGAATATGAAGCCACTCACAACGTGATGAGTAAACGTGGCTCTCCCTACTTAAGAAAAGCACTGTTTCAAGCGGCACTCATTGCGTCCAGATGTGATCCAGTTTTCAAAGCCTTTTATGATAAGAAACGAGCAGAAGGAAAACACCATCTTACAGCGATTGGCGCTGTTTCAAGAAAGCTATGCTATATTATTCATGCCATTCTAACAAAGAATGAACCGTATGAAATTCGTCAGTAGTGAAAAAAATAATCTTTCTGAGGTTTATTTGTGATGCACTTATTCGTTATTTTTCAATCAGAAGATTTTATTTATTTTCACTTGACTTTATATAGTTAGTCTTTCTAAACGATTAGTGTGCTAACATTTCTTGAGCAATTTCAGTTGCAGATAAATCAGTCCGGTAATACGTTGGCCAATTATCTACTTCTTCTAACAAAGCTTCTTGACTATCATTTCCAAAATAAATGTGGAAGTGAGCGGCTTTTGTTGGTGAAATTGAATGATCGCTAAATTGAACATATTTAAATGCTTTCGTATCTGGATCTGTTGCTTCAAATAAGAAACGAACGCCACGGTTTCCAGCTTTATAATTTAAAATCTCTTTTCCAGCATAGCGATACGTTGCTTTTTCAGACGAATTATCGTCGAAAATAAATTCCATGGTGTCATCGGTAATAGTTATTTCTTTGACATCTGTTTGGTAACCAACTGTATAATATTCTTTGTATTCTTCTTTTGTTTGACTTGGGTCCAGTTTTGCTTTGTAATCAAAGACTTGATCTAATGAACCATCTTCAAGTAATGGATAAACAGATTGCCATTCACCACTCCAATCAGATAATGGGCGATCTTTGACATCATTATCCTCAAAATAGCCATTATAAACAGTTTTTTCTTTTTCTGCTTTAGCTGTTTCTTCTTTTGGATTTTCTGTATCGGTTGTTTTACGTAAGGCTACTAAATTTTGTTCCATTACTGAAACATAGTCTTCACCGTTATCGATGGCTTCTTTGGTTAAACCTTCAAGTGGATTTAGAACTTCTAGGTCTACTTTAGCTTCATCAGCTAGCGTACGAGCGATAGCATCATTCGCATTTTCTTCAAAGTAAATATATTTTACGCCATGTTCGTCAACAAATTCTTTTAGTTCTGCTAAACGAGCAGGGGAAGGTTCTTCATCTGGAGAAAGACCAGCAATCGAGACTTGTGTCAAACCATAATCTAAAGCCAAGTAACCAAAAGCTGCATGTTGTGTGACAAAGCTTTTTTGTTTTGCTTGTTCAAATGCTTCTTGATAGCTTTCATCAAGGGTAGATAATTTTGTTAAATATTTTTCAGCATTTGTAGTGAACGCTTCTTTTTTATCTGGATATGCAGCAATCAATTGGTCACGGATACTTTCAACTTCTTGAATGGCACGATAAGGAGATATCCAAACATGAGGGTCTAGTTCATGACTATGTCTTTCTTCGCCATGTCCATGATCGTGGTCATGATCATCTTCAGAACCAGGTAACAATAACATGCCTTCAGTTGCTTTAATGACGTTGACGTCACCATCTTTTAACGATTCTTCAAGAGAAGGAACCCACATTTCCATATTCTCATTGTTATAAACAAAGGCATCAGCTTGTTGAATATTAGCGATATCTTTGGCAGACGGTTCATAATCATGTGCTTCTGTTCCAGCCGGTATCAATAATTCGACGTTGGCTTCATCTCCAACAATATTTTTTGTGAAATCATACATCGGATAGAAGGTAGTAACAATTTCTAATGATTCCTCTTTTGATGATGTACTATCCGTTTTATCCGTTGTGTTGCTTGCACAAGCCCCTAATAAGAGTGTGCTGACTAACAACATACCTAATTTTCCTTTTTTCACGTTCTTCACTCACTTTCTACCTTAATAAGAATCTCTCTTATTATTTTTTGTAAATCGTAATTGTTACGATTTAAGGCAGTGCCTAATTTATCATAAGAGTAAAATGAAAGTCAAGCCTTTTCTTCATTTATTTTTTAAAATGGCTATTACTAGTTACGTAACCGTTTTATTTGGAAAGCACTCTGAGGCATGATACACTAATTGTGTAATATATAATTTTGTAGGAGGGAATATTATGGCGAAAATTGGTAAAGAATTATTGGATCAACTCACTTCCGAAGGTGTACAAGGACCATTTGTAACAATCATGTTAAATACACATGTGGCTCATCAAGACATCGAAAAAGATCAATTAAAATTCAAGAACTTTGTTAAAGAAGCAAAAAAACGATTTAATAAACGTTATTCTGAAAACGACTGGCAAAAATTTCAGGAAAAAACAGATACGTTATTGAATGATCGAAACTTTTGGCGTAGTGCAACAGCTAGTGTTGCGATTATTTTAACAACCGAAGAAACCTATGTTCACCGTTTAAGTATTGCTGTAGATGACCAATATTATGTTGGGGATACACCTTATCTATTGGCGATTATTAAAAATGCCCAATTCAATTATAATTACCATCTATTAGGTTTAAATCGCGATTCAATGAAATTGTATTACATGGAAAATAAGCAACTTTCTGAAGTTTCTTTATCAGAAGGGGCACCAACAGATATTAAAAAAGCACTGGGTGAAGAAATTACAGGTGGCAACTTAAACTTCCGCACACAAGGAAATTCAAGTGCTGCTTATCACGGTGTCAGTGCAAAAGATGAGGAAGTCGAAATTGATTGGGTGAACTACTACCAAGCAGTGGATACTTTCTTGAAAGAGGAATTGGAAAATGGCGAGAAGTTACCACTTTATCTTTTTGCACTTCCAGAAAATCAAACAACCTTTAAAAAAGTGGCAAAATATCCTTATTATGATTCGTCGATTGCAGTATCTTCATCGCCCGCACAATTGTCTGTAAATGAAATTGAAAAAGGCACGCAAGTAATTGTCGATAAGCTAACAGCAAAAGAAGTAAAAAATTATAAAGAGTTGATTGAGCGTAAATTCTTTGATCAATTAGCAGATATTCGTCAAGCTGCATCAGAAGGGCGTGTTTCGCATCTATTTATCTCAACTTCGAACTTGATTGATGGCTATGGCGATAATCCAGAAGAGGAATATGATTGGCGACAAGTATTAAATACGTTAACAAATGATACCATTCGTAATGGTGGCGATGTTTTTGTTTTGGATCAAAAAGATGCACCAGGTGAGAAGGAATTAGTTGCTATTTTACGCTATTAGTTTTGAAATCTTCTGAAAAAAGGTAGATATTTTTATAATGAGTGTGTTATAATGAAAATGTAGTTTTTGTAATGGTAAATATGGTAGCTTGTTTCATTTTAAAACATCTTCCAAATTTTCACCTTAACAAGTAATTGCAAAATATGTGTTTATACACAAGGAGGATTTTTTAATATGGAAACAGGTACAGTAAAATGGTTTAACGCAGACAAAGGTTTTGGATTTATCACTGCAGAAAATGGTAACGATGTATTCGTACATTTCTCAGCTATCCAAGGAGACGGCTTCAAAACTTTAGAAGAAGGTCAAGCAGTAACTTTTGATATCGAAGAAGGACAACGTGGCCCTCAAGCTACTAACGTTGTTAAAGCTTAATTCTATATGAATTTACAAGACGAAGTTGAACGACTTCGTCTTTTTTGTGTACCTTTTATTGTAAGCGGTTAAAAATGAACGGTAATATAATTTTGGTTGTTAACTTACGGAAGAATCTTGTGGGTGATAGGTTTTCTATTATAATTAAAAAGAATAAAAAAGAAGGAGCAAACAATCATGTTTTTTTAAGGGGCTGTATTCTATACGCCAAGCTATGGTCAATTAGTTTTTTTTTATAAGATGTACTTATTGAAGTGGATGAACAAGGAATTATCCAAAATGTATTCCAAACAAAAGATACATTGTATCAAACCAAATTAAAAGAAGCTCAGGCAAGCGATAAATTTGTAGAGTTAGAAGACGGACAATATTTCTTACCAGGTTTTATTGATTTACATGTCCATGCTCCGCAATGGCCACAAGCTGGAATTGCCTTAGATGAACCACTCAATAAGTGGTTAGATGAATGTACCTTTCCTCTAGAGGCAAAATATCAAGACAGCACTTTTGCTCAAACGGTGTATCAAGACTTAGTGAAGAACTTATTAGCACGTGGAACAATTACTGTTTTATACTTTGCAACAGTACATTTAGAAGCAAGTTTAGCTTTGGCTGAAATTTGTGCAAAACAAGGACAACGTGGATTAGTAGGGAAAGTTGTTATGGATCATCCAGACATGAACCCTGATTTTTATCGCGATGCTTCAACACAACAAGCATTAACAGATACCGAAGAATTTATTGTAGCGGTAAAAGAACTAGGGAAAAATGTCTCGCAAGGTGTATACCCAGTGATTACGCCACGTTTTGTACCGAGTTGTACAGACGAGGGGCTAGCTGGATTGGGGCAATTAGCTGAGAAATATCATGTACATGTTCAGTCTCATTGTAGTGAAGGTCAATGGGAACACGATCATGTGAAAGAACGTTTTGGTAAATCAGATACCGAAGTATTGCGTGATTTTGGTTTGTTAACCGAAAAATCCGTGATGGCACACTGTAATTTCATCAATGAAAAAGATGGCGAAATTTTTGTTGAGACAGGGACAGCAGTGGCTCATTGTCCGATTTCAAATGCTTACTTTGCGAATGGCGTGATTCCAATCAAACGTTTGAAAGAACAAGGTGTGGAGATTGGTTTAGGTACGGATATTTCTGGCGGATTTTCACCAAGTTTATGGGATAACATCAAACAAGCAGTCATGTCTTCACGCATGTTAGAAGACGGTGTCGATGTCACTTGTGCGCAAGAAACACGTGGTGTGCCAGATTCACGTATTTCGGTCATCGAAGCTTTTTCTTTAGCAACACAAGGTGGCGGCGAGGCATTAAGCTTGCCAATTGGCGTCATCGCTAAAGGGTATGCCTGTGATGTACAAGTGATTGATATGAATGCCACAGGCGCATCGTTATCTGGTTTTGGGGTGTTTAATGAACCAGCGGAACAATTGCAAAAATTACTTTATTTAGCAACACCTGCCAATATTAAACAAGTTTGGGTACAAGGAAAACTTGTACACGAGAAGTACTAGGAGGAAAATTTGTGGAAACAAAAGTAGAGAAAAAAGGCCTAACCGTGGGTGTAAATGAAGATATTTCCTTTGGTCAAGCGTTTATTTTAGGGTTACAACATGTGTTGGCGATGGATGTGTATGTCCCACCATTTATTATTGCAACAGCTGTAGGGATGTCGTCACCTGAGGCCGCCGGATTAATCCAATCGACCTTCTTAGGTGCAGGGATTGCTTCGTTAATTCAAGTTTTATTTTTCTTGAAATTACCTGTTTGCCAAGGTCCGTCATTTGTTCCATTAGGAGCGATTATTGGAATTTATCTGGGGTCAAAAGGCATGGATACTGTGTTAGGAGCCAGTGTCATTGGTGCGTTAGCTGTCGTATTGTTAGGTTTGACAGGTGTCTATAAATATATTGTTCGGAAATTTATTCCAAGTATTGTGAGTGGGACCATTATTATGATTGTTGGTTTAACGCTCCTACCTTCTGCTTTTACGGGGAACATTTATGTTTCAAGTGAAAGTTTAAGTGTGAATCAAAATATTTTATTAGCTGCAATTACAGCAGCAACGTTAATCATTTTTTCTATGTTGGGTGAGTATTTCCCTCGATTAGGCAAAATTTTCCGTATTAGTTCTGTTATTATTGCTTTAGCTTTAGGTTCAGTGGTTGCTTCTTTCATGGGCGGCTTAGATTTTAGTTCTGTTTCAGAAGCTTCTTTCTTAAGTTTACCGAATTTAGCATTTGTTGACTTTGGGTTGAAGTTTAACTCATCTGCTATTTTAACGATGTTAGTGATTTATATGGTATTGTTAGCTGAAACAACAGGCACATGGTATGCTGTCAGCGCCGTAACCGAAGAATCTGTGACGGATGAACAAATTAATAAAGGCGTGATCGGTGAAGGATTAGGCTGTTTAACTGCTGCTTTAGTGGGAACAACACCGGTAACTGGCTATTCAACAAATGCAGGTATCATTTCCATCACTGGTGTAGCAAGTAAAAAAGTCTTTGTTATGGCATCGGTGTGGTTTATTATTTTATCTTTCTTAGGTAAATTATCCGCATTGATTCATGCAATTCCATCGGCTGTCATTGGTGGTGTCTTCTCTGTGGTATGTGTCATTATCATGCTAAGTGGTTTCCGCGTGATTAAGAACCAAGAGTTCTCTGAGCGTGAATTATACATTATTGGTGTGCCACTAATTTTTGCAATTGGTTTATTATTTATGCCAGCTGAAGTCAAACAAAGTGCGCCACAATTCATTCAATATTTATTAGATTCACCGATTGCTTTGAGTGCGATTGTTGCGGTTGCCATGAATAAATTAATTCCTGAAACAAAATAAAATCAAAAAAGATTATCTTCACGGATGGTCTTTTTTGTTTGGGCAAAGGTGGGCGAATAAAAATCTTTGTAGTATAATGCAAAGAGCATGTGTGAGGAGGAAGAGGATGAAGACCACTTATGCAATTGTAGATATTGAAACAACAGGCACCGATCCTAAAAGCGATCGTATCATCCAATTTGGTTGTGTCTTAGTTGAAAATAATAAAATCGTTAGTCGATTTGCGACCGACATCAATCCGATGCAGCCGATTTCCAAACAAATTCAAAACTTGACGCATATTTCTAATAAACGAGTGAAAAAAGCCCCGCTCTTTGAAGATGTTGCCCCGATTATTTATAACTTATTAGAAAATACGGTTTTTGTGGCGCATAATATCCATTTTGATTATCATTTTTTAAATCATGAATTAGAGCGTTGTGGCATGCCGCCGTTAAAAATTCCAGGAATTGATACCGTAGAATTAGCTCAAATCTTTTTACCAACGGAAGTTAGTTTTCGTTTAGGCGATTTGGCAGAAAGTCTGGGGTTAGAACATGATGCGCCTCATCAAGCAGATAGTGATGCGGAAGTGACGGCTGCGTTATTAGTTTATATGGAACACATTATGAAAGCATTGCCCTTAGTGACAATGGAAAAAATTGCTCAATTAAGTACGGTAACTAGCATGCAAACGAGCGAGTACATTCAATCTGTTATGCAAGAAATGCGTGACAATCCCCAACCATTATCAGACAATTTGGAAATTGTTGATGGGATTGCTTTACGAAAAAAAGAAGTGAAATTATTTTTAGAACAACATTTTGCTAAACCCTATCCAACGACTAAAAAAGAAAAAATGGCGTTATATCAAGAGAAATTAACCTATCGTAAAGAGCAAAGTAAATTGATGAATATTATTTATCGTCATTTTACTACCAGTGAGCAAAAAGATTTATTGGTTGAAGCATCCACCGGTATGGGGAAAACAATTGGTTATCTGTTACCCGCACATTTTTTAGCTACGCCAGAAAAGCCTGTCATTATTAGTACGGTGTCTATTTTATTGCAGCAACAATTGATTAATCAGGATATTCCTTTATTGAATACACTATTAGAGCAACCCATTCAAGCGACTGTTGTTAAGAGTAAGAATCACTATATCGATTTGCAACGATTTAAAGCAACGTTAAATATTCCTGTACAACAAAAACAGTACGCGTTATATCAAATGGGAATATTAGTGTGGTTAACGCAAACAGTCACAGGTGATTTTGATGAGCTAAATTTAGTTCGTCTGAATCATCTATTATTCCAAGAAATCAAGCATCGTGGGGTAGAGAATCTAGCGAAATCACAAGCACTTTACAAAGAAGATTTCTTGCGTCATTTGTATGCTCAAATGAAACAAAGCAATGTTTTGATTATTAATCATGCGTTGTTAGCACAAGAAACCCAGCGACAACAACAATTAATCCCAAATAGTCCCTATTTAATTATTGATGAAGCCCATCATTTACCAGACATTATGGAACAAGTCTCTAATTTTTTTGTTGATACGAGTGCTTTTCAACGCAAGTTAGGACAATTTCAAGACGAAGGACAATTATTTGATTTAATTCAATTAATGGTTGATCAAGATTATGAAACATCACGCTTATTCCAATTGTATCGTGATGAATTGACAGCTATTGTTGAAGTACAAGAAGATATTTTTTATGAATGGTCACAAACAACAGGGATTAGAGAAGAGAATATAGTGACCAAAGACCAACGAGAAGCTGTTTCTCGCCAGTGTGAGAAAAATATTCAACGTTTGCTATTGTATTATGAAGAGTTACTAGTGTTACAAGAACAATTAACGACCCTGATGCATCGTATGAATCATTCTTGGTTAAATCGCCAGCGCATTTTGTTTGGGGATTTGTTAAGTTTCTTTGATGAAATGGTTCGTCAATATCAATTAATGGATCATTGGTTTTCAAATTGGGAAGAAAATTATGTTCATTTTTTATCGATTTATGGTAATCAACGAACGGTGAAATTACAATTAATTGATTTTGATGCTGCTATTTTGCCTAATACACGTTGGTATGAGCGCTACGAACATATTTTGTATATTGGTGGTACGTTACGCGTGTCGGGGGATCGTAGTTATTTTGCGAAAAAATTAGGTATTCCTGAGGCGCCATTAAAAGTGATACCAACAACTTATGATTATGCCAAACAAGCCCAATTATTTACACTCGATAAAGGCATTGCAATTCATGACTACGATGCGTCAGAGTATGCGAAATACTTAGCAAACACCCTGACGACTTTATTGGCAGATACGAAGCAACCTGTGTTGGTTTTGTTTACTTCTCATGATATTTTACAAAAAGTGTATAGTCGTATGCACATGAAATTTTTAGAAAATGGTCGTGAAATTTTAGCGCAAGGAATGGGCGGTAGTCGTGAAAAACTTTTAAAACGATTTATCCAATCCAATGATAGTATTTTATTTGGTGCAGATAGTTTCTGGGAAGGTGTCGATTTACCCGGAGACTCTTTACAACTATTGATTGTTACACGTTTGCCTTTTGAAAATCCTGAGCGTCCAATGGTGAAAGCTCGGCAAGCCTATTTAGAAAAACAAGGAATCAATCCTTTTATCCAAGAAACCATTCCGAAAGCAGCGTTGAAATTACGTCAAGGGTTGGGGCGTTTGATTCGTTCTCAAGAAGATAAAGGTACGATGATTATTTTAGATCGTCGGATTGTGACAACCAAATACGGGAAAAAAATGGCTCGTGCGTTACCAAAAGAATTACTTTTACAAGAAGCTTCCGTCGAAGAAATTCGTGAGGCAACGGTTCAGTTCTTAGAAAAGACCAAAGATTTAAATGAAAATAGTACAGATTCAGCGAAAGTTTTTGTATAATGAGACCTAGCAAGAAAGGAAGTGAACAAAAGAAGTGACAGCCGATGATCAAAAAGAAAAACGAAAAATTATTGCATTGTTGATAGGAATTACTATCCTGCTGCTTATTATTCTCTTTTCTTCGCTTTCTTACATTCGTGCAACCAGTTCAATCCGTCAAGCCAAAGCTGAAGCGACTCAGCTTGCTAAACAATATGCAAGTATTGAAGAAGTCGATCGTTTTTATTGGTTTACTAGAGAAGATACGTATTTTTCTGTCTTAGGGAAGAATCAGGAACAACAAGATGTTGTGGCCATCATTCCTAAATCAGGAGAAAACGTGACCGTACTGGCACAAGATGAAGGGTTAACGGAAGACGAAGCGAAAGAGAAGATTTTTAAAGACTACCCAAGAGAAACGTTACGAAAAGCGACTCTAGGTATGTTTGAAGACCAACCTGTTTGGGAAGTGATGACAAAAGGTAATAAGGGGAATAACTATTATCTTTTAGACTTCAAAGACGGGAAAGAAGTCAAAGTAATTCGAAATATTTAAGGTGTAAATTGAAAGGGTGAATGAGATGAAATTATCAAAAAGAACAGAAACATTAGAACCATCTGTAACGTTAGCTGCTTCGACAAAAGCGAAAGAATTAAAAAGCCAAGGCGTTGATGTCTTAAGTGTGACATTAGGAGAGCCGGATTTTCCAACACCAAAAAATATTCAAAAAGCAGCCATTGCGGCGATTGAATCTGGAAAAGCTAGCTTCTACACACCAAGTGCAGGTATTCCGGAACTACGTCAAGCGATTGTTGATTATATCGAAAAATTTTATGGTTTAACGTATGATGTTTCTCAAACATTAGTAACAGATGGAGCTAAATTTGCTTTGTATGCGTTATTCCAAGCGATTTTAGATGAAGGCGATGAAGTCATTATTCCTACACCGTATTGGGTAAGTTATGGTGAACAAGTCAAATTAGCAGATGGGACACCTGTTTTTGTTGAAGGTAGTGAAGACAATCAATTTAAAGTGACTGTTGCACAATTAGAATCAGTCCGCACAGAGCAATCAAAAGCGGTGATTTTAAATTCACCTTCTAACCCTACTGGTATGATTTACACAAAAGATGAATTACAAGCAATTGGTGAATGGGCCGTTGCACATGACCTTTTAATTATAGCAGATGATATTTATGGTCGTTTAGTCTATGATGGTAACGAGTTTACACCGATTGCGACGATTTCTGAAGAAATTCGCAAACAAACACTGATTATCAATGGCGTTTCAAAAAGTTATTCAATGACTGGCTGGCGCATTGGTTTTGCGATTGGCGACAAAGAATTGATTCAAGCGATGACAGATATTGCTTCTCAATCAACAAGTAATCCAACAGCGGTTAGTCAATATGCAGCTGTAGAAGCATTAACAGGTACACAAGATACTGTGGAAGAAATGCGTCAAGCTTTCGAGGAACGTTTAAATCGCTTGTATCCGTTAATGTTAGAAATTCCAGGTGTGAAATTGGCTAAACCTCAAGGTGCCTTTTATTTGTTTCCAAATGTTAAAGGTACGATGGAACTTTGTGGATATACGGATGTTACTGAATTTACCGATGCGTTATTAAATGAAGCGCATGTTGCAGTAGTGACCGGTGCTGGTTTTGGTGCCAATGAAAATATCCGTTTAAGTTATGCCTCAGACTGGGCAACCTTAGAAGAAACTGTCAATCGAATCAAGGCATTTGTTGAAAAAAATCGCAGAAAGTAATACACTGTCATAGAATGTTTAATTATAGAATGGAGAGACACACGTGGAACAAATTCAAATTATTGATGCAAAAAAACATGTCGGAGAAACCGTTAAAATCGGTGCATGGATTGCGAACAAACGCTCAAGCGGAAAAATCGCCTTTTTACAACTAAGAGATGGAACAGCAATGTTTCAAGGAATTGTTGTAAAAAATGAAGTCGGAGAAGAAATTTTCCAAACAGCGAAAAACTTAACGCAAGAAACTTCAGTTTGGGTGACTGGTGAAATCCGTGAAGACAGCCGTTCAAAATTTGGCTACGAAATTGGTGTACAAGGCATCGAAGTGATTGGCGAAAGTCATGATTACCCAATCACACCAAAAGAACATGGCACAGAATTTTTGATGGATCACCGTCATTTATGGTTGCGTTCTTCAAGACAGCATGCGATTATGCAAATTCGTAACGAAATTATTCGTGCAACGTACGAATTTTTCAACAAACACAACTTTATTAAAATTGATCCACCGATTCTAACTGGTTCTGCACCAGAAGGAACAACTGATTTATTTGAAACAAATTATTTCGATCAAAAAGCGTATCTTTCTCAATCAGGACAACTGTATATGGAAGCTGCAGCGATGGCATTTGGTAAAGTGTTCTCGTTTGGACCAACTTTCCGTGCTGAAAAATCAAAAACACGTCGTCATTTAATCGAATTTTGGATGATGGAACCAGAAATGGCATTCATGCACCAAGATGAAAGTTTAGAAATTCAAGAACAATATGTTGCATTTTTAGTGCAAAACGTTTTAGATAATTGTGAATTAGCGTTAGAAACACTTGGGCGTGACCGTGCAATTTTAGAAAAATATACAAAATTGCCTTACCCACGTATTTCTTATGATGAAGCAATTGACTTATTAAAAGAAAATGGGTTTGATGATATTGAATGGGGCGATGATTTCGGTTCACCACATGAAACGTTTATCGCGAATTCATATGACCGTCCAGTTTTTATCTTAAACTATCCAAAAGCAATTAAACCATTCTATATGAAACCACATCCAACACGTGAAGATGTTGTCATTTGTGCCGATATGATTGCGCCAGAAGGTTATGGCGAAATTATTGGTGGTTCTGAACGTGACGTAGATTACGATCATTTATTAGGTGAAATCGAACGTCATGGATTAAATCCAGAAGAATACTCTTGGTATCTTGATTTACGTAAATATGGTTCTGTTCCTCATTCCGGTTTTGGTTTAGGATTAGAACGAACAGTGACTTGGTTAGCAGGTATCGAACATGTTCGTGAAGCCAGTCCATTCCCACGTTTGTTGAATCGTATTTATCCATAACACTACAAAACGCCCGCTTTTTGGGCGTTTTTTTGTTATACTAAAGACAAAAGAAGAGTGAAAACAAATGTGTAAATTTGCCGTTTTACACTTTTTTTTCACGAAAAAATAGAGGTGTATCGATGAAAGTTATCATTATTGGCGCGTCATTTGCGGGCGTATATTGTGCGTTACAAACACGTAAGCTACATCCAGATGCAGAAATTATTGTGATTGAGAAAAATGAACAATTTGCTTTTTTACCAAATGGATTATTGTTATATCTTCAAGGAATTTATGAATCATTAGAAGAAGCAACCTTTATTTCAAAAGAAGTTTTAGAGAAAAATGATATTCAATTGCATTTAAACGAAGTCTTTTTATCGTGCGACAGTCAGAAGAAGACAATCCAAACAAATGGTGCGAGTTACACGTATGACAAATTAGTTTTAGCAACTGGTTCGACACAACAATCCAAAGTAATTGAATTAGCAGAAGAGGAAATTTATCACTATAAAACATATCAAGCTGCAAACTATTTGCTACCGAAAATTGAACAAGCACAAGAGATTACCTTGATTGGTGCCGGACAAGCTGGCATGGAAGCAGCAAGTGTTTTTATTGGGCTAGGAAAAAAGGTACAAGTCTTTGAAGCTATGGAGTATCCATTATTTAAGTATTTTGATCAAGACTTCTTAACGCCTTTTTTAACTGATCTGGCGACAATCCCTCATTTAGATTTACGATTAAATCAACGAATTGCACACGTGACACAAGAAGAGTCAACAAGCGACTTAATTCTAACGACAGTGAATGTGCATCCAACTGAAACCATGAACGAGTTAGTAACGCATAGTGATTTAACCATTCAGACCAATGATTTTTTAGAGACATCAGAAAAAGATATTTTTGCAGTAGGTGATTTAATTCAAATCCCTTTTGCGTTGACCAACGAGAAAATTTATCTTCCGCAAATCAACCATGCTGTGCGTTCTGGTATGGTAGTAGCTGCTAATTTGGTTCAACCCACTAAAAAGTTTCAGGGGGGCTTACGTATGATTGGCACAAAATTATTTGATTGGTATCTGGCAAGTGTTGGCTTATTAGAGTCAGACGCTTTTTTATATCCCCAAGTGATTCAAGTAAAAAATCTGACCTTACCTATATCCACGACTTCTAAAGAGATGTTGTATTGTAAGTTAATTCTTGAGAAGCAGACGCAACGTTTGTTAGGGGTTCAGTTACTATCACGAAACAATTGCTTGCCGATTATTGAACGTTGTGGTTGGGCCATTCAACAGGAAATGACTATGGAGGCGTTATTAGAACAAGACTTCTTTTTTCAATCAGAATATAGTACAACGTTAGCTTTTTTAAATGACTTATTCGCAGGACGTGATGCCGATGAAATTTGAAGAATTGTTAGAGAAAAAAGAAGCTAAGAAAATGTGTCTTTTAAAAAACTTATTGCTTTCGGGCGGTCAAACGACAATGACAGAAATGACGGACAAATTACAAATTTCCAAAAAATCTGTCGAAAATTATTTAGAAGAATTAATGGATGATTTAGCGCGTTATGAAGGTCAATGCCGATTGACTTACGATAAAAATAGCATTCAATTTTGGAAAGTACCGGCGTTTTCTTTACGAGAATTAGAGTTGTCTTGGTATCAAGAAGCACCTAAATATCAAATTTTAATTCATCTATTAGAAAATAAAGAAATGGCTTTTATCCGCTTAACCCAAGAATTAGCGATTAGTGAATCATCTTTATCACGAAAAATAAAAGAAATTAATGTCTTATTAAAAGAATTCAAATTAATGATTTGGCAAGGGAAACTTGAAGGAGAAGAGAGTCAGATTCGTTATTTTTATTTTCAATTAATGTGGTATTTAGATCAGTATCCACAACAGTTAACAGGAAAAGAAAAACAATTGATTGAACAATTTGAACGAGGATTTGGCTTAACATTTACTGCAGAAGCGCATCAACGAATTAATTTATGGATGAAAATTACAAAATATCGCATTTCAATCTCCAAATTATCTTTTCAAACATTTTATAAGAAATTTGAACCCTACCAAAAAGATCGCTTTTACCTTCAATTAAAGCCTATTTTTCACCGCTTTTTTAGTTATTATGCAGTAGAAATTAGAGAAGAAGAAATTATGTTGCATTTTATCTTTTTAATTAGTATGTCGATTTTAAATGAACGAGACTTCTATCAATACTCCTTACAACGCTCGCGTTTTACACCAAGTAGTATTGCGGACACCTTAATTTTAGAAAACATTTTACGATTGTATCCTCGTCCTAAAATTCGTTCAGAATGGGAAGCAAATTGTTATTATCATTTATCCCAAGTGCATCTACGGTTGTATTTTTTCCAAGGGGATGTCGAAGTGTATGATCGAGAAAATATTTGGCAACTCGAAGCCAAACTATCTAGCCGAAATATTCAAGCATATACCAAAAAATTGTTGCATTTAGCGCAAGAAACATTAGCGATTCCAGATGAGGCAGACAATAGTTTATTAGCGATGACAGAAGTAAAGTATTTAAGTATTGTCACTATTTTAGATGTAGAAATGAATCGCGAAATTCGAATTGGTATTGATTTAAAGATGGACCCGTTGTTTAAAGAAGCGGCAATCAACATGTACATGTTGCATTTAAATATGATTAATGGCGTGGTTGTGGAAGTTTATATTCCTGAACACCACTATGATTTAATTATTAGCAATCAATCTCATGAAAACGTACCGTATTATCGTTTGTCAGAGTTAGGAACCAATTATGATATTCAAGAAATAAAAAATCTGATTCGTAAATTGTAGAAAAACCCTTGCTGTGATTGAATTTTGTCAAAAAATCTAAAAAAAGAAAAAAAGATGACAAAATAAAACATAGGAAAAAAGGTAAGATATGAATGTAAAGAAAACGCTATCAAAGGAGCAGATAAATATGACGACAAAAGAGAAAAAATACATTATGGCAATTGATCAAGGAACAACAAGTTCACGAGCAATTTTATTTAATAAAGAAGGTAAAAATATTGGGAGTTCCCAAAAAGAATTTACACAACATTTCCCAAATTCTGGTTGGGTAGAGCATAATGCGAATGAAATTTGGAACTCTGTTCAATCGGTGATTGCGGGCGCCTTCATTGAATCAGGCATTCATCCGGATGAAGTAGCAGGTATCGGAATTACCAACCAACGTGAAACAACTGTGGTATGGGAGAAAGAAACCGGTCGTCCAATTCACAATGCCATTGTTTGGCAATCTCGTCAATCTTCTGGTATTGCTGATCAGTTAGTAATAGATGGTTACAAAGAAATGATTCATTCCAAAACGGGATTAATTGTCGATGCGTATTTTTCAGCAACAAAAATTCGTTGGATTTTAGATCATGTTGAAGGTGCACAAGAACGCGCTGAAAAAGGCGAATTATTATTCGGAACCATTGATTCTTGGTTGGTTTGGAAATTAACGGATGGAGAGGCACATGTAACGGATTATTCCAATGCAAGTCGTACGATGTTATACAATATTCATGATTTAACTTGGGATGAAGAAATTTTAGAACTATTAAATATTCCTCAAGCGATGTTACCAGAAGTAAAAAGTAATTCAGAAATTTACGGATATACAAAAGGGTATCATTTTTATGGCAGTGAAGTGCCTATTTCAGGAATGGCCGGTGACCAACAAGCTGCTTTATTTGGCCAAATGGCATTTGAACCAGGTATGGTTAAAAATACGTATGGTACAGGTTCATTTATTGTAATGAATACAGGAGAAGAACCACAATTATCAGAAAATAATTTATTAACAACAATCGGTTATGGTATTAATGGAAAAGTTTATTACGCACTTGAAGGAAGTATATTTGTAGCTGGTTCTGCAATTCAATGGTTGCGTGATGGTTTACGTATGATTGAAACGTCACCAGAATCAGAAGAAGTTGCAGCTAAAGCGACAGGTGGAAACGATGTGTATGTTGTGCCTGCATTTACTGGATTAGGAGCACCCTATTGGGATTCCGATGCTCGGGGCGCAGTCTTTGGCTTAACACGTGGGACAACGAAAGAAGATTTTGTTCGTGCAACGCTTCAAGCAGTCGCTTACCAATCACGCGATGTCTTAGAAACCATGAAAAAAGATTCTGGTATTGATATTCCATTATTAAAAGTAGATGGTGGTGCTGCTAAAAATAATTTATTAATGCAGTTCCAAGCAGATATTTTAAATACACAAGTGCAACGTGCAGCCAATTTAGAGACAACAGCTTTAGGTGCGGCTTATCTAGCTGGTTTAGCAGTTGGTTTCTGGAAAGACTTAGATGAATTAAAAGAAATGCAAAAAGAAGGCGAAATTTTTACACCTCAAATGGCTGATGATGAACGTGAAGAGTTATATGAAAATTGGCAAGCAGCAGTTGCTGCTACACAAACGTTTAAACCTCGCAAAAAGAAGGAAGGTCAATAACATGACATTTTCATTTGAAACAAGACGTAACAATATTCAAGAATTAAAAACAAGCACGGTTGATTTGTTGATTATTGGTGGGGGAATTACTGGTGCAGGGGTAGCTGTTCAAGCTGCCGCTGCCGGTATGAAAACTGCCTTAGTTGAAATGCAAGATTTTGCAGAAGGCACTTCTTCACGCTCAACTAAATTGGTTCATGGAGGTATTCGTTATTTAAAAACCTTTGATGTCGAAGTCGTTGCAGATACGGTGAAAGAACGTGCGAATGTACAAAAAATTGCGCCACATATTCCTAAACCAGATCCGATGTTACTACCAATTTATGATGAACCTGGTGCAACCTTCAATCTATTTTCAGTGAAAGTTGCGATGGATTTATATGATCAATTAGCAGGTGTTACTGGCACAAAATATGCGAATTATCTTTTAAGTAAAGAAGAAGTATTAGCTAGAGAACCCCAATTACAAAAAGAGAATTTACAAGGTGCAGGAGTCTATCTTGATTTTCGCAACAATGATGCACGCTTAGTGATTGAAAATATCAAACAAGCGCAAGCAGATGGCGGGTACATGCTCAATAAAGTAAAAGTACTTGAAATTGTTCATGATGAAAAAGGACAAGCGAATGGGGCAAAAGTAGAAGATTTATTGACAGGAGAAATCTTTACAATCGCTGCCCGTGTGATTATCAATACAACAGGTCCTTGGTCAGATAAAGTTCGTCAATTGGACAGTAAAAATGAACTACCGCCGCAAATGCGTCCAACGAAAGGTGTTCATTTAGTTGTCGATCGTAGTAAATTAAATGTGCCACAACCAACGTATTTTGATACTGGCAAAAATGATGGCCGAATGGTGTTTGTGGTACCTCGTGAAGAAAAAACTTATTTTGGTACAACAGATACGGATTATCGTGGAGACTTGAAACATCCTAAAGTGGAACAAAGCGATGTTGCTTACTTATTAGACATTGTGAATCATCGTTTTCCAGAAGCAAAATTAACCATTCAAGATATTGAATCGAGTTGGGCTGGGTTGCGTCCATTAATTTCCGGTAATGGTGGATCAGATTATAATGGTGGCAATAATGGGGCCTTGTCAGAAGAGAGTTTCCAAGACGTTGTAAGCGCTGTTAAAGAGTATTTGGATGATCCATCGGCTCGTGAAAAAGTAGAGAAAGCAATTAATGAAGTCGAAGTATCCATTGATAATACGGTAAATCCTTCGCAAGTATCTCGTGGTAGTAGTTTAGATCGTTCGGCCGATGGATTACTCACGCTAGCAGGCGGCAAAATTACAGATTATCGTTTAATGGCTGAAGGAGCATTACAAAAAATTCAAGAAATTCTAGCAGGAGATTTTCAAAAAAGGTTCGTTTTAATTGACTCTGTAAACTATCCAGTTTCAGGTGGACGAATCAATCATCAGAAAGTTGATGAAGAATTAGCAAATTTAGCGAAATTAGCAGAAGACAAAGGATTGAACGAAAAAGACGCATTGCATTTAGCTAATCTATATGGTTCTAATCTGGAAAAAGTCTTGCAGTATGACGAAAAAATTGCCGGTTTATCAGTGCGTGATAGTTACTCGTTAAATTATGCGCTGCATGAAGAAGCCGTCTTGACGCCTGCCGATTATTTAATGCGTCGCACCAACTTTATTTTGTTCATTCGTGATGAAGTAGATGCTATGAAAGAGCCGGTTATTAACAAGATGCAAGCGTTCTTTGGCTGGACAGATGAAGAGACGGAAAAACAACGTGCGGAATTAGAAGCAGTAATTGCAGAATCTGATCTAAAACAATTGAAAGAGGAGTTAGGACAATGAGCGATATGACACAGATTTTTAGTGAGTTTTTAGGAACAGCGATGTTAATTTTATTAGGTAGTGGTGTATGTGCTGCTGTCAATTTAGCTAAAAGTAAGGCTCAAGCATCAGGCTGGATCGTGATTGCTGCAGGATGGGCAACAGCCGTAACAATTGCTGTATATGCATCTAGCTTTATGGGGCCTGCACATTTGAACCCAGCAGTAACAATTGGTATGGCTATTGCTGGTAAATTTGCTTGGAACTTAGTCTTTCCATTCATCATTGCTCAAATTATTGGAGCAATGGTTGGTGCTACACTTGTTTGGTTAGCATATTTACCACATTGGGCAGAGACCAAAGATCAAGGTGCCATTTTAGGTACATTTGCGACAGGACCTGCTATTCGTAATCTTCCAGCTAACTTAGTGACTGAAATTATTGGGACATTCGTATTAGTGTTTGCATTATTAGCTTTTGGTGAAACAACATTTGCTGATGGTACAAATCCGATGGTTGTCGGAATTTTAATTTTAGCAATTGGTTTATCTCTAGGTGGACCGACTGGCTATGCTATTAATCCAGCACGTGACTTAGGCCCGCGTTTAGCACATCAACTCTTGCCAATTGCTAATAAAGGCAACTCTGATTGGGGCTATAGTTTGGTGCCAATCGTTGGACCAATTATTGGTGGTGCCGTGGCAGCAGGCGTCTTTAATATCTTACCACTTTAAAAAAACTTACTTTTGTTGAACCGAAATACTTGTATGTTTTTTGAATACGTGTTATGAATAGAGTATAGAATTAATAGTTATTTGCTTTATTCAAAAGGGGGACATTATTATGGTTCAAGTGAAAGAAATTGTTGTAGGCAATCGTTATGAAGTACAACCTAAAAATTTTCATCGTGGTGTCATTGGTACAATTAACCGCGTAGAAGATGGTTCCATTGTTATTAAAGTAGAAAATTATGATATTTGTGATCGTGGTAAAGTAAATCCAGATCGATTATTAGAAATAAATACAAGTGACATTAAGTATTTGATTGATGATAGTTGTTTCTTTAGTTAAGTAAAAACCATCTTTGGGAAGTAATTCTTCAAAGATGGTTTTTTGGTGCAAAAAAAACAGGGAATACATGAAATATTCCCTGTTTTCGGCTAATCCATTGGTATTAGTAAAATTTTTGAAAAGGGTGTTCCTGAAAAAATATGAGTAATTTTATTACCACCTGCGGCTAATGTTGAATGCCAGAAGCGATTTTGATTTGGTGTATTTCCCCAGAAAAAGCCAATATGGCAATCATAATTAGGTTTGGTGAAATCAGCTTCGAAATAAATCAAATCACCTTTTTTGGCTTTCCCACTTTTTAGCAAAGCATTAATCGAATAGAACGTGTAATAATCAGTGTTAGCCGTCAAAGCATCACGCCAATTGTATGCATTTGCTACACCACCAATGCCATTCGTCGCGTTAGCTACTTTATTAATATTTGCACCACTATTTCTAAGTGCTGTAGCAATAAAACCTGTACAGTTGAATCCTGGACCATATTGATTTGGATTACCGATTGGACTCATCACACTCGCTGGAATAGCAAGGGAACCTCTGAATGGTGTGTTAAGATACATCCCACTATTATTATTTAATTCATTTAGAATGTTACTACGATTGATACCTAGATAAGCACCAGCACCTTTAACTAAACTTGTCCCAGTTTCGTTGATATAGCCAATCCAATGGCCGTTGTTTTCATATAAACTCAAGTATCGCGCCCCATTAAAATGATCGTAGTAACCACGAGCTAACACTGTTTTCCGTTGGTACTTTGAGGAATGACTTCGTTTTTGCCAATCAAAATTTTGCCAAATATCGTAATTGCCAGATTGAATCGTGACGTATTTGTTGTAAGCATGATACTTGCCCCCACCACCGTTGCTTGATAATTTGGTCGCTGTGGCATTGATATAGCCTATCCATTTGCCGTTTTTATCGTATACAGTCAAGTAACGCGCCCCATTGAAATGGTCGTAATAGCCACGAGCTTGTAGCAATTGCCCGTGATAATTGGCGGAATGACTCCGCTTTTGCCAATCAAAATTTTGCCAAATGTCATAATTGGGTGACTGAATGGTGACATATTTGTTGTAGGCACGGTACTTGCCCCCGCCACCATTACTTGATAGTTTGGTCGCTGTGGCATTGATATAGCCTATCCATTTGCCGTTTTTATCGTATACAGTCAAGTAACGCGCCCCATTGAAATGGTCGTAATAGCCACGAGCTTGTAGCAATTGTCCGTGATAATTGGCGGAATGACTGCGTTTTTGCCAATCAAAATTTTGCCAAATATCGTAATTGCCAGATTGAATCGTGACGTATTTGTTGTAGGCATGGTACTTGCCCCCACCACCGTTGCTTGATAATTTGGTCGCTGTGGCATTGATGTAGCCCACCCATTTGCCGTTTTTATCGTATACGGTCAAGTAACGAGTCCCATTGAAATGGTCATAATAGCCACGAGCTTGTAGCAATTGCCCTTGATAATTGGCAGAATGACTGCGTTTTTGCCAATTGAAATTTTGCCAAATATCGTAATTACCGGATTGGATGGTGACATACTTATTGTAGGCATGATACGTGCCTTGAGGTTCAGCTACACTTTTAGTGTAAGATTTATCAATATAACCGATGCCCTTTTTATTATTGTCTTCAATAGAGATGTATTGGTTACCATCAAAATGATGATAAAGTTTTTTTGCTAGAAAAGTCGTATCTAATAACGTATTTGTTGATTGCTCGTTTTGTAAAAGTGTATCTTGATAGAAAGTTTTATTCGAAGCGTGGACAGTAATATAATTATTGATAGCTTCAGGTGTTCCTAAAGGGGTATCTGTTAATGATAAGTTTTCATCTTTTAGATAGCCTACTTGATTATCTTGATTATTAAAAAGTACTAAATAGGTTTTTCCATCTAAAGCAGTGATACGTTCATGAACGTAAAAAGTTTTATTTAGTAATTTAGTGGAATCTATTTTTTGTGTTAAATAAATGTCTTGATAGACGACATTATTATTTGAAGTTATTGTGATATATTTTTTAACAGTTTGTGGAGCATTAACAAATTCAATTGCTTCTTCGGAAATATATGCGACTGTTTGTTCATTTGTATTGCTTATTTTGTAGTAGGCTGTTTGGTCATTAAATACAATTTTTTCACTTATTTGATAAATTGTATTACCGATTAGTTGTTCTTGATAAGTTTTTAGTTGTAAATTAGTTTGTTCTTTAGAAGTGATGAGATTTTCTAAGGTTTGCCAATATTCATTTGAAGTATTTTTTAGAATACCTTGTTTATCAATAGTTTCGACAGTATACGTTGGTTCAAGTGATTGAGACTCACTTGATTGTGTTTCAGCTGTTGACGAATCTTCTACAATTGTCGACTCAGTAGTTGAATCTTCAATCATTGTCGAATTACTTGAGATAGATTCATTGTCTACACTAGATAGGTCTCCAACTGATTCAATAGTTTCTGCTACAGATACAGACGGCAAACTTTCTGTAGACTCAGTAGTTTCTGCAATGACTGAGTCTACAGATGAGGTGTCATTGGCTAAGACAGGTGTGGATGTATTGATAGAAAAGAGTGTTGCTATTAAACTGACACTAGAAATCAAAAAATAATTCTTTTTCATTGTTTTCTCCCCCTAAAAATATTCTCAATTCTACTATATCATATTTATATAATACAGTGCCTTTTTTATAGAATAAATTAAATTGAGATAATTATTTATTTTAAATAAAAAATATGGTAGCTTTATTGATAGTGTGTCATTTTAAATGTATATAAAGAAACAAATTATGGGGAGTTTAGTAGCTAATATGAAAAAGAGAAAAAGAATCATAGTTGTTAGTGCTTGTTCTGTGTTAATGTTGCAACCGTTATTAAATGTGTATGCAACAGAATCGACAAATGAAGCAACTATGTCAACAGAAATAGAAAAATCATTTGAGGTGGATGAAACGGGAGAAATAAATCAACAGTCGATTTCAGATAGTTCTATTGTGGAGCAAGAGATGGAATCAATAAAATCAGAACAAATTTCTTTGACAGAGTCTACTGGTTCTGCATCAGAGGAAAGCTTGGATGAAAGCCATACAGTTTTGGATGACTCCCAAAAAACAGAAGAATCAGCAACGATTGAATCAACTACAGAAACGACAATCCCTGAGCTAAAGAGCGATGAAGAGTATATTTTCCCAAGTGGACGTTCTGATTTAAACAACATGCAAGCTTTTAGTGCATCGTTAGCAATTCCACATGTTAGTGCTACTGATACAAATCTACCTAAAAAAAGTTTTATTGATATTTCTTCACATAATGGCTATATAAGTGTAGAAAATTTTAAGATTATTAAGTCTTATGGAGTAGATGGTGTTGTT
This sequence comes from Enterococcus saccharolyticus subsp. saccharolyticus, assembly GCF_029023825.1. NCBI lineage: Bacteria > Bacillati > Bacillota > Bacilli > Lactobacillales > Enterococcaceae > Enterococcus > Enterococcus saccharolyticus. Next base: position 1,654,054 of record NZ_CP118957.1, on the reverse strand, counting down.
GTAAAGTTGACAGAAGCAACCAGTTATCAGAATCCATATGCTAAAGATCAAATAAAAAATGCTTTAGCTGCAGGAATGAAAGTTTCTGTTTATCATTACAGCTGGTTTAAAACAAAAGACCAAGCAAAAAAAGAAGCGGATTATTTTGCAGCTATGGCTAATTCTTTAGGGCTACCGAAAGATACTTTGATGGTCAATGATATTGAAGAACCTAAAATTGCAGAAGGTAATAATCATACGCAAAATTCATTAGAGTTTGAACAACGATTGAATGAATTAGGTTTTATGAATGTGAATCATTATGTAGGGATGCATTGGATTACTAGTGGAAAAATTGATTCGAACATATTGGGCAATAGAAAATTATGGGTTGCTGCATATCCATATGTACTAAGCACTACGCAAAGATATACAGAATATGGAGCATGGCAATGGTCTTCACAGATGACATTTCCAAATGTTCCAGGAATATTTGATATCTCTTCTGATTATCATCAGGATTTTATCAATCAATTAGTTATTGAAGATGAAAAAATAACTGATTTCCAGGAGTTCAATTATGCAATGATTAAGAAAAATGTCCCTCTTTGGCAACTTGACAATCAAGAAGTTAGTTCTATAGGGAATACACAGAATTTGCTAAATCAAACGCTAAAAATCAATTCATTGCGTAGAGATTCCAATCAAACGCTTTATTATTTATTAGAAACCAATACAGGAGATTTATTAGGTTATGTGAAAGCGAATGATGTAGAAGGAACGAATAATGCCTATGGAGAATATAAAAAATATAATAAATATGTGACTATTCAATCTGGTAATTACGATATTTGGCAAAATTTCAACTGGCAAAAACGTAGTCATTCCGCCAATTATCAAGGGCAATTGCTACAAGCTCGTGGCTATTACGACCATTTCAATGGCACACGCTATTTAACCTTGTATGATCAAGCTGGTAAATGGGTGGGTTATCTTGATGTGGCGGCCACCAAATTATCAAGCAATGGTGGCGGGGGCAAGTACCATGCCTACAATAAATATGTCACCATTCAATCCGGTAATTATGATATTTGGCAAAACTTTGATTGGCAAAAACGCAGTCATTCCGCCAATTATCAAGGGCAATTGCTACAAGCTCGTGGCTATTACGACCATTTCAATGGGACTCGTTACTTGACCATATATGATAAAAATGGCAAATGGATAGGCTACATCAATGCCACAGCGACCAAATTATCAAGCAACGGTGGCGGGGGCAAGTACCATGCCTACAACAAATATGTCACCATTCAGTCACCCAATTATGATATTTGGCAAAATTTTGATTGGCAAAAGCGGAGTCATTCCGCCAATTATCACGGGCAATTGCTACAAGCACGTGGCTATTACGATCATTTCAATGGGACTCGTTACTTGACCATATATGATAAAAATGGCAAATGGGTGGGCTACATCAATGCCACAGCGACCAAATTATCAAGCAACGGTGGCGGGGGCAAGTATCATGCATACAACAAATACGTCACGATTCAATCTGGCAATTACGATATTTGGCAAAATTTTGATTGGCAAAAACGAAGTCATTCCTCAAAGTACCAACGGAAAACAGTGTTAGCTCGTGGTTACTACGATCATTTTAATGGGGCGCGATACTTAAGTTTATATGAAAACAACGGCCATTGGATTGGCTATATTAACGAAACCGGTACGAAATTAGGACCTGAAGTTAAAGAAAAAATGGCAGAAGTTCAACAATTATTAGATCAACAATACTATTCAGCTAATTATGGCATTTATGTAATGAGCTTAATAGATGGATCTGTTGCTCAAAAACATGGAAGTAAAATTTTTCATGCAGCAAGTACGGGGAAATTACCAGCGTTATACTATACACAAAAAATGATTAGTGATAAAAAATTAAATGGAGAAACATTGTATCTTTACACAGATTCCATCAATACTATGTCAAATTCTTATATGCGTGGTGGAGCAGGGATTTTACAAGGTCAATCTTTTGGTAAGAAATATTCGTTAAATACTATCATGAACTGGACTGCTAAGTATTCTGATAATCAGGGAGCTAATTTTTTAGGATATTATGGTGCAAATAAATATGATACAACGATGAAACAAGAGATTAGTGCCATTATGAAACGTAATTGGACAAATCCTTTTTATGTTAGTGCAAAAGATAATGCATTTATGATGCAAGCGATTTATCATCAAGGTGGAAAACTAATTACAGATTTATCAAATACTGTATATGATCAACAACGTATTCCTAAATATATACCTGTTCAAGTAGCTCATAAAATTGGTGATTTAAACTCACTTGCACACGATGCAGCAATTATTTATGCAGAACAACCATATATACTAGTTGTAATGACAGAAAATGGTGTGGGTTATGAAGTTATTTCCCAGTTATCTAAACAAATATATGACAGATTAAAGTAATAAGCTTTTTTTATAAAACTAAAATTTATAGTCATTAATGCGGAGGCTAATATCAATATGATAAAAAGAACTACCAAGGGTGTACTAAATCCAACTTTTGTATCTATTTTAATTTTAGTTATTGTATCTTTATGTTTACAATTCGTTCAGATACAAAATAAAAATTTATATTTAGGGTATGATTGGATATTTCACTACAATCGCTTTTATGATGCTGCTCAACAGATAAAAGAAGGGAATTTCCAATACTTTATTTCAATGTATGGATTCTCTCAATCGGGTAGAATTATTAATGCAGTATATGGTCCTATGTTTGCTTATTTTAATGGACTATTACTTTTAATTTGTGGATCCTGGTTCAAGTATCAACTATTTACTAATTTTCTCATTACTTTTTTTTCAGCTGTATCGATGTTTTTCTTACTCAAGAAAAATGAAGTTCGTAGCTTAGTAAGTATTTTATTGGCTATTGTTTATACTACTTTCAATATTGTTCAGGGGTGGTTGTTTAATCAAACTTTTAATACTTGGGGGGCAGTCATACTGCCTATTGGTATTTTAGTAGCTACTAATTTTTTGAAAAAAGATGTTTCCTGGAAACTTACTTTTTTATTAGCTTTTGTAGTAACGCTCTCTATACAAATTCATATACTAACGAGCTTATTTTTAATTGTTATATTAGGGGTATTTTTTTTAATAGGTGTGTGGATATCTTCAAATAAACTCAATTTGATGAAGTCAGTGATTATAGCGGCTATTATTACAATTGCTATGACTGCAAATGTATGGTATCCATTAATAGAATTAAACTTCGAAAATGTTATGAATCCACCATTTTTAAGCTATGATTTTGATTCCTCGGCGTTACAAGTGAGCTTATTCAAATTACCTGCACATATTACAATTATTGTATTTCTGTTATTTATATTACAATTTCTTTTTGTGTTATATTTGCGAGTCAATTTAATAAATCGCTTAGCAACAATTTTTGGATTACTATTTTTTTTGATGGCTACAAAAGTATTTCCATGGAATGAAATACTAGAAAAAGTTCCAGGGATTTCAATTCTCCAATTTCCATCTCGTTTTTTAGTAGTAGCAATTGTTTTTATTGTGTTAGGTTTAGGTCTTTCTATAGAGCAATTAATCTATCATAAGAAAAAAATATATACAAATGTTATGTATATATTGTTGATAATGATTGTTACAGGTGGAGTAACTCAGCATATTATTGCTACAGAAAATCGTTTGTCTACTTGGAATTCGGAAACTGTCATATCTATGGACAGGACAACTATTCTTATGGAAAAAGATTCAAGTGTATTAAAAAATAGTTTTAGTCCGAAAGCATCTCTGGACGCACCTCTAAAGTTATTTGTGAAACCTACTCCAGACTATGTTCCATTAAAAAACAAAAAATTGATTACGGATGCTAACTTTCATCCCTATCAAGAATATCGTCAAACAATACTTGATAATAATTTAAATTCAAGAATAGAAAAATCAGTTGAAAATAAAAAATTAATTCTTAAATGGCAGTCTGATAATATTGAACAGCAAACCTTACCCATATTTGTCTATCATCGAACACAACTTTATTTAAATGGTAAACTACTAGACAAAAAAAATATTGTAACAAATAATATAGGTGCTTTGATAATTGATAGCAAAAAAGGGAGTAATGTATTAATCGTTAGTTATAAATCGTCACCTTTATTTTCTTATTTATTTATTGTATCTGTGGTTTCTTGGATTGTTTTTATAGGACTCTCTATTAGATTATTTTATAGGAGAACTGATTATTTATAATATCAAATTAAAGAAAAATAGAATGGGAAAATCTAAAATAGATACGTTTCATTCTATTTTTGTTTTCTCTCAAAGCTAGTGAAAAAAGCTTTACTATGATACAGACCGTAGTTACCTTCTGAAATTTATGCTATCTATTTTTGTAAGATATATATATGTTTTCTTTTTATAAGCTTTCAGTTAAAATAAACAATGATTATATAGGATGGGAGATAATTGATGAGAGTAATAACTTCGTTAAGCAAAGATATTTATTTAAAGCTTGTAAAAAAAAGTGCTGATAAAACTAAACTACCACATCAAAAGATTGTATATCTGTTGAGTTTTCCATCTACAAGTAGCTATGTTTTGAAAAAATTATATGAAAAATTTGGAAATAAATTACTTATTTGTTATACAAAAGATGGTTTAGAATTAGCTCAGCAATATAAAAATAAAGGATGTACAATTTATAATATTGATCATTTTCCTACGTTGCTGAAAGATGTGGTGCCCATAATTGTAGGAAGTAAGGTTATTTTATGTGATAATTACTATGCTTTTTTAGCAGGAGTGAGGTTATCTAGCGAGACTGTGGTAGTTCAATTATGGCATGCAAATGGTGCAATAAAATCATTTGGCTTAAGTGCTAATTATACAAAAAATGTCTCTTCAAAAGATCAGAAGCGTTATTTAGATGTCTATCAAAAATTTACGCATTATGTTGTTAGTTCAGAAAAAATGTCCGAAGTTTTTGCAAATAATTATCAACAACCTATTGTTAGCTTACCTTTTGGTTATTTACCTACAGATTATTACTTTGATGATACTTGGCTTGCTACTTCTAAAAAGAAGTTTGATACGCAATTTCTAACAAAAAAAAAGATAGCTTTATACGTTCCTACATATAGAGAAAAGTATGCCAAAATACCCTTAGATTTTTCAAAGATAAGCAATACTCTTGGATCGGAGTGGTTATTGTTTGTCAAAGCTCATCCCCATGATAAACAATTGGAAAACGAGTTAAGGAAAGAGAAAACAATAATAACTGATTTTAAGGGAATGAGTTTACAGGAATTATTGCCATCCGTAGATTGTTTGATTACGGATTATTCTTCCGTCCCTTTTGAGTATTCTTTAGCTAATCCTAATGGAAAAATTATTTTTTTCTGTTATGATTTATTAGAATATCAAAACTCAGTTGGATTGGAAAAAGATTTTACTACATGGGCACCGGGGAGAATTGTAAAAAATGAAAAAGAGTTATTACAAGAAATTCAACATTCAAACTATCGAAAATTAGATACTTTCAATCAATTATGGAATGAATATGTGAATGGAAAAGCCGCAAACCAGCTAGTAGAATGGGTGAATAACAAATATGAAAACTGAAAGAATAATGGGAATTCCTGTTGATAGGATAACTTATGCAGATATTTTAGAGGATGTACCTAACTATTGTAAATCTGGTGAGAAAATGACTGTCATTAGTGTTAATCCTCAAATAGTTGTAGAAGGGCAAAACTATCCAGAAATTATCAAATTTATTGAGAATAGTACACATCGTATCCCTGATGGAATCGGAATTGTTATGGTTTCAAAAATACTTGGTGGTAAAATTCGAGAACGCGTTGCGGGATTTGACTTAATGGTTAAATTTTTAGAGTATGCTAACGAACATCATCAACGAGTCTTTTTTTATGGAGCAAAACCTGATGTATTAAATGATGCAATAAAAAACATTCGCAAGGAATATCCTCATTTGATAGTGACTGGAAAAATAGATGGATATACGAAGTTGACTGAAGAACAAATAATCGAGAAAATAAATGCTGCACAAACTGATTTTTTATTTGTCGCTTTAGGATTTCCTAAACAGGAACAATGGTTAAGCAAAAATGTTGAAAAAGTGCAAGCAAATGTTTTTCAAGATGTGGGTGGGAGTTTTGATGTACTAAGTGGGCATGTTAAAAGAGCACCCCAAATTTTTATTGACTATCATTTGGAATGGTTGTATCGTTCATTGAGTAATCCAAAAAGAATTGGGCGAATATTTCAATTGCCGCTTTTTGTTGTGAAGAGTTTGTGGTGGCAGGTAAAAAAATAAGTAAGAAAGAATTTTAGTCATATTTTAGGAGTGAAACTTGTGGCAAAAATAATTACACCAAGAGTAAAAAAAGTTTTAAAAAGAAAATTAAATCGAAAATACGAATTCCAATACCTAAAATTTTTAAAAAAACCAATTGAAAAAAACACGATTCTGATTGAATCAACGCATGGTAGAGATTTTAGTGGACATGTTTTTTATATGGCGAAACAGTTACAAGAACAATTTTCAGAAATGAGTATTGTTGTTGGAATTAAGAATGATAAAAGAGAAGAACTTGAAAAATTATTTCAAAAACATAATCTGCATTCTTTAAAAATTGTAGATTACTTATCTAAAGAGTATATTTTGGCTTTAGCAACAGCTGAATATTTAGTTAATGATACCACTTTCTGGGATTTCTTTAATAAACGTCCTGAGCAAACCTATATTAATATTTGGCACGGTACGCCTTTAAAATGTTTGGGTAAAGATATGGCATTAGATGGTTTTGGTAATGTACAAAAGAATTTTTTAAGTGCAGATTTATTTGTATTAAGTAATGAATATACCAAAGAAAAGATGGTAACAGGATATAATTTAGAAAATATAAGTAGTACAAAAGTTGTTGTAGGCCCCTCTCCTAGAAATAGTATTTTATTTGATGTAAAAAGACGTCAACAAATGAGAAGTGAATTGAATGTTGATGATAAAAAAGTCTATCTATATATGCCAACATATCGAGATACAGGGACTTCGACAGCAGTTATAGAAGAAACACTAGCGTATATTGATGAGCAATTGACACAAAATGAATGTTTGTTTGTGAAATTACATCCGTTTGATGCTGAGAAATTGACAATGGATTTGTCTGAATTTAAACACATTGCAGAATATCCAGATGGGATAGAGACATATGAATTTTTAACAGCAGTTGATACACTAATTACTGATTACAGTTCAATTATGTATGATTTTTCTTGTACAGATAGACAAATCATTCTTTATACATATGATAAGGAAGATTATTATAAGTCTAGAGGGTTATATGAAGATGTAGATGAGTATCCTTTTGCACAAGTAGAAACTAAAGAAGAATTGTATCAAGAAATGCTTTATCCTAAAATGCAAGATATCAATGATTTAACTCTATTTAAAAATAGATTTGTTGCTTCAGACAATGTTAATGGTACAAAGCAATTGTTAGATTATGTATTTAAAAATAAGGTGAATGAAAATATTATTGAATATAGCTTAAGAAATGAAAAAGAAAATGTCGTTTTCTTTGCAGGCGGTTTGTGGGATAACGGAATTAGTCGGGCTTTTTTTAATACATTGAACTCAATTGATTTATCTGAAAAAAATTATATTTTGTATGTTAAAGACAGAGCTGTGAAAAAGGAACACAAGTATAAATTACAAGAGTTAGAAATTCCGTATGTACTTAGTGCAGGTATTGCCCAATACAATTTTATTGAAGGTATTCTTACTTATTTGTATCTTAATAAAGAGTGGTTTGGTAGAAGTATTGGTAAAAAATGGATTGAAAAAATTATTTTCAAAATGTATCGTCGAGATTTTCGTCGTATGTTCAATGGATTAGAAATTAATCAATTTATCCATTACACTGGTTTTGAACGGTCATTGGCAGCTATGTTAAGTGCTTTATCTGGTTCCAATATAAAAACGTCAATTTTTTATCATACAGATATGTTTGAAGAATATGAAGCTAAAAGAAACATTAGTATGAAGACATTAAAAAGAACCTATGAATTAGTGGATCAATTAATTATTGTTAATAAAGAATTAGAAGTTCGTTTGTTAGAAAATTATCCTAACTTAAATAATGTTATTGTTTTAGATAACTTTTTAGGTTACCAAGAGATCAGAGAGTTAAGTAGAGAAAGTATTTTCACGTCATTTTTAGGTGTACCATTACAATATGGCTATGCAGAAGAGATAGTAAATGATGTTATGGGTGATTTTAATAAATTGAAAAAAAATAATATTAAAGCTGCTAACAAATTTTTACCAACGATTAGGAAACATAAATTAAGCACTAAAGGTCTTTTTCCTTATGTAGAAGAACATTTTGAAGAATTGAATCAAGGCATAAATATGCCTTTTACAGGATTAATCGATCATTCTTCGTTAGTAAAAATTAACTACAATGAATTAGGATATCTCTATGGTGTCAGTAAATTAAAATTAATGGATGACTTATTAAATCCTGAGATTAAAGTGTTTATTAATATTGGACGCTTTGATATCCAAAAAGGACATGACCGTTTGATTGATGCATTTGTAGAAATTAATAAAGAATATCCAAACACACGTTTAGTTATTGTTGCTCCCCATGGACCATTGAAAAAGAAAACGATCCAACAAGTTCGTAATTCTGGAGTAAAAGAATGTATTACAATACTAGGTGGTATGGATAATCCATACTCTTTATTGAGACTAGCTGATGCATTTGTGTTTACTAGTTTGTATGAAGGACTAGGATTAGTTGTATTTGAAGCTCTTGCAGTAGGAACTGATGTAATTACAGTAGATATTCCCGCTACAACAGAAGGTATAATAAGAGGTAGTTCTATCGATAATCCTGCAGCAGTCATTGTGGAAAATTCACTAGAAGGAATTATTGATGGTTGGAAAAATTATCTGTCGGATACGCCTGTACTTCCTCCATATGATTTTGATACACAAGAATCAGAATCTTTGAGTGCATGGCATAAAATAGTGAACGAGAAATAAATAACAAAAAGAGAGTATAATCTATCTAAGATTCTACTCTTTTTTTGAAGGAGAACTGACAATGATCAATCAACTTAAAAAAAATCTTATGTCTCCAAATGAATTGCGTTATCTACATAGCCGTAGCAAACCAATTTTAAAGAAGACGATATTATTGGAAAGTACACATGGTCGTGAACTATCAGGACATATTTATTCTTTAGCTAAACAATTAATGCTTGATTATCCAGAATATAAAATATATCTTGTCTTAAGAAAAAATAGAATATCACCAGAGTGTTTTACGGGCAAAATCGTTGAACACATGAGTGCGGAATATTTACGTTTGTTGGCTACTTGTGAATATTTGATAAATGACACCTCTTTTTGGGAGTTTTTCCACAAAAGATCCGAGCAAAAATACTTTATTTTTTGGCATGGGACACCCTTGAAGTATTTAGGTAAATCGACACAGCTACAAGGATATGGAAATATTCAAAGAAATTTAGCAGCTGCCGATAAAATTTTTGTCAGTAATGATTTTACTAAAGAAAAATTAATAGCAGATTTTGGAATTAAAGATATTACGCACAACCAAATTGTTGTTGCCCCATCACCTCGAAATAGTTCCTTATTTGAAAATCGTGTTGTGAAAGGACGATATCTTTACATGCCAACGTGGCGAGGCAAAGATGTTTCGAACATTCATGTCTCACAGAAAATGTTACAAGAACTTGCAAAATTAGACCAATTATTATCGGAAAATACGGAGGTATATGTCAAACTACATCCATATGAAGCGTCTTTATTAAATTTTTCAGAGCAAAATTACTGTCATTTGAAGCTTTATCCCGAAAATGAAGAACTATATGATTTTTTACAAACTGTCGAGAAATTAATTACCGATTATTCGTCTATTATGTTTGATTTTGCAATTACAAATCGCCCAATTATTTTATGGACATTTGATGAAAAGGAATATCTAAAGGAAAGAGGAATGTATCTTTCGTTAGATGAGTTGCCGTTTACAAAGGTAACGAATGCCGAAAAATTGGCGTCTCTACTTGAAAACCAGTCTGTGACAAATTATGAAATAGTTCATAAAAACTATACCTCTTTAGATGATAAAGAAGGAACAAAAATTGTTTTAGATTATTTATTTCAAAATAAGTTGCACCCATCTATCTATGCGTATTCAAATTGGAATGGACGAGAAAATGTGTTGATTTATGCATATCAACTAAATGATAATGGGATAACTTCTTCTTTGTTAAATATTTTAGATGAAGCAGATTTATCCTTGCGTAATTATATTTTAATTTGGCAAGAGGGAATGATTCCATCTGAATTAGAATATAAAATTCAAAATTTACCAAAAGAGATGTACACCTTTATTCAGACAGGAAAAGTTCAGTGCACATTGGCTGAAATGCTGCATACATCGTTATATATGCAGCAATTACCAGCAAATAAAGAAAGCGTTGCTTGTATGTATCGGAGAGATTTTGAACGAACTTTTCCTAATTTACAAGTGACACATTTTATCCATTATCCAGGCTATGATCGTTCATATGCTGTATGGGTATGGGCGCTGAAAAAATTAGGGATTAAGACCACTATTTTTGTTCATACGGATATGGAAAAAGAATTTAAAATTAATCCAAGCTTAAAGCCCAAGATTATTTTTGAAGCATATAAACAAGCTGACCATGTTGTTTGTGTCTCTCGACCGATTGAAACAAAGATTTTATCGCTTACTCCAACTGCGAATACCCTAGTGATGGAAGTTTTAATAAATCCATCGTTGATACAAAAAATAGCACAAAAACCATTGGATCAAACAATCCCTAACGAATTGTTGCAGGATTTCAATCATTCAGAGATAACCGTTTTTGTGAGTGTTGGTCGATTTTCAAAACAAAAAGGCTATGATCGTTTGATTTCAGCTTTTGAACAGCTCAATAATCCTCACACACGTTTAGTATTAATTTGTTCATATGGTCCTGAAAAAGAGGCGATAACCGAACAAATCAATAGTAGCTCTGTCAAAAAACAAATATATCTTTTAGAAAACTTGGTTCAACCATATAATTTAGTGAAAAAAGCGAATGCATTTGTTTTCAGTAGTAGATATGAGGGGTTAGGAATGGTGGTTTTTGAAGCTTTAGCTGTAAAAACTCCAGTTATTATGACGAATATTCCAGAAACATTAGATGTTTTAGGAGATAGAGAAAAAGCGATTATTGTAGAGAATTCAACTGACGGATTACTAAAAGGCATGCAGAAATATTTGATAGAAGGTAGTAAGGTTGTGTCGTTTGATTTTGAGGAAAAAGAAAAGAAATCAATGAAAGTTTGGGAAAGTTTATTTAGAAACAATTAAAAAATTGTACTATAGTGCAAATCATTTTTCAAAATCATTCCCCTTCTCCTTACTTTCGTGTATAATGATACAAGTTAGAAACAGAAAGTAAGGAGGCGTTGTTTTGAAACGAGAACAACACTCGAATGAATCGGAATTCCTTGGAGAAAATAACAAAAATAATAAAGCAGAAGAAACGTTTCATTCTTCAAATCCAGATGGGAAGAAGGCAGATGTAGTGGATCGAAAAGAAGAGAATTTACGAAAATCTCAACGTCGAAAAGAAGACAAGATAGTTACACGAATTGTAGCTATTGTCGTGCTAGCATTAGTAATTGTTGGTGGGGTGTTTGGCTTTTCTACGTATCGATATGTAGCATCTAGCATCAAACCCTTAGACCCAGACAATTCGAAAAAAGTTGTTGTAGATATCCCAAGTGGCTCATCCAACAAAATGATTGGTCAAATTTTAGAAGATGAAAAAGTGATTAAAAGTGGTATGGTGTTTAATTACTATACAAAATTTAATAATTTAACTGGTTTTCAAGCTGGAAAATATCAATTATCACCAGATATGACATTAGATGAAATTGGCGAATTATTGCAAAATGGTGGATTGGCGGCAGATCAAGCAGATGCACGTTTAACAATTCCAGAAGGTTACGATATTGACCAAATTGGCGATACGATTGAAAAACATACTGGATTGAAGAAGAAAGATTTTATTGCTTTAATGAAAGACGAAAAATTCTTTGATGAATTATTGGAACAATTCCCAGATTTATTAACAGATGCAAGTAAATCTGAAGGCGTTCGTTATCGTCTAGAAGGGTATCTGTTCCCAGCGACATATGATTTTTACAAAGGTACGTCTCTTGAAACACTAGTGACTGAAATGGTTTCAGCAACCAATAATGTGCTAGCTGAATATTACGAACAAATTGAAAATGCTGGATTGAACGTCCATGAAGTGTTAACAATTGCGTCGTTAGTTGAAAAAGAGGGCGTTACAGAAGACGATCGTAAGAAGATTGCACAAGTATTCTTCAATCGTTTAGAAGTAGGGATGCCACTGCAATCAGATATTTCTATTTTGTATGCGTTAGGTGTGCATAAAGAGATGGTTCTTTATGAAGACTTAGAAGTCGATTCACCGTATAACTTATATAAAAACACAGGATATGGACCAGGCCCATTTGATAATCCAAGTGAGCAAGCAATTAAAGCAGTGTTAGAACCAACACCAAATAATTATTATTATTTTGTTGCTGATTTAGAGACTGGTAAAGTTTATTATGCAGAAAACTTAGATGAACATAATAAATTAGTTGATGAATACGTGAATAAAACAAATAAAACGGATTAAACTTATTTTCTAAAAGAAAGTGGTTTACAATTATTGAAAAGCGTGGTAATCTTTTGTGGATTCTATACAAAAGATTACCATTTTATTACACCTAGGTTTATTCTAGAGATGCGAAATGATGAGATGTAAAAGGAGATTTTATTATGGTAGAAAAAGTATATCCAATGACGATAGAAGGAAAAGAGAAGTTAGAACAAGAGTTAGAAGAACTAAAAACTGTGAAACGTGGCGAAATTATTGAACGTATCAAAGTTGCTCGTAGTTTCGGTGATTTATCTGAGAACTCTGAATACGAATCTGCAAAAGATGAACAAGCTTTTGTAGAAGGTCGTATTACTACGTTAGAAACAATGATTCGTTTTGCACAAATCATTGATAATGATGGCGTAGATCAAGATGAAGTATCCATCGGTAAAACAGTTGTCTTTAAAGAATTACCAGACGAAGAGGAAGAAGAATATACAATTGTCGGTAGTGCCGAAGCAGATCCATTCTCTGGTAAGATTTCAAATGATTCACCGATTGCGCAAGCTTTAATTGGTAAAAAAATTAATGATGAAGTAACTATCTCAACACCTGGTGGAGACATGTTAGTTAAAATCGTGGATGTAAAATAAGTAGCACTGATAATAGGAATAGACCATAAGGGTTTATTCCTATTTATTTGTTATTTTCAGCCTCACGACGGATGTAGTTTGTGATAAAAACGAGTATGATAAGCAGAGAAATTGGAGTAGAGGAGGAAATTCTATGAATAGTCCATGGCGGTTCTTTTTTGTCGTAGAAGCATTATTGTTTTTACTTGCTGTGTGGCAAATTATTAATAATACACCGTTATTAATTTTATTGGGCATTGGAATGTTAAATGTTTATTTAGCAATGAAACGTAAAAAACATTTACGTACAAAGAATTTTCAATTAATTGTCGGTTGTTTGATGATTCTAGTTAGTTTATTAAATAGCCCAGCTTTATGGTTAATGATTGTTTTTGCGATTCTTTTTATTGGACTAAAAGGAGTAGAAATTTCAGGAATTGATTTTTCAAAACATTCTTTTTGGCGCAAAAAACAAATCATCATGGTGGAAACAGATGAACCACAAAACCACGACGGCAAAAAGAAAAAACAACAATGGTTTGGCAACGAACGTATTGGCAATCAAGTATATGAATGGGACGATATTAATCTCAGTATTTTATCCGGCGATACAATCATTGATTTAGGGAATACAATCTTGCCAAAAAATGATAATATTGTATTAGTAAGAAAAGGGTTTGGTCGGACACGAATTTTGATTCCAACCGGGATTGGTGTTCAACTAGAACATGCGGCATTTGTTGGTTCAGTGACTTTTGAAGAAAAAGAAACGGAATTGCGAAATGAAGTATTAACTGTTGTAAGTAGTGATTATAGTACTAGTCCACGACGTTTAAAAATTGTATCTAACACCTTAGTGGGAGATTTAGAGGTGATTCGTGTATGATTGCTAAAACCTCACGAAGTATGCTCGCATTGTATAGTGGCATTGCGACCTTACTCATCTTAGTTTTTGTTTTATTTACCTATTTATTTGCCACTGGTCAAAAAAACTGGTGGTTGCAATTATTTCAAGTTAAAGTATTATTTATCCCCATGATTTTTTATTTATTAGCCATTGCGATTGTAGTAGGTATCTCTATTTTTGTGTTACTATCATTTACCCAAAAAAGATTACTGGCACCAATTGAAGAAAAAATGCGCTTATTAGCAAATGGTAACTTAGAAAGTAAAACATTGAATGAGAATATGCCATTATCTGCTTCAAATAAAGAATTATTTAATATGGACAATGACATTCATCAAATCAAAGAAAAACTAAAAGAGATGTCGAGTGAGTTGCAAATTTTAAATGCACGTCCTCAAGTGGTTGATGGACAAACGAAAGAAGAGATTTTAGAAAATGAACGTCATCGTTTAGCAAGAGAACTCCATGATTCGGTTTCACAACAGCTATTTGCTGCAATGATGATGATGTCAGCATTAAATGAACAAGCTATTAAAACAGATGCACCAGAAGTGCAGCGCAAACAATTAGCAATGGTTTCAGATATTATTAATGCTTCACAGTCAGAAATGCGTGCATTACTGCTACATCTGCGACCAGTTACGTTAGAAGGTAAGAGTTTAAAACAGGGCATTGAACAATTGTTGCGAGAATTGCAAACGAAAATCAAAATTTCTTTAAAATGGGAGATTGAAGATTTAGTGATGCCTAATAGCATTGAAGACCAACTGTTTCGTGTTGTTCAAGAGCTGTTATCTAATACATTACGCCACGCAAAAGCAGAAGAATTAGAAGTGTATCTGAATTTAATTGATCAAAATATTTTGTTGCGCGTTATTGATGATGGGGTTGGTTTTGATCCAGAAAAACAACAGCAAAAAGCAGGAAGTTATGGTTTAATGAACATCCGTGAGCGAATTACTGGTGTAGGTGGTACATTAAAAATTATTAGTTTTAAAAATCAAGGAACAAGTGTAGAAATTAAAATTCCTTTGTTGAAGGAGGTTGTTAGTTAATGATACGAGTATTGTTGGTCGATGATCATGAAATGGTTCGTTTAGGTGTTTCTTCGTATTTACTGATTCAAGATGATATTGAGGTAGTTGGCGAAGCGGAGAACGGCATAATAGGGTATGAAAAAGCGTTAGAGTTACGTCCAGATGTCATATTGATGGACTTAGTTATGGATGAAATGGACGGGATTGAATCGACAAAAGCGATTTTAAAAGACTGGCCGGAAGCTAAAATTATTATCGTAACCAGTTTTATTGATGATGAAAAAGTATATCCAGCGATTGAGGCGGGTGCGGCAGGTTATATGTTAAAAACGTCAACTGCTCATGAAATTGCCGATGCTATTCGTGCCACACAACGCGGAGAACGTGTGTTAGAACCCGAAGTGACGACTAAAATGGTCAATCGCATGACCAATAAAACGATGCAATTGCATGAAGAATTAACGAATCGTGAACGTGAAGTCTTGATGTTGATTTCACAAGGGAAAAGTAATCAAGAAATCGCAGATGAATTATTTATTACTTTGAAAACAGTTAAGACCCACGTTTCGAATATTTTATCAAAACTTGAAGTAGAAGATCGTACACAAGCTGCTATTTATGCATTTAAGCATAAGTTAGTAAAATAATCGTTTCTGATAGAAATAAATCAAACATTTGTTATAATTTGTAGATAAACCTTGCTTAAAGGAGCGAAAAGAATGAGACAAAATTATGCCATTATTGGCTTAGGTCGTTTCGGTGGGAGTATTTGCCGAACTTTGATAGAATCAGGACAAGAGGTTTTAGCAATTGATAGTAATGAAGATCGTGTCAATGAATATATGAATATTGCTACGCATGCCGTTGTCGGAAATGCGCAAGATGAAATGACTTTACGTTCATTAGGTATTCGAAATTTTGACCATGTCATTGTTGCCATTGGTGAGGATATTCAAGCGAGCATTTTGGTAACTTTAATGGTAAAAGAAATGGGCGTACCTAATGTTTTGGCTAAAGCACAAAATGAGTATCATGCACGTGTGTTAGAAAAAATTGGTGCGGATCGTGTTGTCCATCCTGAAAGAGATATGGGCATTCGTATTGCTCATAATTTGGTATCTAAAAATATTTTAGATTTCATTGAACTTTCGGATGAATTTTCATTGGCTGAAATTCGTGTAAACAATGAACGTTTCTTCAATAGAACATTGCTAGAATTGAATTTTCGTCAGAAATTTGGTTTAACGGTTGTCGCTATTCGTCGAGGGAATGGTAAAGTTGTTGTTTCACCTTCCGCAAGCGAAATCGTACGCGAAAATGATAATTTACTTGTCATTGGAAATACAGATGAAGTAGATTTACTTGACGATAAATTAAATGACTAGGAGTGCAGCAAATGAAAATGATAATTACAGATACAGCATTAGCATGGTTTAAAAAAGAAGTGGTCTTACAACCAGGAACAGGTATTCGCTTCTTTGGAAAAATTTATGGAAATACTCAAGTTCATGATGGATTTTCAGTAGGGATGTCAGTTGATCGTCCAGAACATCCACTTTTTGAAGAAACTGTTGATGGCATTTTGTTTTTTGCTGAAGAAAGTGATGATTGGTTCTTTAAAGGGGTAGAAATGACTGTTGACTATGATGAAAAATTAAACGAACCAAAATATTTATTTACAGAGTTATAATAATTGAATGTGAAAAGCTAAATTAATCTTAGAATTTGGCTTTTTTTTCTACCTTTCTAAAAAATGTGCTATAATTTTTGAGAATTAGGAGGTCGAAACAGACATGTTATCAATTATAGTCCCTTGTTATAATGAGGAAGAATCTCTTCCCCTATTTATTAACGAAGTAGAAAAAGTAGCTGTGAATATCGAACATAAATTGGAATATATTTTTGTGAATGATGGATCGAAAGATCAAACATTACAAGTGTTGCGAAATCTCCACAAACAAATGCCTGATAAGGTGAGATATATTTCTTTTTCAAAGAATTTTGGGAAAGAAGCAGGGTTATATGCTGGATTACAAGCGGCAAAAGGTGACTTAATTACTGTCATGGATGCTGATTTGCAAGACCCTCCAGAACTATTACCCCAAATGATTCAAATGATTGAGGAATCAGATATTGATTGTGTGGGTACTAGACGTGCTGATCGTCAAGGCGAACCACCAATTCGTAGTTTTTTTGCTAAAATGTTTTACAAATTAGTGAATAAATTTGGTGACACTGAAATGGTAGACGGCGCACGTGATTTTCGTTTGATGACTAGACAAATGGTAGATGCTATTTTAGAAGTGACAGAATACAATCGTTTTTCAAAAGGTATCTTTAGTTGGGTAGGCTTCAAAACCGAATATCTATCTTATGAAAACCGTGAGCGTGTAGCTGGAGAAACATCGTGGTCTTTTTGGAGCTTATTTAAATATTCAATAGATGGTATTGTTAATTTTTCAGACGCACCATTAACAATTGCTTCAGTCATCGGTGCAATTTCGTGTATCGGAGCTGGAATTGCGTTGCTATTTATTGTGTTTCGGGCATTAATTTTTGGTGATCATACAGAAGGATGGCCATCGTTAGTATCCATTATTTTATTTGTAAGTGGTATTCAACTGTTATGTATCGGGATTATTGGGAAGTATATTGGGAAAATATTCTTAGAAACTAAAAAACGTCCGATTTACATTGTCAAAGAAACCGAAGAAAAATAAGAAGATGGTTTGCACCATCTTCTTTTTAATATCCAGATTGAATATTCACGGCATTTTTAGTGAGATGACCTGTCGTAGCGAATGACTTGAAATTTTCGATAAAAATTCGCATAAACGCCTTTTGAAAATGCGGAGTATATCCAGAGATATGTGGCGTAATTAGTACATTGTCTAAGGTCCATAAAGGATGTTCCTTTGGTAAAGGTTCTTCTTCAAAAACATCGAGTGCGGCAAAATGGATCGAATGATCAAGTAATGCTTGATAAAGGGCCGTAGTATCCACACTTGCACCACGACCAACATTAATAAAAGTAGCTGACTTTTTCATTGTTGCAAAGAAATCGTCGTCGTATAGATGATGGGTATCTTCGGTTAATGGTAGAATATTGATAATGACATCTGCTTTTTGCGTTTGAGGTGCCAATTCCACAATCGAATATGTTTCATGAAAATGCTCAATTGCTCGACCATTAGTGTTAATACCAATAGGGTGACATTGAAGAAATTCTAAGCATTTTGCCAAGCGTTGTCCGATTTTTCCAGTGCCGACAATCAAAATACGTAAATCTTGTAGATTATTAATGGTCACATCTTGTTGCCAATGGGCTTGTTGCTGGCTATTAATTGCTTCAAAAATCCCCCGACTTTGCATAAATAAAATGGCTAAGATATGATCTGTAATTGATTGTGCATGGATTCCACTTGCATTAGATAATTTAATCTGATATTTTGCAAATTCATTTAAAGGTAAGGTGTCGACCCCTGCAGAAATAGCCTGTACCCACTTTAATGAAGTGGAAGGAACAAGTAATTTATCTGCCCAATCTTTCGACCATCCAAGGGTGATTTCTACTTTGTTCCATTCAAAGGAAGACTGAATCTCTTCGGTAGTGATAAATTGATAGTCAGTCGAAATTTCCCGCATTTGACGAATAAATTCTTCGCGAAATGAGCGTGTAGATAAAATATATTTAATCATAAATGATACCTCCTTTTCTTTCAGTCTAGCAAACTTTTATAAAAAAAGACATTCCCAAAATGGAAATGTCAGGTAATATTTTTTTCTGGACGCACAGCACGTGTGAAAATGAATAAGGTACTTAATAAAATAAAGGTGCTACTATCAAAGGTATACGTTAGTGCATGAACCAGTGTTGCGACGACAACCGGCAAGGTGACGCAAAGTGTGGCAATTTTTAAGTTATCGATAAAAGAATAACGGACTTGACGGAAACGACAATAAATATTGCCAAATAAAGTTGCAATCAAAATAGAAGTAATCAAACTCAAAAATGATGGATACAAGGCAACTGCAAAGATAATGACAAAGACCCACCAAGGTGTTTGATGATTTTCTAACATATCTCGTAGCATTTTTCCGTTAAGCAGTTGAGGATTAGTCAGATCTGTATAAAGTAGTTCTAACTTGTTTCCACCTAAAATAGAACTAGTGGCGTCAGTTGAGGGCAAGGTGACAATCAATTCTTCTGAAAGTAAACCAACGCTTAAAAAGTTGCCGACCATATCTTTTGAAACATCTTCTGGTGTTCGGCGACCTTCAGGATCAAAAGTAAAAATAATGGAGTTGGTTTGGTAAATAAACCCTTTTTCAGCATTTTCAGTTTTTAGTTTTCCATCTTCAATGGTAAAATCAGGAATTTGATTGGCGATTTCTTGCCCATCAGTTTGAATGTCCTTAAAAATTTGTAGGACTTGAAAGGTAATTGGAATCGCAGATAGTGCACTTAATAAAAAGATGTAAAAGATAATTTTCCCTAAGCCGACTTTTCGAGCCTCTTTTAATTGAGGGAAATTAAAAAAAGAGTGTTTTGCAAGTTGAATTAATGACATGATACAATCCCTTCATAACATGAATAGTTTAAAATACTAAAGTCTATTGTATCAGAAGATAAATAGAAACAAAATAATAAAAAAGCAAATAAGGAGAAGAAGTTATGAATTTTTTAGTGAAATGGAAACAACGATTAGAAGAAAGAAAATTATGGGAAGTTTTTATTTATCTTTTTTTTGGTGTCTTAACAACAATTGTTAATATTGCTGTTCATTTTACTTGTTTAGATGTATTTGGTTGGCATTATATGGTCGCTACGGTTGTTTCATGGGTTGTTTCGATTTTATTTGCTTTTGTCACGAATAAACGTTGGGTTTTTCATTCTAAAACAGAAACAAGCATAGAATGGGTCATGGAATTTTCAAAGTTTGTTTTTTATCGTTTGTTATCATTAGTGATGGACATGGGAAGTATGTATGTGTTAATTGAACTCATTCATACTGGAGATATCGTCGCAAAAATCTTTACGCAAGTCCTAGTAGTTGTTGCAAATTATGTTTTCAGTAAGTTTTTAATTTTCACACGTAAATGAGAAAAAAACTAAGCATATTTTTTGAAGAAAATCGCTTTCTCTGATAATCTTACAATGTAAATAACTATTTAGGAGGAATTATTCTATGACTTACACATTACCAGATTTACCATATGCTTACGATGCTTTGGAACCACACATTGATGTTGAAACAATGCATTTACATCATGACAAACACCATAACACTTATGTGACAAACTTAAATGCAGCAGTTGAAAAATATCCTGAATTAGGCGAAAAATCTGTAGAAGATTTAATTTCTGATTTAGCAGCAGTTCCTGAAGATATTCGCACAGCCGTACGCAACAATGGTGGTGGACATGCAAACCATACATTCTTTTGGGAAATTATGGCACCAAACGCTGGTGGCGAACCTGTAGGCGAGCTAAAAGC
Source organism: Enterococcus saccharolyticus subsp. saccharolyticus (assembly GCF_029023825.1). NCBI lineage: Bacteria > Bacillati > Bacillota > Bacilli > Lactobacillales > Enterococcaceae > Enterococcus > Enterococcus saccharolyticus. Next base: position 1,633,222 of record NZ_CP118957.1, on the reverse strand, counting down.
AGCGATTGACGAAAAATTTGGTAGCTTTGATGCATTCAAAGCAGAATTTAAAGCAGCAGCGACTAGCCGATTTGGTTCTGGTTGGGCTTGGTTAGCTTTAAATAATGGGTTATTAGAAGTGACTTCTACACCAAATCAAGATTCTCCATTAATGGATGGTCGTACACCAATTGTTGGTTTAGACGTTTGGGAACACGCGTATTACTTAAACTACAAAAATGTTCGTCCAGACTATATTGATGCTTTCTGGAACTTAGTGAACTGGGAAAAAGCAAACGAATTATACAACGCAGCAAAATAATTGTTGAAATCGTTCGAGCAGGTAGAATTATTCTATCTGCTTTTTTTGATTGAGTGTTATTGTAAGGAGAGAGAACGTGTTAGAACGTAGAAAAGTAACTGAAGCAGATATTAAAACTATTCATCCAATTATTACTGAAATTTGGCAAGAAGTGTACACGCCAATTATTGGTAGTTCACAAGTGGCTTATATGCTAGAAACTTATCAGGGGCCTGAAAATATTCGCCAAGAGATGCAACAAGGAACGCAGTATTATCTGTTATTTTTAGAAAATACATGTGTCGGCTATACGGCATATGAAGTGAAACCAGACTATTTGTATTTAAGTAAAATTTATATTCATCAAGCATATCGTGGCCAAGGACTTATGCGAGAAGTTTTTGATTGGTACGATCAATTAAGCCAAGAATTGAAATTAAAACAGCGCTTGCGAGTGAATCAGAAAAATAGCCAGGCAATTGCTGTTTATCAACATCGTGGATTTAAATTAATCAAAGAGGATATTGCAGATATTGGTCAAGGATTTTTGATGATAGATTATCTTTTTGAAAAAAACTGTTGCTAACGTTTTCATTTTTGTTATAATATTTGTGACGAAAATATTCGTTATTTTACTATTTTGGAGGCATCATTTATATGGAACATGGAACAGTGAAATGGTTTAACAATGAAAAAGGTTTTGGCTTTATTACTGCGGATAATGGCAACGACGTGTTCGTTCATTTTTCAGCAATTCAAGGTGATGGTTTTAAAGCACTTGAAGAAGGACAAGAAGTAGAATTTACAATTGTTGAAGGTTCTCGCGGTCCTCAAGCGGCAGAAGTAACAAAACTTTAATCAGAACTGAACCACAAAGAACGCTCTTTGTGGTTTTTCTTTTGTTGCTATTTTAGCGTTTTTTTGTTATCTTCAATTATATTAAATAATAAATGAGGTTTTAATTATGAAACGAATAATTACGTATGGAACATTTGATTTGTTGCATTATGGTCATATAAACTTATTGCGTCGTGCAAAAGAACAAGGTGATTATTTAGTTGTTGCTTTGTCGACAGATGAATTTAATTGGGATAAAAAACAAAAGAAATGCTATTTTTCTTTTGAAAAAAGAAAACAATTATTAGAAGCCATTCGTTATGTAGATTTGGTGATTCCTGAAAATAGTTGGGAGCAAAAAGTTTCAGATATTAAAGAATATCATATCGATACCTTTGTGATGGGCGATGATTGGGCAGGTGAATTTGACTTTATCCAAGAACAAACAGAGGCAGAAGTCATTTATTTAGCTCGTACACCAGAAATTTCAACAACACAAATCAAAAAAGATTTAAAATTAAATGAAAACTAAGTCGAGACTCCTCGACTTTTTTAATGTTTCCTTTACTTTCTAAAGGATAAATGTTCCTTCGTAAAAAAATGTGGTATGATAACTATGATTTTTTATTGTTTAGAAGAGTTTTTGAGGATGGATGAATAAATTGAAAAATAATGAAATCAAAGTAAGAAGTACTCTCGTAACTAAAGAGTACGATCTGTATAAGAAAAAATCAGATAAAATAAAAGCGCTGTTTAAATTTTATCACCGAAATGTTCCTCGCTTTTGGGCATTAAAAGGGGTAAATTTTGAAGTAAAAGCAGGCGAATCTGTCGGGATTATCGGAATTAATGGTTCTGGTAAATCAACGTTATCTAACGTGATTAGTGGGATTATTCCACCGACATCTGGAACCATGGAAGTGAATGGTGAAACATCGATTATTTCGATTGGTGCTGGATTGAAATTTCAATTAACAGGAATGGAAAATATTCGTTTGAAAGCCTTAATGTCAGGAATGACTAATAAAGAAATTGATGAGAAGCTAGATGACATCATCGCTTTTGCGGATTTAGGTGATTTTATCAATCAACCAGTTAAAAGTTATTCTAGTGGGATGCGTTCTCGTTTAGGGTTTGCGATTGCTGTTCATAATAACCCTGACATTTTAGTTATTGATGAAGCATTGTCTGTAGGAGACGAAACCTTTTATCAAAAATGTGTTGATAAAATTATGGAATTTAAAGAGCAAGGCAAAACAATTTTCTTTGTAAGCCATGCGTTAGGGCAAGTTGAAAAATTATGTGACAAAACTATTTGGATGCATTATGGTGATTTACGCATGTTTGGACCAACCAATGAAGTGATGAAAGAATATCGTCAATTTATCGATTGGTTTAAAAAACAACCCAAAGCAGAACAAAAGAAATATCAAGATGATCAAAAAGAAGCCCAGAAAGCCTTTGACTTGGAAGAGTTAACTCAACGTGTGGCACAAGGTGATGCCGAATTAAAATCGCAGCAACTTTCTGCAAAAATTATCGATAAAAATTTAAAACGTACACCTTTAGGAGAGAAAATGACCGTAGGAACAAAGCTGTTATTGACTGGAACAATTCTAGCAACGATGTTTTGTACCCTGGTATCATTTAGCGAACGTTCATTGAGTTATTCAATCGGACATCCTATAGAGGTTATAACCAGTATTTTTAAATAATAGAAATAAATTGATTACTCAATTTAGATAGAAAAGGAAGAGTTTTGTGAAAGAAATTGTCGCTGTTATTAAAGAACAGTTCCAACATATGGGCATGATTTTTCGTATGTCTCGCTATGAAGACAAAGCGACTTATCAAAGCCATTATTTGGGTCTAGCATGGCAAATTTTGAATCCTGTGATTCAAATTGGTATTTATTATCTGGTGTTCGGTGTAGGTGTTAACCAAGGAAGAGAAATTTCCGGCGTCCCATTTATTGTCTGGATGTTAATTGGGATCACCGTATGGTTTTATGTCAATTCATCCATTTTAGGTGCTTCAAATAGTATCCATCGCCAAGTCGGTATGGTGGCTAAAATGAAGTTTCCAGTGAGTGTCTTGCCAACAATTAATATTGTAAGTAATTTGTCGTCGTATTTTCCAATGCTGGCTATCGTAATTGTGACGGTTTTAGGTTTTGGAGGAACACCGTCATTGTATTGGTTACAATACATTTATTACTTTTTCTGTATGTTTGTCTTTTTATTTGCCTTTGGTTTATTAAATGCAACGATTACAGTTTTAATTCGTGACTATCATATTTTCTTACAATCGGTGTTACGTTTACTATTTTATGTTTCTGGACCAATTTGGGATATTCAAAATAGAAACTTACCGCCTGTATTAGTGAAAGTTTTACGAATTAATCCCATTTATTATATTATTGAAGGCTTTAGAGATACCTTCTTAAATCGTGCTTGGTTTTGGGAAAAAACGACGTATGGCTTTATTTTCTGGGGCATGGTATTGATTCTACTCATCTTGGGCAGCCATTTACACATGAAATTCCGTGCAAAATTTGTAGATTATATTTAAGGAGATGGGGTTCCATTTCCTTTTCATTTATGTTTCAGAATTGTTAAGTTTATGTAATAAAACTATTGTAATATTGATACAAATTCTAAATTGTGGCAAAATTTAAACGGTTGCTCTATTAGAAAGAGGTGCAGGATGCGTTTATATCAAAAAATAGTTATAGGAATTTTAGGCATATTAGCTGCAATTGTCATTGGATTCACGATTTATGGCATGCGAGCGTTTGATGACATTAATGATGTCATTGATAATATTAGTCAAGCTGCCAATCGAAAGACCAAAAAACGAGACATAGCAGTAAGTATTGAGGATCGAGATCCTTTTTCAATTCTTTTATTAGGGATTGACACAGGAGCACTTGGTCGAACTGACCAAGGCCGTTCAGACAGTATGATGGTGGTAACAGTCAACCCTGAGAAAAAAGAGTCCACAATTGTTAGTTTAGATCGTGATATTTTGGCTGATATGTTAGATGGTGTAACGTTTGATAAGTTGAACCACGCTTATGCATACGGCGGTGTAGAACTTGCAATGGATGCCGTAGAAAAATTATTAGATATTCCTATTGACCATTATGTCACAATCAACATGCAGGGCATGCGTGATTTAATTGATGCAGTCGGTGGGATTGAAGTAAATAATAAAATTGATTTTACTTTAGAAAAAGTTCACGTTCCTGCAGGGAAGATTACCTTGGATGGGAAAACAGGATTAGCGTATGCGCGTATGCGTTATGATGATCCAGATGGTGACATTGGTCGCCAACGTCGTCAACGTGAAGTTGTGACAAAAATTGTTCAAAAAGTATTAAGTTTAGATGGTGTTAGTAACTATCAAGAAATTTTAAAAGCTGTAGAGAAAAATTCTAAGACTGATTTAACTTGGAATGATATGTTAGATATCGCAACCAACTATTATCCAGCCTTTAATACGATTAAGCAACATCAATTAGAAGGTAACGGACAAATGATCAATGATGTGTATTATCAAATTTTAGGTATCACTGAGTTATTGAATGTCCAAAATATATTGAAAGAACAGTTGGAATTACCAACAAGTAAAACGCTTGAGATTGATTCACAGTTCCAATATTCTTACAATGGGTATATTGGCAATCAATTTTATGATGATTCTGTAGATGGTGTCGATCATACTTCTGTTGCTGATCCTGAAGATGAACCTTATTATAATGATACAGATGTAGAAGAAACAATAGAAGTAGCATATTAAGAAAGCTAAAAGCGGCTCGCGATGAGTCGCTTTTTTTAGTTGTCCACAAATGAGCGGACAGTCTGTAATGTTTCACGTGCAAATGCTTATTTATAAGAAAAAAACAGAGGATTTAAACATTCTGTGAAACAAATGGGTATTTTGTAAAAAATATTGGTTTTTCCATAAGTATCGCGTTTTTCTCTTTTTTTAATTTTTTTTTTTGGTAAAATAAGACAGTAGCTTGAGTATGGAAGGAATGTCATCATGCAGAAATTTAAAAAGAACTTCTCTGGAAATGCCAATCGGAAATCACATGTTCCTTTTCGATTAAATTTATTATTTTTTGTTATCTTTACATTATTTGTGATCTTAATTGCACAATTAGGACATTTACAAATTATAAACAGCAATCATCTTGAACAACAATTAAAAGCTTCTTCCGTTATTACTATTCAAGGAAGTACCCCTCGAGGAATGATTTATGACGCTTCAGGTGAAGCCTTAGTCGAAAATAAAGCGAATGCGGCGATTACTTTTACACGTGGCATTGAAATGACTGCCAATGATTTATTAGATATTGCGACGCGTTTAAATGAATTAATTGATATTGAAGCCGAGGATTCATTGACCAAACGAGATTTAAAAGATTTTTGGTTAGCAGATAAAGAACATTTAAATGAGGCAAGAGACCGATTAACTGCTAAGGAAAAACTTGCAGGTACTTCAAAAGAATATGATTTTTTAGTTGAAAAAGTTACCGATGATGAAATCAAATTTGATGATGAGCAATTAAAAGTGGCGACTTTATTTAAACGTTTGAATAGCGCACAACAATTAAAAACAGTTTTTATAAAGAACCAAGATGTCACCGACAAAGAATTAGCTTTGGTTTCTGAACGTGTCCAAGAACTACCTGGAGTATCAACAGGGACAGACTGGACAAGATCGTTACGGACAGCAAACAATTCATTGAAAAGTGTGATTGGTCGAGTGTCGACAGAAGGATTACAAGCAGAAAATGCGGAAGAATATTTAGCAAAAGGTTACGCGCTCAACGACCGAGTTGGTACAAGCTTTTTGGAAAAGCAATATGAAGATGTTCTTCAAGGTGTGAAATCACAGCAAGAAGTGAAAATCAGTAATGATGGTACCATCGAAAGTCAAAAAGAACTTTCACCTGGAGAAAAAGGCGATAATTTAGTATTAACAATTGATACAGCTTTCCAAGCCAAAGTAGACGAGTTGGTTAAAAATCTGTATCAAAATTTAATTGATACAAAAGTAGCAGAATACTCTCCAGGAATTTATGTGGTAGCAATGAATCCTAAGACGGGTGGGATTATGGCTATGTCGGGTTATCATCATGACATTGAAACCAATGAATTAACTGAAAATGCAATTGGCACGTATCAAGCAGCATTTGAACCCGGATCTGTGATGAAAGCTGCAACGATTACTGCGGGTTGGGAAAATGGTGTGATTAAAGGAAATGAGGTCATTTATGATCAACCAATTTATTTGCCAGGAAGTACCAAAGCCTCTATTTTTAATAAATTAGGGTACAACAACCGTAATTTGAATGTTGTTCAAGCTCTTGAATTATCTTCCAACTCTTATATGATTCAAATTGCTCTTCGTTTAATGGATATTGATTACAAAGGGGGCGATTTGTATATCCCTGGTGTCACAAGCCAAGAAGACGTTTATAAAAAACTACGTGATGCTATGGGCTCATATGGATTAGGCGTAGAGACGGGCATTGATTTACCAAATGAAGAAACTGGATTACGACCAAGTGTGTCTAGTCTATCAGATGAAAACAATGATGCAGGGAAAGTGCTAGACTTAGCTTTTGGCCAGTTTGATACGTATACAGCCATGCAACTTGCCCAATATGTTTCAACCGTAGCGAATGGTGGCAAGCGTATGCAACCACATTTAGTATCAGGTATCTATGGCAATGACCAAAATGGGAATTTAGGTGAGTTAAAGAAAGAAATTGCGTCGACTGTTTTAAATGAAATTGATATTCCGGAATCAGATATGAAATTACTGCAAGAAGGTTTTTATCAAGTCGTTCATGGAAATGATCCTTATACCACTGCACGCTCATTAACGGCAGCTAAGATGGATGTAGCTGCTAAAACAGGAACGGCTGAACGTGTAATCTATGTTAATGGTAAAGCAATTGATGTGGACAACTTGAACATGGTTGCGTATGGACCGTATGCAGATCCTGAAATTGCTGTATCTGTAGTCATTCCGCAATTAAAAGGAGAAAATCGTGGCACACCCAATCTTGACTTAACACGTCAAATTATGGATGCTTATTATGATTTATATCTAGCAGAATAATCCAAAAGATAGACACTTGTTCGGGTGTCTATCTTTTTTATGTCATTGAAAGAAAACAACGAAAGTTATTGACAAATAGTTAGGTACCGAACTATAATAGTTCTTGGATAAATGTTAGGTACCTAAATAAATAGAGAGAGTTAAAAAGATTATACCCAAATAGCCTAGTTTCGGGATTATTTGTGAAAAATTGTTTCTTTCTGTTCGTGAAAACAAGAGGTATAAAGTATAATAAATTAGATGTAAAACTTAAGGAAAGAAGATGGTACAATGGAATTTATTGAACTACTGATTATCATTGCATTAACGATTACTTTTTCCAACGTTTTAAGTAAAGTGATGCCAACAATCCCAATTTTTTTCGCCCAAATTTTTCTAGGAATTATCTTAGGGATGTCGAAATACGGGCATGAAATTACGTTTGAGCCAGAGATTTTCTTAGTCATGATTATTGCGCCGCTCTTATTTAGAGAAGGCGAAGAAGCGAATATTTCTTCGATTGCTAAGAATTTTTCAACTATTTTATTTTTAGCTTTCGGAGGTGTTATCTTAACGTTATTAGCAGTAGGATTTACTCTCCACACATTTTTCCCAACCATTCCCCTTGCGGCTTGTCTTGCATTTGGGGCGGCATTAGGTCCGACTGATGCAGTTGCAGTGGGTTCATTGTCAAAAAAACTCAAAATGCCAGATAAAGTAATCAACATTTTAAATGGTGAAGGCTTATTAAATGATGCGTCAGGTGTAACAGCATTTCAATTTGCAGTAGCGGCATTATTAACAGGAACATTTTCTGTTGTGAATGCATCAGTTACTTTGTTTTTATCTAGTATTGGCGGAGCTTTAGTCGGTTTAGTTGTCGTTTGGATAAAAAACCGAATTCTTCACTTCATTGAGCAGGCAGCGGCAAAAGATGTTATTAGTTACTTGTTAATTGAACTATTATTGCCGTTTGTAGTCTACGTAATTGCTGAAATTATTGGTGTATCAGGCATTATTGCGGCAGTGGTAGCAGGTGTTTTACAATCAAAAAGTCATCATCGCATCACATTATTTGATGCACAGCTAGCAAATGTTTCTGAGAATATTTGGAGTACGATTGGTTTTACACTAAATGCGCTCGTCTTTTTATTTTTAGGAATTGAGTTATCAGAAGTTATTTCACCAGTTTGGACAGACCGTACGTATTCAAATGGCTGGTTGTTGATGATTGTTCTGTTGATTACAGTGGTTGTTTTCTTAGTTCGTTTCTTATTTGTACGTGGTTTTTATTTAATCAAAGAATATAAGGCGACAGAAAAGACGACATTCCGCGAAATTTTATTGTTAACTTTTGGTGGTGTCAAAGGAACGGTCAGCTTGGCGGCAATCTTTATTTTGCCATTATCTGTAAATGGTGTGGCATTTGAACAACGAGCTTTATTGCTCTTTTTAACTGCGTGTGTGATCTTCGTCAGTTTAACAATGGGCATGTTAATTTTACCGCTCTTATCTGACGGTGAATATGAAAAACCAATTGACTTAAAAGAATTAGAAGTCTTAAATAAGGTGATTAAACATATGCAACATAAGCTAGCCAATAACCACCTTTCTGAAGAAGAAGAAACCGCCATCGAAGCGGTTATTGATCAGTATCGGATGCGTATTTGGGAAATCACAACAGAAGGAATGACGGAGACCGATCAGAAAAAAGTGCAAGAATTACAAGCATGGATGCTAACGATTGAACAACAAGGATTAGATGAAATGTATCAAAAAGGTGAAATTAGTCATACTAGTTATGTTATTTATAATCGTTTGTTAGATCGGTATGAGTTTGCTAATCAAAAGAAATTTTTATCTTTTATTAGTTTATGGTTATTAATTGGTCGTCGATTGTTACGGATTTTGTTACATCCAAAACGTTTCTGGCGCCTAAAACGTGAACATGATTTTCCGAAAAATTCTAAAATTAATGTGCATGAATTGAAATACATTTATGATGCCAATAGTTTACGTATACATCAACGATTAGAAGCAAAAGAAGAAAATGTCAGCAAAACAGTTTTATCATTTTTAGCTGGTCGTCGAGAAATGTTGTTAAAACGGATGTATCATCGTAACGTATTGTCGATGGTTTCCATTGAAAAAAGTCCAATTTATGAACGCGAATTATTAAACGGTTATACATTTGAGCGTCGCACAATTGATGAATACGAACGTGAGGATAAAATTTCTTCTTTATCAGCGAATACGTATCGACAAAAAGTAAATTTATTGGAGTCATTTGCGATTAGTAAAAATCTGCATTAGAGATATCATGCAGTATTCGAAAGATTCGAACGATAAGAGAAAAAGCCTAGCTTTTTCATTTATCGTTCGAGTCTTTTTGACTTTTATTTATGCCGTCATAGTTCCATGATTTATGTTACAATAACGAAAGGAAATGGAGGGGATTCTGTGAAGGAATTAAAAGTCAGTGAGTTGACAAAAACTTACGGAGAAAAAACGCTTTTTGATCAGATTTCCTTTTTAATTCATGCGCGTGATCGTATTGGATTAATCGGAGTAAATGGAACTGGAAAAACCAGTTTATTAGCAATTTTGTCAGGTAAAGATAGTGGCGATGGTGACCGTCAACAGGTGTTTTATCCAAGTGATTATCGCATTGGTTATTTGTCACAAGATACCGTTTTTGATACGACACAAACGGTTTTAGAAGCTGTCTTCCAAGGCGAAAGTGAACAGTTAAAAACTGTCAAACGCTATGAGCAAGCTTTATTACAATTAGAAATAGATGGTTCAGATGTTAAGGCACAAAAAGAATACACCTTAGCCGAAGAAGCGATGAATGAAAAAGATGCGTGGTTAACAGATACTAATGCAAAAATTATTTTGCAAAAACTTGGTATCCATCAGTTAGACAAAAGTGTCAGTGAATTATCTGGGGGTCAGCAAAAACGAGTTGGTTTAGCACAAGTGTTAATTGATGAACCTGATTTGTTGTTATTGGATGAGCCAACCAACCACTTAGACTATGAAGCGATTCAATGGTTAGAAGGATATTTGAACCAATACCGTGGCGCATTATTAATGGTTACCCATGATCGTTATTTTTTAGATCGTGTGACAAATCGTATTTTTGAATTGTCTTTTGGGAAATTATACGAATACCAAGGAAATTATGAAGCCTATGTCTTAGCACGCGCTGAACGTGAGCGTGTTGAAAGTGAACAAGAACAAAAACGTCAGCAATTATATAAACAGGAATTGTCTTGGATGCGTGCAGGTGTCAAAGCGAGAACGACAAAACAACAAGCACGGATCAATCGTTTTGACGAATTAAAAGAAAATCTTCATCAAGTGAAAACCAATGGAGAAGTTGAGATTGATATTGCAACCAAACGCTTAGGCAAAAAAGTGCTTGAAATTAAAGAGGGCGTTTATCATGTTGGAGAGCAATTGATTTTAGATAACTTTAATTTGTTGATTCAATCAAAAGAACGTTTAGGTATTACAGGAGAAAATGGTGCAGGAAAATCGACATTATTAAATATTCTAGCGAGTCGCTTACCTTTAGAACAAGGTGAATTAATCGTCGGTGAAACGGTTCGTTTGGCTTATTATACGCAACAAAATGAAGCCATGGATAGTGAACAACGCATGATTGCTTATCTGCAAGAAGCAGCTGAAGAAGTAAAACGTAGTGATGGTACACAAATTAGCGTGGCCGAGATGTTGGAACGCTTTTTATTTCCACGTTTTATGCATGGAACTAAAATTGGTAAACTATCTGGTGGAGAAAAGCGGCGCTTATATTTATTGAAATTATTAATTGGTCAGCCCAATGTCTTGTTATTGGATGAACCAACGAATGATTTAGATATTGATACATTAACCATCCTAGAAGATTATTTGCAGTCATTCCCGGGTGCGGTCATTACCGTGTCACATGACCGTTATTTCTTAGATAAAGTTGCTGAAAAGTTACTTGTCTTTCAAGGAGCGGGCAAAATTGAGACTTATTTTGGTTCAATCAATGATTATTTAGTCGAACAACCAAAAGAAGTAACCATAAAAAGTAAACCAGTAGAAAAACAACCTGAACAAAAAGTGAAGAAAAAACTCAGTTATATGGAGAAAAAAGAATGGGAAACCATTGAAGAAGATATTGCCGAATTAGAGGAAAAAATGGCGCACTATTCGGAAGAAATGAATCATCAAGGAGATAATTTTACAAAGTTACAAGAATTGCAAACAGCACTCACCGAAACGGAAACATTGTTAGATGAAAAAATGGAACGTTGGGCATATTTGAGTGAGTTAGCAGACGAGTAGGAGGAACATCAATGGAACAAGCATACCTTGATTTAGGTAGAAAAATTCTTGAAGAAGGCAATCAGAAAGGCGATCGCACAGGGACTGGAACGAAGAGCATTTTCGGTCATCAAATGCGTTTTGATTTGAGTCAAGGTTTTCCTTTATTAACCACAAAACGAGTGCCGTTTGGTCTCATCAAAAGTGAACTTTTATGGTTTCTAAAGGGAGATACCAATATTCGTTATTTACTACAACACAACAATCATATTTGGGATGAATGGGCATTTGACCGTTATGTCAAAAGTGCAGATTATCAAGGTCCCGATATGACTGACTTTGGTCGCCGTTGTTTAGTCGATGAAGCATTTAACGAGGTGTATCAAAAAGAATTGGCAATGTTTTGTCAAAAAATTGTTGAAGATGAGACTTTTGCTAAACAATATGGCGATTTAGGAAAAGTGTATGGTTACCAATGGCGTCATTGGGAAACAGCTAATGGCGGGTTTATCGATCAAATTCAAGATGTGGTGGAAATGATTAAAACGACACCAGATTCAAGACGTTTGATTGTTTCCGCTTGGAACCCAGAAGATGTTCCAACGATGGCTTTACCACCTTGCCATACGATGTTTCAATTTTATGTAAATGATGGTAAATTAAGTTGCCAGTTGTATCAACGTAGTGCAGACGTCTTTTTGGGCGTACCTTTTAATATCGCAAGTTATGCGTTGTTAACTCATTTAATTGCGCATGAAACAGGTCTAGCTGTTGGTGAATTTGTGCATACATTAGGCGATGCTCATTTATATAATAATCATTTTGAACAGATGAAAGAACAACTTACTCGAGAGGTGCGATCAGCGCCAAAGTTACATTTAAATCAAGAAAAACAATCGATTTTTGATTTTGAAATGACAGATATTACCCTTGAAGGATACAATCCACATCCAACAATTAAAGCACCGATTGCAGTGTAAAGGAAAGAAGGAACGTACATGTTAGTAGCTCTTTGGGCACAAGATAAAAATGGTCTAATTGGAAAAGATAATCAATTGCCATGGCATTTACCAGCAGATTTAAAATTTTTTAAAGAAACCACAATTGGTAAAACCATTGTAATGGGCCGAAAAACATTTGAAGGAATGGGAAAACGTGTCTTGCCAAATCGCCAAACAATCGTTTTAACTCGTGATGAAAATTATCAAAGTGATGGGGTTCTCGTGATGCATACTGTCGAAGAAGTACTAGATTATGCAAATAAGGTGAACCATCCCGTCTATATTATTGGTGGTGCTTTAATTTTTAAGGACTATTTACCTTATTGTGACGAACTATTATGTACACTGATTGATGAAGAATTTGACGGAGATATCTACATGCCTACTATTGATTGGTCACAATGGCAACTTGTGCAAACAACAGAAGGTATCGTTGATGAAAAAAATAGATACGCACATCGTTATCAAACCTTTGCTCGTAAGTAAAAAGCAGCAGTTCGTTTAGTGAACTGCTGCTTTTTTATGTGAAAAACAATACTGAAAAATACATCAGTCCGGCACCTAACATGACAAACAAATGCCAAACTACATGCATGAAGCGGACATTTTTTAAGCTATAAAATAAAGCACCCACTGTATAAGAAACGCCACCGCTAGCTAATAAAATGGTTCCCCAAAGCCCTAAAGAATGAGTCAATGGTTGAAATGCGAGCAAACACAACCATCCCATCATAATATAGATAATTGTAGAAATTTTTGATACTGTTTCTTGTTTGTGAAGCGTGATTGATTTATAAACAATGCCACTAATGGCTAACAACCAAATAGCCCCAAATAATGTCCAGCCTAACCATCCACGAATGCTTAATAAACAAAATGGTGTATAGCTACCTGCAATCAATAAAAAAATAGAGGCATGGTCAAAGACTTGAAAGACTTTTTTCGCTCTTGTAAAAATTAAACTGTGAAATAGTGTGGAAAATAAAAATAACAAAATCATCATGGAACCGTAAATAGCATAAGAAACAATATACATAGGTGATCCTAAGTGGGCACCTTTGACCAATAAGATGACTAAACCTGCAATACTGAGCCCGAATCCGACACCGTGTGTGATAGCATTTAAGACCTCATTCACGATAAGATATTTTCGAGTAAATTTAGATGTTTCCATAAACGCCTTCCTCTTTTCATTTGGAAATTAGTTAAGTTAGATGAAAAATCAATTTTTGTCTGTTATACTAAAGACAAGAAATGGTTCAATAGTATTCTAACATGAAATAGGACCAGTGTTAAAGAGAGAGTGAAAGAAGAATGGGAAATCTTAAGATAGTTACTGATTCATCTTGTACAATGAAAAAAAGTGTAAGAGATCAGTTGAATATTCATGTAGTGCCATTATCCGTGATGATTGATGGTGTGGTGTATCGCGATGACGATCAACTACCTGGAGAAAAATTCATGGAAATGATGTCAACTTCCAAAGAATTACCAAAAACAAGTCAACCACCAATTGGTGAATTTGCAGAGTTATATGATGAATTAGGAAAAGACGGTAGTGAAATTTTATCGATTCATATGACAAAAGCATTGAGTGGAACTGTTGAAGCAGCGAGACAAGCTGGTAATCTTTCAAAAAGTAAAGTAACTGTTGTTGAAACAGATATGACAGACCAAGGACTATCTTTTGCAGTGATTCGAGCAGCGGAATTAGCACAAGAAGGTAAGACATTAGACGAAGTTTTACCAGTTGTTAAAAATATTTTAAGTAATACAAAATTATTTATTGGCTTATCGACATTGGAAAATTTAGTAAAAGGTGGTCGAATTAGTCGTGCAAAAGGCATGCTTTCTAGCTTTTTAAACATGCGTGTCATCATGGAATTGAAAAATTCTGAATTGGTGCCAGTTGTTAAAGGCCGTGGTGCAAAGACATTCAATAAATGGTTTGAAGAACTAAAAAATGAACTAAAAAATAATCCCGCCGTCAAACAAATTGGGATTTCTTACGCGGGTGGATTAGAGCAGTCAGAAAAATTCAAACGTGAACTTCAAGAAATATTCCCTAAAATGGATATTTGTTTACTTCACACGACACCAATTATTGCAACGCATACCGGTGAAGGCGCCTTTGCGGTTATGTATTATACGGAATAGTTACAAGAAGCATCTTTTTAGGTGCTTTTTTTGTTTAAAAATCGTTTATCAAAAGAACGCTTAGTATGTTTTTTCGTTATTTTCTGCTAAAATAGCAGAGAAATCAGAAGAGGAAGGGGCACAAATGTGAAGATTCAAAAAATATTAGGACCTATTTTTGCTGTTGCTTTACTGGCATTTTTAACATTTTTGGTCCTCCAACAAGTGTTTCCTAAGGCACAGCCTAGATTAAATGGAACGATTCAAGTTGCTACTGAAAAATATAAAGAAACGATTCGTTATACCGCATTAGGTGATTCATTAACAGAGGGTGTTGGAGATGATACGAAACGTGGCGGTTTTGTCCCGATTGTCGCCAATGATTTACAAGAAGAATTCCAATTAACCAGTGTGGAAGTGGAAAATTATGGTGTGGCGGGTGAACGTAGCGATCAAATTTTTAAACGTTTGAAAAAAGAAGAGGCAATTCAAAAAAGTATGTCGGAATCAGATATTATTACGCTAACAGTTGGTGGGAATGATTTGATGAAAGTCATTCAAAATAATATTTTTGGGCTATCAGTCAAAACGTTTAATAAACCATTAAAGAAATATCAAACACAATTAACTGAATTACTAGCAGAACTCCGACACTTAAATCCTGATGCACCTATTTATGTCGTGGGCGTGTATAATCCGTTTTATGTGAATTTTCCTGAGATTACTGACATGCAGACCATTGTTGATAATTGGAATGAGGGAACTAAAGCAATCGTCGCAGAAAACGAAAACACGTATTTTATTCCCATCAATGATGTCATTGCCTCGGGTCTAGGACAACCAACAACGGCTGCACAAACCGAAGAAAGTTCTAGTGAAACAGGCAATGATTTGAGTATTGTTCAAAATAACGTCTTGTATGATAAAGATAAATTTCATCCGAATAATATTGGCTACCAATTAATAGCCAAAGCAGTTAAAGATGAAATAACTCAAACTAAAAATGAATGGTTACTAAAGGAGGGTGAGTAAATGACACCAGAAGAAAAACCAGCACCGAAAAAAACTTTTTCATGGAAAGACTTAAATAAATGGAAAGTTGCTTTTTTTGTATTGATTGGTATGGTAGTAGGGAGTACGTTCTTTTTATTCACACGAATTACGGAAAAAAGAGATTTTGCCAAACATGACATTCCTGCATTAGTAGAGCGTGAAGGAAATCCAGTATTAAATATTCGAAGTAATAAAGAACAAATTAACTCGCTAATCGATTTTTATTTAGATGAATACCAAAAAGATTCTGACGTAAAATATGATTTTCGTTTGGAAAATGAAGCCTTATTAACTGGTGAATTTAAAATTTTAGGGTTTCCGGTCACTTTTTATCTTTATTTTGATCCGTATGTGATGGATAATGGAAATGTTCAGTTGAAAGCGAAAAGTTTATCAGTTGGCACTCTTGGTGTACCGATTACGGAAGTCATGAAAATGATTCAACGAAATTACGATATGCCAAAATGGATTGAAATTGATCCGAAAGAAGAAACTGTGATGTTACGTTTAGATCAATTTCGGATGCAAAATGGTCTGTTTTTAAAAGCAGACAAAATAAATTTGGTTGACGATGAGATTCAAGTAAGTCTTTATTTACCTGAATCGAAAGAAAAGGAGTGACAATAATGGAAAGAGCT
Organism: Enterococcus saccharolyticus subsp. saccharolyticus; assembly: GCF_029023825.1. Classification (NCBI taxonomy): domain Bacteria; kingdom Bacillati; phylum Bacillota; class Bacilli; order Lactobacillales; family Enterococcaceae; genus Enterococcus; species Enterococcus saccharolyticus. Next base: position 1,616,843 of record NZ_CP118957.1, on the reverse strand, counting down.
ATTTTTGCAGGAGGTTGTTTTTGGTGTATGGTGCAACCTTTTGATGAATTACCAGGGATTCATTCAATCATGTCAGGCTATACAGCAGGTCATGTGGAAAATCCAACGTATGAGCAAGTATGTAGTCATACGACAGGGCATACAGAAGCCGTAGAAATTATTTTTGATCCCGAATTAATTTCTTTTAAAGACTTAGTGGAAATTTATTGGCAACAAACGGATCCAACTGATGCGTTTGGTCAATTTGAAGATCGTGGAGATAATTATCGTCCAGTAATCTTCTATTTTAATGAAGAACAAAAGAAAATTGCTGAGGCAAGCAAACAAGCATTACAAGATTCTGGACGCTTTACTAAACCAATTGTGACAAGTATTGAACCGGCACATCCGTTTTATCCAGCAGAATTGTACCATCAAGATTATTACAAAAAAAATCCGGCAAATTTTGAGCGTAATCATGCTCGTCGAGAAGCATTTTTAAAAGAGAATTGGTGAGAACATGAGAAGAAGTTTCTATCAGTATTTGATGACGTTAAAAGGACCGAGTCATATAGATGAAGAACAAATTTTTGCAACAAATGCAAGTCATGATAGTCAATTTCCAAAACATACGGATGATTATGATGAAGTCTCTAACTATTTAGAAATGAATAGTAATTATTTAGAAAACATGGATATTTTTGACCGTATTTGGGAGAAATATCTTGAGAATAATGCATAATAAAAAGGAGGCGGAAAAGTCATAATAGACTTTTGTACCGTCTTCTTTTTTCTTATGGTATGATGCAAAGTATAGAAATGCTCATCGATATGAAAGTAGAGGAACTACATGCAAAATAAACAAATACCTTTTCATAGATATATTATTTCACTCGTTTGTGTGGCAATTATTTCTGGTGGGGGTGTGTATATAGCCAGTCATTCAGGAGCAACATTAGCTTCCAATGATGAGGATGAATTGCAAAAAGTGCATACACTGTATCACACCTTACAAGAAGACTACTATCAAAAAGTTGATAAAGATACCTTGATTGAAGGTGCATTAAAAGGAATGACCGAAGCATTAAATGATCCATATACAACTTATTTAGGAAAAGAAGAAGCTGAACAGTTGTCTAATTCACTATCTGATAGCTTTGAGGGAATTGGTGCAACGTTAACATTGGTCGATAACCTTCCAGAAGTGGCTCAGGCTCCAGTGAAAGATAGTCCTGCTGAAAAAGCAGGGGTGAAGATTCATGATAAAATTCTAAAAGTTGATGGCAATGATACAATTGGGCAAACATTAACTGAAGTGGTACAGTCGATTCGAGGCAAAAAAGGAACCAAAGTAACGCTAACTATTCAACGTGAAGAAAAGACATTTGATGTCGAAATTACACGTGGTGAAATTCCAATTGCGTCGTTAGTCGCTGAGATGGATAACAAACAGCCAATCGGCAATATACAAATTGCTAGTTTTAATGAAAGTACTGCTCGTGAATTACAAGAAGCGATAAAAAAACTACGCAAAGAAGGCGCAAAATCTTTTGTGATCGATTTGCGACAAAATCCTGGAGGCTATTTGAGTCAAGTCGAAGCAATGGCGAGTATGTTTTTAGAAGATGGCCAAACAATTGTCCAGTTTGCCACGGATGACCAAATTGTCGGTGCAAGTGAAGCATCAAAAGATTTAGATGGTGGCTTTAAAGTTACTGAACCTGTTGCGGTCTTGGTTGATGGAGGAAGTGCTTCTGCATCAGAAATTTTTGCAGCTGCATTAAAAGAATCCGCAAAAGCACCGGTAATTGGTACAAAAACATTTGGAAAAGGTACTGTGCAGACAGTGAATGGCTTTGGTGATCAAAGCGAATTAAAAATGACTGTGCAAAAATGGTTAACACCATCTGGGGAATGGATTAATGAAACAGGTCTTGAACCAACCATTCAAGTTGATTTCCCCGAATATGCTTATTTGCCACCATTACCTAAAAATAAATCACTGAAAAAAGGAATGACCTCTGAAGAAGTTGAGAATTTAAATACCTTTTTACATGTGTTGAATTATCAAACAACAGGTGATACGTTTAATGAGATAACCGAACAGGCGGTCAAAGACGTTCAAAAATCAAATCAACTAAAAGAAACTGGCGAAGTTGATGCTGAAACAGCAGTTGTTATCGAACTGAAAATCACGGATGTTTTGCGTAAAAGCGATCAAATGTATGATAAAGCAGTGGATGTACTGACGAAAGAGTTAGCTAAATGAAAAAAGATGTAAATAAAGACCGCTTTTTCGAGATTTTTTGGACGTTTCTAAAGTATACATTTGTGGCAGGAGCGCTTGCGCTGATGATTCGCGGATTTTTATTGATTCCTGTACCTGTTGAAGGAAATTCAATGGAAACGACTTTACAGCAAGGCGATATGGTAGTTGTTGAAAAAATATCAGAGATTAAACGTTTTGACGTGATTGTCTTTCAACTGTCTGACGGAACGACTTATATTAAACGAGTAATTGGTCTACCTGGTGAATCAGTTAGTTATGCTAATGACCAATTGTATATTAATGGCAAAAAAGTGGCTGAACCATTTTTAGAAAAAAATTTAGAAGAAAATGATGAACCGATACCATTTACGTATGATTTCACATTTGAAGAGTTAATGGGTGTCGAAAAATTAGGTAAAGACAGTTATTTTGTGATAGGTGATAATCGTCGATTGTCAAAAGACAGTCGTTCTTTTGGAGCTATTTCTGAAGAAAATATTTTAGGAAAAGCCCGGTTCGTCTATTATCCATTTGCTCATATGAAATTTATCTAAACATTAATCCGAACTATCATAGAGGGCTATTTGTCCTGAGATAGTTCGGTTTTTTTGTCAAAAAAGGGTATTTGTCTTACAAATGAGAAGGGTTTCTGTTTGTTAAATAACAAAAAACGTTCCATAATAGTGATGTATTTAACTACTTAATGAAAGAAGATGTTTCTATGTATCGAAGTAATGGAAATTATGAAGCGTTTGCGCGTCCTAAAAAACCAGCCAATGTCGATAGTAAACAAGCTTATTTAGTTGGGTCAGGGTTAGCCTCTTTGTCAGCTGCTGCATTTTTAGTTCGTGATGGTCAAATGAAAGGTGAAAATATCCATATTTTTGAAGAATTACCACTTGCTGGTGGAAGTTTGGATGGGACGTTAGACCCAACTCGAGGTTTCATTATTCGTGGTGGTCGTGAAATGGAAAATCATTTTGAATGTTTATGGGATCTATTTCGCTCAGTGCCTTCACTAGAAGTCGAAGATGCCTCGGTTTTAGATGAATTCTATTGGTTAAATAAGGAAGATCCGAATTCTTCAAATTGCCGAGTAATTGAAAATCGTGGAGAACGTATTTCAACAGATGGAAAATTTACTTTGTCTGATCAGGCATCAGAAGAAATTGTTCGTTTGTTTCTAATGACCGAAGATAGTCTACAAGATAAGAAAATTACCGATGTCTTTTCTGAAGAATTTTTTGAGTCTAATTTTTGGATATATTGGTCATCGATGTTTGCGTTTGAAACTTGGCATTCTGCTATGGAAATGCGCCGATACATCATGCGTTTTATTCATCATATTGATGGACTACCTGATTTATCTGCATTGAAATTTACAAAATACAATCAATATGAATCCTTAGTTTTACCATTAGTTAGATATTTAGAAGCGCATCATGTTCATTTCCAATATGATACAGTTGTTAAAAATATTATTGTTGCGCGCGAAGAAGGCTTGCTTGCAAAAGAAATCATTGTAGATGTTAAAGGTGAGGAACAACATATTCTTCTGACTACGAATGATTTGGTGTTCGTTACAAATGGCAGTATTACTGAAAGTACCACTTATGGAGATAACGATCATCCTGCACCGGTTACCCATGAACCTGGTGGCAGTTGGCGTTTGTGGCAAAATTTGGCAAAACAAGATGCTGCCTTAGGAAATCCAAGTAAATTCTGTGACAACTTACCAGAAGAAAGTTGGTTTGTTTCAGCTACTTTAACTACGTTGGATGATAAAATTGCGCCATATATTGAAAAAATTAGTAAACGTGATCCTTATGCTGGAAAAGTGGTAACTGGTGGGATTGTGACGGTGAAAGATTCTGGCTGGTTAATGAGTTACACGTTAAATCGTCAACCACACTTTAAAAATCAACCAAACGATCAATTAGTTGTCTGGATTTACGGATTACTTTCTGCGAAAAATGGCGATTTTATTAAGAAAAGTATTACAGAATGTTCAGGTAATGAAATTGCCCAAGAATGGTTGTATCACATGGGTGTGCCTGTGGAAGAAATTCCTCAATTAGCTCGTCATTCAGCCAATACTATTCCTTGTTATATGCCGTATATTACGTCTTATTTTATGCCACGTGCGAATGGGGATCGCCCACTTGTTGTCCCAGAAGGTTCTAAAAACTTAGCCTTTATTGGGAACTTTAGCGAAACAGAACGAGATACTGTTTTTACAACGGAATATTCTGTTCGCACAGCGATGGAAGCTGTGTATACGTTGCTAGATATTGATCGGGGCGTTCCAGAAGTATTCGCTTCTGCATATGATATTCGTACCTTGTTGTCATCAACAAATCGCTTAATGGATGGCAAAAAAATAACAGATATGCAAGCCCCTTGGATTATCAAAGTATTAGAGAAACGTGGGATGAAAAAAATTGAAGGGACATTCATTGAGGAGCTATTAAAAGATAGTCACTTAATTTGAGCCAGTAAAAGAAATGGTGACAAGTGAAAACATCGGAACGATTGAGACGTTATCGTTCCGATGTTTTTTATTGTAGATATTGTTTGACAGGTGCAAACGTTTTACGGTGAATAGGGGTTATACCGTGTGTTGCTAAGCCTTCTAAATGAGTTTTCGTTCCATAACCTGCATTTTTATCAAAGCCGTAATATGGATATAATTTGTGATACTCTTTCATTAAGTCGTCGCGATACACTTTTGCAATGATACTAGCGGCAGCAATTGAAATCGAACGAGCATCGCCCTTAATAATTTTTTCTTGAGGGAAAGGTAAATCAAGGGTCATGGCATCAATCAGTAAATGATCTGGTTGTGGTGTCAATTGTGTCACAGCTTGCATCATAGCTTGTTTACTTGCTTGATAGATGTTTAGTTGATCAATTTCTTCAGGTGAAAGAATGCCAATACCAATGGCAATTGCATGCTCACGGATTTCTTTTGCGAGCGCATCACGTTTCTTTTCCGAAAGTTGTTTAGAATCATTTAAACCTAAAATTTCGCAATTTTGGGGCAAAATAACTGCAGCAGAAACGACAGGACCAGCTAAAGGACCACGACCTACCTCATCAATACCTGCAATGAGTGTATGTCCTTGTGCGTAGCAAGCATGTTCAAAGACTTGCATTTCTGCGTATTTTGCTTTTAATTGTGCTTCTTTTTCCAAACGTTTCGCAAATTGTCCCACTAATTTCTGTACACCTAAACGCGTATCTTGGCGCAAATTTTCGACATACGGATCGTCTAGTGAAGACAGGTTTTGGAGACGTTCTTTAATAGTAGCAATTGACTCAGGCTTCATCTTCATCGACTCCAATTTCATTAGAACGATCAAGTGTATACCGACCTAATTTTCCTTGGCGAATATCATGAATCACACGTTCGCTTCCACGTTCATAATTATCACGGAAACCGAGTTTTTCAGTAATAGTCATTAACAATTCTGGTGCTAATTGCAAAACTTCCTCTTCCGATAAATGATAACGTTGGATGAGTTGCTTAGGATAGTAGCGGGCAAAAAAATCTAAGCCATAAATGGCAATATCATCTAAATGTAACAGTTGATCCTTAATTGCACCAGTTAAAGCTAGTTTCTTTCCAATTTCTTGGTCTTCAAATTTTGGCCACAAAATCCCTGGGGTATCTAATAATTCTAATTCTTTTCCGTAACGAATCCACTGTTGGCCTTTCGTTACGCCAGGTTTATTTCCGGTTTGTGCGATTTTCTTACCTGCTAAACGATTTAAAAGAGTTGATTTACCTACGTTAGGAATACCAATAACCATTGCCCGAATCGCGCGTGGTTTTAATCCCCGATTACGGTCACGTTCCAATTTTTCTTTTAGTGCTTCTTTTGCTTTTGCAACAATCGCTTTGACACCTTTATTTTCTTGGGCGTTAATTGCTAGTACAGCAAATCCTTTTTCAATAAAATAGTTTTCCCATTGCTTTGTTTGATTGGGATCAGCTAGATCCGCTTTATTAATTAAAACAAGACGTGGTTTTTGTTGTAAAATTTGGTCAAGCAGCGGATTTCGAGAGGATAAAGGTAAACGTCCGTCAACTAATTCAAAAACAATATCGACATATTTTAATTTTTCGCTTACTTCTCTTTTTGCCTTTGCCATATGGCCAGGAAACCATTGAATCGCCATATCTATCACTCCTTTTTTGTAATTATGGATAAAATTTTTCATTTATTTCACACAACGTCAATCATAAACGTTTTTGCAAAGGGACTCAAGTTTTTTGTTGCGCAAAAAAAGAGGCGTTTTTTTGCGTATCTAGTTAGTGAGAAGAACAGGAGGCGGAACAACTTGGATTTTTGGCAACTAAGCGAAATTGAACGTTTGATTTTTAAATTAACCTATTGCAAAGGAATTGGGTTGATTGGTAAATGGAAAGTCGTGCATTGTGCGCAAGAAATGCAACGTGCCACTTTTTCAGAGAATGAAATTATTCGGATTGCCAGCATTCAGCGATTTCAAGAGCAATTTAAAAAAAGCTGGCAAGCTATTTCTGAAGATTGGTTAGTCGAGCAAGCAGAAAAACAGCGATTTGTAACATGGCTATCCAACGATTATCCACAAGAATTAAAGCAATTGTATCAACAACCATTAATTTTATTTTACGTAGGTAATTTATCTTTATTGCGTTATTCTAAATTAGCTTTTGTCGGTGCTAGAGAGGCAACACCTTATGCGCTGCGTGTACTAAGCAGTTTTATTCCTAAAATAGTCGAACAAAATGTGGTCATTGTCAGTGGATTAGCAAAAGGTGTGGATCGTTATAGTCATGAAGCAGCAATTATTGGCGGAGGGCATACGATTGGTGTGGTTGGCTGTGGACTGGATAGGTGTTATCCGCGTGAAGTAAGTGCATTGTTTGTAGAAATGCGCAAGAATCAGTTGATTTTAAGCGAATATCCGCAAGGTGTGGGTGTACAAAAACATCATTTTCCAATGCGTAATCGGATTATTGCAGGGTTAACGCAAGGAACATGTGTCATCGAAGCAAAAGAGCGAAGTGGATCATTAATTACTGCACAACTTGCATTAGAGTACGGAAAAGAAGTTTTTGCTATTCCTGGAGAAATCGTCAGTGGGCAATCAAATGGGTGCCATCGTTTAATTCAAGATGGTGCCAAATGTGTGTATTCTATTCAAGATATTTTTGACGAACTTCCGAATTATTCAGTTATTTTTTAAACTTGATAGTAGGTCTCTCCTTGACAAAAGATTTTCTTATAGATATGATAGGCTACGATTTATTGTTAATTGATAGCACTTTATATAGTAGGAAATTTTCTTAGGAAGGAGCCATTTGTGCATGGCCTATAAATATTTGGTGATTGTGGAATCACCAGCGAAAGCAAAAACGATTGAGAAATATCTTGGTCGAAATTACAAAGTGGTTGCCAGTGTAGGACATATTCGTGATTTACCGAAAAGTAAAATGGGAATCGATGTTGAAAATAATTATGAACCACATTATATTTCTATTCGTGGAAAAGGCGATGTCATTAAAAGTCTACGCTCTGCAGCAAAAAAAGCACAAAAAGTGTATCTTGCAAGTGACCCGGATAGAGAAGGGGAAGCCATTGCATGGCATTTAGCTCATTTGTTAGGACTAGATTTAAATGAAAAAAATCGAGTGGTGTTTAATGAAATTACCAAAGATGCTGTAAAAGCAGCCTTTAAAGAACCGCGAACGATTGATCTTGATTTAGTGGATGCACAACAAGCGCGACGTGTTTTAGACCGTTTAGTGGGGTACTCAATTAGCCCAATTTTATGGCGTAAAGTCAAAAAAGGGTTGAGTGCTGGACGTGTTCAATCGGTCGCTTTAAAAATTATTATTGATCGCGAAAAAGAAATTCGTGAATTCAAACCGGAAGAATATTGGAGTATTGATGGCAATTTTAAAAAAGGTCGTAAAAAATTCAAGGCCAATTTCTGGGGAATTGATGGAAAGAAAAAGAAATTGCCAAATGCTGAAAGTGTCAAAGAAGTTACTAGCCGTATTACAGGTAAAGATTATGAAGTAAAAAACGTCGAGAAAAAAGAGCGTAAACGTAATCCAGCAGCTCCGTTTACTACAAGTAGCTTACAACAAGAGGCAGCACGTAAATTAAACTTTAGAACTCGTAAAACAATGATGGTTGCGCAGCAGCTTTATGAAGGAATTTCGCTAGGTCGACAAGGAACTGTCGGTTTAATTACGTATATGCGTACAGATTCGAAACGTATTTCAGATTCAGCAAAAGCCGAAGTAACTGATTTTATTGAATCAACTTATGGAAAAGAATTTGCTGCACATGATGTCAAAAAATTGAAAAATGCCCAAGGTGCACAAGATGCCCATGAAGCGATTCGTCCAACAAGTGCATTACGTACACCAGATGAAATGGCGAAATATCTAGACAAAGATCAATTAAAATTATATTCTTTAATCTGGTCACGTTTGGTTGCTAGTCAAATGACTCCTGCTATTTTAGATACGATGAAAGTGACATTGGATCATAACGGTGTCCAATTTATTGCGAATGGTTCTAAAGTGAAGTTTAAAGGATTTATGCAAGTGTATGTTGAAGGCCGTGATGATGGGAAAGAAGAGAAAGAAAATATCTTACCTGAGTTAGAAATTGGCGAAATGGTTCAATCTGTTGATATTGAACCAAAACAACATTTTACACAACCACCTGCACGTTTTAGTGAAGCAACCTTAATTCGCACATTGGAAGAAAATGGAGTTGGTCGTCCATCGACATATGCACCAACATTAGAAACAATCCAACGTCGTTATTATGTGAAGTTAGCTCAAAAACGTTTTGAACCAACCGAGTTAGGTGAGATTGTTAATACGTTGATTGAAGATTTCTTCCCACAAATCGTTGATGTTCATTTTACAGCTGAAATGGAAGACAATTTAGATAAAGTGGAAGAAGGAAAAGAGGACTGGATTAAGGTTGTCGATCATTTCTATCGCCCATTTGAAAAAGAGCTAAAAACAGCCGAAGAAAAAATCGAAAAAATTCAAATCAAAGATGAACCAGCTGGTTTTGATTGCGAATTATGTGGTCATCCAATGGTTATCAAATTAGGACGTTATGGGAAATTTTATGCATGTAGTAACTTCCCAGATTGCCGGAATACAAAACCAATCGTTAAAGAAATTGGTGTAGAATGTCCAATTTGTCATAAAGGACAAGTTGTTGAAAGAAAATCTAAGAAAAATCGCATCTTCTATGGTTGTGATCGTTATCCTGAATGTGAATTCACTTCTTGGGATAAGCCAATTGGACGAAATTGTCCAAAATGTGATCACTATCTAGTAGAGAAAAAAGTCAAAGGTGGCAAACAAATTGTGTGTCCGAATGGTGACTACGAAGAGGATGTACAAAAATAGAAAAAGGCTTAAGCCTTTTTCATTCTAGAGGAGATTTATCATGAAAACTGTAAATATTATTGGTGCCGGCCTAGCCGGAAGTGAAGCTGCTTGGCAAGTAGCACAAGCAGGAGTACCCGTGCGTTTATTTGAAATGCGTCCTAAAAAATCAACAGAAGCCCATCATACAGGCAATTTTGCTGAATTGGTTTGCTCAAATTCATTACGTGGAAATAGTTTAGCAAATGCTGTTGGCGTATTAAAAGAAGAAATGCGTCGATTGAATTCAGTTGTTATTACTTCGGCTGACGATACGGCTGTACCAGCGGGGGGCGCTTTAGCAGTTGACCGTGATTCTTTTTCAGAGCTAATTACGAAACGAGTGAAAGAACACCCATTAGTAACAGTTGTTGAAGAAGAAATTACAGAAATTCCAGAAGGGATTACAATTATTGCAACAGGTCCTTTAACTTCTGCACCTTTAGCGCAAGCAATTAAAGATTTTAATGGTTCAGAAGGCTTTTATTTCTATGATGCAGCAGCTCCAATCATTGATAAAGCAACGATTGATATGGATAAAGTATATTTGAAATCTCGCTATGACAAAGGAGAAGCTGCATATTTAAACTGTCCAATGACTGAAGAAGAATTTAATGCTTTTTACGATGAATTAGTTGCTGCTGAAGTAGCACCATTAAAAGAGTTTGAAAAAGAAAAATTCTTTGAAGGTTGTATGCCAATTGAAGTAATGGCAAAACGTGGCCGTAAAACAATGCTATTTGGACCATTAAAACCAGTTGGATTGGAAGATCCAAAAACAGGAAAACGTCCGTATGCTGTCATCCAATTAAGACAAGATAATGCAGTAGCTTCGTTATATAATATTGTTGGTTTCCAAACACATTTAAAATGGGGCGAACAAAAACGTGTTTTCCGCATGATTCCTGGTTTGGAAAAGGCTGATATTGTTCGTTATGGTGTGATGCACCGTAACAGCTTTATGAATTCTCCAGAGTTGTTACAACAAACATATCAATCTCGTTTACGCGATGATTTGTTCTTTGCTGGTCAAATGACCGGAGTCGAAGGCTATGTTGAAAGTGCAGCTAGTGGTTTAGTAGCAGGAATTAATGCAGCTCGTATGGCGAAAGAAGAAGAATTAATTACGTTCCCACAAGAAACAGCCATTGGTAGCATGGCATATTATATTACACATGCTTCTGGTAAACATTTCCAACCAATGAATGCAAACTTTGGATTATTCCCTGAATTACCAGAACGTATTAGAGACAAAAAATCGCGTTATGAAGCGATTGCCAATCGTGCATTAGAAAGTTTAGAAGCAAAAAAAGTAGAGATTAATCATTAAAAATAACGCCGAACCAAGATTAAATTGGTTCGGTTTTTTTATGTGTATTGAAAACCCCTGGCTAAGCCGGGGGTTCCAAAGAGCTTCCAGCGAGGTATTAAAAAAGCCTCCCAAAAATGATAAGATGAAATTGGTTTCCCGACCACCACATCCATCAATTTAGGAGGTGCCTATTATGAAAAAGGCTAATGAAAGTTTATCACACACGACATGGAAATGTAAGTACCACATTGTTTTTGCACCAAAATATAGACGACAAGTGATTTATGGAAAGTATAAGAAAAGTATAGGTGAGATCATCCGAACATTATGTGAAAGAAAAGGAGTGGAGATCATCGAAGCAAATGCGTGCAAAGATCATATCCACTTACTCGTAAGTATCCCACCAAAATATAGTGTATCAGGTTTTGTAGGCTATTTAAAAGGCAAGAGTAGCTTAATGATTTTTGACAGACATGCGAATTTGAAGTATCGGTATGGGAACCGAAAATTTTGGTGTAGAGGGTATTACGTGGATACAGTAGGAAGAAATAAGAAGCAGATCGAAGAATACATTCGGAATCAAGTACAAGAAGATTATGTAGCAGATCAGCTAACATTGTTTGAAGAGTATGATCCGTTTACAGGACAAAAAAACAAGAAGAAGTGAAAGAGATTCTTTAAGGATCAGTGAGTAAAAGTGGTGCAAGTGGGAAACCGTTCAGGAAGCCTTTTAGGCTATGGCCGGTAAAAGAGGCTTTCAGCCGAAGAACAAACCTCCAGTTCACACTGGAGGTTTTGATTATCGGTCTTAAGACCTATCTTTGGAAATATTCTTGAACCTAATGAGGGAATGCGCTATCATTAAAGTATGAAATAACGAAAGGTGGGTTATTAGATGTTTGGATTTATTGAACAATTAAACCAATTTAGAGCAAGTCAACCTATCTTTATACAAGCATTGTTATGGTTGCTCTTTTTTCTTCTTGTTATTTTCATATTATATTTACTTTTTTCGCTAATTTTTTTTCCTTTAATGTTTTTATACAATCAATTAACTGATAAAAATAAAAGCAATGTGTTAGGAAAAGAAGATTATTTAATTGGCGAATTGACTACACGACTTCGAGGGAATTCTATCGGTGAAGTAATTGAGATAGGAAGTGAAACAGCAATTTCAGTTTATCCTGCTAAATTTTATCGTGAAGAAGATCGAAATAGTGATGTCGTTTTACCTATAGGAACCAAAGTGTTAATTATTGATTTTGATGAACAGGGCATTGCCTTAGTTGTTAAAAGCGATCATTTTTAAAGAGGAGAGTGGTTTAAATGTTAGAAGTTTTGAGTAGTCCTATTCTTTGGGGAATTATTGCCTTTATTGCAATTTTAGCCTTTTTAATGGTTCGTTATCGTATTGGAAAACCCGATGAAGCTTTAATTGTAACAGGTTCTTTTTTAGGAAAAGAAGGAATCAAAATTTTAAAAAATAGTGGGACATTTGTAATTCCGATTGTGCAAAAGGCACATAAATTAAGCTTATTAACACATAAATTAGAAATCGGTACACCAGAAGTTTATACGGAACAAGGGGTACCAATTTTAGCTAGTGCGACTGTTTTAGTTAAAGTAGGGAATAGTGTCGAATCCATTAAAACAGCGGCTGAGCAATATCTAGGAAAATCAACACAAGAATTAGAAGATGAAGCGCAAGAAGTATTAGAAGGTCATTTACGTGCTATCTTAGGAACAATGACTGTTGAAGCTATCTATAAAAACCGTGATGATTTCGCAGAACAAGTTCAAGAAGTGGCATCGACTGACTTGCGAAAAATGGGTTTGGAAATTGTCTCTTTTACAATTAAAGATGTTACGGATCCAAATGGTTACTTAGATGCTTTAGGTCGTCCACAAATTGCTGAAGTGAAGAAAAATGCTGAAGTGGCTGAATCAAATGCTTTACGTGAAACACGAATTAAACAAGCGGAAAATGAACAGTTAGCTCAGCATGAAGAAATTCGTCGTAAAACAGAAATTGCCGAAGCGACCAAAGAAATGCAATTAAAACAAGCACAATATAAACAAGAACAAGATGTGGCGGTTGCGAAGGCAGAGCAAATAGCGACTGGCGAGAAAATGAAAGTTCGTTTAATTGAACAAGAAAAAAATATCGAAATTCAAGAAAAACAAGCAGAATTAAGCGAGAAAGAATTAAATGCGACGGTTCGTAAAAAAGCCGAAGCGGATAAATATGTAATGGAACAAAATGCCTTGGCTGAAAAAGCGAGAGAAATTGCGAAAGCGGAAGCAGATGCTGAAAAAGTTCGTTTAGCAGCAGAAGCTGAAGCACAACGAGTTGAAAAACTTGGGGCAGCTGAAGCGGATAAAATTGCGAAGGTTGGTCAAGCCGAAGCTGAAAGTAAAGAAAAAATGGCATTGGCTTTACAAAAACTCAACGAAGCAGGTATTTTAATGGAATTCATTAAAGTTCTTCCAGAAATTGCCAAGGAAGTCAACGCACCAATCAGCAATATTGACAAAGTTGTTAGCTTTGGTGGAAGCGATGGTTTACACGAAATGGGCGAAGCTGGACTAGCGCGAACTTTTGATACCATCAAAGAAACAACAGGTCTCGATTTAGTTGGATTAATTAATGAAACAATGGCAACGAAACAAGGCAATAAAGAAATTGTTCAAGCAATCGAAGCAAAAAATCAAGAACCAAAACCCGTATTAGTCGAAGAAGAAAAATAAACGTATAGTTGAAGGTTTGTTGGATAATTTATTTATTCAACAGACTTTTTTCTTTAAATGATTTCTATAAAATAACAAAATAGTAAGAAAAATGAAAAGTTGTTTTAGAAAATTTTTAGAAAATTATATGCAAATTTTCTCAATTGTGAAGTTACTTTGAAATATTGATTAAATTCTGACAATTCGTTTGTTTTTTCTTTTGGTCTATGCTAAAGTTAAGAGAATCAAGAATGGGGGAAAAGCAATGGTATCAAGAGATTGGCCCGCTGAATTTTTCCGCTATCTCATGGTAGAGCGAGGCTACTCTGAAAAAACGCAAGCAGCCTATCAAGAAGATATGAAGGTCTTTTTTGCTTTTTTGGAAGCGAAAAACAAAGAGTATTTAACGATTGATCATCGTGATGTTCGAATATATCTCGGTGAATTAAACGAGAAACAATATAGTCGCAATACAATCAGTCGAAAAATTGCTAGTTTACGCTCTTTTTATCAGTATTTGTTGAAACAAGAGGTCATTTCTGAAAACCCATTTTCATATATTCATTTAAAGAAAAAAGGTGTAAAACTTCCTCGTTTCTTTTATGAAGATGAAATGGCAGCTCTTTTTGAAAGCGTACAAGGTTCAGAACCTTTGCAACAGCGTAATCGTGGACTTTTAGAAATATTATATGGTTCAGGTTTACGTGTAAGTGAATGCGCCAATTTAGAGGTCAATCAAATCGATTGGGAAAATGGGGTCTTATTGATTCTCGGAAAAGGGAATAAAGAACGCTACGTGCCTTTTGGAGCTTATGCACAAGAAGCGTTACAGACTTATTTTGAACAAGGCCGCCGCTTTTTGATGGAAAAATATCACAAAGAACATTCATTTGTCTTTGTAAACCGTTTAGGTGATCCCATTACTTCAACGGGAATTGAATATGCACTCAATCAAGTAATTCGTAAAAGTAGTCTCGATAGTCATATTCACCCACACATGTTACGGCACACGTTTGCGACACACTTATTGAATAATGGTGCGGACATGCGAACGGTACAAGAATTGCTAGGACATGCTAATTTATCAACTACACAAATTTATGCGCATGTAACGAAGGAAAGTTTGCAAAAAAACTATCGACAGTTTCATCCAAGAGCATAATCACTGTTTATTTAAAGTTATTTAGGAGGACAATTATTCATGGAATCACAATTTCATTCAACCACTATTTGTGCCGTTGAAAAAGACGGTAAATTTGCAATGGCCGGTGACGGTCAAGTAACAATGGGCGAACAAATCGTCATGAAAGGCACTGCGCGTAAAGTTCGTCGTATCTACAATGGCGAAGTCGTTGTCGGTTTCGCGGGAAGTGTTGCGGATGCATTTACTTTAGAAGAAAAATTTGAAGGTAAATTAAATGAATACAACGGAAACTTACAACGTGCTGCTGTAGAATTAGCACAAGAATGGCGTACAAAACAATCTATGCAAAAACTAGAAGCAATGTTGATTGTTATGAATAAAAATGAAATGTTATTAGTTTCGGGAACTGGCGAAGTGATTGCCCCAGATGATGGTATTTTAGCCATTGGTTCAGGTGGAAACTATGCGTTATCCGCTGCCCGTGCTATGAAAAAATATGCTAGTAACGAATTAACAGCAAAAGAAATTGCTGAAAATGCATTAAATATAGCCGCAGATATTTGCGTCTTTACCAACCATAATATTATTGTAGAGGAATGTTAGTTTTATGATGAATCAAAATATTTCACCAAAAGAAATTGTTACTGAGTTAGACCAGTATATCGTCGGACAACAAGCTGCTAAGAAATCAGTAGCTGTTGCATTGCGTAACCGTTATCGTCGTTTGCAATTGGATGAAAAAATGCAACAAGAAGTGACACCAAAAAACATTTTAATGATCGGACAAACAGGTGTTGGTAAAACAGAAATTGCCCGTCGCTTAGCCAAAATTGTCCAAGCCCCATTTGTGAAAGTTGAAGCAACTAAATTTACCGAAGTTGGTTACGTTGGCCGTGATGTAGAGTCGATGGTTCGAGATTTAGTCGAAAATGCGATTCAAATCGTCCAAAAAGAACAATACACTCGTGTACGCATTCAAGCGGAGAAAAAAGCCAATCGTCGTTTAGCAAAAGTTTTAGTTCCAGGAATTAAAAAAGAGCAAAAACAATCTACTAATCCATATGAACAAATGATGAGCATGTTTAATACGATGCAACAACCAGAAGAACCAAAAGAAGAATTAACTGATGAAATTCGCGTCAATCGCCAATCAATTTTTGACCAATTAGAACGTGGTGCTTTGGATTCCCGCGAAGTAACGATTGAAATTGATGAACCAAAAACACAAGCCCCAATGATGAATAATGGCTTGGAACAAATGGGGATTGATTTAAACGAAACATTAGGTGCGTTAAAGCCACGGAAAAAAGTTGAACGTACGGTTACTGTCAAAGAAGCCCGTGAATTATTAATTCAAGAAGAATCGTCTAAATTAGTCAATGATGCGGACATTAACAGTGAAGCTTTACGCTTAGCTGAATCAAGTGGAATTATCTTTATTGATGAGATTGATAAAGTGACATCTAAATCACAACAATCAGGAGAAGTTTCTCGTGAAGGTGTGCAACGTGATATTTTACCAATTGTTGAGGGGTCTCAAGTGAATACAAAATATGGTGCGTTACAAACAGATCATATTTTGTTCATTGCCTCAGGTGCTTTCCATTTATCGAAACCAAGTGATTTAATTCCAGAATTACAAGGACGCTTCCCAATCCGCGTGGAATTAGATGATTTAACAGCCGAAGATTTCGTTAAAATCTTAAAAGAACCAAACAATGCCTTGGTGAAACAATATGTCGCATTATTGGGTACCGAAAATGTCCAAGTCACGTTTACGTTAGAAGCAATTGAACGTATTGCTGCAATTGCCTTCCAAGTGAATCGTGATACAGATAACATCGGCGCGCGTCGTCTACACACTATTTTGGAAAAACTTCTAGAAGATCTTCTTTTTGAAGCTTCTGATATGCAAATGGCTGAAATTACAATTACAGAAGCATATGTTGATGAAAAATTAGCAGATATTGCCAAAGATGAAGATTTAAGTCGTTATATTTTATAATAAAGGAGAAAGCAATGACTACACTTTTAGATAAAACAAGACAAATTAATGAATTATTACAACAAAAAAACACATTTAATATGGATTCTGATTTGCCTTATGATAAAATGGCGATTATTTTAGGAGATATTTTAGATAGCAATGCGTATATTATTAGTAGCAATGGCAGCTTATTAGGCTTTAATGAAAAGCATGATGTAAACAATGCGCGTGTGAAAAATATGTTTGTTGAAAAACAATTTCCCAAAACTTATACCGACATGGTAGATAATTTACATGCAACAGAAGCAAACATTACCATCGATAGTGATATGACTGCTTTTCCGATTGAATCACGTGAACTTTATCCAAATGGTTTAACGACAGTTGTGCCAATTTTTGGTGCTGGTGAACGTCTAGGGACAATCATTCTTTCAAGGATTGATGATTCATTTGATGACAATGATTTGGTTTTAGCAGAATATAGTGCAACTGTTGTTGGGATGCAAATTTTATACCAAACATCACGTAATATCGAAGAAGATATTCGTAGCGCAACAGCAGTTCAAATGGCTGTGAATACCTTATCTTATAGCGAATTAAAAGCCGTACAAGCGATTTTCAATGCGTTAGAAGGTGACGAAGGACGTTTAACTGCATCAAATATTGCTGACGAAATTGGTATTACTCGTTCTGTGATTGTGAATGCATTACGCAAATTAGAATCTGCGGGTATTATTGAATCACGTTCATTGGGGATGAAAGGAACGTATTTGAAAGTATTAAATCATCGTTTTAAAGATGAGTTAGATAAAGCATAAATTTTTAAACTCTAAGGGGGAAATAAAATGGATATTACAATTGAAACACCTCACTTAAAAGCGATTATCTCAACGCATGGTGCCGAGTTAAAGAGCTTAAAAAGTAAAGAAACAGAGATTGAATACATTTGGCAAGCGGATCCCAAACATTGGGCTCGTCATGCGCCAGTTTTATTTCCATTTGTTGGTTCATTAAAAGACAATCAATACACGTATCAAGGGGAAACATATGAACTACCACAACATGGATTTGCTCGCGATATGGAATTTAAGGTACTTGAACAACAAGAGGATGCCGCTAGTTTTATTTTGGAAAGTACACCAGAAACCAAAAAAGTGTATCCTTTTGATTTTAAATTAATTTTGACCTATGAATTAGGCGGTGACGGGATTGTTGTCAAATACCGTGTAGAAAATCCCTCATCAGAAGAAATGTATTTTTCTATTGGTGGACATCCGGCGTTTAATGTGCCGTTGGAAGAAGGGGAAAAGTTTGAAGATTATTATCTAGAACCTTCACCAATGAAATCTCGTGTTGCGTTGCCGTTACGTGGTCGGTATGTAGATTTAGAACAACGTACACTTGGACAAACGAATACAAATATAGCTTTAACTCACGATTTATTTAAAAATGATGCCTTGATTTTCGAAACAAAAGGATTAAATTCATTTTCGATTCGTAGTGAAAATTCACCACATAGTGTGACTTTGACGTATAATAATATGCCGTATGTAGGGATTTGGTCAACCTATCCAGTTGCGTCTCCTTTTGTGTGCATTGAACCTTGGGAAGGTATTGCGGATACTCACGATGCAAGCGGTGAATTAACAGAAAAATTAGGTATTCGTCAATTAGATGCGCAAGAGGTATTTGAAACGAAGTACTCCATTACAGTGAAATAAAAAATAAGCTGGGTGGATACACCCAGCTTATTTTTTCGGTTTGTTTAATCCAAACGGCACTTTGTTTTCTGTTCCGTTTTTTATGCGTTTGATATTATCTTTGTGGCGATAAAAAATAAAGGTTGTCACACAAATAGCGATAATGGTTAATAACCAGTCTTGCTTTTCTAAAATCATTGGCGCAATATATGGGATAAAAAATGTTGATAACGTGATGAGTACAGCGGCAATCATACTTGCTAAACTTACCATACTGGTAATGAACAAACAGATAAGAAAGAGGACTGTTGAGTATATAAAGAACAGTGGTTGATAACCTAACAGCATCCCCGCACTAGTTGCCACCGCTTTTCCACCTTTGAATCCAGCAAAGATTGGAAACGTATGCCCTAAAATAGCGCAAACCCCAAACCATAAAGGGTTAATGGTTGTAATGTGAAAAATAACGGGTAAACTAGTTGCTAGTGTACCTTTTAAAATATCCATTAATAAGACGATAATCCCTGCTTTTTTTCCTAAGACACGAAAGGTATTTGTGGTGCCAGAATTTCCACTACCAAATTGGCGAATGTCTTTTTTGAAAAAGAGTTTGCCAATCCATACACCTGAAGGAATTGAACCTAGTAAATAAGCAATGACCAATAAAATTATAATTTTCATAATGACCAACTTTCTTAAAAGAACTAGAGCAATTTTAGCATGAATTACGCATTGCAACAATAAAAAAGAACGAAATATTCAGAGGAGGAAGTACGATGAGTTTTCAAAATCCAAGTGAAGAAACGATTCAAGCATATTTAAAAGAGGCGAAAAATATCGCAGTTATTGGTTTAAGTAATAAAGAAGATCGTACAAGTTATCAAATTGCCCAACTTTTACAAGAGCATGGTTACCGAATTTTTCCGGTAAATCCAGTATTAGCAGGACAAACAATTCTCGGTGAACCTGTTTATGAACAGTTACAAGATATTACTGAAACAATTGATATTGTAGATATTTTTAGACGTAGTGAATTTTTACCTGACATCGCTAAGGCATTTTTAGAAACAAATGCGAAGGTCTATTGGGCGCAATTAGGAATTGAAAATGATGAAGCTGCAGAAATATTGCAAGCGGCAGGTCGTACAGATATTGTAATGAATCGTTGCATTAAAATCGAATTAGCAAAAATGGCGTAAGTAAAGAATGAAAAAAAGTTCTAAGAGAAAGCTTCTTCTTAGAATTTTTTTCTTGTTCTTCACGAATTTTTTGCTTAGTCGAACAAATATGATGTATAATGATTCGAGTAAATTTTGAAAAAGGAGCGCTAGCTTTGGTAAAAAAACAAACCAATGAATACAATGACGCGTCGATCCAAGTTTTAGAAGGATTAGAAGCGGTAAGAAAAAGACCCGGGATGTATATCGGTTCGACAGATGGCCGAGGCTTACATCATTTAGTATATGAAATTTTTGATAATGCTGTCGATGAAGCTCTTTCAGGTTATGGAAATGAAATTCATGTCACTATTCATGAAGATAATAGTATTAGTGTCCAAGATAGTGGACGTGGTATGCCGGTGGGAATGCATGCTTCAGGAATTCCTACAGTTGAAGTTATTTTTACTGTCTTACATGCTGGTGGTAAGTTTGGTCAAGGTGGATATAAAACATCTGGTGGCTTACACGGTGTAGGTGCCAGTGTAGTCAATGCTTTATCCACATGGCTAAACGTAACGATTGTGCGTGATGGCATTGAATACCAAGAAAAATTCAAAGATGGCGGCAAACCAGATGGGACGCTACAAAAAATTGGTAAAACAAGAAAACCTAATGGTACACAAGTGCACTTTTTACCAGATGCGAGTATCTTTTCAGTAACGAAATTCTCGTATACGACGTTAGCAGAGCGTTTGCGAGAGTCAGCATTTTTATTACGTGGTGTAAAAATTACGTTAACAGACCTTCGTGGTGAAGAGAAAGTCGAAGAAACTTTCCTTTATGAAGAAGGTATTAAAGAATTTGTTACTTACTTAAATGAAGAAAAAGATACGCTAACACCAGTTGCCTACTTTTCTGGTGAACGTGAAGGCATCGAAGTTGAAGTAGCCTTTCAATATAATGATGGGTATTCGGAAAATGTCTTGTCTTTTGTTAATAATGTGCGGACTAAAGATGGTGGGACACATGAAGTTGGTTTGAAAACGTCGATGACCAAAGCTTTCAATGAATATGCACGCAAAGTGAATTTATTAAAAGAAAAAGATAAAAACTTAGAAGGTAGTGATTTCCGTGAAGGACTATCGGCTATTTTATCGGTTCGTATTCCAGAAAATCTTTTACAATTTGAAGGCCAA
This sequence comes from Enterococcus saccharolyticus subsp. saccharolyticus, assembly GCF_029023825.1. NCBI lineage: Bacteria > Bacillati > Bacillota > Bacilli > Lactobacillales > Enterococcaceae > Enterococcus > Enterococcus saccharolyticus. The sequence goes on along the minus strand of NZ_CP118957.1, from coordinate 1,595,916 downwards.
ACCAAAGAAAAATTAGGAACACCTGCGGCACGCGGAGCAGTTGATTCAGTTTTAGGTGAACAATTAGGATTTTATTTACAAGAAAATAGTGAAATGAGCCAAATGCTTGTTCGTAAAGCGATTAAAGCACGTGAAGCACGTGAAGCAGCGCGTAAAGCACGTGAAGAAAGTCGAACAGGCAAAAAACGTAAAAAAGGCGAATCTTTGCTATCTGGTAAATTAACTCCTGCGCAATCACGTAATCCTCAGAAAAATGAATTGTATCTTGTCGAAGGAGATTCAGCTGGTGGTTCTGCGAAACAAGGTCGTGACCGCAAATTCCAAGCCATTTTGCCGTTACGAGGTAAAGTAATTAATACAGAAAAAGCTAAAATGCAAGATATTCTAAAAAATGAAGAAATTAATACAATGATTTATACAATCGGTGCAGGTGTTGGACCAGAATTTGCTATTGAAGATTGTAATTACGATAAAGTCATTATCATGACCGATGCGGATACCGATGGTGCGCATATCCAAGTCTTATTATTAACGTTCTTTTACCGTTATATGAAACCATTAATTGAAGCAGGAAAAGTGTATATCGCTTTGCCACCACTCTATAAGGTTTCTAAAGGGTCTGGAAAAAAAGAAGTCATTGAATATGCTTGGACTGATGAAGAGTTAGATCAAATGACGAAAAAAGTCGGCCGTGGTTATATGATTCAACGCTATAAAGGTCTTGGTGAAATGAATGCTGAGCAATTATGGGAAACCACAATGGATCCAGAAACAAGAATGTTAATTCGTGTTCGCATTGATGATGCTGCAAAAGCTGAACGTCGTGTGACAACGTTAATGGGAGACAAAGTGGAGCCAAGAAGAAAATGGATTGAAGCACATGTTCAATTTTCGTTGGAAGAAGAAGGAAGTATTCTTGAGAAAAAAGAAGACGAACCTGAAATCGAAACACAAACTATTCAAGAAGTTCAAGAGTTAAATTTATTTGACGATTAGGAGGTGATCTCTTGGAACATACACACAATATTCAAGAATTAACATTGGAAGAAGTCATGGGAGATCGCTTTGGAAGATATTCTAAATATATCATTCAAGAACGTGCTTTACCTGATATTCGTGATGGGTTAAAGCCAGTACAACGCAGAATCTTATTTGCGATGAATAAAGACGGTAATACCCATGAAAAAGGCTTTAGAAAGTCAGCAAAATCAGTCGGAAATATTATGGGGAATTACCATCCTCATGGAGATAGCAGTATTTATGAAGCAATGGTTCGAATGAGCCAAGATTGGAAACTGCGTGAAATCTTAATTGAGATGCATGGAAATAACGGAAGTATGGACGGTGATCCACCGGCTGCGATGCGTTATACAGAAGCGCGTTTATCACAATTAAGTGGTGAATTGTTAAAAGACATCGAAAAAGAAACAGTCGATTTTGTTTGGAACTTTGATGATACTGAAAAAGAGCCGACTGTTTTACCTGCAAAATATCCCAATCTATTGGTCAATGGTTCAACAGGAATTTCAGCTGGTTACGCAACAGAAATTCCAACACATAATTTAGAAGAAGTTATCAATGGAACCATTTATTTAATTGATCATCCACAAGCCTCTTTAGAAAAATTAATGGAATTTATTCCAGGTCCTGATTTTCCAACAGGTGGTATCTTACAAGGAAAAGAAGAAATCAAGAAAGCGTATGAGACAGGTAAAGGAAAAGTTATTTTACGTTCAAAAACACGTATTGAAACCATTCGTGGTGGAAAACAACAAATTATTATTAATGAAATTCCTTATGAAGTAAATAAAGCTACCCTTGTGAAAAAAATGGATGAAATTCGATTGAATAAAAAAATCGAAGGGATTGCTGAAGTGCGTGATGAAAGTGACCGTACAGGATTGCAAATCGTTGTGGAATTGAAAAAAGATGTGAATGCGCAAGGAATTTTAAATTATCTTTTCAAAAATACTGAATTACAAATTAACTATAATTTCAATATGGTAGCTATTGATGAAATGCGTCCACAACAAGTTGGATTGAAGCGTATTTTAGAAAGCTATGTGAAGCATCGTCGTGGCGTGATCTTAAAGCGCAGTCGTTATGATCTTGAAAAAGCCGAAACCAGACAACATGTTGTGGACGGTTTAATTAAAGCTTTGTCGATTTTAGATGCAGTGATTGCCACGATTCGCGGCAGTAAAGATAAAAAAGATGCGAAAAATAATTTAATTATTGAACATCAATTTACAGAAGTACAAGCTGAAGCAATTGTTACGTTGCAATTGTACCGTTTGACAAATACAGATATCACGCAATTAAAAGCAGAAGCCGAAGAACTTGCGGCTTTAATTGCTCATCTACAAAATATCATTCATAACGAATCAGAATTATTAAAAGTGGTGAAAAAAGAATTACGTGAAGTCAAAAAACAATATGGACAACCTCGTTTGACAAGAATTGAAGATGAAATTCAAGAAATCAAAATCGAAACAGAAGTGTTGGTTCCTCAAGAGGATGTTGTCGTTTCAGTAACGCATGAAGGATATATCAAACGTAGTAGTTTACGTTCATATGCGGCTTCTAAACCAGAAGAACTGGGGATGAAAGAAGGCGATTATGTTTTATATACCGGACAAGCCAATACATTAGATCATCTATTATTGATTACCAATAAAGGAAATGTCATTTATCGTCCAGTACATGAATTACCGGATATGCGTTGGAAAGAAATTGGCGAGCATATTTCTCAAACAATTTTGAATTTTTCAATTGATGAATCCATTTTAGGCGTATTTACGTATAATGAATTACATCCATTAAAGAACTTTGTATTGATTAGCAAAGAAGGCTTGATTAAGCAAACCCGAATGACTGAATTTGAACCATGGCGCACGTATAAGAGCCGTCCGACAGCTATTATCAAATTTAAATCAGAGACAGACGAATTAACCAATGTCTTTTTAGTGAATCAAGAAGAAAATTTAGATATCTTTTTAGCAAGTCATATGGGCTTTGGTTTACGTTATCCATTAACTGAAGTTCCCGTTGTCGGTCCTAAAGCTGCCGGTGTAAAATCGATGAATCTCAAAGAAAGTGATTTCGTCGTTAATGGGACGCTTGTTTATTCTGAAGGAGATACACCAATAATCGTAGTGACTCAGCGTGGTGCTGTGAAACGGATGCTAGCGCAAGAGTTAACGCAATTAGGTCGTGCGAAACGTGGATTAATGATTTTAAGAGAATTGAAAGCAAATCCACATCGCGTTGTTTATATGGGCAATGGTGAAACCAAGCAGCTTCGTCTTCAAAATCAAAAAGGAGAAGAACAATTGATTTTATCCGATACGTATGCGATTAATGAACGAACATCTAATGGGTCATTTGTGATGGATGAAAAACAAGGTGGGGAAGTAACGTCGGTTATTGAAATGACCGATCCATCGATTATCAGTGAAAACGCTGTTGTATAATTAATATAAAAAAGAGGTTCTGTAACAATACAGAACCTCTTTTTTATAAGTGTTTGTTCACTTTTTTTCAAATTTAAAAAATGTTAATTGATAAATAAATCACAATTAATAAATGCTGTTAAATTAGTATTTGTTTTAAAAAAAATGTAAAAAAATATTTTATTGTTAACAAAAATATATGTAAACACTTGCAAAGTTTTGTTAACGTGTTATACTATTCACGTAGAGCTGTTACAATGAACAGGACATAAGGAGGAACATAAAATGGCATCAGTAACAAACAAAACAGAACAATTAAATACTGCTTGGGAAGGTTTTAAAGGCGGCCAGTGGAAAAAAGAAATTAACACACGTGATTTTATTCAAGCAAACTACACAGAATACCGCGGAGATGATAGTTTTTTAGCCGGTATTGCTCCTAGTACAGACAAATTATGGACAAGATTACAAGAATTATTTGAAGTGCAACATCAACAAAATGGTGTCTACGATATGGATAACAATATTCCATCTACTTTGACTTCACATGCACCAGGATATTTAATTGAAGAAGAAGAAAAAATTGTTGGTTTGCAAACTGACGTACCATTAAAGCAAGCTTTCCAACCATTTGGTGGAATCAATATGGCAAATAATGCTTTGGTTTCAAATGGTTATGAAGCTGATGAAGAAATGACAAAAATTTTTAGTGAATGGCGAAAAACACACAATCAAGGCGTATTCGATGTTTACACACCAGAAATGCGATTAGCTCGTAAAAATAAAATTATTACTGGTTTGCCAGATGCATATGGTCGTGGCCGTATTATTGGGGATTATCGACGTGTCGCATTGTATGGCGTGGACTTCTTAATGGAGCAAAAGAAAAAAGATCACGATAATACAGGAAATAAAGTAATGACAGATGATGTGATTCGTTTACGTGAAGAAATTACTGAGCAATATCGTGCTTTAAATGATTTGAAAAAAATGGCTGCTTCTTATGGATTTGATATTTCTCGTCCAGCCGAAAATGCGCAAGAAGCTATTCAATGGTTATACTTCGGTTACTTAGGTGCCATAAAATCACAAAATGGTGCAGCGATGTCAATTGGACGTATTTCTGCTTTCCTAGATATTTATATTCAACGTGATTTAGAACGTGGTGTTATTACTGAATTTGAAGCACAAGAAATGATTGATCATTTAATTATGAAGTTGCGTATGGTGAAATTTGCACGGACACCAGACTATAATCAATTGTTCTCTGGTTATCCAATTTGGGCAACATTATCAATTGCTGGTATGGGGATGGATGGCCGTTCATTGGTAACGAAAAGTGATTTCCGTATTTTACACACATTGACAAATATGGGACCATCACCAGAACCCAACTTGACTGTGTTGTATTCTTCTCATTTACCAGAAGGATTTAGAACGTACGCAGCAAAAATTGCGAAAGAAAGTTCTTCTATCCAATTTGAAAATGATGATTTGTTACGAACAAATTGGGGTTCAGATGATTGTGCAATCGCTTGTTGTGTATCAGCGACTGTTACTGGAAAAGACATGCAATTCTTTGGTGCTCGCGCCAACTTGGCAAAAGCTGTCTTGTATGCAATCAATGGCGGTATCGATGAGAAAACAAAAATGCAAGTAGGGCCAAAATATCGTCCAATGACAGGTGAAACGTTAGATTACCATGAATTCATGGAACGCTTCAAAGATATTATGGATTGGTTAGCTGAGTTATATGTGAATACTTTAAATGTGATTCACTACATGCATGATAAATATGCGTATGAAGCGGCGCAATTAGCATTGATGGATTCGGATTTGAAACGTACATTTGCGACAGGTATTGCTGGAATTTCTCATGCGACAGATAGTGTGATGGCGATTAAACATGGTCATGTTCAAGTGATTCGCGATGAAGATGGTATGGCAGTGGACTATGTTCCTCAAAATGAATTTCCAACATATGGTAATGATAATGAAGAAGCTGACGAAATGGCAAATTGGATTTTAGATTATTTCATGACACAAATTAAACGTCAACATACGTACCGTAATTCTCGTCCAACAACATCCCTATTGACGATTACGTCAAATGTTGTTTATGGAAAAGCGACTGGGAATACGCCAGATGGACGTCGTGCAGGTAAACCACTTGCTCCAGGTGCAAATCCAAGTTATCAAGATGGTAAATTCTTAGGAGAGAAAAATGGTTTATTAGCATCATTAAATTCAACTGCTCGTTTAGAATATACACATGCGTTAGATGGTATTTCAAATACACAGACAATTAATCCAAATGGGTTAGGAAAAGATGAAGAAACAAGAATTAACAACTTACGTAATGTCATGGATGGCTATTTTGACAAAGGTGGTTACCACTTGAATGTCAACGTGTTTACAAATGAGTTATTATTAGATGCGCAAAAACATCCTGAAAAATATCCAAACTTAACCATTCGTGTGTCTGGTTATGCTGTCAAATTCCGTGACTTAACACCAGAACAACAAGCAGATGTTATCGCAAGAACATCACACAGCAAATTGTAAGAATAAAAGAATAAGAGAGTGGCGAAGTCACTCTCTTTTGTAAAGAGAGAGGGATTTTTATGACGACTCCAGTGATGGGAAGAATACATTCTACAGAAAGCTTTGGAACAGTTGATGGACCTGGCGTCCGATTTATCGTATTCACTCAAGGATGTCGGATGCGTTGTCAATTTTGTCATAATCCAGATACTTGGAAGATTAATGATCCAAAAGCATCTTTGCGTTCGGCAGATGATGTTCTTGAAGAAGCGGCAAAATATCGTGCTTATTGGGGAGAAAAAGGTGGTATCACTGTAAGTGGTGGTGAACCTTTGCTTCAAGTAGACTTTCTGATTGATTTATTTAAAAAGGCAAAAGCGCAAGGAATTCATACGACCCTAGATACATGTGGCAAACCATTTACCAGAGAAGAACCATTTTTTAGCCAATTTGAAGAGTTAATGAATTATACTGATTTATTGTTGTTTGATATTAAACACATTGATAATGATGCGCATAAACGATTAACGACACAAAGCAATGAAAATATTTTAGAAATGGCTAAATATCTTTCTGAGATTAACAAACCCGTTTGGATTCGTCATGTATTAGTCCCTCAACGTAGCGATTACGATGAATTTTTGATTCGTTTAGATGATTTCATCCAAACATTAGATAATGTGGATAAAGTAGAAGTATTACCCTATCATACGATGGGAAAATACAAATGGGATGAATTAGGGCTTAAATATCCTTTAGAAGGAATTGAGCCACCTGGACAAGATCGTGTCAAAAATGCCAAAGACTTGTTGCATGTCGATCAATATACAAAGTATTTAACGCGGTAATGAAAAGAGATTGTGGTATCCGTCTATTTCAATTTAAAATATCTGAATGATATTTTTAGTTTGCTTTGATGGATGGTACACTCTCTTTTTGTGCCGCAAAATAATACGTGCCTTTTCAAGGAAAGATATGGAAATTTCTGTGTGATTTTGCTATGATTAACAATGAATTGAAAGATTGGAGCGAAGCATATGTCAAAAATTTTAGTCTTTGGACACCAAAATCCGGATACAGATGCAATCGGGGCAGCAATTGCCTTTGCAGAATTACAAAAAGCGTTAGGAAAAGATGCAGAAGCTGTTGCATTAGGCGCACCAAGTGAGGAAACACAATATGCCTTGGATCATTTTGGTTTAACTGCACCACGTATTGTTGAAACAGTTGCAAATGAAACAACTGACGTGATGTTAGTGGATCACAACGAATTCCAACAAAGTGTGGCAGATATTGCAGAGGTGAATATCCTATCTGTGGTTGACCACCATAGAATTGCCAATTTTGAAACAGCAAACCCTTTATACTATCGTGCAGAACCAGTAGGCTGCACAAGTACCATTGTTTTCAAAATGTATAAAGAACATACGATTGATATTCCTCAAGCAGTAGCAGGTATGATGTTATCTGCAATTGTATCAGACACATTATTATTCAAATCTCCAACTTGCACAGAGGAAGATATCCAAGCGGCAAAAGCATTAGCAGAGCTTGCTGATGTTGATTTAGAAGCATACGGTTTAGAAATGTTAAAAGCTGGTACAAAATTAAGCGACAAAACGGTGGAAACGTTATTGGATTTAGATGCTAAAAGTTTCCCAATGGGCGATAAAAACGTTCGTATTGCACAAGTGAATACGGTTGACTTGGCTGAAGTATTTGAACGTCAAGCAGAACTAGAAGCAGCGATGGACAAAGCGAATACAGACAATGGTTATGACTTATTCTTATTAGTGGTCACAAATATTTTAGATAGTGATTCTGAATTATTAGTAGTGGGTGAGCCAAAAGCCAATGTTGAGCAAGCATTCAACGTGGCATTAGAAAATAACCGTGCGTTCTTACAAGGCGTTGTTTCTCGTAAAAAACAAGTCGTACCACAATTAACTGAAAGCTTTAATTAAGTAAAATAAAAACACTTCGCGAAGAATAATCTTCCGAAGTGTTTTTTCGTAGGAGATAGCGATGAAAATTATTTTTGAAACGTCAGATGAAGGAGTAGCTGAGCTAGTGAGAAGTCCTTTTTTTGAAGAATTAGTTCTTATTTTACAAAAAGAAACACCGACACTTCGTCGCTTAAAAGAAGTATTTGGAGCAAAAGTAGAAAAACAATTGAATCATTTAATAAAAAAAGAAATCATTCAACGAAAAGACCGACGCTATTTGCTTAATTTTCCCATCATTGAAGTCAATGAGACTGAAATAGCTAGTTGGTCTTCAAAGCTTTCTGCAAGCTTAACGGGAATAAAGGAAAGTGATCGTGTTGTTTTTTTAGAGAGTCTATTTCCAAAAGAAAGAGTAGATATGATTTATGGAATCGATGAATCTGTACCATTAGTTTATTATGATCGAATGTCAACGGAAACATTTGCGGTGACGTCGTTGTCTGTTGATGAATGGCCGCTCACATTGCCACGTTATTTTCGTTCTTTACGTACTATGCAGCCAATACCGGTTTATCAAACCACGATGCAGTTGTTGGGCGATGTTTCGGTTGCCTATTACTTGGACCAAATAGAAGTGATTGTGGAGAAGCTTTTGGCCAATCGTCGTCGTATTCGAGATAGTATCTTTGTCCAATCGCTGACGATGTTTGGGTTAGCTAACAAAAATGAGACGCTTGAATTATGTGTGCCCGTTTATACAAGACCATATGTGGTAGATTCTTTTCCTGAATTTGAGCAATTATCAATCATGACCAGACGAATAGTTCTTGCAAGAGTAATGGACGAGTTAGATATGAAAACTATATCAACTATTTTTATCAAGGAAGAGCGCTAAGGCGTTCTTTTTTTTGTTTTTAATTTTTTAATCTGATTTTAATGTAATGGTTTTCTCTACAAAGTGTTATCTAATTGGTATTTTAGGAGGAAATTCGTTTTTTCTAGTTATTTTTATCATAAAAAGTTATTCATAGAAAAATGAATTTTCGCAATAGTTTTATTATTTTGTGAAAAAAATTGAGAAAAAATGTTCGGATTTTCGCTCGATTTTTCTATTTTTGAAATGAAAATATTTTCAATAGTTGTTTTGATAGTGTTTTCTTTGGATTTCTTTGTGGAAAATGAAAGGAAAAAACTTTTAAAAGCTGTTGTGAAAGAATGAAAATTTTTCCGTAAATAACATTTTTTTCTTGAGAATTTTAAATAATATTATTCCTGTGTTATTTTAAATAATGTTGTTGATTTTTATTTTAAAAGATTAAAAACATGATATAATTGTATTAGAAATCAAAAGACAAAAGGGTTACACGACTTTTCAGTTTTTTTATTTTTAGCGTTATTAGTTATTTATTATATACGGTTAGGAGTTTTGTCATGAGTGTGAAAGACAAAAAGTTTTTAGAAGCTGAACAAAGATTTTTAACCGGAGAGAATTTTTACGCACAACATTTATTGGGCGTGCATAAAGAAGGAGACGACTATATTTTTCGTGTATGGGCACCAAATGCGCAAAAAGTATGGTTAGTTGGTGATTTTAACGAATGGGATGATTCGCTTCCCATGGAAATACGCGAAGTATCAGGGATTTGGGAAGTAAAAACAGCACTTCCTCAAGAAGGCGAAAAATACAAATTTAAAGTTCGTCAAGCGAATGGGCGAGAAATCATGAAAATTGATCCATTTGCCATTCGATTTGAAGAACGTCCTGGTATGGCTGCGCTTTTGCATACGGTTCCAACTAAAAAATGGAAAGATGGTTTGTGGCGTGGGCGACAAAAACGACGCAATACGTTTAAACGACCATTAAACATCTATGAAGTTCATGCAAGTTCATGGAAACAACATCCAGATGGGACACCGTATTCGTTTGCTGACTTAAAAGACGAACTCATTCCTTATGTGAAAAAAATGGGATATACCCACATTGAATTTATGCCTTTAATGGAGCATCCATTAGGTATGTCATGGGGCTACCAGCTGACCGGTTATTTTGCTTTGTCTTCATATTATGGGACACCAAAAGAATTTCAGGATTTTGTTGAAGAATGTCACCTGAATAATATAGGTATATTCGTCGATTGGGTGCCAGGCCATTTTTGTATCAATGATGATACATTACCCTATTATGATGGGACACCAACATTTGAATATGAGGATCCAAATCGAGCAAAAAATAATCGTTGGGGAACTATTTGTTTTGACTTAGGAAAACCACAAGTCCAAAGTTTCTTAATTTCAAGTGCGCTATTTTGGCTTGAAATGTACCATATTGATGGTATCCGTGTTGATGCAGTTTCAAGTATGTTGTATTTGGACTATGATGATGGTCCATGGACACCGAACCATGAAGGTGGCAATCGGAATTTTGAAGGATTTTATTTCTTACAAAAATTAAATGCCGTTATTAAATTGGCGCATCCAGCAACAATCATGATGGCTGAAGAAAGTAGCTCAGAGACAAAAATTACTGGGCTAATTGAAAATGGTTCATTAGGATTTGATTACAAGTGGAACATGGGCTGGATGAATGATGTCTTACGTTTTTACGAAATGGATCCATTGTTCCGAAAAGATAACTTCCGTTTATTGACATTCTCATTTATGTATATGATGAATGAAAACTATATATTGGCTTTTTCTCACGATGAAGTTGTTCATGGAAAGAAAAGTTTGATGCATAAAATGTGGGGCGATCGATACAAACAATTTGCGCATTTGCGTAATATGTATACGTATATGATGACTCATCCAGGAAAAAAATTACTCTTTATGGGAAGTGAGTTTGGTCAATTTCTTGAATGGAAATATGACGAACAACTGGAATGGGGCAACTTAGACGATGAGATGAACCTCAAAATGCAACACTTTACGAGTACATTGAATCAATTCTATGAAAATGAGCCTGCCTTATGGGAATTAGAGGATAGTCGCGAAACAATTGAGATTATTGATGCTGATAATCTCAACGATACCGTGCTTTCGTTTATTCGCAAAGGCAAAATGAAAAAAGATTTCTTGATTGTCGTTTTAAATCTTGCACCAGTGGAACGACATGATTTTACAATAGGTGTTCCTTATCCAGGTACGTATCAAGAAATACTTAATACAGAAATGGAGGAATTTGGCGGCACGTGGACAAAACATAATAGCGATGTACAAACAATCGAGCAATCATTTAAGAAATTTGATTATCAAATTCAAACAGTTTTACCATCATTAGGCGCTTTAATCATTCGTCCAAAAGATATTAATGTACGAGTGCAGAAAAAAGTAAGAAAAGCCACAAAAGTAACCACAGAAGAAACAAAAAAAGAAATACAAGCAAGTAAGTTGAAAGGGGGCAAGGTGGATTCTTCACCGAAAAAATGAAAACAGAAATGGTAGCCATGATTCTTGCGGGAGGGCAAGGTACGCGACTTGGCAAATTAACCAAAAATATGGCTAAACCCGCAGTTCCTTTTGGAGGAAGATATCGTATTATCGATTTTACTTTAAGTAACTGTGCAAACTCAGGAATTAATAACGTAGGGGTAGTAACACAATATCAACCACTTGCGTTAAACAGTCACATTGGAAATGGTGCAAGTTGGGGGTTAGATGGTATTAATGCTGGCGCAACTATTTTACAACCTTACTCAAGTTCAGAAGGTAGTAAATGGTTTGAAGGAACAGCACATGCGATTTATCAAAATATTTCTTATATCGATCAATTAGATCCACAATATGTTTTAGTCTTATCTGGAGACCATATCTATAAAATGGATTATGAAGAAATGCTTGAAAACCATAAACGTAACAATGCTTCTTTATCTGTTGCAGTTATCGAAGTACCAATGAAAGAAGCTTCTCGTTTCGGTATTATGAATACGGATGATAATAATCGTATTATTGAATTTGATGAAAAACCAGAAGAGCCAAAGAACAACCTTGCATCAATGGGGATTTACATTTTCAATTGGGGGCGTTTAAGAAGTATTTTAACATCGAGTTATGCAAAAGATAGTTCAATGAATGACTTCGGAAAACATGTTATTCCTGCTTACTTAGATAGCGGCGAAACAGTTGTCGCGTATCGTTTTGATGGTTATTGGAAAGACGTAGGTACTATCGATTCGTTATGGGAAGCAAATATGGAATTCTTACGTCCAGATATGGAATTGAACATTCGTGATAAAGCATGGCGTATTTATTCAAAAAATCCTATTTCGCCACCACACTTTGTCACTGAGACCGGGTCAGCAAAAAATTCATTGATTTCTGACGGTTGTTATATTGCCGGCGATGTTGATCATAGTGTCTTATCAGATGACGTACAAGTCAAAGAAGGTGCGAAAATTACAGACAGTGTTATCATGTCTGGTGCAACGATTGGTAAAAATGTATCTATCCATAAAGCAATTATTGGGGAAGATGCGATTATTGGAGATAATGCAGTAATCGATGGAACAGAAGAAATTGCTGTGGTTGGCTATTCTGAAGTGATTGGAGTGACTGTTGATGAGGACTAATAAAATGTGTGCGCTTGTTGGAAATTTGCATCGTTATGATGATTTATTACCGTTAACTGCGAATCGTCCACTATCTACTTTACCATTTGATGGAAAGTACCGCTTGCTTGATTTTAATTTATCAAGTATTGCAAATGCGAATATTAAATCATTGTTCATGGTATTTAATGAAGGTGAAACGCAATCTGTATTTGACCATATTGGTGGCGGGAAAGAATGGAGTTTAGACGGTATTCAAAATCGTTTCTTCATTCATATCTACCAAGACTTTATCCGTCGCGCCGATAACAATAGCAGCTACTATGATTTAGTTATCGATTATTTGAAAAAATCAAAATCTGAATATGCTGTTTACATGGGTAGCAAAATCTTAGTGAACATTGATTTACGTGCATTGTTACACATTCATCAAGCACATGGCAATGAAATGACAGTGGTGTATAAACGTGTACCTAAAGATTTGTTATATAAAGAAGATATCATTATCAAATTAGGTGAAGATAACTTAATTGAAAAAAAAGCTTTAGTGAAAAATGCAGAAGTACAAGATGTAGCAAACTTATGTACAGATATTTTTATCATTAAAACAGAAAAATTAATTGAAATTTTACGTGAAAAACAATCTGAAAATGTTTTAGGAAACGTAGAGAGTTTCTTACGTGAGCGTATTTCAAAAGATACGTATGCATATGAGTATACTGGTTACCTAAACAATATTTACGACATTCCTTCTTACTATAAAGCAAATATGGATATGTTGGATACGCAAAAATTCAATTCATTATTGTATTCAAGTCAAAAAGTATATACAAAATTGAAAAATGAAGTACCAACTTATTATTCTGAAACATCAGTTGTTAATAACAGTCAATTTTCGACGGGTTGTATGATTGAAGGAAACGTAGAAGATTCAATTATTGGTCGTGGGAGTGATATTGCTGAAGGTGCCAAAGTTAGTGGTTCACTAATTTTCCCAAGCAATACAATCAAAGCGAATGCGGAAGTTAGCTACGCAATTTTAGATAAAAATATTGTCGTAGAAGAAGGCGTGAAAATTGTTGGAACGCCAGAAAAACCTGTCGTTGTTAAAAAAGGAACGCATGTAACAGCAGATATTATTGGAGGTTAGACAATGAAACTTCTATTTGCAGCATCTGAATGTGCGCCATTTTTCAAAACAGGCGGTTTAGGAGACGTAGCAGGTGCGCTACCAAAGGAATTAACGAAAAAAGAAACTGAAACGGTTGTTGTTTTACCTTATTTCACTAAAATGCCTCCTAAATATAAAGAGCAATGTGAAGACGTTTTAAACTTTACAGTAACTGTTGGATGGCGTAAGCAGTATTGTGGTGTGAAACGTTTGGAATTAAACGGAGTAACCTATTACTTTATTGATAGCTTGTATTATTTCGATCGCGAAAGTTTATACGGCTATTATGATGATGGGGAACGCTTTGCCTTTTTCCAAATGGCAGTGATTGAATTAATGGAAAAAATTGATTTTATTCCAGATGTTCTTCATGTTAATGACTATCATACAGCAATGATTCCGTTCTTACTAAAAGAAAAATATAACTGGATTGAAGCGTATAGTAATATTCGTACAGTGTTAACGATTCATAACATTGAATTCCAAGGGCAATATAGTGGGAATGTGTTACCAGATTTATTCGGCATGGGTAGAGAGCGTTATGATGATGGCACAATCCGTATGGGTGATGCTTTGAACTTTATGAAAGCTGGTATTTTATACGCTGATCGTGTAAATACTGTAAGTCCTTCGTATGCGAATGAAATTAAAACGCCAGAATTTGGTTCTGGACTAGATGTAATTTTACGTATGGAAAGTGGCAAATTAAGTGGAATTGTCAATGGAATTGATTATGACATCAACAATCCGGAAACAGATCCAGCACTAGTTAGCCCGTATTCTGTAGACGATTTATCAGGTAAAGAAGCAAATAAAGAAGACTTACAACGTTTAATGGGCTTACGTCCAATTAAGGAAGTACCAGTGATTGCTGTTGTTAGTCGCTTAACGTATCAAAAAGGCTTCCATCTAGTATTAGACGAGTTAGAAAACTTATTACAATTTGATGTTCAGTTTGTTTTATTAGGAACCGGTGATCCAGTATTTGAAAATCGTTTCCAATCGATTGCTGAAAGATATCCTGAAAAATGTTCAGTTAGCATTTCGTTTGATGTTCAACTTGCTCAAAAAATGTATGCTGGTGCAGATATCTTCTTGATGCCATCTGCATTTGAACCTTGTGGGCTATCACAAATGATTTCAATGCGTTACGGCACATTGCCAGTTGTTCATGAAATTGGTGGTTTGCGTGACACTGTTGAACCATTTAATCCAGTAGAAGGTACTGGCACAGGATTTGGATTCCAAGACTTTACATCATATAATTTGATGCAATGTTTGAAAAAAGCTATTGATTTATACTATTCTTCTCCAGAAGCTTGGGATAAATTACGTCGCAATGCGATGTCTAAAGATTTCAGTTGGGAAACTAGCTGTGAAGGCTACCTAGCTTTATATGAAAGTATAGTGTAATTAAATAAAAAGTTTTAGAAACAAGCAGACTGGGGCGTTGAATTATTCAATGTTTCAGCCTGTTTTTAAAAAAAGGGGGTAATGACCATTTTAACGAAGGAAAATTTAAAAGAAGAGTTACGACAGCGCGTAAGAGAAAGTTACGCAGTAGAATTAGAAGATGCTTCAGCAGATGAATTGTTTTTTACATTAGGTAGTTTAGTAAAAGCTATTTATAATGATAACTGGCGTGAAACATGGAAAAACTATTTAAAAGAAGAACAAAAACAATCTTACTATTTCTCCATTGAGTTTTTACCAGGGAAAATGCTAAAAAGCAATTTGTTAAATTTAGGCCTATTGGATTTAGTACGTGATACATTATCAGACTTAGATGTAGACTTAGACGATTTAGCAGATGTTGAAAAAGATATGGCGCTTGGTAACGGTGGTTTAGGACGTTTAGCATCATGCTTTATGGATTCTATTGCTTCAAGCGGATTGCCTGGAAACGGAAACGGTATCCGTTACGATTACGGTTTATTTAAACAACAATTTGTAGACGGACATCAAGTAGAATTACCTGATGAGTGGTTAAATAACGGAAACGTCTGGGAAATTCGTCGTCCAAGTAAAGCGGTGAACGTGCATTTTGCTGGAGATGTCTATTTAAAAGAAAATGAAAATGGACAATTAAAACCAGTTGCAGAAAACGAAATTATCTTACGTGCTGTTCCTTATGATACAGGGATGGTAGGCTACCAAAACGGAATTGTTAATACAATGCGTTTATGGAGTGTCGAAATTCCAGCTTCAGAAGAGGGCAAATATAAGAGTATCGAAGAACGACGTGTTTATGAAGATTTAACAGCAGTATTATATCCTGATGATTCAAATGAAAGAGGTCGTATGACTCGTTTGATTCAAGAATACTTCTTTGTTTCAGCAGGTGTGCAAAGTATTGTTCGTTATTTCCAAAAATTAAATAAACCTTGGTCTGCATTAAGTGAAAAAGTAGCGATTCATATTAATGATACGCATCCAGCACTGTGTATTCCTGAATTAATGCGTATTTTAATCGATGAAAACGATGTGACTTGGGAACAAGCTTGGGATATCACTGTAAAAGTAATGAGCTATACAAACCATACGATTTTAGCAGAGGCGCTAGAAAAATGGCCAGTTTATTTAATGAAACAAATCGTTCCGCGTATGTATCAAATCATTGAAGAAATTGATCGTCGTTATGTTGAATCAATGCGTGGTATTCATCCAGAAGATTTAATTCAACGTACACGTATCATTCAAGGTGATCAAGTACACATGGCTAATTTATCAATTATTGGTAGTCATAGTACAAATGGTGTAGCGAAACTCCATTCAGACTTATTGAAATCAGTCGTTTTACATGACTTCTATGTTATTTATCCAGATCGTTTCAACAATAAAACAAATGGAATTGCACAACGCCGTTGGTCACAATTAGCCAATGAACCTTTATCTAATGTGTTAGATGAATCGATTGGTCAAACATGGCGTAAAGACTCTTCTGATTTGAAATTATTGATGAACTATCAGAATGATGAAAAAGTGTTAGAGAAATTAGCACAAGCAAAACACCAGAAGAAAGAAGAGTTAGCAGAATATATTCAAGAAACAACAGGAATCACTGTGTCTCCAAATGCAATTTTTGACGTACAAATTAAACGTCTTCATGCGTATAAACGTCAATTGCTAAACTTGATGCATATTCTTAAGTTATACTTTGACTTGAAAGATAATCCTGAGTTGGATATTCACCCACGTGTCTTCATTTTTGGTGCCAAAGCAGCGCCAAGTTATACGTATGCCAAAGCAATCATTAAAACAATTAATGAAGTGGCGAATATGATTAACAATGATGCATCAATTCAAGATAAAATTAAAATTGTCTTCTTACCAAACTACAATGTATCCTTAGCAGAACGTATTATTCCAGCTGCAGATGTGAGTGAGCAAATCTCATTAGCATCAAAAGAAGCATCTGGTACAAGTAATATGAAATTAATGTTAAATGGTGCGGTTACAGTGGCGACATTAGATGGTGCGAACGTTGAAATTCGTGATGCTGTTGGTGATGAGAATATTTGTATCTTTGGTTTAACTGAAGAAGAAGTATATGCTTATTATGAAAATCATGAGTATTATTCTAAACAAATTTATGATGAAAACCCAGTCATTAGACGAGTGGTAGATTCTTTTGTGGATGGTACGATTCCAAACATCGGTTATGAAGGTCGTGAGATTTATGACTCATTAATTCGTTACAATGATGAATACTTCTTATTACGCGATTTTGATGACTATTGTCGAGCGCAAGAACGCATTGATACGACGTACAAAGATCAAGCGTTATGGCGTAAAATCAGTCTAGTAAATATTGCAAATGCCGGCCGTTTTTCTTCTGATGATACGGTAAGGTTATATGCAGAAGATATTTGGCAAATTGAACCAATTTTTGCCCATACAGAAAAAGAGGGAACCAGCAATGTCTTTAATTCGTTTTAATCCTTGGCAAAGTTACTATAAACACCCTTTTGGAGCAGTAAAAGAAAACGGACTCGCGCGATTATCTATTGAGGTAATCGCCGAGGACATTTTACAAGTGTATTTGGTCATGCACAAGGATCATCAACCAGAGCAACGTATTTTTATGGAAAAACAAGAAGAAGGTCTATATTCGTATGAGTACTTTTTCAATCAAGGAAAAGGACTTTACTTTTATCATTTTGAAGTGCATACAAAAGTCAATGATCAGGTATTTATTGAATATTATGGCGCAAGTGAACAAGGTGGAGAAGGTCGTTTATATGATCGTCCTGCAACTATTTGGGATTTTCAAATTACTTGTTACCAATCGGCAGAATGTACACCTGATTGGTATCGTAATGGTGTTTTTTATCAAATTTTTCCAGACCGTTTTTACAACGGGAATCCAGATAAAAAAGTGAATTCACCAAAACCCAATACATTTATTTATGCAACAGAAGAAGACGAACCTTTATATGTTAAAGGTTCAAATGGCGATATTTTACGTTGGGATTTTTTTGGAGGCAATCTTCAAGGAATCATAAAAAAAATTCCGTACTTAAAAGAGTTAGGTGTTACAGGTATCTACCTCAATCCTATCTTTGAAGCTTGTAGCAACCATCGCTACGATACATCTGATTACTTTAAAATTGACCCTGTTTTAGGTACAGAAGAAGATTTTAAAGAATTAATCGATGCTTTACACATAAATGACATGCATCTTATCTTAGATGGTGTATTTAGTCATGTCGGACAAAATAGTCGTTATTTTAATGCAAGTGGTTCATATGGAACAAATATAGGTGCGTTCCAAAATCGTCACAGTGAGTATTTCTCTTGGTTTAACTTTATCAATTATCCTCAAGAGTATGAATCATGGTGGGGAATTAAGGATTTACCAGAAATCAATAAACATGATCCAGAATTCCAAAAGTTCATTTTTGGAGAAGAAAATAGTGTCTTAACAAAGTGGAATCAATTTGGTGTAGATGGTTGGCGTTTAGATGTTGCCGATGAATTGCCCGATGAATTTATTGCCGGAATTCGAAAAAATTTAAACAATTATGAAGACCGAGTGTTGATTGGTGAAGTTTGGGAAGATGCTTCGAATAAAGTATCTTACGATGTTCGCCGAGAATATATTCTAGGAGATCATTTACAAGGTGTCATGAACTATCCATTACGTGATAGTGCCATTGATTTGCTTAATGAAAAAAGCTCACCAGAACAAATTGCTAAATCATTGACACGATTATATGAAAATTATCCACGTGATATTTTTTATAACAATCTAAATAACATTGGTACGCATGACACAGAGCGTATTTTAACAATGGTTGGCAATCATACGAAAAAATTAGATTTAGCCTTTGGATTTATGTTCTTGTCTCCTGGTGTACCTTGTATTTATTATGGGGATGAAGCCGGATTGACTGGTGCAAAAGATCCTGAAAATCGTAAATTTTTCCCATGGAATCAAATGAATCGTGAAATTTATGACAGTTGTCGTAAATGGGTAGAACGTCGTAACGATTATGAGGTATTGGTTCATGGTGATTTAAGTTTCTTTTTCACGGACGAGTTATTTGGGATTTTAAGAAGAGATGGTGACGAGTATGTGGCAGCGTTAATGAATCCAACAAACTATCCAAAACGTGTTGTAGAAGAATTGACATTTATTGCAGAGGAAACACCACTAATTCAAGAAGTTCGTCGTCGGTTAACGGGCCGTGCAGTTGCTGAAAATAGTTATATTTTTATCAGCAGTAAAGAGAAAAAAGAAAAAATGGAACGATTCCATATGAATCAAGAACAATTACAACTTGTATAAGATGAAACAGAGTGCAGACAAATTATCTGCCTCTGTTTTTTTGGGATTAGAACTGTTGAAGCCTTATTATTTGTGGTATCATTAAAAAAAATCGTGATAAAAGGAATGAAAGAAATGGTCAAATATGAAGAAATTAAACGGAAGCATGCTCGTTTTCCAGCCTATGCAGACGATGCAGGTGTGAAATTACAACCTAAAAATAATCGTCCAACTTTTAAAAGTGATGATAATTGGATTATTACTGAAGCTGCCAAGCATCCACAACCTGTTGAAAGTACGGCAGAACGTGCTCTCCGTCGCTCACCTCGTGTGAGTCAGGGGAAAGCAGGGCAAAGTATTCGCCAAAAAGAAGAACTAAGCAAGCATCGTAAAAATCTCCCAGACTATAATAAACGCTATCAACCAGAAGTTACACCAACAGGGAAAAAACGTTTATTTGGTGATACAGTGGCGCATAGTACGTATCAAGTGACAGAGAAGCGTACAGAAACAACACGACCAACGATTACGAAAGAACCAGTTGAAAAGTCTCCGTTTGTTCCTAAATACATTCCTGCATCCATCATACCTGATGAACACACTTCGGCTGTTTCAGAAGAAGAATTGATGGAATCGATGGAGAAAGAAGAATACATGTTATTTGATACAGAACCTGCTGCCTATCAAGCACGCAAAGATTCTGATCCAGCTGTTCGTAAGTTTAATTCTAATCCGTCCGTTAAAATGACAAGAAGTCAGTATCGTGCGAATTCAAAGAAAAAATAAGAAGAAGTAAAGCGATTTAAGTTGCATTCGCTAAATATCCATGTTATACTATGTAAGTAATACTTTTTGATATGTAACTATAATATGTTTATCTTTATAAAAAATGATACGCACTTCTATTTGCACTTCACTCGTTATTACAAAATAAACACACATGATGTGTAATTTGGAGGTACGTTATGAATAACGGTACAGTAAAATGGTTTAACTCAGATAAAGGTTTTGGCTTTATCACAGCAGAAAATGGAACAGATGTGTTTGCACACTTCTCAGCTATCCAAGGTGAAGGTTTCAAAACTTTAGAAGAAGGTCAAGCAGTGACTTTTGATATTGAAGAAGGTCAACGTGGACCTCAAGCAACAAACATCGTTAAAGGTTAATTTTCTAGTCAACTATCATTTAGGTAGTTGACTTTTTTATGGAAAAAAACAAGACTTCCAGTTTACATTGGAAGTCTTGTTTTAGTTTATTGCCAAACACATTCACCGTTATCAGTATAAACGTTGATGATACCAATAGCCATCGATTTCATCCCATTTCCACCATTTTGACGTATCATAATGGAATAATAGGATCTACCAGATTCATCAGTCATTAAACCATTAGTATCAGTAAATGTGTAATTATCAAATTGCGTCGTGTTACCACCACCAGCCAGATAGCTTTTGGCTGACTCAATTGCACCAAACGAATCCATCGGCACTTCATTAAAAGAAGTGGAGTCTGCAGTAGCTGCATGTTCTTGTTCAGCTGCTTGGTATTCGGCAATTTTGGCAGCTGTAAATCCCTCACGAGTATAATTTCCTAGATAAATATAAGTGTTACCATCGATAGTTAACGTACCATCGGGTTCTAAAATAAAATCTGTTGTTCCAGTGTCGCTTGTCATGGTCATTACTGGTTTGCCATCTGTATTAAAACGAAATGAATAATTCGGATAAGATGGGGGAGTATCATTAGGACCAGCAGTGGCAGTAGCAAACGATCCGTCATTCGCTATGAAAAATAATATATCTGTTTGAGGAAGTCCCCAGCCACCGACAAAATCAGCAAGTGTTGGTTCAATCGTTGAAGATGCAACGGTTGATTGTACAGTTGATTTTTGAATAGTTGTTTCGATCGTCTTGTTTTCCAAATTCATGGTTGTTGCTGTAATTGATTCTGTAGTAGTTGATTCTTCACTTGAATGATCACTTACAGAAATGGCTGAATTTGTGGCGGAGTTGTTCACTGTTTCGTTTTTATCGCAACCGACCAAGAAAACGGTAGCAAAAGTTATTAACAAACTACTTATAAAAATTTTTTTCATTTAAAAACCTCGTTTCTTTATTAGGATAATAGTGGAGTATTTTTCGAAATGTGAGAGGTTAGGTATAGTGTAAATGTTATCGAATGCTTAATAAAGGTATCTTACTGTTCAGATTACCATGTTTTGGAGTCTTAAAACTATTTATGTCGTAAACGTCGTAAATTTATGCCTGAACGTCATACAATTGTTTGATTTCAAATTCATAAGTATTAACTAAAAAATATGATTCGTTCAATTTAGCAAAATATCATATAATGGATAATGAAACGTGCAAAAAGATAATTATATACAATAGAGAACAACAGTGTTCGTAGAGAAGTCAACTGATTCTATTGATAAAACCAATAATTGATATCATTATTCCAATGCTCTTAGCATTCGTTGTGTTACTTACATTGCTTACTTATATAGACAATTACCTATGTAAAATTGTCTATATAAGGAGGTTGAGTTATGCTTGTCTCTAAACGCTTAGTGTTAAAGCAATTAACGAAAAAAGAAGTCGTCCCATTTTATCAAAATCATCGTGACCCCTCCTTAAAACATTGGATACCTAATAAAGTTTACCAAGATTTAGATGAAGCGGCTCACGCAATTGATTTTTTTCTGATTGTGTGAATAAGAAGAAGCTGCCATATGTTTTAGGGATTTTTTGTAAGGAAAATAAACTATTAATTGGGAATATTGGAATGAATGTTGTTGATGGAATAACAGATCAAATAGAGATTGGTTACAGTATTTGCGAAGCTTATTGTAACCAAGGATATGCTACAGAAGCAGTTCAAGCAATGGTGGAATTTGTTTCAGAAGAATTGAAAATAATGTATTTACAGGGAAGAGTATTAAAAGGAAATTTGGGATCACAGCGAGTGTTAGAAAAAATGGCTTTACTTTTATGAGAGAAGAATCTAGTAGCGATGATTATTATGGTCAAGGTATGTTTGTTTATGTTTACGACAACTACAAGAAAATAAGATAGCTTACATAAAAAAATGATTCCATTTTAGAAAAACAATACCAAATTAAAAAAGTGCTATCAGATTATATATAAGAAAAAATAAAAACTCCATTACCTAATTTATAAGTAATGGGGTTTTACTATGCGGACGATGGGACTTGAACCCACACGAGCGTACGCTCACATGACCCTCAATCATGCTTGTCTGCCATTCCAACACGTCCGCAATAACAGTTAAAATCTTACTTTTTATTTGGATATTTGTCAATACTACAATTCTTATTTTTTTAGTAAAAATGAATAATAATACTTCACGTTTTTTCAGAAAATTTGCTATAATAGGTACACTGAAAAAAGTTCTATGGAAGACGCAGCAATACAGTTCAATATACATTATGTATATTTATGAAAAATTGTTAATAAAGGTGTGTCAAAGACAAACACACCTAGCAGACCATTGTTAAAAGGTGAAAATCTACCTAATAAAGGCACCTACAAATTTACAGTGGCTACCAACGTAAGAACAAAACCTGGATTGGGGCATAGTGTGGTAGCTGTGTATCATTCAGGTGATACTATAACTTATATAGGAAAAGTGATTGCGGATGGGTATGTATGGCTTAAATATATTAGTGGTAGTGGTAAAGTGCGTTATGTCGCAGTAGTTTAATAAAATAACCGTGTTGTGTTTTGCTTATAAAAACCCCCACGCTGATGATAAAGGCGTGGAGGTTGTTTATATTATAGAAAAAGATAAGAAACTGATGGTAACAAATAGGCTACCAAGACAACTAAAACTAGATAAAATAGCACTGTGAATCCTTTATTTTGATGTTTCTGTTTTAAATTAAATGATACGAAGACTAGAATAAGAATTATAATCAGCCCTGTAATGTAAGCATAAATCATTTTAACACCACCAATTTCTAGTTATGAAAATGAAAGGTATGTTTTTAGTCGATTGTCAACAATATTTCCTTTGAGCCTAACTGTTGTATTGAAACTAAAATCGCTGATACCGAAACTGGTTTTACCTTTTACGCCTGATGTAGTTGAGGTAAAATAAGGTTTTCCTAAGTCAGTACTCCAAATAATACCGTTTGACCAAGCCCCGTAAGCATTTGTAATTTTTTTGTTCTTTACAGTTACTTTGTATCCAAAATTTGCTGTTACACCAATAAACTTAACGTCAAATGTTTTATTTGACAATGCTTGATCAATATAACTTCTGGTAGAAAAACTCGTAGATGGAATTTCTTCAGAAACTACCAATTGACCAATAATTTCACCTTCATCATTTTTTATATCTGTAGAAGCATAACTGCTGTTTAAATCTACAGATAGTTCTTCTGCATTTACCTCAGATAGCACACCAAAAACAGTGAAAGTAGTAAAAGCAAATAACAATAATAATTTTTTCATATAAAACCTCCTTGAACTAATGAATAATATATACCACAAAATAAACCCTAGAAACCATTTATAGCCCAAACGTTGAATATCTTGTCCTGAACGTTCATTATTTATTAAGTTTCCTTTAAAAAGAGAAAATTGTTTGTTTTTTATATAATATAGAAAATATTGTTCTGAACTATCTTAAGTATTTACTGTTGTATAAAACATTTATGCTTTCATAAAAGGAGAGACGAAATTTGAATTTATTTCTGAACGTAAAAAAAGACCTTAGCTAAGGTCTTTTTTCATTTTGGAGAAGATTCCCTTTACATATACCACAAAATAAACCCTAGAAACCACTTATACCCTGAACGCTTTATTTATTATAGTACAATACCGTTTAACCGCAAATTGATCACGCTTATTACAAAGTTTCCTATTATATACATAGGTTAAATTTTGAATGAAAAAATAACCTACTATCGATTTAAAAGATAGTAGGTTATAATAAATGTGGAAGACGGGACTTGAACCCGCACGAGTCGAAACTCCTACGACCCTCAATCGTAGATGTCTGCCTATTCCATCACATCCGCATAAGTACATATGAAAAGTTACCTGTCTGCCATTCCAACACATCCGCAGTAATCAGTTAAAATCTTACTTGTTATTTCAAGGTTTGTCAATACTCCAGTTCTTACTTTTTTAGTAAAAATGAATAATAATACTTCCCGTTTTTTCAGAAAATTTGCTATAATAAGTACACTGAAAAAAAGTTCTATGGAAAATGCAGAAATACAGTTTAATATACCCTGTGTATATTCATGAAAAGAGGATCTTACTATGAGAAATTTTGAAAAATCTAGTAAACTTGAAGGTGTTAGTTATGATGTGCGTGGTCCTGTTTTAGAAGAAGCAGATCGCATGCAAGAAGAAGGAATCAGTATTTTAAAATTAAATACTGGTAATCCCGCAACATTTGGTTTTGAAGCACCCAATGAAATTATTCGTGATCTGATTATGAATGTGAGAGAGTCAGAAGGATACTCTGATTCGAAAGGTATTTTTTCAGCACGTAAAGCAATTGAACAGTATTGCCAATTGAAAAATTTCCCGAATGTGACGATTAATGATATTTATACAGGAAATGGTGTTAGTGAACTAATTACAATGTCTATGCAAGGGTTATGTGACAATGGAGATGAAATTTTAGTGCCGATGCCAGATTATCCATTATGGACAGCATCTGTTTCATTGGCAGGAGGTAAGCCGGTTCATTATATTTGTGATGAAGAAAGCGATTGGAATCCCGATATTGCAGATATTCGTTCAAAAATAACTTCTAAAACAAAAGCGATTGTTTTAATCAATCCCAATAATCCTACCGGTGCTGTTTATCCAAAAGAAATTTTAGAACAAATCGTTGATATTGCACGTGAATTTGATTTAATTATCTTTTCTGATGAAATTTATGATCGTTTATTGATGGATGGTCACCAACATGTTCCGATCGCAACTTTAGCCCCTGATCGTCCAGTCGTGACGTTTAGTGGTTTATCTAAATCTCATCGTGTCGCAGGATTCCGTGTTGGATGGATGGTTCTTAGTGGTGACAAACGACACATTAAAGATTATATTGAAGGGTTAAATATGCTGTCGTCAATGCGTTTATGTTCAAATGTATTGTCACAACATATTGTGCAAACAGCATTAGGTGGCTACCAAAGTATTGATAAATTATTATTACCAGGTGGTCGTATTTATGAGCAACGTGAATTCATTTACAATGCGATTAATGATATTCCGGGACTTTCAGCAGTGAAACCCAAAGCTGCTTTTTATATGTTCCCTAAAATTGATACGAAACGTTTTAACATTTTAGATGATGAAAAATTTGTATTAGATTTTCTACATGAGCATCACGTTTTGATGGTTCATGGTGGTGGGTTTAATTGGCAACAACCGGATCATTTTAGAATTGTGTATTTACCAAATATTGAAGAATTGAAGTTAACAGCAGATAAAATGCGTGAATTTTTATCAACTTACAAACAAAAATAAAAAAATGGAGGAGCGAGTAATCGCTTCTCCATTTTTAATCAGAGATTTTTTCGCATACTTTTTTACTAATCACCATGCGACCACTAAATTTGTCCATAATTTCTTTAGAAGGGTCGTTAACTTGTATTAAAAATGAATTTTCGTATTCTCGTTCAATAAATCCAAATAAAGTGAGGTTTTCCCATTTAAATGTTACGTTTGTTTTCGTTTCCATACGTGTCACTCCAGTCTAAATAATAAAGAATTCCGAACATTTTTCGGTAAAATCTTCTTTTTTTAACATTATGTGTTAAAATAAATAAAAAAGAAAATGCGAATTCGCATATTTTGGAGGATATATGTCAAAGCAATTTGAAACTTTTGGCGAGACGATAAAACGCTTACGGAAAGAGCGGAAAATGACTCAAAAAATGTTAGCACAAGGGATTTGTGCGCAAAGTGTTTTAAGTCGCATTGAAAATGGTGTAGAAGTTCCCAATGTGATTGTTTTACAAAGTATCTGTCAACGCTTAAACGTCACGTTGGACCAGGTTCTGCATTCAGAATCTGACGAGATCCAACGAATTAAATTCTTATTTAGTCAAGTGCATTATCATTTAATTCATCAAGAGTATCAAAAAATGGAAGAATTACTAAAAAGTTCTCATTTAATTGATCATTTGTATTTAGATACAGAATTTCAGCTTTACTATTATTATTTAGGCAGTTGTGAATACTTTTTATACCAATCCTACGATGCCTCCATTCAGTCATTAAAAAAAGGATTATCTTATACTTATAATAAAGGAAAGAAGAATATTTCTCCTATTGAAATTCAATTACTAAGTTGTTTAGGTCGAGTATTTGGAGATACTGGGAATATTGAAAAAGCCGAGTTTTATTTAAAAACAAGCTATGAACTGATTGAGCTATTACCTGGTGAACTGACACATTTTGAATTGATAAAAGCATTTTACAATTATGGTAGTTTTTTGTTCCAAATGAAGCAATATGATCAAGCCTTAGAAGTTTCGGAACAAGGAATTTTATGGGCACAACAACGGCGTAGCTATTATTATTTAGAAGAGCTTTTTTCGCTTTCTGGATTGATCTGTCAAAAAATGCATTTAGTAGAAGAATCAAAAGAGTACTTGACGTTATCTACTTATGTATCAAAAATACGCTAAATGGTGTAGACCTTTCTTGACTTCTAAAGCAAATAGGAGTAATTTTAGGATAGTAAGAATACAGAGGAGAGAGTTGAATGAGAACTTTTATAAGCGCAGATAAATTTTTCTTAAAATCAATGGTAAAAGGTTCCGGATATTTAGAAATTGTTGATGGGAAATTTGGAGATTATACGTCTGAATTACCTGAGGAAGAAGTAGATCTAATTGATCATTCTGGTAAATGGATTGCACCAGGATTGGTTGATACACATATTCATGGCTATATGAATCATGATGTAATGGATAATGATGCTGAAGGAATTAAAGTGATGTCAGATGCCCTGTTATCTTGTGGAGTCACCTCTTTTCTACCAACCACTCTAACGTCAAGTAAAGAATTATTGCGTGATGTAGCAGAAACGATTGGAAGCGTTCATAAAGCGGTAACAGGTGCAAAAATTCAAGGTATTTACTTTGAAGGTCCGTTCTTTACAGAAGAATACAAAGGAGCACAAAATCCTTCTTATTTCGGAAATCCAGATATCGATACTTTCCATGAATGGCAAGAAGCTTCTGGCGGAATTATCAAAAAAATTGCTTTGGCACCAGAACGTCAAGGAGTTCAAGAATTTGTTCAGCAAGTAACTGATGAAGGTGTTGTGGTTTCTTTAGGGCATAGTAATGGTACATTAGAAGATGCGGCTAAAGCTGTGGAAGCTGGAGCAAGTGTTTTTGTACATGCTTTTAATGGAATGCGTGGTTTAAATCATCGTGAACCTGGGATGGTTGGTGCGCTACTAAGCTTGCAAGATGTCTTTTCTGAACTGATTTGTGATGGTCATCATGTTCATCCCGCAGCTGCCGGTGTATTGATGGAAAAAGCAGGTCACGATCATGTTGCGTTGATTACAGATTGTATGATGGCAGGTGGTATGCCTGATGGTAATTATGTATTAGGTGAGTTTCCAGTTGTTGTTGAAAATGGTACAGCTCGCTTACAAGAAGGTAATTTAGCAGGAAGTATTTTAAAATTAAAAGAAGCTATTAAAAATGTTGTTGATTGGGAATTAGCAACTCCAGAACAAGCAATTATGATGGCAAGTTTAATTCCAGCAGTTAGTTGTAAAATTGATGATGTTTGTGGGATGATAAAAAATGGTCGCGATGCCGATTTCATTGTTTTAAATCCTGATATGACTTTAGTTGCAACTTACTTAGATGGTGTAGAACGTTTTAATGCATCTAAATAAAAATTGGAACGGAGTGAAGAATATTCACTTCGTTTTTTTATTTCGAATAATAATAAAAGATGGTATAATTAAGTAAGATAAAGTGTTTTATTCCTTGGTGCGAATCCCATGCTCCCAGAAAATCCCTAGGAGATTCGCATCATAAAAATGATGTTAAATGATAAAACGATGAGGAAATAAATGTGATTATATTCGATTTTGTACAAAAATAAATCGCCGTGTTGCAGTCTTCATGACTGCATGGATTGAAATTGCTAAAACAGGTAATGCTGCTGTGTTCACTGGGTGTTGCAGTCTTCATGACTGTATGGACTGAAATGTTTTAGTGATGAAGATGTGAAGGATTTTACTCTGTTGCAGTCTTCATGACTGCATGGATTGAAATCATAAAATGCGTCATACACATGCTACTTTTTTATGTCGCACTCTTCCTCACTACTAAACAAAAGACAAAATCATTACTCTTCTATATCATTTTTAAAGCGAGCACAGTCTTATGTCTCGTTTTTTTATTGCGGAAAAACGTCTGTATTCTTATTTGTTTGTGTTACACTAAAGAAAAAGGAGGAGGTAAAATGAGTTACATTGATGTGATCGATGAAGTGAAAAAATACCAAATGGGTGATACGATGATTATGGCTAATGATGGTGTCACGTTTGGTGTTGAAAAAGGGGAAGTAGCTGTGATTTTAGGACCAAGTGGTGCGGGAAAATCGACAGTTTTAAATATATTGGGTGGTATGGATAGTTGTGATAGTGGTCAAATTATTATTGATGGTGTTGATATTGCAAATTACAATGCCAAACAACTAACCGCTTATCGTCGAGATGATGTCGGGTTTGTGTTTCAATTTTACAATTTAGTTCCTAATTTAACTGCAAAAGAAAATGTAGAGTTGGCGGCTCAGATTGTAGAAGATGCGTTGAATGCAGAAGAGATTTTAACACAGGTAGGGTTAGGGCATCGGATGAATAATTTTCCTTCTCAATTATCTGGAGGTGAACAGCAACGTGTCACGATTGCACGTGCATTAGCAAAGCGACCAAAACTTTTGTTATGTGATGAACCAACGGGGGCGTTGGATTACGAGACAGGAAAACAAATCTTACAAATTTTAGAAGATACTGCACGAAACACTGGGACTACAGTTATTATCATTACGCATAATTCGCAAATTGCGCCGATGGCAGATCGAGTGATTCGAATCAATGATGCAAAAGTTCGTAGTATTGAGCATAATGAAACACCAATACCAATTGCTCAAATTGAATGGTAAGGAGGACACAAATGAAAAAGACAGCTCTCCTTAAAAGTAGCATTCGAGAAATCAAACAATCGCCGGCACGCTTTTTTTCCATTTTAGGAATTATTTTTTTAGGTGTCGCTTTTTTTGTAGGTATTGGTGCGACTGGACCAGATATGATCCAATCGGCAGATGATTATTATAAGAAGCAACAGTTATCAGATGTTGCAATTTATTCCAGTCTCGGATTTTCTAAAGAAGACCAGACCTATCTAGAAAATCAAAAAAATTTGGAGACTATCGCACCGCAGTATGTAACTGATATTCAATTAGCTGATAAAAATGAAGTGGTCCGTTTTTATAGTTTGACAGATACGTTAAATCAACCGATAGTAGATTCAGGTAAACTACCAAAAAATGATGAAATTGTTTTAGATATCCGTGCGAAAGAACATTATAAAATTGGCGATATTTTTAAGATTCAAGAAAGTGATGATTCTGAAAAAAATTTAAAAAAATATGAATTTAAAGTAGTCGGATTTGTTACATCACCAGAATTTATAGATAACGCCAAGCGTGGGAATACGAATGTGGGCAATGGTGCGATTGATTATTTTGCTTTACTGCCAGAAGCAATATTTCAAATGGATGCCTATGCACGTATGTTAGTTTCATTTAAAAATGTACGTTCAACAACGGCTTATTCTGAAACGTATGAGGCACAAATGGACAAGAATCAAGACCGATTAGATCAGTGGTTGGAGCCTCGAAAAGAAGCACGTTTGTCCGAAATTAAAGAAACTGCCAATCGGGAGTTAGCAAAAAATCGTAAAAAGATTCAAGAGGGCGAAGAACAATTAGCAAAAGCCGAAAAAGAATTAAAACAGGCGAAAGAAAAATTAGACCAAGGACAGCGTGAACTAGCAGTAGCAAGACAAACATATAATGATAAGATAGCCGCTGCCAAAGCTGAAATCCAATTACGTGAACAACAAATTGCAGAAGGTGAACGAGAAGTAGCCACAAATGAAAGAACGTTAACAGATGCGCAACGTGAAGTTGATCGTCAAGCCGGCTCTTTGGATGCGTATGAAACACAACTTTCACAATTAGAGACCCAACGTCAACAATTAGAAGCTACCTTGTATCAGTTACAAACAGCGCAGCAAACCTTTCGAGAAATTGAAACGTTAACTGCTCAAGTGAATACGGTACCAGAAGAAGAATTGGTCCAAGTATTAAATGATATTAAAATGAATTTACAGTTGTTGTTAACGCAATTACCAGCAGAAAATGACTGGAAAAGCACCATTCAACAAATTCTTGATGAACTGTCTCCGGAAACGCTCATAACACTTGTCCAAGACATTCAGGGGATTGGTGGCATGATTGACGCCCAAATTGCGACCATTGAAGATAACCTTGCGCAAATGAGTACAGGAATGAATGACATTACTCAAGGTCAAGCACAAATCCAAGCAGGGCAGCGTCAACTAGATGACGGAAAACAACAAATTGAGCAAGCAAAACAACAATTAGATGAGGGAAAACGACAGTTAGCAGAAGGCAAACAGACACTTGCAATCGAGGAAGAACGTGGTGCCAATCAACTACAAGCAGCTGAAAAAGAATGGCAAACAGGAAAGCAACAATATGAAGATGGGTTAGCAGAATTTACGAAACAAAAAGAAACAGAGTTACCAAAATTAAGAGAAGCGATAGCAAAACTAGCAAAAGAACAAAAACGAATTGATGAATTGAAACCAGCTGCTTTTACGGTTGTTGACCGTGAGAGTAATCCAGGTTACGCAGAATATGAACAAAATGCCAATCGTATTTCATCGATTGCGACGGTGTTTCCAACCATCTTCTTTTTAATTGCAGCTTTAGTGAGTTTGACAACGATGGGTCGAATGATTGAAGAAAAACGAGTGGAAATTGGTACATTAAAAGCCTTAGGTTATAAAAATGGCGAAATTTCTCAAAAATTTTTACTTTATTCTTTATCAGCAGGTCTATTGGGAAGTCTATTAGGTTTAGCAGTCGGTTTTTATCTTTTTCCAACGATTATTATTAGCGCATATGGACAGTTATATAATATTAAAGAATTTGTGACACCTTGGTATGTAGGCTATAGTAGTATTGGGATAGTCGTAGCGTTGGTTTGTACTGTCGGGATTTCACTGGTTGCTTTACGGGTTGATTTATTCAGTTCGCCAGCTGCATTATTGCGTCCTAAAGCGCCTAAAGCAGGCAAACGTATCTTATTAGAATATTTCACACCGTTATGGAAACGTATGAGTTTTATTCAAAAAGTCACCATGCGTAATCTCTTTCGTTATAAATCGCGGATGTTCATGACAATTTTTGGGATTGCAGGATGCACAGCGATGATTCTCACAGGTTTTGGGTTACGTGATTCAATTAGTGATGTCGTGCCTATTCAATTTTCAAAAATTTGGCATTATCAAGGAATTGTATCTTTTAAAGAACAACCAACAAAAGCAGCCTATCAGACATATCTGGATGAATTAGCGAAATTTGACGATTATCAAACGCATTTAGCCATTGGTTCTGAGACATTCACGACAGAACAAAAAGGAACAGCTAGTCAGGATGTTACCGTATATGTACCCGAAAATGTCACGGAATTACCTGATTTTGTTTTATTTAATGACCGTCAAACGAAAGAGGTCTCTTATTTAACCGATGAAGGAGCGATTATTAATGAAAAACTAGCTGGATTATTCCATTTATCTGTAGGTGAAACATTGACATTGAAAAATGCGGATAATCAAACCTTTGATGTGAAAATTTCAGCGATTGTTGAAAACTATGTTGGGCATTTTGCCTATTTAACACCGCAAACTTTTAAAAAGGTTTTTGATAAAGAACCTATCTATAATACGGATTTAGTCGTGTTCAAAGGTGATCGAACCAAAGCACAAGAAAAGCAAATTGCCGAAAAATTGATGGCCCAAGATGAAATCATTAATGTGAGTTTCTTGTCGGATTCGTCGACTGCTTTAGATGAAACAACTGGGACTTTGACCATCGTCGTTTGGGTCTTGATTATTTCAGCAGGATTGTTAGCATTTATCGTGTTGTACAACTTAAACAATATTAATATTTCCGAACGGATTCGCGAATTATCTACGATTAAAGTATTAGGCTTTTATGATAAAGAAGTGACGATGTACATTTATCGAGAAAATATTTTTCTAACATTCTTTGGTGTGTTGGTTGGTTTAGCGATGGGGATTTTATTGCATAGCTATGTGTTACAAACTGTCGAAATGGACATGCTGATGTTTTCACCAACCATTCATCCCGTTAGTTATGTGTACGCAAGCTGTATTACCATTTTCTTCACGTTAGTAGTGGGGATTGTGATGTATTTGAAATTGAAAAAAGTAGATATGATTGAAGCTCTAAAATCAAACGAATAAGAGACTGAAATTTCAGTCTCTTATTTTTCATGGTTTTTAATTTTTGTTTGGATTTCTTGTAATTGTTGTTGAAGTTCGGCTTCTTTAGTTTTTAATACAGCAAGGTCTTCTTTGAGTTCTTCTTCGACTTCTGGTTCAGGTGGACGTAAAATGAAATTGATACCAATCGCAACAGCGGTTCCGATAAATGTATCGAAAATACGGTCGACGGCTACGCCAACAGAGTCACCAGGGTCAACACTTAAAGTAATTAATAAAATAGTTGCAATGGCCGAAATAATCCCTGCATTATTATTAATTCCATCTGATAAGATAATGACCAATGCCACTAGTGCGGGTAAAGCAATGATTTCTACGAGAAAACTTTCATGGAAACGTTGTTGGAGTAATAAATACAAAATACCACCAATGCCACCAATAGTATTGCCAAGAATTCTAGATTTACCGAAACTAAACGTAGTGGTTAAATCTTGACGTAAAGAAAAGACAGCCGCTAATGCTGCAATCCAAGGTTCTCCACGGTTGAAAAATTCAAAGATTAAAATACAAATTAACACCGACAATGCCGATTTGAACGTTCTCATGCCTAGTCTAAAACGGCCAATATGCACGATAGTAGCCTCCTTTGATTTAATAATAACGAATCTCTAGTGAAAACACAAAAGGTTTAGTATAATTTTCATATAGGGAGGAACTTATATGAGAATTGGTTTGCGGACAATTAAAACGGCAGTCGCATCTATTTTATCGATGCTTTTAGCCAATGCACTAAATTTACTTTATGCACCAGCAGCGGGGATTATTGCTATTTTGAGTGTGGGGAATACGAAAAAAGCTTCGCTGTATACAGGTCTAGGACGTCTCGCTTCTTTGGCTATTGCAACGGCGATTTCTTTTGTGTGTTTTCAAGTCATTGGTTATAACGCAATTGCTTTTGGTATTTATTTATTATTTTTTATTCCTATTTCTGCCACATTTAATCTTACAGATGGCATTGTCGTTAATTCAGTCCTTGTGACACATTATATGATGGAGCGTTCCTATTCTGTCCCACTTTTAATTAATGAATTACTCTTGATGAGTATTGGTGTGGGGTTTGCATTAGCTTTTAATTTGTATATGCCAAATATTGAGAAACAATTGAAAGAAGATCAAGAAAAAATAGAGGATAGTTTTCGTCATATTCTATCAGGAATGGCAGCGATGTTAAATCATCCTCCGCGAGACACGTTAAAAAAATCCTGTGATAAATTATTAATTTTTATTCGTGAAGGGCAACAACGGGCACAAATGTATCAAGAGAACCAATGGCAAGTGGAAGATGCCTATTATGAAGAATATTTCTCGATGCGACGAACACAAGTCAGGATGTTATCTGATATGGTTCAATTATTGGATGGGATTCAAGTGGAAGAAGTGCTCGTGGAAGATTTACGTCTGCTTTTAAACTTTACAGCCGCAACTTTTGATGAAGATAATGATGGTACTGAAATTTTGAAACGAATTGATTTAGTTTATCAAGTTTATCGTTCGAAAACGTTGCCACAAAATCGAGAAGAATTTGAAAATCGCGCACGTTTGTTCCAATTTCTACAGTCTTTTAAAAGTTTTATTGAAATCAAGGCAGAATTTTCAAAATCGGTTACGAAATGAAAATCAGAGACAGCTATTTAAACAGCTGTCTCTGATTTTTTTACCAAAAACGACGCATGTCATCTAAGATACGAATCACATCAATGGTTAGTGGTAAGGTGCGATTTTCTGCTCCTTCGACTGTTTCAATGAGTGTTTGGACTTCGTAATTTAAAGCTTCTGCGGTATTTCCAGCTTCAATGATTTCTTTATGGCCGTCACGGTAAACGATTTCGGCTTTGTCTGCACGGGGGTATTCATCGACTGTGATGTACGCATTTTCGTAAGCAACAATCCCTTGCTTCGGCATTTTCGCTTGGAAAGATAGACTAACTGTAGCCATTTCATCTTTTTGATTGCGCAAGACGGTGATGGATTGTTCATCAACACCCGTTTCAAATGGTAAAACGTTACTGAATAAAACATCTGGTGTAGCAGATAAGAAGAAACGTGCGAAAGAAACAGCATACGTCCCAATATCTAATAATGCTCCGCCAGCTAATTCTGGATTGAAGAAACGATTTGTTGGATCAGGTTCTTTGTAACTTCCAAAAGGTGCTTGAATTAGTTTTAGTTTACCTAATGTGCCACTATCTGCAATCTTCTTCAATTCAAGGTATAATGGCATATTGAAGATCGTCATCGCTTCTTGTAGCACCAGATTTTTTTCTTTTGCCAAAGCGATTTCTTCTGTTAATTCTGCACTATTCATGGTAATTGCTTTTTCACATAATACGTGTTTGCCAGCTTGTAACGCTGCCATAATATATTGATGATGCACATTGTTTGGTACTGCGATGTACACAAAGTCAATGACATCATCTGCTAATAAGTCTTCCACTGTTTCATAAACAGTAGGAATCGAAAATTCTTCTGCGAATGCTTGAACTTTTGGTAAACGTCTTGCTGCGACACCATAAATTTCACTTTTTTCACTCTTAAAATCTGCAGCAAATTGATGTGCGATGTCTCCTAAACCGATAATGCCCCAATGATAATGTGTCATTTTATCTTCTCCTTTGACTAATGATATCCTTAGTATAACAGAATTAGTTTAAAATTGAGAAAAGGTAGTAGCGAAAAAGTTTCTTTTATCATAAAATTTGAGTAGAATGGAAGATGGAGGGATTGTCTATGCATGATGTATATATTGAATTAATTTTAAGTGCTGTTTATGAACAATATGGCACAGAAACGTTATTTTATGAGAATAACTTAGGAATTTCTTCTGAACAATGGGAGAAGTGGAAACAAGGGGTGGGGTCATTGGCACCCGAAGAGAATCAAAAAGTAAAAAATCTGTTTAGTGACTATGAATGGATGTTGTTGCAAAAGATTTTGCGTCAAACCATCATTTATCCGGAAAAACGTGGTGTTGCTGTGAGTGAATATCGTAAAATGAAAACTGCGATTGCTCGTAAATGGTTAAACATCGGTCTTGGGACGGTTGAAATGATTCAATCAAAAGAGGAAAATAGTTCAAGTCAATACTTAAACTTACGTGTAGGAATTGCCTATGATGAATGGGGCTTTGATGATATTCTCACTTTCCGCTTGCCAGCTTATATTCAACAACAATTAGAAAATGAGCAAGTTGCTTTATTAGATTGGGTAAATGAAAACTTAGAAGAAACATATAATAAGTAAAGTGAGAGGGGACAGGTTGTTGAAAAAAGCATTACGAACGATTAGTTTAATGATAATTGGCATTGTTGTTATTTATGGAATTAATCGTTTTGTCACACGAAAAGTCGTGATCGAAGACCTTGATTCGTCTTTTGTGGCTTCTGAAAAAGAAACCACCCAGCAAAAGGCAAAAGAAAAAAAGAAAGAGACATTTCCTGAAGGTTCAATAGATGATTGGAATTTAATTTTAGTGGGACCAGAACATCCCTTAGAAAAAGATATCCCACAAGAAAACCTTGTGGAAATTCCAGGCAGCGTGATGCAACTAGATCGTCGAGTAATTGAACCCTATGAAAAATTAACACAAGCGGCGGCACAAGCAGGGTATCCTTTAGCATTAGTGTCTTCATATCGTTCGGTCTCTTATCAAGAACAGGTATTTAATGATGCTGTGTATCAATACATGTCACAAGGAATGACAGAAGAAGCAGCGATTAAAGAGACGAAAAAGACGTCGACTGAACCAGGTTATAGCGAACATCACACAGGATTAGCTATCGATGTAGTAGACACCAATTGGCAACAAAATTATCCACGTGTTTTGTTAGAACCTGCTTACGGCGATGAACCAGGAGCAAAATGGTTGGCAGAACATGCGAGAGAATACGGATTTATCGTTCGCTATCCAGACGGCAAAGAAGACATTACTAAAATTACCTATGAACCTTGGCATTTTCGTTATGTTGGCGTAGAGCATGCGAAGTATATCGAAGAACATCACCTGACACTAGAAGAGTACATTGACTTATTAAAAGAAAAGTAGGGTGTATATGAATAGAAGAAAGAAAAAAGCGCTGCGTTTACCAGCCATTTTAATCGGTTTTGTGATGATTGGGGCGGCATTTATTTTTTCATTAAGAAGTTTAGCCAATCCCATGTTGTCACAGACGATGTATGCATATCAAGAAAATCCAGATATGACCAAAGAAGAATTTATCAATCATCTATTGCCTCATGCCAAAGAATTACAAGAAGGTTATGGCATTTTACCAAGTATTGTGATTGGACAAGCGATTTTAGAATCGAATTGGGGCAATAGTCAATTAGCCAAAGAGTACAATAACTTATTTGGTATTAAAGCTTATGGAAACCAAAATAAAGTCACGTTAGACACACAAGAATTTGTCAATGAACAATGGATTACGATTAAAGGTGATTTTCGTGTGTACAATTCTTGGGAAGAGTCAATGGATGATCATACCATGTTATTTGTTAATGGTGTGGACTGGAGTCCTGAAAAATATGAAAAAGTTCTCACTGCTCCAAATTATCAAGTTGCTGCAGATGCCTTGCAAGAAGCAGGTTATGCCACTGATCCAGGTTATGCAGCAAAAATCAAAGATGTAATCGAAACCTATCAACTTAATCAATACGATTAAAAGGAGCTGATTTTCGATGAGCAAACAATTTATTCCCAATATTACCACTGAGTTAAGAAAAGATATTGTGAAGGTACCAGAAATAATTGATGAAGCCAGTGGTATTATTATTTTTGGTAAAAAAATTAAGTCGATTATTTTTACAACAGATATTGCGATTATTCGTAATACAAATGCGAATGCTGTTATTGCAGTGTATCCATTTACTCCGCATCCAGCGATTACAAAGAGTATTATTGAAGCGGCTGATATTCCAGTCTTTTCTGGTGTTGGTGGAGGACTAACCCAAGGAACACGTGCTTCTTATATGAGTCTTTTTGCAGAAGCGCAAGGTTCGATAGGGGTCGTCTTGAACGGACCGACACCTATTGAAACAGTTCAAGAAGTATGCAGTGTAGTAGATATTCCTGTAGTCAGTACTGTGACGAGTAAATATACGCCGATTGATGAAAAAATTGAGGCGGGCGTTAAAATTATTAATATTAGCGCAGGAAAAGAGACGGCAGATACAGTCCGCCATTTCCGAAAACTTTATCCAGAATTGCCAATTATTGCTACGGGTGGTCCAAATGAAGAAAGTATTTGTGAAACGATTGAAGCCGGCGCAAATGCAATTACGTACACACCACCTTCTAATGGGAAATTGTTCAGTAAGAAAATGGACTTTTATCGTGAACGTGAACGAAATGAATTTAAAAAATCACACTAAAATCGAACGAAAAATGAGAAAATCCAAATTTATGATTGAGTTTACTTGTATTTTATCCAATTTATAGGCATAATGATGGTTGTGTTTTTCATAATTAGTTCTTACTTATATATCGTCGTAATAGGTCGACAGTTTCTACCCGATACCGGAATATCGGACTATAGGTAAAAAAGTGTTTGTTTGTGCACCTTTTTTGCTGTATTCGCAAAGAGGTGCTCTTTTTATTTTATTAAAGTGAAGGAAAGTGAGTTTGTAAAGATGGAAGAATTAGTTAGTCGTATTCAAAAGGATGGCAATGTTTTAGGAGAAGGTGTATTAAAAGTTGACAGTTTTGTTACGCATCAAGTCGATCCTGAATTAATGGAAAAAATTGGTGCGCGTTTTGCAGAAGTGTTTACAGAAAGTGGCATTACGAAAGTAGTCACAATTGAAGCATCTGGAATTGCTCCGGCATTATATGCAGCAAAACAGTTGGATGTTCCAATGATTTTTGCGCGTAAAGCCAAAAGTTTAACAATGGATGAGGAATTATTAACTAGTTCTGTTTATTCATTTACAAAACAAGTAACAAGTACCATTTCAATTTCACGTAAATTTTTAAATAACGAAGATAAAGTATTAATTATTGATGATTTCTTAGCAAATGGGCAAGCAGCGAAGGGCTTAATTGAATTGTGTCGTCAAGCAGGTGCGCAAGTTGAAGGCGTTGGTATTGTGATTGAAAAGTCTTTCCAAGATGGTCGTCAACTATTAGAAGATATGGGCATTCGCGTTGTTTC
Organism: Enterococcus saccharolyticus subsp. saccharolyticus; assembly: GCF_029023825.1. Classification (NCBI taxonomy): domain Bacteria; kingdom Bacillati; phylum Bacillota; class Bacilli; order Lactobacillales; family Enterococcaceae; genus Enterococcus; species Enterococcus saccharolyticus. The sequence goes on along the minus strand of NZ_CP118957.1, from coordinate 1,556,704 downwards.
ACTAGCTCGTATTGCGTCATTAGCTGATGGGGAGGTAGCCTTCCGTGAAGCAGATGCGTAATCAAATGAACGAAGAAAATGGTAAAGCAGCTTTAGTAGGTCTGCAACATCTTTTAGCGATGTACGCAGGTGCAGTTGCTGTTCCGCTATTGATTGGTACAGGGTTGGGCATGGATGCGCAGCAAATGACGTACTTGATTTCAATGGATATTTTCATGTGTGGTTTGGCTACACTTTTACAATTAACTGTGACGAAATATTTCGGAATTGGATTACCTGTAATTTTAGGTTGTGCGATTCAAGTGGTTGGACCAGCCATTATGATTGGTTCACAAGCAGGAATCGGAGCTGTTTTTGGTTCAATTATTGTTGCAGGATTGTTTTTAATGGTTACAGCCGGTATTTTTTCTAAAATTAAAGTTTTGTTCCCCACCATTGTGACAGGAACAGTCATTACAGTTATCGGGTTAACATTGATTCCTGTGGCAATCGGTAAAATGGGTGGCGGCGATGTTTCAATGAGCAATTTTGGTGAGCCACGTTACTTACTTCAAGCCTTTGTAACGATTGCACTGATTATTGGTATTCAAGCGTTTGGCCGTGGTTTTATTCGCTCCATTGCTGTTTTGATTGGTTTAGCAGGCGGAACGTTATTAGCTTATTTTATGGGAGATGTCAATTTCTCTGCGATTAGTCAAGCACCTGTATTTCAAGTACCACATCCATTTTATTTTGGGATGCCAACGTTTGATATTGTTTCAATTATTTTAATGATTATTATTGTGATTGTTTGTATGGTTGAATCGACTGGTGTGTATTTTGCTTTAGGAGAAATTACTGAGCAAGAAGTCACAGGAGAAGATTTAAAACGAGGGTATCGTACAGAAGGTTTAGCTATTTTATTAGGTGGGATTTTTAACACATTCCCTCATACAGGGTTTTCACAAAATGTTGGTTTAGTCCAACTTTCAGGGATTAAGACGAGATTACCAATTTATTTTGCAGCAATCTTTTTAATTATTCTAGGCTTATTTCCTAAGATCGGTGCCTTGGCACAAGTCATTCCAGAAGCCGTTTTAGGTGGCGGTATGTTAGTCATGTTCGGTATGGTCGCTGTTGCAGGTATGCGTATGTTATCAAAAGTTGACTACAATAATGATAAGAACCTATTAATTGTAGCTGTCTCGATTGGATTTGGTTTAGGGTTCAATATGATTCCTCAACTATTTGATCGTTTACCAGAAACACTACAATTATTTACGAGTAACGGGATTGTGATGAGTAGTTTAACAGCAGTCGTTTTAAATTTAGTCTTAAATGGGTTGAAAACGAAAGAATAAAAAACATGCGGTGGTTAAAAACTACTGCATGTTTTTTACTAATTAGAGGGGAGAATCGTATGCGGATTGTTTGTTTACACGCGAATTTGAATAATCGTGAAATTGTAGAAAATGCACTTCAAACAGTTCCCTTAGAACGCATTCATAAAGTGGACGAAGCGTTACTATCTAAAATTCAAGACAATGAAGACGAAGAAATGATTAAAGAGTATGTTGAAAAACAATTAGATGAATTAATGCAGTATCAACCAGATGCGATTCTAGTGACGTGTACAAATTATATTGTTTTTATTGAAAAAATTCAGCGGATATTTCCGATTCCTATTTTACAAATTGATGAAATTCTGTTTGAACAATTACCACAGACGACTTCCGTGACAGTATTATTTACCAACGAAAAAACAATTTCGGGGACGACTGCACGACTCTCTCGCAGTTGCCCGTGGCTTCAAGAAATCAATATCGTTTTTATTGACGAAGTATTTGAATGGTATCTGCGAGGAGATTTAGAGGCACATCATCAACAAATCATTGCCACGTTGAAAAAACTGGCGACTACTGAAATGATGATTGTCCCACAATTATCAATGGGTGAGGTCATACAACTTTACAATGAAAAATATCAACAACAGATCTTTTCTTCTTCAGAAGCATTAAAAAAACATTTTTCAGTATTTCACGAACGTTCTTGAAAATAGATTTATAATTATTCGTTAAAGTTTTGACTTTGTTTTTTTCGATTGCTAAAATGAAAAAGAATAAATGAGAAGGAGTTTGGAAAATGAAACCTTTAGTTGCTGTTGTGATGGGGAGTACGTCTGATTGGGAAACAATGAAAGGTGCGTGTGATAGTTTGGATGAACTTGGCGTGTCGTATGAAAAAAAAGTTGTTTCTGCACATCGTACCCCTGATTTTATGTTTTCTTTTGCTGAAAATGCTCGTGAAAATGGATTGAAAGTTATTATTGCTGGAGCGGGAGGAGCAGCACATTTACCAGGGATGATTGCTGCAAAAACGACCTTACCAGTGATTGGTGTTCCAGTGCAATCACGAACATTAAATGGTTTAGATTCATTATTATCAATTGTTCAAATGCCGGGAGGAGTGCCCGTTGCTACAACAGCGATTGGAAAAGCTGGCGCAATTAACGCAGGAATACTTGCGGCACAGATGCTTTCAATGTATGATTTAAAGGTAGCAGATAAACTTGCTCAAAAACGTAAACAAATGGAAGAATCAGTAATGGAAAGTAGTGATCAACTTGGTTAAACCGTTGATGCCGGGTGCAACGATTGGAATCGTTGGTGGCGGCCAATTAGGTCGAATGATGACCATGAGTGCAAAACAAATGGGTTTTCGTGTAGGTGTGTTAGACCCTATGGAAAACTGTCCGACAGCACAAATTGCTGATTGGCATATTATCGCTGAATATGATGATATTTTAGCGTTAGAAGAAATGGCAAAACGCAGTGATGTCATGACCTATGAATTTGAAAATGTCAGTGTAGAAGCTTTAAATGCCATTTTGCCATTTTGTGAGGTGCCTCAAGGAACCGATTTATTAGCAATTACTCAAGATCGTTTATTAGAGAAATCTTTTTTGGAAGCAAATAATATTGTGATTGCACCATATGCTACAATTATTAGCCCTACAGATATTCAAGATGCGATTGAGAATATTGGTTATCCATGTGTCTTAAAAACGACACGTGGTGGGTATGATGGGAAAGGACAATATGTCTTAAAGAGTCGTACAGACCTTGCTTCATCGATGAATTTACTACGTGAAGGAACGTGTGAATTAGAAGCGTGGATTCCTTTTGAGAAAGAATTATCCATTATGGTTGCCGGAAATGGTCGTGAGTATACCACTTTCCCAGTTGTTGAAAATATTCATCGTAATAATATTTTACATGAAACGATTGCACCAGCAAATATTCCGCAAGATGTTGTGAAAGAAGTAGAACGAATTGCGACAGTCATTGCTAAGGCATTAGACTTGCGAGGAGTGCTGGGAATTGAAATGTTCTTAACCGAAGCAGGAAGTATTTATGTGAATGAATTGGCGCCTCGTCCACACAATTCCGGTCATTATTCAATTGAAGCGTGTAATATGAGTCAATTTGATGCGCATATTCGTGGAATTTGTGGTTGGCCATTAGGCAAAACGCGACTACTCAGTGACGCTGTCATGGTCAACGTGCTAGGGGAACATTTGGAAGAAACGTATCGCATGATTGGTCGTAAAGCGCATTGGCAATTCCATTATTATGGAAAATCCGCAGCGAAAAAAGGACGCAAAATGGGACATATTACCATTGTTACTGAAAATATCGACCGAACATTAGAAGAAATCAAAAAAACGAAAATTTGGGATTAAGAGGAGATAAATTATGTTAGAACGTTATACACGACCTGAAATGGGGCAAATCTGGACAGATGAAAATCGCTATCAAGCGTGGTTAGAAGTGGAAATCTTAGCAGATGAAGCTTGGGCTGAACTTGGTGAAATCCCAAAAGAAGACGTTGAAAAAATTCGTGCGAATGCCTCATTTGATATTCAACGCATTTTAGAAATCGAAGAACAAACAAGACACGATGTTGTAGCCTTTACGCGTGCCGTTTCTGAAACACTAGGAGATGAAAGCAAATGGGTACATTACGGCTTGACGTCAACTGACGTGGTCGATACTGCTTATGGTTATTTAATGAAACAAGCCAATCATATTTTACGTCAAGATTTGCAACGCTTAACAGACATTATTGGCGAAAAAGCAAAAGAACATAAATACACTGTAATGATGGGGCGCACACATGGTGTTCATGCCGAACCAACTACATTTGGATTGAAATTAGCCTTGTGGTACTCTGAAATGAAACGTAATATCGAACGTTTTGAACATGCTGCGAAAGGTGTTGAAGCTGGGAAAATCAGTGGTGCAGTAGGTACTTTTGCAAATATTCCGCCATTTGTTGAAGAATACGTATGTACAAAATTAGGGATTCGTCCCCAAGATGTTTCAACACAAGTCTTGCCAAGAGATTTACATGCTGAATATTTAGCATCCATGGCATTAGTTGCGACAAGTATTGAAAAATTTGCAACAGAAATTCGTGGGTTGCAAAAATCAGAAACACGCGAAGTCGAAGAATTCTTTGCAAAAGGTCAAAAAGGCTCATCAGCAATGCCACATAAACGTAATCCGATTGGTTCTGAAAATATGTCTGGTCTAGCTCGTGTGGTTCGTGGGCATATGATTACTGCTTATGAGAACGTGTCATTATGGCACGAACGCGATATTTCTCATTCTTCAGCAGAACGTATTATTATTCCAGATACAACTATTTTATTAAACTACATGTTAAACCGTTTTGGTAACATCGTGAAAAACTTGACGGTCTTCCCAGAAAATATGAAACGCAACATGAATGCAACATTTGGCTTGATTTATAGCCAACGTGTGATGTTAAAACTAATCGATCACGGAATGACACGTGAACAAGCCTATGATTTAGTACAACCACACACAGCGAGAGCTTGGGATGAGCAAACGGCTTTCCGTCCATTATTAGAAGCGGACGAAAAAGTGACAAATGTTTTAACAAAAGCAGACTTAGATGATGCTTTCGATTATAATCATCATTTACAAAATGTTGATACTATTTTTGAGCGTGTTGGTCTAGCTGAATAATTTTCCGCATAAAAATAAACCCGATTTCCAAACTTTTTGGGAATTGGGTTTTTTGTCTTTGATTCATCTTTGGGTAATAAAACTAATTGTATAAAGCTCTCGTTTTAAAATGAGAAAAAGTGTTTGGACGAATTCAATCGACGTCTCTTTAAAATTTAAAAATACTTCGATGTGATACTGACGTTGAAAAAAATGTGACTGATAGACTTCTCGAATCACAATCTCTTCATTATGATGATTGGTAAATTGAAAAAGTTGTTTACAACGACGATAAGGTTTTGTCAAAAAAACCATTCGTTCATTCCATGAAAGTTTTCGTTTTTGCGTGTCGCTGCATTGTTGTAAAACTTTGGAAAGGTCATAAAACATTTTTTTTCTTTCTGCTGGTGTTAAATATGACACAAAATGCTGAGCTTCTTCATAAAACGTTATCATATACTCGTCGTCCTCCTTGAAACCAGACTATCATCTGCCATTATAATAACACCCAAGTTCTTTGTTGTAAACGCTTTATTTTTGTGAGTGTAAAATAAAGATAAATCTCTTGGCTTAAACACGAACTATCTTAAAAATAAAGTTAATTAATGTAAAGTTATCGTTGACGATGAGAAATGAGTATTGTTAGAATAATAGTACACAAAAAGAAGTAACAGTAAAAAAATAAAACGAGGTGTGACATGGAAAGAAAAGCATTAGCTTATGAAGGTAAAGCTAAGAAATTATATGAAACAGAGGATAAATCAGTGTTTTTAGTTGAATATTTAGATCAAGCAACTGCCTTGAATGGTGCGAAAAAAGATGCTGTTAAAGGGAAAGGCCAAATGAATAACCAAATCACTGCCCTTATTTTTGAAAAATTAGCAGACAAAAGTATTCCAAGCCATTTTATCAAAAAAACTTCTAAAAACGAACAATTGATAAAGCGAGTGGAAATGATTCCTTTAGAAATTGTGGTGCGTAATGTCGCTGCGGGAAGCTTTTCAAAACGTTTGGCTATCAAAGAAGGGACACTCTTACCGTTTCCAATCACCGAATTTTATTATAAAGAAGATCGTTTAGATGATCCATTCATCAATGAAGATCATGTTGCTTTTTTACAAGTTGCGACCAAAGAAGAAGTGAAAAAAATCAAAGAACTTGCTTTACAAGTCAATCAAGCATTACAAGAATTATTTGTTTCAATTGACATTCGTTTGATCGATTTCAAAATTGAAGTCGGACGAACAGAAACTGGCACAATTTTGTTAGCGGATGAAATTTCTCCAGATACTTGTCGCTTGTGGGATATTGAAACCAATGAGCATTTAGACAAAGATGTATATCGTCGTGATCTAGGCGATTTAATTCCCGTTTATGAGGAAGTATTACAACGATTAGAAGAAAAAGGAGCGTAATTATGTATTTTGTAAAAGTATTTGTCACATATAAAGAATCAGTTTTAGACCCTCAAGGAGAAGCTGTTAAAGGCGCTGTTCATCGTTTAGGCTTTAACGAAATTGAAGAAATTCGTATTGGAAAATATTTTGAAATTAAAGTCGCGAAATCTGATCGTCCCGTAGAAGAAGCGATTGAAGAAATTTGTGACAAGTTATTAGCCAATGTCAATATGGAAACTTATCGCTATGAAATTGTAGCTACGGAGGAAGTCTAAAAATGAAATTTGCAGTCATTGTTTTTCCGGGTTCAAACTGTGACATGGACATGCTTTGGGCAGTTAAAGAGGTAATGGGTGCTGAGGCGGAATATGTTCGTCATGATGCAGAATCACTTGAAGGATTTGATGGTGTGTTGTTACCAGGTGGATTTTCTTATGGTGATTACTTACGTTGTGGGGCTATTGCGCGCTTTTCTACAATTATGCAAGAAGTGATTCGTTTTGCAGAAGAAGGAAAACCTGTTTTTGGCACATGCAATGGTTTCCAAGTGTTAACCGAAGCGGGTTTGTTACCAGGCGCGTTACGTCGTAATGAATCCTTGCATTTTATTTGTAAAACGACACCACTGAAAGTCGTTAACAACCAAACGAAATTTACTTCAGAGTACGAAGAAAATGATATTATTCAAATTCCCGTTGCTCACGGTGAAGGAAATTACTACTGTGATGAAGAAACTCTAAAAAAATTGGAAGCAAACAAACAAATCGTTTTCAAGTATGAAGAAAATATTAATGGTAGTTTAGCTAATATTGCTGGTATTTGTAACGAACAAGGCAATGTTTTAGGAATGATGCCACATCCGGAACGGGCGATGGAATCATTATTAGGATCAGAAGATGGCAAGAAATTTTTTGCCTCTATTTTGAAAAATTTCGGAAAGGTGTCTGTATAAATGATAAAAGTAGAACCAACTCCTCAAGAGATTAAAGAACAGCGTATTTATTCACAATGGGGGTTAACGGATGAAGAGTATCGCATGATTGCAGAAGATATTCTTGGTCGTCTGCCCAACTATACAGAAACAGGACTTTTTTCTGTGATGTGGAGTGAACACTGTTCTTATAAAAACTCCAAACCTGTATTACGTAAATTTCCGACAAGTGGTCCACAAGTGTTACAAGGTCCTGGCGAAGGAGCGGGAATTGTTGATATTGGTGATGGACAAGCAGTGGTCTTTAAAGCAGAAAGTCACAATCATCCCTCAGCAGTAGAACCTTATGAAGGTGCAGCAACAGGTGTTGGCGGTATTATCCGTGACATTTTTAGTATGGGTGCACGTCCAATTGCTATTTTAGATTCCTTGCGTTTTGGTGAGTTAGATAATGAGCGCACCAAATATTTATTAGAAGAAGTGGTTGCTGGCATTAGTGGTTATGGCAATTGTATTGGGATTCCCACAGTTGGTGGCGAAGTGCAATTTGACGCTTGTTACGAAGGAAATCCTTTGGTGAATGCCATGTGTGTTGGACTAATCGATCATAAAGATATTCAAAAAGGCCAAGCTAAAGGTGTTGGGAATGCGATTATGTATGTCGGTGCCAAAACAGGTCGTGATGGTATCCATGGGGCAACGTTTGCTTCGGAAGAATTTGTTGAAGGGGAAGAACAACAACGTTCGGCGGTTCAAGTAGGTGACCCATTTATGGAAAAACTCCTATTAGAAGCTTGTTTAGAATTAATTTTAGACCATAGTGATATTCTGGTGGGTATCCAAGATATGGGCGCGGCTGGTTTAGTGTCGTCAAGTTCTGAGATGGCTTCTAAAGCTGGTTCAGGGTTGAAGCTGTATTTAGATGATGTCCCGCAACGTGAAACGGGGATGACTCCTTATGAAATGATGTTGTCTGAATCACAAGAGAGAATGCTCATTTGTGTGGAGCAAGGACATGAAGCAGAAGTAGTTGCTTTATTTGCAAAATATGAGTTAGATGCTGTATCTATTGGAGAAGTAACTGATGATGGCTTATATCGCCTCTATCATCATGGGGAAGAAGTTGCGAATTTACCAGTAGATGCGTTAGCAGAAGATGCACCGACATACCACAAAGAACGTCAAGAACCAGCCCGTATTCAAGAATTTGCAGCGCTATCGGATTTTGTACCAACCATTGAAGATGCTGCAGAAACGTTATTAGCTTTATTACAACAACCCACTATTGCGTCTAAAAAATCCATTTATGAAACGTATGATTCACAAGTTCGCACCAATACTGTCGTTCCTCCAGGTAGTGATGCCGCTGTTTTACGTATCCGTGGCACTGAAAAAGCTTTAGCAATGACAACGGATTGTAATAGTCGTTACTTATATTTGAACCCAGAAGTTGGTGGGCAAATTGCTGTTGCGGAAGCTGCACGTAATATTGTTGCTAGCGGCGGAAAACCATTAGCAATTACTGATTGTTTAAATTATGGTTCGCCGGATAAACCAGAAGGATTCTGGGAATTGTGGACGTCTGCGGATGGTATTTCAGAAGCTTGTCGGGTACTTGATACACCTGTTATTTCAGGAAATGTTTCTTTATACAATGAAACGAATGGAAAAGCCATTTATCCAACACCGATGATTGGAATGGTTGGTTTGATTGAAAAACTAGCGCATATTACGACGCAAGAATTTAAACAAGCTGGAGATTTCATTTATGTTATCGGGGAGACAAAAGCTGATTTTAACGGTAGTGAAATTCAAAAATTGCAACTTGGAAAAATTGAAGGGAAATTAATGGATTTTGATTTAGCAACTGAAAAAGCAGTTCAAAATATTGTCTTACAAGCGATTCAAGCCGGTTTACTTGCAAGTGCACATGATAGTGCAGAAGGTGGATTGGCAGTTGCTCTAGCTGAATCAGCTTTTAAGAACGAATTAGGAATCGATGTTTCAGTGGATGTACCAAAAGAATGGCTGTTTTCAGAAACACAATCACGCTTTATCGTAAGTGTGTCACCTGAAAATCAAACAGCTTTTGAAACATTAGCTGGAGGATTAGCCCAATATATTGGCAAAGTAACCGCTGATGGACAATTAAAAATGGCCACTCAAGCAGACGAAATAACTATAGACACACACGTAGCGAAACGATTATGGGAGGAAGCTATTCCATGTCTTATGAAGTAAAAAGTTTAAATGAAGAGTGTGGGGTTTTCGGCGTATGGGGGCATCCAGATGCCTCCCGCGTTGCTTATTTTGGTTTGCATAGTTTGCAACATCGCGGACAAGAAGGTGCTGGGATTGTGTCAAACGATCAAGGGAAATTACGTGGACATCGCGACTTAGGCTTGTTATCAAAAGTTTTTTCGGATGAAAATAAACTGACAAAATTAAAAGGCACCGCAGCAATCGGTCACGTGCGCTACGCAACGGCTGGTAATGGGAGTGTTGATAATATTCAACCTTTTTTGTTTAAATTTTATGATAGTCAGATTGCTTTGGCACATAATGGGAATTTAACCAATGCTAAGACGTTACGACGCGACTTAGAAAAAGATGGCGCTATTTTTCATTCTAATTCAGATACGGAAATTTTGATGCACTTAATTCGTAGAAGTCAACAACCCACGTTTAATGAACGACTAAAAGAATCTTTGAATCAAGTGAAAGGCGGTTTTGCGTATTTATTAATTACGGAAGATGCGATTGTTGCAGCACTTGATCCAAATGGATTCCGACCGTTATCTATTGGGCAAATGAAAAATGGGGCGTATGTGATTGCTTCAGAAACATGTGCGTTGGAAGTTAGTGGGGCTGCTTTTGTACGTGATGTCCAACCTGGGGAGTTGGTCATTATTAATGATACAGGCATTACAATTGAAAAGTACACAACAGAGACTCAACCTGCCATTTGTGCGATGGAATATATTTATTTTGCTCGACCTGATTCAAACATTGCGGGGGTGAATGTGCATACAGCTCGCAAAGAAATGGGGCGTCGTTTAGCAAAAGAAGCACCCGTTGAAGCAGATATGGTGATTGGGGTACCCAATTCATCTTTATCGGCTGCTAGTGGTTATGCAGAATATTCGGGGATTCCTTATGAATTAGGATTAGTCAAAAATCAATACGTTGCTAGAACCTTTATTCAACCAACCCAAGAATTACGTGAACAAGGTGTTCGGATGAAATTGTCAGCAGTTCGTGGTGTGGTTGAAGGCAAACGCGTCATTTTAGTCGATGATTCGATTGTACGTGGGACAACCAGTCGTCGGATTGTGGGATTATTAAAAGAAGCTGGGGCTAAAGAAGTGCATTTACGCATAGCCTCGCCACCTTTGAAATATCCTTGTTTTTATGGAATTGATATTCAAACAAGAAAAGAACTCATTGCAGCGAATCACTCAGTCGAAGAAATTCGTGAATGTGTAGAATCGGATACTTTAGCATTTTTAAGTGAACAAGGATTAATCGATTCGATTGGTTTAACTTTTGATGCACCTTATTCTGGATTATGTATGGCTTATTTTAATGGTGATTATCCAACACCACTTTATGATTATGAAGAGCAGTATCGTGCCTCATTACAAGAACAAACATCATTTTTTTAAACGGAGGAAAACAAGTGACAAACGCATATTCAAAAGCCGGTGTGGATGTAGAAGCAGGCTATGAAGTAGTGGAACGAATTAAAAAACATGTGAAGAAAACAGAACGCTTAGGCGTCTTAGGAAGTTTAGGTGGTTTTGGTGGCTGTTTTGATTTAAGTACATTGTCGGTTAAGGAACCAGTTTTAGTTTCAGGAACAGATGGAGTCGGAACAAAATTAATGATTGCGATTCAAACGGAGACGCATGACACGATAGGAATTGATTGTGTGGCAATGTGTGTCAACGATATTGTTGCCCAAGGTGCAGAGCCTTTGTATTTTCTTGATTACATTGCAACTGGAAAAAATGTCCCGGAACGGTTAGAAAAAGTGGTAGCTGGTGTTGCAGATGGCTGTGTTCAAGCTGGGGCGGCTTTAATTGGTGGCGAAACAGCTGAAATGCCTGGAATGTATAAGGAAGACGAGTACGATTTAGCGGGATTTGCTGTGGGGATTGCTGAGAAAAGTCAATTAGTAACTGGTGAAAAAATCAAAGCGGGCGATGTTTTAATCGGTTTACCTTCTTCTGGTATTCACTCTAATGGTTTTTCTTTAGTACGTAAGATTTTCTTTGAACAGCATCAATTTACCTATGAGGATCAATTACCAGAGTTGTCACAAGCATTGGGGAAAGAATTATTAACACCGACCCGTATTTATGTCCAAGCAATTTTACCATTGGTTAAAGAAGAATTGGTTCATGGTATTGCTCATGTGACTGGTGGTGGTTTTGTCGAAAATCTTCCGCGCATGTTACCAGAAAACTTGGCGGTTGAAATTCACGAGAATAGTTGGCCAATTCTACCAATTTTTGAGGTGTTATCTTCTTATGGTAAACTTCCAAAACAGGAAATGTATGAAATTTTTAATATGGGCATCGGGATGGTTATTGCTGTTGCACCAGAAAAAGTTTCTGACGTTCAAGTACTGTTGCAAAAACAAAACGAAGCTAGCTATGTGATTGGTCAAGTGATTGAGAAAGCTGAAGCACCAATCGTTTTTAAAGAGGTTCACGTATGAGAGTGGCGGTTTTAGCTTCTGGAAATGGCAGCAACTTTGAAGCGATTGCCCAAGCCTTTGAAACACAAGCAATCCAAGGTGAGTTGGTCCTGCTTTTTTCAGATAGAAAAGATGCGTATGTCTTAGAACGTGCCAAAAAATATCAGATTCCACGGTTTAGTTTTTCGCCAAAAGATTTTGCTTCAAAAAAACAATATGAAGCAGCGTTGCGTGATCTGTTACTGACAAATCAAATTGATTTTGTGGTCTTAGCAGGTTATATGCGCATTATTGGCCAAGACTTATTAGAGACCTTTCCCAATCGGATTTTGAATATTCATCCTTCTTTATTACCAAGTTTTCCAGGATTGCATGGAATTAAAGATGCGTATGACTATGGCGTAAAACTGACAGGAATTACGATTCATTTTGTGGATGCGGGTGTCGATACTGGACCAATTGTTGCGCAAGCAGCGGTTGAAATTACGAACGAAGACACACTTGCAACTTTGGAAGAAAAAATCCATCAACTAGAACATCATTGGTATCCGCGAGTAATTGCGGATATTACACAAAAAGGAGTAAAGTAAGTCATGACAAAAAGAGCATTAATCAGTGTATCAGATAAAACAGGAATTGAAGCATTTGCGCAAGCATTAGTCGCAAAAGGTATTGAAATTATTTCAACCGGAGGAACAAAAAAAGCTTTGGATGAAGCGGGAATTCCCACGATTTCAATTGATGAAGTTACTGGTTTTCCGGAAATGATGGATGGTCGTGTGAAAACATTACATCCTAAAATTCATGGTGGATTATTAGGGCGTCGTGATTTGGTAACGCATATGGAGGCAATGAACGAACATGGTATTGCACCGATTGATTTTGTTGTGGTAAATCTGTATCCATTTAAAGAAACAATTTTGAAACCAGATGTCACAGAAGCAGATGCGATTGAAAATATTGATATTGGTGGACCAAGCATGTTACGTTCTGCCGCAAAAAATCATGCTTCGGTAACTGTGATAGTTGATCCAGTTGATTATGCTGTTGTTCTAGATGAATTAACTGCTGAAGGACAAACAACGTTAGCGACAAGAAAACGCTTGGCAGCAAAAGTATTTCGTCATACGGCAGCTTATGATGCCCTCATTGCCAATTATTTAACCGAATTAGTAGGCGAAGAAGAACCAGAAAAACTAACATTGACTTATGATTTAAAACAATCGTTACGTTATGGTGAAAACAGTCATCAAGAAGCCGCTTTTTATGCTGATGCTCTACCAAAACCTTATTCGATTGCTTCGGCAAAACAATTACATGGTAAGGAACTTTCGTATAATAATATTCGCGATGCCGATGCAGCGATTCGTATCGCTAGAGAATACACAGAACCAACTGTTGTTGCGTTAAAACATATGAATCCATGTGGTATTGGGACAGCAGCAACTATTTTTGAGGCTTATACTGCTGCTTATGAAGCAGACGCTGTTTCTATTTTTGGTGGTATTGTTGTTTTAAATCGCCCCGTTGATGCATCAACGGCTGAAGCGATGAGCAAAATTTTCTTAGAAATTATTATTGCACCTGCGTTTGAAGCGGATGCTTTGGCAATTTTAACGAAGAAAAAGAATATCCGTTTAATGACATTGGACTTTACAGATCAATCATCCACGCAAGCCGAAACAGTATCTGTTTTAGGTGGTCTATTAGTACAAGATCAAGATTTGATTGAAGAAAATCCAGCTGATTGGCAAGTCGTGACGAAACGTCAACCAACTGAAATGGAGTTAAACGCGTTAACTTTTGCTTGGAAAGCAGTGAAACACGTTAAATCAAATGCTATTTTATTAGCAAATGATAAACAAACTGTTGGGATTGGTGCGGGACAAATGAATCGTGTTGGTTCTGTCCGGATTGCAATCGATCAAGCAGAAGCAGCTGGAAAAATTGCAGGAGCGGTGTTAGCAAGTGACGCCTTTTTCCCAATGGGAGATAGTGTCGAATATGCTGCAGAACATGGTATTAAAGCAATTATTCAACCTGGTGGTAGTATTAAAGATCAAGAATCCATTGATATGGCAGATAAATATGGCATTACGATGCTGTTTACAAACGTCCGTCATTTCAGACATTAATCTTAAGGAGTAAATCAATGAAGATACTTGTAATTGGCAGTGGTGGTCGTGAACATGCTATTGCTAAGAAATTTCTTTCCGATTCAGCAGTCACAGCGGTTTTTTGTGCCAAAGGAAATCCTGGTATGACTAGAGATGGCATTCAGCTGGTGGATATTGCCGAAGACAATCACGAACGACTGATTGAATTTGCAAAAAATCAAGCCATTGATTGGACATTTGTCGGTCCAGAAATTCCTTTATTAAATGGCATTGTGGACGATTTTCAACAAGCAGGACTACAAATTTTCGGCCCTAAAAAAGCCGCAGCAATGATTGAAGGTTCCAAAGAATTCGCCAAAGAATTAATGGTGAACAATCAAATTCCAACGGCGGCGTATCAAAGTTTTTCTGATTTTGAAACTGCCAAAAGCTATGTTTTAGAGCAAGGGGCACCGATTGTCATTAAAGCCGATGGATTAGCTGCTGGTAAAGGAGTCGTTGTTGCTGAAACGATTGCTGAAGCGATTGCTGCTTTGAAAGAGATGCTTGAAGACAATAAATTTGGTGCAAGTGGTGCGAAAGTTGTCATCGAAGAGTTTTTAGCAGGAGAAGAATTTTCACTTTTAGCGTTTGTCCGGGAAGAAAAAGTCTATCCAATGGTCATTGCCCAAGACCACAAGCGAGCGTTTGATGGGGATCGAGGACCAAACACTGGTGGTATGGGTGCTTATTCACCAGTACCACAAATTTCTGAAGAAATCGTCGAGCAAGCTGTGCAAGAAGTGTTATTACCAGCAGCTCAAGGGATGGTTGCTCAAGGTACGCCATTTACAGGAATTTTATATGCGGGATTAATTGCTACCAAAAATGGTCCGAAAGTGATTGAATTCAATGCGCGCTTTGGCGATCCAGAGACGCAAGTTGTTTTACCACGTTTGGATAGCAGTTTAGCGGCCATTATTACGGCACTTTTAAAAGGTGAAGAACCCGAAATTCAGTGGAATAATCAAGCAACATTAGGCGTGGTCGTTGCTGCTCAAGGGTATCCTGGCACGTATGTGACGGGTCAAACGATTCCAGAATTCATAAGTGACGACTGTCATGTTTATTATGCTGGTGTTGCTGAAGAGCGTGGTTTAGTGAGTGCGGGTGGTCGTGTGTTATTAGTGGAAGCACAAGCACAGACATTAGAACAAGCGCAACAAAAAGTCTATCAATTATTAAATCAAGTAGAATTGCCACAGTTATTTTATCGGCATGATATTGGTAATAAAGCATTATAAGTCAAAAACTGGGTGTAAAAAAGGACACCCAGTTTTTCATTGGTGAAATTCAGTGTAGCGTTTCCATTAAACTGTGCTAAAATAAAAACGTAAAAGGAGGAGATTTAACTTATGAAAACTGTTAAATTTGGTACAACGAATCTTGACGTTGCAAGCGTCATTCTTGGTTGTATGCGTATCAATAATGCTGAAAATCCAGTGAAAGTGATTGAAACGGCTGTTGATAACGGAATTACATTTTTTGACCACGCAGATATTTATGGTGGTGGTGACTGTGAACGTATTTTTGCTGATGCGTTAGCAAAAACTGAAATTAAACGTGACGATTTATTTATTCAATCAAAATGTGGGATTGTCCCTGGAAAAATGTTTGATTTTTCAAAAGAACATATCGTTTCCTCAGTAGAAGGTATTTTAAAACGTTTGGATACTGATTATTTAGATGCGTTATTATTGCATCGTCCAGATACATTAGTAGAACCAGAAGAAGTTGCGGCAGCTTTTGATCAATTGGAACAACAAGGAAAAGTGAAATACTTTGGTGTGAGTAATCAAAAACCAGGTCAAATTGAATTGTTGAAAAAATATGTGAAACAACCCTTAGTTGCCAATCAATTACAATTTGGCATTATGCATACAGGCATGATTGACCAAGGCATTCATGTAAATATGACAGATGCAGGTTCATTAGACCATGACGGTGAAATTTTGGAATATTCTCGTTTACATGATATGACGATTCAAGCTTGGTCACCTTATCAATATGGTTTTTTTGAAGGTGTTTTTATTGGGCATGAAAAATTCCCTGAATTGAATAAAGTGTTAGAAGAATTGGCTGAAAAATATCATTCAACACCAACTGGAATTGCTTCTGCCTGGATTTTACGTCATCCAGCAAACATGCAAGTGATTGCCGGAACCATGAATATTCAACGCATTGAAGAAATTGCGCAAGCTTCTGATATTCAAATGAGCAGAGAAGATTGGTACCGTGTCTATATGGCAGCTGGAAATATTTTACCATAAATTGAAATGAGAGATTGTTCGTAAAACACGAACGATTTCTCGTTTCTTTTTATAAAACGAAAGAATATGGTTGCTTTCTTTCCCTTTATCGGCTAAATTATTGAAGGTGTTAAAAATAAAATACGTATAACAATATTTAATGCTTCGATAATAAGTGAAGATTTGAGAGGATGTTTTCAATGTTTGATTTAACGGTTTTTGATTACGAAGATGTTCAGTTGATCCCTAATAAATGTATTGTAAATAGTCGTTCAGAATGTGATACAACTGTAAAATTAGGAAAACACAAATTTAAAATGCCAGTGGTTCCTGCAAATATGCAAACAATCATTGACGAAAAAATTGCCGAATTTTTAGCAGAAAATGGCTATTTCTACATTATGCACCGTTTTGATGAAGATGCACGTGTGCCGTTTATCCAAAAAATGCAAGCACGTGGTTTGATTTCTTCTATCAGTGTGGGTGTAAAAGAAAATGAATACCCATTTGTTGAAGAATTAGCGAAACAAAATTTAGTTCCTGATTATATTACAATTGATATTGCACACGGGCACTCGAACTCTGTTATTCGTATGATTCAACATATTAAAAAACATTTGCCGGATACATTTGTTATCGCAGGAAACGTTGGGACGCCTGAAGCTGTTCGTGAATTAGAAAATGCTGGTGCAGATGCGACAAAAGTCGGCATTGGACCAGGTAAAGTATGTATTACAAAAATCAAAACAGGTTTTGGTACAGGTGGTTGGCAATTAGCTGCGTTAAGATGGTGTGCAAAAGCTGCCCGTAAACCAATTATTGCTGACGGTGGTATCCGTACACATGGCGATATCGCAAAATCAGTGCGTTTTGGTGCAACAATGGTTATGATTGGTTCATTGTTTGCTGGCCATGAAGAATCACCAGGTGAAACAAAAGTGGAAGATGGTGTATTTTATAAAGAATACTTTGGTTCCGCTTCTGAATTCCAAAAAGGTGAAAAGAAAAACGTTGAAGGTAAGAAAATTTGGGTGACTCACAAAGGGTCATTAAAAGATACGTTAGTTGAAATGCAACAAGACTTACAATCTTCTATTTCTTATGCAGGTGGCAAAGATTTAGAAGCCATCCGTAAAGTCGATTATGTGATTGTTAAAAACTCAATCTTTAATGGCGACACAATCTAAAAATAAAATTTTTCAAGAAGTAAAGTCATGCTGATTTTACTTCTTTTTTTCATGGTCTACTCGACAATGGTTTGTTACAATACAATTGAGGTGAAGGAAAATGGGGATTAAAGTATTTTCGATATTTGGTACAAGACCTGAAGCAATCAAAATGGCGCCATTAGTCAAAGCGTTAGAACAAGATGATCGTTTTGAGTCGAAAATCATTGTTACAGCGCAACATCGCGAAATGTTAGACCAAGTAATGGCGATTTTTGAAATTATTCCGGATTATGATTTGAATATTATGGCGAGTGGCCAAACACTTACTGATATTACAACAAAAGTACTGCTAGAAATGCAACCAATTTTACAAGCAGAACAACCTGACATTGTGTTGGTACACGGCGATACAACGACCACTTTTGCTGCTGCCACAGCTGCTTTTTATCAACAAGTGAGGATTGGCCATGTTGAAGCAGGATTACGAACGTGGAATAAATATTCACCGTTTCCGGAAGAAGCAAATCGTCAAATGACGGATGCGTTAGCTGATTTATACTTTGCTCCTACTGAACAAAGCAAAGAAAATCTATTAAAAGAAAATCATCCAGAAGAACAAATTTATGTAACAGGAAATACTGCAATTGATGCGATGAACTATACGGTCAATGAAGCGTACGAGAATCCTACATTGGTGTTAGATTATCAAAAACAAATTGTGGTAACCATGCACCGCCGCGAAAATTTAGGGGAACCAATGGCACAGGTTTTCTCTGCTTTACAGCGAATTGCTAATGAATTTCCAGACGTACGATTAATTTTTCCAATGCACAAGAATCCCAAAGTTCGTGCGATTGCACAAGAATTGCTTGGGAATCTGGCGAACGTCCAGTTAATTGAACCATTAGATGTAGTTGATTTTCATAATGTGATTGCTCGTAGTCATTTAATTCTAACCGATTCAGGTGGCGTACAAGAAGAGGCGCCTTCTTTAGGAGTACCTGTTTTGGTGTTGCGTGATACGACAGAACGTCCAGAAGGAGTAGCAGCGGGAACATTGAAGTTAATTGGAACCGACGAAGAGAAAGTCTATACGGAAACCAAACAGCTACTCATTGACTCAGATGCGCATCAACAAATGGCACAAGCTAAAAATCCTTATGGCGACGGTCATGCAAGTGAATATATTTTAAATGCGATTGCGGATTATTTTGCACAACAGTAAATTAGTTGACAGATAAATAACAAGTGAGTAGTATGGAAGAAGAAATAAAATAATTGTTAGGTGAGGCTCCTATATGGACACAGGCTGCTGCCGCGAAAGGATCGAGAGACCCTTAGTTTGGTAAAACAGGAATAATCGTTGAAGGTTATTCATAACGTAGCTGACAAATACTTATTTGTCTACGCCCTATAGTGCTAAAGCTCAACGATGACTATGAATTAGCTACTATTTGGCGCATGCTCATTGTTGAGTATGCGTTTTTTTGTTGTGTTTGAAACAAAACGTATCTTCACTAGACAGAAAGGAAGGTTTATGATGGATCACCCTGCACCCGAGAGGAACTTAATAAACTAATTGTCTAGGAATAAAACTCCTAGACAATCACTAGGAGGAAGAGAATATGATGAAACAACCACAAACAAAAGAACAAGAATTAAAAAAATTAGCAATATTATCAGATCGAGAATTATTTATGGAGTTGCGAACTTCCTTAAGTGGGTTATCAACAGCCGATGCTCAAAAACGTTTGGAAGAAGTCGGGTTAAATCAAATTGATGCGGAAAAACCAACACCAGCATGGTTGATTTTTCTCCATGCCTTTAAAGATCCATTCGTTTTAGTGTTAGCATTGTTGATGATTGTATCTTTCGTAACCAAAGATTACGAAGCAGCGATTGTGATGGCAGTTATGATTGCTGCTAGTGCAACCATCTCATTTATTCAAGAATATCGTTCACAAAAAGCGAGTTTAGAATTGAAAGAGTTAATCGAAAATACGTGTGCAGTCACACGAAATAACCAAACGAAAGAAATTCCTATGGATGAAGTAGTTCCAGGCGACATTGTCACGTTAGCAACCGGTGATATGATTCCCGCAGACGCTGTCTTAATTTGGACGAAAGATTTATTTGTGAATCAATCGTCTCTAACTGGCGAATCAATGCCCATTGAAAAATTTGTTGATGCGGGGATGCCTGTGGAGCAATCTCTTTCTGCATTAGATATGAATAACTTGGTGTTTATGGGGACGGATGTTTTAAGTGGGCAAGGAAAAGCTATCATTTTAAAAACAGGGCAACATACATTTTTTGGTGATATTGCTAAAAATGCGACCAAACAACGAGGAAAAACAGCTTTTGACACAGGGCTAACCAAAATTAGTCGATTGCTCTTACGAATGGTTGTTGTCTTATTTCCAATTGTTTTTCTAGTCAATGGTTTGACAAAAGGTGATTGGAGCGCAGCATTCTTTTTTGCGATTGCAGTCGCAGTAGGTTTAACACCTGAAATGTTACCCATGATTGTTACTAGTAACTTAGCAAAAGGCGCGATGACTTTAGTGAAAGAAAAAGTTATCGTGAAAGAATTACCTTCTATTCAAAATTTAGGCAGTATGGATGTGTTGTGCACAGACAAAACAGGAACGATTACCGAAGATCGTGTCGTGTTAGTTCAACACTTAAATCCATTCGGTGAAGATGATGAAACAGTGCTGGATATGGCATTTGTAAATTCTTCTTATCAAACAGGTTGGAAGAATTTAATGGATATTGCGGTGATTAATTATTTTGAAGAAAATGCAAGAAAGCTACCATTTAAAGAAGTAGTGAAAGTCGATGAGATTCCGTTTGATTTTTCTCGTCGGCGTTTAACGGTTGTCGTTCATGCGGATGACCATCAATGGATGATCACAAAAGGTGCCGTTGAAGAAATGGAACAAATTTGTTCTCATGTGAGAATTAATGGCGAAATCCAACCATTGACAGCACCTTTGAAAAAACGTCTACGCCAAGTCAATCGTCGTTTAAATAAAGAAGGTATGCGGGTCTTAACAGTAGCTATCAAAAAAGATGTACACCAAGATGCCGTTTATTCGGTAGCTGATGAAAAAGAGATGACGTTAATTGGGTTCATGGGGTTTCTTGATCCAGCAAAGGAATCAGCAGCAACAGCTATTCAATCACTTCACCAACACGGGGTATCAGTTAAAGTCTTAACAGGTGACAATGAAATTGTTGCAGAGAAAGTTTGCCGTGATGTAGGAATTGATGCCAATCACGCCTTGTTGGGAACGGATGTTGATCAAATGTCAGATGATGAGTTAGCCAAAGCAGCAGAAACCATCAATCTTTTTGCTAAATTAAATCCGATGCAAAAATCACGAATTATTCAAGCGTTACAAGCAGATGGTCACACAGTTGGTTTTATGGGAGATGGGATTAATGATGCGCCTGCTTTGCGAAGTGCTGATGTAGGTATTTCTGTGGATACAGCAGCAGATATTACGAAAGATGCGAGTTCCATTATTTTATTAGAAAAAAGTTTGAATGTCTTAGATAAAGGTGTTGTAGAAGGACGAAAAGTATTTAGTAATATGATGAAATACATTAAAATTACGATTAGTTCCAATTTTGGAAATGTTTTTTCAATTTTAGTAGCTAGTGCTTTCTTACCGTTCTTACCGATGCTTTCGATTCAATTACTTGTACAAAACTTGATTTATGATATGGCGCAATTAACGATTCCTTGGGATCGCGTAGATGAAGAAGAAATTGCTAAGCCTGTGAAATGGCAAGTCGGGGGATTATTAAAATTCACTTTATGTATTGGACCAGTAAGTAGTGTCTTTGATATTTTAACCTTCCTAATGATGTGGTTTGTCATTGGTGCGAATACGGTTGCTGAACAAGCGGTCTTTCAAACTGGTTGGTTTGTGGTCGGATTAGTGACACAAACACTCGTTGTACACATTGTTCGTACGAAAAAACTGCCGTTTATTCAAAGTCGTGCATCTCTTCCAGTCATCATGGCAAGTGGATTGGCTATTTTTACTGGAATTATGCTTGTTTTATCGCCTATGAAAGAATTTTTTGATTTTGCTGCCTTGCCAACGAACTATTGGTTTGGTTTTATCTGTATTACTATAGCTTATCTAGTTGCAGTCGAAATTGCTAAGCGATTTTATATTCATTTAACGAAGGAATGGTTATAAAAAAAATTTGTTAAAAGAACGGAGAAACTCATATTTTGGGGAGTTTTTCTGTTCTTTTTTTGTTGAAACTTTCATAATTTTGTGATTATTTCCTAAGATAAAAAAGAAGAATAATTTATTCAAAAGAGAAAAACTGTTTCGTGAATAAAAATTATCTGTACTAATATAGATTAGCACGTAACGAAAGCGTTTTACTTTTGAGTAGGTTATTTTGTGAATGTGATTGATTTCACGAGAAAGAGTTAGTATAATAAGGATTGGCAAGAAATAAAATAAAAGATTTATAAACTTTTTACTTGTTTTTCTCTTGTAAAAATGATAGCTTATTAACTGTAAATGATTCTGACAAGTGATACAGAAGAGAATCGCTGTTACAATCTATCATATACAAGAATTAACCTAACAAAGAGAGGAAAGTGTGACAAGATGGCAAAGAAAAAAACAATTGACTTTCAAGCACTGCTAGAAAACGTCGATGCTCAATTTCCAACTTATCAGGCATTAGACCAAGATGGAAACATTGTAAACGAAGCTTTAGTACCTGATTTAAGTGATGAGGAATTAGTTGAATTAATGACTCGTATGGTGTGGTCACGTGTACTTGACCAACGTTCAACTGCTTTAAACCGCCAAGGTCGCTTAGGTTTCTTTGCTCCAACTGCTGGACAAGAAGCAAGTCAATTAGCAAGTCATTTTGCTTTTGAAAAAGAAGACGTATTATTACCAGGATACCGTGATGTACCTCAATTAATCCAACATGGTTTACCTTTAACTCAAGCTTTCTTATGGTCTCGTGGCCACGTAGCTGGTAACCACTACCCAGAAGATTTGAAAGCTTTACCACCACAAATTATTATCGGAGCACAATATGTTCAAGCAGCTGGTGTTGCTTTAGGACTAAAAATGCGCGGTAAGAAAAATGTTGCATTCACTTATACTGGTGATGGTGGTTCTTCACAAGGTGATTTCTATGAAGGTATTAACTTTGTAGGTGCATATAAAGCAAACGCTGTATTCTTCATTCAAAACAACGGATTTGCGATTTCAACACCTCGTGACAAACAATCAGCAGCAACAACTTTAGCTCAAAAAGCAGTAGCTGCAGGTATCCCAGGTATCCAAGTTGATGGTATGGATCCATTAGCAATGTATACTGTATCTAAAATGGCTCGTGATTGGTCAATTGCTGGAAACGGCCCTGTATTAATCGAAGCATTAACTTACCGTTATGGTCCACATACATTATCTGGTGATGATCCAACCCGTTACCGTTCTAAAGAGATGGACGATGAATGGACTGCAAAAGATCCATTGGTTCGTTTCCGTAAATATTTAGAAGCGAAAGGTCTATGGACTGAAGCTAAAGAAGAAGAAGTAATCGAAGCAGCAAAAGAAGAAATCAAAGCAGCAATTGCTGAAGCTGATAAAGTTCCAAAACAAAAAGTTTCTGATTTCTTGAAAAATATGTTTGAAGATCAACCACAAACTATCAAAGAACAAATTGAAATTTACGAAGCGAAGGAGTCGAAATAATCATGGCACAAAAAACAATGATTCAAGCAATCACTGATGCCCTAGCTTGTGAGTTAGCCAGCGATGAAAACGTAGTGATGTTTGGTGAAGACGTTGGTAAAAACGGTGGAGTATTCCGTGCAACTGAAGGCTTGCAAGAAAAATTTGGTGAAGATCGTGTATTCGATACACCATTAGCAGAATCAGGTATTGCTGGTTTAGCGTTTGGTTTAGCCTTAGAAGGTTACCGTCCAGTTCCTGAACTACAATTCTTCGGTTTCGTATTTGAAGCAATGGATGAAGTTGTAGCACAAATGGCACGTACTCGTTACCGTATGGGTGGCACTAGAAACTTGCCAATTACAATTCGCTCACCATTTGGTGGTGGAGTTCACACACCAGAATTACACTCAGATAACTTAGAAGGATTGATTGCTCAATCTCCTGGTATCCGTGTAGTTATTCCATCAAACCCATATGATGCAAAAGGCTTGTTAATTTCTGCTATCAGAAGTAACGACCCAGTTGTTTTCTTAGAGCACATGAAACTTTACCGTTCATTCCGTGAAGAAGTGCCAGAAGAATCTTACACAGTTCCATTGGATAAAGCAGCTGTCACTCGTGAAGGTACAGATATCTCTATCATCACTTATGGTGCAATGGTTCGTGAAGCAATCAAAGCAGCTGATAACTTAGCAAAAGAAAATATCAGCGTTGAAATTATTGACTTGCGTACAGTAGCTCCACTTGATATTGAAACTATTATCGCTTCTGTTGAAAAAACAGGCCGTGTTGTAGTTGTTCAAGAAGCACAAAGACAAGCAGGCGTAGCTACACAAGTAGTATCTGAAATTTCTGAACGTTCGATCCTTTCTTTAGAAGCTCCAATCGGACGCGTATCTGCTCCAGATACTGTATTCCCATTTGGTCAAGCTGAAAATGCTTGGTTACCTAATGCATCAGACATTGAAGCAAAAGTAAGAGAAATCGCAAACTTCTAAGATCATAAGAGAGGAAGATATCAAACATGGCATTTCAATTTAAATTACCGGATATCGGTGAAGGAATTGCAGAAGGCGAAATCGTTAAATGGTTTGTAAAACCAGGCGATACTATTAATGAAGATGATACTTTGTTAGAAGTACAAAATGATAAATCAGTGGAAGAAATTCCATCACCAGTTACAGGAACAGTTAAAAGCATTCTTGTAGAAGAAGGTGTTGTAGCAAACGTTGGTGACGTGTTAGTCGAAATCGACGCACCAGGTTACGAAGACGAAGCTCCAGCAGCTCCAGCTCAAGAACAAACACCTGCAGCTCCAGCAGCTTTACCAGAAGCTGGCGGACAAGGTGTCTTCCAATTCAAATTACCAGATATTGGTGAAGGAATTGCAGAAGGCGAAATCGTTAAATGGTTTGTAAAAGCCGGCGATACTATTAATGAAGATGATACTTTATTAGAAGTACAAAACGATAAATCAGTGGAAGAAATTCCATCACCAGTTACAGGGACAGTTGTACGTGTTGTTGTAGCAGAGGGCGTTGTAGCAAACGTTGGTGACGTGTTAGTCGAAATCGACGCACCAGGCCATAACAATGCACCTGCAGCAGCTCCGGCACAAGAAGCAGCGGCACCTGCATCTGCTCCAGCTGAAGCAGCAGCTCCAACTGGTAAACCAAGCAAAAACGTATTGGCAATGCCATCTGTACGCCAATTTGCTCGTGAAAACGATGTTGATATTACTTTAGTTACTCCTTCTGGAAAAGGTGGACGCGTAACAAAAGAAGATATCCAAAGCTTTATTTCTGGTGGTTCAGTAGCTCCGGCAGCTCCAGCACAAGAAGCAGCAGCTCCAGTAGCAGAAGCAAAACCAGCTGCAAAAGAAGAGAAAGCAGCTCCAGCTAAACCTTACTCTTCTGATTTAGGCGCATTAGAAACGCGTGAAAAATTAACACCAATGCGTAAAGCAATTTCTAAAGCAATGGTTAACAGCAAACACACTGCTCCTCACGTAACATTACATGATGAAGTAGAAGTTTCTAAACTATGGGATCAACGTAAGAAATTCAAAGACGTTGCTGCCGCTCAAAATACTAAATTAACTTTCTTGCCATATGTTGTTAAAGCTTTAACTGCAACTATGAAGAAATACCCAGTATTGAACGCATCAATTGATGATGCTGCTCAAGAAGTAGTTTACAAAAACTACTACAATATCGGTATTGCTACAGATACTGCGAACGGTCTATACGTACCAAACGTTAAAGATGCAGATCGTAAAGGTCTATTCGCAATCGCTGATGAAATCAACGGCAAAGCTGCTTTAGCTCATGAAGGTAAATTAGCTGCTGAAGATATGCGTAACGGAACAGTTACAATCAGTAACATTGGTTCAGTTGGTGGAGCTTGGTTCACACCAGTAATCAACTACCCTGAAGTTGCAATTTTAGGTGTAGGTACAATTGCTCAACAACCTGTTGTCAATGCAGAAGGCGAAATCGTAGTAGGTCGTATGATGAAATTATCATTAAGTTTCGACCACCGTATCGTTGATGGCGCAACTGCTCAACAAGCGATGAATAACATCAAACGTTTGTTAGCAGATCCAGAGTTACTATTAATGGAAGGATGATAAACAAATGGTAGTTGGAGATTTTGCCTTAGAATTAGATACAGTAGTAATCGGTGCGGGACCTGGCGGCTATGTAGCTGCCATCCGTGCTGCTCAAATGGGTCAAAAAGTAGCGATTATTGAAAGAGAAAACGTTGGTGGCGTATGTCTAAACGTTGGTTGTATTCCTTCAAAAGCGTTAATCGCTGCGGGACATCATTATCAAGAAGCACAACATTCAGAAATGTTTGGTGTGACTGCAGAGAACGTAACATTAGACTTTGCAAAAACTCAAGAGTGGAAAACAAACGGTGTTGTTAATAAATTAACTTCAGGCGTAGGTATGCTTTTGAAAAAAAATAAAGTAGAAATCATTGAAGGGGAAGCTTTCTTCGTAGATGACCATACTTTACGTGTTATCCATCCTGATTCTGCACAAACGTATGAATTCAAAAATGCGATTGTAGCAACTGGTTCTCGTCCAATTGAAATTCCTGGTTTCAAATTCGCTGGACGCGTAATCGATTCAACTGGTGGTTTAGCATTAACGGAAGTTCCTAAAAAATTAGTTATCATCGGTGGCGGAGTTATCGGTGCTGAACTAGGTGGCGCGTATGCTAACTTAGGTTCTGAAGTAACTATCCTTGAAGGTTCTCCACAAATTTTACCAACTTACGAAAAAGATATGGTTAAAATTGTTGAAGCGGAATTCAATAAAAAAGGCATGACAGTTATTACTAATGCAATGGCTAAAGAAGCTGTTGACAACGGTGATAGCGTAACTGTGAAATATGCAGTAGATGGTAAAGAAGAAGAAATCACTGCTGATTACGTAATGGTTACTGTAGGTCGTCGTCCAAACACTGATGATATGGGCTTAGAGCAAGCTGGTGTTGAAATCGGTGAACGTGGATTAATCAACGTTGACGCACAATGCCGTACAAATGTATCAAACATCTATGCGATTGGCGACATCGTTCCTGGTGCAGCTTTAGCGCATAAAGCAAGCTATGAAGCAAAAATTGCTGCTGAAGCAATTTCAGGTAAAAAAGTAGCAGTTGACTACAAAGCAATGCCAGCTGTTGCCTTTACTGATCCTGAATTGGCCTCAGTAGGTATGACAATTGCAGAAGCAAAAGAAGCTGGAATCGATGCAAAAGCATTCAAATTCCCATTTGCTGGTAATGGCCGTGCATTATCATTAGGTAAAACAGAAGGATTTATCCGTCTAGTTGCAACTACTGAAGATCACGTTCTTATCGGAGCTCAAGTTGCTGGTATCAGTGCATCAGATATGGTTTCTGAATTAGCGTTAGCTATTGAATCAGGTATGAATGCAGAAGATATCGCATTAACAATCCATCCTCACCCATCATTAGGTGAAATCGTTATGGATGCTTCTGAATTGGCTTTAGGTTTACCAATTCACGCGTAAGATGAATCAAAAAGAGCTATCGTGTTGCGATAGCTCTTTTTTTGTTTTCCCATACATGTAATCGTTCTCTAGGCGGATGAATAAATAAGTAAATTCAACTATATTTAAGTTGCAAGTACTTATTTTTATAAAGGAGCAAAAACAATGAAGAAAAAAACACTAATTATCTCAATGGTCTTATCGATGATGTTTCTTGCTGGTTGTCAAGATATTAAAATGTGGTTTAAAGGATTTGAGGAAAGTTTTAAAGGGCTTGAAATGGTTATTCAGACATATGATGAACAAAGTCAATTAATTGATAAAATTACTGGGAAATCCGTCTTAATTGAACGCGATACAACCTTTGATACAAATGCAGAGACAGCGGATTCTTCAGTTATCCAAATTACGATTGGCAATAAAGAAATGCATCATGTCGGTTCATCAATGATTATTGCTGAAAAAGGATTAGAAAATGTTTTTGATAAGTATGCGGAAACGGTCGATGCTCAAACTATTCAACGAGGTGTACCAGTCATTAATTCATTAGTTAATGACTTTAAAAATTCTTTTTCAGGTAAAGAAAAAGTTGTGTTAATTCGTAGCCAAAACGGGACACCGCTTGCTACTTATGGTGGAAATAATGTCTCGTTATACAAAACAGACGTGCCAAAGAGTACGGGATTATTGATTGATGGACAATATTTATTTGTTTATCGTTGTGATTACACGATTTATGATAGAGCATTGTTGGAATAAAAATGTTTTTCGTCATCGATTGTCGTGACAAAACCCTAAGAATTTTTTCGGACTAGAGACTGAATAATAATTATTTTTCTTCTATTAAAATAAAGGTATCAAAACGAAGATGGAGGAAACAATAATGAAATTAATGGCAAAAATTGGTGGTATTCTTTTATTAGCGGTAGGAGGATTGTTTGCTACAACGCTTTATACGAATCAATCATCCGGATAGCTTGCTGGTATTTTAGATCAATTGAATCCTATGGTGAAAGAAGGCTATGTGTATGTAAAAACCAAAAAAGCAGATAGTGTAAATGGTTATGGGACAGCTTCTTATGAACAAGTAGCAGTCGATGAGAATGGCAAAACAAGACCGATTGCTTTTAATGGGATTTCCGAATTAAAAGTAGGGCACTATTTAAAATTAACCAATAAAGGTGCTCACGTCGAAACCTATGAAGAAATATCAAAAGAAGAAGTACCACAAAAAGCATTAGAAAAATTAGAGTAAAAAGCTGAGAAAATCAGCTTTTTTTCATTTTCAAGACAATTGTTTTACTCGTAAGATATCTATGATAAACTAAACAAGAAGAGAGTAAAGTGAGGGAACTATATGAGAGAGTATCAATATCCTTTAAATTTAGACTGGACAACAGATGAAATGGTGCTAGTCATGAACATGTGGGATGCATTAGAACAAGCTTATGAAAAAGGTATACCTACAGAAAAATTTTTGAAAACACATCAAGCATTTAAAACAGTCGTTCGTAGCATTGGTGAAGAACGTCGCTTAGGTAGAGAATTTGAAGAGTTATCTGGTTATTCGTTGTATCGAACAGTACAAGAAGCGAAAAATAATTCTACTGGTAAGTTGAAAATGAAAGGATAACCATCATGCAAATATTAATTAGTGAAATCAAGCACTGGATGACTGAAGCAGGTGAAATGATTAAAACCGCACTTTTGGCTAATCAATTAACAGTTGATACTAAAACGGATCGCAAAGATTTAGTCACCAATGTTGACAAAATGACACAAGATTATTTTGTGAAAAAAATTGTTGCTTTTGATCCACAAGCTAGAATTTTAGGCGAAGAGAATGGACAAGATCATTTGGACAAATGGAGTGGTCGTGTATTCATTATTGATCCGGTTGATGGTACAATGAATTTTGTATTAGAACGCGAAAATTTTTGTATCATGCTAGCAGTTTATGAAGAAGGTCAAGGTATATTAGGATTTATTTATGACGTGATGAAAGGACAACTTTTATGGGGTGGTCGTGACATCGGAGTATTCTTAAATGAAGAACGCGTTCCTCAACCAGCAGATATTCCTTTAAGTGAAGGCTTATTGGGCATGAATGCTGCAATGTATGCCCGAAATAGTCATAATGCACAAATTATGGGAGATCGTTCGATGGGCGTTCGTATGTCTGGGTGTGCTGGATTAGAATTAATGGGGATGGTGTTAGGCCGTCGCGTTGGTTATGTTTCAAATCTTGCTCCTTGGGATTATGCAGCCGGTGGTGTCTTAATTGAAGCCTTAGGGATGAAAATGAGCCATATCACTGGTCGAAAATTAAAATTAGATGGTCGTGAGCGTTTCTTAGCAGGAACTCCTCACGCATACGAAGAAATGTTAGTATTATCACAACAAGCGAATAATTAAGATGGAAAATTTCAGAGTTAGCAACCCCTAACTTTGAAGTTTTTTCTTTTTTTGAAAAAAAATGTGCAACTGAAAACTTTTCACTAGTTTTCAGAAAGATTATTTGTTATAATTACTCGTCAAGTGTAAAGCCAAATTAAAAGGAGCAAATAAAATTGAAACATAGAGATGATATTAGAAACGTAGCTATTATTGCCCACGTCGACCACGGTAAAACAACATTAGTAGATGAATTATTAAAACAATCCGATACATTGGATGCGCGTACACAATTACAAGAACGTGCAATGGACTCTAATGCCATTGAAAAAGAACGCGGAATTACAATCTTAGCAAAAAATACTGCTGTAGATTACAAAGGAACTCGTATCAACATCATGGATACTCCTGGACACGCGGACTTCGGTGGAGAAGTTGAACGTATCATGAAAATGGTAGACGGTGTAGTATTAGTCGTAGATGCTTACGAAGGAACAATGCCTCAAACACGTTTCGTATTGAAAAAAGCTTTGGAACAACGCGTAACACCAATCGTTGTTGTAAATAAAATTGACAAACCTTCTGCTCGTCCAGAACACGTTGTTGATGAAGTATTAGAATTATTTATTGAATTAGGTGCAGATGATGATCAATTAGATTTCCCAGTTATTTATGCATCAGCATTAAACGGAACATCTAGCTTATCAGATGATCCAGCAGATCAAGAAAAAACAATGGCACCAATTTTTGATACTATCTTAGAAAACATTCCTGCTCCAGTTGATAATAGCGATGAACCATTACAATTCCAAGTATCTTTATTAGATTACAATGATTACGTAGGACGTATTGGTATTGGTCGTGTCTTCCGTGGAAGAATTAAAGTTGGCGACAGTGTAGCCTTAATGAAATTAGACGGTTCTGTTAAACAATTCCGTGTAACAAAATTATTTGGTTTCTTCGGTTTACAAAAAGTCGAAATTCAAGAAGCGCAAGCGGGTGACTTAATTGCTGTTTCTGGTATGGAAGATATCTTTGTAGGAGAAACAGTAACACCTGCAAGCCATCAAGATGCGTTACCAATTCTGCATATTGATGAGCCAACGTTACAAATGACATTCTTAGTAAATAACTCTCCTTTTGCTGGTCGTGAAGGTAAATATATCACTTCTCGTAAAATTGAAGAACGTTTAATGTCAGAATTACAAACAGATGTATCTTTACGTGTTGAACCACTTGGACCTGATTCATGGACAGTTTCTGGTCGTGGTGAATTGCATTTATCAATTTTAATTGAAAATATGCGACGCGAAGGCTATGAATTACAAGTATCACGCCCTGAAGTTATCGAACGTGAAATTGACGGTGTGAAATGTGAACCTTTTGAACGTGTACAAATTGACACACCAGAAGAATATATGGGTTCAGTTATCGAATCTTTAGGTACACGTAAAGCAGAAATGCAAGATATGATTAATACAGGAAATGGTCAAGTAAGACTTGTCTTCTTGGCACCAGCTCGTGGATTAATCGGTTATACAAATGAATTCTTATCAATGACACGTGGCTATGGAATTATGAACCACACATTCGATCAATACTTACCAATGATTCCAACACAAATTGGTGGTCGTCACCACGGTGCGTTAGTTTCTATTGATACAGGTAAAGCGACAACTTACTCTATTATGAGTATTGAAGAACGTGGAACAGTTTTTGTAGAACCAACAACAGAAGTATATGAAGGTATGATTGTTGGGGAGAATTCTCGTGATAACGACTTAACAGTTAATATTACAAAAGCAAAACAAATGACTAACGTGCGTTCGGCTAATAAAGACCAAACGTCAGTTATCAAAAAACCACGTATTTTATCTTTAGAAGAGTCTTTAGAATTTTTAAATGACGATGAGTACTGTGAAGTAACGCCAGAAAGCATTCGTTTACGTAAACAAATCTTAAACAAAAACGAACGTGAAAAAGCAGCGAAGAAAAAGAAAAAAGCTGAATAATTTTATTTTAAAAAAGCCATCGAAGGAATTTCGATGGCTTTTTTTGTCAATCTGTGGGAAACTTTAAGAATTGACTAAATAAAAAGTTGATATAATAAGGTTTTGATTTATTTTAGTTACAATAGAAAGCGGCTAAATGTTTCATATTCGGTTGATGTTTCACAAATTGTTTGAATGGTTGTAAGAAAAGCGAATGAATAAAAAAAATATAGCGGAATTTTGTTTGAACTTCTTAAAAAAACGTGATTTACAAAGATTTTGTTCGTTTTTATCAATTTTTTGTTAAAACTTAGTGATTTGAAACATCCAATTCTATAGAAAGTTGTGCTATAATAATGAAACGAAAGATAGGAGGGAGCGAAAATGGGATCTATTTCTCCAGAACTAGCATTAGATCTTCTTGTACAAGAAGCAGATCGTATTCGTATGTTAATTCGCAATCAAAAAAATAGCTTATGTATTTCTCAATGTAAGGCTTTTGAAGAAGTTGTAGATACTCAAATGTATGGTTTGTCAAGGCAGGTTACATTCGCTATTCGTTTAGGAATTGTCGCAAATGAAGTAGGTCAACAATTATTAAGTGATTTAGAAAAAGACTTGAATCAACTATACAATGAAGTATACGAGGAAACACGGGCAAACGAAATAGGCAAGGAGGTTTAGGACTTGCCTAAAGATATAAAAAAACGGCACCTGTTAGACTTAGGTATCCTGATCCCGTATCTTATTTTGAGCGTTGTTGGGCTAATGATGGTTTATAGTACTACAACGTATGTTATGCTAGAAAGTGGACAGAGTACAACCCGTCAAGCATTATTACAATTTGCTTTTTGGCTGTTAAGTTTATTTACGATTTTTGTTATTTACAAGATGAAGACAGATTTTTTAAAAAATAAGAAATTGTTACAAATCGTGATGATTATTGTCACCCTTTCGTTATTTGTGGTTTTTTTATTTGATAAAGAAGCAACAAATGGAGCGTATGGATGGATTAAACTGGGAAGTCTAGGAACCATTCAGCCGGTAGAATTTCTGAAATTGATCGTGATATGGTTTTTAGCTACCAATCTAGCACAACGTCAACATATGATTCATGAAGATTTTTTTGCCAGTGTCAAAGGTTTGTTAATGATTATTGGACTTCAAATTGTTGTCATCATGTGTTATCCCGATTTTGGGAACGCAGCAGTTATTGTTTTGTTAGTGATGATTATGTTGTTAAGTAGTGGGGTTAATTACCTCTATACATTATATACTGGCATTATTGGGATAGTGGGTAGTTTTTTGACTGTCACTTTAGTTAATCTTGTCGGGAAATATTTTTTACCAGCACACGTTATATCCCGCTTTGCGATTTTTCGCGATCCATTCGGTGATGAATTTGGGAAAGGTCACCAACTAATTCATGGCTATTACGCGATGTTTAATGGTGGACTATTAGGTCGTGGTTTAGGTAATAGTATTCAAAAAAAAGGATTCCTTAAATTTGCCCATACCGATTTTGCATTTTCAATAGTGGTGGAAGAATTAGGACTAATCGTGGCAATCATTATTTTAGGTTTATTATTTTATATGATTGCACGTATCATATTAATTGGCATTCGTTCAAATGATGCGTTCAATTCGATGATGTGTATCGGAATTGGCTCATTGTTTTTAATTTCAGTATTTATCAACCTAGGTGGAATTACGGGTATTATTCCTTTAACCGGAATTACGTTCCCGTTTATCAGTCAGGGTGGTTCCAGTTTACTGGTATTTTCTATCTGTATTGGTTTTGTACTGAATATTAGTGCGGATGAAAAGAAAAAAAGCTATCAATTAAATTATTGATATAGAAGTGAAAGAGGAGTGGTTTGATGAAAAAAATTCTTGTTGCGAACCGTGGAGAAATCGCGATTCGAGTATTTCGAGCGTGTGTAGAATTAAAAATAAAAACAGTAGCAATCTATGCAGAGGAAGATGAATATTCTGTTCATCGTTTTAAAGCAGATGAAGCGTATTTAGTCGGTAAAGGCAAACGCCCAATTGATGCTTACTTAGATATTGAAGATATTATTCGTGTTGCAAAAGAATCAGGCGCTGAAGCGATTCATCCAGGTTATGGTTTCTTATCAGAAAACCTAGAATTTTCTAAACGTTGTGAAGAAGAGGGAATTATTTTCATTGGCCCTACACCACATCATTTAGATATTTTTGGGGATAAAATTAAAGCCAAAGAGGCAGCGATTGCAGCAGGTATTCAATCCATTCCTGGGTCAAATGGTCCAGTTGAAACCGTTGAAGGTGTTTTAGAATTCGCCAATAATCATGGCTATCCAGTTATGATTAAAGCAGCTCTTGGCGGAGGCGGACGCGGAATGCGTGTGGCTCATGATGAAAAAGAAGCACGTGATGGTTATGAACGTGCGAAAAGTGAAGCGAAAGCAGCTTTTGGTAGTGATGAAGTATATGTTGAAAAATATATCGGTAATCCAAAGCATATCGAAGTACAAATTTTAGGGGACTCTCATGGAAATGTTGTTCACTTATTTGAGCGCGATTGCTCGGTTCAACGTCGTCACCAAAAAGTTGTAGAAGTTGCTCCATGTGTCTCCTTAAATGATGAACAACGTGCGGCAATCTGTAATGCAGCGGTTCAATTGATGAAACATGTCAATTATGTGAATGCTGGAACAGTGGAATTCTTAGTAGAAAATGATAAATTCTATTTCATCGAAGTAAACCCACGTGTCCAAGTAGAGCATACAATTACAGAAATGATTACAGATATTGATATTGTAACTACACAAATTTTAATTGCGCAAGGCAAAAACTTGCATACAGAAATCGGTATTCCAACGCAAGAAAATATTACATTTAAAGGTGCAGCCATTCAATGTCGTGTCACAACAGAAGATCCATTGAACGGTTTTATGCCGGATACAGGTAAAATTGATACGTATCGTTCACCAGGTGGTTTTGGTGTGCGTTTAGATGTGGGAAATGCATACGCTGGTGCGGTTGTAACACCTTACTTTGACTCTTTATTAGTAAAAGTATGTACACATGGTTCCACTTTCCAACAAGCAATTAATAAAATGGAACGTTGCTTGAAAGAATTCCGTATCCGTGGTGTGGAAACAAATATTCCATTTATGCGTAATGTTGTTCGTCATCCTCAATTCCGTTCCGGTGATGCAAAAACGATTTTCATCGATACAACACCAGAACTGTTTGAATTCCCACGTACTCGTGACCGCGGAAATAAAACAATGAAATACATTGGTGAAATCACAGTCAATGGTTTCCCTGGTATCGAGAAACAACAAAAACGTTTCTTTGATGAACCACGTATGCCGAAAAAATTAGAGCGCGTTGAAAACTTAGTAACGGCTAAAAACATCTTGGATACAAAAGGTGCAGATGGCGTTGTTGAGTGGATTAAAGAACAAAAAAATGTCTTGTTGACAGATACAACGTTCCGTGATGCGCATCAAAGTTTATTGGCAACACGTGTACGTACCCATGATTTAGAAAAAATTGCTAGCAAAACAGAAGAAGCAATTCCACAATTATTCTCAAGTGAGATGTGGGGTGGCGCGACATTTGACGTAGCTTATCGTTTCTTAACAGAAGATCCATGGGAAAGATTACGTATTTTACGTAAAAAAATGCCAAATACATTGCTACAAATGTTGTTCCGTGGTTCAAATGCTGTAGGTTACTCAAATTATCCAGATAACGTGTTAGTTGAATTTATCAATGAAGCAGCACATCAAGGAATTGATGTCTTCCGTATCTTTGATAGCTTGAACTGGATTCCACAAATGGAGAAAAGTATTCAAGCTGTTCGCGATGCTGGAAAAATTGCTGAAGCAACCATTTGTTATACAGGAGATATTAATGATCCTTCTAGAGCGAAATATTCAATGCAATACTACAAAGATATGGCAAAAGAGTTACAAGCGCTAGGTGCACATACAATTGCTATTAAAGATATGGCAGGATTGTTAAAACCTCAAGCTTCTTATCGTTTAATTAGTGAATTAAAAGATACAGTCGATGTACCGATTCACTTGCATACGCATGATACAAGCGGAAATGGGATTATCACTTACTCTGCAGCTGTAACAGCCGGTGTTGATATTGTTGACGTGGCAATGAGTGCGATGAGTAGTAATACTAGTCAGCCAAGCATGAGCAGTTTATACTACGCATTAGTAAATGGTAAACGTGTACCAGATATTAATATTGAAAATGTTCAAGAGTTAAACCATTATTGGGAAGATGTACGTATGTATTACCAACCATTTGAAAGTGGCTTGAACGTTCCTCAAACAGAAGTATACATGCATGAAATGCCAGGTGGACAATATTCTAACTTGCAACAACAAGCAAAAGCGGTTGGCTTAGGCGATCGTTGGGATGAAATTAAGAAAATGTACCATACAGTGAATATGATGTTTGGTGACATCGTAAAAGTAACGCCTTCTTCTAAAGTAGTAGGCGATATGGCGTTATTCATGGTTCAAAATGATCTAACAGAAGAAGATGTGTATGAACGTGGTGAGTCAATTAGCTTCCCAGAATCAGTGATTACTTTCTTCCAAGGAGAATTAGGACAACCAACTGGTGGATTCCCTGAGAAATTACAAAAAATTATCATCAAAGACCGTCCAGCATATACAGAGCGTCCAGGTGCTTTGGCAAAACCAGTTGATTTTGAAGAAGTTAAAGCAGAGTTAGCTGAATTAATCGGTTATGAACCACAGCATGATGAAGTATTAAGCTACTTGATGTATCCAGAAATTTTCTTAGCTTATCGTAAAGCGTATGATCAATTTGCTGATATTAAAGTATTGGATACACCAACATTCTTTAATGGGATGCGTCCAGGTGAAAAAATCAATGTTGAAATCGAAAAAGGTAAAAACTTGATTATTCGCTTAGATGAAATTGGCGATGCGGATATTGAAGGAAACCGTACATTATTCTTTAACTTGAACGGCCAACGTCGTGAAATTACAGTGAAAGATACCTCAATTAAGAGCACTGTTGTTGCTAAGCGTAAAGCTGAACCAACAAACAAAGAACAAATTGGTGCAACAATGTCTGGATCTGTTTTACAAGTTTTAGTGAAAAAAGGTGACCAAGTAAAACGTGGCGACACATTGTTAGTTACAGAAGCAATGAAGATGGAAACATCCATTGAAGCACGTTTTGACGGAACAGTTGATCACGTATATGTTACAGAAGGTGAACCAATTTCATCAGGAGATTTATTAATCGAAGTAGCAGAAAAATAATGAGAGGCTGGAATCAGCATGAAACATCGAGGAATCTTATTTAGTGTGATTTTCATAGGGTGTATTTTCCTATTGTATATGTATCCTGTGTGGTTTCCTCAAGTTTCCTCTGATCCGTCTAATAAAAATGAAATTCGTAGAGAACCACCGGCGACATCTTGGAACTATGAACCAATTGCGACGGATGGATTTGCCAAATGGATTGGGCAAAAACTAGCGGATTTCGAAACGGTTTATGGAAATCCAGAAGAGGTTTATTCTTCTGGATTTTCTTTTGTTATACATCGCTATACAATAGACGATCAGACATATGTAGAAGTCAACACAGAAGATAAACGTATTACTAGTATCAAATTTTTAGGAAAAGAAAATGACACGATTGCGCCTTTTCGATTCGGGATGACGATGAATGAATTGGCAAAAATTACCATGATTTATCCCAATTTTACGTTGAATTATGAAGGGAAAACGATTGCTTTTGAATTAATGGAAGATGATATGAATTATCGTCCATTGATTGCTTTTGATAATAGGACGTTTGCTATTTTATTTTTCAGTCAGAAAAAAGGGGAAAGTTCGTTATATAGTGTCATGTATTTGGACAAAGAGACGTTATTAAAG
The DNA here is from genome assembly GCF_029023825.1 of Enterococcus saccharolyticus subsp. saccharolyticus. Taxonomy (NCBI): domain Bacteria; kingdom Bacillati; phylum Bacillota; class Bacilli; order Lactobacillales; family Enterococcaceae; genus Enterococcus; species Enterococcus saccharolyticus. Next base: position 1,519,019 of record NZ_CP118957.1, on the reverse strand, counting down.
CTCGCACCTTATCAAGTAACAGATGGTGTATCGCCACGTTTTACCACAGAAGAAACTGCTGATTGGGAAGTTATTAATCAAAACAAACAAGAACAAAGCAAATATCTCTTTCAATTTTTAAGAAATTATGATCGTTTACCGGAATTTATATTGGATGCGAAAAATCAAATGCTTGGTGAGCAAATTTTAGGCGGATTTTTCGCGAAAACGGAGGAATTTTTAACGACTGAACGTACACAGCAGTTGAAGAGAATTCAAAATGGCACAGAAGATGGTCGCTTTACATTGTCTCGTACGGAAATGGAAGATGTACTCAAAGAATTTTCGACAGATACGGCAAATGTTTATTTGGAATTACCCGTCTATGATCCGATGTTTACGATTTTGACATGGTATAGTACACCTTATTTGCATACTCGGTTTATGCATCAAGAACCTGAGTCTTTAGGGATTGCCTTTTCAAAAGAGAATGTGGTAGTCTTATTACAGCAATTAGAAAATAAAACAGAGGACAGTGACGCCAATTGATTTACGATGATCAATTTTTTGAGATAGAAGACCAAGTACAGAAAGTGTTGTCATGTTTGAAAAATAGCCAAACATTTCAATCTTATATTGGAAATAAAAAAGTATTATATGAAAATTCGGAAGTTCAAGCTATTCGTACTGATTTTTTAAGTAAAAAAGATGCCTTTGATCGTGTGGCAGCATATGGTGGTTATGCCCCCGATCATCGTGAGAAACAACGTGCGTTAAGAAAATCAAAACGTGTGTTGGATTTGCATCCGTTAGTTGCAGAATTTCGATTTTCAGAAACAGAGTTACAAGGAATTTTAGATGAAATGGGTATCAAAATTGCTCATTGCATTTCGGATGATATTAAAGTTGATACCGGAAATCCATTCTTTGAAACAAGATCAAGTTGTGGAGGGAAATGCCATGTCGGTTAATTCTGAAGAATTTACGATGGAAAAAAGACGAGGACTTATTGTCTGGGTGTATAGTTTGCGTCAGTTAAAAAACTTACGTCGTTTCGGATTCGTTCATTATGTATCAAGACGGATGAAATATGTCTTAATGTATGTGAACGAGGAAAATGTTGTAGAAAATATGGAAAAAATTGAGCGCCTGCATTTTGTGCGCCATGTTGATATTTCGCATCGTCCAGATATTGAAATGAACTTTGCTGAGAAAATCGGCACCAAAGCTGCCTTCCAAGTAATGGAAGACAAGGACGACATTGAAGAAAGAAATGCCACCATTCGCCTAGCCGAAAACGTATAGCAAACAAGGTTGGACTGCAAAGCCCAACCTATTTGCTGTGAATCACAGCGATTCGTCGACCAGAGGGAGTACGAGAGCTGATGCTGAACAGTACTAGCAGAGCGAAGCGAAGGTAGTGTCCGTCGTTTCGAATCACAGCGATTCGTCGACCAGAGGGAGTACGAGAGCTGATGCTGAACAGTACTAGCAGAGCGAAGCGAAGGTAGTGTCCGTCGTTTCGAATCACAGCGATTCGTCGACCAGAGGGAGTACGAGAGCTGATGCTGAACAGTACTAGCAGAGCGAAGCGAAGGTAGTGTCCGTCGTTTCGAATCACAGCGATTCGTCGACCAGTGGGAGTACGAAAGCTGATGCTGAACAGTACTAGCAGAGCGAAGCGAAGGTAGTGTCCGTCGTTTCGAATCACAGCGATTCGTCAAACATAGCGAAACGGAAAAATAAAAGTAGTGAAAGGAATAACCATATGCGCGTAGTATCGGGAGATTATCGTGGTCGCCGTTTAAAAAGTTTGGATGGCGATAATACACGACCAACATCTGATAAAGTAAAAGAATCGATTTTTAACATGATTGGTCCTTATTTTGACGGAGGACAAGTCTTAGATTTATTTGCAGGCAGTGGTGGACTAGCCATTGAAGCAATCTCAAGAGGAATGGATCAAGCTGTTTGTGTGGATCGTAGTTATCCTGCCATGAAAGTCATTCAAGAAAATATTAAAATAACGAAAGAACCACAAAAATTTATCACTTTAAAGATGGATGCAAATCAAGCGATTCAAAAATTAGCTGCTGAAGAACAAGCTTTTGATTTGCTTTTATTAGATCCACCTTATGCGAAACAACAAATTGTTGCTCAACTAGAACAAATGCTCACATTAAATTTGTTAAAATCAGATTGTCTCGTGGTTTGTGAAACAGATAAAGGTGTTGTTTTACCAGAAGAATTGCAGTCATTGGTTCAAATTAGGCATCAAGTCTATGGGATGACTGCAGTAACTATTTATAGAAATGAGGCCTAAGTGATATGAAAAAAATCGCATTATTTCCAGGCAGTTTCGATCCGTTAACGATGGGACATTTAGATACCATCGAACGAGGAGCAAGACTTTTTGATGAACTTTATGTAGGGATTTTCGTCAACACGAATAAGCATTCTTTTTTTTCAGTAGAAGAAAAAGTCAAGTTAGTAACAGACGCGGTCGCACATTTACCTAATGTTACGGTGATTTCTCAAGAAACAGAACTGACGGTAACTACGGCAAAACGTTTAGGTGCAAATTTTTTACTACGCGGGGTGCGTAGTATGAAAGATTATGAATACGAACGCGAAATTATGGAGATGAATCGTCATTTAGATCCTGACTTGGAAACAGTCTTCTTAGTAGCGAAATCGGAGTATAGTCATATCAGTTCTAGTTTAATTAAAGAAGTGCTATTATTTGGAGGAGATGTTCAAAAATATCTTCCAAAGAATGTCTATGAAGCGATTAAGAAGCGGTGATGAAAATGAAAAATAGAAGTTCTGTCAATTATCTTTTAGCAATTGTTGTCGCATTGACCATTGTGGCAAGTGTATTTATTCCGTTGCCTTATTACATTGAGCAACCAGGCTCAACGATTGATTTAAAAGAACTCGTTACAGTAAATGACCAAAAAGATGATAATCCGGGTTCATTTTCACTAACTTCAGTGGGAATTCGCCAAGCAACGGCTGTAACAGCACTGAAAGCCAAGTTTGATCCTTTTGAAGACTTAGTGAGTGAAGAAGAATTATTCGGTGGTTCCAGCGGTGCTGAATACGACCGCATTCAGCAATACTATATGACATCTTCGCAAAACAATGCGATTGAACAAGCTTTGAAACAAGCCAAGCGTCCATATCATTTTGAGTATAAGGGTGTCTATGTCATGGGAATTGATCCCAAATCAAATTTTATTGACAAGATTTCAGTGGGTGACACTGTGACTAAAGTAGATGGTAAAACATTTACCAACACGCAAGAATTTATGACGTATGTTCAAAGTAAAAAAGTGGATGAAGAAGTGACAATCACCTATCTTCAAGATGGTAAAGAAAAAGAAGCAACCGCCAAATTGATTACCTTAGAATCCAATAAGAAAGCTGGTATTGGTATTACACTAGTAGATCATACCGAAATTGAATCCGAGGATAAAATCGATTTTCATGTTGAAAATATTGGAGGGCCTTCCGCAGGGCTGATGTTTACATTAGAAATTTATGAACAATTAACAAATCAAGACTTACGCAAAGGGAAAAAGATTGCTGGTACGGGAACGATGGATAATGATGGTACGATTGGTCGGATTGGTGGCATTGATAAAAAAGTCGCAAGCGCCAGTCAAGAAGGGGTTGAAATCTTCTTTGCCCCAGATGATGAAATTACCAAAGAACAAAAAGCAGCATATCCAGAATTGAAGTCCAATTATGAAGAAGCGTTAGATGCGATGAAAAAAATGAAATCAGATATGAAAATTGTACCAGTCAAAACGCTACAAGATGCGTTAACTTATCTTGAAAAAATGAAATCATAATAAAAAGTGGTTGCAACAGCATGTAAAATATCCGGACGATAGCGAAGTCGTTCGGATATTTTACGTTGACAGAGGTTTAGGTTCTAGCCTATTTTTGTTTTATGGAAAACAAAAGTTACAAATAGGTTCCAACTTTAAATTATGATATACTTTTGTTAAGGAGCGTGAGAAGTTTGGAAATCAAAAGACAAAAACCAGTAGTTGAAGCGTATCACTTTGATATGCGTAACCCAGAACAAGAAGCAGAAACAAAATTAAATGTGGGCTTTGCGCCATTGAAACCGCAAGAAAACTATCCAGAAGAAAACACTATCTTAGGTGCTCGTTTGCAATTTGAAGTTGTTTTCCCTGAATTTATTATTAGTGGTGCCATTGGACAAGTAAACCACATTGTGAACCGTAAAATTGCGGGTCCTAACGATTTATCAAAAGTTGAAGCAGATGAATTAGTCGAGCCATTGTTTGAAATGTTACAACGTTTAACATATGAAGTGACAGAAGTTGTGACTGATGAGCCGGGAATTAAATTAAATTTTAATAATCAAGAAAAAGAGGACTAAACAAGATGTTTTCAAATGAAATGCAAGTAATGATTTATGTTAATGATGTGTCTGCAGCCATTGATTTTTGGACAGAGCTAGGTTTTATCATTATTGAAAAACAAGAATTAGATGGTACTTTGGTGGTAGAAATCGCAGCTTCAAACGATGCGCAAACACATTTTGTGTTATATGATCGTGAATTTATCGAACGTCATTCACCAGAAGTTGCAACAAATTCACCATCTATTATGTTTGTATCAAATCAGATTGTTGATTTATATAAAAAATTAGTAACAATGGACGTTGAAGTCGGCGAATTAATTCAAATGGAAGAGCAAATGGTCTTTAATTTCGCTGATCCGGATGGTAATTATTACGCTGTTTCTGGTAAATAAAAAAATGATTCATCGTGTATTTATACGATGGATCATTTTTTATTTTTGGCAATCATTTGCAATAGCGCCTGTACGAATTACTTCTTTCATGTCAGCTTTAAATTGTAACCAATAGTGCGTCCATTTCGTCAATACGCTCACATCCTTGTGTTCAAGTATAGCTAGTTCTTAAATAAAGCGCAACGATTATCCATGAATTCGTTTGAAAAAAGGCGTATACTTAAGGAAAGGGGATGAACAATATGAAGTCATATATCTATGTAATTAGTGATATTCATGGTCAACTTGATTTGTTTCAAAAGTTATTAGAAGATTTCGATCCAATTAATCATCAATTAGTCTTAATTGGCGATTTGAATGACCGTGGAAAAAAGAGTAAAGAATGTTTTTTATTAGGTCAATCGTTAGTGGAAAAGTATGACGCGATTTACTTGCGAGGCAATCATGAAGAATATTTCTTGCAATTTTTACATGCACCAGAAGATTGGATGCCGGGTTATGTTCGTAATGGTGGTAAAGAAACGATTGATAGTTTACTGCATTCAGGAGCGACCGAAGAATATTCGCCTACAGAAATTGCCATGATGATTCGCTCACGTTATAAAGAACTCGTTGATTTTTTAATGGATCGTCCCTTGAGTTTTGAATGGGGCAAGTATTTATTTGTTCATGCTGGAGTTGATTTGACGAAAAAGAATTGGCAAGAAACCGATCCACGCGATTTTATTTGGATTCGAGAGGCATTTCATACTGGAAAAAATACTACAGGAAAAGTGATTGTTTTTGGTCATACAATCACACCAATGTTGCATGGAGATATGCAAACAACCGATTTATGGTTATCGGATAACAAGATTGGCATTGATGGGGGAGCGGTCTTTGGCGGCTCGGTTCATGGTGTTATTTTTGATCAAAAAGGCATTGTTCAAGACATCGAATATCAAAATATGTCAGGTCCATGGCGTCCTGATTTTTAACCTTTAAACGCAGATGGGAACATATCCATCTGCGTTTATTTTGTGTTACACTAAAGAGGATATTTGAGGAAAGGAATCTAGCAAATGAACGATAAAATTATTCAGTTATTACAAAACGAACTTACCCAGTATCGTGGGAACCAACTAACGAAAGTCTTGCAATTATTAGGAGAAGGGAATACAGTCCCTTTTATTGCTCGTTATCGTAAAGAAATGACAGGTGGATTAGATGAAGTCCAAATTCGTGAGATTGACGAACGGTACACGTACTTAGAAAACTTAGAAAAACGTAAAGAAGAAGTGGTTCGTTTAATTGAAGAACAAGAGAAACTAACACCAGCATTACAAACGGCTATTTTGGCAGCAACAAAAATGCAACAAGTGGAAGATTTGTATCGTCCCTTTAAACAAAAACGACGCACAAAAGCGACAATTGCAAAAGAAAATGGCTTAGAACCTCTGGCGACCTGGTTATTGGCTTTTCCAAAAGACGATGTATATCAGTATGCGCAATCCTTTATGAATGAAATAATTGAAACACCGGAACAAGCGTTACAAGGCGCACATGAAATTTTGGCGGAACAATTTGGTGATTCAGCTACTTTCCGGACATGGATTCGTAGCTACCTTTTTAATAAAGGTAGTTATACCAGTAAAGTCAAAGATGCTGCAAAAGATGAAAAAGGTGTCTATGAAATGTACTATGATTTCTCAGAGCCGATTCATAAAATTGTCTCTCATCGTATTTTAGCAACAAATCGTGGTGAAAAAGAAGATATTTTGAAAGTCTCATTAGTAGCAGATGAAACGAAAATTTTTGATTATTTTCACCGCCAATTAATCCAACAACCACAATCAACAGCAACACCGTTCATTATTGAAGCGTACCAAGATGCGTACAAACGTTTTATCGGTCCAGCAATCGAACGCGAGATTCGCAACGAATTGACAGAAAAAGCCGATGAACAAGCGATAGCAATTTTTGGTGAAAATTTACGGAATCTATTATTGCAACCGCCATTAAAAGGAAAAGTTGTCTTAGGATTTGACCCAGCTTACCGGACAGGTTGTAAATTGGCAATTGTCGATGCAACAGGCAAGTTATTAGCGATTGAAGTCATTTATCCACATAAACCGGCATCCGCAGACAAACGTCAGGCAGCTGGTCCTGCGTTGAAAAAACTAATTGAAACCTACCAAGTAGATATGGTTGCTATCGGGAATGGGACAGCGAGTCGCGAATCGGAACAATTTGTTGCAGAACAATTAAAGACAATTTCTCGTGATGTTTTCTATGTGATTGTCAATGAAGCCGGCGCTTCAGTTTATTCAGCAAGCGATGCCGCACGTCAAGAATTTCCGAAACTACCAGTAGAAGAACGTAGTGCAATTAGTATTGCTCGTCGTCTTCAAGATCCTTTAGCAGAGTTGGTAAAAATTGAACCGAAAGCAGTGGGTGTGGGACAATACCAACATGATGTATCGCAAAAACGTTTAGGAGAACAATTGGATTTTGTTGTCGAAACAGTGGTTAACCAAGTGGGAGTTGATGTTAACACAGCTAGTCCACAGCTATTGCAACATGTCTCTGGATTAAATAAAACAACTGCTCAAAATATTGTGAACTATCGTGAAGAAAATGGTGCGTTTGTACAACGTAATCAACTGAAAAAAGTGCCGCGTTTAGGTCCCAAAGCGTACGAACAAGCCATTGGATTTTTGCGTATTCCAGGTGGGAAAAATATTTTAGACAATACTGGTATCCATCCGGAAAGTTATGATACTGCCAAAGCAATTCTTGAATTGGCTGAGTTGTCTTTCACACAATTAGGAACGGACACTGCTAAAGACGCATTGAATCAACTAAATGTTTCACAGACAGCCCAGCAATTAGCTGTCGGTAAAGAAACTGTTTTGGATAGTATCAAAGCATTATTGCAACCAGGAAGAGATATGCGTGACGAGATGCCCGCACCACTTTTACGAAAAGATGTGCTTTCTATGGAAGATTTAAAATCAGGCATGGAATTGAAAGGAACTGTCCGCAATGTGATTGATTTTGGCGCATTTGTTGATATTGGCGTGAAACAAGATGGATTGGTTCATATTTCTAAGTTGAGTAAGACATTTATCAAGCATCCAAAAGATATTGTATCGGTTGGTGATGTGGTCACCGTTTGGATTGATCAAGTAGATGTGACTAAAGGGCGCATCAGTTTGACAATGCTAGATCCAGGAGCGTCTAAATGACGTCAGAAGAATTACAACGATTAGTAGAAAAAGTTTCACTCGATTCTTTTGGAAAACTATTTTGTCATCAGGCCATCTTTAATGCACGGTTAAAAACCACAGGTGGGCGGTATCATTTAAACGACCACCACTTAGATTTTAATCCTAAAATGCTGGTACATGGTGAAGACGTCTTAATTGGCATTATTAAACATGAGTTGTGTCATTATCATTTGCATTTGGAAGGAAAAGGGTACCAACATCAGGATGCATCATTTAAAGAACTGTTGATGCAAACGGGTGGTTTGTGCTTTGCGCCACGTGTCTCTCAAGAAGTCAAAGTGATCATTTATCACTGTCAAACATGTGGAAAATCTTTGCAACGTCGCCGCAAAATAAATACTCAACGCTATGTTTGTGCTAGTTGTCATGGGAAGCTAACCTACGTTGAGACAAGGGTTCTTTCTTTAGGAAAATAATGAGAGAAAATTAAATCTTGTCTATTATAAGTTAAAACTCGTTGCTATTTTTGAGAATTTGTAAGATAATGTATCCTGGTTCAATATACTTAATTACGATAAATAAATCTTTATATAGACAATGTTTGAGAAATGAGGACAATGAATTATGACAAATCCAGATAAAAAAATCTATCATTTTGTAGGAATCAAAGGCTCAGGTATGAGTTCTTTAGCACTTGTTTTGCACGAAAAAGGGTTACAAGTACAAGGTTCTGACGTAGAAGAATATTTCTTTACCCAACGTGAGTTAGAACGTGCAGGGATTCCTTTGTATGCTTTTGATGCCGAAAATATCCATGAAGGGTTAACAGTGATTGCTGGAAATGCGTTTACGGATGCTCACGAAGAATTGGTACGTGCCCGTGAATTAGGTTTGGAAGTAATTCGTTACCACGATTTTATTAGTGACTTTATTCAACAATTTACAAGTATTGCTGTCACTGGTTCTCATGGAAAAACAAGTACAACAGGCTTACTTGCACATGTCTTGACAGGGATTCGTCCAACAAGTTATTTGATTGGTGATGGGACAGGTCATGGTGAACCAGATGCAGAATTCTTTGCTTTTGAAGCATGTGAATATCGTCGTCACTTTTTAGCATATTCACCAGATTATGCGATTATGACAAATATTGATTTCGATCATCCAGATTATTATACAAGCATTGAAGATGTTTTCTCAGCATTCCAAACAATGGCGCATCAAGTAAAAAAAGGTATTTTAGCGTTTGGTGACGATGAATACTTGCGCAAATTAGAAGCAGAAGCACCAATTTATTATTATGGTGTCAATGAAGATGATGATATTCAAGCACGTAATATCGTTCGTACAACAGAAGGTTCTGAATTCGATGTGTATTTTCACGATGAATTGATTGGCCATTTCGCTTTACCAGCATTTGGACAACACAATATTAACAATGCATTAGGCGTGATTGCGACAGCTCATTTAGAAGGTTTTGATATGGAAAAAGTTGCGCAAGAAATGTTGACATTTAAAGGTGTGAAACGTCGCTTTAGCGAAAAAACAGTGGCGGATATGACGATTGTTGATGATTATGCACATCATCCAGCTGAAATTAGAGCAACGATTGATGGTGCACGTCAAAAATATCCAGATAAAGAAATCATTGCGGTATTCCAACCACATACGTTCACTAGAACGATTGCTTTAATGGATGAATTTGCGGAAGCTTTAGACTTATCCGACCAAGTGTATTTATGTGACATTTTCGGTTCTGCTCGTGAAACCCAAGGCGATGTAAAAATTGAAGATTTGGGTGCAAAAATTACAAAAGGTGGACAAGTCATTAAAGAAGATAATGTCTCACCACTATTAGATCATGAACATGCCGTGATTATCTTTATGGGCGCCGGCGATGTGCAAAAATTTGAACAATCCTATGAAAAATTATTAAGTGGCACAACACGTAACGTATTGTAAGAAATTCGACGAATGGTAGCAGTTGCTATCATTCGTTTTTTTTTAAAGCAAGGAAACTTGCACTTTTCTGTGCATTTGATAAAATAAGAGAAACTATATAATTTGGAGGTCTGCTATTTTGGATATAGGTAAACCAAGAAAACTAGGAAAAACCATTGATGAGATTGAGGAAGGTGAATCGTTATCCGTTACAGAATCAATTGAAGACAATCAATTGCTGTTGTATTTAGGATTAACAAATGATGCCAATCCGTTGTATGTACAACATGATTATGCGCGTCAAACAGCGTACGAACGACCAATTGTTCCATCAATTATGTTGATGGGGATTGTCACAAGCGCTATTTCAAAACATTTACCTGGACCAGGCTCACATGTGGTGAATTTCTCTGTGAACTTTGTGGAACCTGTCTACCATTACGAAACATTGACATTTGATTTTGAAGTCATCAAAGTAGATAAAATGAAAGATGTCATTACCATTTCTGTGGAAGCAGTGAATACGGAAAATGACCGTGTATTAGATGCGGTTGTGATGGTTCAACCACCAATTTTAATTGAAGAAAGTGAGGAAACAAATGAATAATCATCAAGTCATTGAAGAGACAACTGGTTTAAATAAATTTTATGCAAAAGTGTATAGTATCTTTGGAATGGGCTTAGGAATTAGCGCATTAGCTGCCTTTTTAGGCGGTAGCATTTTTCTAGAACAAACACTAGCGTTTATTCAAAACTTCCCATTAGGATTAACTGGAATTTGGATTGCTGAGATTATCTTAGTGATTGTTCTAAGTGCCAAAGCACAAAAAAATCCATCTTTGACATTGGCTGGATTTATTGTATATGCGTTACTCAATGGAATTGTTTTATCCGTTACTATTTTAGCTTACGGTGTAGGAAATGCAGGTAAGGCCTTCGTTGTAGCGACAATTACTTTCTTAGTAATGGCGTTGTATGGGGCATTTACGAAACGTGATTTAAGCGGTATTGGTCGTGCGGGTATTGGTTTATTATTCGGTGTGATTATTGCAACTATCGTTAACATGTTCTTGCAAAGTTCTGGTGTCGATTACTTCTTATCTTATGTGACAGTGCTTATCTTTGTTGGTTTGACAGCATACGATAACCAACGTATCCGTCAGGTCTACTTTGCTTCACAAGGACAAGATAATCTAGGGTTAGCGGCTTTCATGGCATTGCAACTGTATTTAGACTTTATCAACCTCTTCCTATCGCTATTACGTATCTTTTCAAGAGACTAATCAAGCAAACGAACATTGGCAAACCAATGTTCGTTTTTTTGTACTCAAATAATCGCATTCCCCAGATTTCTTTGTTAGAATAAGAGAGAATGTTTCAAGTGAGGAGCCAAAAAAATGACAAAAAATAAATTATTATTAGTGGATGGCAATAGCGTCGCGTTTCGTGCGTTTTTTGCGTTACATAATTCGCTAGAACGCTTTAAAAACAATAATGGACTGCACACCAATGCGATTTATGCATTCAATAATATGTTTGAGAATGTGATGGCTAAAGAAGCACCAACGCATGTATTGGTGGCTTTTGATGCAGGGAAAACGACATTCCGTAATGCGATGTACGAAGAATATAAAGGTGGACGTGCAAAAACACCAGGTGAATTTAAAGAACAAATGCCATATATTCGTGAATTAATCAATGGATTAGGTGTGAAACATTATGAATTAGATAACTACGAAGCGGATGATATTATCGGTACGTTAGCCAATCGCGTGGATAAAGAACAATTTGATGTCGTGATTTTAACCGGTGACCGTGATTTAACGCAATTAGCGACTGAGCAAGTGAAAGTCGACATTACAGTGAAAGGTGTAAGTGATATTGAATCATACACACCTGAACACATTGCGGAAAAATACGATGGTTTAACTCCGTTACAAATCATTGATATGAAAGGTTTAGCAGGAGATGCTTCTGATAATATTCCTGGCGTAACCAAAATTGGTGAAAAAACTGCGATTAAATTGTTGAAGCAATATGATTCCGTGGAAGGAATTTATGAACATATTGATGAGATGAAAAAAAGCAAGATGAAAGAAAACTTAATAAACGATCGTGAATTAGCCTTTCTTTCAAAACAGTTAGCTACAATTAATATTGATGCTCCCGTAGAAGTCGATATTGATTCTCTAAAATATGAAGGCAAAGATTTAGACAAATTAGTTCCTTTTTATAAAGAAATGAACTTTAAAACTTTCTTAGAGCGTTTGAACGTAGTTGATGATCAAGAGATGACGGATATTTTGTTTGAAGTCGTCGAAGAAACAACCCCAGAGATGTTTACAGAAGAATCTGCTTTATATATTGAAATGTTAGGCGATAATTATCATATTGAAGATATTGTCGGAATTGCTTGGGGAACAAAAGAAAAGATTTATGTTGCTCGTAACGAAGCAGTTTTTGAAGATGCAGCGTTTCAGGACTGGTTATTTGATGAAACGAAAAAGAAAAAGGTCTATGATGCTAAGCGAACACAAGTAGCGTTAAATCGTTATATTGGTCGTCCGAAAGGGTTGTCTTATGATGTATTATTAGCAGCGTATCTGTTAGATACAAATGACAATAGCAATGATATTGCGGCTGTGGCAGCACATTATGGTTATACCGAAATTCAATCCGATGATGTTGTGTACGGACGTGGTGCGAAAAAAGGTTTACCAGAAGATGAAGAGGTATTCTTTGCGCACTTAGCACGTAAAATTGTAGCCATTGACTGGTTAAGTGAAAAGTTAGTGGAAGAATTAGAAGAAAAAGGTCAGACACAACTATTTTACGAAATAGAATTTCCATTATCTAATATTTTGGCAGAGATGGAAATTACTGGTATTAAAGTCGATGCGCAACGTCTGAACCAAATGAAAGGTGAATTTGCAGAGCGATTGCATGAAATTGAACAAAAAATTTATGCGCAAGCAGGCGAAGAATTTAATCTGAATTCACCGAAACAACTTGGAGTTATTTTATTTGAAAAAATGGGTCTACCTGTTATCAAGAAAACCAAAACAGGTTACTCGACTGCAGTAGATGTCTTGGAACAATTAAAAGAACAAGCCCCAATTGTTGAAGATATTTTGGTTTACCGTCAGATTTCAAAAATTCAATCGACTTATGTTGAAGGTCTGCTAAAAATGATTCAAGGTGATGGGAAAATTCATACGCGCTATGTCCAAACCTTAACGCAAACCGGACGTTTAAGTTCAGTGGATCCAAACTTGCAAAATATTCCGATTCGTTTAGAAGAAGGTCGTAAAATTCGTGAAGCTTTTGTACCGAGAAAAGAAGATTGGGTCATTTATTCTTCCGATTACTCACAAATTGAATTGCGCGTACTAGCGCATATTTCTGATGATGAGCATTTGAAAGCAGCCTTTTTAGAAGGACAAGATATTCATTCAAGTACCGCTATGCGGGTGTTTGGTATTGAAAAAGCCGAAGATGTCACACCGAATATGCGTCGTCAAGCTAAGGCGGTTAACTTTGGAATTGTGTATGGCATTTCCGATTATGGTTTGTCACAAAACTTAGGCATTACTCGAAAAGCGGCGCAACAATACATTGATACCTATTTTGATCGTTATCCCGGTGTAAAAGAATACATGGAAACAGTGGTTCGAGAAGCCAAAGATAAAGGATATATTGAGACGTTGTATCATCGTCGTCGTTATCTACCAGATATTAATTCACGTAATTTCAACTTACGCTCGTTTGCAGAACGCACAGCAATTAACTCGCCAATCCAAGGAAGTGCGGCTGATATTTTGAAAATTGCGATGATTGAATTGGACCGTCGCATGAAAGAAGAAAAATTAGAAGCGACCATGCTCTTACAAGTACATGATGAATTGGTATTTGAAGTACCCGAATCTGAATTAGAACAATTGAATCAACTTGTAAAAGAAGTGATGGAGACAGCAGTGTCTTTACACGTACCATTAGTGACCGACAGTAGTTGGGGAAAAACATGGTATGAAGCAAAATAAAGAGGTGACCAAATTTGCCAGAATTACCAGAAGTAGAAACAGTTCGCAAAGGACTTGTACATTTAGTTAAAGGAAAAACAATCGAATCAGTGGATGTTCGTTGGCCACGAATTATTGAATCTCCCGAAGTAGAATTGTTTCAAAATAATTTAGTGGGTCAAACTATTGAAGATATTCAGCGTCGTGGAAAATTTTTAATTTTTAAATTGACGAATTTTGATATGATTTCGCATTTACGTATGGAAGGAAAATATGGATTTGATACTGACCAACAAGATGTGATTGATAAACACACACACGTCATTTTTCATTTTACTGACCATTCACGTCTTTCTTACAATGATGTGCGTAAATTTGGCCGGATGGTGTTGGTTCTGAAAAATGAAAGTAGCGAATACAAAGGGATTAAACAATTAGGTCCCGAACCTCGACCAGATGTCTTTTATTTGGAAACTTTCCAAGAAAAATTAAAACGTTCATCTAAAGCAATTAAACCATTATTGCTAGATCAAAAGCTTGTGACAGGTTTAGGCAACATCTATGTGGATGAAGCACTCTGGGAAGCGCAAGTTCATCCTGAAACGCCAGCTAACGTGTTAGATGATGGGGAAACGACCCGTCTGCATCAAGCAATTATCGATGTCTTAGCACGAGCAGTCGAAGCAGGTGGTACCACGATTCGTTCATATGCGAATGCGTTAGGTGAAGCTGGCACGTTCCAAGTGGCGTTAAATGCCTATGGACAAACCAATCTACCGTGTCCACGTTGTCAAACACCGATTGTGAAAACCAAAGTGGCGCAACGCGGGACGCATTATTGTCCAACGTGTCAAAAACGGAAAGGGTGAGACAACCATGATTTTAGGTCTTACTGGCGGCATTGCAACTGGCAAAAGTACCGTGGTGTCTGTTTTTCGTGCCTATGGTTTTCCAATTGTCGATGGCGATGTGATTGCTAGAAAAATCGTCGAACCAAACCAAGCAGGCTTACAAGCAATTGTTGCACATTTTGGTGAAGGAATCTTATTACCTAATGGCCATTTGGATCGTAAGCAATTAGGTAGTATCATTTTTGCGGATGAACAAAAACGACAACAATTAGATGCGTTGCTTGATCCAATTTTGCGACAAAGCATTACAGCGCAAATTCATCAGTATCACGATGCGCCCTTAGTCATTGCAGATGTTCCTTTACTGTTTGAAGCAAATTATGAACAGTTTATGGATAAAATTGCAGTGGTGTATGTTCCGGAAACTGTGCAACTTGAACGTCTAATGAATCGTGATACGTTGACCAAAGAACAAGCCCAACAACGAATTGCTAGTCAATTACCCATCGAAGAGAAAAAACAACGTGCAGATATAGTGTTTGATAACCAAGGTTCTATCGCTCAAACAAAAGAGAACGTTAAAAGTTGGTTAGAAGCACAAAAATTTATTTAAAAAGATTAAAAACTCTAGAGTTTTCTAGAGTTTTTTCTTATCTATTCTGTCAGAAGAACTGGTAAACGTGTTATAATATAGAAAGAAATTTAATTTATTCGTTGAGAAAATTTAAAAATAAATAGAGATAAATGAGGTGGAAATATGCACTGTCCAAAATGTCATCATAATAATTCTCGTGTTATTGATAGCCGTCAAGCCGATGACGGTCGTGCGATTCGCCGTAGACGAGAATGTGAACACTGCGGCTTTCGCTTTACAACGTTTGAACGATTAGAAGAAACACCTCTCTTAGTCATTAAGAAAAATGGCGCTCGTGAGGAATTTAATCGTGAAAAAGTCTTACGTGGCTTAATTCGCTCTGCTGAAAAACGTCCAGTCGCGATGGAACAAATGGAACAAATTGTCGATCATGTTGAAACACGTATTCGTGAACGTGGTGAAAATGAAATTCCATCAACTTTAATTGGTGAATATGTCATGGAAGAATTAGTCGATTTAGATGAAATTGCTTATATTCGTTTTGCAAGTGTCTATCGTCAATTTAAAGATATGTCGGTCTTCTTAAAGGAACTACAAGACATTGTTGATAAGGCCAAAGAAGCAAATGAATAATTTAAAGGAGGGGCTTTTGTGAATACCGCTTGGGATGAAGTTCAACCAAATCATATTTATCAAGTGTTCAAGAGCCTACCTTTAACCAAAGAAGGCAATGATGGTTTATTATACCTTTACCAACCAATTATCGGCGCGCAAGCTCTCGCGTTGTATTATGCTTTATTGGGCGATGAGGAAGATTCATTTGAAAATGAATTTGCACATATTGATATGCTAAATGCGCTAAACATTGGTTTACCTGATTTTTTGAAAGCTCGTAAACAGCTGGAAGGAATGGGGTTGCTATCTGTTTTTATGAAAGAAGATTTAGAATTCGGTCGAATGTTTTTGTATCGTTTGGAAGAACCGCTACATCCATGTGCCTTTTTTAAAGATGAAACGTATAGCTTTTTATTGTGGAGTGTCATCGGAGAACGCAAATTCAATCAAATGGTTGAACGCTTTAAACCTAAAACACTTGATATCTCTAGTTATCAAGAAATTACACGTCCATTTACTGAAGTCTACGGATCAATTAATGAAGAGTCTTTTATGCGCAAAACGGCGAAATTAGAACAAGTAGCACAAGCCTATAATATGCCACAAACGACGGGGATTCAATTGGATGCAACACAAATCGATTGGGAATTCTTGGTGAATCTAGCAGAGAAAAAATATATTTCTCGTGCTAATTTTACCGCTGATTTTAATCATCAATTGTTACTTTATCAAAATTTATATGGTTTTGATGAGATGGAGTTAGTTGATTTAATGACCGAAGCCGTTTCTTTTGTCGATGGAAAGGTCAATGAAAAAGAACTCGCGAAAGTAGTGACACGTTATACGAAACAAACACCGCAGAAAAAGATGGGCATTTATGTTTCGGAAGATGCGGAGACACGTCGCTTTAACACACTTCGTCAATCCGGATTTTCCGAACCAGATATTGAATTAATTCAAATGAGTGAAGCGACCGCACCAGCTGATTTTTTACAAGCTATTAAACAAGAAAAACATAGCTTTGTGACAGATTCAGAGACTTGGCTATTGAAATCATTAATTGAAAAAAGTCCGTTGGCCAACAGCGTCATCAATGTATTAATGCATTATGTATTAGTTGTTCAGAATAATAGTGCGCTACAAGCAAGCTTTGTGAATCGAATTGCAACAAACTGGTCAGAGATGGGCATTAAAAGTCCAGAAGATGCGATTAAACATGTTCGTCAATTGGTTAAAGAATCAAAAGAAGCCAAAGAAAAACGCGAAACGCAACGTACCAATTACCGCAAACCAATTCGTAAAGAAACATTGCCTGACTGGGTAGACAATCCAGTTGAAGAGGTTGAAGATAGTGAGAAACAAGCCGCAATTAATCAACGATTGCAAGATTATTTACGACGCAAAGAAGGTGAAAAATGATGGAAGATGTAGGGAAGAATTTAAATCGCTTATTAGATCAAAAAAATTACCGCACACGTTTTGAAGAAATGATGCAAGAAGTTTTACAAGATTCGGATGTGCGCAATTTTTTAGATGCCAACAAAGAACGGCTAACCAAAGACGATATTGAGCGTAGTTATGCCAAACTATATGAATTTGTCCAAGAAAAGCGCAAGTTTGAATTAAACGACCCTGCCCAAATTGCTCCTGGGTATGAGCCACAGTTGATGTTAAATTTTCATTCAGTGGATGTGACGTATATCCCAACGGAAGAACTATTAGCAAGGAGACATCAAGAAGAAGTGCGTAATCGTGTTCAAGCATTGAATATGCCGAAAGATATCCAAGAAGCTCGGATTGCGACCTATGAAGGAACCGCGGGACGTGGGGAAGCGTTGATGGCGGCGATTGATTTTATCGAATCGTATCGCGAAGCACCTAAAAATTTCCATAAAGGATTATATCTATCAGGAAGTTTTGGTATTGGCAAAACGTATCTGTTAGGTGCAATTGCACGCGATTTAGCCGAAGCTGGTTTTTCATCAACCTTGTTACATTTTCCTTCTTTTGCAGTTGAAATGAAACAAGCGATTGGGAAAGATCAAGTGGCGGAAAAGATGGAAGCAATCAAAAAAGCACCGATTTTAATGTTAGATGATATTGGTGCAGATGCGATGAGTAGTTGGATTCGAGATGAAGTATTTGGCGTTATCTTGCAATATCGAATGCAAGAGCAACTTCCGACATTTTTTACCTCTAATTTTACAATGCTCGAATTAGAAAAACATTTGTCTGTTACGCAACGTGGCGAAGAAGAGCCGTTAAAAGCCAAACGCATCATGGAACGTATCCGTTATCTGACCAAAGAAATTGGGATGAGCGGGCGTAATCGACGAAATCAATAGAGGTGAACAACATGAAGAAATGGCTACTCGGTAGTCTTTTAGGACTAAGTTTAGTCTTTGTGGCAGGCTGTGGTACAAACAATGACACACCTGAATCACAAGAAAGTACACAAAGCAGTGAAGCGATGGAATCAAAAACGGTCTTTACTGGAACTCTGACAGAAAATTTGGAAGAATCAGCATTAGACGCTAAAAATGTCTTATTATTTTTAGAAAATGTCGAAGCAATTGAAGACCCAGAAAACATTGTTCCGACATTTACTGAAATGGGCGTAGGGATAAATGTAGATACTGAAGATATTTCTTATTGGCGTGCGTGGCGTAAAGGAAGCAAAGTGGAAGTAACTTTAAAAGGACTTCCAGCAACGACTGCATCGATACCACCACAAGTCGCTGGTAATGCGCTTGAGAACATTACCTTACTACCATAAAGATTGAATATTCTCTTGAACGTGGTCAGTTACCATTTTTAAGAGAATTTTTCTTGAGAAAAGAGGAAAATACATGAATGAACAAGAATTATCACAACGTTTAGCACGTGTTGGTTCGCATGTTCCCCAAGATGCTCGTTTAGCAGATATTGGTTCAGATCATGCGTATTTACCCGTTGCATTAATGTTAAAAAATAAAATTACATTTGCGGTCGCAGGAGAAGTTGTCAAAGGTCCTTTTCAATCAGCAGAAAAACAAGTCCGCAAGAGTGGATTGACTGATCAGATTGTGGTGCGTTTAGCAGATGGTTTAGATGCGATTGAAGAAACTGACCGTATTAATGCTATTACGATTGCTGGAATGGGTGGGACGTTAATCCGTTCTATTTTAGAAGCTGGGAAACAGCATGGTCGTATAAATGGTAGTGAACGGCTCATTTTACAACCAAACGTGGGGGAAAAAACGTTGCGTGAATGGTTAGTTGAGAATGAGTATACAATTATTGAAGAAGAAATTTTAGCAGAAAATAAAAAAATCTACGAAATTATTGTTGCTGAAAAACAGGAACCTGTGTCTTATAGTGATCAAGAACTATTTTTTGGTCCGCACTTATTAAAAGAAAAAAACGACGTGTTTATTCAAAAATGGCAACGTGAAATTGCTGGCAAAGAGCGTGTTTTAGCGCAATTGGAAAAAGCTGAAGAAAAACCATTAGAAAAAGTCGCAGAAATTCAAACACAACTTGCTTGGATCAAGGAGGTTTTGGCATGAGTTTATCGGCCAAAGAGTTGATTCGTCGTTTTGAAGCATATTGTCCGTTATGGTTAGCTGAAGAAGGAGATCCAGTTGGGTTACATATTGGTACCTTGAACCGTGAAATCAATCGTGTCATGATGACATTGGATGTTCGTCCAGAAGTGGTGGAAGAAGCGATTGAAAAAAAGGTAGACTTCATCATTGCCAAACATCCGCCTATTTTTCGGCCTGTTCAACGTTTAATTGAAGATGATTTACAAACGAAAATGTATATTGATTTATTGCGTCATAATATTTCTGTTTATGCTGCACATACAAACATGGATATTATCGAAGACGGCTTAAACGATTGGTTTTGTGAGATGTTGGATATTCAAGTGACAGGTTATTTGAAAAAAACACATGAAGTACGTTTTAAAAAATTAGTGGTTTATGTCCCTGTGGAAGATAGTGCTGCGATGCGCCAAGCTTTAGGCGATGCGGGTGCGGGATCACAAGGCAATTATCATCATACCAGTTATTCGTTGATTGGAACGGGACGGTTTACACCAACTGCAGCAGCTAATCCCGCGATTGGTTCAGCAAATAAAGCAGAACAAGTGCAAGAAACACGGATTGAAGTATTGTATCCTGAAACATTACAACAACAAGTGTTGGCAGCAATGTTTGACGTGCATCCTTATGAAGAACCTGCGTATGATATCTTACTATTAGACAATCCACCTCAAACATTTGGACTAGGTCGTGTCGGTCAATTGGCGAAACCAATGTCGATTGAGACGTTTGCACAAAAAGTGAAAGAAGTTTTTCAATTGGATGGATTACGCCTAATTGAACCTCAAAAACCAAAAAAAATGATTCAAACGATTGCAATTTGTGGTGGTTCGGGTGGCAATTTCTATCCAGATGCTTTAAAAGCAGGTGCCGATGTGTATATTACCGGCGATGTTTATTACCATACAGCCCATGATATGCAAACAAATGGGTTGACAGTTATCGACCCTGGTCATAACATTGAAGTTGTCTGTGTACCAAAATTCATAGAAAAAATGGAAGAATGGAAAAAAGAACAGAATTGGGATATTGAATTTATTTCTTCTGAAACAAATACCAATCCTTTCCAATTTAGATAAGAGGAGAAATGACAGATGTACGAAAATTTATTACCTCGTTTTTTACGTTATGTAAAAACAGAAACACGCTCAAATCCAGAAAGCACCACAACACCTTCTACGCAAACGCAAGTTGCTTTTGCGCATACCTTGAAAGAAGAATTGGAAACATTAGGATTATCTGATGTGCATCACAATGAACAAAATGGCTTTGTAGTCGCAACATTACCAGCAAATGTGGACAAAGAAGTGCCAGCGATTGGTTTTATCGCACATATGGATACAGCTGATTTTAATGCAGTAAATGTTCAGCCACAAATCGTTGAAAATTATGATGGAACATCAGATATTCCCTTGGATCAAGCAGGGAAATACGTTTTAACGACGACAGATTTTCCGAATTTAAAAAATTACGCAGGTCAAACATTGATTACGACAGATGGTTCCACTTTATTAGGTGCGGACGACAAATCAGGAATCGCTGAAATTATGACCGCGATGGAAATTTTACTGGCGAATCCTGCTATTCCTCATGGTGAAATTAAAGTGGCATTTGGTCCCGATGAAGAAATCGGTGTCGGAGCAGATAAATTTGATGTTGAAGATTTTAATGTGAAATTCGCTTATACGATGGACGGTGGTCCTGTGGGTGAATTGCAATATGAAACATTTAATGCGGCACAAGCAGATATTACTTTCTACGGTAAAAACGTTCATCCGGGTACTGC
Organism: Enterococcus saccharolyticus subsp. saccharolyticus; assembly: GCF_029023825.1. Classification (NCBI taxonomy): domain Bacteria; kingdom Bacillati; phylum Bacillota; class Bacilli; order Lactobacillales; family Enterococcaceae; genus Enterococcus; species Enterococcus saccharolyticus. Next base: position 1,497,643 of record NZ_CP118957.1, on the reverse strand, counting down.
GAAAGATACAATGATTAATGCTTTGCAATTAGCGATTGATTTCCAAAATCAATTACCAGCTGACGAAGTACCTGAAAAAACAGATGGTTATGAAGGCTTTTTCCACTTGATGGGTTTTTCAGGTTCTGTTGAAGAAGCAAAAATGAGTTATATCATTCGTGATCACGACCGTGAAAAGTTTGAAGCACGTAAAGCCTTACTAACAGAAATTCAAGCGAAAATGAATCGTTCATTCGATCAAGAACGTATCGCAGTTCATATGTATGATCAATATTACAATATGAAAGAAATCATTGAGCAAGATATGAGCATCATTGACGTTGCTGAGCAAGCGATGCACGAATTAGGTATTGAACCAATTATTGAACCTGTACGTGGGGGCACAGATGGTTCAAAAATCTCTTATATGGGGATTCCTACACCAAATATTTTTGCAGGTGGCGAAAACATGCACGGTCGTTTTGAATATGTTTCATTACAAGCTATGGAAAAAGCAACAGATGTTATTGTTAAAATCGCTGAATTAGTGGCAAAATAACAAAAAAGATAGTAAAGTCGAAGTGATCTTTACTATCTTTTTTTAGGAGTGATGAAGATGAAAATCATGGTCATTTATAATGATACATCTGGAAAAAATGAAGGTGAAAAAATTGCAAAAGACTTTAAAGAGTTTGCAAAAAATAACAAAGATATCGAAAAAATCATCCTCCAAGTAACAAATCCCGATGTGGATGAAAAGAAAATTCTTCAAAAAGCAAACGATCATCAAATCGACACACTCGTAGTAATTGGTGGTGATGGTACGGTTCATCATGTTGTTCGTATGTTTCAAGAAACGATTGATCAATATAAAGTTGGTTTAATTCCAGGGGGCACGGTGAATAATTTAGCTCGTGTGTTGGAAATTCCGTTGAATCAAAAAGAGGCCTTTCAAGTCATTGTCAATCAACATACACGAAAAATTGATTATGGCAAAATGAATGATGATGTCATGATTTCAACTGTGACAGTAGGAATTTTAGCAGATACGGCATCAAAAGTGAGTCAAGAAGAAAAGCAAAAATATGGCCCATTAGCCTTTACAAAACGTTTTTTCCGAATTTTATTTAAACGACGCAAATATCCGTTATCAATTCAAACAGAGGATGATTTTTGGCAAGGAAAGGCACATCTAGTGACGATTACAATGACCAATTCTGTAGGTGGTTTCACGCAATTTGATGCATCAGCGACACCTGATGATGGGCAAATGCACATTACGATTATTCCTAAATTGCAATTTTTCCGTTTTATCTATAATATTCCGCGCATTTTTAAAGGGCAATTTCATAAAATCCCTGGAGTAACATATTTTTCAGCACACAAAGCAATACTGAAACCATTGACCGACGAGAAAAAAATCATTACCCGGACAGATGGCGATCCAACAGATGATCTACCAGTTGAATTAAAAGTAGTTCATCAAAAATTAGAAATATTTACACCACCAACCGAATAAAAGGCAAGCAGACGATGAGAGTTGTCTGCTTTTCTATTGGTAAATTCTTTACGATAAGCTGTGTTGTAAGGTATCCTATAACTATGGAGGTTTATATGTCAGAAATAATTCAAAATCCAGTCTGGGTCTATTTACTACTGGTCAATATCTATGTTTTTTGTTTAATGGGCTATGATAAACAACAAGCAAGAAAAAAACAATGGCGTGTACCCGAAGCCAATCTTTTATTGATGGGCATTGTGGGTGGTGGACTAGGTGGTTTACTAGCACGTAGCATATTTCATCATAAAACGCGCAAACGAAAGTTTCTCGTTTATTTTCTCATTGGTGTAATTTTTGATGGTTTCTTGCTCTTTTTTAGTTAGGAGATTGAAATGAAAATAAATGCGAAAACCAAATTTATCTTGAATATTTTAGCGCTAGTTTTGATTTTTGGGATAATGTTTTATTTAATTAAAAACTCTTTGGCCGATATTTTGGCAGAATTAAAAGAAACGTCACTACTTGTTTTAGCAGGTGTGGTCTTTTTAGGCATCGCCTATCAATTTTTTGAAGGCTGGTCAATTCGTTCTATTGTTACGGGCTTTTCGAAGAAGTTTCGTATCTTTGATGGTATGCTAACAGCTTTTCATGTGGCCTTTTATCGTGTTATTACGTTTGGAATGGGAACATTGATTTCGGAAGTAAATTATTACAATCGGAAAGGGTTGAAAGTATCACAAGGAATGGGTGTCGCTGCTTTACATATGATTATGTATAAAGGGGCTATTTTGACTTATGCTATTTTCGCATTGATTATTCAATTTTCATTGTTTTATGAACATGCACCTAAAATGATTCCTTTAATTTTGCTCGGTATGTTGATGACTGGTGTTATTATTTCCTTTTTCTTAGTGATTTCATTGAGTTTAAAATTGCAAGTTGGGTTTGTCACTCTCTGTCATCGTTTTTTGAAAACGCAAAAAATGCGTGATTTGGTGGATCGTTGTAATATTCAAATTTATTCACTAAGAGAGACAGTTTCTTCTGTATTAACAGATCGGACAGCATTGGTTAAAATTTATTTGTTAAATGTAATAAAACTCGGCATGTGGTATCTGATACCGTATATTTGTCTAGTAGATAATCATCCGAATGTGGATTTTTTATTGGTCTTTTCATTGATTAGTTTTACATTAGTCTTAGCCGGTGTACTGCCTTCACCCGCAGGTATCGGTGCTTTTGAATTTGTGTATCTCTTTTTATTTAGTCCGCTTGTGGGAACCGTGGATGCTGTATCGTCGATGTTGTTGTATCGTTTTGCTTCATACGTCTTACCCTTTTTACTCGGTTTCGTCGGCGTGTTAGTCGATCGTAAAAATGCTCTATCCAATGAATTGGAAGAATTGAAAGCAGAGAGAAATGAATAATATGACAGTAGAAATTGCTGATAGAAAGGTTTATTTAGAAGACTTACCAGAATAAATGATGAGATTTCAGCATTAGCTGAGAAACTATTTCAAACAAATGATACGGTATTTGTTACGCAAAACTGAATGAAAAAACGATGTTTGCACTCGAAGAAGCAACAAACATTTCCGAAATGTATCGCAAGGATTTACCCGAATCTATTTAAAATAATTGCTACAGTATGTATTCTTTGTTAGGCTTAAAGTAAGAAAACCAAAGAGAGTGGAGAACATGAAGAAAAAAGATGATGTGAATTATACAGCTCTTGGTGTCTCATTAGGTCCCGCTTTTGGTGTGGTGTTTGGTTTATTGTTTGATAATTTAGCTTTAGGTATTGCTTTAGGCGTCGCATTAGGAGTGGCAATCGGTGCAGGTTTAGATAATCAGAAAAAGAACGAAAAATGAGAAAAAAGGTAGAAAGTCAGGATGGACTTTCTACCTTTTTTATTTTTTAAATAGTTTAATTGTTGAAATATTTTAGTTTGCAAGTTAAACTAAAATGTGTAAAGTAGAAATATAGGAGGGAAAGCCAATGACTAATTTGCAATTTATAGATAAATTTCGAGGGTTTAACCGATTTTATGCGAACTTATTAGGTAAATTTGATTTTAAATTTTATGGGGAACTCTTTACTATTGGTGAAGCCAATGTTGTAGCAGAAATTTACAATAACCATGCATTGAGTGCTAAAGATATTAGTGAGAATTTAACAATGAATAAAGGTCAATTAAGTAAAATGTTAAATAAACTTGAAAAAAATGGCATTATTATTCGTGTACCAGATAAAGAAGATAAGCGGTCATTTATTTTATCGCTAACTGAAAAAGGGAAACAGATGTATTTAGAACAAACGGAGATTGTTCGCGCAGGATTGCGAGAAGAATTGGTTCCTTATTCTAAACAAGAAATTCAGCGACTAGATTGTGCGATGACTGTTTTTAAGAATACGTATGAAAAAAACAATCTTATTGAAATTTGTGAAGCCAAAATTCAGGATATAGGTTTTGTTGCAGACTTGCATAGCAGAGTTTATAGCGAATTAGGGTATCATTATGCCATTCAAACACATATTTTAAATTCTTTAAGTCATTATACGGAGCAGCCACACTCTGGAAAAATTTGGCTTGCCAAAGTAAACGGTGTGCGTGTAGGTTCGATTGGCATTGTTGAAAATGACACAGCGGATTGGGAAATTCATTGGTTTGCTGTAGATGCCAAATATCAACATTTAGGATTAGGCAAACAATTATTAGAGACGCTAATGAATTTTGTAGCAACCAAACAATTATTACATGTCTATCTATGGACTATTAATGAATTAACGCAAGCTAGAAATTTATATGTAAGAAGTGGTTTTACTTTAACCGAAGCAATTCCAACGAAAAAATGGAAAGAACATGAAGTAATGGATGAAAAGTGGGAATGGAAACACAACTAAAAAAGGTGGAAATAAGATGAAGGTTATTCGTTATGATAAACAATATAAGCAAGAATTCATCGATTTAAATAAGCATTGGATTGATAAATTTTTTTAAATTGAATCCCATGATTTAGAACAGCTTGAAAATGTAGCGCACTACTTAGAACAAGGAGGCATGATTTTTTTTGCAATTGATGGTGAACAAGTTCTCTCCACTTGCATGGTAATTGAATTGCAACCAGATATTTGGGAAATTTGTAAATTTGCTACCAACGAAAAATTTCAAGGAAAAGGGGCGGGCAAAGCTGTATTTGCTGCTGCTTTGGATTATGCTAAGGATAAAAAGACCAAAAAAGTTGTCATTTATTCAAATAAAAACTTGAAATCAGCGCTACACATTTATCAAATGTTTGGTTTTCAAGAAGTGCCGGTTGATATTGATGAATATGAACGGTGTGATTATCAAGCGGAATTAATAATTGATGAAGAGGATCATTGAGTATTTGCGCATCATTATTAGGGGAATAGATTTTGACGCGACTCTGATACGTGATGTGCAAGATAAATTAGCAAAAAAGAAGTCATTTCATCAGTAAGTAATGGCAATTATTATTGCAAACGCAATGTTGGTTGAAAAACAATGTAAAAAAATCCTCACTGCATTCATCAGTGAGGATTTTTTTTATCCTAATAAGGACAAAATATCATTTTTTATTTCTGAAGGTTCAACAGTTGGTAAATAGCGATGTACCACATTGCCTTGTTGGTCGACTAAAAATTTTGTGAAATTCTAATGAATGGCATTTGCTTCTGCATCAGGATTAAAAGCCTGCATTTTTTCAGTAAATGCTTGCGCGTCTTTGCCTTCATCAATCGGTTTTGTTTCTCGTAACCATTGGTACAAAGGGATTGCTTGGGAACCATTCACATCAATTTTTTCAAAACGAGGAAAAGTCGTTCCATAATTCAATGCACAAAACTGATTAATTTCCTCACTCGTTCCAGGTGCTTGTTCCATGAATTGATTACATGGGAAATCGAGTATTTCAAATGATTGATCTGCTAGTTCTTTATAGAGTTCTTCTAATGCGTCATATTGTTTGGTGAATCCGCATTTTGTCGCAGTATTTGCAATCAACAACACATTGCCTTGGTAATTTTTTAATGGGAAATCATTACCAGCTTGGTCGGTTACTGTAAAATCGTAAATTGTTGTCATTATTTTCCCTCCTTGTATATATTGTACTGCAAACGTTTTATTCGTGTGAATGTTTGATTAGTATCTGCTGATATTTTCATAGTAGTAAGGGTCAATTTTGGTTGTATGACAGAGGATATGTTAAAATCAAGCAAAGCGTTTACCAGATTGTTTGTCAAAGGGGAGAGGGACAATGAAAAAAATTAATCATTTGTTACAACTCGGTTCAATTTTATTAATGATTGGAGCAATTATTCTATTTGTAGTGGCATCAAAATCTGTAAAACAAGTTGGGGCACCTAATTTTGATTTGACTAGATGGGAAGATGTGGATCTCTTTATTTTAAAACTTGGCTTTAATTGTTTAATTGGTAGTTTTGTTTTAAGTGTCTCTTCGTTCTTCTTTAGTGTAAAATGGCTAAATAAAAAAGAAAATAAATGAATGAAAACCAGTTATCTTGAGCGTCACAGATAACTGGTTTTCTATTATTGAGACAATAGTTATTCTATGGTAGACTTTGAAAGAAATAAAAATTCAAGGAGATGTCTATTTGATTTTAGATATTTTAAGCTTATTTATTACGGTCTTAGCGTCTATTTATTTAGCTTTATTAGTCTCAGTGTTGTTATTGATGCTCTTTTTTCATATGAAACGAATTATACAGCACATGGATGAAGGGAAATGGATTGCGTATTTTAACACGATTAAAGCAAAAGGATTAATGATGCGAATGATGGTTTCTTTTTTCGTTTCGTTAGTTCTAATTGCGGTATTTAATACGTATGTTCTCTGGCAGGGAAATATGATGTATGGCGGTTTATTAGTAGCTTGTGGTGTTTTCCATATTTTATTTAAGTTATACACAAAAAAAGCAGCGTATGCCGAAAAAATAAAAAATCAGTTTCCTAAATAAAATGCGAAGGTAAACGATGTTACGTGCAATGCAACCAACAAATTGATTCGCATTGCATCAAATAAATGAAACAGAAAGCAGCTATCAATTAAAGAAACAACAAAAAAATTTGTTTAAATGTTAATCAAAAGCTTAGACAGCAGAGAAAAGTTGTCTAAGCTTTTTGTTAATGTAAGTCAAATAATTTTCGAAATACCATAATGCCACACCATAAGAGCACACCAACAAGTACGAAAAGTAACAGAACAATAAACATATCTACAAACGTATCCCTCTTAAACCAATCACTCCATAATAAAAGGGGATAGACTGTGAGTAACATAACGAAAAAATGTACAAGGGTTTGTTTAGCAAGTGTCCACGAATTGCGTTGATAAATGACAGTTGCAGCACCAACAAACCGACAAATTACAGCGACAACAAATGTACTTTTAGCTTCATAGAATTTTCCTTGCATTTGCAATATCAGAGCTATCGAGGACATAATGACAAAGGGAATACCACCACAATAAGAAAACAAAATGAAGATAGATAATAAAGAGAAGAAATCTTTTAACTTTGGAGGGTTATTTTTTGACCTTTACTGACCATAGTCGTATAATAGTTCTTGTAAGGCGATAGGCCTTAGTCAAATGATGGGAGGAAATAATATGAATATAGAAAAAATGACGACGACACTTCAAGGCGCAATTGCAGAAGCACAACAAATCGCTGTGACGCGTCACCATCAAGAAATCGATATTGCCCATTTATGGAAAATCTTTTTACAACCAAATCATTTTGCCAGAAATTTTTACACAGATGCAGGAATTGACGTCGATGCTTTTGAAACAGAAGTTGATCGTGCCTTAGATGAATACCCAAGTATTGAAGGCGGAAATGTTCAATATGGACAAAGTATGAGTCAAAATTTGTATCACTTATTAAATGAAGCGGATAAATTAAGAGAGTCTTTTCAAGATGAATTTTTATCAACAGAAATCGTTTTGCTGGCTTTAATGAAATTAAAAAATTATCGACTAACCAAGTATTTAACAAAACAAGGGATTAACGAAAAAGAATTACGTAAAAGCATAGAAGAGATGAGAGGAGGAGATCGAGTGACCTCACAAAACCAAGAAGAACAATACAAAGCATTAGAAAAATACGGTGTTGATTTAGTTCAACAAGTGAAAAATGGAAAAATGGATCCGATTATTGGTCGTGATGAAGAAATTCGCGATGTGATTCGTATTTTATCTCGTAAAACAAAAAATAACCCTGTCTTAATTGGTGAACCTGGTGTTGGTAAAACAGCAATTGTCGAAGGATTAGCCCAACGTATCGTTCGTAAAGATGTTCCCGAAAATTTAAAAGACAAAACAATCTTTTCGTTAGATATGGGTGCATTAATTGCGGGAGCAAAATTCCGTGGTGAGTTTGAAGAGCGTTTAAAAGCGGTTTTACAAGAAGTGAAAAAATCAGATGGACGTATTATCTTATTTATCGATGAAATTCATAATATCGTGGGTGCTGGTAAAACAGAAGGTAGTATGGATGCTGGAAACTTATTAAAACCAATGTTAGCACGTGGGGAATTGCATACCATTGGTGCAACGACATTAGATGAGTATCGTCAATACATGGAAAAAGATAAAGCGTTAGAACGTCGTTTCCAAAAGGTACTAGTCAAAGAACCAACCGTTGAAGACACAATTTCTATTTTACGTGGCTTGAAGGAACGTTTTGAAATCCATCATAGCGTAAATATCCATGATAATGCGTTAGTAGCTGCAGCAACCTTGTCTGATCGTTACATTACAGACCGTTTCTTACCTGATAAAGCGATTGACTTAGTCGATGAAGCGTGTGCGACCATTCGTGTTGAAATGAATTCTATGCCAACTGAATTAGACCAAGTGACTCGTCGTTTAATGCAATTGGAAATTGAAGAAGCTGCACTAAAAAAAGAAACTGATGACGCATCGAAAAAACGTTTAGCCTCTCTTCAAGAAGAATTAGCTGAATTACGTGAAGAAGCAAATGCGATGAAGATGCAATGGGAAACTGAAAAAGAAGAAGTGAACGAGATTTCGAACAAACGTGCCGAAATCGATCGTGCCAAACATGAATTAGAAGATGCAGAAAACAATTATGACTTAGAACGTGCAGCAGTCTTACGTCATGGTACAATTCCACAACTAGAACGTGAATTAAAAGCATTGGAAAATAAAGATACGCACGATCATTTACGGATGGTTCAAGAATCAGTGACTGAAAATGAAATTGCAACGGTTGTCGGACGTTTAACAGGAATTCCTGTAACAAAATTAGTCGAAGGCGAACGCGAAAAATTAATGAAATTAAATGAGACCCTTCATAAACGTGTCATTGGTCAAGAAGAAGCGGTGAATGCTGTGAGTGATGCGGTTATTCGTTCACGCGCTGGTTTACAAGATCCAAATCGTCCGTTAGGTTCTTTCTTATTCTTAGGACCAACTGGAGTAGGTAAAACAGAATTAGCCAAAGCGTTAGCGGAAAACTTGTTTGATTCTGAAGATCATATGGTTCGAATTGATATGAGTGAATACATGGAGAAACATTCTGTGTCGCGTTTAGTTGGGGCACCTCCAGGATATGTTGGTTTTGAGGAAGGTGGACAACTAACCGAAGCTGTTCGTAGGAATCCATATACGATTATCTTATTGGATGAAATTGAAAAAGCCCATCCAGATGTCTTCAATATTTTGTTACAAGTATTAGATGATGGTCGTTTAACTGATTCAAAAGGCCGCGTTGTCGACTTTAAAAATACAGTCTTAATTATGACAAGTAATATTGGGTCACAATTGTTATTAGAAGGTGTTACTGCAGAGGGGACAATTCCAGAATCAGTGGAAGAACAAGTGATGACGATTCTAAAAGGGCATTTCAAACCAGAGTTCTTGAACCGTATTGATGATACGATTCTATTTACACCATTAAGTTTAGACAATGTGAAAGGCATCGTTGATAAGATTGTGGCACAATTAGCAAGTCGTTTAGTCGCTCAAGAAATTTATTTGAGCATTGCTGACGATGCCAAATCTTGGATTGCGGAACAAGCGTATGAACCAGCCTATGGTGCACGTCCATTACGTCGTTTCATTACCCGTGAAGTCGAAACGCCATTGGCAAAAGAAATTGTTTCCGGTCGTGTATTACCAAAAACGAATGTCACAATTAGTTTACTAAATGATCAATTGGTCTTTCAAAATGAACCAATAGAAGAATAAAAAATAGACTTGAATTCCTATCTAGGCGTTCAAGTCTGTTTTTTTACGAACGATAAAGGAATGAGAAGGAAACGATGAGTATAAGATTAGGTTTTTGGATGTTGTCTTAGTAATTATATCGCCTTCTTTCAAGATGAATACAACCGTGGTATTTTTTGGCGGACGATTCGTGTATCGGGAATTGTCACCGTCATTTCGTTAATTCTAGGTATCCCGACTGCGTATTTTATTGCTGGTTTACAGAAAAAATGGCGAGGAATTTTAATGGCGATGACGTTATTTCTCTTATTAACCAACTCTGTCATTCGTAGTTTTTCTTGGATTAATATTTTAGGAAAAAATGGCGTGATTAATAATTTTTTAGTTTCATTAGGAATTATTGAACAGCCGTTAAGCTTACTTTATACCGAATTTTCCATTATTATTGGTTCCGTTTATTTATTCTTACCAACGATGATTATGACACTGGTGGGTGTGATGGAAAATATCGAAGGTGAGATGTTAGAAGCTGCGGAAACGTTAGGTGCGTCCCCGTTTATTGCCTTTGTCAAAATTGTGTTGCCACTATCCGTTCCCGGTGCGATTGTTGGGAGTATTTTAGTGTTTACTGGAACATTAACAGCGTATACAACACCGCAATTACTGGGGGGAATCAAAAAATGCTGTTAGCAACCTTCCTTTATCAAAAAGCGTCTAGACTAGGTGATTGGAATGCCGTTGCCATTATTGCGTTGATTGTGACTACTTTAATTGTGATGAAAGGCTTAAATATTATTGCAAGTCGAATGGATAGGAGAGAAATGAACCATGCGTAAACAAAAAGGAATGACGATTATTGCGATTTTAGTATTTGCCTTTTTATTTTTACCCTTGCTATTAATTTTCATTACATCATTTGGAACAGCTGCTGCGATTCAATTTCCCTAGATTGGTATGGGAATGCGTTGCGTTCAGAAACAATGTTAGAAAGCTTTAAAATAAGCTTAATCATCGGTTTACTTGCAACAGTTTTAGCTTTATTAGTAGGCGTTCCTGCTTCATATGCGTTAGCAAGATACTCTGTCAAAGGGAAAAACTTAATTAAAAGTTTCTTCTTATCGCCAACTGTGATTCCAGGAATTGTTGTCGGTTATACACTTTTTCAATTTATTGTTGTTGCACTAGGGTTACCGGTATTCCAAGGGTTATTAATTGGTCACTTTTTAATTAGTTTACCGTATATTATTCGTGTGGTTGGTTCTAGTATGGATCAATTGGATTATTCGATTGAAGAAGTTGCTTGGACGTTAGGTTGCACACGTTTCAGAGCATTCATGCAAATTGTATTACCCAATGTTTCTTCAGGGATTTTTGCAGCGTTTATGTTGGCGTTTGTTAACTCATTTAACAATGTTCCGGTATCGATGTTCTTATCCGGTCCTGGTGTGACGATGCTACCGACCTCTTTATTAAGTTACATGGAATACAACTATGACCCAACCGTTTCTGCAATTTCAGTGATGTTGATGTTATTGACGATTGGCTTGATGTATCTAATTGAAAAAACGCTAGGCTTAGCGTCTATTGCGTAAAGGAGAAAAAACTGTGTCATTTGTTGAACTAAAGAATATCCGTGTTAGTTATGACGGAAAACAAAATATTTTAGAAGAAATGAATATTTCAATGGAAAAAGGTGAACTTGTTTCTTTATTAGGTCCAAGTGGTTGTGGGAAAACGACGACATTACGTGTGATTGCTGGTTTAATCAAACCAAACGATGGGGAGTTTATTTTGGATAACGACAATCTAACAAAAGTTCCTGTCCACAAACGTAATTTTGGGATGGTCTTTCAAAGTTATGCCTTATTTCCCCATTTAACAATTGCGGAAAATGTTGGTTTTGGTTTAAAACTGCGAAAAGAAAAGAATGAAGTCATCGAAAAACGTGTAGCAGAAATGTTAGCGATTTGTGGTTTAGAAAATTTAGGCGACCGTTATCCAAAGCAATTATCTGGTGGACAACGACAACGTGTGGCACTAGCACGGGCATTGATTATTGAACCTAAATTATTGCTGCTAGACGAGCCGTTATCAAACTTAGATGGTAGCGATGCGAATTGAAATTAAACGTATCCAACAACAGCTAGGAATTACAACTGTCTTTGTTACGTACGATCAAGAAGAATGTTTCTCGATTTCTGATAAAGTTGCGATTATGAATAATGGTGTCATTGAACAATACGATACTCCAGAAAATATTTACCGTTTACCAAAAACAAAATTTGTGGCACAATTTATTGGTTTTGAAAATTTCTTTGATGTGACAAAAACAGCTACAGGCTATCAAACGGCCAATCAAATAACACTTTCATCAACGCTTTCAACGGCATCAGCTGAACAGGCAGTTGCAACCATTCGTCCAGAAGATATTCAAATTGTCCAAGATGGTGCAGTAAAAGGAACCGTTGTCGTTCGTACGTTTTTAGGAAAAAGCCACCAATATGAAGTCACAACGGAATTAGGAACATTGTTAGTCAACGGTAGTGATCAACAAGTTTACCAAACTGGTGAAGAAATCCAATTACACTTCCCAGCTGAAAAATTAGTCATTTTAGAAAGGTGAGAACACAATGAAAAAGTATATGGTCGGTTTATTATTGGTGTCGGGATTTATTTTAGGAGCATGTGGTAATAGTGAAGACGCGAAAACACAAGAATCAAAAAGTAGCGGAAATGAAAGTTCAGGAAGCAACGCTTTAGTGGTATCAACATTTTTCCTTTAGAACAAGTCATGACGAAAGAATTAGCACAAGCTTCGGTGCAATATGCGGTGGCGGAAATGCTGCTAAGTGGTGTGACTAGTTTTTGTGATATGTATTATTTTGAAGATGCAATTGCAGAAGTTGTAGCACAAATGGGGGCACGCGCCATTCTTGGTGAAACGATTATTGATATGCCCACGTGTGATTTTGCGACTCCAAAAGCGGCTTTGGCTTGGTGTGAATCATTTATTGAAAAATGGCACAACCATTCGTTAATTACCCCAGCGATTGCGCCTCATGCCACAAATACCAATACGCCAGAAGACTTGGCACAGATTGTGGTGTTAGCAAAACGTTATGCCATTCCAATTACCATGCATGTCGCAGAAATGACATACGAGATGGAGGAGTTTGCCCAACGTTACCAACAAACACCAATAGCTTTTCTAAATGATTTAGGTTATTTCGAACAATAATTTATTATGGCGCATGCTATTTTTACTGAACCGAGTGATTTGGAACTATTGCAAAGTAAAGCTCATTTAGTGAAAGTCGCGCATTGTATTGGTGCTAATACGAAATCTGCCAAAGGTGTCGCACCAGTCAAAGAAATGTTGGCTCATCAATGGCAAGTAGGGTTAGGAACTGATGGACCAAGTAGTGGCAATACATTGGATTTATTTACTCAAATGCGGATGTTTGCTAATTTTCACAAAACATATGAACACGATCGGGGACTATTTCCGGCAAAAGAAATTGTCGCATTAGCAACTAAAAGGGGCGCGAAAGTGCTAGGCGGAACCATTGAAATCGGCAAAAAAGCGGATATAACACTTATTGAAACAGACTCAGTAAATATGTTTTTGATTTTTGATGCGTATTCTGCTCTGGTCTATTCTGCGAATGCTAGCAATGTTTCTGATGTTTGGGTCAATGGTCGTCAATTAGTAGCCAACAAACAGTTAGTCGCGCAGTCAGTCACGACATTACGAGAAAATCTTGCCCAGCAAATGACTGAATTTGTTGAAGAAGCGAAAAAACGCTCAGAAGAAGTAATTTAGCACAATCGTGTAATCTAAGTAAAAACAAGACAAAAATATCCGAACTATAGAGAGCGTAACACCGCTCATTTTATATAGTTCGGATATTTTCTTCTTAAGAAATAGATGTCACAGACTTGTTTCTTTCATAGAATCGTCTAACCAGTTGGTCACAATAATTTTTAAAATAGCCGCAATCGGTACGGCTAAAAACATACCAAGAATACCGAGATAGGCGCCGCCAATAGTTATGGAAATAATAATAATAATAGGATTTAAGTTTAACGCGCCACTCATAATACGTGGTCCAATGATATTTCCATCAATTTGTTGCAAGACAATCAACGCAAATAAGACAGAAACCGCATGACTTAATCCACCTGTAAAGAACGTAATCACAGCTGTGACAACCGAGGCAAAAATAGAACCAAAATAAGGAATCATATTACAAATACCTAGTAATAATCCTAAGGTAATGGCAAATTTTACATTCATCAATAAGAGTAAGATCGAAGCAGAAACACCAACAATGCACGCATCAATAAATTGCGAGCTAATAAATTTATAAAAAATTTGATTGGTGGTTTGAATCCAATGTCTACTGCTGTTAAACACAGATTCAGACATAACTTTACGTGAGGCTTGCGCAATGAAAGTCAAAATAGAATCTTTAAACAACAAGGTATAAATGGAGATAATCACCGATAAGAAGAAGTTAATAACGAATGAAGACACGCCTTTGGTGAAAGCGCCCAATGAGGTTAATGCTTGTGTCCATTGTAATAATAATTTATCAGGAGAATAATCTGCTGTTAAATTGGTGAGTAATTCTTCTAAACGAATAAATTCAATGACGCCTTGGTCCTCTAAATTAGTTGCTAAATCAATTAAATAGTTATAGAACGTGGGCAATAGTGTTAATAAATCAATCACGTTATTGATAATTAGTGGTACGAGATAATTTAAGGCAATAAATATCAAATAGAAGGCACAGAGATATAAAATTAAGACACTCAGTCCACGACTTCTCTTTTTTATAAAGGGGGTACCAAATTTTTGACACAAATTTTCGATTCTTTTTTGTGCCCCATTTAGGAGATAGGCAAGAATAAATCCCATGATAAATGGCGACAATACATGGAGGAAATTCTGTAAAGAATTCACAGCAATTTGATAATTGGAGATGAATTTATAACCCAAAATAACCGCCATCAGAAATAGAAAACGAATAATCCAATAGTTCCAATCAATTTTGATTTTTCTCAATCAGTGACACCTCAACTTCATTGTTCATTTCTTCTTATTTTAACATAAATGTTGCATGAAAGAGGGAAAACATTTTAATTTGAAGAATCTAATAAAGAGAGCTCATGATTTCTGAGTAATAAGATAGCAACAGTCAATCGCATACGGACTTCGGGATCTTCTAAAGAAACACCTAAAATTTGCTCTATTTTTTTCAAACGATAAATTACCGTGTTCCGATGTAAAAAGAGTGAACTAGCAACTTTATTAATCGCTCGTGAATGATAGAAATACTGATACAAGGTTTCAATTAACTCAGTTTTTTCGACAGAATTTTCTAATTGAAGTAACGCCAGTAAATTATCTTCTATATAACTTGCTTGTTCGCTAGCTGGAATTAATTGCAGTAATTCAGAAATTACTTTAGGACGATATTCAATCAGCGTTAATTCAGGATGATTTGTCAGTAAGGTCAATGCTTCGCTAGCTTCTTTCACCAAGATGTGGGTTTGCGTTAAAGGTAAGTCACTGTGGGAATAGCCAATTACAAAAGTATAAGGAGTCGGAATTTGTTCAGCCAAAAATACTTGTAATTGATGCAATCGCTCACGCGTCATATCGGGTGCAGGAATGAGAAAAACCAATTCTTCTCCATTAATTACTAATTGATAGTCTAATTGTTCTTCATCTAAAAACCATTTTAAATAATCATGAACTTTGCGAACCATTTTATAACTAATTAGCTGCATGGTAGACGGTTGATGAATCGAAAGGATGGCACATTTGTGAGAAGTGAGTGTATCAATTTCTTGTAAACGCAATTGTTCAGCTAAAACAGAGGCATCAATTTTTTTAGAAATAATTGATGCAAATAAATCATTTTTAATTTGTCGTTGGGCTTCTTCGTTAATTAATGTGCGTAGAGTAGAGAAACCCAGCAAGTTGACAATTTGTTGTAATAAGAGTGTGGCTTCTTTATTCCCTTGCTCATAATCTAAGATACCCAAAAATAAGCTATCGGATTGAAAATCAGTATTAATCGGCAATATAGCCACAGTATGATTTTCATACATGCCAATTAAGGGTTCGGATAAATCTAATAATTTTTGTGTGAATGACGTTTTTAACGTTTGTCCAATTTGTTGGGCATGAACATGGATATTTTTACTTGTATAGGTCACGACATAATGCGAATTAATCAAAAAAAGTTCTTTATTGATAATCGTAGCAATTTTTTCTAAGAACAGACTCGTGTGACCTTCTTCTAAAATAAAAGTTGATAACTTATTGGTGTGTTCGATAATGCGTGTCAGTGCGTTTGATTGTGATTCTAATAAGCGATGCAACAAATCACGCACAACAACAGATAAACCAACATCTTTTGGGAGCAATAGTACGGGAAATTGTAATTCATCAGCAATCGCTAATACTTCTTGTGGAATTTGCTTGAAGTAGCGTTGATCTTTAATACCGATAGCTGCACATTTTCGCTGGTGCATCTCTTGAATTAAACTCGTTAGTGCAGGAATATCTTGATAGAAATGAAAACCTGTTGTTACCAATAGTTGTCCTTCTACTAAGAAGTCGATAATGTCAGGGGCTTCCATCATTCCGACAGTCGTCACTTCTCTAGAAAGGTCTGCTTGTTGGTTAGCAATTTGAATATAATGGGTTTCATCTGCATTTAATAAGGCGTGAAGTTGCATAAGGACTCCTTTTTTTGTACATTGCGCACGAAAAAAATAAATTTTTGGTATATCAGCACAATGTCTTATTGTTTGTATAGAGTTATACTATACAATATACAAAATGGCAAGTCAGATTTGATTTAACGCAATTCATGGACTATTGAAGTAAATATTGTTTAACAGCGCAGTTTGAACGGCAGCACTAGACCAAATAGTCAGAAACAAAAAGAGGTATCTTTTGTTTTTCTTTCTTGTCTGGATAAAATGTAATAATTGTGAGAAATAAACAAATAAGGCAAAGAAAAAGCACGTTTAATTAAAAAGAAATCCTTTGTTGGTTTTTAGTTAAAATAGACAAATAAAGAATTATTCTCATACTTGATGACTAATTCTTTATAAAGAAATTTTAGTTATAATATTCTTAATAAAAAATAGGAGTGTGGGGTTATGAAGGGATTATCATTTATAACGAAATCGACAACGACGCAAATGGTTATTGCATTAGTTGGCGGCATGGTTTTTGGAACGGTTGTCGGCGAATGGGCAGGCAATTTGAAATTTATTGGAGATATTTTTATTCGTTTGATTCAAATGTCGATTGTTGTTTTAGTGATGGCATCAGTCATTTCTGCGATTGGTGAAATGGCACGACAAAAAGAAGACAACACATTTGGCGTGAAAATGGGGTTGAATACGTTCAAATGGATTCTATTTTTCACAGTAATTGCTTCAACACTGGGGTTCTTGTTAGCCACCATCATTCAACCTGGGAAAGGCATGATGACTGCTGAAAATCTGACTGTTGAAGTTCCTGAAGCATTAGGGTTTCAAGAGACTGTGACAAATTTTGTTTCAACAAATATCTTTCAATCTATGGCATCTGCAGATATGATTCCAATTATTGTCTTTTCAGTTTTCTTTGGTGCAGGATTAAATATGCTCGTTAAAAAAACAGGCAACACATTGGTTTTAGACGGTGTGAAAGAAGTGCATACGATTATTTTAAATATTATTCAGTTAGCGATGAAAGTTGCGCCAATTGGGGTATTTTGTCTATTAGCTAACGTGGCAGGAACGACAGGCTTACAAATTATTTTCCCAATGATTAAATATTTAGGTATTTTGTTGATTGGTGTAGTATTGATGATGTTGATTATGGCAACAGTAGTCGCTATTCGCTGTCAGGTCAATCCAATGTTACTACCGAAAAAATTTGTGGATATGTCGATTGTGGCGTTAACAACAACAAGTTCGGCAATCACATTCCCAACAGCGTTAAAAGATTGTGTTGAAAAATTTGGCGTTCGTCGCGATGTTACGAATTTTACAATGAGTGTCGGAATGACTATGGGAAGTGCTGGAGCGGCGATGTGTTATGTGGTGATGATTTTGTTTATGCAACAAAGCGCAGGCATTGAACTACCACTAATGAAATTATTAATTGGTATTGGTTTGTCAATTATGTTGACGTTAGGAACGATTACCGTGCCAGGTAGTGCCGCCGTTGTTGCAACATTTTTAGCAACTTCTCTGGGATTACCATTAGAATCGATTGCGCTATTGATTGGTGTCGATTGGTTTGCGGGGATGTTCCGGACATTCTTAAATGTAAATAATGATGTATTTGTCTCATTATTAGTTGCGAATAGTGCGGATGCATTAGATAAAGATGTGTATAATAATAAAAAAACCGTATCGATTGGCAAAATAGAAGAATAAAAAGAAAGGCAATGAATAGTTAGCTGTTCATTGCCTTTCTTTTTAGCGGAAATACTCTGTATATTTTTTTAAAAGTAAGTAGTCTTTTTCTACAGTCGGATTAATAGTAACTTTGTCTCCAAAGAGGCTGCGTTTTGAATTCTCCATCACGCGATGATGAATATTATTATCAATCAAATATTCAATTTCATCCTCCCGAATGTCTGCACTATCATCAGCAATACGCATTTGGCTATAATTAAAGCGAAGGTGAGCAGCATCATTGACTACTTTTTTAAATTCAAGACGATCAACTTTCATTGCAGGTAAACCTCCTATTTTATTTATATACAATAGCGTATAATAGAGGATATTACAATAAATATCAGAATATTTTATACATTTTTAAGCTATAAAATATATAATGTGCTTTTTTTAAAAAGTGCGCCAAAATTAGCTTTAGGAGGAAGAGAATGTTTGAATATATGAATTCGATTACACTGCAAGCGACGTTTGTTGCAAAAGAAAGTGGGAATTTACCACCTTATCTTGGCTCAACAATCAGAGGGATATTTGGCCATACGTTGCATAGGATGGTTGACTTACAAACGTATAAAAAATATTTTAGTGATACTAAAACATCTGCAGGCTCAGTCAAACCTTTTGTCATCTATGTATCGACACAAGATAAAACAAGTTGGCATAAAGGCGACCAATGTGTGTTTGATCTAACATACTTTGGTATCAATGTTGAAGGCATAAGTTTAATTATTCATGCTATTCAGCAAATGAACTATACGGGATGGGGAGTACAAAAAATTTCTTTTGAGTTACTAAAAATTACCAATCCTGTCACTCAGAAATTGGTTTGGCGTGAAAATCAGTTGTGGCTTAAAAATGCTAGACCACAACCACTTATCTGCAATCAAGTCGACACTTCTTTTGTTTATATGGATTTTGTCACGCCACTACGATTAGAGAAAAGTCATGAATTAATTGAAGAGCCTTCTTTTACGGATATCATTCGGGCACTTGCACGGCGAATGAGTTTGATTTCGCAGGCTTATACAAAGCATCAAATGGAATGGAATCTTGAAACAATGTTAGCAGAAGTAGAAAAAGTGCAAATGGTTGATCATAATTGGCAAAGAGATAAATTTAGACGCTATTCAATGAATCAAAAAGACAATGAACTTCGTATGGATAATATTATCGGTTCCTTCAGTTTTAAAGGAGAAATTACCCCTTTTACCCCATTGTTAGAGGCAGGAAAACGTCTGCATATTGGTCGTGATTCGACCCATGGATTTGGTTATTATACCGTTGATTATAGTTGAGGTGATGAAGGGGGACAAAAGTTTAAAGAGAGCGATAGGTCATTTGGCTGTATCCAGCGCTCTCTTTCGTTAATAGTTTGAAAAAACTAGTTATCTACATACAGACTGAAACTATGGAACTCGTCATCTTTTTTATAAGCTTATCTAAATTAATGCTTTTTCAAACAGAGAGCACTATGACAAATACAAGTAAACTAAAAGAAAAGAGGATTTCTCATAGCGATTCGTTTCTTACATGGCTTATTTTGTTTGATTTTCTTCCTCATGAATATCCTTCATTTTTCCAAAACTAATACCTGAAAATAGTTGACCAACAAAGTCGAAAATAATTGCAATCATTTTTCAGCAACTCCTTATCGTTTTTATTTTTATCATAACATGTTTTTCATCAGGTAACGTTTTTTTGTCTAAAACGTAGTATATTTATGACTGAACGTAGACTGGATTTACTCTGATAAGTCTTTAAAATAGTTTATTTGCCATTTTTGTGTGGCCGTTGCTGTTTTGTTTAAATGTAAACACCACGTCGGATACACACGCATCGCCATTCTTCCTTTAGCATTATTGGTAGATACGATTTTCTTTTCAATTGCAATCTCTTTGGGGAATAAAAAAAGACCTTTTCTATTTGAATCACAGACAATGATTGCTAATAATTCAGGAGAATTTGTATCAGAGAAGGGAATATTTTTGTTGACGTCGTTTTTTTCCCAAAACACTGTAAAATATCCTTCCTTTTTAGGTGTGCTTTTGGCGATACGTGTTCTTATTCTAGTTGAATCTTTTAATTGAATAATCATAGCTTCGTAGTCACTATTCCAATGCTCATGCTTTATGATTTCGAAAGGTCCCAATACATGATTTAGGATAGGGATTGATTTCATGGTTGTTTGCTCCTTTAAGTATTCGAAGTAGTATAGTTCTACAATAAGAGCATTTGTGCTTGCTGTAAAGCGAACAAAGGATAAAGTTCTAGAAAAAAGGAATTTATTGAATGCCGTATTTTAAAAATCCTAATTGTATTTCATCAGAAGTTTTCATTTCATTGAGTGTGTTTCTTAAAGCTTCTTCTTCAACTGTACGATTCTCAACAAGAATAAACTTAATGTCCATATTGTTTTCCTTAAGGATTATCATCTGTATAACAAGCACTTGTAATCCCTAACAATAGCCCACTAAAAATCCCTAGTAACAAATCTTGGTGATTCGTAAAGATAACCCCATGATTATTGAAAAAGAAGTAGATATATATAATCATACATGCTAGTAAAAAGACTGATGTACTGGCCATTAATATACGTTTAACAAGTTTTGTGACTTTTATTGATAAAAACAAAGGAATAAGATAACCCATAAAAAACATATAAGCTACTGGAAATAGAATATTAAAATATAGATATTGAAAGATTGGTTGGAATTCTCTAAGGTTATAATTAGTTATGAATACTTGAGCTAGGATAAAACTGCAACTTGAAATTAATGGATAAACTTGATAAAGTTTTATTTTTTTCATCTGCACTATACCTCACTTTTGATTTGTTTTTTCACAATGACTATATCATGAAAAAGAAGTTAGAAACCGTTTTCATCCTAAGCGTTGTGTTTTTATGCCTGAACGTCGTATTTTTTATAAATTGCTGATTTTAGCATATTAAAATAAAGAAAAAAGGGTTTAGCAATTTTGCTAAACCCTTGATATATCTACTTTGCATCATCATCCATCTTAAGAACTGCCATGAATGCGTCTTGTGGTACTTCGACTGAACCGATTTGTTTCATTCGTTTTTTACCTTCTTTTTGTTTCTCAAGTAATTTACGCTTACGAGAAACGTCACCACCGTAACATTTTGCCAAAACGTTTTTACGTAAGGCTTTGATGTCTGAACGAGCGACAATTTTTTGGCCGATTGCTGCTTGGACAGGGACTTCAAATTGTTGACGAGGGATTAATTTTTTCAATTTCTCAACGATGGCTTTTCCACGCTCGAATGCAAAATCGCGGTGAACGATAAAGCTTAATGCGTCGACTTTTTCGCTGTTTAACAAGATATCCATTTTCACAAGACGGCTGGTGCGATATCCGGACATTTCGTAATCCAATGACGCATAGCCTTTGGTACTTGATTTTAATTTATCAAAGAAATCAAAAACAATTTCTGATAGGGGGATTTCATAAACAACATTGACACGATAATCATCTAGATAATCCATTGTCACAAAATCGCCACGTTTACGTTGTGCAAGTTCCATTACAGCACCAACATAATCATTTGGTACCATAATTTGGGCTTTTACGTAAGGTTCTTCTACGCTATCAATGGTAACTGGTTCAGGGAACTCAGCAGGGTTATCGACAATTACTGTAGACCCATCTGTTTTGTTGACATGATAGATTACTGATGGTGCAGTTGTAATTAACTCTAAATTAAATTCACGTTCTAAACGTTCTTGGATAACGTCCATGTGCAGAAGACCTAAGAATCCACAACGGAAACCAAATCCAAGTGCTTGCGATGTTTCTGGTTCGAATTGCAAGGCGGCATCGTTTAATTGTAATTTTTCTAAGGCTTCACGTAAATCGTTGTAACGAGAAGTATCGATAGGGTACAATCCGCAATAAACCATAGGATTCATTTGACGATATCCTTCAAGTGCTTCAGTTGCTGGATTATTTGCTAACGTAATTGTATCACCCACACGTGTATCTTGAACGGTCTTAATTGCGGCGGTCACATAACCAACATCACCAACCATCAAGTAATCGCGTTGGATTGCTTTGGGTGAGAAGACACCAACTTCTGTAACATCGAAAGTTTTGCCGTTACTCATCATTTTAATTTTATCCCCTGGACGAATGACACCGTCCATGACACGGACATTTAAAACAACCCCACGATAAGCATCGTAAACCGAATCAAAGATTAAGGCTTTTAAAGGGGCATCTAAATCGCCTTGTGGTTGTGGAACGTATTCGACGATTTGTTCAAGAATATCTTCAATACCAATCCCTGCTTTAGCACTAGCTAAAACAGCCTCGCTAGCATCAATCCCAATCACATCTTCAATTTCTTTACGAACGCGTTCTGGATCAGCGGCAGGTAAGTCAATTTTGTTAATGACAGGTAGGATTTCTAAATCATTGTCTAAGGCTAAATAAACATTGGCAAGAGTCTGTGCTTCGATTCCTTGGGCAGCATCAACAACTAAAATTGCGCCTTCGCAGGCAGCTAAACTTCGTGATACTTCATAAGTGAAATCGACGTGTCCAGGAGTGTCAATTAGATGGAAGATGTAAGTTTCCCCATCTTGTGCAGTATAGTTTAATTCGACAGCATTTAATTTAATCGTAATGCCACGTTCTCGTTCTAAATCCATGGAATCAAGGAGTTGGGCTTGCATCTCACGAGAACTTACCGTATTTGTTTTTTCTAGAATACGGTCGGCTAAAGTCGATTTTCCGTGGTCAATATGCGCAATAATGGAAAAGTTACGGATCTTTTCCTGACGCTTTTTCATTTCTTCTAAATTATGCATGGATAAATTCCTCATTTCTTTTAGTCAGCTTTTATATTATACCAACGAAAGAAGTAGATTTAAAGAGTTTTGTTATAGCTTAAACAGACAAAATTTCTTTGAGTTTGTTATACTATAAAAAACAAGAGATGGAGTTGGAACTATGGATAAACCTTTCAATCATAATTTAACGATTCGCCCCGTTGAAGAAAAAGACGTGGCGCAATTTAATGAATTACTGAGTTATGTCTTTCAAGTGACAAAATCAGACATTGAAGAAAGTGGATTCGAGAACAAACGAGAAATGATTAAGTCAAAAAAACCAATTTTAGAGCTGTCAAAAGTTTTCGGATGGTTTAATAAGGAGCAACTAGTTTCCCAAATTGCCATTTATCCGTGTGAAGTCAATATTCATGGCACACTGTATAAAATGGGAGGTGTGACAGGAGTAGGAACATATCCCGAATATGCCGGGCATGGTTTGATGAATGAATTAATTCGTGTAGCTTTGGAAAATATGCGTGAGAGTCAACAATGGATTTCTTATTTGTATCCGTACAGTATTCCTTATTATCGACGTAAAGGTTGGGAAATCATGTCGGATAAATTAACCTTTAAAATTCGTGATACGCAATTACCCAAAAATGTAGATGTTCCTGGTATGGTAGAACGGCAAGAAGTGGATCATGAAGATGTGTACAAAGTGTACAATCAATTTGCCAAAGAAAATCATGGTGCATTACAACGGACTAAATTTAATTGGGAAGAATATTGGCGCTATGAAAATGAAGAGCAACGAACAGCAGCTATTTATTATGGGACAGATGGCGAACCAAAAGGTGTTTTATTTTATTGGATTGCGGAAGAAGTATTTCATATCAAAGAAATGTTTTATTTGAATCAAGAAGCCCGGAATGGTTTATGGAATTTTATTACTGCGCATTTTTCAATGGTTTATTGGATTCAAGGAAATATTTATAAAAATGAACCCCTCGCATTCTTATTAGAAGATGGACAAATCCGTGAAACAATTGAACCTTATTTTATGGCACGTATTGTGGATGTGGAAGAATTTTTAAAATCATTTCCGTTTAAGCCGTTTCGTAAAAATTTCCATTTTGTTGTGAGTGATCCTTTAGCCAAATGGAACAACGGTGTGTTTGGATTAATCTGGGAAGATGAACAATTGACCGTTACGCGAGAAGCAGTTGGACAGCCTGTATATTTAGATATTCAAACATTAACCTGTCTACTGATGAACTATCGTCGTGCAGCTTACTTAGCTCGTATAGAACGGATTGAGACTGATAAAGAAACCTTACGTACATTAGAACGAATTATCCCTGATATGGCAGCGTATTTCAGTGATGACTTTTAAAAAACTTTTTATTTTGGAGGAAAAAGGATGAATATTTATTTTGCAGCACCTATGTTTGCGAAAAGCGATTTAGTTTACAATTCTTACTTAGTTAAAATAATACGAGAAAAATACCCACAAGCAAGTATCTATTTGCCACAAGAAAATGAAGCAATTAATGATAAAACTGCGTATGCTGATAGCAAAATGATTGCATTGGCTGATACAGAGAAAGTAGTAGATAGTCAATTGATGATTGCCTTATTGGATGGGTTAATTATTGATGCGGGCGTTGCTTCAGAAATTGGTATTGCGTATGCGAAAAATATTCCTATCTTAGGATTATATACGGATACACGTCAACAAGGGGGCGAACACCCTCAAAAATTAGCAGCGCTACAAACGGTTGGTGAGAATCAGTTTCATTATTTAAATTTATACACTGTTGGATTGGTTAAACTCAATGGTGAGATCTATTCATCAGAAGAAGAACTTTTAAAAGGTTTAGCTACGTATATGGAAAGTGATAAGGTAGTACAATGGCATTTGAAACCAAACTGAGACGTAGTCTATTAGTTGTTGGTCTCCTTACTTTAGCATTTAACCTTGGTGAATTAGTGTTAGGTGCTGTGTCACCATTGGCAGCATTGGTGACGATTATGGAATGTTTAATGGGGATTGGATTGATTTATGGCCCACAGTTTTTAAAAAGATTTTTCAAAATTGCCTTTCCACCGTCAATCGTTTATTTTTATTGGTTCTTCTTATTAATTTCAGTATTTATTGGAACATGTTTGCATATGATGGACATCGTGCCGTTTTGGGATAAAATTTTGCATATGACAAGTCCAATGATTTTAACAGCAGTGGGGTATGGTATTTTATGTACTTTACTAGGAAGTTTAGATAATGAAGTGAGCGAAATTTCTCCGTGGGTCTTTTTATTGTTTGGCTTTTCTTTCGCAGGAGTGTGTGGTGTTTTTTGGGAATTCTGGGAATGGTCGTGGGACGCGGTTGGCAACATGAATCTACAACGCTATATGACTATTGATGGTGTAGAATTTGTTGGGCGTGCTGCTTTATCAGATACGATGGGGGATTTATTAATTAATACCATTGGTGCGGTCATTATGGGTGTCTTTTCTTGGAATCAACATCGTAAAAATGAAAAGTATTTTGAAGGGTATCAAATTCAAATAATCAAATAAAAAAGGTGACTAGTCTTTTAAAAGATTAGTCACCTTTTGTCTAGTGTAGGGTAAAAAGTGAACATTATGATTAGTGGGCATTTAAATTTATTTTCGTTACAATAAAACTAACACCAAAAAGGAGGAGACACCGTATGACAGAACCAGTTTTAAAAGACCCAAGAAAGATGTATCATTCAGGAAAATTTTCGAAACAGGATCAAGACACTCCAGCCTTAGAAGAAGAGATGGCGATTCAACCTGATTGTGGAGAAGAAAGTTATCAAGGAAATCATCGATTAGAAAATCGTCGTGTCTTAATTACAGGAGCCGATTCAGGAATTGGTCGAGCAGTTGCAATTGCGTTTGCTAGAGAAGGTGCCGATATTGCTTTGCATTTTTTACCAGGTGAGGAAAAAGACGCCAATGAAGTGGCGGATTATATCAAAAAAGCAGGTAGAAAAGTTAGCTTACTTCCCTATGATTTACGTGAAGATGATTCACCGCAAAAGATCATTAAACAAGCAGTAGAAGAATTAGGTGGTTTAGATACCTTAGTTTTAAATGCGGCACAACAATTTGCTCGTGAATCCATTAGTGAACTAGAGATTCAACAAGTCAGAGATACGTTTACAGTTAATATCATTTCCATGTTTGCTATAGTGAAAGAAGCGGAACCCCATTTACCAGCAGGTAGTGCGATTATTACGACGACTTCACTCCAAGCAACAGATCCAAGTGATAATTTATTAGATTATGCAGCAACAAAAGCTTCGATTAGCAATTTTACGGTTAATCTAGCGGCACAATTTGCTAAAAAAGGAATTCGTGTCAATGGCGTTGCGCCAGGTCCAATTTGGACACCATTACAATTAGATGAAGGGCAGTTGCCAGGTACTTTACCAGAATTTGGTCAAGATACGTTACTAGAACGTGCTGGACAACCTGTAGAATTAGCGCCTGTATATGTTTTTTTAGCTTCAAACGAAGCAAGTTATGTTACGGCACAAATTTATGGCGTCACTGGCGGCACGGCGATTAATTTATAAAAAAATGAACGAAGGTCTGAGTATTCAGACCTTCGTTTTATTTTGGTGGTTGATTGTTGTGTAAGCGTTGTTCAGCCATTGCTAATTTTACAATGGGGTCTTCTTCAATTGGTACTTTGTCTAAATGCTCATCGACTTGATCTTCTTCAGAAGGTGGTGTCTCTTCCTCTAAATTATACTCTTTTTCAAGCTCATCGATTGTTTCAAAGGGGTTATGCTCTTTACGTTCTTCTGCTAATGCTTTTAATTTATCTTCAGAGTTCGTCATTATCAATTCCTCCTTTTCTTTTATCATAACAAAATAGTCAGTAGATGACAAAAGAAAGGGTTTTCTTTTTATTTGAAATAGTTTTTATTTTTCAAGTAAATACCTGTGAAAATAGTTAGAATGACGGTTAATAACATAACGATACCAAATCCTAAGGAGGATTTTTCCCAAGGCAATCCACCAGTATTCATTCCCCAAATTCCTGCAATAACAGTGGGGATTGTTAGGACAAGAGCAGCTGATTCTAAATATTTCATCAAATGATTGAGGTTATTATCAATCATGCTTGCAAAAAGACTACCAATTGTATTGATTAAATCGTGATAGATTTCAACTAATTTTAATGCTTGTTTTTGGCGTAATTTTACGTCATGAATTAAGGCAGGATCATTCACTTTTTCAAGTAATGCTTCTTCTTCCCACAAACGATCAAGCATTTGATTTTGATCGGCAAGTGTGTGGTCAATAAATATAATGGCACGATCGACATCCGCTAGTTGAAATAGGCGTTTGCTATCAGTCGTTTGTCTAGCGGCAGCATCTAAGTCATCAATCTCGGTCTTTAATTCTTTCAATCCAGCGATAAAATGACGGTAACTAGTTAAAAGTGAGAGAAGTAAGACTTGTTCAAAAGAATAAAAATCGGTTTCTTTTTTTAACAAATGTTGAATAAATTGACTATTGTTACCAATGTAAGTAATTAAAAGATCATCTGATAAAATAAACGAAATCGGTTCAATGCGTTGTTCAATACTTTGTTGTTTCGAAGATAGATTCAACAAGACGACTGATATAGGATTGGATAACTTGGTATCTTTTAAATGTTCGATGCGAGACACTTCTCCTGAATCGTCAGCACCGATAAAGATATCGTCGGGTAATGAAAAATCGGTCAATAGTTTTTCAACCAATTCATGTTCTTCTTGATCAAGAACTAACCAATTATGTTGCTCTTTTGAGCCTTCTTGTAAACCATTGTCTTTATCAATCGTATAATAGGCTAACATCTACTCACCTCATTTAGTTATTTGTTATCATTAGCATACCATATTTTTTTAATTAGATAGGATGCATAGTCTTCAAATCTACGCTATACTAAGAAAACCGAGTGATGAGAGGATGATTTAATGAAAAAGGAACAGGAACCCTTTTTTTCAACCTATGAAATTGCTTATTTAGCAATGACTGTTGCAGCTTGTGTGGTTGGGAGAACCTTATTTCAATTTATTCCTAATATTCAACCAATGACAGCTATTTTTTTAATTTTAACGTATCAATTGGGCGTTACACGTGGCCTGATTGTCAACGTGTTAGCTTTGATCATCACGAATATGTATATGGGAATGGGGATTTGGACAGTTTCTCAAATTCTATCATTCAGTGTCGTTATTTTATGTATGGGTGTTTTGTGTCGCTGGGAAATGTTTCGTCAGCATCGTAGTTTGCAAGTTGCGTTTAGTGTAGTTGCTGGCTTTTTATATGGTTTTGTGATTGCTGGGATAGATGTTCAACTCTACGGTATGCCACAGTTTTGGCCATATTATTTGGCAGGACTTTATTTTGATTTCTTACATGGTGTAGGGAATGGTATTTTTTATTTGTTGTTAGCACCTGTTTTTCAGAAATTATTTGCGCAATTAAAAAGAAGGCTTGATTAGGCCTTCTTTTTTGTTGGATCGGTAAGAAATGTGATGGTTTCTTCTAGTTCTAGTAAAACATCTTCATCAGTTTCTTTTTCTTGCATCGCTTGTAAACGTTCGAGGTATTGTTCTGGATTTCGCTTTGTTAATTGGCCAATCGCCCAAACTGCTGTTCCACGAATAACGGGGCGTTGATCGTCTAAACATTTAGCGATATCAGGCAATGCTTCTCGGCCACCTAAGTTTGCTAGGGCAATTAAAGCATTCCGCTGTAGTGGTTTTTTGCCACGCCAAGACCCAGCTAAATGTCCAAATTGTGCTTTAAATTCCTTATTAGAAATGGAAAGCATCGGAACTAATTTGGGGAAGACTTCATCAGGTTTGGGTTCCATCTCTTGATGGAAATGGAAATCTTTGCCTTTGTTATACGGACAGACAAGTTGGCAAATGTCGCATCCATAGATGGTATTGCGGATTTTGCGACGATATTCTTTGGGCATCATTCCTTTGGTTTGTGTTTGATAAGACAGACATTTTTTCGCATTCATTCGGCCATCACCTAATAAAGCGCCTGTTGGACATCCGGTAATACAACGCGTACAATCACCACAACCATTTGGCACGGGTTTATCGGGTTCAAATTGAATATTGGTAATGATTTCTCCTAAATAAACAAAAGAACCATATTCTTCAGTAATCAATAACCCATTTTTTCCAATGAATCCCAATCCAGCGCGTTGGGCAACCGCAACATCCACCAATTCACCAGTATCGACTTGGGGCGCAAAACGCCATTGTTCCGCTTCTTGTTCAGAAGTTGCTTCCGTTTGAATAAAATCAATTAAACGCTCTAAACGGTCTTTTAAAATATTATGATAATCGATCCCCCAAGAAGCGCGTGCAAATTGCCCACGTTTTTCATCACGAGGAACTTCTTCATGAATGCGCGTTGGGTAAGCTAACGCGATCGCGATGATGCTTTTGGGATTCTCAAAGGTTTTTTCAGGATAAATTCGTTCGTCGATGACTTGGTGTTCAAAACCTGATGTATGTCCAGCTTCACGTTGTTCGATCAATGAGTCTTTCAAATAATCGAACGGCTCAGCTGTGGTAAAACCAATTTTATCAATGCCAATTTTTTTACTTTCAGCAATAATTTTTTCTTTTAAGGTTAACATCGAAAACACTCCATCTTGTTTAATTTCTTCACTAACTATATCATAGATTGCTTGATTCTATCCTTGAAAAACACATTGTTTACCAAAATTTTGCTTCGTATACTAAATGTGAGGAGGGGATAGCATGAAAAAATTTGATTTATTAGAGAAATTATCTTTTGAACGTGTCGTAGGCTCACAAGAAGAGTATCGTGCTATGGAAGTAATTAAAGCAGAAATAGAAACATACGATGTACAAGTGGAGATAGAAGAATTTACCATTGACTTTGTAGAAGAGGTGACAGCGACATTTGAAATTCCAGCTACACAGGAGACTTTTGAAGTTACTGGTGTTGGCATGGGTGGAACGGGTGAAGTAGAAGCAGCGTTTCTGTACATTGATGCCTTAGATCCAATTAGCTTAGCGCAAGCCAAAGGGAAAATCGTATTGTTTAATGGCGGGATTACGTATGCTTCTTATAAAAAAATTATCGAAGCGCAAGTCGCAGGTTTTGTCACATTTAATGGGGATTGTTATGATGAACAGACGGATATTGAAGAACGATATCTCCGTCCAAAACTTCAAGCATTGGGTAAAATTCCTGGGATGACGATGAGTATTCGCGAGGCAGAAAAACTTGTGCGGATGAATCCACAAACAGTTAAATTACAGGTGCAAGGGCAAGAAAGTTCCCGTACTTCCCACAATCTTGTAGCAACAATTCCCGGTGAATTAGCAGAAATTGTGGCTTTTACTGCGCATTATGATTCTGTGCGCCATTCTAAAGGGGTCTATGATAATGCAACAGGTGTTTTGGCAGTTTTAGATTTTTTCAAACACTTTGTTACAACAAAACCAAAACGGACATTGAAGTTTATTTGGTGTGGTGCCGAAGAGCGAGGGTTATGTGGATCAACTGCTTATGTCCAAGCGCATCAAAATGAATTATCTGCGTATCGTTTAGTCATTAATGTAGATATGCTAGGCGCTGTCTTAGGGCATGGTGTGGCTTGTGCTACTGCGACCGAGGATTTGATTCATTATGTTGATTTTGTTGCAAACGAATTAGGTCATGGTATCAAAACAAGCCAAGGGGTGTATCTGAGTGATTCTACACCATTTTGGGGGGTGTACCAGCGATAACATTTGCGCGTGGAGCAGCAGTCGGTGGTCCAGTGATTCATTCGAAAAAAGATGTGATTGATTTTCTGAGTGAGACTTCGTTCAATAAAAGCGTGGCGTTTATTATTACTTTTACTACACGAATCATTGATGCAACGGTTCTACCGATTGCACGCGAGATTTCTCAAAAGATGAAAGATGAGCTAGATGTGTATTTATTAAGAAAAGAGAAATGAAAAGAAAATAAAACTTTTTCATAAAAAAACTGATTCGATGTAGTCTATTCTACTAAAAAATGATAAAATAATTAAAATAAATTTTTTCTAAGGGAGAGCAATGTATGACTTTACTATATAAGAGTACACGAGACGCACAAAACATCGTATCAGCTTCGCAAGCAATTCTACAAGGATTAGCGACAGATGGCGGTTTGTATGTACCAACAGAATTACCAAAACTTACATTAGATTTTGATGAATTAGCGACACAAAGCTACCAAGAAGTCGCATTTACAATTATGAGTGCATTTTATCCTGATTTTACAGAAGCAGAATTGCGTCACTGTATCGATTCAGCCTATGATGATAAGTTTGATGATGCAGCGATTGCGCCAGTTGTGAAAAAAGGCAATGACTATTACCTAGAATTATTCCATGGTTCAACGATTGCTTTTAAAGATATGGCATTATCTATTTTACCGTATTTGATGACAACTTCTGCGAAAAAAAATGGCGTTGATTCAGAAATCGTTATTTTAACTGCAACATCTGGTGATACTGGAAAAGCAGCGATGGCTGGTTTTGCAGATGTTCCTGGAACAAAAATTATTGTCTTTTATCCAAGAGATGGCGTCAGCAAAATTCAAGAAAAACAAATGGTGACACAAAAAGGTGAGAACACGTATGTTGTTGCGATTGATGGAAACTTCGATGATGCCCAATCAACAGTAAAAGCATTATTCAATGATGATGCGTTAAAACAAAAATTAGCAGAAAACGGCAAGCAATTTTCTTCTGCTAATTCCATTAATATTGGTCGTTTGATTCCACAAGTTGTTTATTATGTGTATGCTTACGCACAATTGGTAAAAGCAGGTGAAATTAACAATGGTGATTCAATTAATGTGTCCGTGCCAACTGGAAACTTTGGAAATATTTTAGCGGGTTATTACGCAAAACAATTGGGTGTACCATTTAATCAATTAATTTGTGCATCGAATCCAAATAAAGTGTTAACTGATTTCTTCCAAACAGGTGTGTATGATCGTAATCGTCCGTTTTATGTGACTTCTTCACCATCAATGGATATTTTAATTTCAAGTAACTTAGAGCGCTTGATTTTCCATCTAACAGGCGATGATGTTGCTCAAACAAAAACATTGATGGAACAATTAAGTTCAGCAGGTAGCTATGAAATTACACCAGAGATGAAAGCAAAATTAGCTGATTTTTATGGTGATTTCGCAACAGAAGAAGAAACGAAACAAGCGATTGAAAAAGTATACAAAGAAGCAAATTATGTGATTGATCCACATACTGCTGTTGCTGCAAGTGTGTTAGAAAAATATCAAGCACAATCAGATTTACCGTCACTTGTTGTTTCTACTGCAAGTCCATATAAATTCCCGCGTGTGGTCGTAGAAGCCTTAACGAATACTGAAACCGATAAAGACGATTTTGAATTAGTTCATGAATTGAATGAATTATCAAACGTTACAATTCCAACTGCTGTGACAGAATTGGATGACGCACCAATTCGTCATAATCGTGTCATTGCATCCGGTGATATGAAAGCCTGTGTGGAAGATATTTTAGAAGTGAAATAAACAAAGAAGCTCTTTCGAAAATGAATTCGGAAGAGCTTCTTTTTATTTTTTCTTCATGATTGTCATGATAGTTAGCGGAATGGTTAATACGACATAACCAATTATGCTCACTACCAAGAGATAGATCCATTGATTGGTAATAGGAAATAAATTTGCTAATCCAATAGCAATAACAATGGAAAGAAAGTAGCAAACAAATAATTGAACAAAACGTTTGGTAGACATGATAAAACCTTCAATCTTTATTGGAATAGTTTTATTGTATCCAATAATGTTTAAAAATTCTACTTAAATTACACCTAAATTGATTTGTAATAGTGTTTCGACGGCTTTTAAATAATAGTGCACACTATACGTTAAGGCATGGTCATCAATTAAAAAGGCCGGGTGATGCAAGGGGATTCCTTTGCCAGTACCAATTGATGCAAAATAAGTTGCGACATGTTCTTGATAAAAGGCAAAATCTTCGCCACCCAAATTACTTTTGGCTGCAATAAATTCTGTTCCAATAGAAGTCACAGCAGGTGTTATCAATTGATATAATGCTTCATCATTGTTGACGGGGCCTGGTCCAGTAATCCAATCAATCGTCACTGTTTGGTTGTAATTGTCGGCAGTGTTTTGAATGATTTTTTTCGTTTGTTGGATGATGGTTTCACGAACGGTTTCGTCAAAAGTACGAATGGTGCCTTCAAATTGGAATGTATCTGGAATCACATTCCAAGTACTGCCAGCTTCCACATGAGTAATCGATAGAACTGCTTGTTCACTTGCGGGTACATGACGACTAATAATTGCTTGTAAATTGGTGATAATTTGTGAACCTGTGACAATTGGATCGTTTCCTTGATCTGGATGTGCGGCATGCGTTCCTGTACCGTGAATAATTACATGGAAACGATCTACGCTCGCCATTTGACGTGAAAGGCGAGCGGAAATCGCACCTAAAGGTAAGTCAGGAGCATTATGGAAACCAACTAATCCTGACCAATGACTAAAATCAAGCACGTCGATGACTTCTTTGGCACCTTGGAAAATTTCTTCGGCAGGTTGGAAAATCAAATAAATTTTCCCTGGTAATTGGTCTTCGTATTGTTTGAGTAAAATGGCTGCACCTAACAAAGAAGTTGTATGGAAATCGTGCCCACATGCATGCATTGCGCCAGCATTTACTGATGCGTAATCTAAATTGGTTGCTTCAAGAATTGGTAGAGCATCGATATCCGCTCGTAAACCAATGATGACTTCTTCTTTTGTTCCAATTTCAGCAATGACTCCAGTTTTTAATGTTGTCTCAACAATAGAGATATGATGCTCTTGAAGGATTTTCTTAATAAAAGCTGTCGTCTCAAATTCTTGTCCAGATAGTTCAGGATATCGATGGAGATGATGACGAATAGCGGTTAATTTGTCAAAAAAAGCTGTGTCAACTACCATTATTTAGGCTCCTTACTTTTGTAAATCAGCTGGAATGAACCAGTAATTATTTTTATTTTTTCCTTTTAAAAATTCTGCAAATTCATCAGATTTATAAGCGGCAACAATATCTTTTGCCCATTGTTGCTCGGCATTTTTCTTATCAACAGTGACCACAAGTTCATATTGTTTTAAAATATCTTCGCTTAATAAACTATCTTCAGCTGGAATATTTGCGCTGTAGACGATACTACCTGGAATGACCCCAAAATCAATGTCTTGAAGACTGCGTGGGATTTGTGCAGAATCCATTGCGACTACGTCCAAGTTCAATGGATTTTCAACGATATTACTCGTAGTGGCTGCAATAGGTTCTACTTTTTCATCTAATTTAATCCAACCCACTTTTTCTAACAGCAACAACGCACGAGCTGTATTGGACGCATCTTCAGGAATTGCGATAGTATCGCCTTCTTCAACTTGTTTTAAACTGTCTTTGCGTCCGCCAAAAATACCAGCTGGAACAGTCGGGATTGAAACTAATCCAACTAAATTAGCATCACTATTTTCGTTGAAATTTTCTAAATAAGCGGTATGTTGATCAACATTGACATCAACTTCTCCTTCATTTAAGGCAACATCGGCTTGTAAAAGGGCATCAAAAGCCGTTTCTGTGACTGTGTATCCTTCTTTTTCCAAAATGGGTTTAATTCCTTCTAAAAATAATTCGCTATAAGGTCCCGGCGAAGTTCCTACCCGAATGGTTGTATTTTCCGCTTCGTTTGATTTGCCGCATCCTGCTAGTAACAAGACCGCACCAACTAACCCAATGACACCACTTAACACTGATTTTTTCATTCAAATTCCTCCTTGTGTAATAAAAAAATCCCTAGAAGAGTCTATTCTTCTAAGGATGTACGAGACATGTTACCACCTTGATTTATGCGTTTTTCACAATAACGCACCTCATGAAGTAATCGTGTTACTTCTACTCGATAACGGAAGCACCCGCTTGCGACTGTCTATATAGAGTCATCGCAATCACTCAAAAGCCATCTTCGCACCTATCTTTTCATCTCTTCTCAGCTACCGAGACTCTCTGTTAGAAAAATAATAGGTGGTACTCTCTTTATCAACGTGTTTGTTGATTTGATTTGAATCATAGCAAAGGCCCAACGACGTGTCAACGCATTCACCGGTCAGTATTAGGCTTTTTAACCCGATGATAGTTTTTGTTTATCGTGAAAAAAAGACTATCACATAAACAGATAGTCTAAAAAAATTCTCTTCGTTATAAAGTAGCGTGTAGGAGGTTATACAATAAATCAATCAAGCAATAACGTGCGTAAATCTTGTTGCATCCTTGGTGAAATATGCAAGACATTGGTTAAGTAAGCATCGATGTTGCCAAATTCTTTCGTTACTGTTTGATAGAAAGTATCTAGGAATTCTGATTCAACATTTAAGGCAATTTGTAAGGTTTCGGTAATTTCTTGTGTCGCACCATTGTCCTTTGCTAATTGGAGTATTTCTTGGTTTTCTTGCACCCGTAATTGATTGGTTGCTAAATAATCTTGATAAATCGTTTCTTTTGGGATGTTTAAAATTTCTAATAATAAGGCAGCAGAGATACCTGTACGATCTTTTCCGACAAAACAATGAAATAAGAAACTATTTTTTTCTGAGACACTTAAGGCAGTTTCAATCATTTTGGTAAAGCCGGCCTGTGCGCCGGGATTGATTGTCATTGTATAGTAAATGTCATGCATGTATGCGCGTGCACGTTTTGCAGAACCGATTTTAATGAAATCTTCCAAACCTGCACCTTCATCATGAATACTTTTGAAAATATCAATATGAACATAATAAGTGTTATTAAAAACTTTGTCGGGACGTTCACTCACTTCATCCAATGAACGTAAATCGACAATTGTTTCTAGGTGATAATCATTCAGTAAGCGTTCTTAATCATGTAAAGAAACGCGTGATAATTCACCTGAACGCAATAATTTTTTAGGGATAATTGTTTGTCCATGTCGGTTTTTTAAGCCACCTAAATCACGAAAATTTGTAATAGATTCCATATCACTCTCTCCTTATGTAGCATTTTTTTGGCATCTTTATATCAAATATCTTAACACATTATAGGAAAGGGAGAAGGAAAAAATAATTTTGAATATTTATTAGAAAATAGTTATAATGAATGTGTTTACAATGTGTCGAATTTTGAAAGGACGTGAAAAATGTGGTTAAAAAATTTCCAGAAAACTTCTTATGGGGTGGCGCAACTGCGGCTAACCAATATGAAGGTGCGTATGACGCAGATGGAAAAGGTTGGTCAGTTCAAGATGTAACGCCTAAAGGTGGTTTTGGTGTTGTTACAGAGGAACCAACAGAAGATAATTTAAAATTAGTAGGGATTGATTTTTACAATCGCTATAAAGAAGATATTAAATTATTTGCAGAAATGGGTTTTAAGGTTTACCGTACGTCTATCGCATGGTCTCGTATTTTTCCAAAAGGAGACGAAAGTGAACCAAATGAAGCGGGTTTAGCCTTTTATGATAAGGTCTTTGATGAGTGTTTAAAATATGGAATTGAGCCGTTAATTACAATTTCTCATTATGAAACACCACTTCATTTAGCACGTGAATACGATGGTTGGACAAATCGTCAATTAATTGATTTTTATGAAAATTATGTGCGTACTTTATTTACACGTTATAAAGATAAAGTAAAATACTGGTTAACATTTAACGAAATTAACTCTGTTTTACACGCACCATTTATGAGTGGGGGGATTGCTACACCACCTGAAAAACTATCAAAACAAGATTTATATCAAGCCATTCATCATGAATTAGTAGCTAGTGCATTAGCAACGAAAATTGGTCATGAAATCAATCCTGATTTCCAAATTGGTTGTATGGTGTTAGCAATGCCAACCTATCCAATGACACCTAATCCAGATGATGTGGTTGCGAAATTAGAAGCAGATCGTCAAAACTATCTATTTTCAGATATTCATGTGCGTGGAAAATATCCAAGCTATATTAAAAAATATTTTGCCGACAATAATATTGAGATTCAGTTTGCAGAAGGCGATGCTGAATTATTAGCAGAACACACAGTAGATTTCATTTCATTTAGTTACTATATGAGTACAACTGAAACTGCAACACCTGAAAAATATGAACGTGGACGTGGAAACATCTTAGGTGGCTTCCCAAATCCATATTTAGAAGCTTCTGAATGGGGCTGGCAAATCGATCCAAAAGGTTTATATATTGTCTTAAATGAGTTTTATGACCGTTATCAAATACCATTGTTCATCGTTGAAAATGGTTTAGGTGCGGTGGATAAACTAGTTGAAGGCGATGATGGCGAATTAACGGTTATTGATGATTACCGTATTGATTACATGAATGACCACTTGGTTCAAGTTGGTAAAGCAATTGAAGACGGTGTTGAAGTAATGGGCTATACGTCTTGGGGTTGTATTGACTTAGTCAGTGCATCGACAGCACAAATGTCGAAACGTTATGGATTTATTTATGTTGACCGTAACGACGATGGTTCAGGTTCACTAGATCGTTATAAAAAGAAGAGTTTCAATTGGTATAAAGAAGTAATTGAAACAAATGGTACAAGCTTGAAAGAAAAATAAACAATCGAACACTTCCTACAAACGATACGGGGAGTGTTTTTCCATCACTGGGAGGAATTAAAATGGTAAAAAAATTATTTGAATCGATGACGATTCGCAATTTGACATTAAAAAACCGAATTGTGATGTCACCAATGTGTATGTATTCAGCCGCAGAAGACGGAAAAGTGACGCCATGGCATGTGACACATTATCATTCGCGAGCAGTTGGGCAAGTTGGTTTGATTATTTTAGAAGCAACAGCGGTCAAACCAGAAGGTCGTATTAGTGTGAACGACTTAGGTATTTGGTCAGATGAACACATTGAAGGTTTACAGAACATTACTAGTCTTGTGAAACAAAGTGGCGCAGCGGTCGGCATTCAACTTGCTCATGCTGGGAGAAAAGCAGAGGTACCAGAAGAAATTTTTGCACCTTCTGCAATTGCTTTTGATGAACAATCAAAGACACCACAAGAAATGACCTTAGCGGATATACAAGAAGTGATTGCTGCTTTTCAGCAAGCTGCCGTCCGTGCGCAACAAGCAAACTTTGATATGATTGAAATTCATGCGGCACATGGTTATTTAATTAATGAATTTTTATCGCCATTAGCGAATCATCGTCAAGATGGCTACGGAGGTTCTTTAGAAAATCGTTATCGTCTGTTAAAAGAAGTAGTATCTGCTGTTCGAGAAGTGTGGGACAAAGCAGTGTTTGTACGTATTTCTGCGCATGATTATACAGAAGGTGGGATGACACCAGCCGATTATGTTCCTGTAGCAGAATGGCTAAAAGCACAAGACGTAGATGTAATTGATGTTAGTTCAGGAGCAGTTGTTACAGCACCTATTGATGTTTATCCAGGCTATCAAGTACCTTTTGCTGAATTGATTCGTCAAGAAGCAAGTGTACCCACTGGAGCAGTTGGTTTAATTCATACCGGTATTCAAGCCGAAGAAATTTTAAAAAACGAGCGTGCAGATTTGATCTTCTTAGGAAGAGAATTGTTGCGTGATCCTTATTGGCCTTATCAAGCAGCGAAAGAATTACGAACAGAGATTGCAGCGCCCAAACAATACCGTCGTGGATGGTTGTTTTAAGTGAAAAAAAGCTTGTCGGCATATTTGCCGACAAGCTTTTTTGTTATTCTACAGTGACAGATTTTGCTAAGTTACGTGGTTTATCAACATCATAACCGCGTTGTAATGTAGCAAAGTAAGCAATTAGTTGTGTTGGAATAACAGAAACTAATGAAGTTAGGAGTGGATGGACATTTGGTAAAACCAACTGGTCAGTTGGGCGTGCTAGTTCTTCGCTAACAATCACGACTGTTTTTGCACCACGACTTTCAACTTCTTTTAAGTTTCCACGTGTATGTGCGCCAGTATGAGCTTCAGTAATCACACCGATGACTGGTGTACCATCTTCAATCAAAGCGATTGTTCCATGTTTTAATTCACCGGCAGCAAAACCTTCTGCTTGGATATATGAAATTTCTTTTAATTTCAATGAAGCTTCGCAAGAAACATAGTAATCATTGCCACGTCCGATATAAAAAGCATTACGTGTGCCTGTCAAATAATCTTCTGTTAATTGAGAGATGACTGCTTTTTCACTAATCATTGTCTCCATAGCAGAAGCAACTAATGCTAATTCATGGAAAACATCAAAGTCTTTGGCTGCAGCAATTTGTTTGACTTCACCAATTCCTTTAGCGAATAAAGCTAAAACAGCGATTTGTGCAGTATACGCTTTGGTTGAAGCAACTGCGATTTCTGGACCTGCATGTAATAATAATGTATATTTTGCTTCACGTGAAAGTGTTGATCCTGCCACGTTTGTGATAGTTAATGAGGGGTGATTTAAACGGTTAATTTGAACTAATACTTGACGACTGTCTGCTGTTTCACCACTTTGCGTTAAGAAAATAAAGAATGGTTTTTGTGATAACAAAGGCATATTGTAACCAAACTCACTTGATAAATGTACTTCAACAGGGATTTCTGTTGTTTTTTCAATCAGTTGTTTGGCAGCTAAACCAGCATTGTAACTTGTACCGCAAGCAACGATGTAAATACGATCGCTGGTGATGACCTCATCAACTAGTTCTTGATCTAATTTGATTGCACCATTTTCTGCTTGATATTCTTGGACAAGACGACGCATAACAGCCGGTTGTTCGTCAATTTCTTTCAACATGTAATAAGGGTAAGTTCCTTTTTCAATATCTGTTAAATCCAATTGTGCTTCATAAGATTCGCGATAAACATTGTTGCCTTTTTCGTCTTCAATTTGAATGCCCTCAGCAGTTACAGTAACCATTTCACCATCAACGATTTCAACAAAATGACTTGTTTGATCTAGCATTGCTAAAGCATCGCTACAAATAACATTGAAGCCATCACCAAGACCAATTAATAGTGGGCTTTTATTTTTGGCAACATAGATTGTTTCGCCATCTTCTTTATCGACTAAAGCAAAAGCATATGAACCTTGAATGATTGTCAATGCTTTTTGGAATGCTTCTTTTGTTGAAAGTTGTTCGTTTTCCATTAAAGCTGCAACTAAATGAACAGCGATTTCCGTATCTGTTTCACCATAAAAAGTGTCATCTGTTAAGTACATTTGACGAATTTCTTCAAAGTTTTCAATGACGCCGTTATGAACAAGAACTAGACGACCATTTTGAGAAGTGTGAGGATGAGCATTTTCTTCAGATGGTTTGCCATGTGTTGCCCAACGTGTATGGCCAATACCAATAGTTCCGTTGACATCATCTGTCATTTTTTCCTCTAAATTTTTAATGCGACCTTGCGCTTTAATCAAATGATGGTTTTGTTTATCAGAAACAAATAGACCCGCTGAGTCATAACCACGATATTCTAAACGTTCCAATCCGTTGATAATAATTTTTTCTGCATTTTCTTTTCCTACGATTCCTACGATTCCGCACATAATGAGTTTCCTACTTTCTTTCTGTTTGTCATTATGTATTTCTAACTGCATGACAAGTGTTTTGTGTAGACCTCACAGTCTTGTTTTGTCCTTGTCTGTAGAGTGCAGACCCTAGAGCCACCCGCCGAATATTCGATAAGCTCTGTCCTCGTCATCTATTTGAAGTAGTCTCAATAGATCTGGCGCTTTAAATTGGTATAGTTTATCTTGTGTGTTGCTTAGTTTAGAAATACATTGGTAATCATATACATAAAAACGTTATAAGTCAACAAAAAAATAAATAAAATTAAATTGGTCTAACGAAAACGGTTGGAAAGTATAGAAAAACAAGTTTTTTCTGTCAAATTTTTGTTGGATTCGATACAATGGAAGAGAAAGAGGGGATAATATGTCAGAAGTTCAAGCAATGACTTTTAAAGAATTAAAAGAAGTCGTCCGAAAGTTAGAAAAGGCAAATGTGTCAGATGATACAAAAGTAATGTTAGATACTGGTTGGGATAGTTTACAAGAAATTTTACCAGCATCTATTCAAGTGAAAGAAGCACGTGCTTTTCAAGTGCAAGACGTTTTAACAGAAGAATTTTTTGGTGGGTATGCGTTGGTGGACAAAGCAGAAAAAATGAATGCCGATGGACCAGTTGAAAATGTAATTGTGATTGAAAACTTATATTAATTGAAGGAGAGCGTCTATGAATACAAGAAGATGGGTAGCGGTTGCGATTGCTGTTGGATTATTTATTTTTTCAGGAATTGCTGCGTTGATACAACCCAAACAAGAAGAGACGGATACATTAAGTGGGTTAAATGCATTACTTTACGGCACAAATGAACTAGCCGAATTTGTGGTTGAACCTGGAGATGAACAGCGCCGAATTGTACATCTATATGTAGAAGGAGAAATTTCTGATACAGGGAGTAGTTTATTTGCAACAGAAGGATACAATCATCAAATGTTCTTGGAAGAATTAAAACAGATCCAAAATGATCCAACGATTGCTGGTGTTTTATTAGAAGTGAATTCACCAGGTGGTGGGGTTTATCAAAGTGCCGAAATCGCCAAAGAAATTCGCAAAATTCAAGAGTTAGAAGTGCCGATTTATGTCACGATGACGCAAATGGCTGCCAGTGGCGGGTATTATATTTCGGCATCGGCGGATAAAATTTTTGCAACCGAGGAAACGGTGACAGGCTCAATCGGTGTGATTATGAGTGGCATTAATTATGCGGGATTATTTGAAAAATTAGGAATTGAAGATGCTACGTATAAAAGTGGTGCCTTAAAAGATGTTGGGTCTGGTGCCAGAAAACCAACAGCAGGTGATAAAGAAGTGTTACAGACATTCGTTAATAATTCGTATGATCGTTTTGTCAAAATTGTTTCTGATGGTCGTCAAATGCCAGAAGAACAAGTACGAAAAATTGCTGATGGTCGTATTTATGATGGCCAACAAGCATTGGATAATGGCTTAGTGGATGAATTAGGATTTCCAGAAGATGCGTTAACCGCACTACGTACAGAGCAAGACTTAGATAATGCCGAATTAATTGAATATGATTTGTCAGCAACAGGCTTTGCCAATACGTGGTTTGGTTCAAAGTTAGCCGAAGTTCAAGGATTGAAACCATCAGAAAGCACACGTGTCTTAACTATTCTTGAAAGTATTGGGACACCAGATGCACCGAAACCTTTGTATTATTATGGAGGTGAGTAAGATGAGTGAACCATTGAAAGATAAACAGCCGACACACTATCATCCAGATGATTTTTACCAACAAGTGCTGACTTCTTTTAAAGACAAAGACTATACAGAGGAAGAAATTGAACAAAAACAAGCCGCATGGCAGCGATTTGAAGAGCCAATGAAAAAAAGCGTCGTGAATGATTTTCCGACCTATTTTTACGCAGGATTTTGGATTCGCTTTTGGGCGTTTTTAATTGATATGCTTTGTATTACAGCAATTACCAAAATTTTACTAGACGTAGGTTTTCGCGCACTGAATCTCTCCATGTCTCCTGAACTATTTAGCGTGTATGGTTTATTGAGTATCAGTATTTATTTAGCGTATTTTACCTTGCTAACAAAGTTAAATCGTGGTCAAACAATCGGTAAGATGATTTTTGGTATTCGTGTCATTGGATTAAATGAAGAAGAATTATCATGGCAAACCGTGTTAGTCCGCGAAGTGGCTTGTCGTTTTGCTTTACAAGCCAATCCATTTTTGTATGTAGGCTATTTGCCGACTGCCTTTACCAAACGAAAACAGCATGCAGGAGATTATTTAACGGATACGAGTGTGGTAACGTTAAATATGATTAAAGCTTTTAATAAGCAGGTTCAAGTGTAAGGTCTGGAAATTTTCCAGACCTAATTTTTTAGAAAGAAGGGAAATCGATGTCAGATATTTTGTCATTTCCTAATGAGGCCGAGCGCCTGTGGGCAAATGGAAATAAAAAATTAGCAGAACAAGAATTTTTAGCAGCGAAACAATTGTTTGAACAACTATATCGTTTAGAGCCCAACTTTCAGCATTGTCAAAAATTAGTCCAAATATTACAAGACTTAGGTGAATTTCCACAAGCGCTTGAAGTAGCAGAAGATTATTTAGATGATTTTTTAAATGAGCCAACTAGTTTTGAAATGTATTTGCGTCTATTAATGCTAGATGGACAATATTTAGCTGTGCATCGTTGGTTACAACAAACTTCCCGTTCTTTTGAGCAAATCCAACAAGATTTACAAAAACTAGAGTATGCTCAAGCGTTAATTGGTGCCAATGAACGGGTTATTAAAAAGAACCAGTTGCAACAATGGGATCAGACGAATCATCCTGTGCCCCAGAAAGCATGGAATAATTGGTTGAAAAATAGCTCATTGACAGAATTTTTGCAGTTAGCACAAGAATTTCTTCCTACGGCTAAAAATCCATTTCTTTTGCCAAAATTAGTAGAAGAATTAGTAAAAGTAGGTGCGACTGGTGAAGTAATCATTCAAGGAAAAACCGTTCATTTATCAGAATTGACTTTGCTTGAAGAAACCGCCGCACTTCGACGTGCCCATGAATGTATCCAACACCAGCAATTAAAAGATGTTCAATTAGAAGAAATGATCACAGCCGAAATAGATGCGCACTTTGCATTGATGTATCCATTTCTACCAAATGAAGAGGAAATATCTGCATGGATAGAGAGTTATTTATTAGAATACCAACAATTATTTGGAGATGAAGCAGCTGGTGAAAAATTACAACATTATGGTGCGATTCAACAAAGAAAACAAGTGCTTAGACAAATTTATCAAAAATTGATGTAGAAAAATTGGAAGTTTGCATTCAAAATGTTTACATTTTTCAAGGCATAGTGTACTATTTAAAGGTATGCATGAAACTATTTCATATGTAAATTTATTTGTTAACTCGGAGGGAAATACATGACTGCAAAATGGGAAAAAACAGGCACCAATGATGGTGTATTAACTTTTTCAATTGCTCAAGAAGAAATTCAAAAAGGTTTAACTACAGCCTTTAATCGTGTGAAAGGAAACCTTAACGTACCAGGGTTCCGTAAAGGGAAAGTATCTCGTACAGTATTTAACCGTATGTACGGTGAAGAAGCATTATATGAAGATGCTTTAAACGCTGTCTTACCAGAAGCTTATGAAGCAGCTGTAAAAGAAGCTGGCATTGATCCAGTTGCACAACCTAAAATCGATGTTGAAAGCATGGAAAAAGGTAAAGATTGGGTAATTAAAGCTGAAGTAACAGTTAAACCAGAAGTAAAATTAGGTGAATACAAAAACCTAA
This sequence comes from Enterococcus saccharolyticus subsp. saccharolyticus, assembly GCF_029023825.1. Lineage (NCBI taxonomy): Bacteria > Bacillati > Bacillota > Bacilli > Lactobacillales > Enterococcaceae > Enterococcus > Enterococcus saccharolyticus. The sequence goes on along the minus strand of NZ_CP118957.1, from coordinate 1,453,221 downwards.
CTGTTGAAAAACAAGACCGCGAAGTAACAGACGCAGACGTAGATGCTCGTCTAAAACGCGAACAAGAACAACAAGCTGAATTAGTAATCAAAGAAGATGCTGCTGTTGAAGGTGATACAGTAGTGATTGACTTTGAAGGTTTCTTAGGCGATGAAGCTTTTGAAGGTGGAAAAGGCGAAAACTATTCACTTGAATTAGGTTCTGGTTCATTCATTCCAGGATTTGAAGAACAATTAGTTGGTAAAAAAGCTGGCGACAACACAGAAGTAACTGTGACTTTCCCAGAAGATTACCAAGCAGAAGATTTAGCTGGCAAAGAAGCTGTCTTCAAAGTAACTGTTCATGAAGTAAAAGGTAAAGAAGTACCAGAATTAGACGATGAATTTGCAAAAGATGTTGACGATAGCGTTGAAACTTTAGCAGAATTAAAAGAAAAATTCCGTGCTGAAATCCAAGAAAATAAAGAAAAAGCTGCAAAAGAAGCAGTTGAAGAAGCAGCAATTCGTCAAGCGGTTGAAAATGCTGAAATCGTTGAATTACCACACGTAATGGTTCACGATGAAGTTCACCGTGCAATGGATGAATTCTTAAACAATATGCAACGTCAAGGGATTAACCCAGAAATGTACTATCAATTAACTGGTTCTACTGAAGCTGACTTGCATAAACAATTTGAAGGCGAAGCAGATACTCGCGTGAAAACAAACCTTGTAATTGAAGCTATCGTTGCTGCTGAAGGCTTGGAAGCTACTGAAGAAGAAGTTGAAGCAGAAATCAAAGAGTTAGCAGAAAGCTACAACATGCCAGAAGCTCAAGTACGTCGTGTACTTACAGAAGACATGTTAAAACATGACATCAACATGAAGAAAGCTGTAGATGTAATTACTTCTACTGCTGTTGAAGCTTAAAAATAATTTTCCAAAATATAAGAAAAACCCGACAAGAGAGGTGATTAAAAATCTTTCTTGTGGGGTGTTTTTCATTTATTTTATTCGATATATAAACAATTTATTTTAGTTTATTAATATGCCCAAATTTCAAGAACAAGTTAGCCACTTTTTGAAAAACGTGAAAATCATGTGTTATCTGTAAGTTCCGATGTTGATTTGATAATGAGTTGCGGCATGGTAGTCTGATTTGACGGGCTGCTATGCCAGCTTGCCCAGACGATACCCATGGCGCAAGAGGCTCGTTGTCAAATCAACGAACTACTTTATTTAGTTCTTGTTCAAAACAAGACTGGGGTGTCGCATAGTTTAAGATCTTTCTGGGTAGTTGATTCATTTTATTGGCAATTTGCTCGATTTCCTTTCGATGATAGCTGTCCATACTTTCGCCTTTGGGAATATATCTACGAATGATGCCATTGTGATTCTCGTTCGTTCCACGTTCGCAAGAAGTATACGGATGGGTAAAATAAATTTCTGTCAATCCATTTAACGTTTCTGACAACTGAGCGAACTCCGAACCATTATCAGCTGTAATCGAACGAAATACAGCGGAAAAATTGTTCCCATATTCTTTAGCTAATCGGTTGATGGCATAACTGACAGAGTCTGCATCTTTGGCATCAAGCACACGAATGATTTCAAAACGTGTTTTTCGTTCCGTTAAAGTTAAGAGCGCTGTTTCTGAACCATTCCGTTTACCAATGACTGTATCAATTTCAAAGTGACCAAATTCTTCACGTGTTTCAACACTTGTCGGTCGTGCTTCGATACTCTTTCCAAGAACTTTTCGATTTTTTACCTGCTTGGTTTGTGCTGGTTTACGTGTTGTTTTCATCAGTAAATCAATGTTTTTGATTTCAAGACGTTGCTTGTCAATATACTTATAGAGGGTGGTCGTACAAACCATTTCAGCTGGAGAAAAGAGTCGATGGACTCGTGCAAAACCAACCGTTGCATCTGGAGAATAGCTCTTTGTTTTAAACAGTTCGATAAAGTACGCCAAAAAGGTACGGACTTGAAAAAATTTTTCTTTCCGATGGCATCGTTGTCGGTTGTTTCTATACCGATTTTGAGCAAATTCTGCATTATACTTGAAGAAATAATGACATTTCCCATTGCTCTTTTTCACTTGTTTCAATTTCCCACGTTTCAACTCATTGTTAATTGTTTGAGGAACCACACCTAACCTTTTGGCAATTTGCCGATTGGATATTCCTTCGCTATGCCAAGCGGCAATTTTTCCACGTTCAATGGCTGTTAGGTGCTGACCTTTTAAACGAGTTGTGGTAAAATTTGAATACGTCATAGTGAAAATCTCCTTATTAGTTGGTGTCGGAACCCTAATAATACATGATTTTTCACTATGATGTTTTTTTATTTTTCAAGTGGCTAACTTGATTATAAAATTCGCGGTTTAATATGAAAGAAATGTACTTAAAAAAAGAGTTGTCAAATATTTTTAGTACAGGTACACTATTACTATAACTACTGGATTACATAAAATAGATTATAAATCGGAAAGGAGAACAATACTAGTTGGTAGTGAATTAGTGTAGGTGTTGAATTTTGGTTTTAGGAGGAAAAGAAATGAAGAGGTGTCCAAAATGTACCAAAGAATATGAAGATAGGCATCATTTTTGTGAAGATTGTGGTATTTCGTTGGTTTCAACAGATAAATCTGATTCTGTAACATCAGAGGAGGATCAAGAAAGAAGTATGAAAGAATCTATTTTTTGTGAAGCTTGTGGATTAAAGCAAGAAATTTCCGGGGAATTTTGTGAAGGGTGTGGCCATGAATTTGGTATAGACATAGCCTCTAATGAATCAGGAAATCTCCAAAAAAGCATTTTTGCAAAAGATAAAAAGAAATACTTTATCATAACAAGTGTCATCATCGTTGTGTTAATGACATTGTTTGGGACATATAAATTGGGGGAGAGTTATTATTCTAAAAATAATCAGATTAAGCGCTATCAAGAAGCGTTATTATCCACAGATGGTGAAAGAATAGCAAATGTTTTAAGCTCTACAGATAGCCATTTTAAAGTGACGAAAGAAAATATTCAAGTTTATAGTAAATATTTAAAAGACAATAAAGCATATCTTACTAACATGGTAGATAAATTACCTTTTTCTAATGCCTCTAAAAATGATATATATATCAAAAAAAATGGCAAAAAGTTCTTTTTATATGACAAGTATGATTTAATGATTCAGCCAGTATATTTCAATATTTCTACAAATACTTCTGGCATGGAGATAGCTATAAATAAACAAGTAGAAAAAGCTGTGTCAGATAGTGAAAAATATACTTGGAAAATAGGCCCCTTGTCTCCAGGAGCATATGAGTTTATTGGAAGTTTTGACTATAATGATAAAGAAAACACTATTAGTCAATCAATTGAACAAGTTGATCGAGTTGACATTAACGGAAAAAACACTCGCAATCTTTCTTTTGAATTGACTAAAATTAAGATGGATATTGTTAGTGAGCTTTCTGAAGGGGAAGTTTTAGTCGATGGTCATACGGTTGAGTCATTGGATAGTGGCAAAGTCACACCATTAGAATTGATTTGGCGTGATGATGCAAAATTGCAAATTAAGCAAAAATATGGAGAGCTTGAATTAATCTCTGAACCACTTGATTTTTATCCAGAAGATTACTTAGCAGAAAACTATTCCACAGAACATTCAAAAATGTATATTCCAATCCATGACTTTAGTATTTCGTCTAATGTTTCATCAGGGGATGTTTATGTGAATGACCACTCTATCGGTAAATTATCAGATGGTCGATTAAACCATTTAACATTTGTTATCACTGAACAGCCATTGAAGCTACAAGCAAAACAAAAATTTGAAGATGGTAGTGAACTAAATTCAGAAATATTTGATTATGAAAGATATGATGGCTATCAAGATGTTTATTTAGAATTTCCAACAGAAATTGAAGAATATGATATTTCGAGCTTCTTAAATGAATTGTATAATCATGTAACTGACTATACAGACGAAGACTACAGCTTTGGAAACAGTGAAATAATTACTCTAGAAAGTTACTTTGAAAATGGCGATGCAAATCATGAATTTGTTGACTTTAAAGATAATTATATTTTGCCAGCTAGAGCAAGCGAAACAAAAGAATATATTTCTACATCGTTAAGCAAAGTGGAATCAGTTAAACGTGTAGGATCAAATATTTATGAGGTTAAATATATTGTTAATTATTATACAGTATACAACAATGATACAGCGAATAAAGATCAGTATTTTAGATATAAAAAAGCAACATTTGTGTTAGACGATAATGAAAAATTATTCATTCGTGACTTAGGTGGGGCAGATAATTTTGAAGAAGTGTCAGAAAGAGAGGCGTATTAATAGTGAAATATTGTGTGAAATGTGGAAATGAAATGAAAGAGGAGGCACGTTTTTGTCCAAAGTGTGGACAAGATCAAACTCAGTCAGTGATGACTAATGATACCGTGCAACAAACAATTTCAGCTGGGAAAAACTATGCGAGCTACTTTGTAGAAAAATTAGGAAAACCAACATTAACCATCGATCAAGCAAGCAATTATTTTGGTTATGTTACGATGCTCTTATTTGCTTTAACTCAAACGTTAGTGATTTTTTCAGAAATGAAGCGTTGGAGCAGTGTGTTTGATTCAATTTTAGCACTTACTTTACCATCTTCAGGTAACTTTTATAGTTTGGGGTTAGCAGACTTTTTAAGAATTTTTATTTATGCGCTGTTATTCTTGGCTGTCAGCTTAGGCGTAACCTTTTTTGTGGTTAATTATGTGTTGAAAATCAATGTTTCTTTGAATGATTTTATGAATAAATTTGCTACGGTCTTTTCAGGTATTATTATTATTTCGTTCGTTATTTCGATGGGCGCATTGATTGACTTAACACCAGCTTGGTTAAGTGCTATTGCGTTAGGTGCTGGTTTTTTTGTCACTGTCATAGCGATTATTTTCATGATTGCTAAACGTGAAAATTATTTAGAAACAACGAACTGGACACCTTTTTATAGTGTTACGTTAACGTTAGCCCTTATTGGATTAGTCGATTTTGTTATTATTCAACTACTTTCTTAAGTGGAACATAAAGGAGTAGAGTATGAAATTTTGTAGAAATTGTGGGGAAGAACTTGCACCAAATGTCCTTTTTTGTGGGAAGTGTGGGACGAAAGTTCAACAAGAAACCTCTGTTTTAGCAGATGCACCCAAAACAGGGATGAATGCACAAAAGAAAAAGTTGATTGTGTTCGGGACAGTGATAGCAGTGATTGTTTTGGGAATGTTTTATTTTCTGTCAAACCAAAGTCCATTTGCTGGACAATGGACATTAGCGGATGATTATCAAACAGATGATGTTGATTTTACATTAAATATTAAGAAAAATAATTTATTTGAGTTCATGGTATATGGCTATGATGATTATGAAGAAGTAAGTTACAATGCTGAGTTTTTTGGGAAAATTGAAGAAAATAAACAAAATTATAATTTACAGTTAGAAAAAATGGCTGTAACGATTGACTTTTCAGAGAACGCGATAGCAGAATTCCTAGAGTATTCTGATGCATCTTCCTTCGAGGAGTATCTAGATGATTATCTATTTGGAGAATTAGAAAGCGAAGGAATACCGACAACCGTTGCTCGTAAGATGGTCAAAATTACTGACAATCGCATCAAAATAGATGTAACAATGGAACAAATACGTAATTTGGAGACTCAGTTACGAGATTTTCCTATGCCCAACTTAGGAGGGGTTGATCTGTCTACATTTGAAGAAGAGTTCACTAATATTCGTATGTACGTCACAAAGCAAGATCAATTAGTAATCAGACCTTTAAATCAAAGTTCTGAAGATGAGCAATTAATGTTTAGTCGCCAATAGTTTAGTGAGAAAAGTAGTGTAAAACCTTGAGTAGGTGTTGCACTATTTTTTTATAAAAATGGTTTATAAGGAGGAAAAACATGTTTTGTACAAATTGTGGTCATAAAAATGATGAGCATGCGAAATTTTGTGAAGATTGTGGGAAACCAATGCAAGACGAACCTACTACTCAGAGCTTGAACCAGGCCCCCCCACCCGTGACACCCACAACAAAAACAGGGAATAAAAAGTCACGACCTATAGTAATCAGTGCACTGATTTTAGTTGTATGTTTCTCTGCTGGTGGAATTTGGTATTTCCAATCGCAAGATAAGTCTCCAATGTCATCGAAGACAGAAGGGGAATCTTTCAATTTGGTCGAAGAATCTGAGGAAACGTCTCGAGAAGAAACGCAAGAAAAAGCGAAGAAAAAACCGACAAAAGAGTCGACTGAAGAAATAGAAGAAAAAAATGATACGAAGACGGTCAAAAACAAACAAGCATTGCGCATGCAAATTTCTCAAATTGACAATAGCGCATTTCCAACAATGACGTTATATACACAAATTAAAGACCGAAACAACCAAACAATCGCAGATATTAAAAAGGATACCTTTGAGGTAAAAGAAATTGGTCCTGATGGCAAAGAGCAAAACTTGGCCATTAAAGATATATTGCCAGTTGAAGAATCAACTGAAATGAATATTAATTTGGTATTGGATCAGTCCGGAAGTATGGACGAAGATAATAAAATTAATAATGCAAAAGTAGCGGCCAGTAAATTTATAGATGAGATTTTAAGTAACCAGAATAACCATGTCGAAATTACATCTTTTGATAGTTATGTCCATAATGTGCAAGCTTTTTCATCAGATAATCAAAAACTAAAGCAAGCGATTGATTCCATTGAGTTAGGCGACCAAACGGCTTTGTACGATGCGTTATATGACGCGCTTATTCAAACCAATCAAACTACGGGGGCTCGCTTTGTTATTGCATTCACAGATGGAGATGAGAATGCTAGTTTACATTCAGAAAATGAAGTAATTGAGTTGTCAAAACAAACGGGGATTCCAGTGTATATTATTGGTATTGGTTCGGATATTAATGCTGCTTATTTGGAGTCATTTACGGCTTCTTGTAATGGAGATTATTATTCAGCAGAAGTGGAAGACCTTTCGACCGTGTTATTAGATATTTATGAAGATATTTATAGCCAACAAAAAGACCTATACAAGGTGACGTACACTTCAAAAGCCAATGATAAATTAGACCAATATTATACCGTGAGTGTTTCAGCAGCTAAAAAAAGTGCATTTAATGGGCAAGCCAAATTGGAATATATGCCTCAAGATAATATTGCTGCAATAGATAATCGTAACATTTTAGATATTATTGAAGCAAAAACTGATGTTGAAAATGTAGCCGTAGCAATAGTTGATTTAAAGACAAATGTTGAATTTCGAGTAGGAAATGCCCGCCAATCTTATGTCGCTTCTGGTTTTTATGCGCCTATTTATACGGTAGCATCAACCGTTGACCAGGATGTTGCAGATCAGATGATGAAAACAATGGATAATGACGCGGGGAATACTTTAATTGATGAATTTGGTGGTCTGTCTAGTGTAACGGATGCCTTAAGCGATCAAGGATACACACAAACAACCTTTAATCGGAAATTCGGTGATGTCAAAGCAAGTGAAGCTGGTAATGAAAATTATACGAGTGCGGTTGATTCTGCAAAAATTTTGCGAGACATTTATGATAATGATGGCTATAAAAATATGAATTGGGATTTAACAAAAGATGGTATTGTATTACCAGCAAATGTAAAAACGTATGCACATCGTGGACAAGGAATCGGTGCTGCTTACAATGTTTTTGCAATTATTGAAACAGATGATGTGAAGTATGGTATTGCTATTATGACAGCTCACACTGGTTCAAACAATAAAGAGGCACAAGCAGTAGCAGTACCAATGATTTCTGATATTTTAGCTGAAGTGCATAAAGGAATGACGGGTCATTGAAAAATAAGTGGATGGGTTTATTACTAGGCATCATTGGGGTATTAAGCATACTCTTGTTTTTTCTCGTGAAGCAGAAAGAGAACAATAAAGAAGAGACAGACATAAGCACAGATGTAACGATGACAACAACAATGACAACAACGGCAATAGAAGAAAGTTTGACTACTACAACTGAGAGTAGCAGTGATGCGGTCGAACTTGTATCAGAACCTTTAGAATTGGATACGTCAAAATTACAAGCGCATGCTGTTGATCTATATTATGAAGTTTATTTTCTTGATTCTAAGCGACATGTTTCTAGTCAGAATTCTGTGGCAACACCTGCAGCAAGTGTGATTAAGTTGTTTATTATGGATTATATTTATCACTTGGTAGCACAGGGATCCATTACCATGGAAGCAAGTATTGAAGGAGAGTCGCTGGATGCTTTAACGAAGCGAATGATTCAGCTAAGTGATAATCAAGCAACGAATGTGTTAATTAATTATTTCAGTATGGACACATTGAATGCGTATTTTCAAAAAAGTGGATATTCAGACACTCAGTTACAACGGTTAATGTTAGATGAAACAGCTCGTAGTCAAGGATTAGAAAATTATACATCTTTAGATGATTGTGTAAGTTACTTAAAAAAACTTTATGAACATAAAGATCAATTAGTGAATCAAGCAATGTTGACAATTCTTAAAGGACAAACTATTCAAACTAAAATTCCTAGTCAATTGCCTGAAACTATTGAAGTAGCAAATAAAACAGGGGAGTTAGATACTGTAGAAAACGATGTTGGTATTGTTTTTGCGAAAGAGCCATTTGTCATAGTGGTTTTATCTAATGGTGTGAAGGTGCCTCAACAGATGCGAGAGGCTATTGGTGAGTTTGCCTCAGCAGCCTTTAATGCAGCGAATGAGACGAGTGAAATAGGAGGAAAAGAATGAAATTTTGTGGAAATTGTGGAACAGAATTAAATCAGGGAGTTAAATTTTGTCCAAAGTGTGGAACGAAACAAGAAGAAAGTGAGACAAATCATTCAAGTCAGCCGGTCGAGCAAGTAAGAACGCAGGTGCAAACAAATTCAAAATCAAAAGTCGTGATTGTAAGTATCATTGCTGTTGTTTTGCTGATTGGTGGTTTCGTGTTCTTAAAAAAAGATGTTTTGTTTAACATGAGCGCTTCTAATAGTTCCAAAGCGAAAGCAACAAAAATTGATCAAGTAAAACAAAATGTCATGCCTTTTAAAAATGGGGATTATGTTGGATTGATGAACGACAAATTTGAAATTGTGCAGGAAACAGTTGGAAGAAATGTCACTAAATTTAACAAGCATGGGGTAGCTATAGCCTACAATTATGGTGAGGAAGGAACGTCTGTTTTTTTAATTGATGAAAAAGGGGACATTATTTCAGATGAGTATTCATCAATAGGAACATTTTCTGTCAATGGAGGAACGAACTCGATAGAAAGTCTGCAGTCAGAAAATGGTGTGTTTGATTTTACAAATGACGATTCAGATACAGGATTAATTAATTCTAAAGGGGAGGTAGTGAGGGAAGCGAGCCCGATTCACATTTATCCTTTCTCAGGAAAAAAAGTCACCTCCTTCTATAACACTAGCCGCGAAAAAATGGGTGTTTTATCAGAAAATGGCGAAACAATTATTGAACCGATTTATGACCAAATTGTGATTGTGAATGAGAATACGTTTGTAGTAAAAACTTCTCACGAAAGCCGTCAATTTCAGGTTATAAATGCTAAAGGTGAAGAAATTCAGGAGGATATTTCTGGAACCGGCTTTTATAATTTAGCTAGTGGTGATTTTGCTATCCAAAATTTGAACGGAAAATATAGCGTGTTAGACGCTAAACTGAATGTAGTGATTGATAATGTGTTCCAAGCAATTCCGATAGCATCTGAGGATGGAAAATATTTCGTTGTATTTAATGATGATAACGGGGAAGAAATGCTGTATAATCGTTCAGGAGAAGAGATTGTTTCTAATGGATATACTAATTTAAGTCTACCTGATAAAGACGGATATCTAACATACATGATAAATAATGAATTTGGTGTGATGGATTTAGAGGGAAATTATCTCTTTCAAGACAATGCCCCATCTTCTAGCACCTATAATTATTTTAATCGTTTAGGAGAGACGGAGGTTTATTTACTACAGACCGAAGATGAAACATTCTTATATAACCAAGAGGGTGAAGAACTATTAAGAAGAGAAAGTTATGGTGGGAGTCAAGATTATCCAAGAGACTACATTCTGATTGCTACCTCTTCCGATTCTGAGACAACAGTGTTCACTGTATTTGATCGCTTTGGTCATTTGTTGAGTGAACATGCTGTTTTTGTGACAGCGACAGATGAATATATTCTTGTTCAAGAAGACGATCAATATATACGACTATTTTCAAAGAAAGATGGTTCAGAAATCAAAGGCGACTGGCTTGAATTTGATGCTGCCTATGTAGAAGAATCAGAATAATCGTTTGAGTCATTGAAAGAGTACAAAGGTCTTTCAATGGCTTTTTTTGTCGTTTTTAGCGATAAATAATCGGAATGTGTAAAACGCAAGACTATTACATGAATACGTAGGAATATTTCTTTGTTTTTACAAAACGAGAGAACACATTGCTTTTCATTGTTTTTTTACGGTATAATTCAAGGCGAATGATTTTTTAGTAGATGTATGGAGCATAAAGAAGATACATCAAGAGGTGTATACATGTCAGTGCTAAACTAAATTGAACAGTTTTCGATGAACAAGATTGAACACTTTCGCCAAAAAATACTCCAATCCTGTATACTTTTAAAGGTATCTTAGGTTATTGGAGGACGAAAGGTGAAGAAGAAGTTAATGTTATATTTGGAAATTCAACAGATGAAGGGGCGGGGCTTTTCCATCCAACAAATCGCAAAGCAGTTGAAGGTATCCCGCACAACGGTTTATAACTACATGGAGAAGACACCGGAAGAAGCTTTCGAATGGGTCAATTCATTAGGTTCGAGGAAGAAGAAATTGGACCCATACAAGGATTGGATTGTTGCTTGGCTTCAAGAGTATCCGCATCTGAATGCGTCTCAAATACAGGATTGGCTGCTTGAGAAATTCCCCGACTTCACCGTTGGTGAAAGTACGATGCGGTTATATGTGAATCAAATACGCGAAGAATATCAGATAGCTAAAACTAAAGTTGTGAGGCAATACGAGGCGGTCGAAGAACAACCGATGGGAAAACAGGTGCAAGTCGATTGGGGCGAAACGCGTCAAAAGACACAGGATCAAAGAGAAATCAAATTATACTGCATTTGTTTCTTACTTTCCCATTCACGCTACCGCTATGTGGAATGGCAAAATCGCCCCTTTACGACTCGTGATGCCATTCGAAGCCACGAGAATGCCTTTGAATTCTTTGGTGGCATGCCGGAAGAAATCGTTTATGATCAGGACCACCTCATCACTGTGAGTGAGCACGCTGGAGACATGATTCTGACCGCTGAATTTCAAGCGTACAAACAGCAACGGAAGTTCAGAGTCCATTTATGCCGCAAAGCCGACCCCGAATCCAAAGGAAAAGTGGAGAGTACGGTAAAGTATGTGAAACGAAATTTCGCCGATAGCCGGATTTATACGACAATCGAGAACTGGAATGAGCGCTGTTTAGCCTGGTTGGAAAGAACGGGCAACCGAAGGGTTCATGGAACAACAAAAAAGAGACCGGTAGAAGTGTTTCTCCTCGAAAAGCAACACTTAAAACCAGTCTCTAAACTACTCTCAACCGAGAGTATCACCGGTTCAAGTATAACAAGAACGGTAAACAAGGACAATACAGTTTTTTATAAATCAAACCGTTATTCCGTGCCACTAGGCACTTACAGACCGAAAGGCCTGAATACAGTGGCTATTGAAATCAAGGAAGATACGAACAATCAACAACGGCTTATTATCAGAAAACAGCCCGATGGGGAAATTCTGGCGAACCATCCTCTGGAAACTTCAACAGGCAAACTAATCAAAAATAAAAACCATGGGCGCGATCGTTCGAAGGGCATTCAAAGCTATAAGGAAACCGTTGCGCAGCAGTTCAAAGATTTGGAGCTTTCCTCACGATACATTGATATCTTGATGGAGAAGTATCCGCGCTATAAAAGAGACCAACTGGCCGTTCTACAGAAAGCGGCCCTCGAATACCCCACTGTCATTGATGAGGCCCTACAGAAGTGTATGTCTGAACATCTGATGAGTGCGAATGACTTTACGGATGTGGCTAAATACTTGGCTGCCCCTCGGAAAGAGACGCCGCCTGTTCCACCCGTACAAGCAGTCCGAGCGGATTGCGCTGATATCAACGTGGAGACGCATCCGATGAGTACCTATACGGAAATTCTGGGAGGTGCCGCCTCATGAATGATAGCATGGACGCGCTGCAAAGCCAGTTCAGACAGTTGCGGTTGGTGGAAACTGCGAGCGAGTTGCCCGAGCTGTTACGTAAAGCCGAACAAGCCTCCTGGACCTACCGGGAACTGGTGCAGGAGATTGTGTGCTTCGAATTAAGGAAGCGCGAGGAAAAAAGTGTTCAGAAACGATTGAAATGGGCTAAGTTCCCGTACCACAAAACACTGACGGAATTCGACCTATCAGATCAGACTTCTCTGAGCAAACGGCAGCTTACCCAGCTCCAAGAGCTTACTTGGCTTGAGCAGCAGTATAATCTCATCTTTTTGGGTCCGAGCGGTGTGGGGAAAACGCACTTGTCCATTGCCTTAGGCATGGAGGCCATCCAGAAGGGGTTTCAGGTAACATTCGTGACAATGGGAGAACTACTCTCCCTTCTGAAAACTGAAGAATTCACGCGGAAATCGCAGGTCCAGCTCAATCGGATCCGAGCATCTGATTTAGTGATTATTGATGATTTGATGTATATGGCAATGGATCAAAGGGAAGCTACCCTGTTTTTTCATTTGATCAATCATCTATATGAACGGAGTTCAATCATCTTGACCTCCAATAAGAGCCCCGACCAATGGGGAGAATTATTGGGCGATGAGGGAGTCGCAATGGCTATCTTAGACCGTATTCTGCATCGAGCGGAGGTCGTTCACATGAATGAAGCTAGCTACCGTATGAAACATCGCCAGAGCATGTTTGTGAGCGAAAGTGTTCAAAATTAATTGGCGTTAACTGTTCAATTCTACTTGACGCTGACAATACAGTTTAACTGGAAATTCTGATTGATGAAAAACGATGAATTAGAGTAAAAATAAAAGGAAGTGTAAACAATGAAATATTGTCCGAATTGTGGCAAGGAATTACTTGAAGGGGCAAATTTTTGTGGTGAATGTGGAATAAAAATAGAGAAAGAAATTCCCAAAGAAGAGACAAAAGAAATATCTCAAGAAACTCCGAAAAAACCAGTAGTCGCCAAGAAGATTTCTCCAGTAAAAGCGGAGCGATCAGAAAAAACGAAAAAGAAGCGTCCTAATCCTTTAGTGATTACGTTGATTTTAATTATTTGTGGCATCTTTTTAGCTGTCTGGTTTTTAATGTCGGTCTTTACTACCAAACCAGAAGCCAGTGTGACTGAAGGAACCGATACATCAGCAGTTGTTGAAACAACAAGTATGACGACTGCTGAAACGACAGCACAAACCATTGCTTCTAGTTCAGAAGAACCAGTTACTGCTAAATATGATGACATTATTGAAAATGCCAAACGTTTTGCCAATGAAGGAAATTATTCAGAATCTGAACTAGAATTAAGTACGATTCCAGAAGATGTCTTGGCTCGTCCAGAATATGCGTCAGTGAAAAAAATCGTTGATGAAATTCATGCTCAGAACCAACCAGCGATGGAAGCGGAAAGAGCGAAAGCTGAAGCTGAACAAAAAAAGGTGGAAGAGGAACAAAAAGCCAAAGCCGAACAAGAACGTAAAGCCAAAGAAGAGCAAGAGAAGAAAGCAAAAGCGGAGAAAAAAGAACCAACAGACCCAGTATTCGTTGGTGAATTTGCACAATGGGCAACGGGATACGGTGTTTATTTCGCAGAAGGGCAAGGCCAATCGGTATTAACGATTGGCGTAGACGGTAAAGTATCTAAGGGGTCACAAACTGGAAAGGCAACTGTTGAAAGTTATAGTGGCGATGTCTTGAGTTATGAAACCAATGAACAAAACCCAACGAAAATGCCCGCAACAAAGACAGTCCATCCAAATGTTCGCATAACGATTACTTGGGAGAAAGGTGGTAGCCAAGTGTTCTATGGTTATACATCATTTACTTCTCGTTTAGTATTAACGGACGGTTCAGCAAAAGGAAATGGTGTGAACGAAGTCTGGATTACAAATTAATAAAAATCGAAGGCGTAGAAATATGTCTTCGATTTTTTTTTGTCATACGCAATTATTATCAGAAAATTTTTACTTTAAGAAACCTTACTTCTCAAGGCTTAAAGGCTTTTTCTTTCTAGCGAACTATGCTAAAATGGTTAAAGACTGTTAAAGTCAGAAATGTTTTTTTCCAGTCGGAAAGAAAAATCAAGGGGTGAACACCATGTACGACAATACTAACGGAAATGAACCGATACGCTGTTCTTTTTGCGGAAAAGCCCAAGAAGAAGTGAAGAAGATCGTAGCTGGTCCTGGTGTCTACATTTGTGATGAATGCATTGAATTATGTAAAGAAATCATTGACGAAGAGTTCTACGAAGAAGCGATTCGTGAATTTATGGAAGTACCAAAACCAAAAGAAATTCTTGATGTCTTAAATGAATATGTGATTGGACAAGACCGTGCAAAACGTGCCTTAGCCGTTGCCGTTTACAATCATTATAAACGCGTAAACGTAGAAAAAACAGAAGAAGACGATGTGGAACTACAAAAAAGTAATATTTGTCTTATCGGACCAACAGGATCTGGTAAAACATTCTTAGCCCAAACATTAGCAAGAAGTTTAAATGTTCCATTTGCGATTGCGGATGCGACAAGCTTAACAGAAGCTGGTTATGTAGGTGAGGATGTTGAAAACATTCTGTTGAAATTATTGCAAGCAGCGGATTATAATGTAGAGCGCGCTGAAAAAGGGATCATTTATATTGATGAAATTGATAAAATCGCCCGTAAGAGCGAAAATGTTTCAATTACGCGTGATGTTTCTGGTGAAGGTGTGCAACAAGCCTTACTTAAAATTTTAGAAGGAACAACAGCAAGCGTTCCTCCTCAAGGTGGACGTAAACATCCACATCAAGAAATGATTCAGATTGATACAACAAATATTCTCTTTATTGTTGGTGGCGCATTTGATGGGATTGAAACAATTGTTAAAAACCGTATGGGTGAAAAAACAATCGGTTTTGGATCAAACAATCAAAAAATTGCTGACGATGAGAGTGTGATGAAACATATCATTCCAGAAGATTTATTGAAATTCGGTTTAATCCCAGAATTTATTGGACGCTTACCAGTCATGGCAGCATTAGATAAATTAACGGCTGATGATTTGGTTCATATCTTAACAGAACCTAAAAATGCTTTAGTCAAACAATACAAAAAACTAATGTCATTAGATGATACTGAACTTGAATTTGAAGAAGGTGCTCTAAAAGCCATTGCTCAAAAAGCCATCGAACGCAATACAGGTGCGCGTGGTTTACGTTCAATTATTGAAGATATTATGATGGATGTTATGTTTGAAGCACCATCAAAAGCAGAAATTGAGAAAGTAACGATTACTGAAGAAGCAGCCAAAGGGGAAGCCGAACCTGTAATCAGTTATAAAGAAGAAAAAAAAGCAGGGTAGTGTCATAAACCGGATAGTGATTTTCCTATCCGGTTTCCTGTTTTTAAGAAAGACTAACTATATAAAGTCAAGTGAAAATAAATAAAATCTTCTGATTGAAAAATAACGAATAAGTGCATCACAAATAAACCTCAGAAAGATTATTTTTTTCACTACTGACGAATTTCATACGGTTCATTCTTTGTTAGAATGGCATGAATAATAGAGCATAGCTTTCTTGAAACAGCGCCAATCGCTGTAAGATGGTGTTTTCCTTCTGCTCGTTTCTTATCATAAAAGGCTTTGAAAACTGGATCATATCTGGACGCAATGAGTGCTGCTTGAAACAGTGCTTTTCTTAAGTAGGGAGAGCCACGTTTACTCATCACGTTGTGAGTGGCTTCATATTCACCAGATTTTGAGACAGACGCATCGATTCCTGCGTAAGCTACTAGTTTTTTAGGCGTAGAAAATTTCTGAATATCGCCAATTTCACCTAAAATCGTCGCACCAAGGACAGTTCCAATACCAGGAACGGTTTCTATGACCGAATGAAGAGAAGCCATTAATTGTGCAATTTCTTCTTCTGTTCGTTTAATTTGTTCTTCTAAAAAGCTGAGTTGATCAATCATAGAACGTAATTGAAAAACAAAGGCATCTTGAGCAAAACGAACACCAAAAGAATGAGCGGCGGCTGTTTTCAGTGCCTCTGCCTTGCTTTGTCCAACACGACTTCGACTCGCTACACGGAGTGTTTCAGCTAATGTTTCGGCAGAAACTTGATTGAATTCATCAGGAGACGAAAACTCAGATAGGACGGCTTTGGAGGCCTTGCCAAAAATGCCAACTTTTGAAAACACCTTTTCGTACTCAGGAAAGATTTGGTCTAGTATGGCAATGACTTTTCGTTTAAAGTCGCCAGCTGTGCCAACAAGATATGAACGATAACGAGTCAATTGACGTAAGGAGAACATGGTTTCGTCCGCTAAAGCTGTTTCGTTGAATGAACCGTAGCGAATTAAGTCAGCAATTAATACTGAGTCGATACTATCATTTTTTCGTTTACGAATTTCAGTTCCTTTTCTCCAGCCATCTGTTTGAATGGGATTGATGACGTGAACAAGAAACTGTTGTTCATCAAGAAATGAGAAAAGGGCTAACCAATAGTGTCCGGTGGATTCCATACCAACAAGAAAGTCCTCTGTGGAATCAGAGAAAGAAGTAAGTCGTTCTAAAAGAGCGTGAGTACCGTCCAAAGAATTCACAAAAGAGAAACCTTTAAGTAGGACTTTTCCTTCGTCATTCATGACGGAAGCGACGTGTGTTCGTTTGCCAATATCAATACCTAGATAAAACATAAGCACACCTTCTTTACAAAATTTGGATTGATGGCCACTCAACTGAAAAGCGTCACTACCTTGTTCTAGATACGGAGTAAGGCATGTGCCTTCAACATCTAACTCATTCGTAAACAGCTTAACAGAGAGAGGGATTAGTCTTTCGATTACGAGTTTGAAAACTCAAGGAAGAAACAATCTACCTCTCAATCCATTAAGTATATTTTCTCAAATAATTGAGTAAATACCAAATAAAAAAATAACAAAAGGTTCCTAAGGTTCTCCTCTAAAAATCGGAAGATTAAAACCTTAAATATAATATACAAGGAAGAACACTATGAAAGTTCATTCAGCTGATATTGTGATCAGTGCCGTTGCACCAGCACAATATCCAGAAACAGATTTACCTGAAATTGCCTTAGCTGGTCGTTCAAATGTAGGGAAATCTTCTTTCATTAACACATTAATTAATCGGAAAAATTTAGCGCGGACTTCTTCAAAACCGGGAAAGACGCAAACGTTGAATTTTTATTTAATTGAAGATGCGTTACATTTTGTCGATGTCCCTGGGTATGGGTATGCGAAAGTATCGAAAACGGAACGTGTGAAATGGGGAAAAATGATTGAAACCTATTTAACCCAACGTGAGCAATTACGAGCAGTTGTTTCGCTAATTGATTTACGTCATGCACCCACACAAGAAGACATCCAGATGTATCAATTTTTGAAATATTATGAGATTCCTGTTATTGTGGTAGCGACTAAAGCAGATAAAATTCCACGTGGTAAATGGAACAAACATGAGAGTGTCATCAAAAAAGCATTGCATTTTGAACAAACAGATCAGTTTATTCTCTTTTCTTCTGTTACAAAACAAGGAAAAGAAGAAGCTTGGCAAGCGATTGAAGCAGCAATCAAATAAAGAAGTGTTACATGCAGAAAAATCTGTTTGTAACACTTCTTTTTTATTTATCTTCTTTATCAGACTCTTTTTTCTTTGGTGTTGGGTTTAAGAAACGCTCAATATCGGGTTTCTCTTCTTTTTTCTCATCAGGAAAAAACGCGAATTCTTCAAATTTTTTATCTAAAGAATCGTCTCGTTGGAATTTTAAACTCATAATAGTCACCTCCACTACAGAAAGTTTAGCATGAAACGTTGCAAGATACACGTAAAAAATCTTTTTCATATAGACATATGTTACAATAAATATAAAAGAACCATTCAGGGGGTGATCAGATGCAATGGACAGAAAAAATTTATTGCTATATACAAACTGTACCACAAAAAGGAAAGCGGTATCAGGATTGGATAAGAGATGGATTATCTTTAGGTCGGATTGTATTTGATCCATTATATATGGAATTCAATCAGCAAATTTTACCATTTTCAGTTGCTATTCAAGAAAAGATACTTGAAACTTTACCGATAACTGAAAATTTTATGTTGCGGATGCATGATCAATGGAGTGAAACGGTGATTCAATGTCATAATGGGATTCTTTTTGAACGGCATTATTTTACGAAAGAGCAATTTGAACAAAATAGAGCATTGCTGTTTGACTATATAACTATTCGTATGGAGCAAGCGACATTCGCTTATATTCGTTCCTACGATGAATTTTTATATCATAATTTAGAACAACCAAATTATCGAAAAATGATTGAACCAGAAGAAGAAATGATTGACTATCCTAAAAAGAGAAATTCTCAAGGTGAAGTAATCATTGATGGCAATTATTTTGCCGGATTTGATATTTTCCATGCCGGTTTTTGTTTAACGTCTTGTTGGCGGATGTATTTTAGCTCAGCGTATCGTGTGATTTTGCCATTGAATCTGATTAAAGAAGTGCAACAAGTTGAGAGAGTAGTGGAATTAGAAAATGGCACTATTTTTGTGGAATTGTATCCAGATCCATATCGTTGGAATTCCCCTGCGAACTTGCATTTTCAACGTATGTTTCGGAACCAATTAGGTATCGATCAATTGAGTTGGTTAACTGGTGTCGGCGTTTTGCGCGAACCTTACGTGGAATATCGTACGTCTTTTAATACATTGCAAATCATTCAATACCAAAATGATTATTTGCAACCCGTACCTAAAAGTCAAGCAACTCATTTTGTGACACGTATGTATAATCCAGTGACGGAAGAAGAGCAAGTTGAACGAATCAAAGGAACCCTAAACACACAAGCTTATTTCCCTTTAATTAATGAACGGCAACGAAAAATGAAGACGGTGATTACATTATTTGTAGATCAGACAATTGATGAAGGATTGGATGCGTATGAATTTTATTTGCGCCAGTATTTAGCCATTGATGTGCAGGATAAAAAATACCAACAATATACGCCGGTTGTGATTTTTTTCTTGCCTGATGAATATGTGATTCGCATTCCTTTGGTTAAACTTAAAGAACGTATGTCAGATGTATTATTCAGTAAAGAGAAAGTAGGGAGGAAAAAAAGCGTTTGTTCTGTAAAAAAGGGAGGAGTTCAACTTCAAGTAGAATTTTTACCTCTTAGTTCAATTTATCCCATAGAAAAAGCGTCGCATTCATCATGAACGCGACGCTTTTATTTGTTGTTATTTTTCGATTGGTTTTCTTAAGAATCCTAATAAGATACCAGACACAATCGCACCAACGACAACAAATCCTAAGTATAATAAAGGATTTGATAACAATGGAACAACGAAGATACCACCGTGAGGAGCCATTAAGCGGATACCGAATGCACCAACTAGACCACCAGTTAATGCTGAACCAACAACGAAACTTGGAATGGCACGTAATGGGTCAGCGGCAGCAAATGGAATTGCACCTTCTGTTACGAAAGATAGACCCATGATAATGTTTGTTAAACCAGCTTCATTTTCTTGTTTAGTAAATTTGTTTTTGAATAAACGAGTTGCAACAAAGATTGCCAATGGTGGAACCATACCACCCGCCATAACAGCGGCCATTACGACACTACCACCTTGAGCAACAGTTGCAGCGATTGTACCTGTACCAAATACATAAGCAGCTTTGTTGATTGGTCCACCTAAATCGGCAGCCATCATACCAGCTAATAAAGCACCTAATAAGGCAGCATTTGCGCCATCTAAACTTTGTAAGAAACCATTTAAGCCATCATTGATAGCTTTCATTGGTACGTTTACTAATAACATGATAAATCCAGTAATTAATAAACCAAAGAAAGGATAGAACAAGATAGTTTTAATACCGTCTAATGATTTTGGTAAACCTTTTAAGGCTTTACGTAAGAAGACAATCACGTAACCGGCGATGAAACCACCAAGTAGGGCACCTAAGAATCCAGCGCCACCAGCATTTGCTAAAGCACCAGCTGCAAAACCGGCAACTAAACCAGGTCGATCACCAATACTCATTGCAATGAAACCAGCTAAGACAGGTAACATAAATCCAAAGGCAGCATCACCAATTTGTTTAAACCAACTTGCTGCTTCATTATAACTACCTAGTTGAGATAACGCTTCTTGCGTTTGAGGAACACCTAAGAAGTTATCTACCATGAAGGCAATGGCGATTAAAATACCACCAGCAATAACGAATGGTAACATATGAGAAACACCATTCATTAAGTTTTTGTAGATTTCTTGTCCAACAGAACCTTTTTCGCTAGATTCTTCTGAAGAAGCACTACCGTCACCATGATAAATTGGTGCAGAACCACTTAAAGCAAGATTGATTAGCTCCTCTGTTTTACGGATACCGTCACCAACAGGGCGATTCACTAAATGTTTGCCATCAAAACGAGCCATTTCAACTTTTTTATCCGCAGCAACGATAACCCCAGCTGCACGTTCAATATCTTGTGTCGTTAAACGATTTTTGATACCTTCAGAACCATTTGTTTCAACTTTAATATCAATACCTAATTCTTTGGCTTTTTTCTTCAATGAATCTTCTGCCATGTAAGTATGGGCAATACCAGTCGGGCAGGCTGTCACAGCTACGATAAATGGACGATCGCTTGTTGTTTCAACTGCAACCTCTTCAGCAGCTTGTTCTGCCGCTTTTTCTTCTGCCTCTGCTTTTTCAGCTTCAGCAAAAGTTGCTTGCACTTCTTCAGGTGTTGTTGCTGTTTTTAGCTTCGCAACGAAATCAGGATTGATTAATTGGCGAGATAAAGCTGCTAAAGCTTGTAAATGTGTGTCGTTAGCGCCTTCTGGAGCAGCAATCATAAAGAATAGATAAGTTGGTTGACCATCTAATGCTTCATAATCGACCCCTTTGTTACTTTTTGCAAATAATACAGTTGCTTCTTTAACAGCAGCATTTTTTGCGTGAGGCATTGCGATACCATCGCCTAAACCTGTTGAAGTTTGTGCTTCACGAGCCAGAATTCCTTCTTTATAAGTTTCAATATCTGTAATTCTGCCAGCGTCGTACATTTTTTGGATCATTTCATCGATAGCACCTTTTTTATCAGTTGCTTGTAAATCCATGATCATCGCGTCTTTGATCAATAAGTCATTGATTTGCATGTTATAGACCTCCTATAATTTTGTGATTTCTACTTCTGGAAGTAGTTCCTGAATAAAGGCTGCTTCAGCTAAGTCATCAGAAAAAGCAGTAGCGCTTCCGCAAGCAACACCCCATTTGAATGCTTCAACTGGATCTTGTGTTTTCGCATACTGTCCGATAAAACCTGCAATCATAGAATCACCAGCACCAACCGAATTTTTCAATTCACGTTTTAAAACGTTTGACTGATACGTACCATTTTCGGTAATCAGTAGGGCACCATCGCCAGCCATTGAAATTAAAACATTTTTAGCGCCATCTGCTAATAATTTTTTACCATGTTCAATAATGTCATCCATTGTTTCAAATGTCGTATGGTATAAATCAGCTAATTCATGGTTGTTTGGTTTTACCAATAATGGATGATGACTCAATGCTTGTAATAAATCATCTCCTGTTGTATCAATCACAAATTCTGCGCCTTTTTCTTCAATTAACTGAATTAATTCTTGGTAAAAACCTTTGCGCAAGCCTGCTGGAGTGCTTCCTGAAAGAACGACAATATCGCCAGAAGAAACGACTGAAAGAGCATCTTTCAAGTGTTGAATTTCTTCGTCAGAAAGGGCAGGGCCTAAGCCATTGATTTCTGTTTCTTCTTCTGCTTTTAGTTTGACGTTAATACGTGTATCTTCTTTTACAGGTGTGAATTGGCAATCAATGCCTTCTTCTTTCATCCAATTTTCGATAAAAGAACCAGTAAATCCTCCTAAAAATCCAAGGGCTGTAGAAGTAGAATCAATTCGTTGTAAAATACGAGAAACGTTGATTCCTTTTCCACCAGGAAGTTTGAAGTCTTGTGACATACGATTGACATCACCCATTTTTAAATCCTTCACATGAACGATGTAGTCAATAGACGGATTTAAAGTCATTGTGTAGATCATGATTGTACCTCCATAATTTTTGTTTGCAGTTGAAATTTTCGATAAATATCTCGTGGACATTTATTCGTAATAATTTCAGCTGCTTTTAATGGTGCAACTTGAGTAAAGGTTGTCTGTTGAAATTTGGAGCAATCCAACAAAACAAAAGCAGTTTGACTTTGTGACATAGCAAGTTTCTTAACGACAGCCTCTTCTGGATCAGGAGTAGTAAAACCAGCTTCTAAATGTGCGGCATTCATTCCCATAAACGCTTTACTAAAATGAAATTGTTGCAATTGACGCAATGTTTCATGTCCTAGTGTTGCATTTGTCGAAAGTTTAATCGCACCGCCAAGAATAATCGTTTCGATTTCTCGATCAACCAAAAGAGACGCATGTTTTACAGAATTTGTCACAACTTTAATGGATAAATCATTTGGAATAAATGGAATCATTTCAATCGTTGTTGTGCCAGCATCTAAATAAATCACATCTTCTTTGGTAATCAAGTTTGCTGCCGCTTTTGCGATAGCAATTTTCTCCGCGTGAAACTGTTGCTGTTTCTCATTCATCGTGGCTTCAAAATTCAGCCGTGGCCGTTTTTTAGCACCACCATGTATGCGAGTGAGCAATCCTTGATTTTCCAGATTTTGTAAATCTCGACGAATGGTAGATTCCGATGCTTTGAGGGTGAGCAGAAGTTCATTAATCGTGACGATTTCATTTTCTTCCACTTTCGTCAAGATATGTTGATATCTCTCTTCTGTAAGCATTTTCATTCACCTCTTCATCGAGTATTTTAACATGCCTATTTTCTTAAATCAATCAAAAACAGTAGAAATCTGTCAAAATAAATCATTTCCTGCAAGTAAGCTATCATTTGACAAATAAAGCGAAAATTTGCTTAATGAAGATAAGGGAGGTCATCAGATGAAAAACAAAACAATTTTACAAGGTTTCGAATGGGATTTACCTGCTGATGCAACGCATTGGCAAACGATGCAACAAAAAGCAAAAGAATTACATGATTTAGGATTTACTGCGGTGTGGTTACCACCAGCCTATAAAGCATCCTCAGGTATTGAAGATGTCGGCTATGGTGTTTATGATCATTATGATTTAGGCGAATTTGATCAAAAAGGAACTGTTCCTACCAAATACGGCACCAAAGATGACTACATTCAAGCGATTCAAGCTTTGCATGACAATGAATTAGAAGTGTATGCAGATATTGTTTTTAATCATTTGATGGGAGCGGACGAAACAGAAACGGTACCTGCCGTTCAGTACAATGCAGATGATCGAACAGAAGCTGTCAGTGGCGAAGAAGAAATTGAAGCATGGACGAAATTTACGTATCCTGGACGAAACGGACAGTATAATGATTATATTTGGACATGGAAAAACTTTTCTGGTGTTGATTATGATGCGCGTACCAAAGAACACGCAATTTTTAATTTTGCAGACAAAGGTTGGGACCAAGAAGTAGATAAAGAAGATGGCAATTTTGACTATTTAATGGGTTGCGACTTAGATATGGAAAATCCTGAAACAGTTGAGCAATTAGATAAGTGGGGAAAATGGTACCAAGAATTGACAGAAGTAGATGGGTATCGTTTGGATGCAGTCAAACATATTCAATTTGATTACTACGTTGATTGGTTAATCAATCGTCGTGAAGAAAAAGGAAAAAGTTTGTTTGTTGTGGGCGAGTACTGGTCAAATGAGTTGGAAAAATTAGAAACGTATTTAGATTCATCTGGTAATTTGATTTATTTATTCGATGTACCGTTGCATTTTAATTTTTATGAAGCAGCTAATTCGAATGGTGAATTTGACATGACGCAGATTTTTGCCAATACGTTGGTTGATTCACGCGAGGATTTTGCTGTAACATTTGTTGATAACCATGACACGCAAAAAGGACAAAGTTTAGAATCATGGATTGACGGCTGGTTTAAAGTCCATGCCTATACATTAACGTTACTTCGTAAACAAGGGATTCCTGTTGTTTTCTGGGGTGATTTATACGGTATTCCGAAACAAGAGGTTCAACCTGTAGGCGATGATTTACACGCGTTATTAAAATTACGTAACCAAACAGATTTTGGAAATCAAATTGATTATTTTGATAATCCTGATTGTATCGGTTGGGTCTTGACAGGTGATTTTGAAGATCCGAATTCGGGAGTGGCTGTTGTGATGACAAATGGCAAAGGCGGCGAAAAAGAAATGACCGTCAGTGCGATTCATCGCGATAAAACATTTGTGGATATATTAGGAAACAACGAAACAAAAGTAGTGTTAGATAAAAATGGGAAAGGTGTCTTTCCAGTAAATGATGGACAAGTGTCTGTCTATGTACAAGAAGAAGTTGCCAAACAATGGCAATAACTAGAAGCTGACTATTTTCCTAAGAAATAGTCAGTTTTTTTGTAAATTTTCTTGTAAATCATGTTGTTCGGTTTTATGAAATCGTGGATAATGCTATAATTGAGAGGATTGATAAAGAAAGGATGTTTGTCGAATGTCATCCAAAGAAAGACTATTAAATGGAATGAATCCCAAACAAAAAGAAGCGGTTGTCTGTACAGAAGGCCCGCTCTTATTAATGGCTGGTGCCGGAAGTGGAAAAACGCGTGTATTAACTCATCGCATTGCGTATTTAATTGAAGAAAAAGGAATCAATCCTTGGAATATTTTAGCCATTACCTTTACCAATAAAGCAGCAAAGGAAATGAAAGAACGTGTGAAAGGATTAATGGGGATTGAAGGCGAAGATGTCTGGGTATCCACTTTTCACTCGATGTGTGTTCGTATTTTACGACGCGATGTCGATCATATTGGCTATTCTCGTAATTTTACGATTATTGATTCATCGGAACAATTAACGTTAATGAAGCGGGTACTAAAAGAGCTGAATATTGATCCTAAAAAATATGATCCACGCTCAATCTTAGGTGCTATTTCCAATGCAAAAAATGGATTATTAACTCCTGCAGACTATCAAGAAACACAAGGTGATTTTTTCACACAAATTGTGGGGCGTTGTTATGAAATCTATCAAAAAGAATTACGCCAAAATCAATGTATGGATTTTGATGATTTAATTATGAATACGATTCGCTTGTTTAAAGAAAATCCTGAAGCATTGGCATTTTATCAAAATAAATTTCAGTATATTCACGTGGATGAATACCAAGATACGAACCATGCACAATATACGTTGGTCAACATGTTAGCTGCTCGTTTTAAAAATTTATGTGTCGTGGGTGATGCCGATCAAAGTATTTATGGTTGGCGTGGAGCAGACATGCAAAATATTTTGGATTTTGAGAAAGATTATCCCGAAGCCGAAGTGATTTTATTAGAACAAAATTATCGTTCAACCAAAACTATTTTAGAAGCGGCGAACCAAGTGATTCAAAATAATCGTAATCGTCGTGACAAAAGTTTATGGACAGAAAATCATGAAGGGCCACGGATTAAATATTATCGTGGGCAAACAGAGCGTGATGAGGGACAATTTGTGGTTCGCGAAATTCAAAATCAAATTGCTAATGAAGGACGCGATTATGGTGATTTTGCGGTACTTTATCGAACCAATGCGCAATCACGTGCTGTCGAAGATATTTTAGTGAAGTCGAATATTCCTTATACAATGGTTGGTGGACATAAATTCTACGATCGAAAAGAAATTAAAGACATTTTGGCGTATCTAAGTGCGATTGCGAATCCAGATGATTCCATCAGCTTAGAGCGAATTATTAATGTGCCAAAACGTGGTGTTGGTCCCGGATCGTTGGATAAATTACGTCAATTTGCAGAATTACACGGGTTTCCACTATTGGAAGCTGCTCAAAACATTGAGTTAAGCAATGTAACCGGAAAAGCGGCCAAAGAACTTGGCAAATTCGGTCAAATTATGGCGGAATTCCATCAAATGATTCCATATTTAACGATTACTGAATTAACAGAAGAAGTTTTAGAAAAAAGTGGTTATAAAGAGGAATTACGGATTCAAAATACCCTTGAATCGCAAGCACGTTTGGAGAACTTGGAAGAGTTCTTGACGGTTACCAAAGAATTTGATAAGCAATACGCCAATCGTTCAGAAGAAGAAGGCGATGCACCAGAGGATAAATTGTCGATTTTCTTAAATGATCTTGCGCTCTTTTCCGATTTGGATAACTATGAAGAAGAAACCACGCAAGTCACCTTGATGACATTGCATGCAGCCAAAGGTCTTGAGTTTCCAGTAGTCTTTTTAGTTGGAATGGAAGAAAACTTGTTTCCACTTTCTCGTTCTTTAATGGAGGAAAGTGAATTGGAAGAAGAACGACGTTTGGCGTATGTAGGAATTACTCGAGCAGAAGAAAAGTTATACTTTACGAATGCTTTTTCTCGTACATTATATGGACGTACGCAATACAACCAAGCTTCTCGTTTTGTAGCTGAAATCGAGTCCGATTTATTGGAAGGAACTAGTGCACGACCAGCACAACCAATCCAATCAAATACGTCACGTGGTACGTTTAATCCTAAAGTATTTAAACCTGTTTACCAACAAGCACAGTCTGCAAAACCAGCTGTTTCTACAAAAAAAGAAACGGGTGGCGATACGAGTGATTGGAAAGCTGGCGATAAAGTCAGTCATAAAAAATGGGGCACAGGAACTGTAGTACGTGTCAGTGGAAAAGCCAAAGATATGGAATTAGATGTAGCCTTTGCACAACAAGGAGTGAAACGTCTCCTAGCGGCATTTGCACCAATCGAAAAAATATAAGTAAAGGAGCACAATAAAATGGCAGAAGTTTTAGTTGCGCAAAGAATAGAAGAATTAAAAACACAATTAAACCAATATGCATATGAGTACTATGTGAAAGACCAACCAACTGTGGAAGATCACGTGTACGATGCTCTTTACCGAGAATTAATTGAATTAGAAACGAAACATCCTGACTTGATTACTGAAGATTCTCCGACGCAACGTGTCGGAGGGATTATTTTGGAAGGTTTTGAAAAAGCCGTTCACGACATTCCATTGTATAGCTTAAATGATGTTTTTAGCCAAGCAGAAATTTTGGCGTTTGACCAACGTGTTCAAAAAGCAGTGGGTCATCCAGTTACGTATACATGTGAATTGAAAATTGATGGTCTCTCTATCTCTTTACGTTATGAAGAGGGGAAATTTGTCCGCGGGGCGACACGGGGCGATGGTAGTGTCGGTGAAAATATCACTGAAAATTTAAAAACAGTGAAATCTATTCCCATGACACTACGTGAGCCAATCACGATTGAAGTTCGTGGAGAATGCTATATGCCCAAAGCTTCGTTTTTACGTTTGAATCAAGAACGCGAAGAAGCAGGCTTAGATGTTTTCGCAAATCCGCGAAATGCTGCGGCAGGTAGTTTGCGCCAGTTAGATTCTGGTGTGACAGCGAAACGTAATTTAAGCACCTTTTTATATGCTGTGGCAGATGTGGCACCATTAGAAGCTGAGACGCAATATGATATGCTGACAGAATTGGATCAACTCGGTTTTAGAATCAATACAGAAAGTCGTTTGTGTGAAACAATTGAGGAAGTTTGGTCCTATATTGAAGAATTACATGAACATCGCATGGAGTTACCGTATGAGATTGATGGTGTTGTGATTAAAGTCAATGAGTTTCACTTACAAGAAGAACTAGGTTTTACAGTCAAAGCACCACGTTGGGCAGCGGCGTATAAATTTCCTCCTGAAGAAGCACAAACCATGATTGAAGACATTGAATGGACAATTGGTCGTACGGGAGTTGTAACGCCGACTGCGGTGATGACTCCAGTTCGTGTTGCGGGTACGACAGTCAGTCGAGCGAGTTTGCATAATAGTGATTACATCAAAATGAAAGATATTCGTTTGCAAGACACTGTGATTATTTATAAAGCCGGTGACATTATTCCAGAAGTCGCTCAAGTTGTTCTTGAAAAACGACCGGAAGAAAGCGTGCCATATGAAATTCCAAGTCATTGTCCTATCTGTGCGAGTGAATTGATTCATTTAGATGAAGAAGTCGCTTTGCGTTGTATTAATCCAAAATGTCCAGCGCAAATGAAAGAAGGACTTAGTCATTTTGTGTCACGAAATGCGATGAATATCGAAGGATTAGGACCACGTGTCTTAGCACAAATGTATGATAACGAATTAGTCAAAGATGTGGCTGATTTATACTTTTTAAAAGAGGAAGAATTACTAACCTTAGACAAGATTAAAGAAAAATCAGCCAATAATATTTTGACCGCCATCGAAGCGAGTAAGAAAAATTCTGCAGAACGTTTAGTGTTTGGCTTGGGCATACGCCATGTAGGGGCGAAGGCGGCTAAAATTTTAATGGAGCATTTTGAAACGATTCGCGCGCTTAGTCAAGCAACGGAAGAAGAAATTTTAAATTTACACAGCATGGGTAGTACGATTGCGGATAGTCTAGTCACTTACTTCGAAAATCAAGAGGTACATGAATTGCTTGATGAATTAGAAGCAGCTGGCGTTAATTTTAATTATTTAGGTCGTACAACGAGTCAAATTGCAGCTGTTAAATCTCCGTTTAAAGATAAAACAGTTGTATTGACAGGGAAATTAACGACATATACTCGTCAAGAGGCCAAAGAGAAAATTGAAAATCTTGGTGGGAAAGTCACAGGAAGTGTATCTAAGAAAACGGATATTGTGGTTGCTGGTGAAGAAGCGGGCAGTAAACTGGTGAAAGCCGAAAGTTTAGGTGTAACTGTGTGGGACGAAGCACAAATGGTGGAAGCCATTGAAGGAAGCTCATAAAGCAATCTAGAAGAATAAGCGACAACCGTTGACAATTCGACACGCTTGCCAATATAGTAAGACAGAAACCGATTATTTTATATGTTTACAATTAATCGGAAAACATTCATGATAGTTATTTATTGATTTTCAATAAAGTGATACAATACAGTGAAAACAACATGCGCAATAAATGCATGGAAACTAAAAGGAGGACATTATGGCGATTAGTGAAGAACAAGTAAAACATGTTGCCAAGTTAGCAAAATTATCTTTTTCAGATGATGAGCTTCAAGACTTTACCGTACAATTAGGTAAAATTATTGATATGGTGGAAACATTAGGAGAAGTGGATACAGAAGGTGTCCCATTTACTTCAAATGTTGTAGATACAATCAATGTATTAAGAAAAGATGAAGCGGCTGAAGGATGGAATCGTGAAGAATTAATGCGCAATGTACCAGAATCAGAAAATGGCTTTATTAAAGTACCTGCAATCATCGACAACGGGGAGGCAGGAGCATAATGACAAAATTATACGATAAAAGTCTAGAAGAATTACATTCTTTATTAGTTTCTAAAGAAATCACTGCGACTGACTTAACGCATGCGACATTAGATCGCATTAAAGAAACAGAACCTCAAGTAGACTCATTTATTACAATTAGCGAAGAAAAAGCTTTAGAATTAGCAAAAGCGATTGATTTGAAAGGCGTAACAGAGGAAGCGACTTTATCAGGTATTCCAATTGGGATTAAAGATAACATCGTAACACGTGATATTTTAACAACTGCGGCATCAAAAATGCTTTACAACTTTGATCCAATTTATGATGCAACGGTCATGGATAAAGTTTATCAAGCAGATATGATTCCAGTTGGTAAATTAAACATGGATGAATTTGCGATGGGTGGAAGTTCTGAAACTTCTTACTTTAAGAAAACAAAAAATGCTTGGGATCATACAAAAGTTCCTGGTGGATCATCAGGTGGTTCAGCAGCAGCAGTTGCTTCAGGGCAAGTACCGGTTGCTTTAGGTACAGATACAGGTGGTTCCATTCGCCAACCAGCTTCATTTAATGGGATTGTTGGGATGAAACCAACTTATGGACGTGTGTCACGTTTTGGTTTAATTGCATTTGCTTCGTCATTAGATCAAATTGGACCATTGACACGTAACGTTAAAGACAATGCTTTAGCATTAAATGCAATTAGTGGTTATGATCCAAAAGATGGAACATCAGCAGGCGTGAGTGTTCCTGATTTTACAGCGGGCTTAACTGGCGATATCAAAGGAATGAAGATTGCCTTACCAAAAGAATATTTAGGTGAAGGTGTCGATGAGGATGTTAAAGCAGCGATTCTTAAAGCAGCAGATACATTCCGTGAATTAGGTGCAACTGTTGAAGAAGTCAGCTTACCACATTCAAAATATGGCGTTGCTGTTTATTATATTATTGCCTCTTCTGAAGCAAGCTCAAACTTACAACGTTTTGATGGCATTCGTTATGGATACCGTTCAGAAAATGTGAATAGCTTAGATGATGTTTATGTAAACTCTCGTAGTGAAGGTTTCGGTACGGAAGTAAAACGTCGTATTATGTTAGGAACATTCTCACTAAGTGCTGGTTATTATGATGCTTACTTCAAAAAAGCTGGTCAAGTACGTACGTTGATTAAACAAGACTTTGATAAAGTCTTTGCAGATTATGACTTAATCATGGGTCCATCTTCACCAAACGTCGCTTACGGTATTGGTGAAAATATCAATGATCCAATTAAAATGTACATGAGTGACATTTTAACGATTCCAGTAAACTTAGCTGGCTTACCAGGTATGTCATTACCAGCTGGCTTCTCAGAAGGTCTACCAATTGGGTTACAATTAATTGGTAAACATTTTGATGAAAATACAATGTATAAAGCAGCGTATGCGTTTGAGCAAGCGACTGACTTCCATACGAAAAAACCAGTGATTTTAGGAGGAAATAGCTAATGAACTTCGAAACAGTCATTGGGCTTGAAGTCCACGTAGAATTAAAAACAAACTCAAAAATTTTCTCGCCTGCTCCAGCACATTTTGGAGCAGAACCAAATAGCAACACACATATTATTGACTGGGGTTATCCAGGTGTGTTACCAGTAATGAATCAAACAGCGTTAGAATTTGGTATGAAAGCAGCTCTTGCATTAAACTGTGA
The DNA here is from genome assembly GCF_029023825.1 of Enterococcus saccharolyticus subsp. saccharolyticus. Lineage (NCBI taxonomy): Bacteria > Bacillati > Bacillota > Bacilli > Lactobacillales > Enterococcaceae > Enterococcus > Enterococcus saccharolyticus. The sequence continues at coordinate 1,421,834 of NZ_CP118957.1, read as the reverse complement.
AATCTCAAAAGATACCCATTTTGACCGTAAAAACTACTTCTATCCAGATAATCCAAAAGCTTACCAAATTTCTCAATTCGATCAACCAATTGGTCATGACGGTTGGATTGAAATTGAAGTAGAAGGTAAAAAGAAAAAAATCCGTATCGAACGTGTTCATTTAGAAGAAGATGCTGGTAAAAACATGCACGGAATTGGTGGCTATTCACATGTTGACTTGAACCGTCAAGGCACACCGCTAATCGAAATCGTTTCTGAAGCCGATATGCGTTCACCAGAAGAAGCGTATGCGTATTTAGAAGCCCTACGTTCAATTATCTTGTTTACAGAAGTTTCTGATGTGAAGATGGAAGAAGGCTCTATGCGTTGTGACGCAAATATCTCTTTGCGTCCTTATGGGCAAGAAGAATTCGGAACAAAAACAGAGTTGAAAAACTTAAACTCGATGAACTTTGTTAAAAAAGGTTTGGCTTTTGAAGAAAAACGTCAAGCAAAAGTCTTGCTTTCAGGTGGCGAAATCCAACAAGAAACACGTCGTTTTGATGAAACAACGAACAAAACAGCTTTAATGCGTGTGAAAGAGGGTTCATCTGACTATCGTTACTTCCCAGAACCAGATATTCCTCGTTTTGCGATTGATGACGAATGGATTGAACGTGTTCGTGAAACATTACCAGAAATGCCACAATCTCGTCGTGCACGTTATATGAACGATTTAGGTTTACCAGAATACGATGCCATGGTCTTGACGTTAACCAAAGAAATGTCTGATTTCTTTGATCAAACAGTTGCTGCAGGTGCTGATGCAAAACAAGCATCAAACTGGTTAATGGGCGAAGTATCAGCCTACTTAAATAGCGAAAAATTAGAATTACCTGAAACAAAATTAACGCCAAGTAATTTAGCTGGTATGATTACATTAGTCGCTGATGGAACGATTAGTTCTAAAATTGCGAAAAAAGTTTTCCGTGAGTTAATTACAAATGGTGGCGATGCAAAAGAAGTAGTTGAAGCAAAAGGTTTGGTTCAATTATCTGATCCTGCACAGTTATTACCAATCATTAATGAAGTGTTGGATAATAACCAACAATCCGTTGATGACTTTAAAAACGGAAAAGATCGTGCAGTTGGTTTCTTAGTTGGTCAAATTATGAAAGCAACTAAAGGACAAGCGAACCCAGGCGTTGTGAATAAATTGTTAAAAGAAGAATTAGCAAAACGATAAGAGGGAATGTAATGAAAAGAGCACGCGTCATTTATAACCCCACTTCAGGAAAAGAATTGGTGAAAAAAAGTCTAGCAGATATATTAGATGTTTTAGAAAAAGCTGGTTATGAGGCAAGTGCATTTGCAACAACCCCCACTCCATTTTCTGCTAGAGACGAAGCAAGAAGAGCTGGAGAAGCTGGTTTTGATTTGGTCGTCGCTGCTGGAGGAGACGGTACCATTAACGAAGTAGTTAATGGTATTGCTCCTTTGGAAAAACGTCCTAAAATGGCCATTATTCCTGGTGGTACGACCAATGATTATGCCCGGGCATTAAAGATACCGCGCGATAATATTAAAGCTGCGACAGAAGTTATTTTGAAAAACCAGACAGTTAAAATGGACATTGGTAAGACACCAAACTCGTATTTTATTAATATCGCAGCTGGTGGGCATTTGACTGAACTGACTTATGATGTTCCTTCTGAGCTAAAAAGTATTTTTGGCTATTTAGCATATTTAGCTAAAGGTGCCGAATTATTACCACGTATTAAACCAATTAATATGCATTTTAAATACGATACTGGTGAATACAATGGCAATGCGTCTATGTTTTTCCTTGGTTTAACGAATTCTGTGGGTGGTTTTGAACAAATTGTTCCAGATGCAAAATTAGATGATGGTAAATTTTCATTAATTATTGTTAAAACAGCAAATATTTTTGAAATTGTTCATCTAGTTGGTTTAATGTTGAATAAAGGGAAACACGTCAATGATCCCAGAATTATTTATACCAAAACCTCGTTCTTAGAAGTGTCAACATCGGATACGAATGAACGTTTAATGATTAATTTAGATGGTGAATATGGTGGTGATGCACCCATGCAATTTGAAAATCTTCATCAGCATATCGAGTTTTATGCCAATGTCGATCAAATCCCAGATGAATCTGTGACCGGTGCAATCGATCCATTTGACGTGATTAGTAAAGAATTAATTCTTGAAGTTGAACGTTTAAACGACGAAGATATTGACGGTGATGGCCAGATCGCAGATGAAAAAGAATAGATGATAAACTTTAAAACTAGAACGTTTTTTAGAATGTTCTAGTTTTTTAAAGTTGTGAGTAAGTGTAGAAAAGCTTAAATATGAAGGAGAAAAAGAATGAAACAATATCCAGTAACGAAAAATCAACAAATCGAAGCAACAATCATCGATTTATCACATGAGGGAATGGGCATCGCAAAAGTTGACGGCTATCCTATTTTTATTGAAAATGCCTTGCCAGAAGAAGAAGTGCGAGTAAAAATTTTAAAAGTTGGCAATAAATTTGGTTTTGGTAAAGTCATGGAAATTTTAAAGCCTAGTCCAGATCGTCAAACAGTTGAAAATGAGGATTTGCTACGAACAGGGATTGCACCATTAAGTCATTTACGTTATGAAAAACAATTAGAATTTAAACAACAACAAGTCCAAAATGTGTTAACTAAAGTCGCTAAAATGCCTGAAATTACTGTTTTACCAACTTTAGGAATGGAAGCACCTTATGCTTATCGCAATAAAGCACAAATTCCAGTTCGTAAAATCGATGGTCAATTAGCTACAGGCTTTTATCGTAAAAACAGTCATCAATTAGTTCCAATCGAAGACTTTTTTATCCAAGACCCAGCAATTGATGCGGCGATAGTTACTGTTCGCAACATTTTACAACGCTTCAATATCAAAGCGTATAACGAAGAATTTAACGAAGGATTTATGCGACATATCGTGATTCGTCGTGGTCACTATTCTCATGAAATGATGGTTGTTTTGGTAACGCGAAAAGCTAAATTCTTTAAAGGAAAAGAAATCGCTCAAGTCATTCATGACGAATTACCAGAAGTTGTTTCAGTTGTCCAAAATGTTAATGAAGAAAAAACAAACGTGATTTTAGGGAAAGAAGAAAAAGTTTTATTTGGAAAAGGGTATATTGAAGATGAATTATTAGGGAAAAAATTCCATATTTCTGCTAAATCTTTCTACCAAGTAAACACGAAACAAACAGAAGTTCTTTACCAAAAAGCAATTGAATTAGCTGATTTAAAAGCAACAGACGTAGTGATTGACGCTTATGCTGGAATCGGCACCATTGGTTTATCAATTGCCGATAAAGTAGACCACGTGTATGGAATGGAAACAATTAGCGAAGCAGTCGATGATGCACGTGATAATGCCAAATTAAATGCTATTGACAATGCGACCTATCTAGTTGGACGTGCAGAAAAAGTGATGCCACAATGGGCAAAAGAAGACATCGCACCAAATGTTATCTTTGTAGATCCACCACGTAAAGGCTTAGATCAAACTTTCATCCAAGCAGCTTGCGATATGAAACCAGAAAAAATCGTTTATATCTCTTGTAACCCAGCTACAATGGCGCGTGACTTAACACACTTTGCAGAATTAGGTTATACGACTGATACCGTACAACCAGTAGATTTATTCCCTCAAACGACGCATGTTGAGACGGTAGTATTGATGTCAAGGATAGAAAAGTAAAAGTACAGAAACGTGTGTAAATAAGCACTTTCCGTGATTTGAAATCTGGCTTTAAGCTGGAGGAGAATCACGGTTTTTTATTATGTGGGAACTTATCTAAAACTAGCAAAGTGTAGGGTTGATTGGTTAGATTTACTTTAGGGCTTGTGAGTTGACAAAATAGATGTCAAAAATGTAATGAGTGGATAGAATTAGTGTCAAAAGAATAGAAAACATTTACATTAGTTATTGACCCAGTCAATAAAATGAATTATAATAAATATTAAGTTGGAACATTGCCCTGCACCAGGAGGTGAGCACTTGATTGGATTAGAGTACATTTTAAACCTCTTTAATCTTCAGCATATAGAACTTGCAGAAAAACTTGGTATTAAAAAACAAAATATAAACATGTGGGTGAAAGGGCGACAGAACATTCCAAAAAAATATCTACCGATTTTAGAAGAACTTTTTGGAATTGATCAGTCCTATTTTGGACGTGAGCTTACAGAAATTGATCAGTTGGAGATTCAGAAGGAAAAGCTGAAAAGAGAGCTTAAGCCTGTAATCAAAAGGCAAGAGCAGCAGTTTTCTTTGGGTGAGATGAATGATCTCGTTGAAGTTCCCATTTACGATAAAGAAGAAATGAATGCCATCGAACGAGATATTGAAAAAGCGAAATTGGTATCAAGATTTAAGGCCGCAATGGATATAGTAGATAATAATCCATACTTAGAGACCTATAAACTCATCGTAGAACTACTTGAAAAAGTCCAGCATGAATCTGTTTTACACAAAACGATTGAAGCGTTGGCACACTATTACGAAGTCTTACCTGATTGGGTAAGTAGCGAACCAGAACAAGAAGGCTTTGAAGGTGAAATATTTGAAGTCTTTGATGATCATAACTATTAAACATTTGGAGGGAATATTAATGACTGAGAACACAGGAAACATTGGATTTGAAGAAACGCTTTGGAAAGCGGCTGATAAATTAAGAGGCAGTATGGATGCCAGTGAATATAAACACGTGGTACTGGGGCTTATCTTCTTGAAGTACATATCCGATAAATTCGAAACAAAATTTGACGCACTTATTGAAGAAGGTGCAGGCTTTGAAGAAGACCGAGATGAATACGAAGCAGAGAACATCTTCTGGGTTCCTAAAGAAGCGAGATGGTCTTTTATCAAGGATAATGCAAAAGATCCCAAAATCGGTCAGTTTATTGATGATGCCATGATTCTTATTGAAAAAGAGAATACATCCCTAAAGGGTGTACTGGATAAGCGTTATGCAAGACCCGAAATTGATAAGAGAAGACTGGGAGAACTGATTGACTTAATTTCAACGATAAAGCTTCATCAAAATGGAGAAAAGGACTTACTGGGTAGAGTGTATGAGTACTTCCTTGGACAGTTTGCCAGTGTTGAAGGAAAAGGCGGTGGAGAATTCTACACCCCTACTAGCGTTGTTAAGACCTTGGTTGACATGATTGAGCCATACCAAGGCAGAGTTTATGACCCTTGCTGTGGTTCGGGTGGTATGTTTGTGCAAAGTGAAAAGTTTGTGGAAGATCATCAAGGGAGGGTTGAAAACCTATCCATCTATGGTCAGGAAATGAATTCAACCACATGGAAGCTTTGCAAGATGAACCTAGCTATCAGAGGACTTGATGCAAATCTAGGACCACACCATGATGATACTTTCCATCACGATCTCCATAAAACATTAAAAGCAGACTTCATCCTTGCTAATCCGCCATTTAATATTAGTGATTGGGGTGGCAATCAACTTACAGATGATGTGAGATGGAAATTTGGTATTCCACCTGCAGGAAATGCCAACTATGCATGGCTTCAGCATATGGTTTATCATCTTGCACCTAATGGTAGCGCAGGAATTGTTCTTGCTAATGGATCACTAAGCACGAACACTTCAAACGAAGGTGAAATTCGGAAGAATTTATTGGAAGGGGATATGGTCGATGCTATAGTAGCTCTTCCCGATAAACTGTTCTATTCTACAGGTATTCCCGTATCGCTATGGATACTTAACAGAAACAAGAAGGATAATCCGAAGTACAGATCAAGAGAACACGAAGTCCTCTTTATTGATGCACGACAATTGGGAGAAATGATAGATAGAAGACACAGAGAGCTAACAGAGGAAGATATTAGTAAGATTTCTGAAACCTATCATGAATGGCGAAATATCGATGGGGAGTATGAAGATATCAAGGGTTTCTGTAAGTCCGCTAGTATCGAAGACATCAGAGAGCATGAATATGTGTTAACCCCAGGAAGATATGTTGGAATTGAAGATGTGGAAGATGACGGCATCCCATTTGATGAAAAAATGGAAAATATGACAGCTGAGTTGGCAGAACTCTTTGCTAAATCCCGAAAGTTAGAAGATGAGATCAGAAAGAATCTTGGAGGTATTGGCTATGAGTTTTAGTGAATGGAGAGAGTATAAACTAGAAGATGTAACCATAAATTACAATTCAAAACGGGTACCACTATCAAGTAAAGAAAGAGAATTAAGGCAAGGTAAGTATCCATATTATGGAGCCCAAGGAGTAATAGATTTTATTGATAAGTTTATTTTTGAAGGGCAGTATTTATTAGTTGCTGAAGACGGAGCAAACTTGGAGACAAGAAACGAAGATATTGCACGATTGACTAAAAACCAAGAACAATTTTGGGTGAATAATCATGCTCATATACTTAGATCAAATGAGAATTCAGATATCAGATATATTAAGTATTTCTTGAACAAATCGGATTTATCAGGGTATATCACTGGTTCGGCACAACCAAAATTAAATAAAGCAAATCTAAATAGTATAAGAATGGTTTTGCCGCCATTAGAAGAACAAAAAGCCATCGCCCATATCCTCTCAACTCTGGACGATAAAATCGAAGTCAACAACCAAATAAACAGAACCCTTGAGAATATGGCACAGACAATTTTCAAGCAATGGTTCGTAGATTTCGAATTTCCCAATGAAGACGGAGAACCATATAAGTCTAGTGGCGGCGAGATGGTTGAAAGTGAGCTTGGGATGATTCCTAAGGGGTGGGAAGTAGTGCAAATAGATTCGTTGTGTAGACATATAAAACCAGGTACGAACTATCAACCTAAAAGAATTGATCTTGGAATTCCATTCTTGAATGTAAGGAATATCAATAAGGGGCATATTGATGTTACAGATGTGAAATATATTTCAAAAGAAGATTTTGAAAATGTTCATAAGAGCTGGGTGCCAGAAGAAAATGATGTTCTTATATCAAGAATTGGAACACTCGGTCTAGTTGCTGTGATTCGCAAACGAGATTTACCAATTGCAGTACACTACAATTTTATAAACTTTAAAACTAAAGATGTATCATTTCAATTTTTTTATTTTACTTTGAAGTCAGATTTTTTTCAATCTCAGTATCATGGGATAAAAAAAGCTTCTGTACAAGAATATGTAACTCTTGACGAAGTGAAGAAACTAAAGCTAGTTTTTCCAACGAATAGAGAGATATTTAAAAATTTTGAAAAGAAGTTTATCGATATGTATGAACTTATTAATAATAAGCAGGAAGAAACAGAAAGCTTGATAAAAATAAGGGACTCTCTCCTCCCCAAACTTATGTCCGGAGAAATCAGGGTTCCACTTAATGAGGAAGGTGACGTATCATGAAGTTTGGCTTTAGAAAACCTAGTTTAAAGAGAAGAATCTCTGCAAGAACCAGCATCAAAAGACAGGTTGTGCACCGAGCAGGAATAAAGATGCCTAGGGGATATAGATTTCTGAGGAATCCTAAGAAAGCAGTTTACAACAAAGTATACAATCGGACATCCTTTGATATATTCAAGACACTAAAAAAGCTGTTCAAATAGTACGCATTAAAGATTAGTTAGATGAATGGAGAAGTGGAGGTGCGGGGTGATTAATAAAACAATAGAAATAAATCAAATAACTGCATTGGAAATGCAAATTGAAATGAAAGATTGTCTGGGAGGTGGTAGTGATGAGTAGTGTAAATGGTATTTTTACAGAGGCGATGCTTGAAGAAGCAGCTATTGAAATATTAGAAAGTCTTGGCTACGATTATGCCTTCGGTCCAGACATCTCTTTAGGTGGGGATTATGAGGAGCGAAAAGATTATCGTGAGGTGATCCTTTCACATAGAGTTAAAGATGCACTCTTTAAGATCAATCGTGATATTCCAAGGGAAGCACTTGATGATGCTTATCGTCAACTGATCACATTCAACAGCCCAATGCTGGAAGAAAACAATCGATATTTTCATCAGTTAATGACAGAAGGGATAGAAGTATCCTTTAATGAAGGTGGCCACATTCGCACCAAAAGAGCCTATATTATAGACTTTGAAAATATGAGCAATAATGAATTCGTGGTCGTTAATCAATTTACTATTATAGAAAATGAAGAAAGAAGACCGGACCTTATCGTCTTTGTGAATGGACTGCCACTTGTGGTCATTGAGTTAAAGTCTGCGAGTGATGAAAATGTAGGGATTGAGGGTGCCTATAATCAGATTCAGACTTACAAGAGAGATATTCCTTCGCTATTTAATTACAATGCTTTTTGTGTAATCTCAGATGGAATCAATGCAAAAGCTGGAACTATTACTTCCAATGAAGAGTGGTTCATGAACTGGAGAACCGTTGATGGCGAGAATATTGCACCTTTATCTGAGCCTCAGTATGAAGTGCTGTTGGGTGGCATGTTCCAAAGAGAAAGATTATTAGATATTATTCAAAACTTCATTCTTTTCCAGGAGTCGAAAGAAGCGGAGAAGGATTTTGAAGGCAAGAGAATAGGGGATAAAAAATCCATCATTAAAATTCTAGCAGCCTATCATCAGTACTTTGCTGTTAAGAAAGCGATTGAAAAAACAAAAGAAGCGACAAAGGAAGACGGCGATCGTAAGATCGGTGTTGTTTGGCATACACAAGGTTCGGGAAAGAGCTTTTCTATGGTGTTTTATACCGGTGGACTTGTGAGAGAACTGAATAATCCAACCATCGTGGTTATAACTGATAGAAATGACCTGGACGATCAGCTTTTCACAACCTTCTCTAAATCAAAAGATATCCTGCGTCAGACTCCAAAACAAGCAACAGTAAGAAAACTTTCAGATAGCCAGAGAACGAATTATGTGGGTGGTAATAGCACTGAGGTTAATGGGCTTTATGACCTTTTAAATGATAGAGAGTCTGGTGGGATTATCTTCACCACCATTCAAAAGTTCAAACCAGAAGATGGCGAGATGCTAGTACTCACTGATCGTAAGAATGTCATCATCATCGCAGATGAAGCCCACAGAAGCCAATACGGATTAGAGGCCAAAGTGGATTCTAAAACCGGTGAAGTGAATTATGGTTATGCTAAATACTTAAGAGATGCACTACCTAATGCGTCTTTTATCGGCTTTACAGGGACACCGATTGATCTTGAAGATCGATCTACTGTAGCCATATTTGGTCATACCATCGATACATATGACATGACCCAGGCGGTAGAAGATGAAGCAACGGTTCGGATTTATTATGAAAACCGCATTATTAAACTGGAAACAGATGAAGAAGAGCTGACAAAAATTGATGATGAGTTTGAAGAGATCACAGAAGGTCAGGAAGAATTTGAGAAGGATAAAAACAGAGCCAAATGGTCCAGAATGGAATCCATTGTGGGTTCTCCAAACAGAGTCAAAAAGCTTGCTGAAGATATCGTCAATCATTACGAAGAAAAAGCAAAGAGCATCGATGGTAAAGCCATGGTTGTTTGTATGAGTCGAAGAATCTGTGTTGAGCTTTATGAGGCGATAACAGCACTGAGACCTGATTGGCATCATGATGATATTGATAAAGGGAAAATAAAAGTTGTTATGACTGGTAGTGCTGCAGATAATGAAAAGCTACAGAAGCATCTAGGAGGTAAACAGCGTAGGGATTTATTGGCCAAACGTATGAAGGACAATAGTGACGAACTTAAAATAGTGATAGTTCGTGACATGTGGCTCACTGGATTTGATGTGCCATCTATGCATACCATGTATATTGACAAGCCAATGAAGGGGCATAACCTGATGCAAGCAATTGCAAGGGTTAATCGCGTCTTTAAAGAGAAATCAGGCGGTGTAGTGGTTGACTATATCGGGATTTTAGAAAGTTTAAAGAGCGCCTTAAAACAATACACCAATACGGATCGTCAAAATACCGGTATTGATACCGATGTTGCGGTTGCTGTTATGCTTGAAAAACTGGAAATATTAAGAGACATGATGCATGGCTATGATTACTCAAAATATATGGGCAACTCTCAAGTGGAAAGAATGAGAACTATTGTGGGTGGTATGGACTTTATACTTGGGAAGAAAGAAGAAGACCAAAAGGAATTTAAAAAGACAGCTCTTGAATTAGGAAAGGCTCATGCACTATGTGCTGCAACTGATAAAGGGAAAGAAAAGGCTCTTGAAATCAGCTATTTTAAAGCAGTTAAAGCCAGCCTTGTAAAACTAAAGGAAAAAGAAAATACACCCCTATCAAAAAGAGAAGTGGAAGCAAGACTTCATCAAATGCTGGAACGCTCCATCATCTCAGAAGATGTTATTGATGTATTTGATGCTATGGGAATCAAGAGGCCTGAGATTTCAATCCTTTCTGAAGAGTTCTTAAAAGAAGTTCAGGAAATGAAACAGAAAAACTTAGCAGTGGAAATGCTGAAGAAACTATTAGAAGGTAACATCAAAACCATGGAAAAGAGAAATCTTGTGAAGTCCGAAAAATTCTCTGAAAGGCTGACGAAGGCTCTAAACAAGTATCGAAATCAAGCACTTACAAATGCTGAAGTCATTGAAGAGCTTATACGAATGGCCCATGACATTAAAAAAATGCGTGAGGAAGAGGCAGAACTGGGTCTAAGCGACGATGAAATTGCTTTTTATGATGCACTGACAGCGGATGATATCGTTAAAGAACTCATGGAAGATGAAACGCTTAGGAAAATCGCTCATGAATTAACTTTGGCTATAAGAAATAATATCACCATTGATTGGAGTGTTCGAAAAAGTGCAAGAGCGAGCATGAGACGTGTAATTAAGAGGCTTCTTAGCAAGTATGACTATCCACCAGATCAAGCATTAAAAGCGATGAATATTGTCATGAGGCAAGCAGAGAAAATGGCTGGAAATGTTTATGAAGAAGTTATCTGGTCCGACAGAGTTGCAGAAGAGCCTGGGAAATTCACAACGGATTGATGAAAGGATTGAACATTATAGGTAGTGATAAACCTTTAAACTAAGGTTAGGAGGAATGGGTTTTGAGAGAACTATTATTAAAAATATTAGATGAGTACAATAGTGCAAAAAAAGAATCATTTAAGGCGCATCAATTAGCAAATTACCTAAGAGTCAATTCTGGTCAAATTATTGAAAAGGAAGCGTCTATTGATACTTTAAAATACAAAGTTGAAGGATCTCCTGGAAAAGGCAATTGGGCGGATATTCCGTGGATTGCTATTTTTGATAAAGACATTACAATGACTGCAACCAAAGGTTATGACATTGTGTATCTATTTTGTGCCGATATGAGTGGCGTATATATTTCACTTAATCAGGGCTGGACGTATTTCAAAGAAAAATATGGAATTAAAGAGGGACGAAAAAAGATTGAGCAGGTATCAAGTGCATGGAAAAATATATTATCATCGACATTAACTGATTTTTCCTATGATTCGATTGATCTTAGAATTAAAAACAATAATTTGGCAGAAGGATACGAATTGGGCCATATTTGCGGAAAATTTTATGATATTAATGATATACTAAGTGATAAAGAATTGATTCAGGACTTGCAGAAATTACTGGGTGTATATAGAGAATTAAAAGGTAGATTAAGAGAATCCTCAATCGAAAAAACAAACGACTATTTGATAGTAAACTCCGATCTGGGACTATTTGAAAAAGTAGAAGATGCAGATGATTTAGATGGTATTGAAAGCAGTATTGAAAACTATACTAAGTCATTGCTTGAAAGAGAAGAGTGTCCAACATCTTTTGTTGCAAAAGACCAAAAACCAAGAGAATTTGTTGCTAAAAAAACCGATTTTTTAAAGAAGGCAAAAAATCAAAAGAAACTTGGTTATGCTGGTGAATTAATGGTTTTAAATTATGAATTTGATTTATTAAATAAGAATGGTAGAGCAGATCTAGCACAAAAAGTAAAACATATTTCTGAAGATGAAGGTGATGGAGCAGGTTACGATATTTTATCATATGAGCTAGATGGCCGAGAGAAACATATTGAAGTTAAAACTACAACAGGTGATAGTGACACTCCTTTTAATATTACAGATAGTGAACTAGAATTTTCTGGGCTACAAGATTCAAATTACTATCTCTACAGAGTTTATGAATTTAATAAAGAAAAAAATCAAGGGAAGTTTTATTACATTAAAGGTCATTTAAGTAACAAATTATGTCTTAGACCTCAAAATTATATTGTTAATGGATTGCTAAATGTGGAGTAAAAAACGTATTATTAAAAATTGTGCCATCTAATGGAGGTTCTATGAATAAAAGAGTTGAAGATCAAATTATTGAATTTATTAAAGAGAGAAATTGGGAGCAATTTCATACTCCAAAAAATTTATCAATTGCAATAGGTGCAGAAGTAGGTGAACTCCTTGAGTGCTTCCAATGGAAAACTGATAAAGAGATAGATGATATGATTGATACGAATGATACACAAGCTGTTGCAGATGAAATAGCTGATATTTATACTTATCTTATTAGTCTGTGCAGAAGTATGAATATAAATTTGGATGAAGCGGTCATAAATAAATTGGGAAAAAACAACCAGAAGTATCCAGTTGAAAAGAGCTTTGGAAATTCGAAGAAGTACACAGAACTATAATTAACGGAGGGAATTATATGGCAGAAATAAAATACGAAATTAAAGAAACTGTGGGCACTCTTTCAGAAAACAATAAGGGCTGGTCAAAGGAACTGAATTTAATCAGCTGGAATGACAGGGAACCTAAATATGACATCAGAGATTGGGCACCTGAACATGAGAAGATGGGCAAGGGTGTAACCTTAAGTGCAGACGAACTTAAGAAACTAAGGGATTTACTGAATGAAATAGAACTTTAAGGAGGGGGAGATCATGTACAGTATTAAAGGTAAGCAAGCCGCTAGAATAGAACCGGTCACTTTTTCAGAACTAAATATGACAGAAAATGACATAGAAGAAATTTTAAGAAACAGCATTGATATGATCTGTGATGAAGAGGAATCTATGCTTATTGTTGGCAGGCAAGTTAGAAATGAAAAGAACGGAAGAAGTGATTTGACTGCGGTAGATAACAGCGGAAATATTGTGCTTATTGAAATTAAGAGAGATCGCAAGGATATTGAGCATCGCAGAGAAGCTTTTGAGTTTCAGGCAATAAGATATGCTGCGAGCTATGCAACAATTGAAAAGACCGACGATTTAGTAAAAAAAGTTTATGCTCCATACATTGAAAAATATAGAAGTGAGTTTGAACTTGGAGAGTTAACTTCATTTGAACTTGGTATTCGTAAGTTGAATGAATTCCTTCAGGTCAATGATGCACAGAAAAATTTCAATGAAAAGCAAAGAATTATTCTGGTGGCATCTGATTTTGATGAACAAACGTTGTCTGCAGTTGCTTGGCTAAATAGTAACAATGTTGATATGAGTTGTTATAGACTAACACCGTATAAGCTGAATGAAGATTTATTTTTCTATGTAGAAAAGCTACTCCCAGTTACTAATTATGATGATTATTATGTGAATCTTATGGATAAATCGCTCATTGCAACAGCATCTGGAGAAAAGAAAATTATACGTAGGTCTCTACCGAAAATAGATTTAATGCTTGAATGGGGTGTTGTTAAAGAAGGAGACATTATAGTTGCTAAAGGGAGGGAAGATGAGGGGCGGCTTCTTTCCAATGGCAATGTAATGGTCAACGGAGAAGAAAAGTCTATGCAAGCATGGTTGAAAGAGATTTATGGATGGTCTAGTGTTCAGACTTATGTTTTTGCTGTACATAAAGAAACTGGAAAAACTCTGTCTCAGATTCGTGAAGAATATATTGGATAGGCTACAATAAACTAGACAGAAAAGATAAGGTGTGTAAACTATAAGAAAACACACTGGAGGAATCATGTTATGTCGCAAAGAAGAGAACGCAGAACATATACGCAAGAATTTAAACAACAAATGGTCGATTTACTAAACTCTGGAAAACCAAGGGCCGACATCATCAGAGAATATGAACTAACACCATCGTCTTTTGACAAATGGGTCCGTCAGGCAAAAAAGACAGGTTCATTCAAAGAAGCCGATAATCTGACCCCAACGAAAAAAGAGCTTATAGCCTTACGCAAACGAAACCAACAACTTGAGATGGAGAATGATATTTTAAAGCAAGCAGCGCTGATATTCGGACGAAAAGACAAGTGATTGATGCAAACAAGCATACATGTCAGATATTGAACTAACTAAAGTAGAGAAACTCCTAGATGTGTTTTTTGATCCAGATTTCAAGCCTGATAGGAGAGTTGAAATATCTCAAAGCGTTATAACCGATGAGGAACAAAGTCTTGATAAGTCAATCCAGGAAGTGAAAAATAAACTGAATACTGAGCAGTTTGAGAAGCGAATAGAGCAGTTTAAGCAATCGAAGAAACCTAAAAACGGATAACGCACCATATTTGGTGCGTTATCCGTTTTTTATGGTATAATGAAATTAAATATGAGGAGGTCTTTATCTATGATTGGAGACAATATCAAATCACTACGCCATACACACGATTTAACACAACCAGAATTTGCGAAAATGGTCGGGATTTCACGCAATAGCCTGAGTCGTTATGAAAATGGGACCAGTACGGTTTCAACAGAGCTTATCGACCGTATTTGTCAGAAATTTAATGTCTCTTATATCGATATTGTAGGGGAGGACAAGATGTTAACACCTGTTGAAGATTATCAATTGACTTTAAAAGTAGAAGTGATAAAAGAACGTGGAGCAGCCATTTTATCGCAGCTCTATCGATATCAAGATAGTCAGGATATTGCTTTTGATGATGAAGCCAACCCTTGGATTCTCATGAGTGATGATTTGGCTGAATTAATCAATACGAAAATTTATTTAGTTGACACCTTCGATGAAATTGAGCGTTACAATGGCTATTTAGACGGTATAGAGCGAATGTTAGACATGGTGCATCATCGGGTGGTGGCTTAATGAGATTGGAAGAATTTAGTGAGGAAGAGTTTCAGAAGGCCTTGCAGCGAACCATTCGGGCCTTAACCCGAGGAAAGACGATTCCAGGTCAACCGAAAGCTATCTTGCTTGGTGGACAAAGCGGGGCAGGTAAGACAACGATACATCGTATCAAGCAGAAGGAATTTCAAGGTAATATCATTATCATCGATGGTGACAGCTACCGTTCTCAGCATCCCAATTACTTAGCCCTGCAAGAAAAGTATGGCAAGGACAGCGTGGACTATACCAAGGGATTTGCAGGAAAAATGGTAGAACAGTTGGTTGATGAACTCAGCACGCAAGGCTATCATTTGCTGATTGAAGGGACTTTGCGTACCACTCAAGTTCCTCGTCAGACTGCTCAATTATTAGCTTCTAAAGGTTACCAAGTTTCTTTAGCTGTAATTGGTACCAAATCAGAGCTTTCTTATCTCAGCACCTTGATTCGTTACGAAGAACTTTATGCCATCGATCCCAATCAGGCCAGAGCAACACCAAAAGAACACCACGATGGGATTGTTGAGAACTTGGTTGATAACTTGAGGGAGTTAGAAAGTGAGAAACTCTTTGAACAAATTCAAATTTACCAAAGAGATAGGGCTTGTATCTATGATTCTGAAACTGATAAAGATTCCGCAGCAGAAGTTCTTCAAGACTGCCTCTTCGGAGAATGGAGTAAGGTCGAGGAGGAGATGTTGAAGTTAGGTCGGGAACGGTTAGTTAAACTGAATAATAAGAATTTGCTGGAGAGTAACTATGGAATTTAAAAAGTTAGTAATTGAAAACTTTCGTAATTTTAGTTCTATTGAAATTGACTTATCAAATAAAAATGTGATATTCGGGATGAACGATTCGGGAAAAACAAATCTTTTATTTGCAATAAGATATTTGTTAGATAGAAGTATCAGAAATAAAGGTTTTATTAAATCAGATTATCATAAACATGATATTAGTAAACTGTTGATATAGATGATTCAATCAATCAAAAGTTTATTGAGATATCAAACCGACAAGCATCATTCAATAATATGAGTACAGATGAAAAACTTGCAGAGATAGCAAATTTAATAGAAAGTTTATTAAAGAAGAACGGTAAGTTTCTTACACTTGATTATTCTACGACTTGTTTTGATTATATACTTGGAAATAAATAAACAAGTCCCAAAATATGTTATGAAAGGAGTATCTGAATGTCGAAGAAGGATTGCAAACAAGATATCAGGAAATGTTCTCATAATACTTCCTCACACATTCATCATCACAGACATGAGCCAAATTCAAAGAATTCATGTATCTGTGTTGTACCAATCTTTAATCATCTTGAAGCAGAGCAGATGGAAGAAATAATGAAAGTCATGAAGTCCATTTCATATAAAAAAGGTGAAGTGCTTTATCGAGAAGGAGATACATCTAATGTCTTATATGTTGTAAGTAAGGGTAAAATTAGAATCTACCGTTTATCTGAGTCTGGAAAAGAGCAATTATTGAGAATTTTAAATCCAGGAGATTTTACAGGAGAATTAGCTCTGTTTCGTGAATCAATCCATGAAGCGTATGCAGAAGCAATGATTGATACCAATGTATGTGTGATTAGCAAAAATGACTTACAAGAATTTTTATTAAAGTACCCTACGATATCTTTGAAGATCTTAGCTGAGTTTTCTAACCGACTGGAAATATCAGAAAAACAAACAACCAGATTTGTCACCGAAAAAGTGGCGGCTAGATTAGCGTTGTTTCTTGGAGAGTGTACAGATGGCGGAGTTAGTCCAATAGAAATTGAATTACCGATGAGTAAAAAGGATTTAGCCTCTTATTTAGGAACGACGCCAGAAACGATCAGTAGAACGTTGGTTGATTTTGAAGATGCAGGTTATATAAAGCAAAAAAGAAACAGAAAGATTGAGATTTTAGATTTAGATGGTTTGTTGCTGATATAGCAGATAATCTTAAAATAAAAAATAGAACAGTTGGTATTAAGTTAAAAATACTAACTGTTCTATTTTTCTGCGTAAAAAGAACAAACTTGATGTAGATCAAGTTAATATCTTTTAATCCCTTATATAATGTAATCAACCCAAAGAAAAAGAAAGAAGGAAAAAGCATGTCGAAAAAATTAGATTTTAATCAAGTCAAGGAAACAGATTTAGAAACATTGGCACAGTATGTACCAATTGTAGCAAGAGTTCATGGCGGCAATCATCCAGAATTTCACCAAGTTCGTGAAGTATATGATAAGCTTGCAAAAAAATTAAAAGATACAGGAAGTGGAAAACCTGATTTAGTAGATGAATTTGCAAAGTTACGTAAAATTACAGACAATTATACAGTTCCAGATGATGTTTGTGAAAGCTATGAAGCTGTATATAACCTGTTGGCAGAATTAGATAAAGCATATGAATCATAAAAGAAACAAGTGATACAATTAATAAAAATCATAATAGGAAGGAGTATGTATATGCAAAAATTAATTTTAGGAAGAAAGAATCATATTACAATAGTAAGTGCAATTTTAATAATAATTGCATATGTTAGTAAATTAGGATTTCAAAACGAACCTATAGCTATATGGTCACTAATAATTGCCTCCGTTTTAGGAGTTATACCGATTGCTATCCAAGCGTATCAAGCATTGAAGGTCAAAGTTGTCAGTATCGATGTTTTAGTTACTATTGCAGTTATCGGAGCTTTTATAATCAAGAACTATGAAGAATCGGCAATCGTTACGTTCTTATTTCTATTTGGAGCTTATTTAGAACAAAGGACACTTAATAAAACACGTTCTGCAATAAAAGAATTAACTGAAATGGCGCCAGAAGTTGCTCTAAAGCAACTGAAAAATGGTGAGTTTGAAGAAGTCGAAATAGAAGAGGTTGATGTCGGTGATATTTTACTTGTTAAAACGGGCGCAAAAATTCCAGTTGATGGTACAGTGTTGACAGGAGAAGGGCATATTAATGAAGCAAGTATTACAGGTGAAGCAGTTCCAGTAAGCAAAAAGAAAGATTCAGGAGTATATGCTGGAACAATTTTAGAAAATGGCACACTGCAAATCACAGCTGACCGTGTAGGTGAAGACACTACTTTTGGTAAAATCATTGAGTTAGTGGAAGAAGCACAGGATTCAAAATCAGAGGCAGAACGCTTTATTGATAGATTCTCTAAATATTATACCCCTACTGTTTTAGGTCTCTCTTTTATTGTAGGGCTCATTTCAAGGGATATTGAACTTGCAATCACGATATTAGTTTTAGGATGCCCAGGAGCATTGGTAATCGGTGTCCCTGTTTCAAATGTTGCAGGTATTGGTAATGGAGCACGTCATAGTGTTCTTCTAAAAGGTAGCGAGGTAATTAGTGATTTTAGCAGACTAGACACCATGGTATTTGACAAAACTGGAACATTAACAATAGGAAATCCTAAAGTAGCGGATAAAGAAATTTATGCAGATAATGTAGACGAAGTATTAGCTTATCTGTCAAGTGTTGAAAAGGAATCCGATCATCCATTAGCAAAAGCGGTTGTGGAATATATTGGAGATACAAAATCATATACCGTTGAAAAAACGGTGGTTGTCAAAGGCGGAGGAATTGTAGCTCATGTAGAAGGTCATAGAGTTGCGGTCGGGAATGTCGCATTGATGGAACAAGAAAATGTTCTTTTAAGTGAAAAAGTTCGAGGAGATATTGCCAGATTCGAGGAGAATGGAAATTCACTGGTTCTAACATCCGTTGATGGTGAATTAAAGGCATTGATAGGAATTCGTGATCAAATTCGTCCTGGTGTCAAAGAAAATCTTCAACAGCTGAAAAAACTTGGTGTTAAAAATCTAGTCGTTCTTTCAGGTGATAATCAAGGAACCGTGGATTTGGTGGCGCGTGAACTTGGACTCACCGAAGCCCACGGGCACATGTTGCCGGAAGATAAATCAGCATATATTAAAGCACTGCAAGAAAGAGGTCAAATTGTTGCATTTGTTGGGGACGGAGTAAATGATAGTCCTTCACTAGCTCTAGCACAAATAGGAATTGCTATGGGAAGTGGAACAGATGTAGCCATTGAAACTTCAGATGTTGTTTTAATGAACTCTGATTTCAGCCGCTTGCCACATGCACTAGGTTTAACAAAAGCAACAGCTAATAATATGCTTCAAAATATAATTATTGCAGTAGGAGTTGTATTAGTCCTGCTTGCCAGCGTATTCTTTAGTGAATGGATGAATATGTCAATCGGTATGTTAGTACACGAAGCGAGTATATTAGTAGTAATTCTAAATGCTATGAGACTTCTTCGCTATAAATTATGAAAATAAAATTTTCGTAAAATTTTTAATCTAAATCAATTTAAAATAGATAAATATATCAAAGGAGAAATGAAATATGCAAAAAGCAACGATTCAATTAGAAACATTAACTTGTCCATCTTGTATGCAAAAAATAGAAAACGGTGTGAAATCCTTAGAAGGGGTAAATAAAGAGAGCGTAAAGGTACTATTTAATTCAAGCAAGGTAAGAGCAGAATTTGACGATGAAAAAGTATCGATAAAAGATATCGAAAATTCTATTGATAAATTAGGATATGAAGTACTAAAATCCCAAGTAAAAAAAATTTAAAGTGGCGAATCAGTTAAGTCTGTATAGTAGAAGTCGTTGAATGATTATCTTTATACTTTTGTTGATAATGTACTTTAATACTTAGTTCCATTTCGCCATTTAGAGTAGAGTAAATTAGGACGAAGGTACGTGCGCAAACAATGTTTTCTGTGTTATTTTTTACGAAATGATTATATACTACTTACAGCTTCTATGAAACGCAATTGAGATTTAGTTTTGTAAAAGTCTGTGAATATCCGTATAGATCTAGTTACGGCCAAACTTTTGTAAGATAAGTTTGGGCATAAAATGCCTAAAATTACAAAAGGGCGGCCTTTAAATATTGCCAAGAAAATCAAAGTGAAGTTGATACTGAAGCGCCGTTCAGCACGCACGCCAAGGAACTCAATTGTTCGACCATACATACGCCAAAGAATTTTGATATCCTTCTTTGTAATGCTATTTTTGGCTTTTAACATCCATTCGCTCCCATGCTTGTCATCACTTAAGCACTTGATCAAAGGTATTATGTAATGAATACATACAAGGTTCAATCTTGGATATGTTTCCTCAAAGGGAATGTCTCATAAAAATATTCAGCCTTCTAATTTTCGACAGATACGTGGGTTTCTCAACACACGTCGAGACTATTACGTTGCTACAAAAGAAAAACTTTTAGAAATCCTTTATTTCAAGCTGTTTTACAAGTATATTAATTTCACTTCTGAAGGTGGAAAAATAAGAAATAAAGTGCTTAAAGACCACTACAGAGTTTCTGTATGGTCGACCTAGTAAGTGGGAATACAAAAAATTGAATTATATATATGGGAGAAAGACGTTCATTTCAGAGCGTCTTTTTTTGTTTTTACGAATAAAAATATAAAATAACAAATCGCAAATTTTATAATAAAAAGCAGATAATTTAATATCTAATTATATTTGTGCTAGAATTTACTTATCAACTGATAAGTAAAAAGGAGAATTTTATGTTTTTAGCTATAAGAGAAATTAAACATTCTAAGTTACGTTATTTTTTAGTGATAGGTGTCATGTTTCTAATCGCCTATCTTGTCTTTTTTTTGACTGGCTTAGCATACGGATTAGCACAAGATAATCGAAACGCAGTAGATCAGTGGAAAGCAGATAATATTTTAATTGCCGAAGACGCTAACGATAATTTAAATATGTCAATGTTTCCTATTAAAACTTATGAGGAAGTCAACGCAGAAGAAAAAGCGATTCTTGCGCAACTCCCTGCTGTTGTTTCAAAAAAAGGAACAAAAGAGACAATTAACGCTATCTTTTTTGGCATTTCACCTGATCAATTTTTAGTTCCTAAAATTGAAACAGGAAGAATGTTTGAAACAAAAAATGAATCAGTCGTTGATGATAGTCTAAGAAATCAATATGGTTTACAAATTGGCGATCAATTAAAGGTATCTGGAAGTAATACAGAAATAACAATAGTTGGGTTTATAGAAAATGCTAAATTCAATGTTGCACCAGTCTTCTATATTTCTATGGAGACATACCAAGAAATTCGTTTTGAAAGCGTAAATCAGCCCGAAGATGTATCAATTAACGCAATTGTAACGAAAGGTAAAGTCAGTAATCTGCCTGATAACTTAGAGAAAATATCTATTGCTACATTTATCAATAATTTGCCTGGTTATAACGCACAAGTGCTAACATTTGGTTTTATGATTGGTTTTTTAATTATCATTGCTGCCATTGTAATCGGCATTTTTATTTATGTTTTAACGATGCAAAAAACTGACATTTTTGGGGTGATGAAAGCACAAGGAATTTCGAGTAATTATATTGCTAGATCAGTCATTTCACAGACCTTTATATTAGCATTTTTAGGTGTAGGAATAGGATTATTGGCTGCTACTGGCACGTCTTATCTCCTACCAGCTCAAGTACCTTTTGAAACAAATAGTAGTTTTTTAGCAGCAATTAGTAGTTTGATGGTACTCTTTGCTATCTTAGGTGCATTTTTTTCTGTACGAGCAGTAGTAAAAATTGATCCTTTAAAGGCTATTGGATAGGAGTGAAAAATATGAGTGCAATTGAATTTCAGCAAGTGAAAAAAATTTTTAAAGATGGGGCAAATACAATCGAAGCCTTAAAAGAAACCAATTTTTCTGTCGAGAAAGGTGAATTTGTTGCAATAATTGGTCCATCAGGATCTGGAAAAAGTACTTTTCT
Source organism: Enterococcus saccharolyticus subsp. saccharolyticus (assembly GCF_029023825.1). Taxonomy (NCBI): domain Bacteria; kingdom Bacillati; phylum Bacillota; class Bacilli; order Lactobacillales; family Enterococcaceae; genus Enterococcus; species Enterococcus saccharolyticus. Next base: position 1,399,987 of record NZ_CP118957.1, on the reverse strand, counting down.
AACGATTGCGGGCGGATTACAATCTCCTAGTAAAGGACGAGTATTAATTAACAATCAATCTTTTAGTGATAAAAAAGAAAAAGAACGTGCAAAAATACGATTTAAAGAAATTGGTTTTATTTTACAAGCTTCAAACTTGATACCTTTTTTAACCGTACAAGATCAATTAGTTTTAGTGGACAAGGTTCGCAAAAAAAAACATATAGAAAATCAATTGTTTCAAGATTTAGGTATTGAAAAATTAGTTAATAAATATCCTGAAGAATTATCTGGAGGTGAACGGCAACGAGTGGCCATCGCTCGTGCGCTGTATCATGATCCGTCTATTATCTTAGCAGATGAACCCACAGCCAGTTTGGATACAGAAAAAGCATACGAAGTAGTAGAAATACTGGCGAATGAAACGAAACAAAAACAAAAAGCCACCATCATGGTCACTCATGATTTAAGAATGACTGATTTTTGTGACCGTGTGTTTATTATGAAAGATGGTATATTGACTAGAAGGGAAAAACTATGAAAAAAATAATCGTTATAGGAGCTGGCGTAGCAGGGCTCTCAGCTGCAGTTCGTTTACAAAAATTAGGATACAATGTTCATCTATACGAAAAAGAGCATCAACCTGGTGGGAAAATGAATCAAATCAAACAAGGTGGTTTTACGTTTGATGTTGGGCCAACCATTGTGATGATGCCTGAAATTTATCGCGAAATTTTTGAATTTTGCGGAGAAAATCCCGATCACTACATTCCAATGGAAAAAGTAGATCCTATGTTAAAATTATTCTTTCGCAATGAAGATCCATTAGCTTTTTCTAACGATTTAGTAGAATTAACACAATCATTAGAATCTATATCCGAGGAGGACGCAAAAGGTTACTTTGCTTTTTTAGCAAGTATTTATCAAAGATATTTGATTGCCAAAAAGCATTTTATTACAAGGTCCTTTCGAAATTTTTGGGATTTTTACAATCCAAAGTCGTTATATGCAGGTTTACGCTTGAAAACATTTAGTGATGCTTATTCGTCTATTTCAAAATTTGTTAAAGACGAGCGTTTAAGAAAAACTTTGGCGTTTCAAACTTTATATATTGGTGTTTCACCTTACCAAGGTCCCTCTTTATATACAATTATTCCTATGATTGAGTTATTTTATGGAGTTTATTTTATTAAGGGTGGTATGTATACCTTAGCAACTTCAATGAACCAATTATTTAAAAAACTTGGAGGTGTTTGTCACTATGGGGAACCTGTTGATGAGATAGTTATTGAAAATAAAACAGCAATAGGAGTTAAAGTGGCTGGCCAGTTTATTGAAGCAGATTCCATCGTTTGCGGTGCTGATTTTCCTTACGCTATGCAACATTTGATTCCAAATGAAAAGCAACGCGGAAAATATACGAATAAAAAAATTGCTAATATGGATTATTCTTGCTCCTGCTTTTTGCTTTACTTAGGGTTGGATAAGAAGTATCCCGACAATACATTGCATAGTATCTATTTTGCAGATGATTTCAAAAAAAATATTGATGATTTATTTGAAGATGGCGTCTTACCCGATGACCCATCATTTTATTTGTATCGACCATCTTTAATGGATGATACGTTAGCTCCAGAAAATCAAGAAGGATTATATGTTTTAGTACCAGTGCCAGAATTATCTAAATATCAAAACTGGTCAGAAGATAGTATACAATTATTCCGTAATCGAATCATTGAATTAATTAAGGAGCGTTCGGTATTTAAAGACATTGATGAGCATATTGTCATGGAAACTTATTATACGCCAAAAGAGTTTGAAAAAAATTTCAATGCCTATTATGGTGCAACATTTGGTTTAAAACCAACATTAGCTCAAAGTAATTACTATCGTCCGCATAACAAGTTTAATTATGCTAACAATCTTTATTTTTGTGGTAGTAGTACCCATCCAGGAGCCGGTGTTCCCATTGTTATGCAAAGTGCAAAACTGGCAGTAGAGGAGTTAGTTAGAGATGAAAATTAATCAGCAAAATATTTTTGAAGATCGCAAACAAGCATTTAAAATTTGCGAACAAACTATCAAACAACATTCAAAGTCTTTCTATGCAGCTTTTTCTCAACTACCAAAAAAGAAAGCTCAAAGTATTTATGCAATTTATACATTCTGTCGAGTAGCTGATGATATAGTAGACGAAGAGAAAGATGCTCAAAAATTACAACAACTTTTTCAAGAATTAGAATTATTTGAAGCAGGATCAGTTCCCAATCATCCAATGTGGCTAGCCTTAGAGGCCGTTTTTAGTGAATTTCCAATGGATATCCGCCCCTTTTATGATATGTTAATAGGACAACGAATGGATTTGAATTTTCAACAGCCAAAAACACAACAAGAACTATTAGATTATGCCTATTATGTAGCTGGTAGTGTAGGGTTAATGCTTCTACCTGTGCTATCTCCTACCCCAACTAAAATTATCACACCTGCAAAAAAATTAGGCGAAGCAATGCAGTTGACGAATATTTTGCGAGATATTGGAGAAGATTATCGTTTAGGTAGAATTTATCTTCCGAAAGAAGATATGCTTCGTTACCAAATTACAACAACACATTTAGAAAAACAAATTATATCAGACAATTTTATTAATCTTTGGGAAGCACTAGCAAAAAAAGCAGAAAAACTGTATAATGAATCCTTAGAAATGATTCCTTTTATTGCAAATGACGCACGTCACGCACTCTTAAGTGCACTTATGATTTACAAAGAATTACTCCCTGAAATTAGAAGAAACCACTATAATATTTATGAAAAGAAACACGTGGTTAGTACTCGTAGAAAAATTGAGTTAATTCATGCATTAAAAAGAAACATGTAAAATTAAGAATTCAGGTGATTTTATGTATGAAGAAATTTTAGATGTAGCCGAACAGCTATTCATGACTCAAGGATATCAAGCTACATCTACCAGACAAATCACACAAATTTTGGGCGTAACACAACCGACAATTTACTATCATTTTAAAAAGAAGGAAGATATTTACTATCAAGTTATGTTGCGTTTATCAAATGACGTAGAGATTAACTTAAAAAAAATTGCAAACGCGTCAAATTCTGCCTTAGAGATAAAATTATTAGAGATGGTTGAATTTTTAAAAGCTAAGCATCCTTTTAATTTATTTGTAATGATGCATGATATACAGCATACAGTATCTAAAGAAACTTCTATGAAACTGTATCAATTGTTTTTAAAATCTTATAAATCTCCGTTTATCCAGCTACTACAAGAAAATAAAAATCATCTACAACATTCAGTGGATATTGATTTTGCAGTAAGTCAATTATTTATATTGATGGCAGCATACTTAGATAGCACGGATAGAAGTGAAGATTTCTCTAAAAGAATCTATTTATACTTACATGGGATATACCAGTCCGAATAATAAATCCAAATAAGAGGCTATGTACATATAACCTTTTATTTGGATTTATCTTTGTTTCCCAATTAAACAGAATTTTCAGTAAGTATAAATGGTTAAAAAAAACTTATCACACTATTTAATCAAGTTCTTCAAAAAAAGGCTGATAGCTATCATCAACAATATATTCTACGTATTCTGTAGTTAAGACTTCTTTCTTTTGAGAATCATTTGTAAATACGTCAACTTCAAACCATTTTTTTGGATTTTTAATGTTAATATGCCGAATATCTTCCCAAAAAATTTTTTGATTATCTATAATAAGATAATCGTCAGACACTTCACCTAAAAAGAAACCCGTAACATTGTCTACAAGACGACCAAATCCATCCCTGCTATTTAGCTGAATCTCCACTTCTTTCGAATAGGTGAATGATTCAACTAACAACAAGTCAATCTCTTCTTGAGACATTTGTTCAAAAGGTTGATTGTCCTTTACAGCAAATTCTTCGTTTGTATGAATATTGGTCATCAACTCTTCCATTGCAAAAGCTGTGCCCCATTTTAAAGCAAATGGACGATCATGATAGTCATTGTATTCATGAAATTCCTTTTTCGTTCGTTTTTGATTGGCTATCATGTGTATTCACTCCTTCAATACCTGCCAAACCTCCTGCATGTCCTCCAACCAGATTAGAACGTGCAATAGCACGACCTCTGTCAAAGGACGATGGTGTTAGTTCATATTCTCTGATGATGTCGGCTCTTGGTTTCCCCCGAATTTAATGAGTCGACCATTTGTTGTTTAAATTCTTGCATGTAGGTTCTGCGTTCTCTTCTTTGCGACATGAAATGATTCTTCCAGTGTGTTTTCTGATAGTTTACACACCTTATCTTTTCTGTCTAGTTTATTGTAGCCTATCCAACTCATATTTTTAAAATTAAAGGTAGACAAAAGAATATCTATTTGGTACATTATTATTAATTCCATAAATAGACAGGTTGGGCGTAAGCTTTCAAGACATACTTTCCAAGGGTGAGGAAAGTCTTGATTGCTTATGCCTTTTTTGCGTTTTTATGAGAAAAAGAAAGGATGGAGATGCATGAAGTTTTATCAAAAAGGAAAAAAGGAATTAATCGAAAAGTACCAAGTAGACTTAGAGAATGGTCTTACAGATACTAAAGTAGCTAGTTTGAGAGAAAAATATGGAGAAAATCGATTACCAGAAGACAAGGAAGATCCTTATTGGAAAGTATTTTTGAAGAACTTTAAGGAGCCGATTGTCATTGTATTGATGGGTGCAGTTGTTTTATCATTATTAAGTGCGTTTTATTCGATTCAAATTCAAGGGGATTTAAAACATGGGAGAGAATCGTTATACGAAGCAGCAGCAGTAATTATTTTAATTATCGTCAATGCGTGTTTGGGATTTTGGCAAGAAATTAGTGCACGGAAAAGCCTAAATTCTTTAAAAGAAATGAATAGTAGACAAGCCATGGTTTTACGAAATGGAGACTGGCAAAAAGTAGATGTAACGGATGTTGTTGTAGGTGATTTAGTTAAGGTTATTGTAGGAGATTTTGTGGAAGCGGATGTTCGTTGGATAACTACAGATGAATTACAGGTGATTGAATCTCATTTAACAGGTGAAGCAGATGCGATTCAAAAAAATACCAAGACTATTTTAGAGAATGTTGAAGTCGGTGATCGGAAAAATATGGGATTCTCTGGTTCAACAGTTTCGAATGGACAAGGTATCGGTCTGGTTGTAGCAGTAGGTTCTGAAACAGAGTTGGGAAATATTGCTCAATTGATTCAGTCAGTTGCATCTAAACCTTCGCCATTACAAAATACTGTTAATAAATTAACAAAAACATTAATGTTAATTTCAGCCGGTGTTATTGTATTTACATTTATCACAGGAATTATTCAAGCAGGCGATCTTAGCTTTGAATCTATTGGCTCAGTTTTATCAACTTCTATTGCACTTGCAGTAGCATCGATTCCAGATGCACTTCCTGCTGTTTTATCAATTGTGCTAACGATTGGCGCTACTAAAATGGCTAAAAATAATGGGCTAATTAAATCCCTTTCAAGTGTTGAAACATTAGGAGCTACTTCTTATATTTGCTCCGACAAAACCGGAACATTAACAAAAAATGAAATGACAGTGGTTAAATTCTATAGTAATGGCTATTACTATAATGTTTCGGGATTAGGATATGAGCCTGTTGGTACAATTGAGCCAATAGAACACTCGAAAGAAGTTAGTATAAATGAGTTTTTGACAGGTGCAGTTTTATGTAATGATGCCAAAATTCAAGAAGTGCAAGGTAGCTACAAACCTTTAGGGAATCCTACTGAGGTTGCATTAACTGTTCTTGGATTGAAAGCTGGTATTCGTAAAGAAGAAATGTTGGATAACAAAGAAATTGTTCGCACACTGCCATTTACTAGTAGCCGCAAAATGATGAGTGTCATTGTTAAAGAAAATAATATCTATACACTTTATACAAAAGGTGCACCTGATGTTTTAATTGAAAAAAGTCGAGGAGTTCTAATTGATAATCAGATAAATAGTGAGGTGAAAATTAAAAATCAATTTACACGCACTGTCGAAACATATGCCGAGCAGGCGCTTCGAACGCTAGCTGTGGGGTATCGAGAATTAACAAAAGATGAAGCAGATAACGGCACTATAGAAGACTTGGAACAAGATTTAGTGATCACAGGTGTTGCAGGCATCATTGATCCTGCTCGTGAAGAAGTAAAAGAGTCTGTACAAACACTGAAACAAGCAAATGTTGAAGTAGTCATGATTACAGGGGATCATGAAAAAACAGCCAAAGCAATTGCACTAGATTTGGGTATTGTAGAACAAGTAACGGCTCCAGTAATTAAAGGGATAGAAATTGAAGAAATGACTGATGATGAGTTGTTTCGTAATGTAAAAACGACAAATATTTATGCTAGAGTTTCTCCTGAACATAAACAACGAATTGTAAAGCAATTACAAAAACATGGACAAATTGTTGCAATGACTGGAGATGGTGTGAATGATGCACCAGCACTTAGAGCAGCAGATATTGGTATTGCAATGGGGATTGCTGGTACAGAAGTGACAAAAGATTCTGCAGATTTGATTTTGTTAGATGACAAATTTACAACTATCGAGCAATCAGTTCAAGGTGGTAGAACCATTTATGCGAATATCAAGAATTTTATGCGTCACGAACTTACAACGAATGTAGCTGAAGTGTTAGCTTTACTTATTGGATTGATTTTCTTTACACAATCTGTTGGAAATGTTTCTGCTGCGACGCCAACACTAACTGCATTAATGGTTTTATGGGTGAATATGATTAGTGATGCTGTCCCATCATTTGCATTAGGATATGATGTCTCTGAATCGGATATTATGAAAGAAAAGCCTAGAAATCCAAATGAGTCAGTATTAGCGAACTATACTTGGTCAAGAGTGTTAATCCGAGGAATCTTTATGGGGGTGTTGGTGTATTTCGCCTTCCTTTGGGCAGCTTATCAAGGTTTGAGTAGTAATCAAGCGCAAACGGTCGCATTTTTAACGTTGGTTTATGGTCAATTGTGGCATGTGTTTGATGCGCGTAGTGCCAAAACATTATTCCGTAGAAATCCTTTTGAGAATAAATATTTAGTTGCTGCAGTAATATTCGCAGGTATTTCTTCATTTTTAGTTACAATTATTCCATTTTTCAACGTTGTTATGGGAACAGCACCATTGACAATGAATATCTATCTATTGGTGTTGTTTCTTCCCGCTTTACCAACACTTATCTTATCAGGTATTAAGGAATTATTTGGTATTAAAATTTGGTAATTCCTTTATTTGACAATATTAGTAATGGACAGTTAGAAGAAATATAATTCTTGAATAAAGGTGAAAGAAGGTTAGCCAATGGGGACTTTTTCAGCAGAAAAAGAAGAATACTTAAAGTTGATTAGTCATTATCAAAACCAAAATGGTATAGCTCGAACAGGACATTTAGCAAAAAAATTATCGATTACTAAATCATCTGTAACAGAGATGCTTCAAAAATTATCGAAAGAAAATTTTGTCAAATATGTACCTTATCAAGGGGTCTACCTTACTGAAAAAGGGGTTAGATATATTACTTATCTAAATAAAAAACAAATGCTATTGAGTTGTTTTCTTGAAAATAGTCTAAAGTGTTCTGAAGAAGAAATGGAAGGAATTCTAGATGAGTTGGAACATATTCAAAATGAAGTATTTTTTGATAAATTAGAACAGTATTTAAAAGAAGTATGAATTAATAAATAAACGAGAATAAATTTTTTCTTATTGACCAATTGTATGTTCTACTGTATTTGTAGCTAGGCTATTTAGTTTAGAGGGACAATGTACACGAATCGCTATCGAATGTGGAAAGAGCATTATGCTAATCCAGACTTTAGAGATTTGACTATTGAGTCAGGAGTTTTAGGACTTACTTCTCAATGACAAATGAATGGCAAACTGAATTTGAAGTGAAATAAAAAAAACTGTATAAATTTGAAACGACATTTTTAACTGAACCAACTTATGAGAAAGTTGGTTCAGTTTTTTTATGTGTATTGAAAACCCCTGGCTAAGCCGGGGGTTCCAAAGAGCTTCCAGCGAGGTATTAAAAAAGCCTCCCAAAAATGATAAGATGAAATTGGTTTCCCGACCACCACATCCATCAATTTAGGAGGTGCCTATTATGAAAAAGGCTAATGAAAGTTTATCACACACGACATGGAAATGTAAGTACCACATTGTTTTTGCACCAAAATATAGACGACAAGTGATTTATGGAAAGTATAAGAAAAGTATAGGTGAGATCATCCGAACATTATGTGAAAGAAAAGGAGTGGAGATCATCGAAGCAAATGCGTGCAAAGATCATATCCACTTACTCGTAAGTATCCCACCAAAATATAGTGTATCAGGTTTTGTAGGCTATTTAAAAGGCAAGAGTAGCTTAATGATTTTTGACAGACATGCGAATTTGAAGTATCGGTATGGGAACCGAAAATTTTGGTGTAGAGGGTATTACGTGGATACAGTAGGAAGAAATAAGAAGCAGATCGAAGAATACATTCGGAATCAAGTACAAGAAGATTATGTAGCAGATCAGCTAACATTGTTTGAAGAGTATGATCCGTTTACAGGACAAAAAAACAAGAAGAAGTGAAAGAGATTCTTTAAGGATCAGTGAGTAAAAGTGGTGCAAGTGGGAAACCGTTCAGGAAGCCTTTTAGGCTATGGCCGGTAAAAGAGGCTTTCAGCCGAAGAACAAACCTCCAGTTCACACTGGAGGTTTTGATTAATTTTAGACAATATGAGTAGATTATTCGTGTTCTTAATAAGAATAAAATCCCTGTTATCTCACCTTATCGACGTTTGGGACAGAAAAAGCAACGTTTGTGCAATAAACAGTTTCAGAGATGAAGAATATGTTAAACTGCGAGTAAATAATTGTTGAAGTAGGAACAGAAAGAGGAGAGAATCTATGACAGAAATAAAAATTGGAAAATTCATTGAAGCGAAAGATTCAAATGAAGCATATGTAACTGGAACAATAGAGAAAATTTTACAAAATACAGTCATTATTGTAGACAAAGAGTTCAATCGATTTCTCGTTCGAAAAACAGTTTTAGAACAACAAAAGAACTTTTAGAAAACGCTGATTACAGTAGCAGTACGCACTCTGAAAAAGTTTTGTTTCATTTGTTTTATGGATTGGGGCTGTGACATAAGTCCCTTTATTTTTTCTAAATATTAAAAATGAGTTTCATCAACACCAATTTTATCTAATGCGTCATTGATTTCTTTTAATTCTGAATCGCTGAGTTCAATTGCTGCTCCTCCTAAATTTTCTTCTAAGCGATGTAGTTTTGTTGTACCAGGAATTGGAATAATGAATGGTTCTTGAACTAACTCCCAAGCAAATACAATCTGAGCAGAAGTGGCATCTTTGCGTTTTGCTACATCAGCAATGACATCTAATAGAGCTTGGTTATGATCTAGAACTTCAGGTTTGAAACGACCCATAAAGTTTCTAAAATCTCCTTCAGGGAATTTTGTATCCTTAGTATATTTCCCTGTCAAGAATCCATTACCGAGAGGACTGTAAGCGACAAAGGACATTCCTAATTCTTCACATAAAGCAAATAATTCTTTTTCTGGTTCGCGCCAAACCATTGAATATTGATTTTCGATGGCAGATAGAGGACAAACAGCATGGGCACGGCGAATGTAATCAATTGGTGCATTAGATAGTCCCCAAGCTTTAATTTTTCCTTCTTCAATTAATTCTTTCATCGTTTCAGCGACGGTTTCTGGCTCCACATTTGGATCAACACGATGTTGATAATACAAATCAATGACATCTGTACGCAAACGTTTTAATGAACCTTCCAATTGCTCGCGGATTGATTCTGGTTGACTGTTTAAGATATTTTGAGGTTTATCATCTACAATTTCTTGCCCAACAATCCCAAATTTAGTTGCTAGAACAACTTGCTCGCGAATAGGTTCAAAGGATTCACCTAATAACATTTCATTCTCCTCACCATACACAACCGCAGTATCAAAGAAATTACAGCCTAATTCGACAGCCTTGCGTAAAAGCGCAACCATTTCTTTCCGGTCTTTTTGAGGACCATAAGCATGATCCATCCCCATCGTTCCTAAACCAATTGCCGAAACTTCAATGTTTGTGTGACCTAAAGTTCTTTTCTTCATTTTTTTCTCTCCAATCTTTATAATCTACTCTTAGCATAAACTATGGAGTTCACTTCAGTGCAAGAACTTTTTTTCATTTTTTCTTGCCTCTGTCTTAACTCTAGGGTTTATAATTAGTTTGTAGAAGAATTGAGGAGGTAGAAAATTGAGCGCAACTGCAAATACATTAACGATTAAAGAAGTGAGTGAAAAATATGCTATCACAATTAATACACTTCGATACTATGAAAGAATTGGATTATTACCTAAAGTTCAAAGAAACAATAGTGGGTATCGCGTATATTCAGAGTATGATGAAAATTGGATTTTTTATATTAAATCAATGCGAGATGCTGGGATGTCGATTGAGACTTTAATTGAATATGTGACTTTATTCCAACAAGGAATTCAAACTATTCCCACAAGAAAGGAATTGCTTCTAGAACAAAGAAAAGAACTTGCTGAACGTATCGCTAGTATGCAGGAAGTATTGGATCGTCTTGATAAGAAAATCGATGGGTATGAGCAACGAGTAGTGAAATACGAAAAAAACGAATTAAATGATGATTTTTAACTTAGTGTTATTGGCTGTATAATTAGATAGTGAAATAGGAAATGTTGCGTTCAGGTTTATGAAAAAGAAAAGAATTTAGTATAATAACCCTATCTCTCAAAAAAGTAGGTGTTAGTATGAAAATCATTGATTTATCCACGCCATTATTTACAGATATGAATGTTTTTCCAGGAGATCCAGTAGTAAAAATTGAAGTCATACATACGCATGACAAGGAAACGTGGGAATTACGACATCTAAGTATGGGGTCACACACAGGGACACATGTGGATGCTTTTTCCCATATGCATCAGGGAGCTGAAAATTTAGATGCTATGCCACTTGAAAACTTTTGTGGAACAGCACAAGTGGTGACGATAAACCAGCTGTGGCCTCAGAAAACGGGATTGTTTTTTATCGACGAAGTGGGTATAGAAGAAGCCTCTCGAATTATCGCTTCACAACCGAAATTTGTCGGTGGAAATATTACGGAAGAATTGGAACGGACTTTGTTAGGTAAAAAAATCATTACGTATACCGGATTAGTTAATTTAGAAAGTTTGTCGAGAGAAAAAAGCTTTATGTTCTATGGATTTCCGTTAAAGATACAAGCAGGAGATGGCTCTCCTGTCCGAGCGGTTGCAATGATAGAGGACGATTAAGTTTGGTGTAGAAAATTTGTAGAAAAACTATTATTAACGTATTGTTAGTAGGAGCAATAACTATTTTATATGACGAGGAGAATGACAGTGAAATTTATTTCATGGAATATTGATTCATTAAATGCAGCTTTAACCAGTGATTCTGCGAGAGCAGTGTTATCACGAGAGGTGATTGAGACAATTATCGCGCTTGACCCAGAAGTCATCGCCATTCAAGAAACGAAATTATCTGCGAAAGGTCCCACAAAAAAACATATCGAAATTTTAAACGAAAAATTTCCTGAATATAACGTGGCATGGAATAGTTCACACGAACCGGCTAGAAAAAGTTATGCGGGAACGATGTTTTTATATAAAAATCATTTGACACCAGAGATTTCCTTCCCTGAAATTGGTGCCCCAAGTACCATGGATGCAGAAGGGCGAATTTTAACTTTGGAATTTGAGAAATTTTATTTAACGCAAGTATATACACCTAATTCTGGAAATGAGCTGGTTCGTTTGAAAGAACGTCAACTTTGGGATGAAAAATATGCAGCCTATTTAACTTCTTTAGATAATAAAAAGCTTGTTTTAGCAACAGGGGATTTTAACGTGGCGCATCAAGAAATTGATTTGGCACATCCGGATAGAAATCATCTTTCAGCTGGTTTTACCGATGAAGAACGTCAAGGTTTTACCAATCTTTTAGCATCTGGATTTACAGATACATTCCGCTACTTGCATGGTGAAGTCACAGGGAAGTATAGTTGGTGGAATCAGCGTGTACGAACAAGTAAACAAAACAATTCTGGATGGAGAATCGATTACTGGTTGGTGAGTGATCGTGGAGCAGATAAAGTAGTCGCTTCTGAAATGATTGATTCAGGCGTGAGACAAGATCATACGCCGCTGTTGCTTGAAATTAATTTAGACGACTAGATGTAGGAGGGATAATATGGTAAATAAAGAACGTGCTATTAGCAAATTTTTGGAACTGGTTCAAATTGATAGTGTGAGTTACAATGAGCGAGAAATGGCAGATTATTTAATTCATTACTTTACGGATTTAGGGTATGAAGTTCTTGAAGATAAAGGATCAAACGAAAAAGTCCCATTAGCAAACGCAGGAAATGTTATCGTGAAACTACCTGGAAAAGGAACGTTGGCGCATCAAGAGACGCTGATTCTTGAAGCCCATATGGATACGGTTGAACCAGGAAATGGCGTAAAGCCTTCGATTACTGCAGACGGTAAATATGTTGTTTCCGATGGCTCAACGATTTTAGGTGCAGATGACAAAGCAGGCATTGCTCAAATCCTTGAGGTTGAGGCAGTTCTTCGCGAAAATAATTTAGACCATCCACCATTAGAGTTCTTATTTACCATTGGAGAAGAAGTTGGAATATTAGGGGCTTTTGCAGTAGATACTGATTTATTGCAAGGAAAAATTGCTTTCGTGTTAGATGGAGGTGGTGGTCCTGGAACGGCAATTATTGGCGGTCCCGATTATTATGACATCACTGGTAAAATTATCGGAAAAGCGGCGCATGCTGGCGTGTCTCCAGATACAGGAATCTCATCGATACAAGTGATGTCAGAAGCGATTTCTAATATGACACTTTTAAAAATCGACGAAAATACAACGACCAATATTGGGAAAGTTATTTGTAACTACCCAACCAATGTTGTTCCAGAAGTTACCACCTTTGCGATGGAAGTGCGTAGTCTGGATCGTGAAAGTGGTAAACGACAATTAAATCATATTATCGAAGAACTAGAAAAAGCAGTGGTTAAATTTGGTGCAACATTGGAATATGATGTAAATCAAAGTCTCTTTGCATATCATCATACCGATGACAACCCTGTCATCAAACGTTTTAAAGCAATGTGTGCACGTCATGATCTTGATTATCAAGGTATCGTAATGCGCGGCGGCACCGATGTGAGTGGATTGACCTTTAATGGTATTGATGCGATTGTATTAGCTGCTGGTGGCGAAAATGGGCATGAATTACAAGAACGTTTGATTATTGATGAATTTTTACAAAACATACAACAAGTGATTTGGTTGGTAACTGAATAAAGAGACATACTAAAAAACCTTGTAATTTCGATCGAATTTACAAGGTTTTTTATAAATGATTTAAAAGTAATTGAAAATGTTTACTCTTACGATTTTTTCGCGATACATTCAATCTCAACGTCAGCGTCTAAAGGTAATTCAAGAACAGCAACACAAGTTCTAGCAGGGTAAGGAGCAGCGAAGGCTTGTTCATAAACAGCATTCATCGCTTTAAAATGTTGCATGCTCGTTAAATAAACATTTACTTTAACAAGATCGTCAAAAGTTAGTTCTGTTTCGTCCATGACATTTTGCAAATGGGCAAAACATTTTTTTGTTTGTTCAGTGATATCTAATTTTTCTCCCATATAGTCCAGTGCATTATACGCGGTCTGTCCTGAAAAAAGACATATTCACCTGAATCTACAGCGTGCGAATAGGGACCGGATGAAGTAACTTGGGTTCCTACAACGACTTTTCTAGTCAATAAAATCCCTCCTTATGAAAACGATTTTATCATAGTTGTGAAAGATATGAAAGCGGATCATTTAGATTGGAAAGAAATAATAATTGATGTTAGGAGAGATGTGGAAGAATGTTAACCAAAGAAGAATTACCTTTTTGCCCTGTTGCTACAACAGTTGATTTAATCGGAAATAAGTGGAAACTGTTAATTCTGCGTGAGTTATTAGGGGGAACAAAACGGTTTAATGAGATGCATCGTGCAATCGATGGAATTAGTCAAAAAGTATTAACACAAAACTTGAGAAAAATGGAAGAAGACGGTATTGTTACTCGAACAGTTTTTGCAGAGGTTCCTCCTAAAGTCGAATATTCATTAAGTGAATTAGGAAACAGTTTGCGCCCGATGTGTGGGGAATAGAATATCTACACAAAAATTTGGATAATAAAAAGTAAGCTACCTTCAATAGTTACCATTAAGTAACTACCTAATAAAAAAGTACCTACTTTCTATTGGTTGTCTCTGCAAGTAAAATATGTTTAAAGCATAAAACATATTTAAGGAGATGAGTACATGACAGAAAAGCAGCAATATATAGATGTTAAGGCACAAGCTTTTGAAGAAGTCGATGTTTTTATGAAAGATGTCGAAATGAATGGGGAAACTGTTTTAAGAGTGATAAAAGATCCTGTGATTGATGGCGAAGATGAAGCAACTTTTGCGAAATTAGCTGGTATTGAATTTCAAGATGGGATAATTGATTTAAAAGTATTAAGCAGACTTTTAGCAACTGCCCCAGAGCATGCAAGAGGATTTATAGGTGTAACATTTAGAGTGAGCGAGGACAATCATGCATTTGAATCTTTTTATATTCGACCAACAAATAGCCGATGTGACGTTCAATTACGAAGAAATCGTACCACACAATATTTTTCCTATCCCAATTTTAAATATTTTCATTCAAGAGAAACCAATCCTGGTGAATACGAAAGCTATGCAGATATTACTTTAAATGAATGGATTGATATGAAAATTGTGGTTGAAGAAAGTTGTGCAAAATTATATCTTAATTATGCTCCACAACCTGTATTAGTGGTGAACGATTTGAAACACGGTGCAAATAATAAAGGCGCCATCGGATTATTTGTCGATATTGGGACGGAAGGCTTTTTTAAGGAGCTAGTGATTACAAGAAATTAAGAACAAACACGCCAAGAAAAGTTAGGTTCACTATCTTTTCTTGGCGTGTTTGTTAGATGTTATACTTATAGTACAGGTCACTAATTAGGAGGAAAACTATGTCAACTGTCTTTTCGTACCGAATAACAACGAATCCCATTATTAACAGTCCCTCTTTGGTAAATCCCGCTCTTCTTGAAGACGATGAAGGCAAAGTAACTGCTGTTTCCATAGCTACTAATTGTATTCAAACAGGAATGTACAACAGCTTGGAAGATATAAAGCAGGCACTTCAAACAGCGAAAATTGTTTTTACTATCGGAGATTTAGATGAATGGAGTTATCTAGAACTAGGTATTGCAAGTTCTTTAGGAAAAACGATATATGTCGTATCACAAAATAAGAAACTATCAGCTGAAGATTTAAAAATTTATATTAAGGGAATTGACTTAGTATTTTTAGATACAGATGCCTTTATAGAATTAGTAGAAAGCGTATATGAGGAATAAGCACTCTACTATATTACAATTACAATCAAGTTTGATAATCGATCGATTAATACGTAGATAAACTTTGAGAGAGTACAAGCTCTTCTTAAAGTTTTTTTATTACAAACAGTCAGCTGCTCTGAAAAAATATTCAACAAACGTCTTCTCTTATCTAAAAAATCTTTCATTCAGGGTGTAAATTGTGTGTGTTTAATGTATAATGTTATTCGTTTATGATTATTTATTCATAGAACAATAGGAGGGTAAAAAATGAAGAAAGGCAAAGATTTAACAAAACTAAAAACGCCACATACATATGTCATTATTTTTTGTGTCGTTATTTTTGCATGGTTATTGACGTTTTTAGTTCCTGCTGGAAAATTCAGCACAAAAGAAATTCAATATGAAGATGCAAACGGAGGCGTTGCTTCGCGCACCGTTTTAGAACAAGACTCTTTTCGTTATGCTTACAATCTCGATCAGGCGTTTGTTTTTGATCAGTTAGAAGAATTGGTAGACAATCAAAAGACATTAGATTCATTAGGGGTAGAAAAAGAAAGTTTGGCAGCTGTTTTAGCAGATGGTGAAAAGAATCTTTCACAAAAAACGCTCGATGAAATTGCGTTAACTGACGATGTGCTCTATGCAGAATATGGAGAGGCAATTTATGATACATCAGAAAAATTGCACAATACTGCTAAAATTTGGGGGACAGATGATTTCGGTGGTTTTGGTTTTTTAAACTTCATTTTTGAAGGATTAGTTTCAGGTGACAAATATGGTTCCGCAGTTGGAATTGTTGCGTTGATTTTAGTAGTTGGTGGAGCATTTGGAGTTATCATGCGAACTGGAGCAATTGATGCAGGCATCTATGCATTTATTAATCGTACAAAAGGTTTGGAACGTCTTGCATTACCATTGCTCTTTTTTGCGTTTTCCTTTGGAGGAGCAACATTTGGGATGGCCGAAGAAGTAATTCCATTTTCAATGATTATGGTCCCTTTTGTTATTGCGTTGGGATATGACTCGATTGTTGCTGTAACGGTGACTTATGTAGCCTCGCAAGTCGGAAATGCAACTTCTTGGATGAGCCCATTTAGTGTTGCGGTAGCGCAGGGGATTGCCGGAATTCCGGTTTTATCTGGTGCGACGTTCCGTTTGATTATGTGGGTGGTTGTGACGGCTTTAGCTGCAGCTTACATGATGGTTTATGCAGAACGGATTCGCAAAAATCCTGAGTCTTCGATTGTTTACAAATCGGATGCTTATTTCCGTAAACATATTGAGAACAATGTTAATGAAAGTAAGGAATTTAAATTAGGACATAAAGTTATTTTAGTGGAAATGTTTCTGGTTTTAATTTGGATTGTTTGGGGCGTGACACAAAAAGGATATTATATCCCAGAAATTGCCTCACAATTCTTTGTTATGGGCTTATTGGCGGGGATTTTTGCAGTTATCTTTAAAGTAAATGACATGGGAATTAACGATATTGCGACTTCTTTCCAAAGTGGTGCTGCCGATTTGGCTGGTACAGCAGTTGTGGTAGGAATGGCCAAAGGAATTTTATTAGTCTTAGGTGGTGCAGATGCTAGTCAATATTCTACCTTAAATACGGTCTTGCATAGTATTGGTTCGGCGTTATCAGGTGTTCCAGCAGTCGTAGGTGCATGGGCGATGTATATTTTCCAAAGTTTATTTAATTTAGTCGTTACTTCAAACTCTGGGCAAGCAGCCTTAACGATGCCGATTATGGCACCATTAGCGGATTTATTAGGCATTTCTCGTCAAATTGCTGTTTTAGCGTATCAATTAGGTTCTGGATTTATGGATGCCTTTACGCCAGTTTCAGCAAGTTTGATTGGTGTTTTAGGGGTTGCACGTATTGACTGGATTAAATGGGCAAGATTCCAAATTAAGATGCAAGGATTCTTATTTATGTTAGGAACCATCTTCATTGTCATTGCAGTGATGATTGGCTTACAGTAAGGAGCGGTTTTATGTTAAAAATCATACGTCAAGCGCATGTGTATGCGCCAGATGATTTAGGAATTAAGGATGTACTCTACACAGAAAATAAAATTTTGGCTATTGAGGATCATATCGAACTACAAATAACAGGTTGTGACATCGAGGAAATCGATGGTCAAAATAAACTGTTGACACCGGGATTTATTGATGGTCATTTTCACATTTTAGGCGGTGGCGGTGAAGGTGGTTTTCAAAATCGAACACCTGAAGTGACCTTAACGAACCTAACGACAGCAGGCGTGACATCGGTTGTGGGTTGTTTAGGAACCGATGGTGAAGGTCGAGATATGACTGCTCTAATCAGTAAAGCACGTGGATTAGAAGCAGAAGGGATTTCCACGTATGTCTATGTAGGATCTTACCGATTACCGGTTAAAACTGTTACTGGTTCGATCATCAAAGATTTTCTAACGATTGATAAAATCATTGGGATTGGTGAGATTGCAATTTCTGATCATCGTTCTTCGCAACCTTCTTTTGAAGAATTTACCCGAGCAGTTGCTGATGCTCGAGTGGGTGGGATGCTTTCAGGAAAAGCAGGGATTATGAATGTCCATCTAGGTGACGGCAAAGATCGCTTGAAATTGATTGAAGAAACGATTGCTACTACTGAAATTCCTATGACTCAGTTTTGGCCAACACATGCCAATCGGACGCCAGAAGTATTTGAGGCGTGTGTTGCGTATGCGAAACGTGGTGGTTATATTGATTTTACTGGTAGTGAAGACCCCGACTTTTGGGAAGAAACAGACGGTGAAGTTCGTTTTAGTAAAGGACTAAAACGTTTGTTAGAAGAAGGTGTTTCGCAGGATTGTTTTACAATGACCTCCGATGGACAAGGTAGTTTACCGTATTTCAATGAAAAGCGAGAATTTATTGGATTAGGTGTAGGCAGTTCAAAATCATTGTTAATCAATATTCAAGAAGCTGTGTTGAAAGAACAGATTCCATTAGAGATTGCGCTTCGTGCCATTACCAAAAATCCAGCAGATATTTTAAAGCTTCCCAATAAAGGTCATATCGCTGTTGGAAAAGACGCTGATTTTTGTTTGTTACATCAAAAATCGCTAGCGATTGACACGGTTATTGCGAAAGGGCAAACTATGGTAGAAAATCAAGAAGTACGCATTTATGGTACATTTGAAAGAAAATTTAATTAGAACAAGAAGGAATCTCAAGACAAACGTTTTTGTCTTGAGATTTTTTATTGAATCAGCAATATTTTATTGTTGTCCTTCAAAATATTTACAGATAATTCACACTTTTTTTTAATTTTATTTTAATGATGTGTGCTAAAATACATTAAGTACGGAGAGAGAAAATGAAATTAAATGTAAAAAGAACACTACTTGTCGGAATCTCATTTATGACAATTTCAGCGTTTTGGCAATTGTATGATTTTGCCATACCTTTGATGTTGTACCAAGAATTCCATATGCCGAATACATTTTCAGGAATTGCCATGTCACTTGATAACTTGTTAGCGTTAGTCATGTTGCCTTTTTCGGTACACTTTCTGATCGAACGACAACAAAAATTGGAAAACGTATGCCTTTTATTATTGTAGGCACATTAGCTGTATCAACTGGGATGTTATTATTACCCTAGGCTGTCAGAACCCATCATCTAGTGCTATTTGTTATTGCTTTAGGGATTGTGTTGTTTTTTATGTCTGTTTATCGTACACCGGCAGTTGCTTTAATGCCAGATATCACAATTAAGCCATTGCGTTCAAAAGGAAATGCTATTATCAATCTCTTGGGCGCAGTTGGCGGTGTGGTGTCGTTGATTGGTTTAACGCTGCTTAATCCTGTAATATTGGGATATTTTCCCATTTTTATGTTGATTTCAGGAATGATGTTCGTAGGTCTTGTGGTGATGATACTGACTGTGAAAGAACCTCAATGGACCAAACAAATGTTAGAAGATACATCGAGGTATCATGTGGTAGAAATTAAAGAAAATCCGCACACAGAAACTTCCTCGAACTGTAAAACGTTCGCTTCTTTTTCTTTTAATTTCAGTCGCTCTGTGGTTTATGGGATATAATGCAATAATGTCCGCTTTTTCACGTTATGCTACAATTCAAATTGGTTTAACTGGAGTACAATCTTCCGCTATTTTATTGGTTGCCAATCTAGGAGCAATTGTCTCGTTTATTCCAATCGGGATTTTTTCTTCTAAGTTTGGACGTAAATTTACGATACAATTAGGTGTTGCGCTATTGACGTTTATTTTTTTTTACAACGTTTTTTTATCAGCAATTTAGTCCACTCATGTACATTAATTTTCTGTTGGCTGGTTTAGCTTGGGCAGCAATCAATGTGAACTCATTGCCCATGATATTGGAGATGTCTGATAGTAAAAATATTGGTAAATATACTGGATTGTATTTTACTTTTGCGCTGTTGGCTCAAATTATTCCGCCAATTTTATCTGGAATACTTTTTGATTATTTGGGGTATAAAATCTTATTTCCATATGTAACGTTTTTTGCTTTCTTAGCATTTATTACAATGTCGCAGGTGAAACACGGCGATTCTTTACCTGCGAGTAAGGAATAAACAGGGAATACTCGTTCAATTGGAGGGATGCGTAATTTTACTAAGCCGAAACGAAATATTCCTCCTCTTCCAAAGCACACTTATTTTGTTATGGTTAGTATAAGAGTAGAGATGATTGATAGGTAACAAAGGAATGTTGTTATTGTCTAATTGGAGGGCTAGGAAAATGGAAGTAAGTATATTGGCAGATTTATCAGTCTTACTGATAGCTGTTTTATTTTTCTTTCTGATAAAAAGTGGAGAAACAGATTATATTGAAGACTCTCCTAGAGAACGACTACAATATATATTTTTTGTCGTAATTGTAGGAATGTTGTTGCTTCAATTTTCAGTAGTGGTACAAGGTGCACGTTATGATTACCGATTTCTACTGTACGCATTGACGATTAAATATATTGGACCAAAAGTCGCATTACCGAGTATAGTCATTATTAGTATGGTGCGCTTCTTTTGGGGAACGGGTATTGCGGCATGTACGTCATTGTTATATGGGACTATTTTAGTTTTAACAATTTCTAGTGTAAGCCGAGTATTAAAAAAGTTTTCAAATGATTTTGTCCATCTATTACTGCTGGTTTTTTACACATTATTTGTTGGCGCAAGTATCAATTTAATTGTACATGGCAATTTTTTTAAAGATAGTCAAATGTACCTCATTTTAATTATTTCAAGTTGTATGATGATTGGTATTTTCTTATGGATTATCCAAAAAATTCAAAACATTCGCGAAGAATCAGAATTGGATTTTTTGACACAATTAAAAAATAGTCGGAAATTTTACTTAGATATTGCGAGACTGAAAGAAGAAAAAGACTATTACTTGTGTATACTTGATATTGACTTCTTTAAAAAAATCAATGACTCATTTGGACATCAATCTGGTGATGATCTATTAAAGAAAATTTCTCTACTATTTCATCAGCAAGAATCTGCAAAAATTAGATTTTATCGCATCGGTGGAGAAGAATTTGCTTGTTTAGTCGAAGAATGTTCATGCGATGAGACTTATGATTTAATGGAAACTATTCGGCAATCTGTACAACAAATAAATACGAACTTACAGGATGAACATGGTGAGACCGTCACCGTTACGATATCGATAGGGATGACTAAACTAGCGAATGTCACTGCCATTCATCAATCCATCCATCAAGCTGACGAAGCGTTGTATCTTGCTAAAAATTCTGGAAGAAATTGTGTGAAGGTATATTCTGTGTAATCGCTAGTAAATGAAAAAGAATTTCTTGGATGTTCATAACCAAGAAATTCTTTTTTTGTTTATTTACTTAATTCATTAAGAAATTGGTTGAGTAAAGGCAAATCTTCTTGATGAATATAGTTTTGAATGTGTTGCACACGAGGCGGTCCGTATAATTCATTTAAATATTTGGGTCCAATATAGCTACCAGAGGGCAAATCTTGTTTGATGGCTAAAATAGCTGATTGTGCTCCTTTTTTAGGCGATTGACCCAGTCGATTTGTGAGGTGACGGATGATTTGTTTTTTCCATCCAGAAATTCTACCATCAAAAATGGCTGTGTTAGAATAACCCGGATGAGCTGCCAGAACTTGCCAATTTGGTTGTTTTTTCGAAAATAACTCAGTTAGTAATAAATCTGCATATTTACTTTGTCCATACATTTCTGAATGTCCTTGTTCTGTGACTGCTTGGAGATTCAACCGTTTGTGATGACCTACAACACTACTCATAAAAACACATTTAGGCTGTTGCGCACGCTCTAATAAAGGAGTCAGTTGTTTGGTTAATAAATATGGTCCTAGTGTGTTCGTGACCCATACATTACTAAAGTGTTGCCCCATAAAAGGAAGTTGCTGTCCAGAATTATCAAAGATTCCGGCATTATTCATTAATACGTCAATTTGCGAGTAATGATGTGCTAAATATTCTGAAAAAGAAGTAATGGATTGTTCTGAACACAAATTCAGCTCAAGAACTTCCGAACTGCCTGCGAAGTTTTTGGCAACTGCATTGCCATGTGCCACATCTCGACAGGCGATAATTATATGATTTTGTTGATCGGATAAAGCTTGTGCAATTTCATAACCTAATCCACGATTGCCACCAGTCACCACAATATTCTGCATGTTTTTGCTCCTGTTCTTGATTGTTTATAGGTCTAGTATATCGTTTCGATGGAGGTCTGTCATTTAAGTCACAACTTTTTATTTGATAAAAGCTTGCTAAATAATGGGAATTCTTATAAACTTACTTTCAGGTAAGTAAGGAGTGTGTTGATGAATAAAAGAGAAGAAATCATTCAATTAGCTATTTCTTTTATAAAAAAATATAGCTTTCAAGAACTTAGTTTTGGTTATTTAGCGGAACAATTAAACATTACCAAAGCAGCGATTCATTATTACTTTAAAAACAAAACTGATTTAGGCATTGCTATCTGTGAACATTTAGAAGAAACGTTTAAGCAGCAACAACTTTATTTTGAGCAGCATTCAGAATTATCGGCATATCAATCACTTGAAAAACGCATTGCTTTTTTATCTGACGGAGAAATTTGTCCAGCAGTCAGCTTACAATCTGATTTAAATAAATACGATGAAGCCTTACAAAAAAAGGTCATTGAATTAGCCGAAGTCGAGTATCATACGTATGTCCAAATTTTAGCTAGAAAAATGGATTTAGAACAAGCCCAAATATTGGCACAAGCGCATTTAGCAAGTATCAAAGGTGCACGTATTTATAATCGAACGCTAGCAATTCCATTTGAGCAAACGATTTTGGAAAGAGTAAAAAAAGAAATTAATGAGGTGGAAAGAACATGAAAAGAGTAGTTATAACTGGTTATGGCACAATTTCATCTAGCGGGAAAAATTCTGAAGAATTATGGGAGAATATGACACAAGGCAAAAGTGGGATTCAGGCATTAACGGATTCAAACTTTGACGATTCGCCAACAAAACTAGGTGGCGTAATTAAAGAGTATGATATTGATGCGTATTTAGACAAAAAAGAAAGCAAGAAAACCGATCGCTTTACACATTTTGCAGCTATCAGTAGTCTACAAGCTTTAGAACAAGCACAATTTAAAGAAGCAGATTTTGACTTGAATCGTTGTGGTGTATTTATCGGTACAGGAATCGGTGGGATTAATTCTTTAATAGAAAATCAACATATTTTGGATGCAAAAGGGAGTCGTCGTGTCTCACCTTTAGTTGTTCCTAAAATGATTGCGAATATGGCAGCTGGGTTTGTTTCCATCAAAACAGGGTTTAAAGGAGCGACCATGTGTCCAATTTCTGCTTGTGCAACTGGTAATCAAGCTATTGGAGAAGCTTTTTTAAATATTAAATATGGCTTGAGCGATGCTATTTTGGCAGGAGGGACAGAAGCTTCGATTACACCGTTAGCGTATGCTGGTTTTAGTAATATGAAGGCAATGTCGACCAATAATGAGCAACCTGAACAAGCTTCGAGACCTTTTGATAAAAAAAGAGATGGTTTTGTTATGTCTGAAGGTGCCGGTGTTTTATTTTTAGAAGAATTCGAACATGCTATGAAACGTGGTGCAACCATTTTAGGAGAAATCGTCGGTTATGGCATGACTTCTGATGCGTATCATATGACTGCTCCGAGTTCAGAAGGAGCCATTCGCGCAATGCGTTTGGCATTGGAGATGGCACAACTAGCGCCTAATGAAGTTAATTATTTAAATGCACATGCAACAAGTACGGGTGTAGGTGATATTGGTGAAACCAAAGCAATTAAAGCAGTATTTGGTGAATACGCCAAAGAACTACCTATTAGCGCCACGAAATCCATGACGGGTCATTTATTGGGTGCAGCAGGCGGAATAGAATCAATCATTTGTTTGAAAGCATTAGAAAATAATATTTTACCACCAACGATTAATTTAGATGAACCTGATGAAGAATGTGATTTATTCTATATACCAAATGAAAAAATAGCTAAAAATACTAGTATTGTCATGAGTAATGGTTTTGGCTTTGGTGGACATAATGCCACTTTGGTCATGCGAAAAGTAAAATAACGATAAAAAGAAGGCGTACTCGACCACTGAGTACGCCTATTGACTGCACTTGTTTTCCGCCGAGTACAGGATAATTATAACGGAAATTTTTTATTTATATGTTACAGAATGGCTAAAAATTGATGTCGTAATGTTTAAAAATGAAAGGGTTTCACTTGTTGGGACGTTTTCATTGTTCAATAGTTAGAAAAAGATAGTTTATAAACTTGCAAAGGTACGTAATCAAAATAAAAGAGTTTGGAAGAAAGGGAGCTCTTCCAAACTCTTTTATTTTTCAGCAATTGGTAAAAAATCAAGTAATTGATGCGCATGTTTATCTAACATTATTTGTTCTGGTTGAATATTTTGCTCGCGTAAGACAGTAATTGTTTGAATCAAAAATTCATCGCTACCTACAACATAATACAGACCATTTTTATCAGTGGCTAGATCTTTGACTTGTTCGTAATACGCAGGGCGATTATTCACGAATTGGGCAGTGAAATTTTTCTCTGCTGTTGAAGTAAAAATATCCGTAAATAAATAGTCTCCTGAAGAATCAATATTTAACGAATGAATATTTTGAACGCCGTCTGTACGTTCAAAATACTCTAAGACAAGTGTACGGAAAGTAGCTAAACCAACACCCGCTGAAAGGAGATAAATCGTTTTATCCTCTCGTTTTAGAGGGACGTGTGTATGTGTTTTAAAAAGGGCGACTTCTTCACCAATCCCCATATTTTTCAAAATAGTTTTAAATTCAGAGGATTGTTCTTTTATCCGTGTGGTAATCCCTACTGCTTCTTCGTTTGGCAAAGTAGAAATTGACATATGACGGACAAGGCTACGATTGGGTTTTTCTCCAGTATTAAATCCTTTTAATGCTAGATGAAGATGCGAGCCTTCTTTCCAAGTGTAATCTACTGGGCAATCCAATAAGAATGTTTTAACTTCAGGGGTTTCTTCAATAATTTGTTTGATTTTTGTCCAATAAATTTGCATTTGTGTTTCTCCTTTTATTGTTCTTTTCCATAATGCCAACGAAGCGCATGGATAAAATGGGGGCTAAAAAAGTAAACATCGTGTGTGCCTTCAGGATGTGTTTCAAATAACAATTGAGAAGGTGAGAAACCTTCTTGCTGTAAGGCAGTATATGCTTGCTTAGTGTACGTAACCATCTCTTTTTGTGCCGTCTCACGATAAATACCTTCTAATGCGCCAACATAAAGATACATCTGATGCTTATCACGATCAATTTGTGGTTTTTGATATGTTTTTCCGAAACGAATGATAGTTTCTCCTTGCATGTATGGGACAACATCTTCATACCAAAAAGAGGCCGATAAAATAATGTATTTATGAAAAATTTCTGGATAGTAATAAGAAGCAAAGATGGAAACTAATCCACCAAAGGAACAACCAGCAATAGCTGTATGCTCTGGTGAGGGATTGGTTGCATAAGTTGCATCAATAAAGGGTTTGATTTTATGAACGAGAATATGTAGATATTCTTCCGCTTTGCCACTTGGTGTTGGTTGGTTTGGAAAAAGAGGCGGAGTCTCCCACGGCGTGTAGTCATCATTCCGGTCAATCGGTGTAATACCCACAATAATAATTGGTTCGATTTGCTTAGTAATTACGAGATGGTCAATATAATTTAAGGCTTGTTTAGCTGCATTACCACCATCATGCATATAAATAGTGGCATATTTTTTCGATGTATCGTATCCCGTAGGTAAGACGATTGTCACTGGATAATCATGAATGATTTCTGTTCTAATTTGTAGCAAGCGAATTCCTCCAATGTCACTAGATTTAAATTTACCCTTGATAAAAAGAATTTCTTGCATGTATGTTTGATAATGAGAATCATTCTTAATTGAAATTGTAATACAAAAAAATAAAAAAAGAAAGGGTCAAAATAAAACATCTATGAATGCTAACCATGAATGTTAGGGAAAAAGATGAAAAAATAAACCTTTATGTTGTATTAATCGGATTAATTATTTTACTATTCTTCACCATTATTATTGGGGTGAGTGTAGGAACATTGAGAATTCCTTTTGAGCAAACATATACTATCTTTGTTGAAAAGTTGTTGGATTTAGAACCATCAAATGTAACATATTCCGGTGTTCTTTGGAAAATTCGTATGCCGCGTGTGCTAATGGGCGTTGTTGTCGGTGCCGGTTTATCCCTATGTGGCATTGTTATGCAAGCGGTCGTTCAAAATCCATTAGCGGAACCCTTTTTATTAGGAATTTCTGCTGGCGGGTATTTAGGTAGTGGGGTACTTGGATTAGTGAGTGGGTTAGGTTTAGCCTTTACGGCGTTTTTAGGCGCATTGAGTGCTGCTGTTTGTGTGCTATTTCTCTCTTCTTTTCGTAGTAGCATTACCACGACGAAATTAATTTTATCGGGAACGATTGCGAATGCGTTATTTACAGCGATTGCCAATTTTATTATTGTTTTTTCTGGAACAGATAATACGATTGCTCGTGTGACCTACTGGACAATGGGCTCCTTATCTTCAGCTAAATGGGATAATTTATTGTTACCAACGATTGCGGTTGGTACTGTTACAGCGTATTTTTTAACGCAATATCGGACATTAAATGCGATGTTACAAGGTGAAGAAATTGCTATCACATTAGGGATTCGATTAAATTTTTATCGCAAAATTTATACTTTACTGGTAGCTTTTTTAACAGGGATTTTGGTGGCAACGTGTGGCATTATTGGTTTTGTTGGTCTAGTTATTCCACATATTGCGCGAGCACTTGTAGGGCCAAGATCATCGGAAATTGATTCCGGTGGCTATTTTAATCGGTAGCACCTTTTTAGCAGCAGTAGATATTCTTGCTCGAACGATGATTGAAAACAATGAGTTGCCGATTGGGATTTTTACAGCGATTGTTGGTGCGCCATTTTTTGCATTTATTATTATTCGTAAAAATTATCAATTTAAAGAATAAAGGAGAGCAGGATGGATTTAACAGTTGAAAAATTCGAAATCTTTTTAGGGGCAAAAAAAATTATCAATAGCGTTGATTTACAAGTAAGAAAGCTGCGTTTATACAACGACATATGATGATTTTATGGATTACGGTGTGCGAATTTTTGACACATTAGAAATGTTAGGCAATCAGCTGTATGGAGAGAATACCCAAAATTAATCGATAAAAATGCAAGAAGCTTTTGTTATCAAAGTTTCTTGCATTTTTTTATGGTGTAATTATTTTTTTATAATCATGTTGATAGCTTGTGTTAGTTTTTTTTCTTGTTCTTCAGGATCATCATCAGGGGAAACAAAACAATTTTTAAGGTTTTCTGCCACAATCATCCCCATCACGCGGTCAATGCTAGAACGAACGGCGCTCAATTGTGTGATGACGTCGATACACTCTTTTTCGTCTTCAATCATTTTCTGAATACCTCGGATTTGTCCTTCTGTTCGTCGTAACCGATGAATGACTTTTTTTTTATTTTCTTCCATAGTAACCCCTACCTTTAAAATCTATTTATTTTCAATATACCTCTTATGGGTATGTTAGTCAAATGTTGAATTGTATAAAAATAGCTTGACAAAGTGTTTAATCGATAGTTTAATATACCCCATAAGGTATGTTTGTGAGGTGATAAAAATGTTTAATTGGCTAATGGATCGGATACCTTCAATTAGTGTTAATGAGCTAAATAGTCGTATATCAAAAGAAATTACCATTTTGGATGTACGGACATCAAGTGAATACGGTGGAGGGCATATACCTATGGCTAAAAATGTTCCTTTAAACAAAATTGATCGATATAACGAGCAAGTAGGAACAATATATATTATTTGCCAATCGGGAGTACGCAGTCGACAAGCGACTAAAAAATTACGTAAAAAAGGCTATGAAGCAATTAATGTTCGTGGAGGAATGAATCAATGGACAGGGAAAATACGAGGAGGAAAATAAGATGAAAGTGATTATTATTGGAGGCGTTGCTGGTGGAATGTCGGCAGCAACACGTTTACGTCGTCTAATGGAAAAGGCAGAAATTATTGTATTAGAAAAGGGACCAGTTGTTTCTTTTGCGAATTGTGGTTTGCCTTATTATGTGTCTGGAGAAATTGCAGAACGTGAACAACTAGTTGTGCAAACGCCAGAAGCGTTGAAAAATCGTTTTAATATTGATGTGCGCCCTTTTCATGAAGTTATTGCTATCTCTCCAGAATCTCATACAGTAACGATACGGACAAATGGCCAAGAGCAAACAGAATCTTACGATAAATTAATTTTATCGCCGGGAGCAAAACCCTTTGTCCCTACAATTGAAGGCTTGCATGAAGCGTCAAATATATACAGTTTGAGAAGCATTCCTGACGTAGATCAAATTATGGCAGGGATTACGAGTCAGACAAAACATGCAGTAGTCATTGGTGCAGGATTCATTGGTTTGGAAATGGCTGAAAATTTGAGAAAACGTGGTTTAGAAGTGACGATTGTTGAAAAGGCGCCACAAGTATTACCATCATTAGATGAAGAGATGGCAGCATTTGTCGAAGCAGAATTACGCAAACAAGGAGTCACGGTAATTACTGCACAATCAGCAGTTCGGTTTGAAGAGGTTGGTAAAAAAATTATTTTAGAAAATGGTCAAGAATTAATTTCAGATTTGACGTTATTATCTGTAGGTGTAGCACCAGAAAATCACTTGGCGTTAGAAGCAGGATTAGATACCGGATTGCGTGGAGGAATTTTGGTGAATGAGCACTATCAAACGAGTCATCCAGATATCTATGCTGTAGGCGATGCAATTGTCGTTCGTCAACAAATCACTGATACAGAGGCATTGATTTCGCTTGCTTCTCCAGCAAATCGTCAAGGCAGACAAGTCGCAGATGTCATTGCAGGATTAGATAGAAAAAATCAAGGAAGTATTGGAACCGCAATTGTACGTGTATTTGATGTTACTGCGGCGACTACAGGATTAAGTGAACGCACCGCAAAATTAGCGCAATTACCTGTATCTGTGGTGCATATTACGGGAAAAGATCATGCTGGATATTTTCCTGGTGCAACAGATATCACTTTGAAACTAATATTTAACGCAGAGACGGGCGAAATTTATGGTGCACAAGGAATTGGTGCCAAAGGTGTTGACAAACGAATTGATATCTTAGCGACTGCGATTAAAGGGAAATTAACCATTTTTGACTTACCTGAGTTAGAATTGACGTATGCACCACCGTTTGGTTCTGCGAAAGATCCAGTAAATATGTTAGGGTATGCCGCCATGAATCTTGCTGAAGGATTAAGTGAGTCGATTCAATGGTATGAATTGGAAACAGAACTGGCGAATGGAAAAGTTTTGCTAGATGTTCGTACAGACGAAGAACTGACTCGTGGCAAATTTAAAGAAGCTTATCATTTGCCATTAAACGATTTGCGTCAAAATATTACTCAATTAGATGCTGATAAAGAATATATTGTCAGTTGTCATAGTGGGCTACGTAGTTATATTGCTGAACGGATTTTAAAACAAGCGAATATTCAAGTGAAAAATTTAGATGGTGCATTTGCACTTTATCAAATGGTCAGACCGGAGGCGATTGTTTATGTATAATTCAATTGGGATGGCTGAGTTTGAACAAATAATCAAACAAAAGCAAGTATCGGTTCTTGATGTTCGTGAAGCAGAAGAATTTCAAAATGGACATCTTCCACAGGCAGTTAATTATCCTTTGAGCGAGCTAGGAATAAATGAACAAACCTTACCTAAGCAAGAAAAACACTATGTCCTATGTCAAGCAGGCGCTCGTTCTGAACGTGCGTGTCAACTATTGAGTAGCCAAGGTTATCAAGTCATCAACGTAATGGGTGGGATGTCTGCCTGGCGTGGTGCAATAGAATAATTATTTGAAAATAGGAGGCAATATAGGGCAGTTAAATTAGTCAAAAACCTAAGGGAAGCAATTAGCATGCCCTTAGGTTTTTTTAGTTGAAAATAATTGATTTAGCAAGAGATACCCACCATATAATACCCCTGTGAGTAAACATATGAGATAAAAATCACGCGCTGCACTATAAGAAGTGGTCGATAGTCCTTTTATGAGTAGATGACTCAAAAGATAACTGACAGATATCAGAAAGATATGTTTGAAAATAGTTGCCCATTTTTTATCTCGTAAAACAATTGCTAGAATACCATTGATAATCATCAATAAAAAAGCGCCTACTAAATAATAAGCTAAAACTAATCGAGGTAAAGTAGTCACACTGCCATCAAGATAAGGTGTATCTCCATAAATTAATTGATCTTGATAATCGTTTCCAGGGTAATAATAAACAGCTTTAATTTTTTCACTATTGGGGTTCAATATCGTGTTTTTCCTTTGTTTGGACGGGAATAATTGATTCCAAGAATTATTCCATGCTGTGATGTGATAGATATAATTTAAACCGTCTTTTGTTAGTTGTTTTTCAACTTGAAAATTTGCTACTGTATCAGAAAATTGTGCAACAACTAAGCCGTTTTCTGTAGTGTTCAATTGAACATTTTCCTGCTGGTAAGGTAAATAATTGGGAGCGGTTAGAAATCCTCCAATTACAAGCGTTAAAATCAACGTAAGTAAACAAGAAAAAATCCCGATTTGTCGTTTTTTCTTTTGAATATTTTTTTGAATGGTGATGAAAGGAGCAGGATTCGTTTCTATAGGTAATATAACGGACTGTCTTACTAACTCTAATTCGTGACGACATTCCTTACAAGATTGAAGGTGCTGTTCTACAAATACTATAGAATCTTCGTTTAACAAGTCTTCTACATACAAAGGTAATAAATCTTTTATGACATTACAAGTAAGTGTCATTATTGTTCCCTCATTTCGTTTATTAATTTTTTTCTAGCACGATGGAAAGTGACGCAAGCCCAATTATTTGTTCTACCAAATAATTGTCCAATTTGTTGGAAATCTAATTCACCAAAGACCCGTAAATAAAAGACTTCTTTATAAGTTTCTGGAAAATGATGAAGTATTTGAATAATTTGTTCAGAGGATTCTTTTTGTAGTATTGTTTTCTCAATGTTAATATTGGCTTCTGTTTGAATGTCTGCAATATTGACAAAAATTTTATTTTTACGGGTATAAGAAAAATAAGTATTTTTAGCAATTTGAAAGAGCCAAGTTTTAATGTCGCTTTCCCCTTTGAAGGAATCAATTGATTGTATCGCTTTAAAAAAAGTTTCCGATGTTAGGTCTTCTGCAAGATGTTTGTTTCCGCAGAGGCGATATAAAAAGCGATAAATATCACCAAAATAATCATTATATATTTTTTCAAGCTCTGTCACTTTTTCACCCCCTATTTATTAGACGCAAACATTGCTAAATTCTTACATATTTTGTTTGATTTTAAATATTCTTAATAAATGAAAAAGAGGCATAGTTAGCCTCTTTTTCATTTATTCACTTTGTAATAAGTCCGCAACTATGGGCTGAATTAATTTAATTAATTCGTCTACAGCAATGATGATGCCTTTATAACGCTCACCAGCAGAAATAGCAATTTTATTAAACTGATAGATAGTAGCATCAAATAAGAAGAGATAATCGGGATGATGTAAAAAGATACCAACGGGCGTATTGGCGCCATGAGGATAACCAGTTAGTTCAAAAGCTATTTCGATAGGTGGCAATCCTATTTTGCGATTTTTTGTAAGCTTTGCTGTTTTCTTATAATCTAATCGGTTATTTAGGGGGACTAGTGCAATGATGGGACCTGTTTTATTTCCTTTTAAAACTAATGTTTTAAAAATAGGTGTAGTTGTTTGATTGCGTTCTTCGGAAAATAAATAAGATTCAAATGGAATATTTTTGGCGTATAAAAAATTTTCGACTTCAGTTTTAGACATACTTTTTCCTTTCTATCGAATCATGAGTGTAATAGGGAAAATCACACGTTTTGATTTATTGTTCAGTTATTCTGCTGTATATTTTACAGGATTATTTTTGATTTTCACAATACTATACTTGAGTGTATCAAAATAGGAACCCATAATAGATTAGGTATTTCATTAATTAGAGATTATTTTGTAGATTGAAAGAAAAGAATTCTTGAAAAAAATGACGTTGAACGTTATGATGGGAAGCGTGCTATTTAAGTAGTCGTGTAAATAAAGGCGGTGGAAATAATGAATTCAAAAGAAAAAATGCTCGAATTAATTAAAAAGAAACAAGGTGGCGGAAGATCAAAACAGATGGAAACGCCAAAAAATGATCGTAAAAACATGCGCAAAGGTCCAAAGATTTATAATAAATAAAACGAATGACTGTTTGTAGATGCTAGCTGGATAATCCATCTAGCATTTTTTTATAGGTTAGAATGAGTATATTTAAAATGAAAGGTATTGGCTAAATGTTACATGCTTGTTTGTCATGTTATACTTATAAAGAAAGGAGAAAAATATGACAAAAAATATAATTGCAATTGATATGGATGGCACGTTATTGAACGAGCAACAGCAAATCTCCCAGGAAAATATCGATGCAATCAAGCAACGTGCTAAACAGGATTTAGTGTATATTTGTTCAGGAAGAGATTCGTTTGATATTCGTACTATTTTAAAACGAAGTAATTTGCAGATTCCAGTTGCCTCATTGAATGGTTCACTTATTTTAGATGGTGATACGAAAATTTTTTCGAATCCGTTTACAAATAGAGAAATACGCGCGATGTTCCAACATATTGAAAAGCTGCCGTTTAAATTGTTTACGAATAAAGGCAATTACAATGCCCCGAATTTTATCGAATGCATGCAAGATTTTTTTCAAAAATATGGTGAAGCTGCCAATCAAGAACGAGAACAAAATAATTTAACGTATCTGCGTGCGTATGAAAAAAGTACCGATTCTGAACTTTATCAACCAGGATTATTGGATGATGAGGAGTTAGAAGTATACAAATTAGCTATTTATCTACCAGAAAGTGAGCTGAGTCGCCAATTCTATCAGACAATCAAAACAGAATTTCAATTACCGATGACATCTTCTGGATTGAGTGATTATGAACTATTACCTTTAGGCGTGGATAAAGGTAAAACCTATGACTTAATGTTGGATTATTTTCATCTTTCTGATACTAGAAAAGTAGCGATTGGCGATAGTCCTAATGATTTACCGATGATGGCCGTTGCAGATGTGTCGTTTGCTGTGGGAAATGCAAGTGAGCAAGTGAAAGATTTTTGTACCCATGTAGTTCCGTCAAACGACGAACATGGGGTTGCCTATGTATTAAATAATATTGAGTCATTTTAATCAGAAAGGTGGAGTATAAATGGGAATTTTACTAAAAGGACAATGGTATCCAGATAGTCAATATGCCAATGATAAGGGAGAATTTGTTCGTAAAGATTCGCAATTTCGTAATTGGATTACACCGGACGGTCATGCAGGGCCGACAGGAGAAGGTGGATTTAAGGCGGAAGCGAATCGTTATCATTTATATGTTTCATATGCGTGTCCTTGGGCATCCCGCGCATTAATGATGCGAAGTTTAAAAGGATTAGAAACAAGCATTTCGTTTTCGGTTGTCAATCCCTTAATGCTTGATAATGGTTGGACTTTTGAAGAAGCTGATGGCGTGATTCCTGATCCTGTTATTCATGCGAAGTATCTTTATGAAATTTATACCCATGTTGATGAGGAGTACAGTGGACGTGTGACTGTACCAGTGCTATACGATAAAAAACAAAATAAAATTGTTAGTAATGAATCATCAGATATTATTCGCATGTTTAATGACGCATTTAATGAAGTAGGAGCGAATGCAACTAATTATTTACCAAAAGACAAGTTATCCGAAATTGATGAATGGAATGAAAAAATTTATCATGATATCAATAATGGTGTCTATAAAGCTGGTTTTGCGACCAAACAACCAGTTTATGAAGAAGCAGTAACGCAGTTATTTAAACGGTTGGATGAAATTGAAGAGATTTTAGGACAACGTCGCTTTTTAATTGGGGATAAACCGACAGAAGCTGATTGGCGTTTATTTCCAACATTGGTGCGTTTTGATGCGGTATATGTGGGGCATTTCAAATGTAATTTGCGCCAAATTAGAGAGTATAAACATTTATGGCGTTATACGAGAGAACTCTATCATTGGCCAAAAATTGCTCAAACGGTCAATATGAATCATATCAAACAACATTATTATAGGTCTCATAAATTTATTAATCCAACAGGCATCGTATCGAAAGGGCCAATAATTGATTTTAGTTTAGATTAGTCAATAACCCCCATATGTCTATTGATAGACATGTGGGGGTTATTTAAGATAATAAATCAATATGATCTAGAATAAATTGAATAAAATATTTACTTGCTAGAGGAATCATTTGTTTTTCTTTAGATAAAATCCCAATTTTTCGTGTAATTGTAGGTGTGATTGGCAAAATAGTGACCTGGTAATTGGTTCTTTTCAATACCAGTTCTGGTAAAATACTTACGCCTAATCCTTCTTCAATCATAGCTAAAATTGAATAATCATCATGAACCCTCAGACGGATATCTGGTTGTAAATCTTTTTTCTTGAAAGCTTCCAATGGCTCACTTAAACTGCCTTCTTCGAGTAGTAGAAAAGGTTCTTTTGACAATTCTTCTAAAGTGACACTAGGAAGTGTCGCTAATAGATGATTGCAAGGAAGAACCGCTTTTAATTCGCCTTCTTTTAAAAAAATAGTATCTTGGTGAGGGACAGCATCTGGATTAATAAAACCAAAATCAATTTCGCCTTTATTAATCAATTCAGGAATTGTCGTGTAATCCGCTTGATATAAAATGAATTCGACATTTGGATAGTGTTGTTGGAATTGTTTGATTAATGAAGGTAGCCATTGTGAAGAGACACTAGAAATTGTTCCGATACGAATGACACCAGTTTTTAATCCTTTGATTTCTTCAACCGCTTCTTCTAAAAGTTGTTGATGTAAAATTGTATTTTGAATAAAAGGAAAGAGCTTTTCTCCTTCTAACGTTAATTGGATACCTGCACGTGTTCGATACAATAATTGGATTGAAAATTCTTCTTCAAGAGAGGCAATCATTTGGCTGATAGCAGGTTGTGTATATCCTAAACTTTGCGCAGCTTTTGTGAAACTGCCAGTCTCTACAATTTTTTGTAACGCAATGAATCGGTTCATTGTATAAGCACCTCTTATCTATTTATAAGAAAGATTAATTTTAATTATTTTATCATTTACTATGGACTACTTTTTAAACAGAAACAACAGGAGGTATTTTATGTCATTAGAAAATGTTCAAGCTTATTTTTCAACTTTAGGGTTAGCAGACAAAATTAAAATATTAGAGAATTCAAGTGCAACAGTGGAAGATGCAGCGCACGCATTAGGTTGTTTACCGGAAAAAATTGCGAAAACAATGTCTTTTGCCGTGACAGAAGAAAATCCTATTTTAATAGTGATGGCTGGCGATGCAAAAGTCGATAATAAAAAATATAAGTCTGTTTTTGGAACACGTGCGAAAATGCTGGCTAGAGATTTAGTAGAAGCTGCTATCGGTCATCAACCAGGAGGGGTTTGTCCATTTGCGATTAATGAAAATGTGGCGGTTTATTTAGATGAATCTCTAAAACGCTTTGACGTAGTGTATCCTGCAGCTGGTAATGACCATAGTGCTGTTGAGTTAACATTAGACGAGTTAGAAAAATACGCGAATGTTACGGAATGGATTGATGTTTCGAAAGGGTGGTAAGGGACACAGATGAATGAAGAAGTAAAAGGTCATGTCTTAGCAATGCTGACGATTTTTATTTGGGGAACCACGTTTGTGTCAACAAAATTATTATTAAGTGATTTTTCGCCCATTGAAATTTTATTTTGTCGTTTTTTTATTGGTTTGATAGCATTGTCACTTTTAGTATTTAAACGTTTTCGTTGGACAGGCTGGCGGAGAGAGCTGATTTTATCGATTGTCGGTCTTTGTGGTGTAACCTTGTATTTTTTATGGATTAGCCTAGAACACCCGTGATTTCAATCATAGGATGAATCGGCATCAGTTGTGACCTCGCTTTAGCTAGGTTAAACAACTGATGGATATAAACTAAATAACCGAAACAGTTATCATTGATGGCAGTCGGCAAAAGACAACTACTGAACTGGATAGTCTATTAGTTATTGCTGATAAAGCATATCTTAGGATTGAGGGATTACGCTTTCAAAATTTTTCTTCAAACAATGACGATGTTCCCACTGGTTTACTTATTACAGGGAAAAGTCATGACATCTTAATCAACGATTGCCAGATTTCACACATTCAAACCAAAAATCCGAATGCTAAACAAGCCAATACCCATGCTTTAGCTGTGTATGGTGATCAGGAAGTGCCAATCTATCATTTGGACATTACGAACTGTGATCTTTTTCAAAATAGTTTAGGTTTGAGTGAAGCGCTAGTGTTAAATGGTAACGTCAAAAAATTTACAATTGCTAAAAATAAAATTCGTGACAATGACAATATTGGGATTGATATGATTGGTTTTGAAGGCACAGCGCCTAAAAATGACTTTGTCAGAGAAGGCATTTGTGAACAAAATGAACTTTGGAATAATTCGACCACGCGCAATCCTTCCTACCAAGAAGCATCATCGGCAAGTATTTATGTCGATGGTGGTCGCGATATTGTGATTCAATAAAATACTATTTGGCAATCAGATATTGAAATTGAAGCAGCAAGTGAACATTACAAAAAAGCAACACAGCAGATTGTGATTCGGAATAATTTGATTTACGACTGTAAAGAAATTGCGGGCATTGCTTTTGGTGGCTATGATCACGAGCGGGGAAGTGCCTCTGCGATTAAAATTTACAATAATACATTAGTAAACAACTTGGTTCATATTTTAGTACAAGAACATGCCCAAGTTCCTTCAAACGAAATTGTCAATAATATTCTTTATCAAGGAGAGCCTTATGAAGGAGACCTGACAGCTATTGAACAAACAATGAATTTTATAGGAGACCCAATTTTTGTTGATGAAGAAACAGGTGATTTTCATTTGTCGACTCAATCTCCAGCTCGCAATCAAGGAATCGTTAATCAGTGGGGAGGCACGGCTGATTTAGATGGAAAACAACGAGTAGAAAATCAAAAAATACATTTAGGTGCATTTCAGTAATACTTGTTATTTGAAAAAGGAAGCAATTGACGGTAGAATGGTTTCTAATTATGGGAAGGAGGAGAAACAATGGATTTTCTAGAGCAATTGACCAGTCACACCTCAGCTCGTTCTTTCCGTGAGAAAGCACTGTCAGAACAATTGAAACAACAATTAATACAAGCTGCGCAAAGTGGTTCTTCCTCAAATTTTGTTCAAGCCTACTCGATTATTGAAGTGAAAAACCCGGAAAAATTAGCAGAAATCGCAACAATTGCTAATTTTTCTGGCTATGGTGCAGAACATGGTGTCTTTTATCTTTTTGTAGCAGACTTGAATCGTAACTATCAAATTGCAAAACGTGCCAATCGTGACTTAGCTGCTTTTGCATCAATGGAATCTTTCTTGGTATCTGTTGTGGATACAACAATTGCGGCTCAAAATATGACAGTTTATGCAGAATCACAAGATTTGGGTATTTGTTATATCGGGGGAATTCGTAACGATATTTTTCGTGTAGCAGAAATGTTCAATTTACCTCAGCTCACAGTGCCGCTTTTTGGAATGATTGTGGGGTATCCAAACGAAAAAAATGAAGTGAAACCACGGCTATTTCAAGATGTAATTGTTCAGATTGATGGTTATCAAGAGATGGAGGAAGTGACTCTTGATAATTATGATGCTGTCATGCAAACCTACTATCAACAACGGTCGAATAATACACAGCAAGCAACATGGAGTCAAAAAATTCAAGAACATTTTAAAATAAACCGTCGTCCAGAAGTAACAGATTTCTTGCAAAAACAAGGATTTGACTTTTTTGAAAAAAATCGTTAGAGATACTTGACGAAAAAAGAGTTCTATTTTATGATTAAGTTCAATAAATCGTACAGATAACACATTTACTTTGGTAGGTGTGTCGAAAGAGAGGCGGTTTCTATTCATTTAGAAACTGTCTCTCTTTTTTTTTCGATGAAATTGGAGGAGAGAGAGTACATGCAAGAAAAAAATATCAAACTATTACCAGCAATTATTGCTACGGGAATGATGTCGTTTGCAGGTGTCTTGATTGAAACCGCAATGAACGTGACTTTTCCAACTTTAATTAACGAATTCGGAATCACAACTGGGCAAGTCCAGTGGGTAACGACTATTTATTTATTAGTTATTTCGATATTTGTTCCTTTTTCAAACTATTTGTTAAAAAATTTCTCGATTCGCAAATTATTTGCAATCGCCAATCTCTTTTTTATCTTGGGTCTATTAATTGATTTTTTTGCGATTAATTTTCCGATATTACTAGTTGGACGTTTTTTACAAGGCGTGAGTACAGGGATTGCTTTACCGTTGATGTTCCACATTATTTTGACATTTAGTTCCCCTGAAAAGCGAGGAACCATGATGGGAATTGGCACAATGACTACTTCGATTGCTCCAGCTTTAGGACCCACGTATGGAGGGATTTTAACGGCGCATTTATCATGGCATTATATCTTTTTATTATTGATTCCGATATTACTGGTTTCATTGGTGATGGGGGTTATCGCTATTCCTGAAACCAGCCCACAAGGAAATAGTCGATTGGACGTCTTAGGATTACTTGGAGTAACGTTACTATTTACTGGATTTTTAATGTTTTTAAATCAGATTCATCAATGGCAAGCACTCATTTGGTTGGTTGTTGGGATCGCTGGATTAGTTTTATTTTATTATCAATCGAAACATGCGAAAGAGCCGCTCGTTCATTTAGATATTTTGAAACAAAAGCAATTTCGAGTCTTTTTATTTGGTTTTTTAGTTTGTCAGGCATTGTTATTAGGTGTGTCATTTGTTTTACCGAATTTTGTTCAAATTGTTTTAGGAAAAGATGCGTTTGTTGCAGGGTTATTAATGTTACCAGGGGCAACAGTTGGTGCAGTCTTAGCACCGATTTCAGGTAATTTATTGGATCGATTTGGTAGTAAAAAGCCTATTTTAATCGGACTAACATTGGCGATTATTGGCTGGACAGGATTAACCATCTTGTTGAAACAACCTTTGTTAGTGACTTTAATCGCAGGTCACGTGGTTTATATGATTGGGATTGGTTTATGTTATAGTAATATGATGACTACTGGAATGAACCAATTAAAACAAAGAGAATATGGCGATGGCAATACGATTTTTAATACGTTGCAGCAATTTGCGGGTGCCGTGTCAACTGCTGTTGTGGCAACAATCATTAGTTTAGTCCAACAAAATGGAACCAATATCATTGATTCCACTATCAAAGGCTCACAAATAGCGATGGTCGTGTTACTCATTTTATTACTCGTTATCTTTTTACAAAGTATGGTATATTTCAAAAAAAATCGTGCATAATATCTGGTTCTTCCAAATGGTTGCGTATCATTTGGAAGAATTTTTTTATTTCCGCAACTATTATCGCAAATGTAATAGTTGTAGAAATACTAAATTAGACTGCTAACGAGCCGTACTGACTATGTTACAATGTCAGCAAGAGGTGAACAGATAATGATAATTAAACAAGCGGAATTAACCGATGTTCCAGAACTATTAACTTTATATCAAGAACTACTTCCTTTTGAAATGACGTTAGTTGAGGCTAAACAAACAACAGCAAAAATGATTCGCGATGAAACTTATTTTTTAGCAGTTGCTAAAGAAAATCAAGAGATAGTAGGGACTGCTCTAGGAATTTGTTGTCAAACAGTGACCGTTCCTTTTTTAGTGATTGAAGATGTGATTGTTAAAGAAAAAACTCGCGGGAAAGGCGTTGGACGTCAATTAATGATGGCGCTTGATGACTTTGCTACGAAGAATAATTGCGCATATGCTGTTTTAGTATCTTCTGGTTATCGTAAAGCTGCCCATCAATTTTATGAAAGTGTAGGATTTACAGAAGGTGTTAGAGGATTTCGTAAAGTGTATGTCGAATGATAAAAAATGGCTGTAACTTCAGTCTCTGTAATAGCAAAATAGCCGGACGAATTTTTACGATCGTCCGGCTATTTTTTCTACTTGTTTTTTACAGTAAGACCTAGACCATCGGCAACTGCTTGTCCATAGGCTTCATCTGCTTGATAAAAATGTAGTAATTGTCTTTGTTGAATTTCAGGGTAAGTGACTTGACTTAACGATGCAACGATATTT
The DNA here is from genome assembly GCF_029023825.1 of Enterococcus saccharolyticus subsp. saccharolyticus. NCBI lineage: Bacteria > Bacillati > Bacillota > Bacilli > Lactobacillales > Enterococcaceae > Enterococcus > Enterococcus saccharolyticus. Next base: position 1,359,545 of record NZ_CP118957.1, on the reverse strand, counting down.
TCAACTAATCGTTGTTGTTCATCGATAGGTAACAAACGATACAAATCACCTGCTTGGCTGTAGTAATTGTCGTCGTATGTGTAATTTCCAATTGATCCCTCAATCGCATAACGTGAAATTTTGGCAGCAGCTTGTTCTTTCACGCTATTAAAACTATTTGGTTCGTAGTTCACACTACTCGTTCCGTTATCCATGCGCATGGCACCATCTTTTTGATTATTTCGTACAGCTACTTTTGGTGCGTTGATTGGTAATTGTGAACTGTTTGCGCCCACTCGATAACGATGAGCATCACCATAAGCGAATAAACGTCCTTGTAACAATTTGTCAGGAGAAGCTTCGATACCAGGGACAAAATTACCAGGACTAAAGGTTACTTGTTCCACCTCAGCAAAATAATTTTCTGGGTTACGATTTAATGTCATCGTTCCAACTTCGATTAATGGATATTTCTTTTGAGAAATGGTTTTAGTGACATCAAATAATAATTCTTTCATTTCTAAGCCTTCTTCAAATGGAATAAGTTGTACATGTAAGGTCCAAGAAGGCGTATCTCCATTTTCAATCGCATGATACAAATCTTCTGTATGATAATCAGGATTTTCACCAGCAATTTTTGTGGCAACATCTGCTAACAAATTTTTCACGCCTTGATTGGTTCTAAAATGATATTTTACCCAAAATTGCTCATCATTATTATTGACCCATAAAAAAGTATGACTACCGTAGCCGTGCATGTGGCGATAGGTTGCTGGAATACCACGATCACTCATTAAAATAGTAATTTGATGTAGTGACTCTGGCGAAAGGGACCAAAAATCCCAGACAGCATTAGGATTTTTTAAATGTGTTCGAGGATCACGTTTTTGAGTATGAATAAAATCTGGAAATTTGATTGCATCTCGAATAAAGAAAATAGGTGTATTATTGCCTACAATGTCATAGTTTCCAGTTTCTGTATAGAATTTAACAGCAAAACCGCGTGGGTCACGTAATGTATCTGCAGAACCTAATTCACCGGCAACAGTTGAGAATCGCGTGAATACAGGTGTTTCTTTTCCAATTTCTGATAAAAAATCGGCTTTTGTATACGCAGAGACATCATTAGTCACTTTAAAAACACCATGTGCGCCAGCTCCTTTGGCATGAACCACTCGTTCAGGGACACGTTCACGATTAAAGTGTGCAAGTTTTTCTAATAAGTGAACATCTTGTATTAAAACGGGGCCATTTTGACCTGCCGTTAAAGAATTTTGATTATCTGCAACAGGAGCACCCTGAGCAGTGGTTAAATAATTTTTTGTCATGTAATTACCTCCTAGTTTATAATAATTATAAACTAGGAAGGTACTCACTTCAATTTTAATACTGAAATATTTGATAATTCTAAAGTGTTTAGCAGAAGTTATTCTCGTTTAGATAATTTGTTTGTCATTTAAATTAAACTAATTATAAATAGGAAGCGTCCTGATAGAATTGTGAAAAAAATAATTTCTCATGATAAAAATGAAAGCAATTATTTTTCTGAATACTCTGAATAAAACAAATCGTGAACGTTTTTATCTATGGTTATAAAATTAGAAAATGATGTGTTTTTATCGTGTTTTCTTTAATTTTAATTGACTTATTTTTTGAAAGTGACTAGAAGTGATTAGAAATTTCTATCGCAACATTCGTTGACTTTACCCTACAGGAAAGCTATTCTTTTGCTAATTAAGAAATAGACGTTGCGTAGATAAGATAAGTACATGCATGCATCATTTAGATAGAGAACTCTGGTCGGTGAAAAAGAGGAATGATAAAACATGGAAAATGGTCTTGGAGCTTTTGGTTGTGAGTTGACAAACGAGCAGTCAACGGAGATGTCCGTTATCCCATCGATTCATGTCATATGAATATTCGAGTGATTCTTTGATAAATCAAAGAATAATGAAGGTGGTACCGCGATTATTTCGTCCTTCCAGAAAGCAATTTCTGGAAGGACTTTTTGATTCAATGGAGGTGAAAGGGTGAAGTCACAGCAATTTGTTCAACATTTTTTAGATGTCGAAGTTTCAAAAGAAGCGATGCCAAAAGCGAAACTTGCTTTACTCGATTATGTGTCGGCTTCTCTATGGGCACGAGACTCACCTGAGTTACATCAATTAAAAAAGGCATATTCCGAACAATTAGTAGGCGATTGTGTACTAATTGGTGATGAGAGGACAGCAAGTTCATCATTTTCTGCTTTATACAATGGCTTTCAAGCACATTTATTAGATATGGATGACACGCATGGAAATGTCAGAGGGCATCCCAGTGCTGTTCTTTTTTCCACTTTTGGAAGAACCTGATTCAGGAGTGATTACGATTGGCGAGGTCACACTGGATACGAGCAAATATACGAAAAAAGAAGAATATCAATTGCGCCAACAAACAGCGATGGTTTTTCAAAACTATAATCTGTTCCGAAATAAAACAGCGTTAGAAAATGTAACAGAATCACTGGTAGCGAATAAGAAGATGTCTAAAAAAGAAGCGGAAACGTATGGTTTAGCTTTGTTAAATAGAGTTGGATTGTCAGCACAAGCTAAACAATACCCAGTTACGCTATCAGGCGGACAACAACAACGTGTGAGTATTGCTCGAGCATTAGCAGTTGAGCCACATGCCTTATTATTTGATGAACCAACTTCTGCTTTAGATCCAGAATTGGTTGGAGAAGTATTACAAGTCATTCGTGAATTGGCTAAACAAGAAACGACCATGGTGATTGTGACACATGAAATGCAATTTGCGAAAGAAGTGGCCAATCGTGTCGTTTTTATGGAAGACGGCAAAATCTTACATGAAGGAACACCGGAAGAAGTTCTTTCATCGACAACTAATGCACGAATGAATCAATTTTTAAAGAGTATTAACTAAGGGAGCGATAACGTGGTAGATTTACAAGAACTAGAAACTTTTTTAATTGAATATCGACGCAATATGCATCGTTATCCTGAATTATCACATCAAGAATATCAAACAACTGAAAATATTCGTCAATTATTACTCTCTCATGGAGTGACGATTGTTGATACACCATTAGAAACAGGACTAATTGCCCAAATAACCGGTGCAGAAACAGGGCCAACAATTGCTTTGCGCGCAGACATTGATGCTTTACCAATTGTTGAACAGTCAGGCGTTGAATTTGTTTCTGAAAACGAAGGTGCCATGCACGCTTGTGGACATGATTTTCATACATCAGTTGTCTTAGGAGCAACTATTTTATTGAATCAACAACGAGATAAGTTAAAAGGAACGGTACTAGTTATTTTTCAAGCTGCTGAAGAAGTGGCTCAAGGTGCAGGGAAAGTGCTAGAAACGGGTGTTTTGGAAAATGTCGAAGCAATTTTTGGCTTCCACAATGACCCATCCTTACCTGTTGGTACATTAGGAACCAAAGTTGGCGAATTAACAGCGGCAGTCGATCGATTTGAAATTATCGTAAAAGCGGAAGGGGCGCATGGCGCGAAACCTCATGAAGGGGTTGATCCACTCATCGTTTTAGCACAGATTATTCAAGCGTTTCAACCTATTGTTAGTCGTAATTTAGCCCCTGATTCACATGCAGTTTTAAGCATTACCCAAGTACACAGTGGTGAAACGTGGAATGTTATTCCCGAAAGTGCCTATTTAGAAGGGACTGTTCGTAATTTTAGTGCAGAGAATCGCCAAAAAGTTGAACAACGGATTCGTAAAATTTTAGAAGGAATTGCTTTAGCAAATGAGATTGAGATTGACTTAATTTGGCATGCGAGCTGTCCTTCAGTCACCAATGATGAAAAATGGACGACTGTTTCTTTAGAAGCAGCCCAAGCAGTTGGTTATGAAACACGAATCGTTAAAGAATCAGCAATCGGTGAAGATTTTGCATACTATCAAGAAAAAATTCCAGGCTCTTTTGTGATGATTGGTTCAGGAGGTCCTTATGAACTACATCATCCAAAATTTAGAGTGGATGACACTGCATTATTTCCAGCAGTGAAATATTTTGAAGCACTTGTTTTAAGTGTTTTGAAATAAACGATTGACTCATTACTCATTTGGGTTAAACTAAATCATAGTATGATTCAAAAACAGAATCTTCTCGTCTTTTAATAGATGGGGAGATTTATGTTGTTTTTGTGATGGTACGTTAAAAATTGAGCCAGTTTGCATGACTCAATCGATAATAGGAGAGAGACGATGGAAGAATTATTTACTATTTTTAGCATTTTAGTGTTAGGCTATGGGCTCGGCAGTATTAACTTTTGGGGTATCCGTTTGGGAAGCTCTGGTGTCTTGCTGATTGCTTTGGTTTTCGGTCATTTTGGTTTTGAGATTTCAGAAATTATTCGTAACATTGGTTTAATCTTTTTTGTAACTTCAGTAGGGTATACGGCAGGTCCCGTCTTTTTTAGAAATTTTAAACAAAAAGCTTGGGTATATATTTTATTAGGCGTATTGACCGTTTTAGCGGGTGTCTTAAGTTGTTTGGCATTTTTACAATTATTCAACCTTCCTACTGCATTAGCTTTAGGGCTATATACAGGAGCGATTACCAGTACACCAGGTTTAGCAGCCGCATTAGAAGCGACTGGTGATAATTTAGCATCCATTGGTTATGGGATTGCGTACCCCTTTGCAGTAGTTGGAAAAGTAATTGCGATTCAAATGATTCCTAAAATTTTAGGAGCTGATATGAAGGTCGAACGAGAAAAATTAACAGAAGGTCTGACTGCACCAAAAGAAACAAGACGCGAAAATCGCAAGTTCATTACGATTGATCGAATTGGCTTCTTCTCTTTCTCGCTAGCCATTTTGTTGGGGCTGTTGATTGCTTCCGTATCGATACCTTTACCTGGAGGCGCAGAATTTTCATTAGGTATTTCAGGAGGCCCTTTGTTAGCTGGGTTGATTTTAGGACATTTCCGTTTTGTAGGACGTGTCTCGATCCTCGTTCCTCAAGATACGTTGAATGTAATGCGTGAATTTGGTTTAGTGCTCTTTTTAATGGGAGCAGGTGCTAGTGCAGGTGTTGGGTTTGTCGAAACGCTTCAAAAATATGGTGTCGTCTTATTCTTATTAGGCGCAATTATGACGTTAGTTCCAATTGTTGTGGGCTATGTGATTGCACGTAAAGTCTTTAAGTTAGACTTGCTTTTAGCATTAGGTGCAGTATGTGGTGGGTTAACTAGCACACCAGCGTTAGGCGTGTTAATTTCTTCTTCTGGAACAGATGAAGTGGCGGTACCCTATGCTTCTACGTACCCAATTGCACTTATTACGATTGTGTTAGCGACCCAAATTATTGGTGTCTTTTTATAAACTAACAATCAAAAAAACTGGACAACTAGCTATTAGTTGCCCAGTTTTTTCTATACGTTAGACGATGATTACTTTCATGCCAACGATGGAGTTTTCATAAAACCACTCTGCATCAGGAACTGAAAGGCGTACACAACCATGCGAATTGGCTTTATGCCCTAGTTCTTCAGCTTCTTCTACAATGTATTCACCGGATTTGTCGACAGGTACACTATGGAATAAGTAAACGCCATGATCTTTAAAAGAAACATAATAATTTGCACCTTCACCAGAATCTGCATTGAAAAATGTTTCTCCTTTTTCTGGCTCAATCACAAATTCGCCTTTAGGAGTCGGTGTTTCTTCAGCACCAGTTGAACAATACATGGTATAAATTGTTTTGTCCTCTCGTTGGATGAAGACGCGTTGTTTTTGTGTATCGACTAATAAAACATCACTACTGCGTAAAGCAGGATAGGCTTTATCTTCTGAAGGGGCGCGCCAATCAATTTTTGCTTCTTGTTTCAGTGTTTTTGTAGGCGCTGCTTCTTTTGTTTCTTCTGTAGTGGTCGTATCTGTGGAAGTCGTCGTGACAGTAGGTTCTTTTTCTATTTCTTTAGCATAGATTAGTTGTTCAGGCATTGCTTCGGTTTTATTCGATAATACATACGCATTGCAACTAATTAATGCAAGAAAACCTAAGAGAAAGCCAACTAATTTTTTCATTCTCCACGCTCCTTTCTTTCTAAGAAGTACAGTTCTATTTTACTCGAAGGAGCCGAAGTTCGCAAAGGCAATTTCTCGCACGATTCCAGAAGCTACTTTACTACCTGAGCTAGCGGCGTGTACCAATTGTTCTGCAAAGGCTGCATGGCTATCGCAAGCTGCATAAATACGTGGATAGGAAGTCTGTCCGAAGTCGTCCGTAGCGATACGACCATTCATTTAAGGATAAGGAAAATCCTTGAATAAAAGATGTATTGACACTGAATGTCGGCATGACAAATCCACCATCAATTATTTTTTTCGTGTCAGATATAAAGTAAACTCCTTGATTGGTTATTTTTTGAATCGGCTGTTCAATCAAAGAGATTTTTTTTTCATTTAAGCGCTGCTTGATTTCTTTATTCACCGATATTCCGTTAGTCAAAACGGTGATTGTCTGATTCCAATGAAAAATCATAGGCACAAAATGTAAAATAAATTCCTCTTGCTCAATAATTACTCCTAATTTTTTATCTTTCATTTCCCAGCCGTCACAGAACGAACAATTAAAAAAGGACTGTCCATACAAAGACGATAATCCAGGAATATCTGGTAACGTTTCTTTTAACCCAATTGCTAAAACAATCCGTGTAGCCGAAAATTCCTGAGTTGTTGTTTTGACCGTGAAAAATTCTCCTTGATCTTCAATGGTTTCAACGTGATCCATTAATGAATGGTTGGATATTTCAATAAATCATTGAAGGCACGTTTTTTTATTTCAGTAGGTGATAAACGATCATTTGTGATAAATCCGTGTGATTCATGTGTCACTTTGTTACGCGCTTGGTCATCATCAATGAGCAAGACGTTTAACTTTGCTCTACCTAAAACTAAGGCAGCATTGGCCCCTGCAGGACCGCCACCAACTACAATACAATCATATAACATAGTAACATTCTCCTTTAGTATTAAATTAAAAAATAGCTTGTAGACTATTGAATAACATGTAAAGACTTAAACTAATTAAAAAGAGGGCAAATAGCAGTTTGACTTTGCGCTCAGGTAATTTTAACATCACTTGCACGCCAATTTTTGACATAGGAATCGATAACAAGGCTAACACAAACACAGTGGGGACATGAATATAACCTAAGGAATAAGACGGTAAATTAGGTTGAAAAAAACCACTAACAATAAAACCTATTGAAGCAAAAGTTGTTAAGAATACACCGCAAAAAGAAGCTGTACCAATGGCTTTTTTTTAAGACATACCCGTTTTTTTTAAATAAGTAATGATTAACCCTGCTCCCGAAATGCTACCTAAAGTTGCAATAGTTCCAATCAAAAAAGCATACATTGTATCTTTTGTTTTATTGATTGTTTTTGGACTGACAATGGTTGAGCTGTCTGATTGAAAGAGCAATTTTATCCCTAAATAAATTAAAAAAGTTGAAAAGGCAAATTTTAAAAAATTAGGATTTATCGATGTGACAAATTGGCTAATGAATAACGTTGTGAGTAACAAAATCGATAAGAAAAAACGAACTCGTTTAAAATCAATGTTCTGATTTTTATAATGCGTATATGCGGAAGCACTCGTGCTAATAATCATGGTTGCAAAAGCTGTGCCCATTGTCATAAACATGATATGAGAAGAGGGAACTTGAATCATTGGTAGTAAAAATAAAAGAGCTGGAACAATCAGTCCACCGCCACCTAAACCAAACATACCTGAAACAAGGCCAACACAAAAACCTAAAAAGAGGATACCTATTAGATACATAATCATTCATTTACACCTCACTATCTAAAAATAATTGTCAAAAAGAGTGATTAAAGATAGTTTATATCCTTAATAAAGTGATAAAAGAAAGAGAAACATTTGCGTTTCTCTTTTTGTTTATCCGAAAACCGCTCTCTTTTGTCGAACGGCAGCATCGAAACGTTGGTTTTTGAGATAGTTTTCCATCAAATATTCGGCTTCGAACATAATTTTTTTAACGACACATTTTGGATTGTCGTGCACATAACATTCAAAAATGGATTGTTTCCCCTCGATTGCTTGAATAATATCCAGAAAAGAAATCATTTCCCAATCATTTCGAATCGAATACCCACCATTTGTTCCTGAAGTTGCTTTTACCAGTCCTTCTTTGGATAATTTGGTTAATATTTTTGAAAGATAAGTAGGTGAGATGTTTTGGCTTTCTGTTAATTCAACGACACTAATGGGCGGTTCTTGATGTTTTTCTCCTAATAAAACCATCGTGTGTAATGCATAATCAGTTGCTTTTGAATATTTCATAAATATGCCCTCATTTTCAATTACAGACTCTATGTGTCTATAATATCGAGTGTTGATGGAATTTATCAATAGATAATTACTGACAGATAAAAAAACTCGACTACAGTTACGTAATCGAGCTTTTGTTTGTCTTTTTTAATAGTATTCTCCGTGACGGTAATCCCAAGAATTGAATTGGTCTGCTAAATACATCATAATTTTATCAATATCAAGACCTTTACGAATAACGACTGGCGCAGGAGAGATTGAACGCTCTGTTCCTTGTTCTGGTACTAAATTTCCTTCTTTATCAACAAATGAAACCATAACGCCTTGTTCGTAACGTGTTTCAATTGTTTTGTCTGGCTGAATAGAAGCAACATAATCGTTACCTTCAATAATTAAATCTGCTTCGTTTTCAATTTGTTCACCAATACCTTCAACAAGTCCGCGATTTCCTTTACCAGAAGGGTTTGCAGAGCTTGCGAATAATAGTGTTTTGTCATCTGCCCAAAGTGATTGTGCAATTTGTTCACCAGGTGTACCGAATTTTAATACAAAACAACTTGTTCCACGCGTATCTGTCATCAATTCATCTGATCCGTCGTTAGGAATGTATTGTTTTCCAGATTCTTTCCAAGGAAGAATGGCACCAAATAAGACATCTTCTTCCCAACATTTTTTGTAAACTGCAGCCATTTCTTCATTCATATCTGCTAGTTCAAAAAGTTGTTCAAGTGAGCCACATAATACGACTCCAGGTTTATTTCTTTTACGATTTTTTGCAGAGAATTTTCTTTCTAATCCTTCTTTATCCGCTACAGTGATGATGTAACCAACTTTTGTTGGACAAACCACAACTTTGCCTCCGCTTTTTAGTAAATCAACGGCCTCTTGCGTAGGGGCACCTGTCCATGAAATGTATTTATCTTGACTCATGTAATCCAATCCTTCCTTAACTAACATTTTCTTCTGCTCTTAGTGAGTAATATTCAGAAAATTTTGATTTTTCTAAGTGTATCAAATGATAGTATATCTTCAAAGGATAGTCAAGAGGGTTTTCACAAAATGTTCCTAAATAAAATAGAAGTGGTTATCCTAAAGATGTCAAAAGATAAAATATTTTAAAGATATTGCTTTTCTTTAACGAACAGCTATAATCGGTACTGAGAATCATTCTCATTTGGAAGGAGCGAGATTATGAGCAAAAAGAAAAACAACCTTCTGTATTGAAGAAATTGCAGCCTTTTTTAGGGAAGCGCAAATTGTTTATTTACAGTTCGATGGTGATGTCTGTCTTAGCAGCACTTTTTGGCTTAGTGCCATACGGTATTGTTTATTTATTTAGTATCGAAATTTTAGAGCGACCGACAGATAATCCAAATATTTTTATTTTATATGCGGGGATTGCATTTTTGGCGATTGTGTTAAAAGGAATTTGTTATAAATTATCAAGTGATTTTGCACATCAAGCAGCGTTTGATATCTTATACGATATTCGCATTGCCCTAGCCGAACAATTAACAAAACTACCTTTAGGTTATTTTGATACACATGATACTGGGAAAATTAAAGTATCAATGAACGAAGATGTCGAGCAATTAGAAGAAGGAATTGCCCATCTAATTCCTGATATTACTACCGGATTTTCAATTCCAATCTTGACATTTTTAGCAATGTTTCTATTAGACTGGCGCATGGCGATTGCGGCTTTATTAATCATTCCATTATTAGGTTTATTTTATACGAATGTTATGAAAAAGATGAAGCCATTAGTTCCAAGACAAATAGAAGTCGGTGGTTTAATTCCAATCGCTGTTTTGCGTTACATTTATGGTATGAAAGTTATACGTGTTTTTTCGCAATCGGAAAAAGCTTTTGAAGAATATGCTACGATCGTTCAAAAAGCCGCAGATTTAAGTGTGGAGATTGAAAAAGAGACGCTTGAAGGAAAAACAATTTTGTAGCGCTTGCTCAAATGCCATTATTAATAGTGATTCCAATGGGCGTTTGGTTGTATAGTATGGAAGAAATTTCATTATCGTTATTTGTTTTATTTATCATGTTGACGATTGGTATTGGCAATACATTAATTAAAGCATTTCGTTCCAATGGCCAAATGTCGTTTCGTTTAGCAGGTGTGACGCGCAAAATTACGGCAATGCTAGATGAAGCAGAGTTAGTTCAACTGCTCTATACATTACAACCGCAAGGCGCAACAATTGCATTTCAACAGGTTTCTTTTGCTTACAACGAAGAACGAGAGGTATTGAAAAATATCACATTTGAAGTAAAAGAAGGCACTTTAACTGCACTAGTGGGCGAATCTGGTGCAGGGAAAACAACCATTGCGCGTTTGGTTCCGTAACCAATGGGCAAGCAACCCTTGGTGGAGTGGATGTTAAGAATATTGGAAATCAAGACTTAATGAATTTGGTGTCCTATGTTTTTCAAGATGTTTGCTTTTTTTTTCTGATGCGAGTTATTGGTTTATCTTGTTGGCATGTTTTATTGGAGCAGCTATTAGCTCGTTGTTTATTGCTGGGAGCCAAGCAATAGCTTTACAGTTTCATCTTAGTCAAGACATTACATTTTGGTCAATTGGTGGAATTAGTACGATTTCTTGGAGTCAATTGCGTTTGATTGTGCCGTTTTTTGCTGTCGCTTTAATAGCAGCAATCATCAATAGTCCAGCGATTACGATTTTACGATTTGGCGATGACACGGCAATTAGTCTAGGAAAGAAACCGCAACAAACACGTATGATTGCTGCAATTATTGTGCTAGTGTTATCCGGTTTATCTGTAGCAGTAGTTGGTTCGATAAGTTTTGTCGGATTGATTGTCCCTCATTTATTACGCCATTTTGTTGGAGAAAATTACCGCTATTTAATTCCTTTGACTGGATTAGGCGGTGCGTTGTTAGTCGTTTGGGCAGATCTAGTCGCTCTTTCGATTAATCCACCATTTGAGACACCTTTTGGAATTATTACGGCATTAATTGGTATTCCATTTTTTATTTATCTTTCAAGAAAAGGTGGGCTACGTTTATGAGAAAATAAACCATTTTTCCGGTGTTGTTGGTCGTGCTTGTTCTACTGGTATCCTTTGCTTTGACTCATGGAAAATTAGCTTTAAGCTGGAGTGAAATTTGGGAAATCGTGAATGGTGGGGGAACTTCTGCGAAACGTTTACTTTTATTTAATTTTCGACTACCACGAATTGTTTTAGCCATTTTAGCAGGAGCATTATTGACTGCGGTCATTATTTTTGTTTTTGCTTACAAAAAAAGAGTGGGCATTATTCCTGTGCGTTTAGTGTTAACAGGGGTCGTGGTTAGCACAGGGATTTCGGCGTTAACCTTGCTATTGATTACCAAAATTGATAGTGAAAATTATCGATTTGTGACGATGTGGCACGCTGGGAGCATTTGGGGCAGTAATTGGTTTTTTGTTTTGGCTTTGTTACCGTGGATGCTTGTTTTGATTCCGTGGTTATTGTTTAAACATCGCGAATTGGATATCTTACAATTTGGCGGTGCCGCAGCAATTTCTTTAGGTGTGAACATTCAAAGAGAACGGATAAAATTAATTATTGCAGCAGTCGCTTTAACTGGTGCGGCGGTATCTGTGACAGGAGGCATTGGTTTTCTAGGGTTAATTACTCCCCATATTACGCGTCGATTGGGTTTTAAAAAACATTGGCAACTTTTACCAGTGGCTGCAGCAATAGGTAGTGTCTTGTTATTAATTAGTGATACAATAGGGCGCTTATCACCAGGAAGCGGCGAGATTCCTGCAGGGACGGTTGTGGCAATCATTGGCGCACCATACTTTTTATACTTACTGTTAAAAGAATCAACGAGATAGAAAATAGGATGTCCCTTTGTGGTACATCCTGTTTTTTTATGGTCACTATTATTCATTTTATGCCCTTTTAAAATTTCACAAGCAAAATCTCTACTTAATTTTATTGAATATGATATAACGAATAACGGTAATAATTATAATTAAACTTAAGGGAGGATACACATGATTACAGAAAAGGTGGAAACCTTAGATGGCTGGTATTGTTTGCATCTCGTTTTTCGAATGGATTGGGCTGCATGGCAAAAAGAATCTGCAGAAACCAAACAAGCAATGTTCAATGAATTGTCTGAGTTATTGACAGATTGGCAAGAAGTAGAAAAATCACAAAAAGGTAGCCACTATTTGTGGAATATCACGGGTCATAAAGGTGATTTTGGCTTTATGCTTTTGCGCCCAGAACTAAAAGAGTTAAATATTGCAGAGAACGTATGGCATACTTTAGCAATCTATCAATACCTAACTCCGGTTCATAGTTATGTTTCGGTTATTGAGCTAGGTACCTACAGTGGGATGCCGAAAACAGAAACGGCTTGGGCAAGAACAAATAAAAATCTTTATCCAGAGTTACCAAAAGAGGACTACATTTGTTTTTATCCAATGAATAAAGTGCGCTCAGGTGAGGTGAATTGGTATACATTATCTTATGAAAAAAGACGGGAATTAATGAAAGAACATGGATTAATTGGTCGGAAATATGCAGGGGAAATTCGTCAATTTATTACAGGATCAATCGGTTTTGATGATCATGAATGGGGCGTAACATTGTTTGCAGAAGATCCATTAGAATTCAAAAAAATTATTTATGAAATGCGTTTTTCAGAAGCAAGTAGTGTCTATTCTGATTTTCCATATTTTATGGTCGGCACGTCATTAAACACAACACAACAATTACAAACATATTTAGGATTGCTTTAGGGGGATTTATTCAATGGAGTTACGTGCCACAAAGTCAGAAAAATGGTTTGCACCATTATTAGTGATTAGTTTATTTATTACACAATTAGATTCGGGAATTATTAGTACAAACTTATCTTCAATGGCTAGAGGATTAATGTTAACACCAGCTGAAAAAAGTTGGATTGTGTCTATTTATACATTAGGATTATTATTTGCCACACCTGTGATGGGTAGTATGATTGATCGTTTTGGTTATCGCATGGTCTTTTTAACAGAGTTGGCTTTTTATTTTGTCGGTGTGTTAGGAATCGCTTTAAGTCAAACATTTCCAATGCTATTAGTTTTTCGTGCCTTACAAGCATTCGGTAGTAGTTCATTATTAACATTGACACTTTCATTGGTTTTTGCTAACACAGAAAGAAAAATTGGTGGCAGAGTGGGAAATATTGGTGCTTTGATTGCTTTATCAACAATTTTCGCACCGATTATCAGTGTTATTAGCTTGGCTAAAACACACGATTGGCGCAATATTTATTTCGTTATGGCATGTTTAATTGCGATTATTTTCTTACTTGCATTCTTTATTGTGCCAAAAGTAACAAACTCAGAGGCGAAATCCTTTGATATCAAAGGAAATAGTTTATTTGTTTTAGCACTAGTAGCCTTTAATTTATTATTGACTAGAGGGTTTTCTCGTGGACATATTGTAGAATTAGTCGTATATGCAGCGATTCTTATCATTTCAGCTACATTATTTATGAAAGTTGAAGCAGCAAGAGAAAAGGACCAATTAGCTGTATTATTTTCACGAAATTTATGGCAAGTTCCTGCGTATCGTACAAGTTTAATTGGAGGAATCACTACAGGATTAGTCATGTCTTTATTTGCCTTTTTACCATCTTTTATTGAAATGACATTCCATTTAGATGCTAGAAAAGCGGGTTCGTTAATGACTGTTATGGCAGTTGGTACCTTTCTTGGTTCTAAGATTGCTGGTATTTGGACAGATAGAAAAGGAGCAAGCCATTCCACTATCGGAACGATGGGGCTCGTTTTTATCAGCTTGGTTGTGATGTATTTTTCAGTTACATCGTTTAAAGTTTTCTTATTTGCGTTATTATTCTTTGGGATTGCAATTGGTTCATTAATGACAGTTCCTTTACAAGTGCTTGTTGTTGAAGCTTCACCTAGAGATCGCAATGCTTCGTTGAGCTTATTGTCTGTCTGTAAAAAATTAGGAATGACAATTGGTATTACCTTAATTGGTGTTTTAGCACATGCGACAGGCTCACTAGGATTTTCACAAATGTTACTTGGTTTAATGGTTGTTACACTGATTTTTATTTTTTATATGAGAAAGAAGGCATAAGTTGTCATGCAAAAGCAAGCAGTTTTACTAATGAGTTACGGAACACCAAATAATACAGAAGAAATTTGGGAGTATTATACCCATATTCGTCATGGAAAAGAACCTTCACAAGAACTTTACGATGAATTAGCTGGACGTTACGAAGAAATTGGGGGTGTTTCTCCATTAGCTCAAATTACTGAAGCACAACGTCTTGCTGTTGAAGAAAAATTGAACGAAATAGGTGAGGTAGAGTATCGCGTATTTACTGGATTACGTCATATTCAGCCATTTATTGAAGATACAGTCAAAGAAATTGTGAACCAAGGATTTACAGTGATTCATGGAATGGTACTAGCACCACATGACTCTAGTTTTATCAAGCAATATCATGATCGCGTAGAAAAAGAATTGACGGCGTATCCAGAAATTTCATACACTGCACATCGTCATTTTTGGCAACAAGATGGTTTTCAAGTTTTTTGGTCAGATCAAATTCAAGCGGCACTAGATACAGAGAAAAAACAAAAATTCTTGTTTACCGCGCATAGTTTACCAGAACGTTTGTTGTTAAATGGCGATCCTTATGTCGATGAAATTACGAATGCAGCAAAAGCCATTGCTGGCCGTGTTCATGGTGTATTAGACTTTGGGCATGCGTGGCAAAGTGCAGGACGGACTGCGGATAAATGGATTGGACCTCGAGTAGAAGATGTAACCGAAGAATTATTGAAAGAGGGCTATGAAGAAATTATTTATCTACCATTTGGTTTTGTTGCCGATAATTTAGAAACGCTATATGACAATGACATCGAATGTAAAGAATTAGTTGAAGAATTAGGCGGTATATATGGCCGTTTAAATATGCCCAATACGCATCCTGATTTTATCAGTGGTTTGGTCGCAGAAATTCTTTCAAACTAAACAAAAACGGTTATGGTATTCGTTGAAATAAGAAAAAAATATCCGAACGAGAATCTCGTTTGGATATTTTTTATCTAACTTTTAAAAATGACGATACAAACCAACAACTAACCCTAAGATTTTAACACTTGGTAAAATAATGGGGTCCATATAATCATTTTCTGGTTGTAAACGAATATGTGTTTTTTCTTTATAAAATCTTTTGCATGTTGCTTCATCTTCATCGGTCATCGCAATAACGATATCGCCATTGCCAGCGATGTCTTGTTTTCTGACAATCACTTGGTCACCATCTAAGATACCAGCATTTATCATGCTTTCACCACGTATGGTTAACATGAATAATTGCCCATTGTCTTCCATTAAATTTGGTGGGATTGGGAAGAAATCAGAAGCATCTTCAACTGCTAAGATGGGCTCTCCAGCGGTCACCACCCCTAATAAAGGAATTTGTTGCTGTTGTGCACCAATTGTTTCTAATCCAAGTGGAGTTAATTCTATTGCACGTGGTTTTGTAGGGTCTCTTAAAATTAAGCCTTTTTTCTCTAAACGTGATAGATGTCCATGAACAGTTGAGGTAGAGGAAAGTTGAACAGCTTCGCCAATCTCTCTCACGGTAGGAGGGTATCCTTTTTCACTGACACGAGTATGAATAAATTTTAACACTTCAAGTTGTCGGTTTTCTGTACGTTTTGCCAAAACGAACACCTTCTTTCCTTTATTTAAATCATTTATCAAAATGAAAAATATGACTAGTTTTCTTAAACGTAGTGTAACATAGGGTAAAAAAAAAATCAAACAAACGTTCGCTTTCTGTTTTGATTGTATTTTTCGGTTCTTTTGTATAAGATGGAGAAGAAAGGGGCTTGAAATCATGTTATCCAAAGAAAAAATCGAGCGAATTAATGAGTTAGCCAGAAAGAAAAAAGCAGAAGGTCTAACAGAAGACGAACAAAACGAACAACAGGCTTTAAGACAAGAATATATTAAGGCCTTTCGTGGTGGGATGAAGCATCATATTGAAGGGATGAAAGTGGTTGATCCAGAAGGTAATGATGTGACTCCTGAGAAATTAAAACAAATTCAAAAAGCTAAAGGATTACACAATAGAAAGTAAAATAAAAGATACCGATGCAAAAAGTGTTGATAATTGCAAAGGTATCTTTTATAATAGGTGTGTAATATAGGTAAAAAAAACCTAAATAGGAGGCGTTAGTATTGTTTGATAAAATTGATCAACTTGGTGTAGATACCTTACGTACATTAAGTATTGATGCTGTACAAAAAGCGAATTCTGGACATCCAGGATTACCGATGGGTGCTGCTCCAATGGCCTATGCATTATGGACGAAATATTTGAAAGTGAATCCAAAAACTTCTCGTAATTGGGTCGATCGTGACCGTTTTGTACTTTCTGCAGGACATGGTTCGGCGTTATTATATAGCTTATTGCATTGTGCAGGATACGATGTCACAACGGACGACTTGAAAAACTTCCGTCAATGGGAAAGCCGTACACCAGGGCATCCAGAAGTGGGGCATACAGATGGTGTCGAAGCAACAACTGGACCGTTAGGACAAGGGATTGCGATGGCTGTAGGGATGGCAATGGCTGAAGCACACCTTTCTGCGACATATAACCGTGAGAACTTTAATGTTGTAGACCACTACACATATAGTTTATGTGGTGATGGCGATTTAATGGAAGGTGTTTCTCAAGAAGCAGCTTCAATGGCCGGTCATTTGAAATTAGGAAAATTAATTGTTTTATATGATTCAAATGATATTTCTTTAGATGGTCCAACTTCAAAAGCTTTCACAGAAAACGTTGGTCAACGTTTTGAAGCATATGGTTGGCAACATATCCTTGTAACAGAAGGAACCGATTTAGTAGCTATTTCAAAAGCAATTGAAGAAGCACAAGCTGAAACAGACAAACCAACATTGATTGAAGTGAAAACAGTGATTGGTTTCGGTGCACCAAATGCGGGTACCTCTTCTGTACATGGCGCGCCATTAGGAGCAGAAGGCATTCAAGCAGCGAAAAAAGCGTACGGATGGGACTATCCTGAATTCGCTGTTCCTGAAGAAGTGGCTACACGCTTTAAAGAAACAATGGTCGATAAAGGTGCGCAAGCAGAGGAAGCTTGGAATGCTTTATTTGCAGAATATGAAACAGCTTATCCAGAATTAGCCAGCCAATTTAAACAAGCGTTTGCTGGCGAACTTCCAGAAAACTGGGAGGCAGAATTACCAACGTATGAAGTGGGTTCAAGTCAAGCAAGCCGTGTATCAAGTAAAGAAATGATTCAAGCGTTATCTAAAGCTGTTCCTAGTCTATGGGGTGGGTCAGCCGATTTATCAGCTTCAAACAACACAATGGTTGCAGCGGAAAAAGATTTCGAACCAGGACAATACGAAGGACGAAATATTTGGTTCGGTGTTCGTGAATTTGCAATGGCAGCAGCGATGAACGGGATTCAATTACATGGTGGAACACGTGTCTATGGTGGAACCTTCTTCGTTTTCGTAGATTACCTACGTCCAGCAGTCCGTTTATCTGCTATTCAAAACATTCCAGTGACGTATGTCTTAACACATGATTCAGTAGCGGTTGGTGAAGATGGTCCAACGCATGAACCTGTGGAACAATTATCAAGCTTACGCAGCATGCCAAATGTCCAAGTGATTCGTCCAGCAGATGGAAATGAAACACGTGCGGCTTGGAAATTAGCGTTAACGACACAAAACAAACCAACTGTTTTGGTATTAAGCCGTCAAAACTTACCAGTGATTGAAGGTACCAAAGAACATGCGGATGAAAATGTTGCCAAAGGCGGATATGTGATTTCGGCTCAAAAAGGGGACAAACCGGAAGGAATCTTAATTGCAACAGGTTCAGAAGTGAACTTGGCTGTTGAAGCACAAAAAGCATTGGCTGAAGAAGGTATTGACGTATCTGTTGTTTCTTTACCAAGCTTTGATTTATTTGAAGCACAATCACCTGAATACAAAGCATCTGTCTTAGTTCCTGGTGTGAAAAAACGCGTGGCAATTGAAGCAGGTTCTTCATTTGGTTGGGCAAAATATGTGAAATGTCATGGTAAGACAATTACGATTGATCATTTTGGTGCATCTGCTCCTGGTGACAAAGTCTTAGCTGAATTTGGTTTCACTGTTGAAAATGTTGTAAATACATTCAAATCTATTTAAAGTTAAAGAGGGCAAATGGCCCTCTCAGACTGTAGACAAAGTCCAAGAAATTGGATGCAATCTACAGTCTTTTCTTTTATAATAAGAATTGAAAACGAATACAAAGGAGTGAGGAGACATGATGTCCAAACATTCAATGGAAGGTCGTACGCAATCCACTGTCATTAGTATTGACGAATTAGTTCCCCAAGATCACTTAGTCCGAAAAATTGATCAAGCCATCTCATTTGATTTTATCTATCCAATCGTAGAATCCACTTATTCAACCCTTGGTCGTCCAAGTATTGACCCAGTTATTTTGATTAAATTAGTTTTCCTTCAATACTTATTTGGTATTCGATCCATGAGACAAACAATCAAAGAAGTGGACATGAATATCGCTTACCGCTGGTTTTTAGGATTAGATTTGACAGAAAAAGTGCCCCATTTTTCTACCTTTGGAAAAAACTATGCCCGTCGTTTTCGAGAAACCACTTTATTTGAGGAAATCTTTACTTATATTTTAGAACAAGCAGTCAAAGCGGGATTGGTGACAGAAAATCACTTATACATGGATTCGACACATATAAAAGCAAATGCGAATAAACATAAGTTCAATAAAACATTAACACATATTGAAGCGCAAGCTTATCAGAAAGAATTAGAGAACGAAATTAATGAAGAACGTATCAAAGCAGGAAAACGCCCTTTTATATGGGACATGGAAAGTGAGTTGAGAGAACGAAAAATGAGTCCATCTGATCCCGAAAGTGGGTATTATGTAAAGGGCGAACGAGAAAAACAATTTGCTTACTCCGCACACACCGTGTGCGACGACCACGGCTTTATTTTAGGAACGATTGTTACTCCTGGCAATATTCATGACAGTCAAGTAGCGATTCCACTCTTAGACAAGATACGCGAAGCGTTTCCTGATAGTCAAACGGTTGCTGCAGATGCTGCCTATAAAACTCCAGCCATTGTTCGCTACTTGTTCACCAATCATTTACGTCCAGTTTTACCTTATACCAGACCTCGTGGAGATAAACAGTTGTTTCGGAAAAATGAGTTTGTCTATGATGAATTTTTTGATTGTTATTTATGCCCTCAAAACCAACCTTTACATTTCTCCACTATTAATCGAAAAGGATATCGTGAATACAAATCAACGCCTGTCATTTGCCAGAACTGTCCCTTACGTCCGCAATGTACCACGAGTCAATCCTATCAAAAAGTTGTCACTCGGCATATATGGCAGGACTATCTGGATCAAGTAGAACACTTACGTCACACAGCTATAAATCGTCAGATTTATAAACGGCGGAAAGAAACAATTGAACGTGTCTTTGCAGATGCGAAAGAAAAGCATGGGTTACGGTGGACCAAGTATCGCTCCTTAGAAAAAGTTGCCGTACACACGATGCTTACGTTTGCTGCCATGAATCTAAAAAAATTAGCTACATGGTTAGATAAAGGCAGAAAGCCTTTCTTTTTTTTTCGCTTATTTTTAAGAAAAAACAAAAATAGAATGAATAATCACTATTTTTTAGGATTATTCATTCTATTTGTCTACAGTCTGAGAGGGCAAATGGCCCTCTTTTTTTGTTTTAAAAGAGAAAAAATCGGTTTTTTTAAAGTTTTTTTAAAAACTTTAAGTGCTGAAAAGCCTTATCTAACAAAAAACGATGCTTACTTTTTTTAAAAGACTTAAACAAAAAAATTGTTTTCATTGGTGTTTTATCATACAATGTCCCTAGCATTAAATTGTATGTTAGTTACATATGGTTTTCGAAAAGCTTTTTAGGAGGATGTTATGACTTACAAAACACGTAGTGAGCGCCATCAAAAAAATCAAAGGAAATATACATTAAATCGCAAAGCAGTATTACCTTTATTTGGCACAGGTTTGGTGTTAGCTCCGACTACTATGGCAATGGTTCCTCAGCAAGTGGAAGCGCAAGAATATGTCGCTGAAAGTGGTGCACAAGGACTAATTAATCACATCGGGGCAACGGCGCAACAAATTGCAGCAAGCAATGATTTGTATGCATCTGTCATGATTGCACAAGCTTTATTAGAAAGTGGCAATGGCACATCACTATTATCTTCAGCACCACATTATAACTTGTTTGGTATCAAAGCGTATGGTTCTGAACCATCTATTTGGTTGGGTACACAAGAATTTATTAATGGGCAATGGGTATCAATGAATGAGCCGTTCAGAGTTTACGGTTCTTATTGGGAGTCGTTACAAGACCATGCAGCATTATTAAGAAGCACAAGTTATTCGACAGGTGTTGCAAATTATGGTGGTACATGGAAGAGTCAAACAACTAGTTTTTATGATGCAACAGCTTATTTAACTGGACGTTACGCGACAGATCCAACATATAATCAAAAATTAAACTGGTTGATTGAAACGTATGGGTTGACGCGTTATGACACACCATCACAAGTGACGCCAGCTTATACAGAACCTGAACCAACAAGCAATGCAACAGAAACAGTAGCAGAAACAACGTATACTGAAACAGCTTATACAAGTGGTGGCACATATACTGTCGTTGCAGGAGATACGTTATGGGGAATTGCAAGTGCATATGGGATTTCTGTCGATCAATTAATGGTAAATAATGGTTTGACAGATGGTTTTATTGTCGCAGGTCAACAGTTAGTCATTTAATATAGGTGAATAATAAAAACAATCATAGCAATTTAAGAGGATTACTTTTAATTCTCTTAAATTGCTTTTTTGTTTAGTTGATACGATTAGAAAATGATAGATATTGACTATCACATGAGAGAAATAACAGGATTTCGCCTCAATTATTCTGAAAAGAATTTGCTATCAAGAGACGAATTCGCTACAATAAGCTGTAAATAAAGGAGGAGAGTCGAAATGAGCGAGATTTATCAATCGATTACAGAACTTGTTGGCAACACCCCTATCGTAAAATTAAACAATATTGTACCTGAAGGAGCGGCCGATGTTTATTTGAAATTGGAAGCTTTTAACCCAGGGAGTAGTGTGAAAGATCGAATTTCATTAAGTATGATTGAACAGGCTGAAAAAGAGGGACTTTTAAAAGCAGGCGATACGATTATTGAACCAACTTCTGGAAATACAGGCATTGGCTTAGCAATGATTGGTGCTGCAAAAGGATATCGTGTGGTACTTGTTATGCCTGAGACCATGAGTATTGAACGTCGTAAACTGATGCAAGCATACGGTGCCGAATTAGTGCTTACCCCAGGAACAGAAGGTATTTCTGGTTCCATTAATAAAGCGAAAGAGCTAGCGGCAGAAAATGAATACTTTATGCCGTTACAATTTGATAATCCAGCAAATCCAGCGATTCATGAAAAGACAACGGGCCAAGAAATTGTACAAGCCTTTGGTGATCAAGGATTAGATGCATTTGTTGCTGGAATTGGAACAGGTGGAACGATTACAGGCGCTGGACGTGCCTTGAAAAAGGCGTATGAAGAAATTAAAATTTATGGCGTTGAACCAGCTGAATCGGCTATCTTAAGTGGGAATCAACCAGGTCCACACAAAATTCAAGGGATTGGTACAGGATTTGTACCTGCTGTTTTAGACGTTGAAATTTTTGATGAAGTGTTAGCAGTATCTAGTGAAGATGCGATGGCGACTGCACGTGAAGTTGGTGTAAAAGAAGGCATTCTTGTCGGTATTTCGTCAGGCGCCGCGATCAATGCAGCCCTACGTGTAGCACAAACATTAGGTGCAGGAAAAAAAGTCTTAACGATAGCTCCAGATAATGGAGAACGTTACTTATCAACGGCTCTATATCAGTTTGATGAAGCCTAATTGTTAAACCTTTAAAAACGCTAGTCTTGTTTGTGCAAGAATAGCGTTTTTTTGATATAAATTGCTAGAAAAAAAGGGGAAGTCATAGTATGATAAAAAAAGATAGAAGAATGGAGGGAATCCTGTGACGACGTTTGATGATGCATTGAACCATTTAAGAGAAGAAAACATCCGCATCACACCACAACGGATTGCCATTTTAGAATTTTTAGCAAATGCCAAAACTCATCCAACTGCAGAAGATATTTACCGAGCAATTGCTGTGAAATTTCCAGGTATGAGCGTTGCAACGGTTTATAATAATTTGCGATTATTTACCGAGATTGGTTTTGTCAAAGAAATGAATTATGGTGACGCTTCTAGTCGTTTTGATTTTCATACAGATCCTCATTATCATGCTATTTGTAAACAATGCGGAAAAATTGCAGATTTTCATTATCCAGGACTTGAAGATGTTGAGATGGCCGCTCAACAATTAACTGGTTATACAATTAGTTCACATCGCTTAGAAGTTTATGGGGTGTGTCCGGATTGTCAAAAAGGAGGAAATAATTAATTATGCGTATCATTCAAACTGAAAAAGCACCGCAAGCGATTGGACCCTATGTACAAGGGCGAATTGCCAATGGCTTTTTATTTGCGTCTGGTCAAGTACCATTAAGTCCAGAGACTGGTGAAGTTGTGGGGACAACAATTCAAGAACAAACGACTCAAGTAGTAAAAAATATCTCGGCAATTTTAGAAGAGGCAGGCATTACTGCGGATCATATTGTGAAAACGACTTGCTTTTTAAAAAACATGGATGACTTTGTGGCATTTAATGAAGTGTATAGCACTTTATTTAATGAGGCTTTGCCTGCTCGCTCAGCAGTCGAAGTAGCACGTCTTCCAAAAGATGTATTAGTAGAAATCGAAATTATTGCTTCTGTTACTGAAGCGTAAGTGCAAGAAGCTGTTTCTATTTGTAGAGACAGCTTTTTTATGTGAAAATTTAGTTAAAAAGAAGGGAATTTACATGCTTTCATTACAAGATTATTTAAAGAGTGGACAAACGACACTGTCTAATCTATTAATGGATAATTATCGCCGTTTAGGAATGTCTAACGACGAATTTTTATTGTGGCTTCAATTATATCGTTACCATGAAGCTGGCGATGTCTTTCCAGATTTGGCACCCATTGCAGCAAATATGGGGTATTCACAAAATGAATTGTATCTCTTGCTCAACCAATTAGTTCAAAAAAAGTTATTAATCATTGACTCTAAAAAAGATTTGAATGGACGTATGAATGATTATTACGAATTTAATAGTGTGTTTGAGAAGCTTGAACTGTTACAAAAACAACAAGAGAAGCAGACTGAAACACAAAATTTTGAACAACAAGTTCAATCGCTTTATCGCATGTTTGAATCAGAATTCGGACGGGCACTTTCACCGATTGAATACCAACGGATTGGTCAATGGATTGAAGAAGATCATTATCACCCTGAGTTAATTCAATTCGCTTTAAAAGAAGCTGTGCTCAATCAAGCGTATAGTTTGAATTATATCGATCGAATTTTACTTTCATGGGAACGCAAAAATATTACATCAAAAGTACAAGTGGAAGAAGAACAGAAACGTCGTAAAAGACAGATGTTACAAAAAGAAGCGCCAACATCGACACGTCAACTACCACGTGTATCGATGCATAATTGGCTGGAAGAGGAGTAGACATGATTAGCAAAGAGAAAACGATGATTGCATTAAATCGAATGTACGAAATGTTTCCCGATGCTCATTGTGAGTTAAATTACGACACGCCCTTTCAACTAGTAGTCGCTGTTGCCTTGAGTGCGCAAGCTACGGATGTTTCGGTGAATAAAGCCACGCCAGGTTTATTTGCGGCTTTTCCTACACCAGAAGCTTTAGCGGCGGCACCGATAGAAGATATTATTGAGAAAATTCGTACTATTGGTTTATACCGCATGAAAGCGAAAAATATTAAAGCCTGTGCAGAACAAATTTTAGAACGCTTTGGTGGAGAAGTTCCTCAGACAAGAGAGGAATTAGTTACTTTACCAGGTGTTGGTCGCAAAACAGCCAATGTAGTTTTGGGTGAAGCGTTTGGGATTCCTGCTTTTGCAGTAGATACGCATGTTGAGCGTATTGCCAAACGTTTACGGATTTGTAAATTAGATGCAAATGTTTCTGAAGTTGAAGCAACCTTAATGAAAAAAGTCCCGAAAGAATTGTGGGTCAAAACACACCATACCATGATTTTCTTTGGACGGTATCATTGTACAGCGCGTGCACCGAAATGTGATGTTTGTCCATTATTAGATATGTGCCAAGAAGGAAAAACCCGCATGAAGAAAAAATAAAAACCAATCGACTTATCTTACAAATAATAGATAAGTCGATTGGTTTTATTTTTATTGGCTTGTTACAGGGGTTTCAGTAGGTGTAGAAGATACCGGTGGTGTTGTTTCCTGTGGTACCGATGACACAGGTGGTGCTTCTGAAGATGGTACCGATGGTGTCGTCGGCTCCGGTTCTGGATCGACTGTTGGCGTAGTCTCCGGTATTGTTTCTATTGGTGTACTACTTTCACTCGGTTCCGGCTCCGGTGTCGGATCGACTGTCGAAGAGGTTGATTCCTCCACAGTTTCAGATGAAACACTCGGTTCGACTTCTTTTGAGCTTTCAGTGGATGGAACAGATTCTTTTTCTTCCACTTCTGGTATTTCAATGACTTCTTTAGAGGATGGTGTTGTTCTGATAGAAGAAGATGGTGTCGGTTTTGCTTCTACTTCATCTTTTAAGTATAACTCATTTCCAACACGAACTAATCCATCCGGCATTTCCCAATCTTCATTTTCAACGGAAGCAGAGACAAACTGCATTAAGTTACGATAGACATCTGTGGCAACATGTGAAGATTCACTAGTTACAGGTGTTAATTTATTTTCATAGCCTGTCCAGACTGCTAAAGAATAGTGTGGGGTATACCCAACAAAACTAATATCTGGAGCTGGAGAGTTTACCGGACCTAATTGTGCAATTTCACTATCGGTATAGTTTGATGTGCCAGTTTTTCCAGCTTGATAAAGACCTGAAATAGTTGCATTGGTTCCTGTTCCATCAGTAATAACATCTTTTAGGATATCCGTAATCATATAAGCAGTGGTATCTTTCATCGCTTGTGACCCTTCTGGATGGAAGGCGTCAACTTCTTCAGTACCGTCTTGATAGACAATTTTATTGACATATTGTGGTTCATAATAGGTTCCACCATTTGAAAATGCCGCATAAGCAGCAGCCATTTTCAGACTAGATACGCCATATTTTGTACCTTCTTGGACACTTGTGTTACTAGAAATAGCATTCGATTGTTCAAGGGTGTCGTATTGAATACCAACACCTTCTAAGAACTTTTCAATATTTTCAGCACCAACTTCTGCAAAAAGTTTCGCAGCTGGAACGTTACGAGATAATGCTAAAGCTTTGCGTAAAGTCATGGTTCCCATGTATTGATTGTCCCAGTTGTTGATATTAATATCAGTGCCTTCATATTTGTAAGGCTCATCAACAATTGTTTTTCCAGTTGAATAATTTAAGTATTCAAAAGCAGGCCCATAATCAACGAGTGGTTTAACTGTCGATCCGAAGTCACGACCAGTATTTACTGCGTAATTTGATCCCCAAACGACATCTTCTTCCACATTACGTTTTCCAAGTTGGGCAGTTACTTTCCCTGTATTGGTATCAATTAGCGTAGCAGCAACTTGCATTTCGTCATCAGGATATTGGACATATTGATCGCTATTCACGATGTCGTACAAACGTTTTTGAGCAGCTAAATCAATGTTTGTGTAAATATCTAAACCGTTTTGCATACTATCTTTCCCGACTTTCGCTTCAACTTCAGCCAGTACTTCTTTTAAGTAGTTGTCGTAATAACGCCAATCGTTTTCCGTATCGTTTAATTCTTGTAAGCCGTCATCAATCGGTGTTGCCACAGCTTCATCGTATTCTTTTTGCGAGATTTTTTCATTATCTAGCATGGTCATTAAGACCGTATCACGACGCTGTTTTGCCGCATCTTTATTGACATATGGATCATAATAATTGGGAGCATTTGGTAGTCCAGCAATTAAAGCTGTCTGGGCAGTTGAAAGTTCATCCAATGGTTTTCCATAGAAGATTTCCGAAGCTGTCTCCATACCGTAAACCCCATTAGACATATAGACTTTATTGATGTAGTACGTTAAAATTTCTTGTTTTGATTTTTCTTGTTCTAATTGAACAGCCATCCAAGCTTCTTGGGCTTTTCGACGTAAATTTTGATCTTCCACTTTAGTCGAGAAGTAAGAAAGTTTGATTAATTGTTGCGTTAAGGTACTCCCACCTTGTTTGCCGCCACTCATCAAGTTAGACACTGCCGAACCAAGGATACGAACAGGATCAACTCCAATGTGGTTATAGAAACGACGATCTTCCACAGATACAATAGCATCTTCTAATTTTTTAGGAATTTCCGTTGCAGAGATGGTTTCACGTCGTTCAATGTCAAAATCTTGAAAGGCTTCGCCATTAGCTGCGAAAAATTGAATGGAGTTTGCTGATTCAAGTTCTTTATCATTTAATTTAGGCGCGTCTTTGGCATAATACCAAAATAGTCCCATTCCTGACAGGATACCGATACAAGCCAGAAAGACCAGAACCATGATAACTTTTAAGATAATGGAACCAATCGATCGTTTGTTCTTTTGTTTTGGTGTTTTCCGCTTGCTAGGTTTAGATGCCTTGGTTTTATGGCGTGAAACACGAGAATTTTGTTGATTTGCCATAGCTAAATTTTCTCCTTTTCTTGTAAATAGTGGCTTACAGCATCCAAATAGGGGATACGAGGGGCAATTTTTGGTTGAATTTCAATCCCTATTTCTTCAATTAATGAAAGAGATAATGATTTTTTTGCTGTATGTTGCGAATCCCAATAGTGAATCAATTGGTGGCTATCCAGAAAGAAACAACGCTCTAAGGTTGAGAACCATAATAAAACAAAACAAATACCATTTTGTTTTAAACAATTACGCATATGAATAATCTGATGTTCGTGAAAATTTTTTAAAGGAAAAGAAGTTTTGTTTTTTGTTTCTTTTGCTTCAAAGTCAAGATAACGCCCTTGATAAACACCGTTATAGTCTGTAGTGGAAGCTTCTTTAAAATAGGCTTCCTTAATCACGGCAGCACTTCTGCGTGGATAATCGACATGGACGATTTGTACAGGGGTTGGCTTTTTGTGAATGACAGCTTGTCCACGAATGAGATAATAGTCATTACTTGCGTTGATTGCTTCTTCAAATCGCATGCCGCGATTTGCGAAAGTGGTTGTTTTTTCTTTTGCTTGCATTTTTTGTTTCATCGTTCCATCATAAGACATAGGATGGCCATTGGGGTATCGAAAAACCATATTATTCACACTCCTAGGGCACATTATACCAAAAAGAGAAAAAGAAAGAAAAGGGAAGTGTGTAGAAAGAATGCAAACAATGGTTATTTCTGGTTATCGTAGCTTTGAACTCGGTGTTTTTCAAGAGAAAGACCCTAAAGTTAAAGTTATTAAGAAAGTTCTAAAAATAACGATACAACAGTATATCGAAGAAGGTTTAGAGTGGATTTTGATTGGTGGGAATTTAGGAACAGAAATTTGGGCAGGACAAGTCGTACTTGATTTACAAAAAGAATACCCAGAATTGAAGCTAGGTATCATTTTCCCTTTTGAAGATTTTGGTGAGAACTGGAATGAAAAAAATCAACAAGTTTTAACAGAATTAAAAATCAAAGCCAATTATGTAAATGCAGTAAGTCATGTGCCTTATCAGAATCCTGGACAGTTGAAAAATCATTCTCAGTTTTTATTGACACATTCAGGAGGTCTTTTAGTGGTTTATGATGATGAATATCCTGGTAAAACACAGTTTCTTTTGAAAGAAGCACAGGAGCACGCTAGCAAAAATGACTTTATTATTCATCAAATTACCATGGACGATTTACAAAATACCTTTTTTGAAGACGATAGTGTTTGATTTATTCGGTTTTTTTGGATAGAATAGGAACGAAGAGCTAAAATTAGCGGAATCTAAATTAATGAGGTGTAGGTATGGCAGATTTAACATACAGTCCAACAGATATTTTACAACAAGAATTCAAGACAAAAATGCGTGGTTACGATCCAGTTGAAGTAGATGAGTTTTTAGATGGTATTATTAAAGATTATGAAGCATACAATCAAGAAATTTTAGCATTGCAAGAAGAAAACGATCGTTTACATGCAAAGATTGCTCAATTAAGTAAGACACAAGAAATTAAAGCTACTCGTACACAACCTGAAGCACCGAAAAGCCAAACAGTAACCAACTTTGATATTTTAAAACGTTTATCAAATCTTGAAAAAGAAGTGTTTGGTAAAAAATTAGATCAAGAAATTCCTGTTGTGGCAACAACAAAAGTAGTGAATGAAAATTATACACAAGCAACAAATGACGAAGATGATTTAGAAAAAACGCGTCAATTTTAAGAAATCAATACTCTGTGATTTTCAGATAATCGCGGTTTGACTTGATCAAGCTGAGGAAAGTCCATGCTCGCACAAGCTGCGATGCTTGTAGTGTTCGTGCCTAGCGAAACCATAAGCTAGGGTACTTTAATAAAAGTAACGGCAGGAAAAAACGGCTAAGGCTTTGCTATGCCCCAGTATCCTTGAAAGTGCCACAGTGACGAAGCAACATGGGAAACCTTGTTGGTGGAACGCGGTAAACCCCTCGAGCGAGCAACCCAAACAATGGTAGGGGCGCTTTTTGTAACGGAAATGAACGGGACAAAGAGGCAATTTTATTGCAGATAGATGATTATCCAAGTTATTCTGCTCCCTGTAGAATAATTGGACAAAACATGGCTTATAGAAAATCACAGTTAATCAGGGAATCCTTCCGCAATGGGAGGTTTTTTTTATCACCATTTATGAAAACACTATGAAAATAAGAAACCGAATTACAAGGAGTAGATTATGAAAGAAAAAACCTTTGAGCTAGTAGCTACAGCTGCAAGTGGTTTAGAAGCATTAGTTGGCAAAGAATTACGTAACTTAGGGATTGACTGTCAAGTCGAGAATGGACGCGCACGTTTTAAAGGAACAATGGAAACTATTGCCAAGGCCAATCTATGGTTGCGTACAGCTGACCGTATTAAGATTGTGGTCGGTGAATTTGATGCGTATAGTTTTGATGAATTATTTGAAAAAGTTAAAGCCTTGCCATGGGAAGATTATTTGCCATTAGATGCGGAGTTTCCAGTTGCTGGGAAATCAATTAAATCCAAGCTATACAGTACGCCTGACTGCCAAGCAATTACGAAAAAAGCAATTGTGAATCGTTTAAGAGAGTATTACCATCGTCCAGCTAGTGTCCCATTAGCAGAGACAGGTGCTTTATTTAAATTAGAAGTTGCCTTATTAAAAGATCATGTGATGGTGACGTTGGATACAACGGGGCCAAGTTTGTTCAAACGTGGGTATCGTTTAGAAAAAGGCGGTGCGCCATTAAAAGAAAATATGGCAGCAGCACTTGTACAATTGACAAATTGGCGAACAGATCGCCCTTTTGTTGATCCAGTATGTGGTTCAGGAACGATTTGTATTGAAGCAGCATTAATCGGTCATAACATTGCTCCTGGATTCAATCGTGAATTTGCCTGTGAATCATGGGATTGGTTCACACCAGATGTTTTTGAAAAAGTCCGTGCTGAAGCTGATGAAGCAGCAGATTATGATGTTGAATTAGATATTATGGGAACAGATATTAACGGTCGAATGATCGAAATTGCTCGCGCCAATGCCGAAGAAATTGGTTTAGGTGATTCAATTACGTTCAAACAACAAGCGTTAAAAGATTTTAAAACGGAGAAAGAATATGGCGTGATTTTAGCGAACCCACCATACGGCGAACGTTTAGGTGAAGAAGAAAGTGTCCGTCAATTGTATAAAGAGATGGGCGAAGTATTCCGACCATTAAAAACATGGAGCAAATATATTTTAACAAGTGATTTATTATTTGAAGAATTTTATGGTGAAAAGACAACCAAAAAACGTAAATTGTACAATGGTGCTTTAAGAACTGACTTATTCCAATATTGGGGAACAAGACCACCAAGAAAACCAAGAGTTGAGGAATAAAAGGAGTGCTCGGTCATGCAGGAACAAGAGTTTTTACAAGAATTAAAAGAAATTGATTTATTACAACAAGCGTTAGCGATTTTAGAATGGGATTCACAAACAGGTATGCCCGATAGTGCAAGTGACTATCGTAGTGAGGTAACCAGTTATTTATATGGTCAATACTTTGAGAAAAAAGTAGGACCAAAAATTTCAGAAGCGATTACGTACTTTGAGGCTCATCCAAAAGAGTTGTCTGAGGTAGGAGCAGCTGCTTTTCAATTGGTAAAAGAAGAATATGAATTAAATCATGCTGTTCCTAACGCTTTAATGACAGAATATTCACGAGCAACTTCTAAAGCGCATAGTGCTTGGCAAAATGCGCGTGAAAACAAAGATTTTAGTCTCTTTCGTGAGGCGTTAGCAGAAAATATTCGTTTAACGAAAGCGTTGATTCCTTATTGGCGAAAAGACGAAAAAACAGCATATGATGTGTTGTTAAATCAGTATGAACCCAATATGACGACTGAAATTTTAGACCAAGTCTTTGCCAAAGTACGTGAAGGTATTCTAGACATTCGTCAAACATTACTAGAAAAAGGGACAGAACCACGTGTTGATTTCCTTTCACGTAAAATGACTGAAGCGCAACAACGTAAATTTATCGTCAAAGTAATTCAAGAACTAGGGTATGATATGGAACGTGGGCGTTTGGATAATACGATTCATCCATTTGCGACAGGAATTAATCATCGCGATGTTCGTTTGACGACCCGCTGGAATGAACATGATTTTTCAATGGGTATTTTTGGGGTCATTCATGAAGCAGGTCACGGAATGTATGAACAAAATATTGATGAAAAATTTGAATACACCCCCGCTCATGAAGGAGCTTCAATGGGGATTCACGAATCACAATCGCTTTTTAATGAAATTATTGTAGGAAGTAATCGTGACTTTTGGCAAAAACAATACCCTTACTTCCAAGAATGTGCAGAAGGTACGTTTGATGATATTACCTTTGATGAATTTTATAAGGCATTAAAACGGACGCGTGCAAGTTTGATTCGGATTGAAGCAGATAGTCTAACCTATGTTTTGCATATTATCATTCGTTATGAAATTGAAAAAATGATTTTCAATGGAGACGTTACTGTGGATGAATTACCACAGATTTGGAATGAAAAGTATGAAGAATATTTAGGTGTGCACCCTGAAAATGACTTAGAAGGAATTTTACAAGATGTCCACTGGTCAGGTGGTAGTTTTGGTTATTTCCCTTCTTATGCGCTCGGTTATATGTATGCAGCACAATTGTACCATGCGATGCAAAAAGATCTTGATGTGAATGCTGTGTTAGCATCTGATGACTATTCAGCAATCAAAAATTGGTTGACGACGCATATCCATCGTTATGGTGCTTCTAAAAAACCAAATCAATTGATTTTAGAAGCAACGGGTGAACCTTTAAATCCGACATACTTATTAGATTATTTACGTACGATTTATTTTGATGTGTATCAAATTAACGAATAATAGTTGAGAGAACTGTGACATAAGTAAAAACAAGTCAAAAATATTCGAACAAGATAGAATGGATGCTATCAAGGCTAGGAGCAATCTTCTGTTGTTCGGATATTTTACTGTTAAAGGACTGATGTCACAGCTACTTTTTACGAAAGGATAAATGATGGATAAATTATCACAAGTCATAAACTATACGAAAGAAAAATTAGGACATGAAAAAACAGGTCATGATTTTTTACACGTACAACGAGTTGCTCATTTAGCAGATACGATTATCCAGCAAGATCAATTGTCGGTTAATCGAGAAGTTGTTTTGAGTAGTGCCTATTTGCACGATGTAATTGACGATAAAGTCGTTACGGATGTTGCCCAAGCTATTGATGAATTGACGGCATTTTTGCAGTCAATCAATTTTTCAGCAGAGACAACACAAGAGATTTTAACCATTATTCAAAACTTATCCTTTTCAAAAGAGGTCGAAGCTGGCAAACAAGCTCTTTCCTTAGAAGGAGAAATTGTCCAAGATGCGGATCGTTTAGAAGCATTAGGCGCGATTGGTATTTTACGTACGGCATATTATGGCGGTGGTCACGATCATCCGATTCATGATCCAGAACGTCAGCCCCAACAATTTGTTTCAAAAGCGGATTATCGTAAAGGGACGACCGTTATTAATCATTTTTATGAAAAATTATTTCTATTACCTGAAAAAATGAATACTCAAGCTGGAAAAAAAGAAGCAAGACGACGGAAAGAATTTATGGAAAACTTTTTAAAAGAGTTTTATCATGAATGGAATATTTAGACAATTTTAATTTTTAGTTCGAATATTTTCCATTTTTTAGGAGTTTTCTTATAATGAAAGAGAAGGGGGCGCGACGAGCAAATGTTTTTTCAGCAGAGTTTGAAACCAAGAGAATTATCTAAAGTGATTACCAATGTTGAAGAATGCTTTTTTGTCATCTCAGCAAAGTTAGAAACACGCGATTACCACGTTGCCGTTTATAAGTACAACGGGGAATATTTCGTTTTAAATGACTCACGTATTTTTGAGCAAGTCGAAGGATTATGTCAAGAAAGACACGGGGATGAGGAAGAATTACTTCCTTACATTGAAGAAGCGATGGAAGATAATTTGTATGCCATCGTACACGAAAATTATGTACGGTTGGATCTGGACATTTTAACTCATGTACACCAACCGAGTAAAATTAATGCGCATTATTACGAGTTTATTGATGTATAACAAAAAGCAGGATAAATTGCTTGATTTGATTAGCTATTTATCCTGCTTTTTTATGAGATGAATTATTTGGTGTGTAGCCGAAAGTCTTTGATGTGTCGATACCCACGATAGGCATTTAAAATAATTAATAATAGTCCTAACGCCAAAGGAATCGCCAATAAATACAATGGATACCCATATGTTTGTTCAACGACTTTTTGTGAAGCTGCTTGTAATTCGGTCAATGCTTGTTGAATCACTTGAAAACTAAACACGGTTAGAAAAGATGCGATAATAAACAAGGCGAATTCAAGGTACGGTATCTGTGAATTTTTTCTAAAAATGGCAAACCCAATATATAAGATTAAAAGAAAAATAGGAACACCAAAAGCAAAAAAACTATTTAACATAGAAAACACCTCCTGATTCTATGATACTGCAAAATAAATCGTTTGAAAAATATTTGCGAAAAATTTTCGTTAATGAAGAAAGACTAACTATATAAAGTCAAGTGAAAATAAATAAAATCTTCTGATTGAAAAATAACGAATAAGTGCATCACAAATAAACCTCAGAAAGATTATTTTTTTCACTACTGACGAATTTCATACGGTTCATTCTTTGTTAGAATGGCATGAATAATATAGCATAGCTTTCTTGAAACAGCGCCAATCGCTGTAAGATGGTGTTTTCCTTCTGCTCGTTTCTTATCATAAAAGGCTTTGAAAACTGGATCACATCTGGACGCAATGAGTGCCGCTTGAAACAGTGCTTTTCTTAAGTAGGGAGAGCCACGTTTACTCATCACGTTGTGAGTGGCTTCATATTCACCAGATTTTGAGACAGACGCATCGATTCCTGCGTAGGCTACTAATTTTTTAGGCGTAGAAAATTTCTGAATATCACCAATTTCACCTAAAATCGTCGCACCAAGGACAGTTCCAATACCAGGAACGGTTTCTATGACCGAATGAAGAGAAGCCATTAATTGTGCAATTTCTTCTTCTGTTCGTTTAATTTGTTCTTCTAAAAAGCTGAGTTGATCAATCATAGAACGTAATTGAAAAACAAAGGCATCTTGAGCA
This sequence comes from Enterococcus saccharolyticus subsp. saccharolyticus, assembly GCF_029023825.1. Taxonomy (NCBI): domain Bacteria; kingdom Bacillati; phylum Bacillota; class Bacilli; order Lactobacillales; family Enterococcaceae; genus Enterococcus; species Enterococcus saccharolyticus. Next base: position 1,325,150 of record NZ_CP118957.1, on the reverse strand, counting down.
AAACGAACACCAAAAGAATGAGCGGCGGCTGTTTTCAGTGCCTCTGCCTTGCTTTGTCCAACACGACTTCGACTCGCTACACGGAGTGTTTCAGCTAATGTTTCGGCAGAAACTTGATTGAATTCATCAGGAGACGAAAACTCAGATAGGACGGCTTTGGAGGCTTTGCCAAAAATGCCAACTTTTGAAAACACCTTTTCGTACTCAGGAAAGATTTGGTCTAGTATGGCAATGACTTTTCGTTTAAAGTCGCCAGCTGTGCCAACAAGATATGAACGATAACGAGTCAATTGACGTAAGGAGAACATGGTTTCGTCCGCTAAAGCTGTTTCGTTGAATGAACCGTAGCGAATTAAGTCAGCAATTAATACTGAGTCGATACTATCATTTTTTCGTTTACGAATTTCAGTTCCTTTTCTCCAGCCATCTGTTTGAATGGGATTGATGACGTGAACAAGAAACTGTTGTTCATCAAGAAATGAGAAAAGGGCTAACCAATAGTGACCGGTGGCTTCCATACCAACAAGAAAGTCCTCTGTGGAATCAGAGAAAGAAGTAAGTCGTTCTAAAAGAGCGTGAGTACCGTCCAAAGAATTCACAAAAGAGAAACCTTTAAGTAGGACTTTTCCTTCGTCATTCATGACGGAAGCGACGTGTGTTCGTTTGCCAATATCAATACCTAGATAAAACATAAGCACACCTTCTTTACAAAATTTGGATTGATTACCACTCAACTGAAAAGCGTCACTACCTTGTTCTAGATACGGAGTAAGGCATTTGCCTTCAACATCTAACTCATTCGTAAACAGCTTAACAGAGAGAGGGATTAGTCTTTCGATTACGAGTTTGAAAACTCAAGGAAGAAACAATCTACCTCTCAATCCATTAAGTATATTTTCTCAAATAATTGAGTAAATACCAAATAAAAAATAACAAAAGGTTCCTAAGGTTCTCCTCTAAAAATCGGAAGATTAAAACCTTAAATATAATATACAAGGAGGAAGTTATGTCTGCATCCATTGAACCAATTAAATTTGCTCTATGGGTTTTTCCGTTTTTAGCGCTAGCTATCTCGACAATTTTCTTTCTTATTCAATACCGTCGTTATGGTCGCTTTGTTTTATCACGGGCACTGATTTTGTATTCGTTTATTTTTTATTTATTATGTGCTTACTTTTTAGTGATTTTACCATTGCCACCAATGGAAGAAGTTGCTCACTTAACAGGACCCTCGATGGAATTAACCCTAGGTGCATCCGTTCATAATTTTTTAAAAGAGACTGTGTTAGATATTCGGCAGCCGCAAACCTATGTAGCAGCGATGAAATAATCTGTTTTTTTAGAGCCAGTTTTTAATGTGTTGTTAACGTTCCCTTTTGGCGTTTACTTGCGTTATTATTTTAAAAAATCATGGAAACAAACGGTGGTTTTGACCTTTTGTTTATCGCTATTTTTTGAATTGACGCAATTAACAGGTCTCTATTTTATTTATCCACGGTCGTATCGCTTATTTGATGTGAATGATTTATTGCATAATACACTTGGTGGCGTATTCGGCTACCTAATGACCCCAATTTTCACTTTCTTATTACCAACAAGAGCAGAAATCGATGATGATTCTTACGAAAAAGGGACTGACGTGACGTATGTTCGCCGTGGTGTTGCGTGGGCAATTGATTGGTTAGTTATCGGTTTTTTCACTACACTTCTTGCTGTTTTCGTCCGATTGGTGACAAAAGATGAGACGATTTCGTTAGACAATAATCTTGCTGTCTATTATGTACAAGTGTTGCTGTATTTTATCGGTTTGCCTTATCTGACAAATGGGCAAACGTTAGGGAAGAAAATGGTTCGTATTCGCGTCGTTGAAGATGATGGCAAGCGTTTGTCCTTAGGGGCGCTCATAAAACGCTACGGATTATTTTATCTGTTCTATTTCACTTTGACGCGTATCAGTTTTTTATTAGCGACAGGAATTCAAAGTGAAGACTATTTTCAACTTGTGATTTCGGTTATCTTATCGTTGCTGATTTTTGTGGTTCAAGCAACATTTGTCATCAATATTATTTGGGCGATTATTCGAAAAAATCGCCGACTGTTTTATGAAAAAATCAGTCGTACACATACAATTAGTACGATTGAAAAAAGATCAGCATAGGATTCTTAGAAACAATATGCTATACTTTGAAAGATTCTAAAAGGAAAGAAGGTGCTAAAATGTCATTCAAACGATTTGCATTTCAGCCATTTATTTATCAAGCTTTAGAGGATAAAAATTTCTCGGAGCCAACTGAAGTACAGGAAAAATTAATTCCTGTCATTAAAAAAGGAAAAAGTGTGGTTGGACAATCACAAACAGGAAGTGGAAAAACACATACATTCTTACTCCCTTTAATGGATAAAATTGACCCATCAAAAGATGAAGTTCAAATTGTTATCACTGCACCAAGTCGTGAATTAGCGACACAAATTTATCAAGCAGCTAAACAAATTGCACAATTTTCTACACCAGAAATTCGTGTAACAAACTTTGTTGGGGGCACAGATAAACAGCGCCAATTAGACCGTTTGAAAAATCAACAACCCCATGTTGTTATCGGTACACCTGGACGTATTTTAGATATGATGAATGAACAAGCGTTAGCGGTTCATACTGCTTTAGCCTTTGTTGTCGATGAAGCAGACATGACCCTAGACATGGGATTTTTAGCAGAAGTCGATCAAATTGCTGGCCGTTTACCAGACAAACTACAAATGTTAGTCTTCTCAGCAACAATTCCTGAAAAACTACGTCCTTTCTTGAAAAAATACATGGACAATCCATTGATTGAAGAAATCCGACCTAAAGCTGTTATCTCTGAAACAATTGACAACTGGTTGATTTCAACAAAAGGGAAAAATACGAATGCCTTAATTCATGATTTATTGACTGTTGGGCATCCATATTTGGCGATTGTTTTTGCAAATACCAAGACTCGTGTGGACGAAATCACTGATTATTTACGTGGACAAGGTCTAAAAGTTGCGAAAATTCATGGTGATATTACCCCACGTGAACGTAAACGCGTGATGCGCCAAGTACAAAACTTAGAGTATCAATATGTCGTTGCGACAGATTTAGCGGCTCGTGGAATTGATATTGAAGGGGTATCGCATGTCATTAATGCGGAAGTACCGGAAGATTTAGATTTCTTTATTCATCGGGTTGGTCGTACTGGACGAAATCAACTTTCTGGAACTGCGATTACCTTGTATGAACCAAGTGATGAACAAGCAATTAATGAGATTGAAGCATTAGGCGTAACCTTTAAGCCAAAAGAAATTAAACAAGGCGAAATCGTGGATACTTATGACCGTAACCGTCGTAAAAAACGTGAGAAAAGTCGTGATGAGCTAGACCCAACGTTAATCGGTTTAGTGAAGAAGAAAAAGAAAAAAATCAAACCTGGATACAAGAAAAAAATCCAATGGGAAATTGATAAAAGCAATAAAGCGAAACGTAAAGTGGAGCGTCGTCAACAAACACGTACCGCTAGAAAAAATAAAAAAAGTTCAAATAGTTAAAATAAAACCATCGCTTCTGCAATCAGACAGAAGTGATGGTTTTATTTTGTGGGATTTTGAAAAATCATACAATGTCAGCCAAGGCAACTTGCCATTGGTGCATTCGCTCGATGCTTCGTCCATTGTTTGCTCCACTAGTCGATAAACAATGGATAATGGGGAGATTTGGAAATAAGTGATGTTTTTGAACTTCTTCAGAAGCTTTCTTTCCGTTAATAATAATCTTTTTAATCGGTGCGTGGGCTAAAAGTTGTGAAAAATCATTAATCGTTGTTTCTTGGAATTGATGATCTATACTACCTTTGCGGCTAAAACGTTCATATACATCCCAAAGACCAATTTGATGGGCTTTTAAAAGGCTTAAGCGCTGGTGGTACTCTTGTGGATCAGGTACGTCTAATGCTTGGAAAAGTACACGCCAAAATTGATTTCCTTTGTTGGCATAATATTGTTGTGCACGCAATGATTGTTCACTTGGAGCACTGCCAATAATTAACACTTTTGTCTGTTCATCATAAAATAGGGGTAAACCTAGATTCATTCTAGTCACCTTCTTTCATTTAGTGCTATACTGATTGTAACAAATATTGATTGGAAAAGGGGAGAAGACCGTGCATCTCTTTGAAGCCTTAGAATGGAGCAATTGGAAAAACTTATCCATTGAAGTAAAAAATCAAGTCATCAATCAAGTGCTAATGTATTTTGTCAGCCCATTAAAACGAATCTCAGACGTTGAGTATAAAGAATTTGAATTGGCCGGTGTGAAATGTGGGACGTTTGAATGTTCCATTGACGGCGAACGTTTTGTTTTAGTTCCTGGTAGCAAAGAAGTCATTTTAGGCTGGGATTTAGGAACACAAGGATTACCTGTAACCGTATGGGATAAAAAAGCAATTCATGTAGATACTCACTTTGAAACCATTGTGGCAAATTATGGGTTAGAAAATGGTGAAGATTGGGATATTTTTGTTAATGAATCAACCAGTGCATTAAGAAAAGTGTCTATTCCACCAATGCTCATTCAAAAAGAAGCACTTCCCGCGGGGACGAAGTTTATCGGGCAATTGGATACTATTACTGGTGAATTTCAAGGATTGGTTGAGCAGTTTGCCCCAATTGAAGAAAACTTACGCCAACACTTCAAACAACCAACCAATTTTGAAGAAAGTTTAATGTGGCAATTACCCACCCAAATTTTTGAGAAAGATTCTTTTTATGCCTTATTGCACCCTGCTGATGAAACGTATCGCATTTATCGTCATCAAACGTGTACATTAAATACATGGCGACGTTACTTGCATCAACAAATGTTTGATTTGTTAGACGAAGATCAATGGGAATATGCCGTGGGCGCAGGTACGCGCAAATTATTCCGTTGGGGAACAGAACTAGATGAAGAAATCAATTACTATGGCAAACAAGTAACGAAAAAAATGCACCAAGAAAATATGTTTGGCTTGCTTTTTGATGTCCAGCACACTCGTTGGGAAATTACTGACTCGAATCGTTTGAAGCTAGAAAAACAAGCTGATGTAGGGATTCCGTTGTTCGATAAGTTGCCATTATCGTCTTATTATCGTTCCCGAAAAATTTTAGCAGAAGAAGAAATCTTAGACCCGTGTGACTTTTTATATCGCAAAGTGATTGTCATTGCACATCAATAAAATATAATTGACTTTTTCTGAAAGTTTGCATATACTTTGTGAGGAGAAGGATATGGTCATAAGATAGGTACTTCACAGAAAACTTTTCACAGCTGAGAGAAAAGTAAGGCTACTTTTGATTGCTCCCTTTGGATGAATTTGATAGAAATATCAACGCAACTCAGCGTTATCGAGTTTAAGAGGTAATGATACGACATCATTGCAAACAAGGTGGTACCGCGTGTAAACGTCCTTGTCTTGCAAGATGTCTTTTTGTTTGCTTCAAAATAGACAAGGAGAGATAAAAAATGAAACAATTAACTAGTGCAGAAGTGCGTCAAATGTATTTAGATTTCTTTAAATCTAAAGGACATTCAGTAGAACCAAGTGCGTCACTTGTTCCTGTAGACGATCCAACGCTTTTATGGATTAACTCAGGTGTCGCAACTTTAAAAAAATATTTTGACGGGTCAATCGTCCCTGAAAATCCACGCATTACCAATGCGCAAAAATCAATTCGTACGAATGATATTGAAAATGTGGGGCGTACCGCACGTCACCATACTATGTTTGAAATGTTAGGAAACTTTTCAATTGGTGACTATTTTAAAAAAGAAGCGATTCATTGGGCATGGGAATTCTTAACATCACCAGAGTGGATTGGTTTTGACCCAGAAAAATTATATGTGACAGTCTATCCAAAAGATACGGAAGCAAAACGTATTTGGTTAGAAGAAGTTGGTTTGCCGGCAGATCACGTTGTTGAAGTCGAAGATAACTTCTGGGATATTGGTGCTGGTCCAAGTGGTCCTGATAGCGAAATTTTCTATGATCGTGGCGAAGAATTTAATGATTTAGCAGCAGATGATCCTGAAAACTATCCTGGTGGCGAAAATGAGCGTTACCTAGAAATTTGGAACTTAGTTTTCTCAGAATTTAACCACAAACCAGATGATACGTATGAGCCATTGCCACATAAAAACATTGATACGGGAATGGGCTTAGAGCGAATGGTGTCAATTATCCAAGATGCACCAACAAACTTTGAAACAGATTTATTTTTACCAATTATTCATGCAATCGAAGAAATTAGTGGCGCTGTGAAATATGGAGCAAGTCCTGTTACAGATGTGTCATTTAAAGTAATCGCAGACCATATTCGTGCGTTATCATTTGCAATTGGTGACGGTGCATTACCTTCAAATGAAGGCCGTGGCTATGTGTTACGTCGATTATTACGTCGTGCTGTTATGCATGGACAAAAACTACAAATTCAAGATTCTTTCTTGTACAAATTGGTTCCAGTTGTCGGTAAAATTATGGAAAGTTATTATCCAGAAGTTTTAGAAAAACAAGCATTCATTGAAAAAGTGATTCGTACTGAAGAGGAACGTTTCCATGAAACAATCAATGAAGGGTTAGCTATTTTAGATCAAGTGATTGTACAAGTAAAAGCAGACAATAACGATACATTGAATGGCAAAGATATCTTTAAATTATATGATACGTATGGTTTCCCAGTGGAATTAACTGAAGAAATAGCCGAAGAAGCTGGATTGAAAGTCGATCACGCTGGGTTTGAAAAAGAAATGGATGCGCAACGTGAACGTGCGCGTGCTGCTCGTAGTAACGAAGTTTCAATGGGTGAACAATCGGCTTTATTAACCGATATTAAAGTAGACAGTCAATATGTTGGCTATGAGCGTTTGCAAGCTGAAAGTGAATTACTAGTGATTGTTCAAGAAGATGCCATTGTTTCTGAAGCAGCTGCTGGAAAAGCACAACTAATTTTTGCACAAACACCATTCTATGCTGAAATGGGTGGACAAATTGCAGATACTGGTTCTATTTTAGATGAACAAGGAAACCTAGTTGCAACGGTTGAAAACGTGAAAAAAGCGCCTAATGGTCAATTCTTACATCACGTTGAGGTGGAAACTGCGATTAAAGAAGGTACAACGTATTCATTAGTGGTTGATGTGACTCGTCATAGTCGAATCATTAAAAATCATACGGCAACTCATATGTTGCATAAAGCATTAAAAGAAGTATTAGGCTCACATGCCAACCAAGCAGGCTCATTAGTGACACCTGGCCATTTACGTTTTGACTTTACACACTTTGGTCAAGTGACGGCTGAAGAATTGCAACAAATGGAACAAATTGTGAATGAGAAAATCTGGGAAGCTTTACCAGTGGTGACGGTAGAAACGGATATTGATACAGCGAAATCAATGGGGGCGATGGCATTATTTGGTGAAAAATATGGCCATGATGTGCGTGTTGTAAACATTGCTGATTGGTCAATCGAGCTATGTGGTGGTAATCACGTCATCAATACGGAAGACATTGGTATTTTCAAAATTGTTTCTGAATCAGGAATCGGTGCGGGAGTACGTCGTATTGAAGCTGTAACAAGTAAAGAAGCGTATGAATTATTACGCCAAGAAGAATTGCGTTTACGTGAAGTTGCTCAAATCGTGAAAGCACCACAATTGAAAGAAACGGTTTCTCGTGTAGAGCAATTGCAAACACAACTCCGTGAAGTCCAAAAAGAAAATGAAGCTTTAGCAAGTAAATTAGCCAATCAACAAGCGGGTGATATTTTCAAAGATGTCAAAGAAGTGAATGGTTTGAGTTACATTGCGGCTCAAGTAAACGTAAAAGACATGAATCAATTACGTCAATTAGCCGATCAATGGAAGCAAAAAGCAACATCACAAGTATTAGTGCTAGCAACAACTGCTAACGAGAAAGTTAACTTGTTAGCTGCGGTTAGTCCAGAAGGTTTAGAAAAAGGACTAAAAGCTGGCGATTTAATCAAAGCAATCGCTCCGAAAGTTGGCGGTGGCGGCGGTGGTCGTCCAGATATGGCACAAGCCGGTGGAAAAAATCCAGAAGGGATTCCAACAGCTTTAGCAGAAGTAGCAACTTGGTTAGCAAGTAAATAAAATAGTGACCTTATGTTTTGATGAATGTCAGAACATAAGGTTCTTTTTATGGAAATAGTGTTAAAATGTTGTTCTTTTCCCCAATTTTACTATTTCATTTGGAGAAAAGAGGGTGTTCAAGGTAAAATAACAACAAGTGTATTGAAAAGGAGTTCTTTGAGCATGTTGAATTTTTTGTTAAAAAAAATTGAGAAGGAAAATAAAGAGACTCAAAGGACAAAAGTAGGGCAATTAGCTGGTGTTTTAGGTCTACTTTCTAACCTGATTCTTTTTATTGGAAAGTTTTTAATTGGTTTTACAGCAGGTTCTGTTTCGATTATGGCCGATGCGATGAATAGTTTGTCGGATACAATTTCATCGGTGTTGACGTTAATAGGTTTTAAAGTTGCTGCCAAACCAGCAGATAGTGAACATCCCTATGGTCATGAACGATTTGAATATATTAGTGGATTATTTATTTCATTAATCATCACGTTTGTAGGTTTTCAATTCTTACAAACCTCCTTTGCGAAAATTTTGCATCCAGAACCAGTGAAATTATCTGCTGCATTATTTTTAGTCTTAATTGCTTCAATTGGCATTAAGGTTTGGCAAGGAAGAATGTATCTTTCTTTCGCTAATAAAATTGATTCTCAAACGTTAAAAGCCACTAGCAAAGATAGTTTGAATGATGTATATACAACGATTGCGGTGTTGATTTCCGCCTTTTTTGAGTGGTTAACGAATCTGCGAATTGATGGTTATGTCGGCTTTTTATTGGCATTATATATTTTGTATAGTGGGTATACGATGGTAAAAGATTTTATTCATGAACTATTAGGAAGTCGTCCGACTGACAAAGAGATTCAAGCAATGGAGAAGAAGTTAGCTTCATATGGCTCGATTTTAGGGTATCATGATTTATTGGTTCACGACTATGGTCCACAAAAACGATTTGCTTCTGTGCATATTGAAGTAGATGCGGGATTAACCTTGACTAAGGCACATTATATCATTGACGAAATTGAAAAAGATTTTCGTGAAGCCATAGATGTCGAATTGGTGTGTCATTTAGATCCAGTGAATATTCGTGATGCGAATTATATTGCAATCTTTCATCGGATGCGTTCGATGGTTTTGCAAATCGATAAAGAACTGCGTATGCATGATTTTCGTGTCAAAAGTGAGCAAACGTTACAGTTTGATTTAGTGATACCGGATGATTTTCATCTAACTGATAAGGAGTTGCTTAATTTGTTGCAACAAGCTGTAAATGAAAAAATTGGCGCTTATGAGTTAGATGTGACATTAGATCATAATTATTTATTATAAGGAGAATAATTTATTATAAGGAGAATAAGATGGAATTTACAATGGATATGGCAATTGCCTATCAAGTCGTATGGGGACTCATCGTCATTAATACGGTGGGGGCGTTTATTACTGTTTTTCGAAAGCCACGTTCAATTGCTAGTGTTTTAGCGTGGATGATGACATTAGTTTTTCTTCCGGGGATTGGTTTTATTTTATACGCGTTTTGTGGAAGAGGAATTGATGGAGAAATTATTTATCGTTTTAGTGAAGATCACCAGAATCGTATTGCTGAAATCAATGAAATCATCGAAGAAAATAATCGTCATTTTCACCAAACCGTTAAAACGACTGAATCGGAGTTATTAAAAAATTATTTTAGAAATATGGAAGAATCGCCTTTAACAAAAGGGAATGCGGTCACCTTTTATACTGATGGGCAAAAGAAATTTGAGGGCTTGTTTGAAGACATTCGTCAGGCTAAAGACAATGTACACGTTGAATATTACGCCTTTTTTGATGATAAAATCGGCAATCGCTTTTTGAATATTTTAATTGAAAAAGCCAAAGAAGGTGTGGAAGTACGTGTGGTTTTTGATCCATGGGGTGGTAAAACTAACCAAAAATTTTTCCGACCATTAGTTGAGGCTGGCGGAAAAGTAGTCCCATTCATTACTTCACGAAATTTAATTCGTAAAACTAGATTAAATTATCATTTGCATCGAAAAATCGTGGTAATTGATGGCATGATTGGTTGGACAGGTGGTTTTAATGTCGGCGACCAATATTTAGAAGAAACGAAGAAATTTGGTTATTGGCGTGATACGCATGCGCGTATGGTTGGAACGGCTTCATTTACGTTACAAGAAGTGTTTATCCGTGATTGGAATGCCTCTGTGTTAAACGAAGAAGATGCCTTAGAATATGAAGATCGCTATTTCGTTGTACCACCAATTGAACAAGCTGGCAACGTGAGCATGCAAGTGGTTGCTGATGGCCCAGAAACAGAAGAGCAAGTCTTAAAAGGCGGCTTTACCAAAATGTTATTAGCTGCAGAAAAACGTGTGTGGTTACAAACACCGTATTTGATTCCAGATGATGCGATGATTAATTCTTTCTTAGTTGCGGTTCGTTCAGGTGTTGATGTGCGCGTGATGATTCCTTCAATGCCAGACCATCCATTTATTTATCGGGCGACACAATATTATGCGAATTATTTACAACGTCGCGGTGTCAAAATTTATATTTATGAAGGTGGCTTTATTCATGCAAAAACGATTGTCATGGATGATACGATTGCTGCTTTTGGGACGACCAACCAAGACATTCGTAGCTATGCATTGAATTTTGAAGTGAGTGCATTTGCCTACAATCGCGAAATCACCGAAGAATTATCTGAAATTTTTGAGGAAGACATGAAAAAATCAACGCTACTAACCGAACAAATGATTAAAGACCAATCTTATTGGTTACGATTCAAACAAAATTTCTCACGTTTACTTTCGCCGATTTTGTAATTTTAGCGCTTTTTGTAATCCTTGACGTGCTAAATTGTCGGCACCTTTGTTTTTACTTTCGGGAATCCATTGTAAAATTAATAAAGGGAAAGACGTTAATTTTTCTTGAATATTCTCTAAATAATCTTGGAAATCTGGATTGTTCGTATAGTTTTTATCAACCGTTTGCGCTAAAATCTTACTATCGGTGTAAACCATAATCGTTTGATTCTGATAGTCGTTTGCAAGCAAGTAGTCCAATAAGGCACAAAAACTTGCAAATTCAGCTTGATGATTACTTAACTCGGGTAACGCAAAGGATTCTTGGATATATAAATGGTCACCAGTGAGCATCAGTCCGCCGCCACTAGGTCCAGGATTTCCTTTGGTTGCTGCATCGATATAGGCTTTAATCATGAAAAAACTCCTTCTTGGTTATTGCTTCGACTTTATTATACGCATTGGCGATTCATGTGGAAAGGGGAAAAGAATGAAATACAAAATTCGGTGGCAATTAGAACATGCTTTGGCCGTTATTTACTGGTCGATTGCGTTCATTGCATTATTTTTTAGCTTGATTTTTGCTTTAGAGAAGGCAGAAATTCATTTTAAAAGTTTTTTATTTCTCCTTTTGTTTTTAGTGCTGGTTTATTTGTCGCGAAAACGTTGGCTCATGTTAGATAAGAACGGTATTCAAGTGACGTATGCACGATTTTGGAAAAAAGATTTTTTTACTTACCAAGACATCAAGCAATTTCGCTTTTTAGAAAATAAAATCGAAATAGATTTGCCTAAAGAAACGCTTGAATTTAAAGTAAATAAAAAAATGTTGCCATTATTTAAAGAAGAAAGTAAAGAAATCATTCCTATTTATTTACAAAAAGAAGGTTAGAAGCAATGGCTTGTAACCTTCTTTAAATTTAGAGTGCTTTTTATGGTAAGTTTAGTTATAATAAATTGAAAAAAGGGTTAAAAGGAGTTTATGTATGAAGTCAGATATTGAAATTGCTCAGGAAATAGAATTAAAACCGATTCAAGAAATCGCGAAAAAAGTTCATCTTTCGGAAGATGCTTTAGAGTTATATGGGAAATACAAAGCAAAAATTGATACGAAGCAACTAACCAATGACGCAGATTTAGGGAAATTAGTTTTAGTCACAGCGATTAATCCGACTCCTGCTGGTGAAGGAAAATCGACTATTTCGATTGGACTAGCAGATGGGTTAAATCAAATTAATAAAAATGCAGTTATTGCGTTACGTGAACCTTCATTGGGACCTGTAATGGGAGTGAAAGGTGGTGCAACAGGCGGTGGTTACGCCCAAGTATTGCCGATGGAAGACATTAATTTACATTTTACTGGCGACATGCACGCCATTACTACAGCTAATAATGCCCTATCAGCTCTGATTGATAACCATATTCATCAAGGCAATCAATTGAATATTGATCCAAGACGGTTGATTTGGAAACGTGTTGTCGATTTAAACGATCGGGCATTGCGCCAAGTAGTTGTTGGTTTAGGAGGTCCCTTACAAGGCGTGCCACGAGAAGATGGGTTTGATATTACCGTAGCCAGTGAAATTATGGCTGTTTTATGTTTAGCAACTGATATTCATAATTTAAAAGAGCGTTTGAGCCACATTTTAATTGGTTATACGTATCAAAGAGAACCAGTAACTGTCGGCGATTTAAAAGTTGAAGGTGCGCTTGCATTATTGTTAAAAGATGCGATTAAACCTAATTTAGTTCAAACAATCGAAGGAACACCAGCGATTGTTCATGGTGGACCATTTGCCAATATCGCCCATGGTTGTAATAGTGTCATTGCAACAAAAACGGCATTAATTTTGGGTGATTATGTGGTGACGGAAGCTGGTTTTGGTGCTGATTTAGGGGCTGAAAAGTTCTTAGACATTAAAGTACCTAACTTAGGAAAAGCACCAGATGCTGTCGTGATTGTTGCAACAATTCGTGCCTTGAAAATGCATGGTGGTGTAGCAAAATCAGAGTTAGCTACAGAGAACGTTGAAGCGGTCGTAAAAGGTTTTGCGAATTTACAACGTCATATTCAAAATCTTCAACAATACGGTTTGCCAGTTGTGGTAGCCATTAATGAATTTGTGACAGATACCGAAGCAGAATTCTTACAGTTAGAAGCATTATGTCAAGAAGAGGATGTGACAATTCGTCGTGCCTCTGTTTGGGCAAATGGTGGATTAGGTGGTAAGGCTTTGGCGGAAGCAGTTGTGGAAGCAATCGAAACAAAAGAAGCGAATTACCATCGTTTATACGATGATTCTTTATCAATTGAAGAAAAAGTACAAACAATTGTCTCTAAAATTTATGGTGGGAAAGCTGTTTCTTTTGGTGCCAAAGCCCAAACACAATTAAAGAGATTTGCGCAACATGGATGGGATAAGTTACCTGTCTGCATGGCAAAAACGCAATATTCTTTCTCTGATAATCCAGCGTTATTAGGCGCACCAGTTGATTTTACCGTAACGATCCGTGAATTTGTACCGAAGCTTGGTGCAGGCTTCATTGTCGCTTTAACAGGAGATGTGATGACCATGCCTGGTTTACCAAAACAACCAGCCGCTTTAAATATGGATATTGATGAAAATGGTCGTGCAACCGGACTATTTTAAAATGAGTAAGAGGAACGGGTGAACTGTTTCTCTTTTTTTGTTTAGGCGCATATAAAGAGCAGTTTTTATAAAAGAATCTTTTAATATACAAGGAGAGAATGCTCATGGTTAATTTAGATGAAAAAGATTTTGCGTTGTTTGATCGCGAACAATTTACATTTAAACAATTAAAAGAAACTTATTCAGAAGCAGAACTTAGCCAAATTAAAAGTGAGTTTAAAGAAGTTTGGGATAAGTGGAAATTTTTGCAACAACTCATTTACCAAGAAATTGATACGAATTATTTTGCGAAACCGAAAGTGGAGAGTTGGACGAATGGTTGGAATCTGCGTTCTCATTATTGGAGTGCTTTTCGTGGAAAGTTACGTCAAAATGAAAATGCGTGTATCGGTATGCTATTAAATAAAAAGCAGATTCAGGTCTATCTTATGTTTCAGCATTATAAAAGCGACCAACGACAAGGGACAAAAGAACAATACAATAGCTTATTAGCCAAATTGCCTACATGGAGTGCGTCAATTGATGTGACTGATTATTATATTTGGCATCAAGAAGAACACGAGTTAACAGATCATCTGTCTCTAAAAGAATATTTAGAAAATGAACACATTCAACAAACATTTCAAGACAAAGTAGCGACACAAACTTTTCAACTAGGTAAACTCTTTTTTCGAGCTGACATGGCGAATGTGGAAGCGTTGTTGGTCCAAAGTTTTTGTGAACTGGATAAATTATACCGTTTGTTAGCAGCAAATGAACAAGACCTTAAAGAGTGAATTTTTCTTTTTCTGATAAATTCGTTATAATAAAGAAACAATTGATTCCACTCTAGGCGTTTCTACGCTATACTAAGAAAGTCTATGGATGGGTAGTCGAAGGAGGATTTTCATGGGTGAAGCGGCAGATGTGTTTTTAAGTAGTTTCAATCGTATTGAAAAATGGTTAAAAGATGAACTTGGTAATCCCAAAAATATGGGATTTAGTCAAATGGTGCGAAAACTTTCAAATCGCCCGGATTTGCCAATCAAAAAATATGAAAATGATTTACTGCAAATTTCGCAATTACGCAATGCAATTGTTCATGAGAAAATTGGTGAAAATTTTGTGATTGCAGAACCCAATCAATGGTTGGTCAATCGGATTCGCAAAATTGAAATGGATTTGCTACAACCGGAGTTAGTCTTACCTCGTTTTGCCAAACATGTGACTGGGTTTGAACAAGATATTTCTATTCGAGAATTGTTACAAATCGTTGCGAAAAAACGATATTCTCAATTCCCCTTGTATAATCAAGGGAAGTTTGAAGGATTAATCACTTTAAAAGCTTTGGGGTATTGGTTTGCCAGAGAAAGTTTAAAAGGAGAAATCCAAATCGACAATCGAACAGCAAAAGAGTTAATTCTTCAAGATGGCAAACAAACGAATTATGCGTTTGTCTCCCAATATACCTCTATTAATGAAATTGAGCGAATGTTTCATGATAATGGGATGCTAGATTCGATTTTGATTACCAAAGATGGCAATCCTAATGGACGCTTGTTAGGAATTATTCGTCCACGAGATATTTTTAAATTATAAGAAAAGAGTTGAAAAAATTGATAGTTTTTTATTTTCTATTCAGTGCGCTAGTCATTGGACTGGATCAATGGGTAAAATTTTGGATTGTTTCAAATTTTGCTTTAGGAGATACGCAAAATATTATCCCAAATATCTTGTCGTTCACGTATGTTCAAAACACAGGTGCTGCTTGGAGTATTTTTGAAGGACAAATGGGATTTTTTACAGTAATTACGCTAATTGCTGTGGCGGTTGTGACGTATTTATTGGTTCGTTACCGCAACGAAAACAAACTATTCACCATTGGTTTAGCACTTGTTTTAGCAGGAGCTATCGGCAATTTTATCGATCGCGTGCGTTTAGGTTATGTGGTTGATATGTTCCAAACTGATTTTATGAATTTTCCGATTTTTAATGTGGCAGATATGTCTTTATGCATCGGAGTAGGTTTGATTTTTATTTATACAATTTTCGATGAAAAGATGAAAGGGAAGTAAAATGACACAATTAGAAGTAACAATTACGGACGAAAAAGGCCGTTTAGACAAAGTATTAACTGAAAAATTAACGGACTATAGTCGTTCGCAAATTCAACAATGGTTGAAAGAAGAAGCTGTAACACTTGAAGGAACACCTGTAAAAGCCAATTATAAAGTGAAAAATGGTAATCATTTTGTAATTACGATTCCAGAAGCTGTAACTTTAGACTTAATTGCAGAAGATATTCCGTTAGATATTGTTTATCAAGACGAAGATGTGGCAGTGATTAATAAACCACAAGGGATGGTTGTCCATCCTTCAGCAGGACATCCTAATGGTACGTTGGTGAATGCCTTGTTGTACCACTTAAAAGATTTATCAAGTATTAACGACGTGGTACGACCAGGAATTGTTCATCGAATTGATAAGGATACGTCTGGTTTATTAATGATTGCTAAAAATGATGCAGCGCACGAAGCTTTAGCAAAACAATTAAAAGATAAAACATCCTTGCGAAAATATGTTGCTTTGGTTCATGGCAATATTTCACATGATAAAGGAACGATTAACGCACCGATTGGCCGTTCAAAAACCAATCGTAAAATGCAAGCGGTCATCGAAGACGGAAAACCAGCAGTTACTCATTTTACTGTGTTAGAGCGGTTTGGTGCATTCACTTTAGTAGAATTGCAATTAGAAACTGGCCGTACGCATCAAATTCGTGTGCATATGCACTACATTGGTTTTCCAGTAGCGGGAGATCCTGTCTATGGTCCAAAGAAAACATTAAAAGGCAACGGTCAATTTCTTCATGCGAAATTATTAGGCTTCACGCATCCTCGAACACAGGAGCAAATGGTCTTTGAAGCACCGTTACCAGAACTTTTTGAAAAAAACTTGGAAAAGTTACGTGAAAACATTTGATTTTTTCTTCAAACAACGTTATAGTTATTTTTAAGAAAATAACAAAAACTTAAAAGTATCCTTTAAGTTAGTCCCGTGAGGCTAAGAAGGAAGTGAGCAAATAGAATCGTTATCTGCGGATAAACTGAATGCTATTTGAAGAGACTAAGTGTGTCTTTTTATAGGACACGTGTATAGTTGTACATTCACTCCTGCCTTACTTGGGCAGGAGTTTTTTTTATGTTTTAAATTGTAAGGAGGATGACATATGTCAAAAAAAGAAGTCATTGATGCCGTAACTATGAAACGTGCATTAACACGCATCACATATGAAATTATCGAAAGAAATCGTGGAATTGAAAACCTAGTATTAGTTGGTATCAAAACTAGAGGAATTTATATCGCTCAGCGTATCGCCCAACGTTTACAACAATTAGAAAATGTCGAAGTACCTGTTGGCGAATTAGACATTACGTTATATCGCGATGACCATAAAGAAACAAGTGAAGCAGAATTACATTCGTCAGATATTCCTGTTTCTTTAGAAGGAAAAGAAGTCATTTTAGTAGATGATGTATTATATACCGGAAGAACGATTCGCGCAGCACTTGATGCAGTGATGGATTACGGTCGTCCAAAACGTATTTCACTAGCTGTCTTAGTTGATCGCGGTCATCGAGAACTACCGATTCGTGCCGATTTTGTAGGAAAAAATATTCCAACAGCATTAACGGAAGAAATCATCGTTGAAATGGAAGAGACAGATGGTGTTGATCGTATTCTAATCGATCGCGAGGAGGCGTAACATGAAGGAAAAAGTATTTCGAAATCCCGACGCAGTACTTGATATTCAAGATAAACCGCGTGCGTTACCGTGGATAGGGTTAAGCTTACAGCATTTATTCACCATGTTTGGGGCCACTGTCTTGGTACCCAAATTAGTTGGTTTAGATCCAGGGATTGCATTAGTCAGTTCAGGGATTGGCACGCTCGTTTACTTGATGATTACTAAAGGCAAGATTCCTGCCTATTTAGGAAGTAGCTTCGCCTTTATTACAGCCATGCAAATGCTTTTAGCCACCAAAGGTTACGGTGCCATTGCGCAAGGTGCTATTACAACAGGGATTGTGTATTTCATCGTATCAATGATTGTCAAACGTAGTGGTACGGATTGGCTGAACAAAATCTTACCACCAATTGTTGTCGGACCAGTCGTAATGGTCATTGGTTTAGGTTTAGCAAGCAATGCTGCCAACAGCGCAATGTTTAATGCGACAGGAGATTATGATTTTAAATACGTCCTCGTGGCACTGCTAACGTTAGGCTTAACAATTTTCTTCAATATGTGGTTCAAAGGATTTTTAGGATTAATTCCAATTTTATTAGGAATCGTTAGTGGGTACATCATTGCTTTGGCATTTGGCATTGTAGATACGAGTATTATCCAACAAGCAGCTTGGTTTGCTTTACCAAATTTTGAAATTCCATTCGTTCAATATACTCCGACCTTAGAAATCGGAGCCATCATTACAATGGCGCCAATCGCTTTTGTTACGATGACAGAACACATTGGTCATTTAATGGTTTTAAATAAATTAACAAAACGCAATTTCTTTGAAAATCCAGGATTGCATAAGACATTAGCTGGTGATGGGGCTGCACAAATTGTCGCAGGTTTAATCGGAGGCCCACCAGTCACAAGTTACGGTGAGAATATCGGCGTATTAGCGATCACTCGTGTACACAGTGTCTTTGTGATTGGAGGCGCCGCAGTGTTTGCGATTGCTTTAGGATTTGTTGGGAAAATTAGCGCAGTCATCTTAAGTATTCCTGGACCAGTCATTTCTGGTATCAGTTTTGTGTTATTCGGAGTTATCGCTGCGAGCGGATTGAAAATTTTGATTGAAAACAAGATTGATTTTGATCGTAAGAAAAATCTATTAATCGCATCAGTGATTTTAGTAACCGGAATCGGCGGATTAGTCGTTGAATCAGGTGCATTTACCTTGTCAGCAATGGCATTAGCAACAGTCTTAGGGATTTTTTTGAACTTAATTTTACCAAATGTAGCACGTAACGAAGAAAAGTAGGAGGCAGTTTGAATGATTATCAAATCAGAACGAGTTAGTTTGAAACATTTATTAACCGTAGAAGCATTAACAGATCAAGAAGTGATGGGACTAATTCGTCGCGGGCAAGAATTCAAGCGAGGTGCAAAGTGGACTCCTGCCAAGAATCAATATTTTGCAACAAATCTATTTTTTGAAAATAGTACACGTACACATAAAAGCTTTGAAGTAGCAGAAAAAAAATTAGGTATCAATGTGATTGAATTTGATGAATCCATGAGTTCGGTACAAAAAGGAGAAACTCTTTATGATACCGTCTTAACGATGTCAGCAATTGGTGTAGATGTAGCAGTCATTCGCCATGGCGATGAAAATTACTATGACGAATTAATTCAAAGCCGGACGATTCAATGCAGCATTATTAACGGTGGTGACGGAAGTGGGCAACATCCAACGCAATGTCTATTGGACTTGTTAACTATCTATGAAGAATTTGGCTCATTTGAAAACTTAAAAGTAGCAATTGTTGGAGATATTACCCATTCACGTGTAGCAAAATCAAACATGCAAATGTTGAAACGCTTAGGCGCAAAAGTCTATTTCTCAGGTCCTGAAACTTGGTATGATAAATCATTTGAAGTTTATGGTCACTATCTGCCATTAGATGAATTAGTAGAAGAAGTGGATGTCATGATGTTATTACGTGTTCAACACGAACGCCATGATGAACATGAGAGTTTTTCAAAAGAGGAATATCATCAACAATATGGTTTAACGATAGAACGTGCAGCAAAAATGAAGGAGCATGCAATTATTATGCATCCCGCACCAGTTAATCGTGATGTGGAAATTGCGGATTCACTTGTTGAAAGTTACAAGTCAAGAATTGTCACACAAATGTCAAACGGTGTCTTTGTACGGATGGCTATTTTGGAAGCTATTTTAGAAGGTAAATCATAAGGAGGAATTTAAGATGAATACATTAATCAAAAACGGGAAAATTATTTCTCATGACAATCAATTAACGCCAGTATCTGTTTGGATTAAAGAAGGGCGTATCCATGCAATTGGTGAAGAATTCGATACCGAATCTTTTGACCAAGTTGTCGATGCGAAAGGACAATTAATCACACCAGGGCTAGTCGATGTTCATGTTCACTTTAGAGAACCCGGATTTACTTATAAAGAAACAATTGAAACAGGAAGTAAAGCAGCCGCACGCGGTGGATTTACGACTGTCTGTGCGATGCCAAACCTTGATCCAGTGCCAGACACTGTTGAAAAATTTGAACAAGTACAAGAAATTATTGATCGTGACGCAGTTGTTAAAGTATTACAATATGCGCCAATTACCGAAGAGTTACGTAGTGAAGTCTTAGTCGACCAAGCAGGATTGAAACAAGCCGGTGCGTTTGCCTTTACGAATGATGGTGTGGGTGTTCAAACTGCTGGAACCATGTATCTAGCGATGAAGGAAGCTGCAAAAAACAACATGGCAATTGTGGCACATACAGAAGATGAATCGCTATTATTTGGTGGGGTCATGCATGCCGGTAAGCGTTCAGAAGAATTAGGTTTACCAGGAATCATTAGTGCAACGGAATCTTCACAAATTGCGCGTGACTTATTACTAGCAGAAGAAACTGGCGTACATTACCATGTGTGTCACGTCTCAACCAAAGAAAGTGTACGTGTTATTCGTGAAGCGAAACAAGCTGGTGTACATGTCACTGCAGAGGTTTGCCCACATCACTTGGTATTAGTGGATGAAGATATTCCTGAAGACAACGGTTTTTGGAAAATGAACCCACCACTACGCGCAAATGAAGACCAACAAGCATTGATAGCAGGCTTGTTAGATGGCACAATTGATTGTATTTCAACAGACCATGCACCACATGGGTTAGAAGAAAAATGTCAATCATTCTTGCAATCACCATTTGGTATTGTGGGTTCCGAGTATGCTTTCCAAATGGTTTACACGCATTTTGTAAAAACAGGCATCTTTACCTTAGAACAAGTCATTGATTGGATGGCTGTGAAACCAGCAGAAATTTTTGGTTTAGAAACAGGACGCTTAACAATTGGTGCAGCAGCTGACTTAGCAGTCTTTGACTTAGAAACTGAATATGTTGTCGACGATAAACAATTCTTATCAAAAGCAGTGAACACACCATTTGTTGGTTGGAAATTATTTGGAGACACGCTATTCACTTTTGTGGATGGAAAACTTGTATGGCAAAAGGAAGGTAAATAATCATGAAGCGTTGGCTGATATTAGAAGATGGAACTTATTTTGAAGGCGAAGGATTTGGCGCCGAAGTAAATGTGTATGGAGAAATTGTTTTTACAACAAGTATGACTGGATACCAAGAAACAATTACTGATCAAAGTTTTAATGGACAAATTATTACTTTTACGTATCCAATGGTGGGCAATTACGGTGTCAATCGTGATGACTATGAATCCATTGTCCCAACTTGTAAAGGTGTTGTTGTAAAAGAACATGCGCGCCGAGCAAGCAACTGGAGAAATCAAATGGCGTTAGACGAGTTTTTGAAACGCAAAGGCATTCCAGGGATTTCTGGAATTGATACACGTGCGTTAACTCGTAAAATTCGCCAACACGGTACGATGAAAGCGAGTATCGTGGACAGTGGCGATGAATTCAGTCACGCATATGACCAATTAAAAGCAGCCGTTTTACCAACAAATCAAGTAGAGCAAGTATCAACTGCTAAACCTTACCCAAGTCCAGGAACTGGGCACAATGTGGTAGTCATTGATTTTGGTTTAAAACATAGTATTATGCGCGAATTATCAAAACGTAATTGTAATTTAACCGTATTACCTTATAATACGACCGCTGAAGAAATTTTAGAGTTGTCACCAGATGGCGTGATGTTAACTAACGGTCCTGGTGATCCAAAGAGTGTTCCTGAAGCGATTGAAATGGTTCAAGGGATTCAAGGGAAAGTGCCAATCTTCGGTATTTGTTTAGGGCATCAATTATTTTCTCTAGCAAATGGTGCGAATACTTATAAAATGAAATTCGGTCACCGTGGATTGAATCATCCAGTAAGAGAAATTGCGACTGGACGGATTGATTTTACTTCACAAAATCATGGATATGCTGTTGATGAAAACTCAGTTGACCCAGAAAAATTAATTGTGACGCACGTTGAAGTCAACGATGGTACAGTCGAAGGCGTTCGTCATCGTCACTACCCAGCGTTTAGCGTGCAATATCACCCAGACGCAGCACCGGGACCACATGACGCAGTACACTTATTTGATGAATTTTTAGAAATGATGGATGCATGGAAGGAGCAGAACTAAATTGCCAAAACGTACAGATATTAAGAAAATTATGGTTATCGGTTCTGGACCAATTGTCATTGGACAAGCCGCAGAATTTGACTACGCAGGAACACAAGCATGTCTTGCATTGAGAGAAGAAGGGTATGAAGTTGTCTTAGTTAACTCAAACCCAGCGACAATTATGACTGATAAAGAGATTGCGGACAAAGTTTATATTGAACCAATCACTTTTGAATTCGTTTCAAGAATTTTACGCAAAGAACAACCAGACGCTATTTTACCGACATTGGGCGGACAAACAGGATTGAATATGGCGATGGAGCTAGCAAAATCAGGTATCTTAGAAGAATTAGATATCGAATTACTTGGAACGAAATTATCAGCAATTGACCAAGCGGAAGACCGTGATTTGTTTAAACAATTAATGGAAGAATTAAATCAACCAATTCCTGAATCAGTTATTGTAACGACAGTTGAGGAAGCCGTCGATTTTGCCAACGAAATTGGGTATCCCATCATTGTACGTCCAGCTTTCACTTTGGGTGGAACTGGTGGCGGTATGTGTGACAATGAAGCGGAGTTACGTCATATTGCAGAAAATGGCTTGAAGTTATCACCAGTGACACAATGTTTGATTGAACGTAGTATTGCCGGTTTTAAAGAAATTGAATACGAAGTTATGCGTGACTCAGCCGAC
The DNA here is from genome assembly GCF_029023825.1 of Enterococcus saccharolyticus subsp. saccharolyticus. Lineage (NCBI taxonomy): Bacteria > Bacillati > Bacillota > Bacilli > Lactobacillales > Enterococcaceae > Enterococcus > Enterococcus saccharolyticus. The sequence continues at coordinate 1,302,528 of NZ_CP118957.1, read as the reverse complement.
AATGCAATTGTTGTATGTAACATGGAAAACTTTGACCCAGTTGGCATCCACACAGGCGATTCAATCGTTTTTGCGCCAAGCCAAACGTTGTCTGATCATGAATATCAAATGTTGCGTGATGCGTCACTATCGATTATCCGTGCATTAAAAATTGAAGGTGGCTGTAACGTCCAATTAGCACTTGATCCACATAGCTTTAAATACTATGTCATTGAAGTAAACCCACGTGTGTCTCGTTCATCTGCGTTAGCAAGTAAAGCAACGGGTTATCCGATTGCGAAATTAGCTGCTAAAATTGCGGTTGGTTTAACTTTAGATGAAATGAAAAATCCAGTTACCGAAACAACTTATGCTGAATTTGAACCAGCTTTAGATTATGTGGTTGCGAAAATTCCTCGCTGGCCATTTGATAAATTTGAATCGGGCGATCGTATTTTAGGCACGCAAATGAAAGCAACGGGCGAAGTCATGTCGATTGGTCGAAACATTGAAGAGTCATTGTTAAAAGCAGTACGTTCGTTAGAAATTGGTACGCATCATTTAGAAATCTCAGAGTTTGCGGAAGTGACAGATGACGTCTTAACAGAAAAGATTGTCAAAGCGCAAGATGATCGTTTGTTCTATTTAGCAGAAGCCATTCGACGTGGTTATACCATCGAAGAATTAGCTGATTTAACGAAAATTAATCTATTTTTCTTAGATAAATTACTGCATATCATTGAAATCGAACAAGCATTACAACAAGCACCTAACGATTTGGAGGTTTTAAAAACTGCCAAACAAAATGGCTTCACAGACCGTAAGATTGCAGAATTATGGCAGACAGAACAAGGCGCTGTTCGTCAATTACGTACAGACAATCATCTTTTACCTGTCTATAAAATGGTCGATACATGTGCTGCCGAATTTGAGTCAGCAACGCCATATTTCTACAGCACGTATGAGTTTGAAAATGAAAGTATTCGCAGTGAAAAACCTTCTGTCTTAGTTTTAGGTTCTGGGCCAATTCGTATTGGTCAAGGGGTCGAATTTGACTATGCAACTGTTCATTCCGTGAAAGCTATTCAAGCAGCAGGTTATGAAGCTGTAATTATGAATAGTAATCCCGAAACAGTTTCAACGGACTTCTCGATTTCAGATAAACTCTATTTTGAACCATTAACGTTAGAAGATGTCTTAAATGTCATTGATTTAGAACAACCAATTGGTGTAATTGTGCAATTTGGTGGCCAAACAGCAATCAATTTAGCTGAACCACTTGTTAAAGCTGGTGTGAAGATTCTTGGTACGAGTATTGAAGACTTAGATCGCGCCGAAAACCGTGATTTATTTGAACAAGCCTTAAAAGGACTGGATATTCCACAACCACCAGGTGATACAGCCACAAATACCGAAGAAGCAGTAGCAATTGCCTCTCGTATCGGTTATCCTGTCCTTGTACGCCCAAGTTACGTTTTAGGTGGGCGTGCGATGGAAATCGTTGAAAATCAACAAGATTTAGAAGATTATATGCGAAATGCAGTAAAAGCATCACCTGAACATCCTGTGTTAGTCGATCGTTACTTAATCGGTAAAGAATGTGAAGTAGATGCAATCTGCGATGGAAAAACAGTGCTAATCCCAGGTATTATGGAACACATTGAACGTGCAGGTGTCCATTCGGGTGATTCAATGGCTATGTATCCGCCACAAAATCTTTCGGATGAAATTATGGCGACAATTGAAGATTACACCAAACGTCTAGCCTTAGGTCTAAACTGTGTGGGGATGATGAATATTCAGTTTGTTATTCATGATAATCAAGTCTATGTGATTGAAGTTAACCCACGCGCAAGTCGAACAGTACCTTTCTTGAGTAAAGTAACTGGTATTCCAATGGCACAAGTTGCAACCAAAGCTATTTTAGGTGAACGTTTAACTGAATTAGGCTATGAAGATGGTTTGTATAAAACATCAAATGAAGTGCATGTCAAAGCACCAGTCTTCTCCTTCACTAAACTATTGAAAGTTGACACCTATTTAGGTCCTGAAATGAAATCGACAGGCGAAGTGATGGGGTCGGATGTGAATTTAGAAAAAGCCTTGTACAAAGCTTTTGAAGCGTCTGGATTACACATTCCGGAGTTTGGTTCAGTCTTACTCACGATTGCCGATGAAACAAAAGAAGAAGCGCTAGATTTGGCGAAACGTTTTGCAGATATCGGCTTTAGTTTAATTGCAACAAGCGGTACAGCGGCATACTTGGAAGAACATGGATTAAATGTGAAACAAGTAGCGAAAATCAGTGAAACGGATGAAGAAACCGTCCTAGATAAAATTCGCAGTGGCAACACGCAAGCTGTGATTAACACAATGGATAAAAATCGACAAAACGCTTCTCAAGATGGCTTTATGATTCGTCGTGAAGCAGTGGAACATGGCGTCCCATTATTTACATCATTAGATACTGCAGATGCAATCTTAAAAGTAATGGAATCACGCGCATTCTCAACAAAAGCGATTTAAAAAGAAGGAGAAATCAGTACATGAAACAGGAGTTAATGGAAATTACTTCGCAACGATTATTAGCACCACGAATTTATGAAATGACGTTAAAAGGAGCCTTGGTTGAACAAATGGTGGTTCCGGGTCAATTTTTACATCTTCGTGTACCGCAAAATGACTTGTTGTTACGAAGACCAATTAGTATCAATGATATCAACCATGAAGAAGGCACATGTCGGATCATTTATCGTGTAGAAGGCGATGGCACCCGCGTGTTTTCGGAAATGAAAGCAGGCGATCGCATTGATGTAATGGGGCCTTTAGGTAACGGTTTCCAACTCTCTGGACTTCATGAAGGGGATACTGCATTTATCGTAGGTGGAGGAATTGGCATTCCTCCGCTTTACGAGTTATCCAAGCAATTAATCGCAAGAGGTGTGACACCGGTTCATTTTTTAGGTTTTGCTTCAGAAGAAGTCATGTATTATGAAGAAGAATTTTGTGCGTTAGGTGACACTTACATTGCCACAGATGATGGGAGTTATGGTGTGCATGGGCATGTCGGATACTTATTAGCAGAAATAAATCAACAACCCGATGCTGTTTTTTCTTGTGGTGCCAATGGGATGTTGCGTGCAGTCGAGCAACGCTATTTAGGTAATGTTGCAAACGTCCAATTATCCTTAGAAGCAAGAATGGCATGTGGAATGGGTGCTTGTTATGCCTGTGTTTGTCATTTACAAGAGGATGAAAGTGGTCAGAAAAGTGTGAAAGTTTGTGATGAAGGCCCTATCTTCCCAGCTGGAAAGGTGGTATTATAATGTCCAACCCATTAGCCATCAGTTTACCTGGTTTAGAGTTAGCCAATCCGATTATGCCCGCAAGTGGATGTTTTGGTTTTGGGAAAGAATATGATACGTATTATAACATTGACAAATTAGGGGCTGTGATGATTAAAGCTACCACTCCTGAAATTCGTTTTGGCAATCCAACGCCACGTGTTGCCGAGACACCTAGTGGGATGTTGAATGCCATTGGTTTACAAAATCCAGGATTGGCTACCGTCCTGACAGAAATTTTACCAGATTTACATGCGAAACATCCGGATTTGCCAATTATTGCCAATGTTGCTGGATCTAGCCAACAGGATTATGTTGAAGTGTGTCGCGAAATTTCGCAAGCACCTAATGTGAAAGCTATTGAATTAAATGTGTCTTGTCCGAATGTCAAACATGGTGGCATTACATTTGGGACTGATCCAGATGTTGCTTATGAATTGACCAAAGCTGTGAAAGCTGTTTCCCAAGTACCGATTTATGTCAAATTATCACCAAACGTCACAGATATTGTCCCAATTGCCCAAGCCATTGAAAAGGGTGGGGCAGATGGGTTTACGATGATTAACACCTTGTTAGGTATGCGAATTGATTTGAAAACACGTAAACCAATTCTCGCAAACCAAACAGGGGGCTTATCTGGTCCAGCAATTAAGCCTGTTGCCATTCGTCTCATTAATCAAGTAGCGAATGTGTCCAAGTTGCCAATTATCGGCATGGGAGGCGTGATGACGGTCGATGATGTGTTAGAAATGTATTTGGCTGGTGCGAGTGCTGTAGGGGTAGGGACAGCGAATTTTACAGACCCCTATATTTGTCCAAAACTAATTGATGAATTACCAAAACGTATGGCTGAATTGGGTATTTCATCATTAGAAACACTAATTAAAGAAGTAAGAGAGGGAAGAAATCAATGATCGAAAGACCAATTATTGCATTAGATTTTCCATCAAAAAAGGAAATTGAACAATTTTTAGCAAAATTTCCCACAGATGAGAAACTATTTGTTAAAGTAGGTATGGAAATTTTTTATCAAGAAGGACCAGAAATTGTCCGCTGGTTAAAAGAATTAGGTCATGATATTTTCCTAGATTTAAAGTTGCATGATATTCCCAATACAGTGGAGCATGCCATGAAGGGCCTAGCAAAATTAGGAGTAGCAATTACCAATGTCCATGCAGCTGGTGGAATTGAAATGATGGCTGCAGCGAAACGGGGATTAGAAAGCGGTACAGCCGCAGGAGAAACTGTCCCACAATTAATCGCTGTAACCCAATTGACATCAACTGGTGAAGAACAAATGCAAAAAGAACAATTAATTTCCGCAACCTTAGAAGAAAGCGTGTTAAACTACGCAACATGTGCAGAAAAAGCAGGGCTTGATGGCGTGGTTTGTTCCGCATTAGAAGCTGCAAAAATCCATGAGGTAACGTCAGACGCATTTATGTGTTTAACGCCTGGGATTCGTCCAAGTGGTGCAGCGATTGGCGATCAAAAGCGTGTCGTTACACCGGCACTTGCCAGAGAAATTGGTTCAAGCGTGATTGTCGTCGGTCGTCCGATTACACAAGCAACAGATCCAGTAGCAGCCTATCATGCTATTAAAAATGAATGGAATGGAGAAAACAGCTAAATGACAACAATTGAAACTACTATCGCAAAAGATTTATTAGATATTGAAGCAGTGTTTTTAAGTCCCAATGAACCTTTTACTTGGGCAAGTGGCATTAAAAGTCCAATTTACTGCGATAACCGGATTACTATGAGTTATCCAACTGTTCGTAAAGCAATTGCGCAAGGTTTAGCAGATAAAATTAAAGCAACGTATCCTGATGTGGAAGTCATTGCTGGAACAGCTACTGCGGGGATTCCTCATGCAGCTTGGGTAGCAGATATTTTAGACTTACCAATGGTTTATATCCGTAGTAAAGCCAAAGATCATGGAAAAGGAAACCAAATTGAAGGTCGAATTACAGAAGGTCAAAAAATGGTAGTTATTGAAGACTTAATTTCAACAGGCGGTAGTGTTTTAGAAGCTTGTGAAGCTGCTAAGCGTGAAGGTGCTGATGTAGTTGGTGTTTCAGCTATCTTTACGTATGAATTACCAAAGGGCGTAGCTAACTTCGAGGAAGCAGGCATTCCTTTGACAACCCTAACAAATTACTCGACATTAATCGAAGCAGCACTAGCATCAGATTATGTTAAAGAAAACGATGTCGAATTATTAAAAGCTTGGAAACAAGATCCAGAAAACTGGAACAAATAAGAATAGTTGGAAAAATCGCGCTTAACAGGAATTTTAAGCGCGATTTTAGCCTATAAAGGAAAGTGAAGGACGATGATGGGGTTAGCTGAATTCCCCGTAGTAGTAAGTTTTCTTTCTATTTTTATTTCGATTGGCATGATTTTATACTCTTTGAAATATCGTAAGGCAGAGAACTCGTATTTTTTTATCTTTTTATCATTACAGTTATTTCTGTACCTATTTGGCTATTTATTGGAATTAACGTCAGTGAACGTTTCAGAAGCATTTTACGGTGTTCGTATGCAATATATGGGCTTTCCATTTATTTTGCCAAATAGTTATTTGTTTTTACGTGATCTTTTTGGTCATCAAAAAATATCAAAAGCCCAAACAACACTTTTATTTATTTTTCCATTAATAACGGTCATCAGTATGCAGACATATCCTTTTCAGAAGTTTTTTTATGAGAATGTTCAATATGTCTCTAATACTATTATTGCAAACGCACAAATTACGCCCGGACCACTGTACCATATTCATGTAGTCTACCAATATTGTGTCACCGTTTGTATTTTAGGATTAATATTTGAAGCCTTCTTTGGCGACAATCCGTTAATGAAGAAACAGAGTGTCCCGTTATTAATTGGCTTTTTTCTTCCAATTGTTACGTCAGTAGCGTATGTCGTGGCAGAAAATGAAGCGGTGCGTTTTGACTACACACCACTTGCAACGATTGTTTCCATTGTTATGTTGGTATATTCTGCTAATAATCATAATCTTTTACGAGTGATGCCCTTTGTTAAAGATCAGGTGATTGATACTATGGCAGGTGGTTTTATTGTCTTTGATACCAAACAGCATTATATTGACGCGAATGCGGCTGCAAAACGCATTTTCCCTGAGTTATATCAAGTAAATTCTGGAGAAGTCATTCCTCGTTTGGAGCAACTGCTGACGAATAAACAAATTATTGTCACGGTAGATGGGATGGATTGTATTTATGAAGTATCGTAAATCCAAGAAATCACTAGTTTCAAACAAAGTGGTTACTATATCGTGTTGCACGATATTACAGAAAAGGCGCAATTACTGGAAGAATTGCATACACAAGCGTCAATGGACTATTTAACAGATATTTATAATCGACGAGCTTTTTTTGAAAAAGCGGAACTATTGTTGCAAAGCAATCACCATCAAAAAGGCAATATTGCCTTACTTTTAGATATTGATAATTTCAAACAAATCAATGATCGCTATGGACATCCATGTGGTGATAAAGTTTTACAGGTGTTATCTTATGAAATACGCCAAAATATGCAAGACTTTCAACAAGCAGTTTTCGGACGATACGGGGGCGAAGAATTTTCTTTTTTGTTCACTTCGATTAGTATTGAACAAGCAGAAACAATTGCAGATGCATTCCGACAAAAGATTTCTGAAATAGAATTTACTTGGATCAATCAAAAAATTGATGTCACTGTTAGCATTGGGATTAGCGTTTCCACCAAAGAGATGGATACGTCATTAGAAGACTTACTTTTACAAGCGGATATTGCTTTGTATGAAGCGAAAAAGAAAGGTCGAAATCAAGTTTGTTTGTATAAAAACACACAATGAATGCACAAAAATTCAAGTGCAAAATGATTTTCTTTTTAATTGAAATTTGCTAGCATAAAAAAAGTGAGTGATGATAAACACTCATTAAAGGAGGAAATTCATTGAAGAAAAAAAGGAATATGGACGTGGAATGGAGCTATTCCGGAGCGAACGGTCCAGAACACTGGCATACATTATGTGATTGGTATGCTGAAGGAGCAAAGTATCCTTATCAATCACCAATTCATCTTGTACATGGTGACACACAAGCAATCGGCGATGAAGTTCTTTCTTTCCATTACAAAAAAGAAAAATTCACCGAGAAAGAATTTAAAAACACGATTCACTTTGTACCGTATAACACTGAAAGTTATGTTGTATTTAAAGGCGTAGAGTATCATCTAACAGATATTCATTTCCATATGCCAAGTGAACATGTCATTGATGACACACAAACAGAATTAGAATTTCATTTAGTGCATACAAATGCAAAACAAGAAAACTTAGTCGTAGGTGTATTATTTAACCTAACTGACAAATTAAATTGGATTTGTAACGATCAAGACGATAGTATTTGGGATTTTGATCACCATATTCAATGGTTTGACCCGTCAATTTTCTTACCTGAAAAGCATAGTCATTTCCATTATGTTGGTTCATTAACAACACCACCAACGAAGGGACCAGTCAACTGGTTTGTATTTGATACAATCGGGGAGATGAGTCGTTTGTTTATCGAAGAATTCCGAGAAGAAGTCTTAGAAAATAATAATCGACCATTACAAGAGAAGAAAGATCGACCAATTTATTACAGTGAATAAGCGAAAAAACAGCCATTTCGGCTGTTTTTTTTTTGCAAAAATAGTGGGGACAAGTATTATTGCATTCGAGATAAACAAACGAAGCAAGCGAAGAAACTATTATCGCAAAAGCAATAGATAAAAATAACGCCAAGAACCAAAGAACAAAACAAAATGAACAATCAAGTAGTTTATCTACAAACTATTATTGCATTTAAAATAATCTTAAAAAATCAATACACACCAACCAAACAAACCACCAAACAATAAAAAATTCTCCAACCATACAAGAAAATAATCAGACATTCCTCCTTAACCCATACAAAAAACCTCTTACTACAATTTGTAATAAGAGGTCCAACTTATTTTTTTAATTTCAAAATATTTTCTTCATGAGGTGTAATATAATAGGTCGTTTGATTTTCATAGATGACATAGCCTGGTTTTGCGCCATTCGGTTTACGAATGTGCTTCACTTGTACTAAATCGACAGGAACTTGTGCAGAGTGACGATATTTAGAATAGTATGCAGCAATTTCTGCTGCTTCTAAGATTGTCGCTTCTGAAGGGTCACTGCTGCGAATAATGACGTGGGAACCTGGAATATCTTTAGCATGTAGCCAATAATCTGTTTTACGGGCTGTTCGTAAAGTTAACTGATCATTTTGTAGATTATTTTTCCCCACAAGAATGTCCGTTCCATCAGATGAAATAAAGGTTTCAGGTTGTGATTTTTTCTCTGTTTTTCTTTTTTTCGTCCCACGATTTTTTAAATAACCTTGCTCAACGAGTTCTTCTCGTATTAAATGAATATCCATTGGACCTGCCAATTCTAATTGCGATAAAATAGATTCTAAATAAGCGAGTTCTTCTTTTGTTTCCCGAATCTGTTCGCCAACTAATTTTACTGCATTACGCAATTTTTGGTAGCGTTGGAAATATTTCTGTGCATTTTGATTGGTCGTTAATGCAGGGTCTAGTTTGATTACTAAGGGGCGATTTTCGTCATAATAATTGTTTAATTCAACTGAAGAAACACCTCTAGGAACTTGTGCCATAAAAGTGGTAAGCAATTCACCTTTTTGACGAAACTCTTCGGCATTTTCTGAATCAGCCAACGTTTGTTGCCGTTTTTTCAATTTTAATTGATTACGTTTGTATTCATTCTCAACTTTTTTAAGTAATTCGCTTCCTTGTTGCTTTACACGGTCGCGTTCTGCTTTTTCATGATAAAACGCATCTAATAACGCACTTAATGACGGATAAGTAGTAATTTCATCAGCAGTGATTTCTAACGATTGGTAATGAATTGGTGTGAAAAATTCTTTTTGTGCTTTGACATAAGTTGGTGTTGGTTGTTGCAATTCTTTAAAGAAGTCATGCCAGACAGGTAATTTTTCATTTGGTTTTTGGTTCAAACGATCAGCTAATTCATCTGCTGTATCTTTTCCTAATCCTTGGAATTGTTGTTGTAACGCTTTGCCTGTTAATTCTGCTAAGGTTGATAGTTTTTCAAAAACTTGTGTGTCACTAGCGGTAAAAGGATTCAATGTTGTTTGTTTAGGTGGTGCAATATATTCTGCACCTGGTAGCAAGGAACGATAGGTGTTATGCGCGCTACCAATATGTTTAATCGCATCTAAAATTTTTCCGGTGTCTTTATTTAACAATAATACGGTACTATGACGACCCATTAATTCAACAACTAAAACAATTTGCTGTAAGTCGCCTAATTCATCTCGCTTTTTAAACGTAAAATGTAAGACACGATCATTATCTACTTGGTCAATTTGTTCTAAAATAGCACCATCTAAATATTTACGAAGCATCATAACAAAATTAGGTGGCGTTTCTGGATTGAAATAATTCATCGTTGTTCGTTGCACACGTGCATAACTTGGATGGGCAGATAGCAATAATTTATGATTTTGTCCTTTCGAACGAATGATTAAGACAATTTCGTTCTCGTAAGGTTGTTGAATTTTGTTGATTCGTCCATGAATCAGTTCTTCGGATAACTCTTTCACCATTAAATGGGTAAATACACCATCAAAAGACATCGTTTATCCCTCATTTCCTAAATAGTCTTTCTCCATTATAGCGAAAATACGCAAGAAAACAAAGATGAAGATAACAAAGGTTCAATTACAAAGATTATTGTAAAAAGCGGGTGTAATTTGTGAACTTACTTGACGATAGTGTTGTTTAATTGCTAGTATTTTAGTATAGTTAAAAGAATAATTTACTGAAGCAGGTGTATCCAGTGAAAACGATTAAACGAATAGTAGAACAAATCATGTTTCAACTACAAGACTCATGGATAGAATTTGGCTATGCAGTCAATGAGAATCGTAAAAAAACACTCATCCGAATTGTGATTGTAGCGGTTTTAATTGGCGGTTTAACGTTAGTTATGTTGACGGCGAGTCCCATTATTCGTACAGAACAAGTAGACCAACTTATTATTAATGATTTACCAACCAAACAAATCATCCCATTTTCTTACAATCAAGGCGATCAAGAAATCAAGAATAAAAAAGCCATTTCAGTGATGTTCACTAAACCAAATGGGGAACAATATCAAGCCGCTATGACACTTCTAAGTGAAAAAGAAGAAGAACTCAATCGTAAGTTTTATTATTATCCGATTATTTATGATGCAGACGAATTAAAGAAAAAATACAATGTCTCTCCTGACAAAGTGACGTTTATCTTTTTTCAAAATGGCGTTGAGAAAAATCGCTTTACGTTTGATTCTTTAGAAGATGTTGAAGAAGATTTGATTCCTGAATTAAATCGTTTGCCAATGTTTAATATTCAAGCGGAAAAAGAATCCAGCTAAAAAATTCATTTTACTAGTTGACGAATACGAGAGATTACGGTATTCTAATTTCAATATTACAAAAGGGGGAAACACTCATGAAACTATTTTACGCATATCAAGTAACTGCATGGCAAAACTGGCGTAGATAGTTGTATTGATGGGTCCTTCAATCCATAGATACAACTTTTTAGAGAACATTCTAAAGTATGTATCTATGTCGGTAAATGAACGTAAATATCGCCGCATAGATGAATCCATCTATGCGGCTTTTTTTGTTGAAGCAATTGCCGCGAGCAGTTGCTTTTTCTTTTAGTTTTAACGAATCAATCAAAAGAAATGGGGAGAAAACATGAAAAACAAAGGTCTTATCGCAACATTAATTGTCATTTTTGCCGTATTAATTGGCGTATTTGCTTTTCAATCAGGAAAAGCCAGTGCCGAAAAACCACAAGGAGTAGTATCCGAAATGAAAACAGTCGGGATTTTACAATTCGTTAGTCATCCCGCACTTGACGCGATTCGTGATGGGATTGAAGATGCTTTAAAAGATGCGGGTTATATTGAAGGTGAGAATTTAACCATTGAGTATCAAAATGGCCAAGCCGATCAAAGTAAATTGGCGACGATGAGTGAACAATTAGTCAATAAAAAATCAGATGTCATTGTTGGAATTGCCACACCTGCTGCGCAATCCTTAGCAAATGCTACCAAAGATATTCCAATTGTCTTAGGCGCTGTTACTGACCCGGTTGGTGCAAAATTAGTGGAAAATATTGAACGTCCTGGAGGAAATATTACTGGAGTATCGGATAAAGCACCTGCTGATGAACAAATTCGTTTAGGAAAAGAATTGTTACCAGAAGCTAAAACAGTAGGTATGTTGTATTCGTCTACAGAAGATAATTCAAAATATCAAGTAGAAGAAGCAGCTCAAGCAGCAAAAGAATTGGGGTTAGAAGTTAAAACATACCCGATTCCTTCAACAAACGAAATTACACAAACCGTTCAAGTCATGAGTGATGCCGTTGATTTTATTTATATTCCACTAGATAATACGATTGCCAATGCGATGCCAACGGTTGTCGGTGAGGCGAATAAGAAAAAAGTACCAATTATTACTTCTGTTGATACGATGGTTGAACAAGGTGGATTAGGCACAATTGGTATTGATCAATATACTTTAGGGAAAAAGACAGGTGAAATGGTTGTTTCCATTTTAAAAGGTGCCGATCCAGCAACAACACCTGTCTATACGTTTAAACAAGGCGATGTTATCTTGAATGAAAAACAAGCAGCCTTTTTAGGAATTGATATTCCTCAAGAATTAAGAGAACAAGCCAAATTTGTTGGAGGTGACGAAGAATGATTATTTCTTCAATTGGACAAGGATTATTATGGGGTGTCTTAGGATTAGGTATTTTTATGACCTATCGGATTTTAAATTTCCCAGATATGACAACAGAAGGATCTTTCCCTTTAGGAGGAGCTGTTTGTGTTACAGCTATCGTACAAGGAATTCCACCGATTATTGCCACGTTTCTAGGTGTTTTAGCTGGAATGTGTGCAGGTTTAGTCACGGGACTATTATACACAAAAGGGAAAATTCCAGTCATTTTATCGGGGATTTTGGTCATGTCAGCTTTAAACTCTGTAATGTTGTTTGTCATGCAAACCCCCAATTTGTCGTTGTTAAATCAACCACGGATTTTAGATTTTTTCACTAATTTAAATTTGCCCAACCATTATGATACAGTTTTTGTTGGATTAATTGTCATTTTCTTGTTGATTGCTTGTTTGGTGTACTTCTTTAATACGGACTTTGGTCAAGCGTATATTGCTACAGGGGACAATGAACACATGGCGCGTTCCATGGGGATTAAAACAGACCGTATGAAGATTATTGGTTTGGTATTATCTAATGGCGTGATTGCTTTAGCGGGTGCTTTAATTGCTCAAAATGATGGTTATGCGGATGTTAGTAAAGGGACAGGTGTCATCGTTATCGGACTAGCCTCTATTATCATCGGTGAAGTTTTATATGGTGAATTAACCTTCACTGAACGCTTAATCGCAATTGTCGTAGGTAGTATTATTTATCAGTTGTTGATTTTATTAGTCATTCGTCTAGGGTTTGATACGACATACTTGAAGGTTTTCTCAGCAATCGTCTTAACGATGTGCTTACTGATTCCACAATTTAAACAAGCGCTACATCTTAAAACAGGATTTGAAAGAGAGGGAGAATAATGGTTATCTTAGAATTAAAAAATGGTACCAAAATCATTAACAACGGATCAAGTGAACAAAAAATCCTTTTAAATAAAGTCAATCTCTCCATTCAACAAGGTGAATTTATTACGGTCTTAGGTGGCAATGGTGCAGGAAAAAGTACGTTGTTTAATACTATTTCAGGAACATTGCCTTTAACTAAAGGAAAATTATTGATTCATGACAAAGATGTGACCAATTATTCGGAAGAACGTCGTGCGCAATACATTTCCCGTGTCTTTCAAGACCCTAAAATGGGCACTGCACCACGAATGAGTGTGGCTGAAAATTTATTGTTGGCAAAAAATCGCGGGCAGAAACGCGTCTTAAAATTACGACAGTTAAAACAAAATCGTGAATTATTCTATTCATTATGTGCAGAAATCGGTAATGGTTTAGAGAATCATTTAGATACGCCAGCAGGGAATCTTTCAGGAGGGCAACGACAAGCATTAAGTTTATTAATGGCAACCATTCAAACGCCAGAATTACTATTACTTGACGAGCACACGGCGGCGTTAGATCCTAAAACGTCGAAACAATTAATGGAAATTACTGCACGTCGCGTAGCAGATAAACAATTGACTTGTCTAATGATTACGCATCGAATGGAAGACGCCTTGAAATATGGCAATCGGATGATTGTTCTACAAAAAGGAGAAATTGTCAAAGACTTAAATGCCAAAGAAAAAGCGGAATTAACATTACCTGACTTATTGCAATTCTTTGAGGAAATCGTTTAAAACACAGAAATTTAACAAATTTTAATTTTACTGTTGACAGATTCTCATTAAACCCATATACTAAATTCAATCTTACATCAGTTTGGAGCGATTTTTTTATGAAAAACACACGACAACCAAAACTGAATAATTACTACTTTAGCTATTTTAGATAGGTTTGTATTCATGAAACCATGGGTACAAACAGACAGTTTGTATCTATGATGGCTAGAGTGATTCGTATTGATTTTAAGCCACGTAGATAGGGAAAATCTATGGTGGCTGAGTATAAATTTTCATACTTTTTTTGAGTATTAAAATGTCCACTAGTAGATTTTTCAAACTACTAGTGGACATTTTTTATTGTAAGGAGGAAGCAAGTGGAAAGAACAGCCATAAGCGGTTATACCCGGTTGGTCGGCTTTTTAGCCAGTCCTGCCAAGCACAGTATTTCACCAAAAATGCACAATTTAGCGTTTAAAGAAACCAACACCGATGCCGTGTATCTTGCTTTCGATGTATCGAAAGAAGAATTGGAGAATGGCATTCAAGCGATTCGAACTTTTGATATGTTAGGAGCAAACGTATCGATGCCTCATAAAATTGCGGCAGTCTCCTATATGGATGAACTCACCGAAGCTGCCGAACTTATCGGTGCCATTAACACAATTATTCATCGCGATGGGAAATTAATTGGACATAACACGGATGGTGTCGGCTTTTGTGAAAGCTTACGAGAAAATCAAGTAGCAATTAGCGGTGAAACGATGACGTTACTTGGTGCTGGTGGTGCCGCAACTGCGATGATTTGCCAAGCCGCACTCGATGGGATGCAAACCATTCATGTTTTTAGTCGTAAAAGTCCACGTTATGAACGGATGAAAGAAAAAATCAAAGAAATTACAGCAAAAACCAATTGTATGATCACACTGACAGAACTCAGTGATCAAAATAAATTAGCCACTGCGTTGAAAGAATCAAGTTTATTAGTCAATGCAACTAGCGTCGGCATGTCAGATGACACCTCACCACTTTACGATGCAACATTACTACGTAACGATTTGACGGTGTATGATGCTATCTACAATCCGCGTGAAACACATTTATTAAAACAAGCCAAAGCAGTGGGTGCCAAAACAATCAATGGCTTGGGCATGCTCGTGTATCAAGGGGCAGAAGCATTTGAATGTTGGACAGGTAAAAAAATGCCCGTTGATATTATCAAACCTGTTATTGAAAATAGCTAATACTAAAATCAGAGAGATATGAAAGAAGGATAAAACAATGATAGTAATTATGAAACCAGGTGCAACAAAAGAACAAGTCGATGCAGTCATCGAACGTATTAAAGATAGTGGCTTAGATGTCCAAATTAACCAAGGTAGTGAACAAGTTGTATTAGGTTTAATCGGCGATACACGCAACATTCAAGACGTGGCTTTCCGCAGCTACCAAGGTGTAGACAAAACTGTTCGCATTAGCAATACCTACAAACTAACTTCTCGTGAATTCCACCCACAAGATACTGTTGTTGATGTAGATGGTGTGAAAATTGGTGATGGTAGCTTTGTAACAATGGCTGGCCCATGTTCGATTGAAGGGTTAGACCAAATTCGTGAAACAGCACGTATGGCAAAAGCTGGTGGTGCCCAAATCTTACGTGGTGGTGCGTACAAACCACGTACTTCACCATACGCATTCCAAGGACTAGAAGAAGAAGGCTTAAAATACATTCGTCAAGCTGCAGATGAATACGATATGAAAGTTATTACAGAAGTAATGGACGAAGCCCACATTGACGTGGTAGCAGAATACAGTGACATTATCCAAATTGGTGCCCGCAACATGCAAAACTTCAAATTATTGTCAGCTGTTGGTCAAACAGGAAAACCAATCGGCTTGAAACGTGGGATTTCAGGAACTATCGATGAATGGTTAAATGCTGCGGAATACATCGCTATTTCAGAAAAAAGCCCCGTTATCTTCATCGAACGCGGTATCCGTACGTATGAGACAGCTACACGTAACACGTTTGATTTAAGTGCTGTACCAATTATGAAAAAATTAAGCCACTTCCCAATTATTGTAGACCCTAGTCATGGGACTGGCGTTTGGGACTTAGTACCACCAATGGCGCGTGCGGGTGTTGCTGCCGGAGCAGACGGTATGATTGTTGAAATTCATCCAGATCCAGCAAATGCTTGGTCAGATGGTCCACAATCATTAAATGAGAAAAACTACTTGAAAATGATGAATGAAGTAGACGTCATTTTCAATGCAATGAAACAAATTCGTGAAATGTAAAAATAATTAACGTTAAGGGATGTGTCCAGAAATGCTAAGGGTAAATTTAACCAATCATCAATACGAGATTCAAATTGAACGTCATTTGCTAAAAAAATGCGGACCATGGGTACAAAGCTTATGGAAACCTCAACGCATCGCAGTAATTACTGATAGCAATGTAGCCCCACTTTACGGTAAAATGGTCACAGAGTCACTGAAAGCTTGTGATTTTCAAGTAAGTATGTTTGTTGTACCAGCAGGGGAGCAAAGCAAATCATTAGAACAAGCGACCAACTTATATGATTTATTAGCAGAAGATGGATTTACACGTAGCGATGGCATCATCGCATTAGGTGGTGGCGTCATCGGCGATTTAGTTGGTTTTGTCGCTTCTACTTACATGCGTGGCTTACATTTCTTGCAGATTCCGACAACTTTGGTATCCCAAGTTGATTCAAGTATTGGCGGCAAAACAGCCGTCAATACGAAAAATGCCAAAAATTTAGTAGGTACTTTTTCACAACCAGATGGCGTGTTAATTGATCCGGAAGTTTTAAAAACATTAGATGATCGTCGATTACGTGAAGGAATTGCCGAAATTATCAAATCTGCGGCTATCGCTGATTTAGAACTTTGGCAGTTACTAGCATCAATGAAAGACGAGTTCGAATTACTAGAACGTGCCGAAGAAGTGATTATCCCTTCTTTAAAAGTCAAACGTAAAGTTGTAGAAGAAGATGAATTTGATAATGGTAGTCGTCTAACACTGAATTTTGGTCATACAATCGGCCATGGCATTGAAAATACCGCTGGATATGGCGTGGTCAGTCATGGGGAAGGTGTCGCAGTTGGAATGGTGATGATTTCAAAACATGCGGAAGAAATCGGAGAAATGCCAGCAGGTACGACGGAACAATTAATTCACATGATTGAGAAATTCCATTTGCCAACCCAACTAACAATCGACCCACAAGCTGTTTATCAGGCAATTACGCATGATAAAAAAGCACGAGGAACACAATTAAAGATTATTTTACTTGAAAAAATTGGCCAAGCAAAAATTGTGTCAATACCAATTGAAACGATGAAAGACTACTTATAAATAGGGGGAACTTATATGCGTTATATTACAGCAGGAGAGTCACATGGACCAGAACTAACAGCAATTATTGAAGGATTACCAGCAGGAATGCCTTTATCAGCAGAAGATATTAATCACGAATTAGCCCGTCGCCAAGCCGGTTATGGTCGCGGTGGTCGTATGTTAATTGAAACAGACCAAGTACGTATCACTTCTGGTGTACGTCACGGAAAAACATTGGGTTCACCGGTTACGATGGTCGTTGAAAACAAAGACTGGAAAAACTGGACAAAAGTCATGAGTATTGAAGAAGTCGAAGAAAAACAAAAGAAATTACGTCGTGTGGCTCGTCCAAGACCCGGACATGCTGACTTAGTGGGTGGAATGAAATACCATCATGATGATTTGCGTAATGTCTTAGAACGTTCATCAGCTCGTGAAACAACTATGCGTGTAGCGATTGGTGCTGTAGCGAAAAAAATCTTATCTGAATTAGATATTGAAGTAGCTGGCCACGTTACAATGCTTGGTGGCATTAAAGCAACAATTCCAGAAGGGATTACTGTGAGTGAAGTCAAAGCAATTTCTGAAGCATCTGACGTTCGTGTCGTTGATCCAACAGTTGAAAGCGAAATTCGTCAATTAATCGACCAAACAAAACGTAACGGCGATACTATAGGTGGGGTTGTTGAAGTATTAGTTGGTGGCGTACCAGCTGGACTTGGCAGTTACGTCCAATGGGATAAAAAATTAGATGCAAAAATTGCTCAAGCAGTTGTTAGTATCAATGCCTTTAAAGGTGCTGAATTCGGTGTTGGTTTTGAAGCGGGTGTCTTGCCAGGTTCTAAAGTTATGGATGAGATTTTATGGAATGAAGAAGATGGCTACACACGTCGTAGCAATAATTTAGGTGGTTTTGAAGGTGGCATGACAAACGGCGAACCAATTGTTGTTCGTGGTGTGATGAAACCAATCCCAACTTTATATAAACCATTACAAAGTGTGGATATTGACACTAAACAACCGTATAAAGCAAGTGTCGAGCGTTCGGATAGTACAGCTGTTCCTGCGGCAAGTGTCGTTGCAGAAAGTGTTGTCGCAACTGTTGTCGCAAATGAAATTTTAGAAAAATTCTCTAGTGATTCATTTGAAGAATTGGTTCAAGCAGTGAAAGAATACCGTGAATACTTGAAAAATTACTAAGATGTTGTGGAGGTAGGCATGAAACAAAATGTATTAATTATTGGTTTAGGATTAATTGGTGCTTCTTTAGCCATCGCAATCAAAAAAGAACATCCAGCAGTTCATTTAATTGGTTGGGATTATTTTGAAGAAACTCGAATTATTGCTAAAAACCAACAAATCGTCGACGAAATTCCAACGACGTTTGAAGAAGGTGCCGTTAAAGCAGATATTCTCTTGCTAGCAGTTCCTATTAAAACATCGTTGACTTATTTACAAGAATTAGCTGCTCTTCCATTAAAACCAACCGCACTAGTCACAGATGCGGGGAGTACCAAACAAGAAATTATGGTACTTGCAGAACAATTACCGTTTGATTTTATCGGAGGGCATCCAATGGCTGGCTCACATAAATCTGGGGTATCAGCCGCTAATGGGGATCTTTTTGAAAATGCCTACTATATTTTTACTGTCCCACAAAACGAACAAGTAGCTAAACGAGTAACGGAACTGCAAGTGTTATTCCAAGGTGCGCGTGCCAAATATGTGATGTTAACTGCCGAAGAACACGACCAAATTACGGGGATGTTGTCCCATCTACCGCATATCATCGCCTCTGGATTAGTCAATCAAGCCGATGTATTCAATCAATTGCACCCGCGCGCCAAACAATTAGCCGCCGGTGGTTTTCGAGACATTACACGAATTGCTTCGGCTGATCCACAGATGTGGACGGATATTTTACTGAGTAACCGTGAAGCGTTGCTAGCTTTAATGGATACTTGGCAAACACAAATGACAGAAATTTCTGACTGGTTGAAAACAGAAGACCAAACAAAGATTTTTCAATTTTTTGAAAATGCAAAAGATACGCGTGATAACTTACCTGTTCATAGCAATGGGGCGATTCCAGCGTTTTATGATTTAATGGTGGATGTTCCTGACCGTCCAGGGGTCATTGCGGAAATTACCAGCATTTTGGGTCAAGCAGATATTTCTGTCATTAACATTAAGATTTTAGAAACGCGTGAAGACATTATCGGTGTGTTACAACTAACCTTTAAAAATCAAGGAGATTTACTTGCCGGTAAACAATGTATTGAAGAGAAGACCGACTATCCTTGTCGTCTGAAATAGGAGGAAACTATGAAATTATCACAGGCAAATCAATTAAACGGAACGTTACGTGTTCCAGCAGATAAATCAATCTCACATCGCAGCATCATGTTCGGGTCACTAGCTAATGGCAAAACAACCGTGAAAAACTTCTTACGTGCCGAAGATTGCATGAGCACCCTACACGCGTTCCAAGCGTTAGGAGTCCCCATTGAAGACGATGGTGAAACGATTACGATTGAAGGACAAGGATTTGGTGGTTTGAAACCAGCAGACACAGCGATTGACATTGGAAACTCAGGTACAACCATTCGTTTAATGATGGGTATTTTAGCTGGTTCGGATTTTGAAACGACATTGTTTGGTGATGATTCTTTAAATAAACGACCGATGAATCGTGTGATGTTGCCTTTGCGTGAAATGAACGCGCAAATGCACGGAGACAACGATTCTGAATTCCCACCAATTACCATTGAAGGGGTGAAGGAGTTACAACCGATTCATTACGTTATGCCAATGGCCAGTGCGCAAGTAAAATCAGCTATTATTTTTGCGGCGATGCAAGCAAAAGGAACATCTACTATTTTAGAAAAAGAAGTATCACGTAACCATACGGAAGAAATGATTCGTCAATTTGGTGGGGACATTCAGGTGACTGGCAAAGAAATTTCCATCACTGGCCCACAAACATTAACTGGTCAAGCTGTAACTGTTCCAGGAGATATTTCGTCTGCGGCCTTTTTCTTAGTAGCGGGAGCCATTACCCCAAATAGTGAAATTACACTAACGAACGTTGGGATTAATCCAACTCGTACGGGAATTGTTGATGTGCTACAAGACATGGGTGCAGATTTAGAAATCTTCAATGAAGATACACAAAATCAATCCGCAGATATGCTCATTCGCACATCAAATTTAAAGGCTACGACCATTGAAGGGGATTTAATTCCACGTTTGATTGATGAATTACCTGTCATTGCTTTATTAGCGACACAAGCACAAGGAACAACAATCATTAAAGATGCCGAAGAATTAAAAGTGAAAGAAACCAACCGAATTGATGCAACTGCTGATCAATTACGTAAAATGGGTGCTGATATTACTGCCACCGAAGACGGATTAATCATCAATGGACCTACGCCATTACACGGGGCCACTGTTTCTAGCTTGGGTGATCATCGCATTGGTATGATGCTACAAGTGGCAGCATTAATTAGCGAAGGGGATGTTGAATTAGAACGTCCAGAAGCCGTAGCAATTTCGTATCCAGCATTTTTTGATGATATTCAGACGTTAATTCAAGGAGGCGCAAAATAAAATGAATCAAATTGTTTTGATTGGTTTTATGGGTGCGGGTAAAACAACTGTAGGCAATCTTTTAGCTGAAAAAATGGGTTGCCCACAGTACGATTTTGATCAATTAATCGTTGACAAAATCGGTATGAGTATTGCTGAATATTTTGATCAATATGGTGATGCAGCTTTTCGTGACATAGAGACAGCTGTTTTAGCCGAAGTGGATACCTTAAAAGGAGTCCTTTCAACAGGTGGCGGCATTGTTTTAAAAGATAAAAATCGTACATTGCTCAAAAAAATGCCTTATGTGGTTTATTTGAAGGCGGACTTATCTGAATTAATTCAACGTGTTACACATGATGAGGAAAATGTTCGACCTCTAGCGGATTCTAAAACACCTGCAGAGATTGAAGCAATCTATCGACCACGTGTCCCTCTATATGAAGAAAGTGCGCGAATTATCATTGAAACAACCGGAAAAACACCCGAAGAAATCGTCACAGAAATTTTGAAACAAGTAGGTGAGTAAATGAAAGTTGGTTATTTAGGACCGAAAAATTCCTTTACCTTCCAAGCAGCCAGCACCATCACAGATGAAACCGAACTAGTCGCTTATCCGTCGATTCCATTTTGTATTCAAGCATTAGAAGAACATCAGATTAGTTTTGCAGTAGTTCCTATTGAGAACTCGTTAGAAGGCTCTGTACATGCTAGTGTGGATCGGATTTTCCATCAAGATAAGCTTTTTGTTGCTGGAGAAATCGTTTTGCCAATTCGTCAGCAATTGCTAGGACACCCCGATGAACAAACCATTACTAAAATTCTGTCTCATCCCCAAGCGTTGGCGCAGTCGCAACGTTTTTTAGAGACGAACTTTCCCAATACGCCACTAGAAGCCGTTGCCTCAACGACATTTGCCGCAGAATATGTGGCAAATCATCCAGAAGAGCACTGCGCAGCGATTGCTTCAAATAAAGCTGCTGGGGAATATGGGTTAGAAATTTTAGCAAAGGATATTCAAGACAACGCGTTAAATCAAACACGTTTTTGGGTATTAACTGCAACAAAAGGCGAAACACTTGATTCATTAGGCAAACCTGCACGTAATACGTTATTTATGACACTGCCAGATAATTTACCTGGAGCATTGCATAAAGTCTTATCGTGTTTTGCTTGGCGCAACATTGATTTAAGCAAAATCGAGTCACGCCCATTAAAAACCAGTTTAGGCGAATATTTCTTCATTGTGGATTTAACATTAGATGACAATCAAGCACTCATTCAAAATGCCATCGAAGAAATTGAGCTTTTAAAGGGACATACTAGAAATATCGGGAGTTATCCTGTAAAAATTATCCAGTAACCTATGCCAAAAGCATAGGTTTTTTTGTAGAAAAAGCTTAAGTTTTCTTATTTTAAATTGCTTTATTGAAAGGGTCATGTATGCTATAAGAGAATAAACCTTTGGAGGAACAAAAGATGAGTCGAATGGATCGCCATAAAAAACAAAAATCAACCGAGCAATTATTTGCGCGGAAAACAATTGAAAAGAAGAATGACTGGGAGGATTCTTGGGAAGAAAATGAGGCTAGTCATTCGAGACCGGCTAGCTCGCCCCCACCAAAATCTAGCTTTTTTAAAAAGAAACCAAAAAAACAAAAGAAGAAACATCGCTTTATCCGCTGTCTGGTGACATTTATTCTCTTGTTTTTTGCCTATTCAGGAATTTCATTTTTTGTCGGGCAACAAGTAGCAAAAAGTGATGCGAATCTTACCGTACAACCAGAAACATTCAACGGGATGAAATCGGCGGATGGCAGTCATAATATTTTATTAATCGGAAATGATAGCCGTGAAGGAGAAACTGCTCGTGCGGATACGATTATGGTCTTACAATTAGATGGCCCAGCGAAGAAGCCGAAATTAATTTCCTTTATGCGTGATACGTTGGTCACTATCCCTGGAGTAGGAGACAATAAAATCAATGCCGCGTATGCCTATGGTGGTGCCGAGCTTGTGCGAACCACCCTCTCGCAAAATTTTGGCATTGATACCAATTATTATACGACCGTTGATTTTAAAACCTTTGAAAAAGTCATTGATACACTGTTTCCAAGTGGTGTAAAAATCGATGCTGAAAAAGATATGAGTAAAAACCTAGAAGTTCCAATCAAAAAAGGTACTCAACGAATGGATGGGTTAACCCTTTTACAATATGCTCGTTTCCGTATGGATGAAGAAGGTGATTTCGGACGTGTACGTCGCCAACAACAAGTGATGAATGCAGTCTTTAGTCAATTAAAAAATCCGTTATCACTGGTGAAATTACCTTATGCAGCTGGGAAAGTGATGGGGTATGCGTCGACCGATGTATCTATGGGCTTTTTGCTAAAAAATACCTTCTCAATTGCGAAAGGTGCAGGTGGCATTGATCGTTTAAGTGTGCCTGTAGAAAATTCATGGTATTACGGTGAAACATTTGAAGCAGGTAGTGTGCTCGTTGTTGATTCAGAAATGAATCGCCAAGCAATTCAACAGTTTCTGTCAAAATGATTAGAAGCACTTTTAAAAACGGATAGGTTTATGCTATATTAGTACTAACGTTTGAAAATTGTTTGAAACGAGGATAGAAAATGAAATTAGCAATTGTTACAGATAGCACAGCGTTTTTACCTGAGCGCATTCAAAAACATCCTGATTTATTCATTATGCCGATTCCAGCTATTTTAGATGGTCAAATTTACAATGAAGGCATCGATATTGAAGCGGATGAATATTATGGACTATTAAAAAATAGCAAGGAGTTCCCAACAACTTCGCAACCTGCACTAGGCGAAGCGCTTGAATTATATGAATCAATCGCTGCAAAAGGATACGATACCATTATCAGTATCCACTTATCTTCAGGGATTTCAGGATTCGTCAATAACTTACACACGATTGAAAATGCCATTGACGGTGTCAAAATCATCCCGTATGACTCTAAGATTACCAGTATGCCGATGGGACATATGGTTGAAGTGGCAGTGGATGGAATCGATCAAGAGAAATCTTTAGCAGAAATTTTAGTACATTTAGATGTTATTCGAGACAACACGCATGCCTATTTAATCATCGATGATTTAAATAACTTAGTACGTGGTGGTCGTCTGACTAATGGTGCAGCAGTTGTCGCTGGCTTATTAAAAATTAAACCCGTCTTGACTTTTGAAGAAGGGAAAATTGTTTTATTTGAAAAAATTCGTTCAAGTAAAAAAGCCTTTAACCGTGCCGAAGAAGTCATTGGTCAACATAAAGACGAAATCAAACATCCTGTAAAATTATATGTTATTCATGCGAATAATTTAGAAATGGCTTTAGAAGAACAGAAAAAATTACAAGAACGTTATCCCGATGTACCTGTTGAAATTGGATATTTTGGTCCAGTTATCGGCACACATTTAGGAGAAAAAGCAATTGGCTTAGCCATTTCTGCTCAATAAGGAAAAACCTTGCGTATCTACGTAAGGTTTTTTTTGTTGTTTAAGAATACGATAATTTATTTATGTAAACTACTAAACATTAATCTAGACGAATCCAGTTTTTCTTGGGATAATAAAAAGACCTCAAAGAAAGGATGTGTGCGGATGCTTTGTCATTTTTGCGAGACGATTCTACCTGCTAACTATTTGAAAACAACCACACATTTTTATGTCGTTTATGATACCGATCCAATCCAGCAAGGGCACTTACTGATTATTTCTAAATCGCATGATACCAATATACGACTGTTATCGAAAGAAGTGTTACACGAATTAATTGAATTAGAACAAGAACTAGTTGAAATCCTAGAGACAAACTTTGCTGTTCAGGGTGTGTCTATCTTGCAAAATAATGGGAAAGTGATGGATGAAGGCACTCATTTTCATGTCCACGTGGTCCCACGTTACCAAAACGATGCTTTTTGGGATAATCAACACGTCCCGCAACAGCCACTTTCACTGACAAAATTAACAAACTTATTAGGAGGAACAGTGTGAAACTAATTTTAATTCGACATGGCGAATCGACTTATAATAAATTTAATCGTGAGAATCCACAAAAGCGTGTCTTTACTGGACAATTTGATACACCCTTAACTGAAAAAGGCCGACAACAAGCGCGTCAACTCCAACAATTTCATTCTTTAAAGTCGGTTGAAACAGTCTACGCATCCACATTATCACGTGCATTTGAAACAGCGTATCTTGCGACTAGTAGAAACGATATCCTTCTCGATGACCGTCTAAAAGAACGCTCATTAGGTACCTTAGAAGGACAATCATTAGCTGATTTAACTGAATTTTGTGCCACCTTACCGTCAGATTTTACGCATAGTTTTCAGGCGAAAGCGCCAGGTGGTGAAAGTTATACTGATGTTTTGCAGCGTATGCAGGCTTTTTTTAATGATTACTGGCATAATGATATGGCGATTTTTTCGCATCAAGGATGTATTCGCACAATGATGATGCATCTAATGAATTTAACCGAAGACGAAACATTACGTTTACATATTCCTAATTGTCGGCCAATTGTCTTAGAAGGCGAGACGGTCGGCAAGTTTATTCACAAAAACGAGTGACTCTAATGCGAGTCACTCGTTTTTGTGTTTACCATTAACGTACATTTGCCAGTTGCGACTAACGTATCTAGCAAATAAATTTCAGCACGCCAAAATTGCAAGCGCCGACCAATTTTTTCTGGTGTGGCGATGACTTGTAATTCACCAGATTGTACGGCGTGAAGATGACTGACTTGTAAATCAACACCTACTGCAAAGCCGGCTGATAATTGTTGATTTGCGCCAATACTACAAGCAGTTTCAATTAATACACCATTCATACCACCGTGCAGATAACCAAATGGTTGTTTATGCTGATCAGTTACTTCCAAAGATAAGACGACTTTTTCTTTGGTTACTTGTTTTGTTTGAATGTTTAACTGTTCTAGTAGGTTCATAATCGTGCTCCTTTGTTTTATTTAGTATAGCGGAGAGTAAAAAAAATGGCTAGTTGTTTTTTTGAAGCAAAAATTATCTCTTTTTTTGTTATCTTATGTATAATGAGTAAGTGATGCAATAAAGGAGGAATTAGTTCCATGAGAGAATGGCAAACAATTAAAACCTATGATGAAATTCTTTTCGAACAATACGGGAAAGTTGCGAAAATAACGATTAATCGACCAGAAAGACATAACGCGTTTACACCGAAAACAGTCGCAGAAATGATTGAAGCATTCAACATTAGTCGTGACCGCCAAGATATTGGTGTAATTATTTTAACAGGTGCCGGTGAGAAAGCCTTTTGTTCGGGTGGTGACCAAAAAGTCCGCGGACATGGGGGCTACGTTGGTGAAGACCAAGTGCCACGTTTAAATGTGTTAGATTTACAACGTTTAATTCGTGTCATTCCAAAACCAGTCATCGCGATGGTCAAAGGCTGGTCAATTGGTGGCGGAAACGTCCTTCAATTGGTTTGTGATATTACGATTGCAGCCGAGAATGCTAAATTTGGTCAAACTGGACCGAACGTCGGTAGTTTCGATGGCGGGTATGGTTCAGGATATCTTGCTCGTGTGGTTGGACATAAAAAAGCCAAAGAAGTATGGTTTATGACCAAACAATACACTGCAGAAGAAGCTTTAGCGATGAACTGGATTAATACAGTGGTTCCTTTAGAAGAAGTGGAAGATGTAACGATGGAATGGGCCGAAGAAATGTTGAAGAAAAGCCCATTAGCTTTACGTATGATTAAAGCAGCGATGAATGCAGATACAGATGGACTAGCTGGTATTCAACAATTAGCAGGGGACGCGACACTATTGTATTACACAATGGATGAAGCGAAAGAAGGTCGCGACGCCTTTAAAGAAAAACGTGAACCTGATTTCGATCAGTTTCCTAAATTCCCATAATAAATGAGACCAAATAGTTGGTTACAGCGACAAGCGCAACTTTATCCGAAAAGACCAGCTTTTTATTGGAAAGATAAAAGCTGGTCTTTTCATGCATTAAATGAAGTTGTTCAAGCTTATGCGTATTATTTCCAGCAGCATCTTCCTAAAAATTGCTCACGTGTCGCAATTTTTAGTGGCAATTCTAAGGAGATGTATCTTACTATTTTAGCGCTATGGGAATTAGGTCTTGATGTCCAATTACTCAATACGCGTTTAACAAAAGCAGAACTGACTTTTCAACTCCAAGATGCGCAAACAACTGTCATGATTACGGAAGAACCCTTAAATATTGTGCATCAAATCGCTTTTCCTAAAGAATTGGCAAAGATTGCTCCTGAAAACTATCTGGATAACGGCTATCAATTAACGGACATTGCCTCTATTATGTATACGTCAGGGACAACCGGTAAACCAAAAGGTGTGCCACAAACCTTTGCCAATCATCAAGCCAGTGCGTTAGCAACGCAAGAAAATATGGCTATTACAGCGAATGATTGCTGGTTGTGTCCAACAGCACTGTATCATATTAGTGGATTGTCAGTGATGTTGCGTTCGTTAGTTTTAGGGATGAGTGTTCGTTTGTATGAAAAATACGATGCAAGCAAATTAGCAACAGATATTCTTGAAGGGCGAGGAACCATCGCATCTGTTGTAAGCAAAATGTTAATGGATCTTTTGCCGTTAATTCATCAACAACCATCTACTTTCCGTCATTTTTTATTAGGTGGCGGGCCAATTGCCAAAGCTGTTTTATACGAATGCGAGCAAAAAAACTTTTCAGTCATTCAGTCATTTGGAATGACTGAAACCTGTTCCCAAGTGATTGCTTTACCACCTGAAAAAGCCAGCGAAAAAATCGGTTCTGCCGGTTTACCGCTAAAAAATGTGGACTTAAAGATTGAACAGGGAGAGATTTTATTAAAGGGACCTAGCGTAGTTCAAACCTATTTAAATCAGCGCACTAGTTGGGATGAAGACGATTGGTTTCATACAGGTGATTTAGGGTATTTGGATGAAGATGGGTATTTATATATATTAAGTCGAATGAGTGAATTAATTATTTCTGGTGGTGAAAATATCTATCCTGCCGAAGTAGAACAAGCACTCATGCAACATCCACTAATTCAAGAGGCCGTTGTGGTTGGTCAGGAAGATTCAACTTGGGGACAAGTGCCGATTGCGTATTTACTGATTACTGATTCCTTACAACGTACAGAGATACAACCTTATTTGGCGAGTTTAGCAAAATACAAACAGCCAAAAGCCTATTTTATCGTTTCAGCTATTCCGAAAACAGCAAGTGGCAAACCATTAAAACGAAAATTTCTAACAGAAGAAAGAGTGAACTATATTGTGTACCAACTTACATGAACAACTGGCAACCATTCAAACAGAGTATATTAGTTATTCTTATCCAATTGCTTCGGTTGCTTTGAACGATTTATTTGCGAAAAGCGATGCGTATCAAGGGGAACGCTTCTTTTGGCAATCAGCCGATAAAAAAGTGGTCTTGCTAGGGTTAGGTCAGTTGGAAGTGTTGCAAGGGAAAACAACAGAAGAAATTCAAGCGTTTCAAACCTATTTTTTTGAACATTCGACGATTTTGCCAACAGAAGTCTACCAAGAACCGCTTTTATTTGGCGGATTTGCATTTGATTCGTCTGGCAAAACAGAATCTTTCTGGAATGAATTAGAAAAAGGTTATTTTCAAGTTCCTTTTATTTTGTTTAGTCAACAAGAAGAGCAATGTATCGTGACACTGACGGTACGCAATCAAGAACACGTTGAAACTGTCTTTCAACAGTTAGAAGAACAAGTCTGTGCACTGTTAACGTTGCCTCCTAGCGAACAGGCAACGCCTGCTCCTGACATTCAAGCAACTGAACTTGGGATTGATCCTTGGTTAACGTTGGTAGATGAAAGTGTTCAAGCAATTCAAGCGGGGGCGTTGAAAAAAGTTGTCTTAGCACGCCAAATGAAACTAAGTACGACAGGAAAATTCGATTCTGCGGTTATATTGAACCATCTCTTGGATCAACAACCTAACACATATGTCTTTGTCTTAGAAGGCGCGACAAGATGTTTTATTGGAGCCACACCCGAACGTTTAATTGAAGGTACTCCTGATTATTTTGCAACAGCAAGCGTAGCTGGTTCCATCAAACGTGGGACAACACTAGCAGAAGATGAACGATTGGGGCAATCGTTATTAAACGATGCTAAAAATTCGCATGAGCATGGGTTAGTCGTCAATCGAATTGAACAAGAACTCGCTCCTTTTATTGACGAACTAACTTTAGGTGCACGACGACTTTTAAAGAATCGTGATATTCAACATATTTATTTGCCTCTTTTTGGCAAACGGAAAAAGGGTACGCATTTATTACAATGTGTGCAAACACTGCATCCTACACCGGCATTAGGTGGGGAACCAAGAGAAGCGGCGATGCAATGGTTAGCCGAACATGAAGTTTCTGGCCGCGGCTTATACGGAGCACCGATTGGTTGGTTAAGTTTAAAAGAAGACATCGGTGAATTTGCGGTAGGCATTCGTTCAGGTGTCTTTAGTGAAGATGAAGGCTTGTTATATGCTGGTTGTGGTATTGTCGGCGAATCCATTGCTAAAGAAGAAGAAAAAGAAACGCGGATGAAATTTCAACCGATGTTGCGAGGAGTGAAAGGTATTGAATCATCAAAAAGTTATGACTAGTTATTTATTAGCATTTATCGAAGGGTTAAAAACAGCTGGGATTAAAAAAGTGGTTATTAGCCCTGGATCACGTTCCACCCCATTGTCTTTACTGCTACATCGCGACCAAGATATCACTTGTTTTATCGATGTTGATGAACGTTCGGCGGCATTCTTTGCATTAGGGTTAATCAAAGCGACCGATGAACCTGTTGCAATTGTCTGTACATCGGGAACAGCGGCGGCAAATTATTATCCAGCAATTTGTGAAGCGGAAGCAACCAATTTACCTTTAGTTGTTTTAACGACAGATCGTCCACCTGAATTACGGCAAGTCGGAGCACCACAAGCAATGGATCAACAACAATTATACGCAAGTCATGTTAAACGATTTGTAGAAATGACCGTCCCAGAAGCGAGTGATGAATTATTGCGTTATAGCCATTGGCAAGGGTTAACCAATAGCTTACATGCACAACAAGCACCGAAAGGACCCGTACATGTTAATTTCCCATTGCGTGAGCCATTATTGCCTGACTTGGCGATGAAAGCACCAAAATACACTTCTTCTACAATTGTGCCGAGTCAACGTAATGTAGACATCTCTTTGTTACGCCCATTGCTAGGTAAAAAAGGCCTCATTATTGTGGGAGAGCAACACGATATAAAGGAAGCACAACATTATTTGGCATTAGCAGAATGGTTAAATTGGCCTATTGTCGGAGATCCTTTAACTAATCTCGCAACCAGTCAATCATCAACGCATTATTTAAAACAAAGTGATTTGATTTTTAGTGAGACAACACTACAACCGGAAGTTATTTTACGTTTCGGGCGGTTACCTGTGACTAAAAATGTCTTGTTGTATCTAAAACGAGTGCATGCACCGACTATTTTAGTAGAATCAGCTTTCTCTTGGCAAGACCAGTTACAAACAACGAATTACTTTATCGAAGCAACGATTACTGAATTCCTACGGAGTATCCAGCAAGCAACCTTCACGAAGGTTGCGGATTCATGGATCACTGCTTGGCAACAAGAGCAAGAGCTTGCGACGAAAGTTTTAGCAGCCCAACCACTTTTAAAGGAATTCAATGAATCGGCAGCGACGGTTGCTTTAGTCAATCAATTGCATGATAGTCAGTTATTTGTGGCCAACAGCAATGCTATTCGTTTTGTTGATCGATTGACAGCTACTAATCCTAATCGTGTGACAATTCATGGGAATCGAGGCGTGAATGGGATAGACGGGTTACTTTCGACAACGGCTGGAATTGCGGCCAACCAAGCACAACCAACCTTTCTCTTAATTGGTGATTTAGCCTTATTCCACGATATGAATGGGTTACAGATGATGAAACAATACCAATTACCAATCACGATTGTTTTATTAAATAATAATGGAGGGGGCATTTTCTCTTTCTTATCACAACAAACATTGGCACCCGAAGATTTCACTCCGTTATTTGGCACTCCTTTAGATATGGACTTTCAGCATGTTGCTAAATTATACGGGGCGCAGTATCACCAACCAACGTCTTTAAAAGATTTTGAGGCATTGATTATTGCTGCACAACAACAACCTAGGTTTCAACTTATTGAAGTTCGTGGGACCCAAAAAGAACCAGTTGATTTATGGGAAACGATTTGTCAGGAGTATCAACTTGCATTAGGTGATACCCATGGTTGAGTATGCTTACCAATGGTTCACGCCATATAAGAAAGAGCAGCCCACAATTGTTTGCCTTCATGGATTTACGGGTACATCGAACACTTTTCAAACATTGAAATTTTCAGAAGCGTATAACTATCTAGGGATTGACTTAATTGGCCATGGGAAAACCAGTGTTTTTGTTCATCCTGATCATTACCAAATGACCAATGTCATTCGTGAACTACAAGCTTTGTTACAGCATTTAGCGATTACGTCTTATTATGTATTGGGGTATTCGATGGGAGGGCGTGTCGCATTAGCGTGGGGATTAACAGATGAGAATGTTAAAGGGATTATCTTGGAGAATGCTTCACCAGGTTTGGCTACCTTACCAGAACGAACAACACGGATTGACAAAGATAACCGATTGGCACAACGTTTATTAACAGAACCATTGGGAGATTTTATTGATTTCTGGCAAGCATTACCTTTATTTGATTCACAAAAGCAGTTATCACCAAAAATCCAAGCAAAAATTCGACAAGAACGAATGAGCCAACAGCCGTATGGTTTGGCGATGAGCTTGTTTATGATGGGAACTGGACAACAACCAAGTTATTGGAATCAATTAGAGACGACGATACCTTTGCTTTATATTACCGGTGAATGGGATCATAAGTTCCAAGAAATTGCGCGGAAAATGCACATAAAACAATCAGCGATGCACATTCATACTGTGCCGAATGCCGGTCATTGTGTCCATGTCGAACAACCAGATATGTTTTTACAACTTGTGGAGAATTGGTTAAAGGAGCAACTAGGATGAGAATCGTTGAAGTTAGACATGAACAACTACGTTTGCCATTGAAGTCGCCTTTTGTGACTAGTTACGGTGTATTAAAGGAAAAAGCCTTCGATTTGTATCTTTTAAGTGATGAACAAGGCAATCAAGGTATCGGGGAACTCGTCGCCTTTGAAGTACCGGATTATATCGAAGAAACATTAGCAAATTCGCGTCAGGTCATCCGTGACTTTTTACTACCATTGTTATCCGATAAAGAAATCAATCACCCCAGTGAAGTGTGGCAATTATTCCAAGGGATACAAGGCAACTATATGGCAAAATCAGCCATTGAAACAGCCGTCTGGGATTTGCATGCAAAACGTCATAATCGTTCACTGGTTACTTATTTTGAAGAGACCCGTCAAAAAATCCCAGTAGGCGTAAGCGTAGGGATACAACCAACCATTGCAGATCTCTTAGAAATTGTTCAAAACTATGTTGATCAGGGCTATCAACGTGTCAAAATAAAAATCGCGCCCACGAAGGATTACGAACCACTTGCAGCAGTAAGACAAAAATTTCCGGAGTTAGTCTTGATGGCAGATGCGAATTCTGCCTACTCTTGGGAAGACTTGGCGATGCTCGAAAGACTAGATACCTTACACTTAGCGATGATTGAACAGCCATTTCATCAACGAGATTTTGTACACCATCAACAATTACAACAACGATTACAAACACCCATTTGTTTAGATGAAAATATTCGTACGTTAGAAGACGTCCAAACTGCTTATGCATTAGGTAGTTGTCAGAGCATTAATTTGAAAATCCCTCGTGTAGGTGGAATTACAGAAGCTTTACGTATCCTTTCTTTTTGTAAAGAGAAGAAGATTATAGTTTGGCTTGGCGGAATGTTTGAATCTGGTGTTGGTCGTGCGCTGAATTTACAATTTGCCAGTCAACAAGTTTTCCAATTTCCAGGAGATATCTCAGGTTCCAATCGCTATTATGAGGCTGATATAGTAACCGAGCCTGCGCTAGTCATTGACGGTATGCTAGCTGTGCCACAAGGTTTAGGAATTGGTGTAGACTTAAATTGGAACAATATCAAACGTTATCGTACTTTTTCAGATAGACAAACTATATAATAGAAGAAAAAGGGGAGAGTGCGATGATTCATTTGGTCTTTTTAAGAGGGGTGATGCCTTCTGGAAAAAATAGAGTGCCTATGAAACAGTTACAAGAACTGCTTAGAGACAACAGCTATCCAGATGCACGAACATATCTTCACACCGGTAATATTATTTTGACAACTGAAAAAGAGGCTCACGAATTAGCAACACATATTCATATGCTGATTATTACTCAAATTGGTCCTGATTTAGGAATTATTATCCGTACACCGCAAGAAGTTCAGTCTTTGTTAGCGAATAATCCGTTTCAAAGACCTGGCGATGATTTAAAACGTGTCTTTTTCAGTATGTTAAGTCAGCAACCAACAGAAGAAGAAATTCGTATCATTCGAGCAAATTCATGTTGCTTATAAAACTGCGTATATGTATATACCAGGTAATTCAGCAAGAAGTAAATTGACTAATAATCTGCTGGAGAAGAGCTGGAAAATCGTAGCTACTACACGTAACTTTAATACCTTATCAAAAGTTTTAGCGATTGCGAAAGAATATGAAACGAATAATTAACCGAAGATAACATGATTTAACGTTCATTTGAATGAAAAATCATGTTATTTTTTTATTGACAGTTAGGTTCCTGAATAATTCATAGCTTTAATTCTTTGGCACATTTTATTGAAATATGTATCACTAATATCCCTATCAACTGATTTTGACTAAAAAGTTACTTCAAACATTCACTGTTCAAAAATATTGAGGAATAAATTTTGGGTGTAAGGCATTTTGAGCATACTTCTCCCTGGATAACTTCCCAGTAAAAAAATCGTTAGATTGTTGGATTAGATCCATTGACTGGCTCGCCTCAGGCGAGCCAAGACCCTGTAGAATTCATTCTGATACACATGATAACTAGATAATTTGAGATAGACTCGTCTACCCGTTTGGACTAATTTCCCAGCAACTTTCAGAAACTTCAATCGAATAGAATGAATGGTCATTCCCTTTTGGACTTCTTCAAAGCCAATCGTTCTTAAGAAGTTGACTAAGTTGTAAGCTATCAAGCTGAGCATCATTCGGACATGATTCTCCAAAAAGCGAGGACTGTCTGTTTTGTCAAAGTAAAAGCCAGCTTTCGCTTCTTTAATGAAGTTCTCCATTGTGCCACGTTTGGCATAGATAGAAAAGATGGTATCAGGAGAAACATTTTCTGATAGATTCGTCACGATAAATTCATGTCGAAAGAGTAGTTCGCCCGCTTCACGTGTTGAGCGTATACACACGCGACGACTTTGTGACCAGGATTGTGCTTGATAAGTGGTCGAGAAGTACTGAACTTCTCGTTCTTCCCACTTTTGATTATCGCCATAAAGTACTGATTTCTCAGCTATTTGACCTAGTCTACGATTATTCTTCAGTCGAATAACATAATGACTCTTTTTTGATTCACACGAATCATACACACCAGGTGTAGCGAACCCGCTGTCTCCACGAACCAAGATGTCAGTGTTTGGTAGAGAGTGATTATAGTGCTCTAATAAAGGTGTGAGAAACTCCTTTACGCCTTTTGATGTATATTGATTTCCTGAACGTAGTTCAGCTTTTAAGAAGTCACCAGTCAATCCGTCAAAAGCTACCAATGGATGGTAACCATAGGTTTGGTAGTGTGTATTATAATTCGTTTGTTCTTGGTGACCAAATGTATCTGAATGGGTCGAATCTAAATCAATGATTAATTCCGTATCATTACGGATGAGGCGTGCTTTATCGATAAGTTCTTGGTTCAAAGCTTGAAGTTCATGGATATTCTCCTCAGATAGTCGATCTAAAAATCGGGAAAGTGAAGATTGAGAAGCGAGTTCTTTCCTATCTAAAACAGCTTTAAACACAGGATCTTGTCTCAGGAGATTAGCTGCAGAATCAGCTGAGTAACCAGCAATTAATTGCATAATGAACTGCTCAAGTATGGATAAGTTGTCATGAGTAAAATACGCTCGTTCGTCTTCAATGTGAATGTGTTGCTTAGCCAGTTCAGAAAAACCAAAGATGTTCATCAGCTCTTTCACTAGGACGAGACCCGAATCACTCGATAATTGACCACCTGTATGAGAAATAGTGATATTTGAATTGAATTTTACTTGGTTTTTGTGTAAGCTAGTCATGAAAAGAACTCCTTTCTTTTGGTTGGTTTAGTCACTTTAACCATAGCAGAAAGGGGTTCTTTTTTCATCACTTAACGGGTGAAGATGAAAAAGTAATTGTAAGCTGCCGTGAGGCAGTTTCACATGGTTTTAATTAAAAGTATGAATTATTCAGGAGGTTATATAATGATAAAGTAACTACATTAAATCGTAATTATTACGATTTGTATTTTAGGAGGAATGAAAATAGTTTATCCGCCGCTCGTTGAACAAAGTGTGACATATCATTCTAACGAAGGTATCAGCAAAGCAGAGATGTATCGTTCGATGGTTGAAAAAGGAATTATCACAGAAAATGGCTTGCCTACACCATATACATTAGAGAATGGTTGGATTAAAGATTTTTACGAAGAAGAAAATCTTTCTTTTGAATCTTTTTTAGCAATGTATCCCATTTTCGAACAATATGACCAAGAATTATTTAAACTTGTTGATGGATTCTGGGAAATTCCGGTTACCTTAAAAAGAGAACTGTTGCAAGAGTTAGATTCTGGAAACTTTGATTATGATGAAAAAATATAAATAGAAGAGTATCTATCAGACCGTTAATCCAACGAACACGGCTGGATATCTATGACATTTTACCCAATGAATAAACAAGAGATGAAAATAAGGGAAGTCAAGTTACCTCAAGAAACCTTCGTAAAACGATTGCGCAACACAGATACCCAATTTACAATTGGTGCTTTTGAGAGCGGACAAAAAGTGTTGGAGAAAAAACAAAGCACAAAGGAAATATCGTTGCGGTGTATTGTAAACCGGAATTTCGGCAATTAAAAATTGCTACACGAATAATGGAAACTCTTATTGAATAAGTGAAAAAGATTAATGAAATAACCATATTAAATTTAAGTGTCGTTTCAAAAAATAAACGTGCAAAAATATTTTATGAATCTTTAGGATTTGTCGTTTATGGAATGGAACCACAAGCACTGTTTGATGGGCAAAACTATTTTGATGAATATGTTGCAATTGAAGTTGGATTAATTTAAATAAAAAGTACGCAAGCAGATGAGACTGTAATGTGCTTTTTTATTTGTGTGTTTTAAACTCATTTAGAGCATAACTACTTAGATAGGGAAATGAAAATTCCTTAAAATACGTTTCTAACACACGTTATTTTAATATGGTATTTACTTACTTGAAAGGATTCTTATTCACTATTTGTATCATTTTAATGAATAAGAATCCCTTATTTTAAAGGAATTCTACAAAACGTTTATTTTAATTCATTATTGTGTTAATATATTACTAAAATAGGGAATAGTTGATTTGGAGGGATTTTCATGCCATATAATGTAGAACCATTGCGGACAAAAATAGAAATTGATGATTTTTTATTTTGTTTAAGAAGAACTGCTAACCCAGAGCGAGATTCATTTCTTTTCCTACTAGGAATTAACACAGGGCTACGAATGTCAGACATTGTTAAGCTGCAAGTAAAAACAATTCGTTATTCAGTACGTCCAGTTATCATTGAACAAAAAACCGGAAAAAGAAAAATTCTTTATCTAGATAATATGCAAGAATTAATCGGAAGATACATCGAGGGTCGTAATGACGAAGATTATTTATTCCCATCTAAAAAAGGTGGACATTTAACTGTTAATGCTGTTTACAAGATATTTCAAGACGTTGCAAACACTTTAGATCGTGATGATATCGGTACACATACACTTAGAAAAACTTTTGGTTATCACTACTATAAGAAAACCAGAGATATTGCAACTTTAATGGAACTATTTAATCACAGCAGCGAACGTGTTACGAAAATGTATATCGGTATTAATGCTGACGAAATTGGCAACTCTCTAGAAGGATTTCATTTAGGATTTTAATATTCCGAAGTTTTAGTAGCACATAATCTAATTATGTAAATCAATATGTTATGTAAACAAATAATATATTTATCTTACAATAACTGATCTAATAAAGTAATATTGAACACAATTTATTTAATTATCTTAGTATGCTAAAATTGTAAAAATTTAGCAGTCTGTTAAATGGAAAAATTGTCCTTGGTGGGATAAATTCCTTGGTTCTGCTGAACGCATTAAATTAACCGCAATTCATCCGTTTCCAACAATTATCAGAAAAAAAGAATGGATTGACGCTCAAGTTGTATCAAGCCTTGCGACTGTTTATAAAGCTCTTGGTGAAGATGAAACATTTTTTGAATATCTTAAGATTCTTGGTAAATCTCGCATGTCTGAAGATCATGAAATGCTTGTTGAGGAATTTAAACAAAGTGACATTGGCAAAGAAATATTAAAAGACATGCGTAACTTTATAATTGACGAATCTAACAAAAAAGAAAATATCAGTTCATTTACTGAATTTTGGTATAATCATGAATTAAAAAATAACATTTTAGACAACTAAAAACTGTTAAATCAACGTTTCAAAGCTATATAGCATAGTTTCTTAGAAATATATGTCATTACAAGAGGGGGTTATACAGCAATAACTAAAACGCTGTTAGCCCGCTAAAACTTTGAATGTAACTTTGTATAATATATATTATGTAAACTAAAATATTTTAGTTTACAACATACTTAATTTTCATCACATTTTTCTCTTGATGCTATCTCCCTATCGGATTTTAAGTTTAAATTCACTATTTAATCGATTATCTGCTTTTTCTTTAGAGTTTAACTAAATTCTCAAGTGCCTCAACACATTGTCAGATTATCTCAAAATCATTTTTGGGATATGTTTTAATTGCAAGCATCATTCAAAAATAATTAATCATTGTTTTTCTCTGGGTTATTCAATGATATAATAATATCGTCAGAAATAACTGAAATATAGCAAATTATCTGCGTAATTATAATAAAATATCGTCAAAAGGTGCTCTTATGAATAAACAACACGAAAAGAATAAATATAACGATCCACACTTTCCCTTTGAAATCTATCGTACAGATATTACAGGAACTTTCCCTGAAGGACACGGATTTAACGATTTGCATTGGCATGAGGAACTACAATTTACTCTCATTAAATCAGGAGAAGTATGTATTCAAATTAATGGAGAAGAAATCGTCTTACAAGAAAATGATGGCATTTTTATCAATAGTGGTGTAATCCATCAAATGATTGCAATCGGTACAGGATCAAGTTACCATAGTATAACTTTTCCTCAATCATTTTTAGGTTTTTTCTCCAATAGTAGATTAGAAATAAATTATGTAAACCCATATACTGAGCAATTAGTCCTCCCTTATATAATTCTTACTTCTAATGTCACTTGGCAAAAAAATGCACTTACAAATTTGTGGGAGATTGAAAAAATTTATTTGGATACATCCGAACAAAAAGTTGCTTGGCAATATCAAATTGCTACATTGATCGTTCAGACTTGGCTAACTATTATTCAATCGCTTGAATTTATTACTAAAAAAGGAATTTCTCAAAAATCTTATTTACATTTCGAAAGAATTCAAACGATGCTGCGTTTTATTCACGAAAATTATGCTGAAAGTATTTCGTTAGCTGATATTGCCCAAAGTGCGAGTATCAGTAGTTCAGAATGCACACGTACATTCAAAAAATTTACCCATACAACTCCTTACAAATACTTAATAAACTATAGAATCAAACGTAGCTTAGATTTGTTGTTAATGGCTACCTCTCCTATTTCTGAAATAGCACTAAATGTAGGATTTAACCAAACAAGCCATTTTATCAAAGAATTTAAAAAGCAATTTGGTTATCCCCCAAAACAATACAAAGATTTTTATTAAAAAGTAAACTTCTTTATTAATGAGTGTGCTATACTCATTAATGGCAACTTGCCCTAAAAGGGGGTGTTGTCTTGTTTGAACAATTTATCATGTTAGTTGTTGCACCACTTTTTGTGGGCTTAGTCATTGAACTAGTGATGAGAAAGATGACAACTAAAAAGCAAGTTGCTTGCTACCCACACGCTCGGAATCGCAACGAGTGCATAAAAAACCCCAACCTATGCCAGTAGGCTGGGGTTTTGTGTTGCCTTGCAACAATTTATCATGTTTCGCATACTCATTATAACATGTTTCAAATATTGTACCAAGTCTTTGACACGTATGTTTAAGAAAAAAATCATTAAAAGTAGTAGATTTATTCTATTATTTTATCTGTAGCTAATCCATAACAAAAGACATATCACTTAATCTACGAATACTTTTCTTTTGTCCGTCATCATATAAAAACGACACGCCACCAGGTTCCCCATATAAATTTATTTTAGTTAAATCTTCAACGGATAATCCTAACCATATGGCATAAAAAATACTTAAACAATCCCCATGAGAAACTAAAACAATATTATTTTCATGAGATTCATTAATTGCTTTCACTAGAGGTGTTAATCGTTTCCATTTATCGCTACGAGATTCTGCTGTGGAAATTAAACGATCATAAACCGTCTTTTCAGGAGTTAGTCGTTCTTTAAACCATTCAACGGATTTACCCACGGCTTCTCCTAAATCTCTTTCGCGTAATTCAGGTTGTAATTGTAGAGATAGATCTAACTCTTTTGCTAAATATTCTGCTGTTTGGTATGCTCGTTTAAGATCAGAAGTATAGATTTTCCATTTTTCAGAATTGATTGTTTGGGCTAATCGATTCGCAAGACGTTGTGCTTGCTGATGCCCTCTTTCTGACAATTCCCAGTCGGTTAAAGAACCGATCATTCCATTATTATGATGAACAGATTCTGTATGTTGAATAGTAATAATTTTTTTCATGATTCCCTCCTTTTATCTCACATATTTTGCGTATTGCCTCTCTTTTTGTTATACTGTATATGTAAAAGAGGAGCTGCGCAAACAACTCCTCTAACAGCACCGTTTAAGACGGTGACCGAGTGTTCTTATTTTTTAGAAAATAATCGTCCTCTGGCTAAAGCTGACGGTTATTTTTTTTTGTCATTTTTCACTGCTGTTAGGATGCCAAAGATTATTGTTGCGATTAAAGAACCGAAACTAATCATTAGCCCTAATGCTTCAGCTACAGACAAAAGGCTTCTCCTTCCACAGATTTTAGTACTTACATACATAAGCACCACCACCTTTCAAAAGATAGCCACCGTCACAAACTTTACTGTTCGTTATATTGTAACATATTTTATTGGATGAACTATCATAAAGATATACCTATAGATATATTGGGAAATATTAGTAAGATAATCTCCATTTTATTAGCATCAATTTGATAGATGATCAATTTTTAGATATTGAATAATACAGCATTACATCGCCTTCTACAAAGCCACAAGATTGATAAAGTTTTAGTGCCTGTTCATTCATGGTATCTACTTGTAGAAACACTTTTTGCATACCATGTGCCACTAATTTTTCAATTGCCTGTGTTAGTAGTTCTCGACCATATCCTTGTCTACGGCAATCAGGAAAGATTTCTAAGCCATAAATCCCACCAACCTCAGTACCTAATTCTAAGCGAACTTGTCCAATCGCTGTATTATCTACTTTTCCAATGAAAAGATGTTCTTTTGAATCAATTTCTTCCAGTTTCAAACGATATTTCATCGTAGGCGTAAATACTGAAATATCTAAATACATATCATATTCTGCATGATGATACCTCGCCTTTTGTTCGATAAAATGAAGTCCAGCTTGCAAATCCTTGTGACAGAATAATAGCATTTCTTGGGCTGGCCGTTTATTAAATTCCTCTTGCACAAGATCATATAATTTGGAAAAAATTCCTTGATTTCGAAAATCTGGGTGAACCATACCAGTAACTTCTAAAACTTCTGCATCAAAGTCACAAATGCCAATATAACCAATCAATTCGTGGTCTACGTAATATAGAAATTCGTTTAAATTGTCGTCGGTATGAGCGTGGCTATTCTTTAATTTATAATCTAGTTCCAATTTGTACGTCCCCTTTTCATATTGACGACAAATCATTTCTAAACCATAAATGTCTTGATAAACTTGTTCATTCAGCGATTGTCTTAAAACAATTTGTGAGCTTCCCATTATTTACCTACTTCCTCTGTTATTTGGTAGTCATGTTGTATCAATACTTGTTTGGCTTTTTCAAAATCAGCTGTTTTAACCAAAATATAATCTGTATTAAATGTTGAAACTGCGAAAATACTAATTGAACACTCGGCTAAAATTGTTGCTAATTTAGCCAGAATCCCTACTAAACTAAAATCTAAAACGCCCTCGATTTTAAACACTTTCCAATGATCTTCACGATTTAATGTAGCTGCAGTAAGGTCTTTTGTAGGTAATACAACAGAAATTTCCTCTTCTGTTTTCCCAATAAAAAGTGGCGAAATTGATAAATCAATGTCCGAGAAATATCCTATTTGAATAACAGAAAACTCTTCTGGTAAGACAGTTAATAGCAATCAACTCAACTCCTTTAATAATTGTTGTGCAAGGTATTTCATTTTGTTTTGGCTTTCAGTAAAAAGAACTGGGTTAAATTGTCGGAGCTCTTCTTCACCGAACTCACGAGTATCAATATATTTATTGTAGCGAATGTCTAATTGTAATGTGGAAATATCGGGGTGTTTTCCATAATGTGTGGTAATATAGCCACTTTTGAATGGAACGTTATCCGACACAGTAAAACCCAATGCTTCAAGTTGTGTTGTTAACCACATTCGTTCTTCTTTAGAAGACGTTTGATCCTGTTGATTCCCTATCACAAAATCAGCAATATATGTCGCAAAGCTATGCAAATCAATCAGGTAAATATGTTTAAATGTTTCGAATTTTTTAGCGATTAATTTTTCAAGCTGACGGTGATAAGGATAATATGCCATAGTTAGACGCTCTTGTATCTCTATTTCAGTTAGTGGTTGGGCATATATCGGTGTACCAAATATGTTTGATTGATAGACAACATTGGTTTGATAAGTTCCGGAGTGTTCAAATGCGATATCTTCTCGATTAGGATCAGCAACATAGTGATTCATGTTATTTTGGATAACGGTAAACCCTAATTCCGATAAAAAATCATAAAATTCTCTTAAAAACCAATCTGTATTAGGAAGAAATATATTGGGTTGTAATAATTGCTTCATCCTATCAGGAATTGTCGTCCCACTATGAGGTAAACTAAAAATAACAGGATATTGGTTTAATTTGTCATGAAATATAGTTAGATTGTCCATTTTACACTTCCGTATCTTATATGTAAAAAAACAGTTAGTTTTTCAACTAAGCTGTTCGAATGGTTCAATATGAATATCTACATCAAATACATGAAACTCTTCGTATAAGATTGTTTCAATTTCATCGGCGATAGCATGACTTTTTTCAACCGTTAAATGACGATTTACTTTAATCACGATATCTAAAAATATATTGGCGCCATAATAGCGACCACGAATAGAAACTAACTCATCGACACCAGCGATTTTTTTGACTGCTGCGGAATACGCCGCAAGTAATTCTTCTTCAAAACCATCAGATAGAGAAAAGGCACTTTCTCTAAAAATATCAATTGCCGTTTTAAGGATTAGCCCGCCAACAACAACAGCTGTTAGATTATCCAACCACCCTAAATTAAAAGACGCAGCAAAAATGGCTACGGATGTCCCGATACTCGTCCAAGCATCGCTACGATTATCTTTCGCAGCAGCTAATAAAGCGGAACTTCGGACTTTTTCAGATAACTTTTTATTATAAAAATAAACGCCGTACATGATAACTGCAGAAATTACGCCGACAATGGCGGCACTACTGTCAGGACTCTGTATATCATGGTTTAACATGGCTTGAATCGAAGAATATAATACTTCTAAACCAATCAATAACATAATAAATGATGTAATCAAACTAGCTACATTTTCGGCTTTCCAATGGCCATAGGTATGGTCTTTATCTGCTGGTTTGCGAGCAATTCGTAATCCAATCAAAACAACAAGTGAAGCGATGATATCCGTAAAGTTATTTAAACCATCTGCGATGAGCGCTTTGGAATTGGCGAGATTACCGACAACTAGTTTTAGGACAGTGACAAAAATATAAGCAACGATGCTAAGAATAGCACCCGTTTCGGCTTTTTTGAGGTCTTGCTGTCGATCTTTGTGCATGATTATTCCTCCCTAAATGTGAGTGTTCTTATCATACAAAAAATTCACTGAAAAAAGTTGAAAATTTGAGAAATGTAATGTTTTTGGTAGTATATAAAACCGAGGTTTCAGTATACCAAAAATCAGAATCAGTAGGCCTTAGAAATAACTTTTATTTCTTTTATTATATACTAATTCAACCAATTATTCTGTTTTAGGCGGCTCTTCTTTTTAAAGGAAAGCAAGAAAAGCTGTATATTGCCTTTCCTATTTCTCTTTGGTTATTTCGTAATGAAATCTAATAAATGAAACATAACGTTTCTATTCTCAGGAGGAATCGCCATTTGTAGAATTTCTTCAGGAGATTGTTGCAAGGCATTATGATGACGTGCATATTCAGCATCATTAATAACAATTTCTCGAATATCTTCAGCTTCAGGCTCAAAATGGAATTGTAGACCTAGGATATTTCCATTCAAAATAAATCCTTGATTTTTTACAAGGTCACTACTGAATAGTCGTTCGGCTTCGCGAGGAATTTCAAACATTTCTTCGTGCCAATGTAATGCCATTAATTGGGGTGGAACCCCTGGAATAACTGTTGATTGAAGATACACTGGTGCCCAACCAACTTCTTTGTACGGTGCTTTTGTAACCGCATAACCGAGTGTTTTAGC
The DNA here is from genome assembly GCF_029023825.1 of Enterococcus saccharolyticus subsp. saccharolyticus. Classification (NCBI taxonomy): domain Bacteria; kingdom Bacillati; phylum Bacillota; class Bacilli; order Lactobacillales; family Enterococcaceae; genus Enterococcus; species Enterococcus saccharolyticus. Next base: position 1,258,643 of record NZ_CP118957.1, on the reverse strand, counting down.
TATCTGTTGTGCCCCATAGCAGGTGCCAAAAATGGGTTTTCCTTGTTCCATTAATGTTTGAATTAATTGCCGCTCTTTCATAATCCATGCAAAAGAATCATTAGGGCTCATTGGACCACCTAAAACAACTAAAAAATCAGTTTCTTCAGCAGTAGGTAGTACGCCAAATTGGTAAGGATGGTAGATATATAAGTCATGATGATTTTGTTGCGCCCAACGTTTGATTGTTCCGGGTCCTTCATTCGGTGTATGTTGTAAGACATTGATTCTCATGTGACTCTCTCCTTTAAAAATTTTTCTAAACGAACCAGCGCTTTTTCTAAATCGGTCAATGAATAGGCAAATGAACAGCGTATATGCCCTTCCCCACTTTGGCCAAAGACATTTCCTGGGATAACAGCTAAGCGATTGTGAATGAGTAGCTCTTCGCAGAATATTTCTGAGGTCATTCCCGTTTCCTGAATCGATGGGAAGGCATAGAATGCGCCTTCTGGGAGTGCACAAGTTAAACCTAATTCGTTGAGTGATTTCACTAAATAATCACGTCGTTGTTTGTATTTCTCTTTCATATAGATAACGTAATCTTGCGATGATTTTAATGCTTCAATAGCCGCATATTGAGCGATGGTAGGTGCACTCATCATGGTATATTGTTGAATTTTCAATAGGACCTCACTAATTTCCTGTGGTGCGCAAATATATCCTAAACGCCATCCTGTCATAGAGAAACCTTTTGAAAATCCTGAAATGACTAAACATCGTTGTTTCATATGCTGTAGTTGTGATAGCGATGTAAAATCACGATCATAAATCAAATCAGAATAAATTTCATCTAACACAGCCAATAAATCGTATTTTTCCAGAATATTTGCCAACGCCTCTAATTCTTCTTGGTTTAGCGTGATTCCTGTTGGATTATTAGGAGAACAAAGTAAAATTGCTTTCGTTTTGTCTGTCACTTGTTTCTCAATGGCGGGAATATCAATTCTTAACGTTAATGGATTAGCTGGAACGACAACAGGCACACCTCCTGCTAATTCAATCAATGGTTTATACGCTACATAGGTGGGCTCAATCATTAAGATTTCATCGTTTGGATTAATAATACTGCGAAGTGTCATATCTAACGCTTGGCTTGAACCACTTGTCACAATGATTTCATTAGCTGGGTGATAACGAACGGCTGATTTCTGATAGATACGTGCAGCAATCAATTCTCGTAATTCTTCTAAACCAGCATTAGGGGTGTATGCTGTTCGTCCTTCTTGTAATTTAGCAATTGCTTCATCACGTACATTTTGAGCTGTTTTAAAATCTGGCTCACCAACGCCTAATGAAATCACATCGTCCATTTCATTTGCAAGTGAGAAAAAGCGACGAATACCTGAAGGCTCGATTGCCATAGCCGTATGTGATAACTTTTCATTCATAAACTCACCTTCATTCGTGAATCATTTTCTTCATCGATAAACAATGTTTGCTCATGCTTGTAACGTTTCATAATAAAATTTGTCGCTGTTTCTTGGACAGATGCTAAACTTGCAAAACGAGAAACAAGATGAGAAATGTCATCCATAGACGACGTTTGGACCATGACAGATAAATCATACACACCTGAAATCAAATAAACGGACTGGACTTGTTCAAAATGGCTAATTTCTTCTGCTAATTCATCAAAACCAAACGTCGCTTTAGGAATTGTTTTTAAATCAATTCTAGCCAAGATTCGTTTTTCATTGGAAATTGCTGCCCAATTGATGACAAAATTCTGTTGAAATAAAATTTTATTAGCGATTAAGGCGTCTAAAGCTTGCTGAATAACTTCTTTAGGTTCATTAGTAATTTTGGTAAGCATGTCTAAATGAATATGTGGGTTGTTTTCGATGATGCGTAATAGTGTTAACTCCAACTGTTTGACTTCCATTGTATCCCTCTTTTCTCGATTGTATCTGTACAGATAGGCACATAATAGCTATAATTTGTGTAATTGTAAATGACTTTTTTGGTCATCTGTACCCATACAGAAGGAGTTAATTCTTATGTTATACAAGGAAATTGAAGGCATTTTAGCAAATAAAATCGGAACAAGGACATGGTCATCTGGCGATAAAATTTCTTCCATCCGTCAACTATCCAATGAATTCAATTGTAGTAAAAACACGATTATCAAAGCATTATCCGAATTAGAAAAGCAACATCTCATTTACTCTGTACCTAAGCAAGGATTTTTTGTTGCGACATCTTCTGCAGCAGCAACACCAACTGATTGTATGATTGATTTTTTATCAGCAGAACCCGATAATGCCACCGTGCAAATGACCAATTTGCATCATTGCGCCGAACAAGTGCTTAGTAAATCACCAGATTATTTTCTATCGTACGGCAATCAATCTGGTTTAGAACGCTTAAAAGAACAATTAATCCCCTATCTTCAAGATAATCAAGTATTTACGAGTCCGGAACGTTTGGTCATCACAACGGGCTCACAACAAGCAATTGATATTTTAATGAATATGCCCTTTCCAAATAAAAGAGAGAAAATTTTAGTGGAACAACCCACGTATTTTGGTGCGTTAAATTCTGCTAAAATCTCTGGTAAAGATATCTTAGGAATCACCATTGCAGATGAGCAAATTGATTTGAATCGTTTAGAGTATATTTTTAAAAATAATGAGATTAAATTATTTTATATCATCCCTCGTTTTCACAATCCTTTAGGCCATTCCTATACGAATGAACTCAAGCAGGCCATTGTTGCTTTAGCGGATAAATATGATGTATATATCGTAGAAGATGATTATTTGGGCGATTTAGAACAAAACGCTAAAGCTGATCCGATGTTTTCTTATAATCCTACTGGAAGAGTGATTTATTTAAAAAGTTTTTCTAAAATTTTTTTACCGGGATTACGCTTAGCCGTCACTGTTTTACCACAATCACTCATGCCTACCTTTTTAGAATATAAATTTTGTCGAGACTTTTCGACGCCGCTGTTTTCACAAGAAATACTCGCAACCTTTATTGAAAATGGCATGTTTGAAAAACATTTAAAGTCCTTGAAAGATATTTATGCTTTAAAAATGCACCAAGCGAAAAAAAGCTGCCAAAAATATTTACCAGCAAATGTTACCTATTCGATTCCTAATACTGGTTTTTATTTTTCATTGCAACTACCTGAAAATGTTCATTCTCAAGAGTTAACAGCCACTTTAAAATTGAAAAATATTCTGGTGGATGATATTTCTCGCATGTTTTTGCCTCATATCTCGAATAAAAATATGATTCGCTTGAGTATTTCAAGAACACAATTAACAGACATTGATTATGGTATTGCCCAAATAGCCCAAACAATTGTCTCCTTGCAACAGAAAAAAAGTTCTATTTTTAAAGATTCACAACTATATATTTAAAAATAAGGCTTGGATTATCAATGTCTGAGCCTTTTTTATCGTTTGTTCATAAAGGAAAGATATTGCTAGGAAATGTTTTCTTGAAAATTTTATCTAATATGGCGGGCAGTTTTTTTATTAATTATTTAAAATGCAATAATAGTGGGAAAATCGATTATAAAAAATAGTCCTCCATCGTTACGAAAATGGAGGACTATTGATTAGTCTAATGTTTCTTTTAAAGGGATTGCTTCTGCAACGTCTTCTAGGCGTTCTTTTTCTTTCTTTTTGTTCTTCTCTAATTGTTTATCGTATTCGTCTTGTAAGGCTAACAATCGACTATACACGGTATTCATACTCCGGCTAGATGCTAAGGATAAGGAATGAATAAATGAAACAGGCAATGATTCAATCCGACGGTCGCGATGAATCCACGATGCAACAGTTGATTGTTTAAATCCATACAGTTCACATAAACGGTCTAAAGAAACTCCTAAATCGCGGATGACAAAAACATTAATTGGGTGTGGATATACGTAAGTGTTGATAGTCATAGTTGGAGCGCCTCCTCTTTTTACTTATCGCGAATGCAATAATAGTTCTAGGTTTATCATAGCACCCTTTTTATAGAAATACTAGTTTTTAAACCAAATAAAAAGGAATGAACGACGCTTGTCAATCCATCCCTTTTAAGTCATGCGATTAAATATGTTCAACAATTTGGTACTCCTCACGATCTGTTAATTGATCGAAGTCTGTTTGATTGAATAGCATGTATTCTGCCCCATTCTTCTTTTGTACAATAACCAATTTTTCATTCAGCCCACGATACTTCTCAATTTGCGCAGTTTCATATAGATTCTTTAAATCAACAGTTGAAGAAATCGCATTTCCTTTATTGAAAAAAACAGATTCTTCCATTGCCACTCTCCCCCTTTTTTTAAGTAAAGAATGTTACATACAGAATATATCCGACAACTAAAAAACCAATCATAAAGCGATTAAGATTTGCACCTACATCAAAAATCGGACTTGGCTTGTGCTCTTGTTTCTTCATCCCCTTCTCCTCCATCCTATCACAGTTCCTTTATAAAATAATTATAGCATATTATTCTAATTTCATTTCGACATGAGGGGTTCCTTCAAAAATAAACGCTGCTCCGATTGTTTCAAAACCAAATTTTTCATAAAATGGCACAACCTGTTCTTGTGATTCTATGATAATTGGCTGGTTTGGAAAATGATTGTGACATGTCGCTAAAATATGATTCATTAACGCCTTTCCTTGTCCGGTACCACGTAACGATTCTTTAATCACAACTCTGCCAAACGTGACATGATCATCTAGCTGAAATACACGTGCATAAGCTTCTACACCATGTTCTGTTTGATAAAAAATATGATATGCCACTTCGTCATAGTCATCTACCTCATGATAAATACGTGTTTGTTCTACCACGAATGTATCGATTCTTAAGCGTAGGACCCCTAATAATTCTCGACTAGATAATTCTTCTAATAATTTTACTTTCCACATAGTAGTTCCTCTTTTCTAATGAATCATGTAAAATAGTGTGCAACGAAAGCAAAGGAGTTTTCTTATGAATGATACCGCACTATTTCGCTTGATTGGTTCCATTTCTCGCCAAGCGACAACTGATATGAACCAATTTGCTGCTGACTATCAATTAGATAATAATCTATTTTTGTATGTCATTCGAATTGTTGAAAACGAAGGCATTTCTCAGTCAGAATTAGCACAATTAGTAAAAATCGACAAAACCACGCTTAGTCGCGCGTTAAAAAAATTGGAAAATGACGATTACGTAATCAAAAAAACGAATCCAACCAATAAAAAATTCAATCAACTTTTCCCTACACCTAAAGCCTACGAGATTTATCAAACACTGCTCACACTCGAAAGTCAGTATATTCAACAAGCACTACAAAAACTAACTATCGATGAGAAACAACATCTCAATCAATTATTACAAAAAATAAACATGTTCCAATGAAGTCGTGTTTATTTTACCATAAACAGTTGCATTTGCAACTATAAAAAAGAAAGAAGCACCTATCTTCTAGGTACTTCTTACACTCATTTGGTTTGTAATGCTAATATTTTTTCGATGGTTGCTAAGACACCATTGTCATCATTAGAATGTGTCACAAAGGCTGCTGCTTTTTTCGTTTCTTCAAACGCGTTACGCATCGCAAAACTATAGGTTGCCGATTCCATTAACTCAATATCATTTAAACCATCGCCAAAAGCCATTGTCTCCTCTTTGGTAACGTTTAAGAGCTGTTGCAATTCTTTAACCGTTGTTCCTTTATGAACACCATAATTGGAAATATCAATCCAAGCAGCTTCCGAAGCAACAATATATGCCTCATCTTTGAAATCAGCTAATTCTAATACGCTTTCAAAACAACGCAATTTGGGATCATAAATAGTAATTTTAACAAAATCTTCTTCAATCTCTTCTAAATGATCCAATGTTTTTACGACAGCGTAAGAACCACGGACTTTCTTGGCTTCCTCTGCTGGTACAGTCGTTTTGATAAACGCTGCAGTTGGTGTACATGCAATAATGACATGATCCGACGCAATAGCATCCAATTTTTCAATGATGTTACGTCCTATTTGATTTGGTAAAAGAGATTCGTACACATAGTTTCCTTCATGTTTAATTCTTGTCGCACTGTCTCCTAAAATCCAAATATCTTTGGTTTCTTCACCAAATAGTTCTTCTACTCGTTCGCATTGTTTTCCAGTACACGCCGCAAAATAAACACCTTGTGCAACCATTTCTTGCCGAACGCGTTTATAATACTCTTTGTCAAAATCCCCTGCACTATTTAAAAAGGTACCATCTAAATCGGTAATTACTAATTTAATCATTTGTCTCCTCTTTTCTTATTTTATTAATCTTATTAATTAAGTATATTAATTATAGAGTTACTTGTCAATAACCTTTCTGTCAACGTTTTACTTTTTAGACAATGTATATTATATTGAACCTATTATTAATTAATAGATTTAATTAAATCGGAGGTTCCCCATGTCAAAAAACAAAAATCTAATTAGAGATAAAAATTTAGCTGTACTTAAATCTTTCCTTTTTACTAAAGGGACAGCATTAAAAGCTGAAATGGCCAAAGAGACCGGGATTAGCGTGGTGACTATTAATACATTAGTCAAAGAGTTAGTGGAGAAAAAAATTATTCTTGAAGGAGATTTGGTGCAACCACCTTTAGGACGTCCGGCAATTTGCTATCACTTTAATTATGATCAACAACATTTTTTATTGCTTAGTATTCAAGAGAAAAAAGCAGCAATTCATCGAACCTTAGAAATTGTTGGTAAAATTGTTAATTTAGCAGGGGAAATCAAATATGAAAAAAATATTGATTTCACAGAGATTTCTTTAGACTTCTTTCTTGATACCTTAAATCATTTTGTTCAATTAGATATTGCTTTCACTAAAATTGGCTTGTCTTTTCCAGGGAAAATTTATCACGGTGTAGTGTTATCCAGTTGGGAAAGTCTATTTGATCAGTGGGAATTTGAGAAAGCTTGGGCCAAACAGTCTACAATTCCGCTTCTGATTCAAAATGATACCCACCTCCTAACAGTGGGTACTAGCATCCAACAAAAACTTAGCAAAACAGAAACGATTGTGGGTATTTTTTATCCAGAAAACAGTATGCCTGGTATTACCATTTATGCCAATGGAAGCCTGATTGAAGGTGGACATAACTTAGCAGGAGAAGCAAAATTCTTGCCCCATTTGATTGATTCACCGACACCTGAAACCCCTAAGGAACTCACAACTAATTTATTAGAAATTTTAGCAATTTATAATGCCGTCATCGCCCCCGACCGATTTGTTATTTCTGCTGATTCTGTCACAGAAACAACCATTCAACAAGCAGTCGAACAATCCGTGATTTTAGACAAACAAATCAATCAACCGCAATTATTGTTTGTCGATGATTTTCAAACCGCTTTGACTTATGGTTTGCGTTGGTTAGTAACTACTGACAGTATTTATCAACTATAAAAAAACAATCCGAACGCTTTTTATCAGCATTCGGATTGTTTTTTTACCGCTATTCATTTCCCAATGGCGCACGAGTCACACCCATGGCAATTTGTTCTTTCTCGCTAATTGCTTTTTTCAGTGCCGGTAGTACATTCCCATGTAACACGTCATCTAGTGCCGATTGTTGAAGAAATTCTTGCTTTTCTCCATGTAACAGGGTTTGAAACCATTCTTCGATTTCTTTTGGGTAAAGATTGCCACCAATCGAAGACAATCTAGTAAAACCTGCTGCAACTTTCTCTGGCAAATTTATCTCCCCACCTGCATAGAAATCAAACGGGGTTTCGGACAAGATAACTTGTGCGATGCGATGGTAATCTCCAGCTTCTTTTAATCCAATGACCTGTGGAATTTGGATAAGCTCGTTGACGGAATCAATCGCTAAATCAAATCCTGTTCGCTTGGGATTGTTGTATAAAATAATCGGTTTTGCAATAATACTAGCTAATGCATACATATATTTTTTCGCTTCTTGTTGACTAGGTAGAATATATGGCGGAAAACCGACCAAAGCACCTGCAATTTTAGTTGTACGATTGACGGCTTGGGCTAATAAAAGAGCCTCTTTTTGACGAATACTTGCAACGCCAAAAAGAATTTCAAAATCTTCTAGTAAGTCCATGTGTTCAATTGCTTCGATTAATTGTAGTTTTTCCTCCAGCGTGAGACTATGCTGTTCACCGGTTGAACCACAAACTAAGACTGATGAGACGCCTTGTTTTTGCAAATAAAGAATATGTTGCATCGTTGCTGGAATATTCAATTCTTCATTTTGAAAAAAGGCCGTAGGGACAGCAATATGGTAGGAACAATGTAACATGTTTTTCATCGTTTTCTCTCCCCTCCTAAATAAAAATCTCAGCTATCGCAAATAGCGTCGCATAACCAGCTAATTTCGTGCGCTCACCAGCATAAGTGCCGTATAAAATACCACCACGTGTTGAAGCTTGATACGCCGTAATTTCATTGGTTTGTAATTCTTGCGCCCAATACGGAACTATATGACAATGACCACTGCCACAGACTGGATCTTCGGCGATGTTTAATTTAGGTGCAAAGGTACGGGAAACACAAGTATACTGATTGTCTTTAGCAGTAACATGTAACAATAAACCTGCTAATTTTTCGATCTTCTCTTGATTTGGAACGACAGCAACCACCGCTTGGGCAGAATCAAGCACACATAACAAATCTCGCCCTAGATAAGCAGTCACCGGACGACAACCAATGGCCGCAACCATCTCCTCTGTAATGGGTACCTCTTGTAAAGCAAACGATGGAAAGCTAATTTCAAAGCGTCCTGCTTGATGGGTGACGGTAAGTTTCCCACTCATCGTATGAAAAATTAATTCATCGGAGCTTTCATAAAAATTGACCAATACATATGCAGCTGCCATGGTGGCATGTCCACATAAATCAATTTCTCCGCCTAAAGAAAACCAACGTAACTGATACCCTTCATCTGCTTTTACCAAAAAAGCAGTTTCTGACAAGTTGTTTTCTAACGCGATTGCTTGCAAGGTCTCATCTGGTAACCACGTATCCAACAGACAAATAGCTGCCGGGTTTCCCTTAAATACTTCTTTTGTAAATGCATCGACAATATATTGTTTCATTTAATTTTCTCCTTCCAGCTCAATCGCGAATGTATCTACATAGACAGCTGTCCCTGAAATTGCAACGGTCAATTCATCCTCACCAGCAAGATGAACTCCTACTTGCCCATCTTTGCCTATTTCTAACCCTTGTTCGATATAAACAGTATGTGGTAATGGGTGTTGCTCAACAAACGTTTGATAATATGCCCCCATGACACCCGATGCTGTTCCTGTCACCGGATCTTCAATTGTTCCTGAATAGGGAGAGGAAAAATGACGTGCATGCATCGCATTTTCTGGATAAACTGTTTCAAAACAGAACGGATGAATAGATGTTGTAGGGATTTCTCTTAATACTTCTGGAAATAGCGCATTTACCGGTATCATTTTTTGAAAACTGGCTAATTCTTTAATGGGAACTAGTAATGTCCAAACGCCGGTATTTCCGTAAACAATGGGATAACGAGTGTCAATTTCCGTTTCAGCTAAACCTAGGGCACTTGCCAACTGAGCAACAAATCCATTAAATGGACGAAATTGCGGCGTTGCTTGTTGCATAGTCACAACCAATCGCTCTGCTTCAAAAAAGATATGAATTGGTAAAATTCCGGCTTTTGTTTCGATTGTAAATTCATTTGATGGAAGTAATTGATGACGAAACAAACTATAGACTGCTCCGATTGTGCCATGTCCACACAAATTCATTTCATGACCGGGTGTGAAATAGCGCAACTGGAAATCAGCATGATTAGACTGACAAACAAATGCCGTTTCATTAAATCCCACCTTAGACGCAAGCTGCTGCATTTGTTCAGTAGTATAATGATCACCATTGTGTACAACACCTGCCGGATTTCCTTTATTTGGTAAGGAACTAAACGCATCGATATGTTCCACTTGAATCTTCATCTAACAACCTCCTTTGTGTATTGTTACTCATTATACTAAAAAAACACGTATCTTCAATCCTAGATACGCGTTTTACCTTATTTTGTTAAATCCACTTTTTGTCCAATAAAATAAATAATAATCCCGCCAACAGTCATCGATAGTAACTCACCTAAGCCGATGATTAGCCAATTATAGAAAAAAGGTAAACCATATAAAAAAGTTAATTGTCCTGCCACTGTGAACATCGACAATGAAAAGACAATTGCTGTAATGACCATTTTGTATTTCATATTCTGGATACGTTTGGTTACTTGATGATTAACGACCAACACTAAAAACGTGCAGACACTCCCAACAACAACATCCAACAAGCCATTCGGTGAAGAGAAATTAGCGATTGCTACGCCTAATGTAATTGCCCAAATATAGCGTTTGTTATACAACGCTAAATAGTTGAACATCTCTGATAATCGAATTTGTACGGCACCAAAACTAACGACGGCCAATGCGACCGTTACGACAACATATAAACTCGTCACTAATGCCATTTTTGTTGTTTCCTGTGTTGTCCAGTGAGTAACTGAACGTGATTTTTCTTTATTCATGTCTCTTTCTCCTTTACAAGGACCTGCCTTGGTAATAACTGCGACCAAAGGATTGAAGTGTCGCAGTGTGGAAAACCACTACTATTTATGATAATGAAAAATAATTCGTTTGCAAGAATTTTTTTATTTTAGTAACCAACCACCATCAACTGGTAAAATCGTTCCTTGCATGTAACGAGAATGCTCACTCGCTAAAAATAACGTCACTGCAGCTACTTCTTCGGGTTGCGCCCATCTTTTTACAGGAGTTTCATCTGCTACCCATTTTGCCATCGCACCATCGCCTTCAAAATCAGCAGCATTCATAGGTGTTTGAATCGCCCCTGGAGCAATACCGTTAATATGCAGTCCTTTTTCAGCATAATCAAGTGCTAACTGTTTGGTAAACCCAGCAACCGCATGTTTAGCCGAAGTATATGCAATTCCACCGCCACCGCCTACAAAGCTTGCAACGGATGCCATATTAATAATGGTTCCTGTTGCTCGTTGCACCATCTGCGGTAGAATTTCTTTTGTCAAAACGAACATGCTGGTCACATTCGTTGCAAATATTTTTTGCCACAAGTCGATATCTGTTTCTTCAACCGTTTTATACCCATCTAAAATGCCTGCTGTATTCAAGAGAATATCAATAGAACCAAAATGTCGCTGACAAGTAGCTACTGCTTCTTGACAAACCATTTGTTGACTTAAATCACCTGTAAATGGGTAAAAATTCGTTTGGCGAGATAAGTCACCGAAATCTGTTTGAATATCCACACCAAAAACAAAGCTTCCTGCTTCTAAAAAAGCAGTTGCTTGCGCATGACCAATCCCTGACGCTGCGCCAGTGACGAACACTACCTTTTCTTGAAACTCACTCATGCGTCAACTACTTTCCAATCCTCTGCTAAAATATCGCAAACTGTTGGTGCAAAGCTTGAAAAACCTTCATCGGATGTTTTAATTAAAAAATACGGGGTGACTGGACAGCCGTCATATACTTCTCCTGAAACGCAAGTCACGTATAATTCAAAACCGCTCCACCCTTCACGAATAATCTTTTCGCCTTGTTTTAATTTTGGTAAAATTTCTTCAAATGTCATTGTTATCCCTCCATTTTCTCTTCTAGTTGTAACATAAAATGAACGAGAAAACCATCCTCGTTTTCCCGTCCATTTAATTTTTTTCTTTCCACACCATGAAACCACCAACCGCATTTAACAACCCAAGGATAGTTCCTGCTAATAAAAGACCAACGATGATAAAAAAGAGTGTCCACCCTCTCGATTTTGGTCATTGTGAAAGACCAATTCCCATCAAAGTAACCAGTAAACTGAGCTGTAATCCTACAATAAAAAAAAGAGAACTACCTGATTGCCACGTGATCTTTGGCACTTGTGTAAAATCGCCATTAAAAATAAACAGGAACCATAGCCCAAATACCAGACAAATCATGCCTAGATGAAGCCACCAAGAAATAACGAGAAGTTGCTTACCATTTATTTTCATTTACTCACCCTCAATCGTTTGGTTTCTTTTAGTGTAGTATATTACTCTTTGATAAGAGAATAAATCCAGCCGACGAGCCCACCAACGATTGCTGGTAATACCCAGCCAAAACCTAATTCTGTAAAGGGTAAATAAATAATTGGCGAGATAAAATCCCAATTGGGTTGAACTGCCATCAATCCATCATTTAAACTTACGACCATCGTAAAAGCAATCGCCCCCCGATAGACATAACGATGACAAGGAACAATTTTGTCAATAAAGGTTAATAAAATTAATACAATAATAATTGGATAAATAAAACTCAATACAGGTACTGAAATACGAATTAATTCATTTAAACCAATATTCGCTACCCCACAACTAAACAAAACAAATGCCGTTAACAACTGTTGGTATGAAAAACGTGGAAGTAATTGATGGAAATATAATGCACACGAAGACAATAAACCTGCGCCTGTAGGAATACAAGCCAATAAAATAGCTAAACCAAAAATAATATTGCCATAGATGCCAAAATAGTGTGTCGAGACCCCTGCTAAAATTTCTGCGCCTGAAGCAAACGACAATTGTGCACTTGATGCGCCCACATAACTTAAACCAAAATAAATCAGTCCTAAAAACAAGGCCGCAATACTACCCGCTTTGAAAATAATTGTTTGGATCACTCTCTTCTCTGTCACACCACGGTCTTTGACTGCCGTGATAATAATCGTCGCAAAAACGATAGAAACAATTGTATCCATTGTTAAATACCCTGCTTTAATCCCTCGCAAAAATGGGTACTCTGTATAGGGAAATTGTGGTTCTTGGAGTCCATTTAGGGGATGAATAATACTTGCTAAAATTAAACCACCTAAAATCAGTAATAAAAATGGCGTAACAATTTTACCAAAATGATCCACAAATTTACTTGGATACAATGCCAAATAATAAACAATTCCAAAGTAAACCAGTGTAAAAGCGAATAGTGCCCAGCGATGCGGTTGATTCGCTAAAAACGGTGCTACCGCAATTTCATAAGAAACCACACCTGTGCGCGGTCCTGCAAATAAAGGCCCAATCGTTAAATAGGTCACACACGTTAAAACAGATGCAAAGATCGGATGAACTTTCTCGCTTAACGCTTCTGTTGAACCATCGGCACTCACTTGAGCAATGGCTAATAATCCAAGCAAAGGCAATCCCACTCCAGCGATTAAAAAGCCCACCATCCCTGACCAGACGGATGTTCCAGCAGCTCTCCCTAATTCTGCAGGGAAAATTAAATTTCCTGCACCAAAAAAAAGTGAGAAAATCATTAAACCGATAAAGATAATTTCTCTCGTTGAAAGTGTCTTTTTCATAATATTTATCACACCACTCCTTAAAAATAAAAAAACTTTTTATTCACCAGCCTTGAATACTTCTCAAAACAAGAACAGTTATAAAAAGCTTATTTACTAACTTTATCGAATTTTCTAAACATTCACAATTAATTTACGATTAATTTTAAATAACAATATAAGAAGAAGTACATCCTTGGATAGCCTATAAAAAAATTGAATTTCAGTTATTTTAAGTTGCTAAATCATAAAACCGCCAAAACAATCATTCACGAGAAATTTTTTTGGCGGTTACAAGCTATATTCTATTATTTCTACCTGTAAAAGCTATCACCGCTAGAAAAGTAGACGTGATAACTCTTTATTATTCTTTGACTCTTTTCTTAAATAGCCATAAATCTTTCGTCATTCCAACTAACACTAGTACCAACATAATGCTGTACCACTTATTCCCCATTAAAATTGCTCTTCCAAGTACTATGACTAATGCGATCATCAATAGAATGTAAAGAACTTTCAAGACAACATATGTTTTTTGCTTCATTCTTATCCACTCCTTGTATTCGTTTTCAATTCTTATTATAAAAGAAAAGACTGTAGATGGCATCCAATTTCTTGGACTTTGTCTACAGTCTGAAAGTTGCAGCTATGAAAAACAGCTGCAACTTTTTCTTTATACGTTATATATCTATAGGCGAATAATACACTCTAACATGCTAGGCTTCTTGATTTAGCTTTGCTTGTAATTCCTTGTCATAATTACGTGTTGCAGGAATTATAAAAGTGATAATTCCACATATCAGTGTACCCACACCAGCTAATAGGAACATCTTTTCTACACCGATTTTGTCTGCTAAAGGACCAGCAAAGATTAATCCCACGGGACCTGTAATGCTCATTAATGAATTTAAAACACCCAAAATCCGCCCTAGATATTTAGGGTCATAACTTTGTTGAATCATCGCCATCAATAGCGTATTAAAGTAAGGTGTCGCAAACCCAGCAAAGGCATTTAAAATAATAAAGTAGATAAATCCTTTACTCGTTGCAGGTAAGATACCACTTAAACCAATGGCCACTCCAATCACTGCGTATGCTGCAAAAATGGGTTTCATGCGATCTTTCCATTTCCCAAAAATCCCGATAATGGCACCACCAGCTAACATTCCTAACGCATAGACCATTTCGATTAGTCCAGCATCGCCTACAGAACGATTAAAATATTCCATCGTCATCAGCGGATACATACTTGCTGCTGGCATAAAAATCAACGTAAAAGCAGCTCCAATCAACGATAACAACCATAAGCCTTTATTCGTGACCAACTGTTGAACCCCAAAACGTGTATCCGTCAATAAATGCACTTTTTCCCCTTGTGAGATGATTTTAGGAATAGCAACAAATAACAATAAGCTGATTCCTAAAATAGCGCCTAAAACATCCAACAAAATAAGTTGATTCATCGGAACAATCGCAAATAAAAATGCACCCAAAGCTGGAGCAATAATAAAATTGGCTGATTGTACCATACCTAATTGTCCATTTACTTTAGTCAATTCGCTTTCAGGTACGATCGTCGGTAAAATAGATTGAATCGTCGGCATTTGGAAAGTTTGTGCGACAGAACGTACAAACAAAGAAATAAACACTAACCATATCGGAAATTCGGCTGAAAATGTCCCAACTAACGATAAGATAATCGCAAAAATTGCGACAATTCCATCGGTAATCATTAACAATAATTTTTTATTCCAACGGTCAATCAAAGGCCCCACAAACGGACTTAACAAGACCATCGGCAACATCCCTAAAATAGTTGCATAACTTAAAACTGTTGCTGACCCCGTCATTTCTGTTAAATACCAAATAATGGCATATTGGACAATCATACTGGTGATTCCTGATAAAAATTGTCCACTCAAAAACAAATAAAAATTTCTGCGCCAATGCGCTAGTGAAAACTCAGTTTCTTTCAATTTTTACTCCTTTTAAATGACCCTCTATGTTTTTTCAGTCATTTCTTGAATTTTTATAACAATTGCTTGTGCAACCTCTTCGACATTTTGTGGTTGTAATTTTTTAATTGGTTGCGAAAGAAGCGGCACTTTTTTTGCCAAACGAATAAGTTTCGCTTGCGTTGTAGTGAGTTTGCGATTTTTACCATACATAAAACTTGGACGAACCAACAACGCCTTAGGAAAATAGGATAAAACAAGTGTCTCTGCTACAGCTTTTGAATGAAAATAGCGTTTTAAAAAAAGAGTCGTAAATTGATTCGCAGAAATATAAACGAAATGTGGTACCTTCATTTCCTGCGCTTTTCGAGCAGTAATTCTTGCAGGTTCAATATTAAATCGTTCATACGTCATGCCTTTTTTAGGATTTTCAATCAATAAACCAACAGCATCAATCACAACATCCACTTCTTTTAAGAGATGGCACCATGTTTCTGTTTGAAAAACATCCCCTTTTTCCCATTGAATTTCTGACATCCATTCTTCCACTTCTTTGGGTTGACCATGACGTGAAACACTGATTACATGATATTGCTTACACGCAATTTTAATGATTTCTCGACCTAAAAAACCACTCCCACCAAAAATTAGTAATCGTTTCATCTTGTTTTCCCTCCTTTTTCTTTATACTAGCAAATGAAAAGGTAAAAAACACTTTCTAGCAATTATTTCTGAAAAGTCATTTTCTCCTCAAACGATTATTTTTCTAGTTGAAATAAAGCGTCTATTCCTGAATACGCCGGTACAGCTATCTCCCATCTAAATACCGGCTCATTAGTTCCAAATGATGCATGACGGCGGCTTTGCGCATCACACCCATTCCTGGAAATTTGTCTTTTGCGGCATTTTCTAGCAATAATTCTAACCCTTTTGTCGGTTTTGTACCACATAATTTTGTGAGCCAACGATCGACTTCTAGCATTAACGCTAAGAATTTTTCTTTTTGTGACGGTAGTTCTTCTGGTGATAAAAAGTGATGAATTCGCAATTGTTCATCAGAAAAATAGACAAGATGTAGACTTAGTATTGGCGTTGGATACCCGTGTTCATAATAAATACGACTATCAATTGAGAAGTCACTAAACCCTGCAAACCCTTTTTTCTGGTAGGTTTGATGCGTCGTTGAAAAAAGTTCATCGGGCTGTTCCTGATAAAAATGCGTGCGTGGAAGTCGTGTAAAAACATCTTCTGATAAAATCCGTTCACCACGCACTTTTTGCAATAACCGAAATTCTTCAGGAACTAAGACTTTCCCTTCATAAACAGTCCATTCACTCGCTAACGCGGGAGTTGCTTGTTGGACAATCATCATTGTCGCCGTCGTTTCTAGCGTTTCCAATGGTTGATCCAACAAATACGCTTTTTGAGTTGGTAATTGACGTAGTGTTGCTAACCCATTCTCTGTAGCAAATGCACCGACTTGTGGATTCTGAATAATATAAAATGGATGGGCTGTTTGTTGGCTTGTCTCTAGCAATTTAGTCAATGCTGTCGTTTGTTTCACCGGTTCAATAATTGGTTGAATTTTTTTGGATAAACGATTGTCTTCTAACAACGTACGCAAGGCAATTAAATCAAACTGCTTTCCACGAAAATACGGATAATACATTATTTTCCCTCCAACCAACGTTTTTCCAATTCAAAATAAGCGGTACGAGTTGCTTCTAGCTCTTCTTTTAAGGTTTCAACGGCTTGTGACTGTATCTCTTCAATAAAGCGGTCATAGTAATTGACTCCTCCCCCAAATAAATCATATTCTGGTTGTCGTCGCTTCAATTCTTTGTATAATTGTTCGGTGCTAAAAACACGTAAACCACGCGCTGTTTTTTTAGCCTTGCCAACTTCACGAGCTTGAGAAGCAATCAAACGATAAAGTAATTCATGTTCGTTTACTTGCAATGCTTGGCGTTGTGGTTTTTTAGCTGTTGTAAAATAGCCCGGTACGCCAATTTCTTCGTTAATATACGAATGATACACCAACACACCAATTTGACTAGGAATTTCATCTTGAACAGCGAGATATAATTTTTCAGGTAACACAAAATAATTGTAATGACCCACAAACGATAACTTTGCTTTTGAACGAAAATCTGCTTTACTGACTTTTAATTCATAACAACGCCATTCAAATTGATTCATCGCATCTAAGCGACAACTCAACGTATCCACAATTCCTTGTTCCTCCGGCATAGTTACTTCTTCAATCACAATATCGCCATTTTCACGACAATAATAATACAGACTTTCTTCCATTTGAATCGTTAACGGTGTTTTCATCGCGACTCTCCTTATTTTATGTTACTTACAGAATAGAACGTACGTTTGTTTTTTGCAAGAAAAAATTTAAAATAGCGATATTTTTCATTGCTGGATCAGTTTGCCATTCTCTAGTTTCCACACTTCATCAGCAAGCGCAATAAAATGAGCATCATGTGACGTGTATAAAACCGTGCCGTCATACTCAGTTAAAAAGAGTTCTAACGCCCGAATGGTGACTAAATCAATAAAATTCGTCGGTTCATCCAAAAGTAGCACATTAGATGGTCGAGTGAACAACTGCGCAATTGCTATTCTGGTCGCTTCTCCACCACTTAAAACAGCTAATGGTTTTAACACTTCTTCTTGTGTAAAGCCTAAATGGTGTAACAACGAACGAACCGTTCCTTCTGGCCAATCGGTTTCTGCCATTAGCGCCCGTAATAACGGTTGTTGACTCGTGAATTTATAATCCATCTGACGATAGGTGGCTATTTGGGCTTTTGGCGACACGATAACACTTGAGTGCTGCGTCAAAATAGCACGCAAGAAAGTTGATTTTCCGGCACCATTTGCACCGACGATGGCAACTTTTTTTCCTAAGGGCAATTGAAAATCTATTTCATCTAAAATGATTTTACCTTCATATGTAATCGACAGTTTTTCAATTCGTAAAGGATACGGATTGTGGATTGCTGCTGTCTCATGTTTTGGAAATTTAATGGTTGTCAAGCAATCAACTGTTTGAACTTCTTTTAATTGCTCTAAGCGAGAATGCATTGCTTTCGCCTGTTTATACAGATTTTTTTGTACCGTATCTTTTTGTTTTGAAGATGATAAACGGTCTGGTCGTACGTTTTGTTTTTTTCTTTTTATCTGAAATTTTCACGGCTTGCGCTGCTTTTTGTTTCTTCTCCTGAATGCCTTTGGTTAAGCGAGTTACTTCTTTTTGATATTCGTGATACGCATATTCTTGGCTAATTTTTCCATGCTCTTTTTGTTGCAGATAAGCATCGTAATTGCCTTTGTATTCCGTTTCTTTTCCATCTTTCACTATTTAGCTGCAACCTCTCGTCTTCTGTTTATTCATCGCAATACGTTGCTTTATCGTATTGAAAAAATTGAAACACTCTTGGGATATTCACTCACAACACCTTCTGTAGCTTTTAACCTAGCTTTTGCGTTAAAATTACACAAACAATACCCAAAAACATAAAAAAACGAGGTGCGTTCACCTCGTTTTTTGCTTCAACAAATACCAACACGTTACCACACTAGTAAAGGGTAAAATCACTGCTACGCCAACTCCTGATAATAAAATAATCGCTAATTCATCAACGAAAGCTTTGGAATGAATCATTTCTTGCCAAGGAATATTTAGATCCTGATACCAAAAAATTAACGCTAAACTACTACTGATAAACGCAAAAAGTAAGGTATTAATTGTTGAATTTAAAATACTTTTAACAACAGTCATACTGGATTCAAACAAACCCATAAATTCAATGTTCCCTTCACGGCGATGATACAATTCAGTTGTTGCACTAGCAATCGCCATACTGCCATCAATCAATGCACCAGAAACACCTATAAACAACACTGCGACACTTAATTCCGAAAAACGAATCGGCATATCTAAATTCATGACAGATAATTCTTCCATTTCTTGGGCGGGAAAACCATGAACTGCTAAACTTTGAATTAACGGAATAAAAATAACTCCTAAAACAACTAAAAAAAGTAACATACTATAAAATGCCGCTTTTGTTTTTTCATTCCACCCATTTACATAAGCTAACGTAATTAAGCTATTGCCTAAAATATAGACGAAACTAACAAAGTATACCGAAAAGCCTTGATTCAAAAAGAAAAGAAACAATAAAAATAACACTAAGTTCATAAATAAACCACTTAAAACATAGACTGCTGACTTCCCAAGAATGAGACTCATGCAAAGAATAAATAAAACAAGCAATACACCCAGAACACTCATGCAAGTTTCCTCCTTCCAAGTGAAAAGAAGAATAATGAAATAGGAATTGATAATAAAATACCAAAACCTCCACATAATACCCGAACCGCTTCTAATGACAATAACATATTGATTGTTTGACTAAATGTCCAACCATTGAATAAATACAATAAAATAACTGGAATGGCGCTACTAAAATACGAACAAATTAAGACGTTAATCATCGTTCCACTAATATCATTTCCAACTGTTTTCCCTGATTGAATCAATTGTTTTAATGTCACATGTTGATTACGAGTTTCAATTTCTTCCAATGTTGCAATAACTGTCACGACAGTATCCAACGAAGCACCAATTGCACCGACTAACAAACTAGCTAAATAAATTGGACGATACGGTCTAGTTAATACGCCCATATCTTCAAAGCGTAACCCTTTATCATGCAGCATTGCCATAGTCATATAACAAATACCAAACGTTGTCAAAATAGTAACCAGGGTAGCTAAAAATTTTTGCAGGCTATTTTTTTGGATACCATCGATTAAAAATAACGTAATTGCTACCGAAAACACCATATAAATCATCGTAATCGGCAATAATGATAGCGACGTATGCTCACGATAAAACCAAATCGTGAAGAAAAGAGCCCCACTATTTAAAACAGCACTAATAAAGGTCGTGATACCCGTTTTGCCACCCACAAATAACAAAGTTAATAACAAAAAGCTAACCATAAAAAACACAAAGCCATCTCTTTTTTTTTCTACAACATCCTTCCCTTGGTAAAATACTTGATTCCCTTTCACCAAGTGTACACTTTCAATTTCATTTTCTTGATAGGGAGCAACTAATTGCATTTGCTGTCCTTTTTTCTCCCCGTTGATGCCAATAGCCGTAATTTGTTGTTGACTGTCTTTGATTTCTACTAATTGAATTTTTGCCAAGGGTTGGTGGTACCATTGCCCACTGTAAGTTTGAATCAATAAACTACTAAAAACACAAAGAATTGTCGCAACAATTCCTAAGATTATTTTCTGTTTCATGCGCGCCTCCTTCTCCCCGTTTTTAAGCATAAAACAAAAAAGAAATTGGAACAACCATCTGAATGTTTAAATTTTTCTTAGAATCACAAAAGAATTTATGCAGAAAAAAAGGAATCGTTTCCCATTTCATTCGTTTACAAATTTTTTTCATGCTATACTTACAAAAAAATAATTAGAAAGTTGAAGGGTTTCGTATGAAAAAAATGATTCGTACACATGGACTAGCTATTCTTCTTATTTTTCTAGTCTCTTTAGTGCTCATTCTTCCACAATTGATTACCAAAGGAATGGTGATTGGTTCAGATGCCGTCTTTCATTATAATCGTTTTTACGATGCTGCGATGCAGATAAAAGAAGGGAACTTTCAACATTTTATTTCAATGTATGGTTTCCAACAATCCGGACGAATTGTCAATGCGTTATACGGACCTTTAGTATCCTATATTCAAGGTTTTTTAGTCTTACTTAGTCCATCATGGTTTGGTTATCAAGTCTTATCACGCTTAATGATTTTTACACTTTCAGGAATATCGATGTATGCCTTATTGAACAAAGCCCATATTCGAGGATCCTTAAGTTGCGCAGGTGCTATTTTTTATTTAACCACATTTTCCATCCAATATTGGACCATGCGTCAAGGGTTTTCAAGTTGGGGCGCAGCAATTTTACCCCTTTGTTTATTACCTATAGTTGATATGGCAGAGAAAAAAGATTTCAATTGGTTAGAATTAGGAATCTTAACGGCACTTATGTTTCAAACGCATGTTTTTACAAGTTTGATTTTGATTCTAATATATCTCCCTTTTTTCTTATATGCGTTGATTCAAACATCCGAAAAAATAGCATTAATTAAAAAATTAGCATACTCTATTGGCATTTTCTTGTTATTAACATTAGCGATTTGGATTAGCTTTTATATGATTTATAGTAGTAATACCATTGCTGACCCATTTATCAATCAACACATGGATCGCAGTGCTATTACAAGGAACGGACGCTACTGGTTAACCACACCAATCTTTTTAGCCGTATTATTAGTTGGACAAGTGCTTGCTAGTGTCTTGTTATGGAAAAAATATTCACCCTTCATGCGACTATGTATTGGTACCATGTGCTTTTTCTTAATTTTATCAACCAATCTTGTTCCTTGGGAAAAATTACAAGGCAGAGACATTCTTGTAGTTGATTTGATTCAATTTCCATTTCGTTTCTTTGTACCAGTAACAATTTTTCTCATTTTATTAGCCTGTTACACCTTTCAACGTTACTGTCAAAAAAGCTTATTAAGTATTGCCATTCTTACTACCATCTTAGCTGTCAGTGTTGGACAAGTGATGTTAAAAGCACAAGACCCTATGCACGAATGGAATGAGGAAAAACGGATGATTCAAACTGGAAAAAAGCATTTATTTGTCCGTACTGAAGATAAGACGGAACTAAAAAATGCCGTGCATTCTTCTGATTTCACCACATTTTTAAAATTAGTGGAAAAATCAACACCTGATTATTTGCCAATTTATCAACAAAACCATAAAAACAATTATCGACAATATGAACAACATATCTTGGCACTTAATCCTAATTTCAAAAAATACGTTAAAAATCATCAACTTTATGTCGAATGGACTGGTGAAAAAATAGCAAAAGTAAAAGTTCCCATTGTTAAATATGCCCGAACGGAACTTTCTTTAAATGGGAAAAAACTAACAGATAAAGATATTCTGTTAACCAAAATTGGGACAATTACTGTCAAACAACAACCTGGGAAAAACGTATTGACTGTAACCTTTAAAGGCAGCAAACAAATTATTTATCCCATTATTTTCTCAATGTTTTCTTGGATTATAGCTATCTATTTTCTTTTCAAAACAAAAATGAGTGAAAGATCTTCATGATCTTCCACTCATTTTTTTATTGACGAATCAAATAATCAAATGCGCCTAAAGCAGCCGTTGCTCCAGCACCCATTGAAATAATAATTTGTTTATAAACGCTATCCGTACAGTCACCTGCAGCAAAAACACCTTCTAAGCTTGTCATGCCATGGTTGTCGACAACAATTTCACCACGTTCATTTAATACCACATCCGACTCGCGTAACCAAGCAGTATTTGGTACTAATCCAATTTGTACAAAGACACCTTCTAAAGCAATGTGATGTTCTTCGTTTGTTTCACGATCCACATAAGAAATACCATTCACTTGATCTGTTCCAGTAATTTCTTTTGTGGCAACATTTTTGATAACAGTCACGTTGGCTAAAGAATTAACACGGTCTTGCAACACTTGATCGGCTTTTAATTCAGGTAAGAATTCTAAAACGTAAACATGTTTTGCTAAACCAGCTAAATCAATAGCTGCTTCAATTCCAGAATTTCCGCCCCCAATAACCGCAACGTCTTTTCCTGTAAATAAAGGACCATCACAGTGTGGACAATTAGTTACCCCTTTGGTACGGAATTCTTCCTCACCAGGAACATTGACATTTCTCCAAGCAGCACCTACAGATAAAATAGCAGATTTAGCTTTAAGAATAGCGCCGTTCTCTAGTTCAACTTCAATCAATTCATTTTTACGGATTGATTTTGCGCGTTGATTTTTCATGATGTCTACGTTGTATTGGTTCACATGTTCTTCCACTTGGGCCATCAAACGTGGGCCTTCCGTATACGGTGTACCAACCATGTTTTCAATTCCTACTGTGTCCATAACTTGTCCACCATAGGTCTCAACGACCATACCTGTGTTGATTCCCTTACGAGCAGCGTAGATAGCAGCACTATTTCCAGCAGGTCCGCCACCGACAACTAAAACATCAAAGACGTCTTTGTCTGTAAATTCATCTGCACTAGTTGGACCAGCAGCTAATTCTACTAATTGTTCAATCGTCATACGACCGCTTGCAAATTCCACATCGTCTAAAAGAACAGTCGGAACTGCCATAATTTTCTTCGCTTCAACTTCATCTTGGAACATTCCGCCTTCAATCATTGTATGTGAAATGTTTGGATTTAACACTGACATAATATTCAATGATTGCACAACATCCGGACAGTTATGACAAGTTAAACTAACGTATGTTTCAAAATGCAATTTTTTATCAATTGCTTGAATACGTTTAGCAATGGCTGCATCAATTTTTGGTGCACGCCCCGCAACTTGCAATAACGCTAAAATGAATGAGGTAAACTCATGACCTAATGGTAGACCAGCAAACGCTACACGGCTTTCTTGTCCAGGTTGTGCTAAAGCAAAACTAGGTGTGCGTGAAAGAGTCACTGCTTCAATTGATAATTTTGGAGACATTTCAGCGATTTCTTCTAAAAACTCTTTGACTTTCTCTGAATTTTCATCATCGCCTAAACTTGCTTTAAAAACAATATCAGACTCTAATAATTCTAAATATTGTGCAAGTTGACCTTTGATTTCATTATCTAATGCCATAATATCCTCCTTAAATTTTACCTACTAAATCTAGACTAGGTTTTAGCGTTTCTGCTCCTTCTTTCCATTTCGCAGGGCATACTTCACCTGGATGTGTACGAACATATTGTGCAGCACGAACTTTATCAATTAAGCTACTTGCATCGCGACCAATACCGTCTGCATTGATTTCTACTGCTTGAACGATACCATCTGGATCAATAATAAATGTCCCACGTTGCGCTAGACCTTCTCCATCTAATACATCAAATCCTTTAGAAATAACGTGTGATGGATCACCAATCATGATATATTCAATTTTACCGATGGCATCTGAATGATCATGCCAAGCTTTATGAGTAAAGTGTGTATCTGTTGAAACTGAATAAACTTCAACATCTAAACTTTGTAACGTTGCGTATTGTTCTTGTAAATCTTCTAATTCAGTTGGGCATACAAATGTGAAGTCTGCAGGATAAAAACAAACAATGCTCCATTTCCCTTTAAAATCTTCTGATGAAACCTCAATAAATTCACCTTTATGATAAGCATTTGCGTTAAATTCGACAATTTCTTTTCCGATTAATGACATAATACGTCCTCCAATTAGAATAATTATTTGAGAATATTCTCTATTAATAACTATATAGAAAGTCAGAAATAAGGTCAATGCTTTTGCTTCAATTATTTTTAATAATTTTAATTTGATAAAAAACGTTTGGTAATGACCACTTGCCAACCTTATCAGATGGTGCTTTCATTCTATTTTCATAACCAAACTATTTGATAACGTTTGTACAATTAAGAAATAGATTTAACATTTATTCTCAATTAAAGCTTGTAATTCTCAATTAGAACATAAAAAACAGGAAATCAATTTGATTTCCTGTTCAGATTTATTTACGTTTCTTGAGAGTTTCACTGACTAGACTGTAAAAAATTCCTGCGATAACAAAGATAATCCAGCTGTTTGCCCATCCTGTAAGATTTGACCAAAAAAGATAGAAAATAAAAACCAATGGCCAATAAAATTTTCTAAGCGTAATAATCAATGGTGCCGCTGAACCGTAGGAATGTTTCATCGCTCGTGGACCAGGATGATCTTCGTCTGATACAAAATATTGTCCATTCGTCATCTTCTTAAAACCATTTCGAACAATACTAGTATAAACAATTAAGAAAACACCCACTCCTCCTGTTGCAAAAAAAGCACTAATACCTAATGTAACAGCATAAATGATACTTGTAAAAAAGATACTCATTGGAATTGCCAAAATACATAAACCAATCCCTAAAGCTAAGCCCATTCGAAAACTTTTATCATAATTTTCTAGTTGGAAAAAAGCTTCTTTGTAAACGTCTCTAGCTAACGGGCGATCGTCTAATTTTCGTTTTTCTCGAACATATTTCATCGAACCAGAAATAATAAAACCAATACCTACCGCAGCCAAAACACTAAATCCAAGGATTCCTAAAAAGGCAAATAACTCAGAAAAACCGATAAACATCATAGCCGACATTGATAAAGCAAGGAGTAAAATACCTAATGATAATTCAAATGCAAATTTTCTAGTGACTGCCCAAAAATCAATGGCTTCATCTAAGGATACTGCATCAACTTCCGGATAATCTTCATCCTCTTCTGCTTGTTCTAACTCAAGTTCAGCTAGGATTTCATCAATCGAACCAAATTCACTAATAACAGCACCAATCGCTTCATGTTCACTTTTGCCTTCTGCAATCAACTCGTGATAATGATCCTCCATAATCGCCAACAAATCTTCTTTGGCTTTTTTCGTTTCTGGTGTAATTGGTACGGTTAAAAATAAGCTATCTAAATAGTCCTTAATAATTTTCATTTTCAGTTCCCCCTTCTAAAAATTCATCCACTACGAATTTTGTTTGCTCCCACTCTTGCCTTTTCATTTTTAGAAACTCGTTTCCTTTGTCAGTAATGCGATAATACGTTCTTTTTTTCCCATGTGTTAGTTCTCCGGGATAGGCTTCAATCAACGCTTGTTTTCCTAATCGTGTAAACGCAGAATATAAAGTCGTTTCTTTTATGACATATAAATCATTGGTTCTTGCCCGGATCTGTTTAGAAATAGCATAACCGTAAGAATCGCCTTCTTTTAGAAGGGATAAAATAATCACATCATTGTACCCACGAATACCATCGCTTGTAATCATCTTACCCCTCCTTCATATTACTTCATCTGTCATAGTAATTATATACCCAATTACTACGACAGGTAAAGTAAAATCAATAAATTAGTCAAATATCAGTCGGAAGTCGTAGACGTTGTTATCTTTTACCTCGAACACATCGTCTCCTTCTTTATTTTGCGTTGATAAAAAAGATAAAATAAGCAATAATAATGATATTAACGAGTGGTAAAGAAAGGATTTATATGGGATTTTTGTTAGAATGTTTAAGCAGTTGTATCATATTTGCTGATGAACTTATTTTGACTGATTTAAGAAACACAAAGAATAAACAATTTATTTTTTTACTCTCGCTTTTTTCTTTTCTTATCTTTTTGTCATTTACTTTTTTTTCATTTTTTTAACATTCGTAGTAGTAACTATATGGGTAAATCATTTCAATGCGCTATTTACTTTAATTGTACTATTCTTTTTTATATGTGACTGTTTTTTTGTATATAAAGTCTTTATCTATCTGTGTGGAGTAATAGATAATATAAAAATTATCACTAAAAAAATTGAGTAATGATTCCATAAAAAAATCCCCATCTTGTGAAAATAGGATGGGGATTTTTTTATTCCCTTTCGGATATTAATCAGCGTGTTCTACTAGTCTGTCATGGAAGAATGTCCTTGTTCTTAGGTGGATAATTTAAGGTTGGGAAAGAATGTGTGCGGGTTAGTTCTTTTTGGTGGGAGGGATTTTTTGTTATTATCAAAAATGCAATAATAGTTTGATAATAATGTGATGGTATAATTTCATATCTATGGTTATAATAGACTTGCATCAAAATACCTAGGTTTTGTAAAAAAAACGCAAACAACCCCCTCTCACTCTCTAAAGTTAAGGGAATTGTCTTTCATTGATATCACGGACATATCTAGTATATCAATGATAAGGAGCGTTTATAATGGAAAATTTGTTTTTAGTGTTGTTTTTGGTAAGTTTAGTGGGTGTTGGTTTAAGTATTTATCGGACGATTGTCTCTTTTGTAAAAAAAGATCACAAGAAAAGAAAATCAGCTAAGCGATTGGCACTCTCGTCTGTTGCAACTGGAGTTCTTTCAATTGCTGGAGTGGCAATGACCTCTCCTACTCCAGCAGAAGAAGTCGCTACGGTTAGTTCTAGCATAGTAGAGACTTCTACAACTGTAACAAAAGAAAAAGATTCTTCTGAAGCAGAAGCAAAAAAGCAAGAACAACTGAAAATGCAAGAATCTGAGCGTCTTGAGAAGCCGAAAAACGCGCGACTGAGCAATCTGAACAAGAATGAATGGCAAAAGAAAAGGAAGAGTCAGAGAAACTTGCCGCTGAAAAGGCCGAACAAGAGCGTATCGCACAAGAAGAAGCGGAAGCTCAAAGAATCGCTACAGAACAGGCAGAAGAACAAGAACGACTTGCCGCTGAACAAGCTGAAGCAGAACGATTAGTCAATGAGCAAGTTGCACAACAAGCAGCAGCTAATCCATATGTAGATGCAAATGGGTTAGGCTTAATCAAAGGGTCAAAAAATAAAATTTATCATGTCCCTGGTTCCACCTATTACGACCGTACGACTAACCCAGAAGCTTTATTTACATCAATTGAAGAAGCCGAAGCAGCAGGGTATCGTGCGCCACTTAGGTAAAATTTTGATACAAAAAATAAGGTGATCTCATTGGATTACCTGGTTTTAATTGTTAGCTTCTTAAAAAGAGTTTGTTTCCGTTTACAAAAATTGGTAAAATAAAATAAAAACTCCTTTTTTATGTCTTACTAAAATTGGTTTGTAAGGAGGAAAAAGATGAAATTAGAAGATATCCTTATCTTGATGGGCTTATTAGGAAGTATTTACGGCATTGTATTATTTATTCGGTCTCTTTTCAAAAAAACGCCGAAAAAACCTGGTGTCTTTATTTTTCTTGGCAGCGTTCTGATTATGTTAGCAGGTGGTGCCTTAAGTAATACACTTGAATCAAAAGCAATGAAACCAACTCACTCTCATGAAAGTAGTCAGTCATCTAGTTATTTTTTTAACGAAACAACGAGCAGTACATCCTCCCCTGATAGCAATGTGTCTAGAGAATTTAGTAATGCCTTAGCGAGCGCCGAACAGTATCTTACGTTTAGTCATTTATCAAAGGATGGTTTATATGACCAACTCATTTTTGATAAATATCCTAACGAGGCGGCGCAATATGCGGTTGATACTATTCAGACTGATTGGAACAAACACGCTTTAGAATCTGCTAATACTTATCTTTCTTATTCAGCATTTTCAAAAGATAATTTATCTTCACAATTACTATATGCAAAATTCACTGATGAACAAATAGCCTATGCCTTGGCGAATATTGATGTTGATTGGAATGAACAAGCACTTCAATCAGCTATCCAGTTACAAAGTTTTAGTCCCTCTTCTGATCAAGGCTTATATGATCAATTAATTTATTCTGGTTTTACTAAGGAACAAGCAGAATATGCGATAAAAAATTTGCCTGAATAATCAAAAGAACTTGTTAGATGAACCACATAATCATCTAACAAGTTCTTTTTTGTCGCCTTTTTTCTATCGCAAATGCGATAATAGTTCCTTAAAGATATTTACTTGCTTCGCGGATACTTAATGACGTCAATTCTTTACGATGCGCTTCAATGAAATCTCTGACCCATTCTGGATTAGTTTTAGAATAATCACGTAAACTCCAACCGATAGCTTTATTGATAAAAAACTCTGATTGATTTAAATTATTTTCTAAAATGACACGTAATAATTCTACATCGGTTGTGTGTTTTCGTAATAATTGATGATCAATGGCAATTCTTCGCAACCAGAAGTCTTCTGCTGTACTCCATTGAATCAATATAGACTTTACCTCTGGATATTGAAAAGCAAGCTCACCCATTAATTTGTCCAAACCATCAATTGTGTCCCACCAAGATTTTGTTTGTGCTAATCGTTGGATAGCTCCCACATCCTCTGGTTCTAATTTTTTCTTGAGAACTTGTAAATAACCAATCGCAACATATTGCAATTCACGATAAGGACATGCCCAGCACTCAAAAACAAAGTGCCAATCAATTTCTTGTTGTGTGCTTTCTTTATAAAATTCTTTGCAAATCATTTGCCGTTGTGGCGCAGACACGCCTAGAAAAAGAAATTGATTACGCATATAAGCAGCCATTTTTTCTGCTTTGTTTGGATCAGCAGCTTCTAAAAATTGTTGTACTATCCGTTCAAACATCGTTTCACTACCTTTTCTTAGTAAAAAATTCTGTAACTATCCGTATTTTTATCAAAAATTCTTCACATTTTCTCGTTATATTTTAGACATACTAAAACAACAACCCTAACACTTTTTCATTTTTCTCCTACCCGCTAGTCTCCCCACTAGCGGGTCTTTTTTCGTTTGTTTTTGAATCGTTCTTTTTGTTTTGTACGTCTTTCCTGAAAAGTTAACTCGCGTTGTAGCTTGCTATAATTCAATAAACGAGATTCTGTTAAGACGCCTGCTTGAATTGCAGCTTTAACAGCACAATCATTTTCAGTTTCATGCCGACAATCATTAAATCGACAATTCTTAGCTAGGTCAACAATATCTTGGAACGTCGCATCCAATTCATTTTCTTCAAACAACTGAAACTCTCTCATTTCCGGGGTATCAATGATATACCACCAGTTGACAAAACAAGCAATTCTCGATGAGTTGTTGTATGCCGCCCTTTACTGTCTTCTAAGCGAATTCCTGAAACAGCCATTTGTTGATTCTGTACCAATCGATTCACTAATGTCGATTTACCAACACCCGAAGAACCTACAAAAGCGCCTGTTTTTCCATTTTTTAAATAACTAGCAATTTTTAAAATACCAGTATCATCGTTCAATCCAGTCACAATAATAGTAGTCGTTAATTCATACAAAGGAATTAAATAATCAGCTACATTTGCGCAACAATCGACTTTTGTTAAAACCACAATAATTTCTACATTGCTAGCTATCAATTGTTCGGTTGACTGATGACCTGCAATCTTTCTAGAAAATTTTGAGATTCGTGGTTCAATTTGTTGAATAATTCCTCGTTGCTGATCGATTGTTTGAAAGAAAACCCAATCACCCACAGTCGGTAATTCTAGGTTTGTGATGAATTGCTCACTGAATTTTCCAGCTAACTTTGCTAATATTTCGCCTTCTTTGGTTAATACACGGTAATAATCGCCATGAACAATTGCGACACGACCACGTTGTAATTTATTTTCCATTCTTTTCCACCTATTCATTGTTTAATTGCACATAAAAAAACTCTATGACCCGCTCATTGCAAAATCATAGAGAACTTATTTTTAAACATTGAATAAAGAATTTATTAGTTGTTTAAGAAGAAGTGTTTGCAATTTAGCTTCGGTTGATTTGTTGTATTCATCATTGCACGCACCTTCTCTCCTTGTAGTAAATTTACCATAGCATATATTTAAACTAATAACAACCATTTTTGATACCGCTTTCTAAAAACAACTGTCAATGATTAATCATTGACGGTTGCTTCATTTGATTATTCTACTGCTTTTTTCACATCATCTAACATGATTTGCACTGATTCTAAACCAGAACCTGATAAGTACCACACTTGTGGGTCTAATGCGATAACTTTACCATTTTTACCAGCATTTGTTTCTTTGACTAAATCGTTATCCGCTACATTGTTTTGAGAAGCGTCACCACCGATTGCTTTTGTACGGTCAACAACGAAAATCACATCTGGATTTTTTTCTAAAACATACTCATACGATACATTTTGTCCGTGTGTTGATGCTTCGATATTTTCATCTGCTTGTGCAAAACCAAAAGTATCATGAACAATGCCAAAACGAGAACCTAATCCGTAAGCAGAAAGACTACCTTCATTAACTAGTACTGTTAATACTTTTTCACCAGAAGCTTCAGCAGCCGCTTTGACTTCATCAATAGATGTTGTTAATTCCGCAATTTTTGCATCAGCTTCAGCTTCTTTGCCAAAGATTTGTGCAATTGTTTTTACATTTGTTTGAATTGAACCCCAAGTATCTTCACCATTTGTGCTAAAGAAAACAGTTGGTGCAATTGCTTGTAAATCTTTTTTGTAATCTGCTTGACGACCAGAAATAATGATTAAATCTGGTTGTAATTGATTGATTTTTTCCAAATCAGGTTCTTTAATACCACCTGCAGATTCAACATTTTTATAAGCTTCCAAGTAATCCGGCATGCTATCTGTTGCCGCACCAATCACTGATTCACCGACACCTAATGCATCCATCGTATCTAAGGCACTATTATCAAAGACAACCACTTTACTTGGATTGAATGGTACAGTGACTTCATCGCCATCTGAATCCGTAACTGTTACTTCTGTTGGTGTTGCTTCTGCCGCAGACGAAGCAGCCGTTGTAGGTGTTGCTGTGCTTGCCGCTGTTTCTGATGATTTCGCTGTGTCGCCACCAGTGTTCCCACACGCTGCCAACGTTAATGCTGCTGTTAATACAAGAATGCCACTAAAAATCTTTTTCATAAAAAGTTCCCCCTATTAGCTAAAATACATGCAAAATCGTTTTCCTTCAATTTCACAAATCCGTATGTTCATGCCATATAATTTATTTAATACTTCAGGTTGGATAATCGTTTCCGTTTCTCCTGTCGCGAAAACTTCGCCATTTTTCATTGCCACAATATGATCGGCAAATCCTGCCGCAAAGTTAATATCATGTAAAACAATTAACACTGTTTTATTTTGTTCTTCTACCAAACGTTTCAACAAATGCATCATCTGATTGGCATGGTTCATATCTAAATTATTCAATGGTTCATCTAACAAGACGTATTCCGTATCTTGTGCTAAAATCATCGCAATATAAACACGCTGTAATTGGCCACCTGACAACGAATGAATGGAATCATTGACCATCTCTTGCAATTCCATCTGCTCAATTGCTTGATCGATGATTCGTTCGTCTTCAGCAGTTAATTTTCCTCGATTATAAGGAAACCGGCCAAATGAAACCAATTCACGAACAGAAATATTCAATTGAATGGCATTACTTTGTTTCAAAATCGCTAGCTTTTTCGCTAATTCTTTTGATTTCCAATTCCGTACTTCTTCTCGATCTAGAAAAATTTCGCCACTTGATTGTGGTTGCAATCGACTAACTAGCGACAAAAAGGTACTTTTTCCTGCACCATTTGGACCAATAAAGGCAATTAATTTACCTTTAGGTAGTTCTAGGTCAACATTTTGTAACACGATTTTATTCTCATATTTTTTTGAAATTTCTTGTGCTTGAATCATACCTTTTTCCTTTCTGATAAAATTTTTCCTAAAAAGAAGATACCACCCACAAATTGAATAACTGTACTAATTGTCGTACTCCATTGGAAAATTTGCTCTACTAAAAACTGCCCACCAACTAACAACAAAATTCCTAATAAAAAACTACCAATAAATAATTTTTTATGCTGATATGTCGCAAATAAACGATAACTAATCGTTACAACAATAAAGCCTAGGAAAACAGTTGGCCCAACTAATGCTGTTGCTGTTCCCGTTAATAAGGAAATACAAAATAAGCAAAGAGTTTGTAGTCGATTAACAGAAATCCCTAAGTTTACCGCATGATCTCTCCCAATATGCATAATATCTAGTTCTGGTGCAACGAACCATAAGACCACGACAGATACGATAATAATCGCTGCCGCTACCATCAAATAATTGCTATTCACATTACTAAAACTAGCAAATAAACGTCCTTGTAGGAGGTCATATTCATTAGGATCCATCAACACTTGGATGAATGTACTAATACTTGAAAACAAGGTTCCTGAAATCATACCGACCATTAAAAGCAAAAAGAGATTTCCTGTCACTTTATCCATAAAGAAAGAAATAAACAAGACGCTTAAAATTGTCATTAAACCAACGTTCGCAATAAACATCCAAATTGATTCTTGAGAGAGCATTTTAATTCCCCCTACAAAAAAGAATAATAATGTCTGAATCATAATATACAAGTTATCTAGTCCTAAAATTCCGGGAGTTAAAAATTGATTTCGTGTAATTGTTTGAAAAGCAATCGTACTGACTGATGTTGCCAGGGCAACAAAGATAAAGGCTAAGATTTTTTTTCCTCTTAAC
This sequence comes from Enterococcus saccharolyticus subsp. saccharolyticus, assembly GCF_029023825.1. Lineage (NCBI taxonomy): Bacteria > Bacillati > Bacillota > Bacilli > Lactobacillales > Enterococcaceae > Enterococcus > Enterococcus saccharolyticus. The sequence goes on along the minus strand of NZ_CP118957.1, from coordinate 1,225,182 downwards.
TTTAAAGCAAAATCCCAATTTCCATAGGTATTGTAAGTCAAGAACACTACAACGACTACTAAACACAACGCGAATAACGCACCAATTTTGAGTGCAAAATGATTTTTTTTCATCCTTTTCTCCTCCTAATCAATAAGAATAAGAAAAGAGCGCCACCAATCATCCCCACAACAACGCTGACAGGAATTTCATAAGGGGCTATCAATACACGCGATAGAATGTCACAAATCAATAAGAAAATACTTCCAAAGATAACTGTTACACTCATGGTATTCTTTAAATGATCTCCGTAAAATAAAGATACTAGATTGGGAATAACCACTCCTAAGAAAGGAATGTTACCGACCATAATTAAGACTGCACTGCTGCCTAATGCGACTAACGCAAAGACAATAAATTGTAACAATTGATAGTTCATACCAAGATTGGTTGCGAGTTCCTCACCCAATCCGGCAATCGTCATTTGATAGGCTAGTAAATATAAAATTATAAATACTGGTACGGTTATGTAGATTAATTCATAACTACCTTCCATGACTGTCGCAAAATTTCCTTGAAGCCAAGACGATAAATTTTGAACCAATTGGAATTGATACGCAAAAAATGAAGCGACTGCACCAATAATATTTCCAAACATGACACCCGTTAATGGTAAAATCATCGGATCACCTTTAGGTAGAATTCGACTTAAATTCAAAAATAGCAAAACACCTATGTAAGCAAAGATGAACGCTACTCCCGCACGTAATAAAATCGATCCGTTCGGAAATAGTAACATGACTAACAAAATCCCTAACCGTGCACTATCCATCATCCCAATTGTTCCAGCAGAAACAAATCTGTTTTGCATTAAGTGTTGCATAATTTTTCCGCAGACACTTAACATTCCTCCTGCTAAAATCAAACTAATTGTTCGGGGGATTCGTGTTTTTAACAACAACATCCATTGGGTCTCATCGCCATTCATTAATCCATATAATGAGACTTGGTGAACACCCACAAAAAGCGAAACGATAGCAAGAAGTAATAAACTCAGAAATAACCAAACTTTCCTCATGACAAACTCCTTACAATACAGTTGAGAACGATTCTCATTCTCTTAACTAGTTTATTAGAAAATACAGAAAATTACAATGCTTTTTTCAAATAAAAATAAAAGAATTGCTGAAATAGCAATTCTTTTATTGGTTTTAACGTTTAATGACCCCTTCCAATGCTAAATCATTTAGAAAATGCAAGGGCGTTGATAATTTAGGATTAAAATAAAAATCCATCGTGACTAATTGATTCAACGTTGTTTCCATTGTTACCAAGGTAGATAACGTGTTAATAATTTCTAGCGTCTTTTTGGAATTAGTCATTAATTGCCCCCCCATTAACTGTTTTGTGTTAACATCAAATACCAGTTTAATCGTTAATTCAAACGTATCATCTAGTTGAAATAAGGCTTCTTTATGAAAGGTTTTGGAGACAGATGCTACGTCTAAACCATAATAAGGAGCTTCTTCTTCATTGACTCCACAACTTGCTAAATAGGTGTCAAATAATGCACTGACAATCGTGCGTTGTACTTTTGGGAAAGGAATTTTATCGGTTAATAAAATATTTGACGCAGCAATCATCCCTGTTCGATACGCATTTGTCACTAACGGAATATAAATTGGCATAGCAGAATGATTAAAGTGAACAGACACTAAGTCCCCTACTGCATAAATAAACGGATCAGACGTCTCTAAAAACTCATTGGTATCAATCGTTCCATCCATATTGATATCTAAAATATCTGTCACTAATTCGACATTTGGTCGTGGGTTAATGGCATACACAGCTGCTTCTACTGCAACCGTCTGACCATTCGCTAAGATGACACCTGTGACTTTTTGTTCATCAGTCATTGTAATTTCACGGACATCACTATTTAATAAAATATGGACATTCTCCGGCAGTTTTTGCACTAATTCTTGCGTAATTTCTTCATCAAAGTAACGAAACAGCACGCTGTCCATGCGATCAATTAAATAAATTTCTTTGTTGTATTTACTTAAAGACTCTGCCAATTCAAAACCGATTAACCCTGCCCCAATAATTGCGACTTTCTTGGCATCCATTAAAGTATCTAACGCTGTTTTTGATTGTGTTAGTGTTTTAAAATTTGTCATTGTTGCTTCTGTTTCCGATGAAAAATCGGTATGGTATTGGCTTGACCCCATCGCTAAAATTAAATAATCGTAAGAAATATTATCTGTTAAATGAATATCTCCATTATCTGTTGTAAAATCCACAGATTTATTTTTGGCATCTACAGAAACTACTCGGCTATTTAACAATACGTTGATTTGTTCTGCCAATAATTGGCCTGGAGTCACAGTTCTTGCATCCTCTAATTTATCAATAAAACCTTCTAAATAAAGATTTAAACTGCTACCAATGTACCCCAAAACATTGGATCGTTCGACGATAATTACTTCGACACTCTCGTCAATTTTCTTTAAATGTCTCGCTGCAGCAATCCCTGCATGAGATCCACCAATAATTACCACTCGCAAAATTTCTCAACTCCTATCATAGCAATTTTCAATCGCTTGTTTTAATCGATTCACTTCAAATAAGGATAAGCGACCACTAAAAATATAGCGTTCCTCATAAGCATAGTTTGTTATGTCCGTATATTCTGATGCAACTAGTAACGAATACACGCGATTTTTTGCTTTTTTAACTTTTACATGCGGCAAACTTGCCAAATGTTGCTCAATAAATTGATACACTTCCTCTGATTGTAAGGAATCGTCGGATGCAATGCCAACAAGTAATTCTTTTTGTTGCCTTCTTTGATAAATATCGACTACTAGACCATACGCCTGATCTAACATACGCCATTGGGAATTCGAAATATCCTTAGATAATTCTGCTTCAATGATTGACATACAGGCGGACATTTTTGACGAATCGTAATCCGACAGTAACAATAAATCATTTTCTTCGGTATCAATCCATCCTTTAGAAAATGCCAATTTTATGTGCAACTCCAATAAAAAAGCATCAAATGAAGAGACATCTGAATCATGCACTAACTCTTGGTAAATTTTTTGATTTAATGTCAAAAATTTAGCGATAAAAGGCGATTCTGTTAGCCATTTTTTCTCTGATGGCAACAGATTTTCTGATAAAAAGAATAAATAAAGATAGACGGATTCTTCATCTGATCCTTGGAAGGCAAAACGACTTAAATAACGCGCTAGCATATTCTTTAATTCTTGATAAAACATGTCTTGTTCAATTTCGTGAACAGTCTCTTTGCGCAAACGGTATTTCTGTTCCCCACGATAATCAAAGCGACTATGCATAATTCCTAACCATAAGGACAACTTCCAATATTGTTCTTTTGTAAAAGTTAAATGGAAGTGTTTTTCAATTACTTGAATTAAGTTTTGTATGGTAGGATTACGAAACTTTTTTTGCAATTGCTCAAAAGGTAAACTTGTCCAAAAAAGATAATAATAAAATACTCGAATTTGAAGTTCATCACCAATCATTTTTTTATTGCGAAATTGAATTTCAAATTCTTCCAATTGTTGGTTAATTGATTTCAAGCGACGAAATAACGAGGCTTCACTTACTTGCAAATCAAGTGCCATTTTTGTGATTGACACTTTTTTATGTTGAAAGATAAACGAAACTATCTGATAATCTAGTGCTTGTTCCAAATAGGAATAAACAAATGCTTTGACAGAAAATTCATTTGACAGATGTAAACTCAAATAATCATTGTCTAACTTCATCAGCTTAGATTCATCATCAAATAGTTCCAAAGCTGTTTCTAATGAGCGAATTTCTTTTTGTAAGGTTGGGACTGAAATAGCTAATTCTCTTTCCAAATCTTTGATGCGAATTGCACCTTCACTTTTTAAAATCCATTGAAAAATTGTTATCTGTACTTGTTGATGTTTATCCATCAACTCAGTTAGTTTCATTGAATCACCTCAACTTTATTCAACTTCATTGTAACGATAGTAGCCATTTTTCATTTGCATTACATAATCCTTTTTACTCCAAACACCTAATTTTTCATCTTGCGCCTTTTCTTGAGCAGTTAATAATTCTTCCACTAAACTGTCACCACCTGCATTTACATAACGAACAATTCCAAGACCGTTTTCTAATAATAACTCTTGAAGTGAGTTTTCTCCAATATAGACATACGCTAAAAAGCGTCCATAGTTATCCACCACTTCGCCTTTATCAAAAACCAAAGAAACACCTTCTTTCGTTAGTTGTTCTTTCGTAAAATCACTGGCTTCTTTTCCATAAGGTTGGACGGATACACCTTTTTTCACACTTTCAGGGGTATCAACCATCAATAAACGTAATTTGTGTTCTTTCCCATCTGCTGTATAAAACGCAAACGTATCGCCATCGACACTTCGTAAAGAAGAAACACGAATATTCTCAAAACGTGGTGGATTTTCTAAATCAATGTCGTCAATTGATTGGCTTGTTTTTTCATTAATTGTTGTATCTATGGTATTCGTTGGTTCTGAAATTTGTTTTTGTTCTTGTTTTGGTTCCGCTACTTCTAAAAATTCACTGGGATTCAACCATTGCCAGATACCGACAATTAATACGATAAGTACCGTTAAAAAGCTAGTTATTTTTTTCTTCATTGTTGCAACTTCCTTTATATTTCAATTATTAACAATTCAAAAGTAATTGTTGTGCGATTTAATTTCTCTGTGTTCTGTTGGAATAAGTCATCTGCGATTTTTTGAAGTTGACTATAAGGAAAATCCATTTCAAAATACGTTAGGAAAAATTCTTTTGAAATGCTTTCTGATGAATTATATGAAAACAATTGGGTTCGATACTTTCCATCTAACCATTCCTTATAGGTTTCCATCCACTTCCATTCTTCTGGAGTCTGTTCAAACAAAGAAAACAATTCATCTTTTTCTTCAATCACACGTAAAATACAGACATATTCATTCGCTATTCGTAACAATTCGTTAAGGATTTGTTTCGATGTTAAAGCTGGATTCATTGCTGAAAATACGACATCATAACGGTTATCTTTGGTTTGCGTCAAAAAAACTGCTTGTTCACAATGAAGGAATTGAAGTCGTGGATAATTGTGAGTATCTTGCGCAATTTGAAGCATTTTTTCTGAGAAATCAACTAACGTATAGTCATTGACATTAGCAAGTATTGCAGGGATATATTTTCCAGTTCCCCCGGCAAGATCTAGAAAAGTATTCGTAGGTAAAATGTTTTCAGCTACTAAAAAATCATGAACATCTTGTGGAATAGTGGTTGTCGATTCTGCTTGGATTTCAGCATATTCCTCTGCAAAACCATCCCAAAATAAACGTTCTTCTTCTAAATGACTCATTTTTTCTCCTTTGTAAAAATAAAAATATCCGAACTATTTAAACCACCAGAGCAGTTTCTTTATAGCTCGGATATCCCTTACTAATTACGGACAATTAATGGAACTAAGAATGGATAATTTGTAAAGAAATCCAAAATTGAACGACGACGATTATTCGAATCAATAAACAAGCGTGTCTTCCCATTTTCAGAAAAAATATCAACTGTTTGTTCTTGATTTAATTTCACTTGATAATGGGTATCATCGATTTTTTCAAAATCATAATCTGTAGATTCCATCGTAATGATAAAAATATCATCTAGCACTTTGGTATCTACTGATAATTCACTTGAAAATTCACGTTTTAATGCATGCGTATTGTCTAAAAGACTTGGTGCAACTTCAAATCCAAGTTCTTTAAACCATGCTAATAATTGATTTAAATCGTAATTGATTAAAGACAATTGATTATGCGAAAAGATTTTATCTTTATGCCATAAATGAATTAATTTTAATACTTGCTTTTCATCTACTTCTACCGTCATCTCTTTAGGATGAACCAAAATAAGTGGCATATAAGCAGACTCAAAACGAGCATCTACGACTTCCATTTTAAAACTTAATGCCAAATCATTATTTTTATCTAATTCGTAAGCTACATCAAAATGTTTACTTTTCCAAACATTTTCTTTATCTGTTTGTGTTAAGCCAACAGCCTTTAATGGCTTCAATAATTCATATGAAAAATACGCTAATAAATTCGTTTTCGCTATCTTAGAAATTGGTACATTTGGAATAATAAATTGACAGTACGCTTCTAATAATTCGACAAAATCGGCTTCTAATAAAGCCATACGCATGTATAAATCTGCTAATTCATCTTCTCTTTCTCCAATAAGGTTCATAATCGCTTGATGATCTTTTTCTTTTAATACATAATAGTTATCTTTTTTTGATGATTTATCAACAGTCGGAGAGTTCGGTGTTATTTTTTTCTTTGTTTTACTCATTTAGTATGTCCCTCTCCTTTCTTAGGTGACAAATAAGCTGTCAAAAATTGCTGAATTTGTTCATTCATTTTTTTCATTGAACCAAAATATTGATTAATAAAACGATATTCCTTTGCTACAACTGCACGTTTTAAACGAGTTTCTTCGTAGGTACGCATCAGTTGTTCTTTTTGCTGATTGGACTTATTTTTATTTTGTACAAATGGTAACCATTCAGTTTTTTTCTTATTGATTTCAGCAATTTGTTTATTTAAAGCTTCCACTTCTTCTTCTGTTTTTGCGCGATTGAAAAATGATTTACTATTTGAAATTTCTTCTTTTTTTGCTGCTAATATTTGCGCTTCTTTTTCCAAATTTTTAAGTTCTTCTTCTGCCGCAATCATCTTAGCGTCTAAATTATCGATTTGCTTTTCAATTGCTTTCAATAATTCACGACTTTCTGGACGATAATGTTGCCATTCTTCGTCAATTTTTGGCAAAACAAAAATTTCTGGAATACTTGCATCAAAACCAATTGTCGCACGTTCGCGATAATAGGTACCGATTTTATAATAGTGAATGGTCGGCGAAATTTTTTCTACATATTCCATAAATGGAAATTGTTCAACAAATTTATCATGTAATTTTGTTGATAACAGTTCATCAATTTCATGATTTTGATTTGAGGTCTCTTTTAATTCTTTATGCAATTTTCCTTTATAAATACGATAAATCTCAGGAATATTTTCAGTCTCAATGGCGGCTTCAAATGCATGCAAATCTTTCAACATAGAAGTAATGTTCATTGAAGCTACTTTTTTGATTTTATCAAAGTCTTTATACGAATCAGATGTCTCTTGACGATCTGTTTCTTCTAGTACTTCCTCAGACATAACAATGCCCTCCTCTAAATTTTCTCTATTATAGTTTATCATTTTTAGTTGAAAAAAGGGTCAAAAACCTCGATTTTTGCTTTTTATTTAATTTTTTTCATAAATTTTCTTGTTATTATACAAAAAAAGAACTGATAATATATCAGTCCTTTTCATTTGCGTGGCGACGTCCTACTCTCACAGGGGGCAACCCCCAACTACAATCGGCGCTAAGAAGCTTAACTTCTGTGTTCGACATGGGAACAGGTGTATCCTTCTCGCTATCGCCACCACACTATTATTTAATTGAATGAAGTCATTCACTCAAAACTGGATTTAAAGTAAAGGTCAACATAACCTTGAATTCAATTTTTTTCTTTTTGGTTAAGTCCTCGATCGATTAGTATCAGTCCGCTCCGTACATCACTGCACTTCCACTTCTGACCTATCTACCTGATC